>NZ_BSCT01000040.1 GCF_030159255.1 Bradyrhizobium sp. SSBR45G | reverse complement strand
CAGCCCCCGCGGCGTAAGCTCAGCTGCGAACTCAAATTGGCTCACAAGCTCTACGCATCTCGCTCTGAGGCACCATCCCGCCTCACCCTCCGCTGTCGTCCCTGCGAACGCAGGGACCCATAACCACAGGACGCCGTGTTGGGCAGACTCGTAGTTGCCATCTTCCTACAAACTACGTCCTGTGGTTATGGATCCCGGGTCGACGCATCAACGCGCGATGCGCGCTGATGCTTGCCCGGGACGACACCGAAATTGGGGCGCAAACTCCACAACTCATGACCATTGATCAGACAAATGCCCCCTCCCCGCAAACGCGCTGATGTCCTGCTGGTCGAACGCGGCCTGTTCGAGAGCCGTGCGCGGGCGCAGGCGGCGATCGAGGCTGGACTCGTGTTCGCCAATGACAAGCAGGTCGGCAAGGCTTCGGAGAGCGTTCCCGCCGACGCCGTGCTGCAGGCCGAGCCCGCCCATCCCTGGGTGTCGCGTGGCGGCGTCAAGCTCGCGGCGGCACTCGAGCATTACGGCATCGAGGTCGAGGACCATGTCTGCCTTGATGTCGGCGCCTCCACCGGCGGCTTCACCGAGGTGCTGCTGGCCAATGGCGCGGCGGTCGTGTTTGCGATCGATGTCGGCCGCGACCAATTGCATCCCTCGCTGCGCGGTCATCCGAAGATCATCTCGATGGAGCAGACCGACATTCGCAGCTATGACGGCAAGCGGCTGCCGCAACGGCCGGACATCGTCGTGATCGACTGCAGCTTCATTTCGTTGAAGGCGGTGCTGCCGGTTGCATTGACGCTGGCGGCCTCGCCGATGAGCCTGCTGGCGCTGATCAAGCCGCAATTCGAGGCGAAGGGCGCGCACGGCAAAGGCGGCATCATCAAGGATGCGAGCGTGCATGCCGCCGTCTGTGACGACATCGCCGCCTTCGCGGCCTCGCTCGGCTGCAGCGACATCGAGATCTTTCCGTCATCGATCAAGGGCGGCGACGGCAACGCCGAATTCTTCCTGGGAGCGCGCCGCCATGGTTGAGCGTCTCGTCATCGACCATGTCGGCCATCGCGGCGACGGCGTCTCGCTGTCGTCAGGTGAGGCGCTTTACGTGCCCTGCACACTGGCCGGCGAGACCGTCGAGGCCGCCGCGATTCCCGGCCATCCCGATCGCCGCAAGCTGCTGGCGGTGGAGACGCCGAGCGCGGAGCGCATCACGCCGTTCTGTCCGCATTTCGGCGTCTGCGGCGGCTGCGCGATCCAGCACTGGAGGCCCGAAGGCTACCAGCAGTGGAAGCGCAACATCGTCGTCGAGACCTTGCGCGCGGCGAAGGTCGATTGCGAAATCGCCGATCTGATCGACGCGCATGGCGCCGGCCGCCGCCGTGCCACCTTCCACGCGCGGATGGGCACGCATGAGGTGCTGAGGGTCGGCTTCTCGGCTGCCAGCAGCCATGAGATCGTCCCGATCGACCGCTGCCCGATCCTCGATCCCGGCCTCGACGGCGCGCTGGAGGCGGCGTGGGCGCTCGCGGAAGCCTTGAAGCCGACCGGCAAGCCGCTCGACCTCCAGGCGACCGCGACCGGCAACGGCCTCGACGTCGACGTCCGCGGCTCCGGTCCGCTGCCGCCGTCGCGCATCGCGGCGCTGTCGCGTCTCGCCGAGCAGCACCGCCTGGCGCGGCTGACGCGGCACGGCGAACTGGTGCTGATGCGCAATCCGCCCGTCGTGATGATGGGCACAGCGCAGGTGACGCTGCCGCCGGGATCGTTCCTGCAGGCGACCGTGCAGGGCGAGGAGACGCTGGCGCGATTGGTCGACGAGCGCGTCGGCAAGGCCAGGCACGTCGCCGACCTGTTCTGCGGCGTCGGCCCGTTCGCGCTGCGGCTCGCGGCCCGCGCACGCGTCACCGCCATGGACAATGACACCGGCTCGATCGCAGCGCTGCAGAAGGCCGCCGGCACACAAGGCCTCAAGCCGATCAAGGCCGAGACGCGGGACCTGTTCCGCCGTCCCTTGATGCCGCAGGAATTGCGCGAGATCGACGCCGTCGTGTTCGACCCGCCGCGCCAGGGCGCGCAGGCGCAGGCCAGGCAGCTCGCGGCGAGCAAGGTGCCGGTCATCGTCGCAGTGTCCTGCAACGTCACGACCTTCGCCCGCGACGTCCGCATGCTGATCGACGGCGGCTACAAGCTTGAGACCGTGGTGCCGGTCGATCAGTTCCGCCACACGCCGCATGTCGAGCTGGTGGCGCGGCTGGTGCGGTGAGCTGACACCAACGTCGTCATTGCGAGCGAAGCGAAGCAATCCAGGGCTCAGCAAGGATTCTGGATTGCTTCGCTCCGCTCGCAATGACGTATGGGACTTCTATCTCACCACGCTGACCTTCACCGGCGCGACGCCGGTGTTGACCATGCCGAGCGCCTGGGCGGCCGAGTAGGACACGTCGACGACGCGTCCGTGCACGAACGGCCCGCGATCGTTGACGCGTACCACCACCGAACGTCCGGTCCGGACGTTGGTGACCTGCAGGCGGGTGCCGAACGGCAGGCTGCGATGGGCGGCCGTCAGCTCGGAAGGGTTGAAGCGCTCGCCGCTCGCGGTTCTGTGCCCTTCCGAATAATAGCTGGCGAGGCCCGACGATGCGGCGCGCTCCGGCGGCGGGCTGAGCTCGGCCTGGCGCACGCGCACGACCGACTCCGGCGCTGTCTCCGCACGCTGGACCTGGGGACGAAATTCGACGGCGGCCTGCCTGGTCGGCGCCGTCAGGCGCGCCTGCCGGACCCCTGATGATTGCGCGCAGGCGGCGAGCGACGCCGCGGCCGCACACACGACGCTCGTCCTGACGAGCAGGCGGGCGAGCCCTGCCGGGCCGCCACGGGTCAACGAGCCACGGGTCAATGAATGGTGCGCGTCGCGCTGCGCGGGACCTTCTGTCCGGTCGAAAATACGCATGTTCTGTGCGCCTCTGCCTCAACCCGTTCATGGTCGCGGCCCAATCACGGCGGCACCGTGGCAAAGAGAAATTGACGGCCTCACAACTCCTGGTTTTTGGCCCGTGTGTGGCCGCAAGGTCACAGACTCATCAGATCGGTGACGAGGAGCAATTATCCACGCAAGATCGACATACCGCCACTTGTGTCCCGCGCATGTTCGCTGGGTGCGCGGCGCGGCTGACCATGCCGGAGAGGCGCGCTGATACTGTCCGCGCGCGCCGATGGCGGTTTTTGATCCGCGATTGCTTCGCGCCGGGCGACGGCAGGCGCAGGCCCGTTCACCGTCCCCAGCGGTCCTGCCAGATCTTCTCGCCGATCAGACAGGAGACACGCGGCTCCTTGCCGGTATCGTCGGCGACCGGCACGATCCGCGGCGGCGGCGCGCGGCCGGCGACCTCCATCAGCAGCTTGGTGCGGATGGCTTCCTTGAATTCGTCGCGGCTCTTGATCGCGACGACGAACGAGCCGCGGCCGCCGGTGACGCAATCCTTGTAGTAGAGGTCGAGGTTCTCGATATCCATCGTGGAGTAGGACGGCTCCTTGACCATGATCGGCAGGCCGTTGATCGTGATCCCCCTGCTCACGGCCTCGTCGCGCGCCATCGTCACCGGCGAGGGACCATTGTTGTTCGGCCCGTCGCCGGAAATGTCGATGACCCGGCGCAACCCGCGATACGGGTTCTCCTCGAACAGCGGCATCGCGAAATAGATCGCCCCCGAGATCGAGGTGCGTGACGCCCGGCGGATCGGCGTCTTCATGATCTCGGAAGCGACGGCGTCGGCGCTTTCCGGTCCATCGATCAGGCGCCAGGGAATGATGATCTTCTGGTCGCTGGAGGCCGCCCATTCGAAATAGGTGACGGCGATGCGGCCATGCACGCCGTTTTTCAGGGCCTGAAGGAATTCGCGCGAGCTGAGCGCCTGGGCATAGCCTTCACGCTGGATCGCCAGCTCGTCGAGGTCCATCGAGTAGGACACGTCGACGGCGAGGATGAGCTCGACATCGACGGAGGCCTCCTTCTCGCTCAGTTGCGGCGGCTGTGCCCCGGGCGCTGCCACGACGGTCACGACGTCGCCGCCCGCCAGGGCCCCCGCCAGACACGCCACCCCGATCGAGATCCACCAGCGCATGAGCTGCCTCCAATCGCGTCTGATGATGGTGACATGCAATCTGCAGTCAGCAAAGCGGGAACGCACGCATCCATTCACATTCCAGTTAGTCCCAGGGTTTGTCCGGATGCTGATCCGGCCGGGCGCGGCGTGCGTTGTTCGACCAATGGCGTGGCGCCCGTGGTTTCCCGGAGCCGCCGAAGGCTGTATTGTGACGTCTCCGCCGCATCAGGAACACACGAGCGCGCCTGACATGAACGACGCCGTCGCCAAGCCGAAGACCAAGGTGCGCACCAAGACCGAGCGTCCGCGGCTCTACAAGGTCATCCTCGTCAACGACGACTTCACGCCGCGCGATTTCGTGGTGATGATCCTGAAGTCGGAATTTCGCATGACCGAGGACCAGGCCTACAAGGTCATGATCACCGCCCATAAGCTCGGCGTCTGCGTGGTCGCCGTGTTCACCAAGGATGTCGCCGAGACCAAGGCGACGCGCGCGACCGATGCCGGGCGCGCCAAGGGCTATCCCTTGCTGTTCACCACCGAGCCCGAGACCTGATCGTCCTCCTCGCGCAAGCCAAACACGCGCTGCTCGGTCGCAAAGCCAGCGATCGGAAATGCGCCGAGATCGGTCCATGGCTCGGCACAGGCGCCGGCGAAGGCCTCGGAGGCGACCACGGTGCGCTTCAGACGCGCGGCGATCTTCTCCAGCCGGGCGGCGAGATTGACGGCCGGGCCGATGCAGGTGAAATCGAGCCGGTTGCCGCCGCCGATATTGCCGTACAGCACCGGTCCGACATGCAGCGCGAGCCCGAAGCGGAAGCGCTCGACCGTCTCGCCGATCCGGTATTCGAGCGCCGTGACCTTGGCGCGGGCGGCGCGCGCCGCATCGCGCACGCGCGCGCAGACCTCGGCGGGGTCGCCGTCCTCATCCGCAATCGGAAACACGGCCAGCAGGCCGTCCCCCATGAACTTCAAGACCTCGCCGCCACGCTGCCGGATCTCCCCGACCTGACAATCGAAGTACAGGTTGAGGATGTCGACCACCATCTCCGACGGCAAGCGATCCGACAGCGCCGTGAACCCGCGCAGATCCGACAGCCAGATCGCGGCATGCATCGTCTCGGCGTGGCCGCGGCGGATCTGACCGGCGAGGATGCGCTCGCCGGCACGATTGCCGACATAGGTGTCGAGCAGCATCGAGGCGATGCGTTGCAGCCCCACGATCTCGATGTAGCGTGACAGGGCCGGGATCAGCGACCTGATCGCATCGACCTGGGCTGCGGTGAAGCCGCCGGGCTGTTTGGTGGTCCAACTCGACGCATGGACGTCGCCATCCAGGAACGTCATCGGCAGCGCCAGATAGTCCGTCGCGCCCTCGTCACGCAGATCGAGCAGGACCGGATAGGCCTCGGACGAGGCGGCCCGTGGATCGGCGCGGACTTCACGACCCTGCTCGAACACGACGGAGAGCGGGCTCTGCCGGAATTCCGGCGATTGGAGAAAGCCGAAATCGACCGAGTTGATCACGACGTCTTCGCCGGGCCGCCAGAGAAAACCGCGTCCGAAAACCTCGGGATGCAGGGTCTGCAGGAAAATGCCGACCCGCCAGAGTGGAATGCCGGCCTGTGTCAGCCGCTCACAGGCCTCGGCCATCATCTTGGGCGGCGTTGCGGCCGTGCGCGCACCGTCCACCATCCAGTCGATTATCGCCTGCAGACGAGCGGGAGTCATGGCCTAACACTAGGCCTCACCGTGACAACGGTAAAGGCGAGACGAATCCGAGGCCGCTATCCGACCTGGCCGCGATGGCGCAGCAGGTGATCGGCGAGCACGCAGGCCATCATCGCCTCGCCCACCGGCACGGCGCGGATGCCGACGCAGGGGTCGTGACGTCCCTTGGTCAGGATCTCGGTCTCGTGGCCGGCGCGGTCGACGGTCTGGCGCGGGGTGAGGATCGACGAGGTCGGCTTGACCGCGAAGCGCACCACGATCGGCTGTCCCGTGGCGATGCCGCCGAGGATGCCGCCGGCATTGTTGGACAGGAAGCGCGTGCCGTCATTGGCCGAGCGCATCTCGTCGGCGTTCTCCTCGCCGGTCAGCTCGGCCGCAGCGAAGCCGGCGCCGATCTCGACGCCCTTCACCGCATTGATGCTCATCATTGCCCCTGCCAGCTCCGCGTCGAGCTTGCCGTACAGCGGCGCGCCCAACCCTGCCGGGACGCCTTCAGCGACGATCTCGAGCACCGCGCCGATCGACGAGCCTGATTTGCGGATGCCGTCGAGATAGTCCTCGAAGAACGCCGCCTTGTCCTTGTCGGGACAGAAGAACGGGTTGCGCGCGATCTCGTCCCAGTCCCACTTCTCACGATCGATCTTGTGCGGGCCCATCTGCACCAGCGCGCCGCGCACCTTGACCGCGGGCAGGATCTTGCGGGCGATGGCGCCGGCCGCGACACGGGTCGCGGTCTCGCGCGCCGAGGAACGGCCGCCGCCGCGATAGTCGCGCAGGCCGTATTTCGCCTCGTAAGTGAAGTCGGCATGGCCCGGGCGGAACTTGTCCTTGATCTCGGAATAATCCTTCGAGCGCTGGTCGGTGTTCTCGATCAGGAGCGCAATCGGGGTGCCCGTGGTGACCTGCATGCCGGTGTCGGGATCGGGCATGACGCCGGAGAGGATCTTCACCTGATCCGGCTCCTGGCGCTGGGTGGTGAAGCGCGACTGGCCGGGCCGGCGGCGGTCGAGATCGACCTGGATCTCCGCAGGCTCCAGCGGAATGCGCGGCGGGCAGCCGTCGACCACGCAGCCGATGGCCACGCCATGGCTCTCGCCGAAGGTGGTGACGCGGAACAGGTGGCCGAAGGTGTTGAAGGACATGAGCTGATCACCCAATCAGGAAAACCGCATCCCGGAACGACGCGGATAAACTAGCTGAACTTCTCGAATCCGTCCTGGCCGAACACATAGACTGCGCCCTGCTGGATCGGAAGATCGACGGCGCCGTGCGGCGTTTCGAAGCCGAGCGCGACCATCAGCGCCCGCGCGGTGCCGCCATGGGCGACGGCGACGATATCGCCGGTGAGCTGATCATACCAGTCGCGCACGCGGCGCTCGACATCGGCATAAGTCTCGCCGCCCTCCGGCGCCAGCGACCATTTGTCGGTCAGGCGCTGCGCGTAAAACGCGGGATCGGCGGCCTGCATCTCCGGCAGGGTCGCGCCCTCCCATTTGCCATAGCCGATCTCGCGCAGCCGCGCATCGAGCGCGTAGCCCTCGGCCGGCAGCTTCAAGGTCTCGCGCACCAGCTCCATGGTCGCGCGTGCCCGGCTGAGCGGACTCGCGACATAAGGCAGGCGCGCCGCATCATCGCCGTTGCGCGCGATCAGCTGGCCAAGGATGTTGCCGGCCTGGACCGCCTGCACGCGCCCGAGCGCATTGAGCGGAATGTCCTGCGTGCCCTGCAGGCGGCCGAGCGCATTCCATTCCGTCTCGCCGTGGCGGATGTAGTAGATCGTGGGCCGGGGCATTGCAGGAAAATGCTACTCCTTGGCGCCGACGGAGTTGCTGAGCGAGATGTCGGGCGCCTCCGGCCGCTTCATGCCGACGACGTGATAGCCGGAATCGACGTGGTGCACCTCGCCGGTGACGCCGCGCGACATGTCGGACAGCAGATACAGCGCGCTGTCGCCGACCTCATCGATGGTCACGGTCCGGCGCAGCGGCGCGTTGTACTCGTTCCACTTCAGGATATAGCGGAAATCGCCGATGCCGGACGCGGCCAGCGTCTTGATCGGCCCCGCCGAGATCGCGTTGACGCGGATGTTCTTCTCGCCGAGATCGGCGGCGAGGTAGCGCACGCTGGCCTCGAGCGCGGCCTTGGCGACGCCCATCACGTTGTAGTGCGGCATCCACTTCTCGGCGCCGTAATAGGTCAGCGTGATGATCGAGCCGCCCTCGGTCATCAGCTTCTCGGCGCGCTGCGCGATCGCGGTCAGCGAGTAGCAGCTGATCAGCATGCTCTTGGAAAAATTGTCCTGCGTGGTCTCGATGTAGCGGCCGTCGAGCTGGTCCTTGTCGGAGAAGGCGATGGCGTGGACGACGAAATCGATCTTGCCCCACTTCTCCTTCAGCACGTCGAACACGGCGTCGATGGTGGCGGCATCGGTGACGTCGCAATGGCCGAGCACGAGGCCGCCGAGCTCGGCGGCCAACGGCTCGACGCGCTTCTTCAGCGCGTCGCCCTGGTAGGTCAGTGCGATCTCCGCACCGGCCGCGCGCGCCGCCTTGGCGATGCCCCAGGCGATCGAGCGGTTGTTGGCCACGCCGAGAACCACCCCGCGCTTGCCCTGCATCAAACCTGAAATCTGCGCCATGCGGCTTCCCATCGAACTGATTATTAACTGTGGACGTACACCACCGGTCTGGCCCGGTACAGCCCCATTCCGTCCGCTCTGTGGCAAACTCCCGGCGCGGCCTGCCCCGTCGGAATAGGCCTGTCTCTGCGGTGTTATCATCTGTGCAAGGCGCGGTTGCGGCCCACGCCTCTGTCCCAACTTCGAACGGCCGCAGGGCACCCCATGAGCGCGTTTCGCCAGAGCGTCGAGGCCATGATCCCGGCACTGCGCCGCTATGCCCGGGCGCTGGCGCGCGACATGGACGCCGCCGACGATCTGGTCCAGGACACCCTGGTACGGGCGCTGCGCTCGGAGCGGCTGTTCCTGGGCGGGGATTTGCGGAGCTGGCTGTACACGATCCTGACCAATCTGAACAAGAACCGTCGGCGCTCGCTGGCGCGGCGGCCGCTGTTGATGCCGCTGCAGGACGACAATCCCGATGCCAGCGGCACCGAGGCCGAGGGCCGCGACATCGCGCGTGCGCTGGCGACCCTGGTCGAGGAGCAGCGCGCGGTGCTGCTGCTCGTCGTGCTCGAAGGCATGAGCTACCGCGAGGTGGCCGACATCCAGGGCGTGCCGATCGGCACCGTGATGTCCCGTCTCGCGCGCGCCCGCGCCCATGTCCGGGCCGTCATCGAGGGCGAGCGGCCGGCGCTGCGGAGAGTGAAATGACCCCGCCCTTCATCGCACAAAAGCCGCTCTACCGGGTTCGCCTGACCAGGGCCGCTGCGATCGCGCCTCGGCGTGGCCGCTCGACTGCAACGAGATCCAGATCATGACCGATCCCACCATTCCCGTCACCGAAGACGAGCTGCACGCCTATGTCGACAATGAGCTGCCGGTGGAGCGCCGCAGCGATGTCGAGCGCTGGCTCGCCGCGAATCCGGCGGAGGCGGAACGGGTCGAATCCTGGCGCAGCATGGCCGAGGCGCTGCATGCCCGCTACGATTCCGTGACCAACGAGCCGGTGCCGCCGCGTCTCGAGCTCGACCGTCTGGATCGGCGGCCGCGCCGCTGGATCATCGGTGCGGCCGCGGCAAGCCTCGTCGCGTTCGCGGCCGGCGGCACGATCGGCTGGCTCGCGCATGGCGCGGCATTGTCGCCGTCGCCGCTCCAGATCCTGACTGGTGAGGCGCTCGACGCGCACCGGCTCTATGTCGTCGACGTGCGCCATCCGGTCGAGGTTCCGGGCGAGGAGAAGACTCACCTGCAGCAATGGCTGACGCGGCGCTGCGGCCGCACCGTGCAGGCGCCCGAACTGGAAACGACCGGGCTCAAGCTCGTCGGCGGCCGGCTGCTGCCGGGTCCGACCGGACCGGCCTCGTTCCTGATGTATGAGAGCCCCTCGGGCGAGCGTTTCACGGTATATGCGACCAAGGCGGGGATCGAGGCGGCCCAGATGCGCTACACGACGCAGGGCAGCACGGCTGCGCTGTCCTGGACGGAGCGCGGGGTCAGCTACGTCGTCAGCGGCGGCAGCGACCAGACGCGTCTCACTCAGGTTGCGCGCCTTGTTTATGACCAGTCCGAACGGACGGGCGGCTAGCGCTGCGTCACGTTTCGATCGCCGCCTGATCCCGCCTTCCGCCGAATCCGGTCATCGTCAGAAGCGGTTGCGGGGCGTCTGCAGGCCAGGCATCGACGTGACTTGGGGCAGGCCCGCCACCGGACCGCCACACGCCAAGGTCGATGCCGCAATTCGGTCACCGAAAATCTGGAATCATGGCACCGGCGCGTCTCAATATCGCGCCAGTTACTCACGAAAAAATGACGAGTGTTCGATCCGCCGATCGACACGGAAGCGGCCTCGATCGGGGTTTTGTACCGCGCTGGTCCCCCTTTCGAGGCCGCACTTTTTTCTCAAGTTTCAAGCTGGTCGTCAGCTTTTCACCCGAGTGGTGCGCAACGCGCAACCTCAGGAGAGGTTGCTGCGCGGATTGTAAGGATGGCGATCGCGCCATTTGGTCATCAGCGCCTCGAGCTCGGCATCGTTGCCATCGGGCAGCACGATTCTGGTCGTGACGAACAGATCGCCCGCCGTGCCGTCGCTCTTGGGCAGGCCCTTGCCCTTCAGCCGGAAGGTCCGGCCGCTGGAGGTGTTCTTCGGGATCGACAGCTCGACCGCGCTGCTGAGCGTCGGCGCGCGCACCTTGGCGCCCAGCACCGCCTCATACAGCGTGATCGGCAGATCGAGCCTGACGTCGCTGCCCTCGACCTTGAAGAAGGGATGCGGCGCGATCTGGATGGTAATCAGCAGATCGCCCGGCCGGTGCCCCGGCACGCTCTCGCCCTGCCCCTTGAGCCGGATCTGCTGGCCGGCGGTCACGCCGGGCGGAACCTTGACGTTGAGCTCCTTGCCGGACGGCAGCCGCACGCGCTTCTCGCCGCCCTTGACGGACTCCTCGAGCGTGACCGACATCGTCACCTTCAGGTCGAGATCGACGCCGACACCGCCATTGTCGAACTCGAATGGGCTGCCACCGCCGCGCGGACCACGCTGGGCGCCGCCGAACATGCTGTTCAGGATGTCCTCGAAGCCGCCGCCCCCGAAACCGCCGCCGCCCGGCCCGCCGCCGCTGCGGAAGGTGTAGTTCTCGAAGCCGCCGCCCGGACCGCCACGGCCAGCCCCGCCGCCAGGGAAGCCCTGGAAACGTGGCTTGCCCTCGGCGTCGATCTCCCCGCGATCGAACTGCTTGCGCTTCTCCTCATCGCCCAGGATCTCGTTGGCCGAATTGAGCTCGGCAAACCTGGCCGATGCCTTCGGATCATCCTTGTTGCTGTCGGGATGATGCTTCTTGGCGAGCTTGCGATAGGCGCTCTTGATGGCCGCAGCGCTGGCGCTTCGCGGCACCCCCAAGACCTCATAGGGGTCGCGCATCCGTCACGTCTCCTTGTCGAAAATCCGATACTAACCTATGGGCTCCCCGCCCGCTTCGCATTTCATCTGGGGAGGCCGTTGTATTTTTGCAACGGGTTCCAGCCACGTCCCGCTAGCTTTGCTGCCAGGGTTTGAGCGTGTGGATGTCCCAGCGTCCGCGCTCGATCCGGCACGCCGAGCCCTGTAGCCAGCGCTCGGTCCTGCCGTTGACGTAGCTTGCCAGGAAATCCCGGCACGTCCGGCCATTCTCTCCCGCATACGACTTGGCGATCGGGGTTACCGAGCCACGGGCGCCGGTCTGCGGGTTCTGCCAGGGCTGGCTGGAATCCTTGGTGCCCCTGGTCAGCACGTCGGACGCCGCGTTGCGGGCGAAGGCGAGATCGGATTCGGTCGGCTCGCGCTCGGGCGGCGGGCTGATCGCGCCGGTGATCTCCGCATCCTCCATCTTGGCATAGGCCGCCTCGGGTCGCGACAGGCTGCAGCCGCCGCCGGACAAGCCGATTAGAATGAGTGTCAAAGCGGTGCCGGCATGACCGATCGCGGATAGGCCAAGCCGGACCGATGCCCTATATAGGGCCGGACCAGAATGGACTTGCACGCGCCTGGCCGCGGGTGAACGCAAAACTCGGACTCCCCATACACATGACCGACCCCACGAACATCAAACACCAGACAACCTTAACATCCGGTACATCGGCTGATTTTACCCAGGCCGGCGAGCCGTTTGCGCTGTTTGCCGAATGGTTCGCGGAGGCCACGAGGAGCGAGCCGAACGATCCGAATGCGATGGCGCTGTCGACCGTCGACGCCGACGGGCTGCCGGACGTGCGCATGGTGCTGATGAAGGGCTATGACGAAGACGGCTTCGTGTTCTACAGCCACAAGGCCAGCCAGAAGGGCCAGGAGCTTGCCGCCCATCCAAAGGCCGCGCTGCTGTTTCACTGGAAGTCGCTGCGCCGGCAGGTCCGCATCCGCGGCCTGGTGACGCCGGTGACCGACGAAGAGGCCGACGCCTATTTCGCGACCCGGCCGAAGCAGGCGCAGCTCGGCGCCTGGGCCAGCAAGCAGTCGCAGCCGCTGGAGAGCCGCTTCGCCTTCGAGCAGGCGATCGCCAAGGTCGCCGCGCAATACATCATCGGCGAGGTGCCGCGTCCGCCCGGCTGGAGCGGGTGGCGCATCACGCCCGTCCGCATGGAGTTCTGGCACGACCGGCCGTTCCGGCTGCACGACCGCATCGAATTCCGGCGCGAGGCTGCCGGCGGGTCGTGGACCAAGGTGAGGATGTATCCGTAACGGCGGATCTCTGACACGCCGCCTCATCGCACGCGCCTTCAACACACGCTCCGAATCGCTGCGCATGAATCGCGCAGCGAAAACCCAACCATTGTGGTAAACTGATCCTTCGAGGATCGTGAGAGACCCAAGCCATGCCGCCGACCTCTTCCAACCAGCCGCGGCGAACCATGCTGCTGACCGGCGCCAGCCGCGGCATCGGCCATGCCACGGTGATCCGCTTCTCGTCCGCGGGCTGGCGCGTCCTCACCTGCTCGCGGCATCCCTTTCCCGAGGAATGCCCGTGGGGCGCCGGCCCCGAGGACCATGTCCAGGTCGACCTGTCGGATCCCCAGGACACCGTGCGGGCGATCGCGGAGATCAAGCAGCGGATCGACGGCGGCGAGCTGCATGCGCTGGTGAACAACGCCGCGATCTCACCGAAGGGCGCCGGCGGCGCCCGGCTCGGCACCGTCGACACTGATCTCGACACCTGGAATCACGTCTTCCGCGTCAACTTCTTCGCGCCGATCATGATGGCGCGCGGCCTGATCAAGGAACTGAAGGCGGCCAAGGGCTCCGTCGTCAACGTAACCTCGATCGCCGGCTCACGCGTGCACCCCTTTGCCGGCGCGGCCTATGCGACCTCGAAGGCGGCGCTGGCGGCGCTGACCCGCGAGATGGCCTCGGATTTCGGCCGCGTCGGCGTGCGCGTCAACTCGATCGCGCCGGGCGAGATCGACACCTCGATCCTGTCGCCGGGCACCGAGAAGATCGTGCAGGAGCAGATCCCGATGCAGCGCCTCGGCACCCCCGACGAGGTCGCCAAGATCATCTACGTGCTGTGCTCGGAGACCAGCTCCTACGTCAACGGCGCCGAGATCCACATCAACGGCGGTCAGCACGTCTGACCGTGGTCACCCCGTCACGAACGGAGTGCCGGCCCCGTCCCTGAATTGGTTCACACCGACTTGCCGCTTTCGACGAGTCCGGGGACGTCACGCCCATGCGCAATTAACGCCGCTTGCAAAGATCGATGCTGATGCTTCAGGCGTCACAAACGAACAGCGCCCCCGGATCGGGAGCGCTGTGGGTCCGGCAGCACCGGCAAGCAGGGATTTCAGTTGATCGGCTGCCAGAGCGAGGAGCGGAAATACCGCAGGGTTCGAGGACGTTCGTTCAGCCTTCGCACACCAGACCGCGCAGGATCTGGGCGGCGCGCCAGCGCAGCCGGGCGGATTCGACGTTCAGCGCGCTGGAGCAATCATCCTCGCGCTCATCCTCCTCCAGCTCGGCCCCGCAATAGATGCAGGTGCGCGGCGATAGCGCATGGGCCACGACGATGCCGGCGCGGCCGCGCTGATAGCTGGCGAGCTCGACCACGTTGTTCGATGCCGTTATGCGTTTCTCAACCATTGCCGCCTCTTGGCCATGAGCGCGATCGACGCGCCCTCAAGCTCTGCCTTGCATGCCACGCGCGGAACGCGCTCGTTGTTGGTCATGCTCACGAGCCGACTTATCGCAGAGAAGTTTCGATCAAACGTTCAGTCTTCCCGTCAAATTTTACCTGAGGAATTGAGGCGTCTTTGCAGCGGCCTTGCGGCCGACCTAACAAGTATTTCCTACTATGTCCGATGCGCGCCCAACTGTGTCGCATGACGTGCATAGCGGCATACCGGCGGCGCATTCGTTGAACGAACATGCGTCCACATCACTAACAACAGGGCGCGCGAAATGCGCCTCCCGAGCCGTCAAAGCACCGCCGCCGCATCCACACATGGCGACGCCTGGCACGATGACTGAGAGAAGCGACGGAGATAACAAGACGCGCTGCGCTACAGCCACTTCTTCAGTTTGAAGATGTAGTACGGCACGATCGCACAGATCAGCATCAGCACCAGCGCCATCGGATAGCCGTGCACCCATTCGAGCTCGGGCATGCTCTTGAAGTTCATGCCGTAGATCGAGGCGATCAGCGTCGGCGGCATCAGCACGACAGCCATGACCGAGAACAGCTTGATGATGTTGTTCTGCTCGAGATTGACGACGCCGAGCATCGCGTCCAGCACGAAGGTGATCTTGCCGGCGAGATAGGAGGCGTGGTCGCTCAGCGAAGCGACGTCACGCTGCATGGTCTTGAGCTGCTCACGCATGTCCTTCGACCATCTCACGCCTTCGACCACCGCCGACAGGAATGTGACGAGGCGCCCGATCGAGACCAGGCTTTCGCGGACCTTCGAGGTCAAGTCGCCCTTGCGGCCGATCGCGATCAGGATCTGCGAATACTGCTTCGCATGGCCGTGCCGCTCATTGTTCGGCTCGAAGATCTCGTGGCTGACCTGATCGATATCAGCGCCGACGCGCTCGAGGATGTCGGCGCAGCGATCGATCACGGCATCGAGCAGCTCCATCAGCACCATCTCGCCGGTGATCCCCGGCGCACAGCTGCGGGCGAGCTTGGCCTCGACCACTGCGAACGGCCGCGGCTGGTCGTAGCGCACCGTCACCAGGCGATGACCGGCCAGGATGAAGGTCACGGCGGTCGTCCGCGGCATGTCGGTGTCGGAGTGACACATCAGGGTCGCGGTCATGTAGCGCGCGCCGTTCTCGATATACAGGCGGCTGGAGATCTCGATCTCCTGCATGTCCTCTCGCGTCGGCACCGCGATCCCCGCCAGTTGCTCGACCGCCCGGTCCTCGGCAGCGCTCGGGTTGACCAGGTCGACCCAGACCGCGTTTTCCGGCAACGCCGAGGGATCGGTGACCGCCGCCTTCTTCAGCGAGGACTCGGACGGGACGAACACCGAGAACATGCGGAAAACTCCGAATCGCAGAACGTGGTTGTCGGGGGATTAGCGGCGGGATGCTGCTGCCTTGTGACGCAGCTTGCCGACAGGGTCCATCGGCTTTTCGCGCCAACGCCCCGCGAGCCCTGCTTCAACGCCAAGGGACGCTGAACCGTGCCATTCGGAGCACAGCTGTGGATGACCGGCCCAAACTTTGCGGCAAAAAAGCAACAATCACGGCGTTGCAGCGTGACTTGTGCGTGTATCGGCTGGCATCGAGACCGATTTTGACGATAATGGGACTTGTGGAATCGCGCTGCAGTGGTGCGGCCGTGTCATTGCAACGTCAGCTATCAATTGGAATTGGTGACATGTCGCTGAAGGTAAAACTTGGACTCCTGGCCGTCGGCCTGATGCTGTCGGGCTGCATGCAGGCCACGACCTATGAAGCGACCAACGCCCAAGCGTTCAAGCCGAAGGACAAGGAGCTTCTCGCGAAGATCCGCTACGCCAACACCCCGGTGGCCGAGCCCTATCGGCGCGCGATCGTCGACTATCACCGCAAGGAAGCGCCGGGCTCGATCGTTGTCGATTCCGATAGCCACTATTTGTATTACGTGCTCGATGGCGGCAAGGCGATCCGCTACGGCATCACCGTCGGCGAAGAGGCCATGGCGTGGTCGGGCATCGCCAAGGTCGGTGCCATGACCGAGTGGCCGGCCTGGCATCCGACCAAGGGCGAGATCGAGCGCCTGGGCGTGCCGACCTTCGTGGCTCCGGGTCCGGACAATCCGATGGGCTCGCGCGCGATGTACCTCTATGCCAACGGCAAGGACACGCTGTTCCGCATTCACGGCACCAACCAGCCGGAATATATCGGCGCCTCGATCTCGTCGGGCTGCATCCGCCTGACCAACGAGGACGCGATCGACCTCTACAACCGGGTCAAGGTCGGCACCATCGTCGTGGTGCTTGATCCGAAGAAGGGCGATTCGCCCTACAAGCCGCAGATGGCCCTGCAGGGCGGCGGCACTTACGCGGCGATGCAATAAACGCCGGCGGCGAACGAGATCAAAAAGCCGAGAAACGCGTTTAGCATCCTTTCGAGAGCGTCGGGCAACCGGCGCTCTTTTGTTTGGCCACCCAGATGTTTTGGCCACCCAGAGAAGCCGGCCAATGGCGGCCAGCTCGGAGCGGCAACGTCCCGACCAGGACCGATGCAGCTTGCGCCAGGGTACGCCGAGCGAGTCACGACCTCGTCTTGTGCTTCTTCTTGCCGGCTTTGGCCGGCGCTGGCTGCGGGGCCGCCGGCGGCGCCGGCTCGGTCTCATCGGCCTCGACCGCAGCCGCATTGCCGGGCGCAGTCTCGGGCGGCGATGCGCGCGGCGCCTCGGTGTCCGCCGCACTGCCGGCTCCCGCACGCCCCGCACTGTTGGCGCTTTTTGCTCCCTTGCCCGCTTTGTCCTCGTCGTCGGCCTCGGCCGTCTCGCGCGGCGGTGCCTCGTCCGGACGCATCGCCGGCATCAAGGGCGCGACCTTCGGCAAGGGATCGAGCACGTCCCACTGGCAGATTCGGTAGTTGCTGCGCCGTTCGGCCAGATCGAGATGGATGTGATCCTCGTGATACCAGTCTGAATCGGGCCCGAGCACGGTCGCGAAATGGGTGCAGACCGAATGCAGCACGGCCTCGCGCAGATCGCGCGGCTGGGTGCGGTCGGTCAGCTCGATCATGCGGCCGTCGGCGAGCTTGAAGCCGCGCACGTCGATCGCATTGGCGCGGCCGTGCTCCGACATCTGCGCACCGGCGATGTTGTTGCGGCCGCGGCACTGGTACGAATCGTAATTGTCCAGCGCCGCGATCGGGCTGCCGAGCCGCGCCACGAGCGGCGCGACATCGCCGCGAACCCAGCCCGCGACCGCCGTCGCCATCGTGCAGCGCATGACCGCGGCCGGCGTGACCGCCACCCGCCGCTTGTCCGGCAGCACCACCGCTTCCAGCCGCACCAGATCGTCGCCGCCGCAGGCGCCCGGCCCCTTGATTGGCGGAATCGACGGCGCGACCGCGATCTCCTCGGTAAGCGCCACGCGGCAGGCGGACGGCGGCGGCCCGGGCGGGGCCTTTAGCTCGGTCTTGGTCTCGGTCTTGGTCTCGGTCTTGGCCTGGCGATTGGTCTCGCTTTGCGGTCCGACGGGCCCGGTTTTGTCCTGCTCGCCCTCGGCCGCTGCCGGCTTGCCGGCGCCATCAGCCGAATCAGCGGTCGCGTTGGCCTTGGCCCCGGCCCGCGGCGGCGCCGCGTCGGGCCGCGGCTGCGGCAGCGGCACGACGGCTATCGGATGATCCGGTCGCGCCGCGGACGCGGACCCGGGTTGCGCGTGGGTTCGGCCGCCGTCACTGGAGCGCGCGGCCGCCGGCGCTGCGGCCATGAGCCAGCTCAAGGCGAGCCCCAGCGCAGCAGCGCTAACCATCGGGGCCGCCACGACGTCATTACCCCCACAAGCCCATTTGCGCCGGGTGCCGCGCGCGCTAAAATTCATGGAACGGACCAAAAGACCCTCGCTGCCCTAAAGCGAACACCACCGGAGGAACGACCTGATGCTTGGTTTGATGCAAGACTGGCCCCTGCTTTGTCACCGGATCATCGAGCATGCGGCGACAATCCATGGCTCCCAGGAGGTCGTGACCCGCTCGGTCGAAGGCCCCATCGTTCGCACCACCTACCGGCAAATCCACGACCGCGCTCTCAAGGTTTCACAGAAACTGACGCGCGACGGCATCAAGCTCGGCGACCGCGTCGCCACCATTGCCTGGAATACCGGCCGCCATCTCGAGGTCTGGTACGGCATTATGGGAATCGGCGCGATCTGTCACACGGTCAATCCTCGCCTGTTCCCCGAGCAGATCGGCTGGATCATCAACCATGCCCAGGACCGGATCGTCATCACCGATCTGACCTTCGTGCCGCTGCTCGAGAAGCTCGCTGACAAGCTGCCGAGCGTCGAGCGGTATGTGGTTCTGACCGACGCCGCGCACATGCCGCAGACCACGCTCAAGAACGCCGTCGCGTACGAATCGTGGATCGGCGAAGCCGACGGCGACTTTGCCTGGAGCACCTTCGACGAGAACACCGCGGCGGCGATGTGCTACACGTCCGGCACCACGGGCGATCCGAAGGGTGTGCTGTATTCGCATCGCTCCAACGTGCTGCATGCGTTGATGGCCAATAACCGGGATTCACTCGGGACGTCAGCGGCAGACACAATGCTTCCGGTGGTGCCGCTGTTCCATGCCAACAGCTGGGGCATCGCCTTCTCCGCACCTTCGATGGGCACCAAGCTGGTGATGCCCGGGCCCAAGCTCGACGGCGCCTCGGTCTACGAGCTGCTCGACACCGAGAAGGTGACCTACACCGCCGGCGTGCCGACGGTGTGGCTGATGCTGCTGCAGCACATGCAGGCGCATAAGCTCACGCTGCCGCATCTGAAGATGGTGGTGTGCGGCGGCTCGGCGATGCCGCGCTCGATGATCCAGGCCTTCCTCGACATGGGCATCGGCGTCCGTCACGCCTGGGGCATGACCGAGATGAGCCCGATCGGCACGCTCGCCACCTTGAAGCCGCCGTTCCTCGGCGCCGAAGGTGATGCCAAGCTCGACGTGCTGCAGACCCAGGGGTTCCCGCCGTTCGGCGTCGAGATGAAGATCACCGACGACGCCGGAGCCGAGCTGCCTTGGGACGGCAAGACCTTCGGCCGGCTCAAAGTGTCCGGCCCCGCGGTCTCCAAGGCCTACTACAAGGTCGACAGCAACATCCTCGATGACCACGGCTTCTTCGACACCGGCGACGTCGCCACGGTGGATGAACATGGCTTCATGCGCATCACCGACCGCTCCAAGGACGTCATCAAATCGGGCGGCGAGTGGATCTCCTCGATCGACCTGGAGAACCTCGCGGTCGGCCATCCGGCGGTGGCCGAGGCCGCTGTCATCGGCGTCTACCATCCGAAATGGGACGAGCGTCCGCTCCTGATCGTGCAGCTCAAGCCGGGGCAGACCACGACGCGCGAGGACATCCTGAAATTCATGGAAGGCAAGATCGCGAAATGGTGGATGCCCGATGACGTCGCTTTCGTCGACGGCATTCCACACACCGCGACCGGCAAGATCCTCAAGACCGCGCTGCGCGAGCAGTTCAAGAGCTACCGCTTCCCCAACGCTGCGGCCTGACAAGCCCGTCTCACGGCGCATCACAACGCGCGGCCTCTCCGTCATCGGAGAGGCCGTTCTGCTTTGCCCTGGTCCATGCAGCTGCGCCTCAGGCGTTGACGTGGCGCAAGGCGAGAAGAGATCCGGCCGGTACAAGGCTCCGATGAACACGACACGACCGCAGCCTTCGCGCACGACGTGGCGAGACGTGCCGTCGACGGTGCTGACGCTCGGGCTTGTGTCGCTCCTGATGGACATCTCCTCGGAGCTGATCCACGCATTGCTGCCGATCTTCCTCGCGACCGTGGTCGGCGCGTCCACGGTGACAATCGGCCTGATCGAAGGCGTGGCCGAAGCCACCGCGGCGATCACGAAGGTGTTCTCCGGTGCGCTGTCGGACCGGATCGGCAAGCGCAAGCTTCTGGTCGGGATCGGCTATGGGCTGGCGGCGCTGACCAAGCCGGTGTTTCCGCTTGCCAGCACGTCGTGGGAGATCCTCGCCGCGCGCTTCGTCGACCGCATCGGCAAGGGCATCCGCGAGGCGCCGCGTGACGCGCTGATCGCCGACGTCACTCCGGACAACATCCGCGGCGCAAGCTACGGCCTGCGCCAGTCGCTCGACACGGTCGGCGCCTTTTCCGGCCCCCTCCTCGCGGTGGCCCTGATGGCGCTCTACGCCAACGACTTCCGCGCGGTGTTCTGGTGGTCGGCACTGCCGGCCGGGCTCGCCGTGCTGCTCATCCTGTTCGGCCTGCACGAGCCGCAGGAGAGCGCGCCTGCGCCGCGCCGCGATTGGCCGATCCATGCGCGCGAGCTGCACCGGCTGCCGCGCCCTTATTGGATCGTCGTCGCCATCGGCGCGGTGTTCGCCTTGGCGCGCTTCAGCGAGGCGTTCCTGGTGCTCAAGGCGCAGGCCGATGGCCTTGCCCTGTTCCTGATTCCGCTGGTCTACGTGCTGATGAACCTGATCTATGCCGGCGTCGCCATGCCCGCCGGCATCCTCTCCGACCGGATCGGCCGCAGCAACGTGCTGACCTGCGGCCTCGTCGCGCTCACAGCCGCCGACCTGACATTGGCCTTCGTGCCCGGCCTGGTCGGCACCGCGATCGGTGTCGCGCTCTGGGGGCTGTATCTTGGACTGTCACAGGGGCTGCTCTCGGCGATGGTCGCCGATACCGCCCCGCCGGACTTGCGCGGAACCGCCTTCGGCCTGTTCAACCTGATCAGCGGCGGTGCGCTGCTCGTCGCGAGCCTGCTGGCAGGATGGCTATGGAACGCCCATGGGCCGCGCGCCACGTTCATGACCGGCGCGGCATTCTCCCTCGCAACCATCCTGCTGATGCTGACGGCCTTGCGCACCCGCCCCCGCTGAGCCGCCTCGCATCGTGTCCGGATCACCGCTCCGTCTGGGGCAGAGCCCTCTTGAATTTACCCCATCCGCGTGGTCTCACACAGGTGACCCGGCCGTCCGGCACCACGCTGGCAGCGGCCCAACCCGGCAGCTCCTCACACGATGGCCCGCAGGTTCCACGCCCCCTATCTGTCGGAGCCGACCTCCAGCCTTGCGACATGGACCCGCAATCTGGCGGTATTTTCGGTCGTGGCGGTGCTGGTCTCGGTCCTGATCCTGCGCTTCGATTTCCTGGAGATGAAGCCGGCGCTCGCCACCTTCTTCGGTGCACTCGGCCTTGCCGTGCTGTCGATCCTGCTCGGCCTTGCCGCTTTCGTCGCGATCTGGCGCAACGGCAGCCGCGGCATGAGCCGCGTCCTGCTCGCCTTCATGATCGATGCTGTCGTGCTGGCCTATCCCGCCTATCTGGCGCTGCAGAATCGCAAGCTGCCCAAGATCTATGACATCACGACCGACCCGGTCGATCCGCCGCGCTTCGAGGCGCTGGCGCCGCTGCGCAACGGCGACGGCACCAACACGGCCGCCTATGCCGGGCTCTATTCATGGGAGCAGCAGCGGACATTCTATCCGGACATCGAGCCGGTGCAGGTCGAGCTGCCGCCCGATCGCGCCTACGCCGTCGCGCTGAAGCTGGTCAACCGCCGCAAATGGTTCGTGGTCGACGAGCGCGCGCCGCTGCCGCCGCGCCGCGAGGGCCGCATCGAGGCGGTGGCGCGGACGCCGATCATGGGCTTCCGCGAGGACATCTCGATCCGAGTGAAGCCTGACGGCGAGGATTCCCGCATCGATGTCCGGTCCGCCTCGCGCTATTCCGGTTCGCCCTATTTCGACTCCGATCTCGGCAGCAACGCCGCGCGCGTCAACAAGCTGCTCGAGGATCTGTCGAACGCCGGCGAGGCCGAAGCCCAGAAGCCGGTGAAGAAGATCACGCCGCCGCCGGTGGCGAAGGCAAACGCGAAGACGGTGAAGAAGTAGCCGGCCTGACGTTCGCAAGCCTCGCGTTTGCAAGCCTCGCGGTTGCACGTCCAGATCGCGATTGAAAGCACCATCAACTCATGTTTAGCTTTCCCGACCTTGATGCAATCGAGGCGATTGGGATCGGCCATGATGATTCGGGACGTGGGGGACGTCCTTCTAGACGAATGGGCCGAGGTCCATCGTCGCCGCACGGCCGCATCAGGTGACGCTCCCACCCGTCCCGCACCACCGGCCCCCTCCGATACCGACGACAAGCTGCAGGCCTACTGCAAGGAAGCCGTCAATGTTGAGCCGCCGCTGTCGGCGATCTGCCTGTCGGGCGGCGGCATCCGCAGCGCCGCCTTCGCGATCGGTGTGCTGCAAGCCCTTGCCAAGCGCGGCATCCTCGACAAGTTCGACTATCTGTCGACGGTCTCCGGCGGCGGCTATGCCGGCAGCTTCCTGACGGCCTGGATCCAGCGCGCCGGCTTCGACGACGTGCTCTCGCATCTGAGGGGCGAGCATCCGACCGACGCGGCATCGCCGCTGCGCCATCTGCGCCGCTACAGCAACTATCTCAATCCGCACACCAGCCTGTTCTCCGCGGACCAGCTGACGAATGTCGTGCTGTACATCCGCAACCTGCTGCTCAACTGGCTCGTCATTCTTCCCGTGGTCATGCTGCTGATCGTCCTGACCAAGCTGGCTGCCATGGCCGCCTGGGCGACGCCGGCCGACGCGTGGGGCATGGTGGCGATCGTGGCTGTCTCCTTCATGGGCATCAGCTTCGTGGATTCCGTCGGCCAGCGTCCCGGACCGCATGACGAGACCGCGGACTCGCATCTGGCCAAGTTCTATCTCTATGAGATCCTGCCGATGCTGCTGGGCGCGAGCCTCGCCACCATCGCGGCGATGGGATTGCTGCAGCAGTCCGGGGCGGCGCTGTCGCTGAAGGTCGTCGCGCATCTGGCGCTCACCGGCAGTGCCACGGCTTTGCTCGCTTGTCTGATCGGCCTGTATTTCTCGCAGTTCGCGCCGGCACGGACGGACCCGCCGGTGAAGGCGTGGTCGACGGCGAAAATCGTCCTTGCCATGATCGCGAGCTGGACGATCAGCGCCGCAGTGATCGGGCTTGCCGTTTACGGCGCGGCGCAGCTCCCGGCGGCCGCCCTGCCCGCACCGCTCGAAACCGGGCACCTCTTCGTCGTGCTCGGACCGCCCGTCTTCATCCTGGCTCTGTTCCTGGGCGAGATCATCTACGTCGCGATCACCAACGCCAACGATTGGGGGGACGCGGAGCGGGAGTGGCTCGCGCGTGCGGCTGGCCATCACATGACCGCGGCTGCGGCCTGGATGATCCTGTTCGGGCTCGTGCTGATCGGATCGGCCGTTTTCATCGACTATTTTGGGCATCGCGGAACGGCGACCTCGCTCAATCAGACGGCCGCGACCCTGGCCGGCGCCGGCAGCCTTGCCGGCGCCGTCACGGCGCTGCTGGCGCGAGCGAAGGACACGGCGGCGACCTTGCAGAAGCAGGTCGCGTCGTGGAAGGACCTGCCGCGCAATCTCATCATGGCGGTGGCCACCACGGTATGCGTCGTCTTCATCCTGATCGCGCTCTCGGCGATGATCGACTGGAGTCTGTTGTCGGGTTCGCTGAAGCCCAGCAATGCCGTGTCAGCGCTGAATGCGCGGGTTCATCTGTCTGACATCGTCGACCCGGACGCCGTGCTTCCGGCCTGGCTACAATCATTCTGGCTGGTCGGCGGCCTCCTGGCCGTCGCGCGATGGCTCACGATCACGCTGGTGCTCGTCGGGCTGGCGGCGCTGCTCGTCGGGCTGTTCGCCTCCTATTTCGTCAACATCAACCGCTTCTCGATGCACGGGGTCTATCGCAACCGCCTGATCCGCACCTTTCTCGGGGCCTCGCATCGCGACCGCAGACCCAACGAGCTGACCGACTTCGACACCACCGACAATATCGACCTCGCCAGGATCTGGCCCGGCACGCTCGCGGAGCGGCCGAAAGGCAGCGGGGCGCTGCCGCCGCTCCTGGTGGTGAACATGTCGCTGAACGTCGTCGGGTCGAGCCAGCTCGCATGGCAGGAGCGCAAGGCGGTTTCGTTCACCGCGACGCCGCGCTGGATCGGTGCCGGCGAGCTCGACTGGTCGGAGACGGACAGCCTCGCGGCCGGCAGACCAGCGACACGTCCGGTCACCGGGACTGCGGCGCGGCAGGCGACGAAGTTCAAGGGCTTCTACCGCGCCGCCTCGGACTACGGCGACAAGCTGTCGCTCGGCAGCACCATGACGATTTCGGGCGCGGCTGTCAGCCCGAACATGGGCTACAATTCATCGCCCGCCTACAGCATCCTGATGACACTCTTCAACGTCCGGCTCGGGGCCTGGTACGGCAATCCCGGCCCGAGCGGCGAGAAGGTGTATCAGCACTCCGGGCCGATCATCTCGGCCGTGCCACTGGTCGCGGAGGCACTGGGCATCACGACCTCGGACCGCCGCTACGTCTACCTTTCCGACGGCGGGCATTTCGAGAACCTCGGCATCTACGAGATGATCCGGCGACGGTGCCGCTTGATCGTCGTCAGCGATGGCGGCGAGGACCTCAAGATGACGTTCGAGGATCTCGGCAATGCCGTGCGGCGGGCGGAGCTCGATTTCGGCGCCCAGATCCGGTTTGAAACCTTCCGTATCACCGGCAAGGTCGATGAAGCCGATCCGTGTTTTGCCATCGGCGAGATCACCTATCCGGAAGCTCGCGAGAACAAGGGTATCCTGGTCTATGTGAAGCCTTGCCGCGACGACAAGGCTCCCATCTCGGTGCGCAGCTACGCCGCGCTCAACGAGGCGTTTCCGCACGAGCCGACCACGGACCAGTTTTTCGGCGAGACCCAGTTCGAGGCCTATCGCGCGCTCGGCGAGCACGCGATCGGCACGATCTTGCCGGCAGGCGGGATCGCGGACTTGAAGTCATTGCTGCGCGCCATCGATGCCGCAGCCCGCACAATCCGGCGCCGCGCCACGGCCGCGCCGGCCGCAACACAGCCGATCACTCCCAAGCGCAAGGGAGCCAACTGATTGCAGCTCGTCAATTTGACAGGGACAGGCCCATGATCATTCCTCACCCGGCGCGCGCGACGATTGCCGTGATCTGCGTCGCAGCCTCGCTCAACGGCGCCCGCGCCCAGACGCCGGATTGGAACGATGACCGGCGACTTTGCGGGGAGCTCGCCGACAAGACCTCCGGTCTCGTCGTCGTGTACCCGCCATATTCCGATGTCGACAGCGCGGCCATGCCGCTCAGCGACGGGCGCCGCTATCTCCGCGTCGGCAAGGCGCCCCTGCCCTGGCTCGCGGAGGCGCGCTTCATCTTCATTCCGGGTCCCAACGTCACGATGCGTCCGGGCAACGAGGCGGTCTGGAACGTCCGGACCGAGACGGTCGAGACGCCCGCGGCCGAAGCGCCAGCCTTTCCCCGCTTCCAGGTCCGTTACGTCACGCTCTGGCGCCCCGGCATCAGGACAAACTGCGCCAAGGACGCGCCCTTGGAACAGTTCGGCGACAACAACCGCCACGTCACACTCTACGAGTTCGCCCAGCACCACACGATCGATCCGGCCGACAACCTGTCGCGCAGCCCCAAGATCTACAAATATCTGCACATGCCGCTCGATCCGGATTGCCGGCAATCGACCGACGACGAGAAAGTCTCGGGTCCCGACCGCTGGGACGCCTACGGCTTCGAGAAGATCCCGAACGATTCGCGGCTGGTCCGGACCATCTTCCGCGATCCCAACAGTGCGAGGGCCCGGGACAGCATCGGGGTTGGCGACGAGCTGCGGGCGGCCTATACGATGGAGTTCACCATCGTGACCGGCCAGGACCGTACGGTGCCGGCCTGCTTCGGCTTCACCGTCCCCGTCCCGGTGCAGCGCAATTTCTTCGGCTTCGTCGACACCCACGGCGAGTGGCATCCGTACCGGACCAAGATCAGGCTCCGTCGCATGCCGGGCGGGGGCGTACAGAGTCTCGAGGTTCGCTGGAAGCCGCGCTAGGCGGCTGGGAGAACGCAAGATGACCACGGATGTGGAGCATGAGCGAGCCCCGATTCGGGCATCGGAGGCGCTCGAATGGCTGAGATTTCCGAGCGCGCAGGTCGTCAACAACAGGCAGACCGAGCGCTGGCTGGCCGCGCTGATCTGGCTGTCGATGCCGTTCATGCTGCATCTCCTGCGCACGGCTCCCGGAGGATGGGGAACGCTCCTCAACAGCCCGGAGTATTTCATCTACGCCGTCATCGACGTCATCATCACGCTGCTCCTTCTCTATCTGAGCGTTCTGCTGCTCTCGTCGTTGCTGGTTCATGGCGAGAGCGTGGAGACGCAGGCCGCCAGCCGCCGCACAGCCGTGAGGATCTGGATGGATGCGATCGTGTCCTGCTTCGGGCTGACGGCGATCCTGCTCTCCGTCTCGACCTGGATCGCGAAGCAGTTCTCCAATCACGGCACCACCGATGCGATCGGCCTGCTCCTGAATCGCGAAGTGGGACCGTGGTCCTGGGTGATCCAATACGGCTACGCGCTCGCTGCGGCCCTCGCCCTGAGTGCCGTCATTCGCTGGCGGTCACAGCGGCGCAGCGCGGCGTGGTCGGATGTCGATGCCGCCCTACCCGAGCCGAACCTGCTGCTCGTCGCGTTGTTCGCCTATGGATTGTTGAAGTGGGCGATCTACGTGACGCTCTATCCCTTCGCCTACTTCACGATCGGCAACTGACCAGGCGCGCAGGAATAGAGATCAGGCCAGCCGATAGGTGCCGCCGATGACCGGATCGCCCTCTGTTGCGACCACGCCGCGGGCCACCAGGTCCTCCAGATGCGCCAGCACGGAATAGCCTGCCGCCGTGGTGAGCCGCGGATCGATGCCGATATAGATCGCGCGCACCATTGTCGGAATGTCCGCCTCGCTTTTGCCGAGGCGATGCAGGATGGAGGCTTCGCGCGCCTGACGGTGGCGCAACAGGAAGCGGGTGTAGCGTGGGCCTTCGAGGATTTCCGGGCCATGGCCTGAGAAATAGAGCTCCTCGGGCCGCGCGGCGAGCCGCTCCAGCGAGGCCATGTAGTCGACCATCGAGCCGTCGGGCGGCGCCACGATCGAGGTGGCCCAGCCCATCACGTGATCGCCGACGAAGGTCGTGCTGCGCTCGGCCCAGGCGAAGGCGAGATGGTTGGCGGTATGGCCGGGCGTGGCGACCGCCTCGACCTGCCAGCCCTGCCCCTCGATGACGTCGCCGTCAGCCACCGTGACATCCGGAGCGAAGTCGCGATCGACGCCGGATTCCGGATTGTGCTTCTCGCTTTCGTAGCGCGGCCGCGAAGCCCGGTGCGGGCCTTCGGCGTAGACCGTCGCGCCGGTCGCGGCCTTCAGCCGGCCGGTGTTCGGCGAGTGGTCGCGATGGGTATGCGTGACCAGGATGTGCGTCACGGTCTCGCCCCTGACGGCATCGAGCAGCGCCTGCGCATGATCAGCATTGTCCGGGCCGGGATCGATGATCGCGACCTTGCCCTGGCCCAGGATGTAGCTGACCGTGCCGGTGAAGGTGAACGGACTCGGATTGTTGCAGAGGACGCGCCGGATGCCCGGGCGCACCTCGTCGACGACTCCAGCAGC
This sequence comes from Bradyrhizobium sp. SSBR45G, assembly GCF_030159255.1. Lineage (GTDB taxonomy): Bacteria > Pseudomonadota > Alphaproteobacteria > Rhizobiales > Xanthobacteraceae > Bradyrhizobium. The sequence continues at coordinate 44,054 of NZ_BSCT01000040.1, read as the reverse complement.
AAGCGGGAAGTTGCGGTTGAACGGGACGTCGTCATTGTCGGCCATGGCGTGACTTCCTGCGTGTGGGGCAGACTGCCGCCCCACTCTCCGCCGTCATACCCCGCGAAAGCGGGGTATCCAGTAGTTCGAGACGGTCGTGAGTCTAGAGGGGCCGGTGTGTCCTGGATCGTCCGCTTTCGCGGACGATGACAACAGTGGGCACAACAACGACCTCTGACATCGCGAGATGAGGCAAGCGCTCATCTGGCACGGCGACTAGAAGAACGCCTGGATGCCGGTGATGGCACGGCCGAGGATCAGCGCATGGACATCATGCGTGCCCTCGTAGGTGTTCACCGTCTCGAGGTTCGCGGCGTGGCGCATCACGTGATACTCGATCTGGATGCCGTTGCCGCCATGCATGTCACGGGCGACGCGGGCGATGTCGAGCGCCTTGCCGCAATTGTTGCGCTTGACGATCGAGATCATCTCCGGCGCCATCTTGCCTTCATCCATCAGCCGACCGACGCGAAGCGAGGCCTGCAGCCCGAGCGCGATCTCGGTTTCCATGTCGGCGAGCTTCTTCTGCACCAGCTGGGTCGCAGCCAACGGCTTGCCGAACTGCTTGCGGTCGAGCGTGTACTGGCGGGCGCGCTGCATGCAATCCTCGGCGGCACCGAGCACGCCCCAGGAGATGCCGTAGCGCGCGCGGTTGAGACAGCCGAACGGGCCCTTCAGGCCAGACACGTTGGGCAGCAGCGCCTCCTCCGGCACCACCACGCCGTCCATCACGATCTCGCCGGTGATCGAGGCGCGCAGGGACAGCTTGCCGCCGATCTTCGGCGCCGACAGGCCCTTCATGCCCTTCTCGAGGATGAAGCCGCGGATCTGGTTGTCATGCGCGGCGGACTTGGCCCACACCACGAACACGTCGGCGATCGGCGCGTTGGAGATCCACATCTTGCTGCCGGTCAGGCGGTAGCCGTCGGCGACCTTTTCCGCGCGGGTCTTCATGCCGGCGGGATCGGAGCCGGCGTCAGGCTCGGTCAGGCCGAAACAGCCGACCCATTCTCCGCTGGCGAGCTTCGGCAGATATTTCTTGCGCTGGTTCTCGTCGCCGTAGGCATAGATCGGATACATCACCAGCGACGACTGCACCGAGTTCATCGAGCGGTAGCCGGAATCGACGCGCTCGATCTCGCGCGCCACGAGGCCATAGGCGACGTAGCTCGCATTGGCGCAGCCATAGTCCTCCGGCAGCGTGATGCCGATCAGGCCGAGCTCACCCATCTCGTTGAAGATCTCGCGATCGGTCTTCTCTTCGAGATAGGCCTTGGTCACGCGCGGCAGCAGCTTGTCCTGGGCATAGGCGCGCGCGGTGTCGCGCACCATGCGCTCGTCCTCGGTCAGCTGATCGTCCAGCAGGAAGGGATCGTCCCACTGGAAGCTCGACTGGGCCGGCTTGTCCTTTGCCTGAGGGCGCGCGCTCATGAATGGTCCTTTCGCATCTCGCTGCGCGCAGGGCACAGCCGTCTAGAGGTTAAATCCTGGAGGTTCAGCCTTCAAGCCGCTCGTTGGCGACGATCTCGATGCCGAAACCCGACAGGCCCTTATAGTCATGGACCGACGAGGTCAGGTTCCGGATCGACGTCACGCCGAGATCGCGCAGGATCTGCGCACCGACGCCGACCTCGCGCCACTGACGATGGCGGTCTGCCTCCGCGGTATGCGGCTCTTCGACCGGCTCGACCGGCACGCCGGCCGCGCCGTCACGCAGATAGATGAGCACACCCCGGCCTGCTTTCTTGAAGTGCTGCAGCACAGCCTGAATACGCTGCGGACCCGCGATCAGATCCTTCACGATGTTGGGCTTGTGCAGACGCGTCAGCACGTTCTTGCCATCGCCGATGCCGTTATAGACGAAGGCGGCATGGGTGATCGGATCGAATGGCGAGCGGTAGGCAAAGCCCTGCAGCGGTCCGATCGGGCTCTCGGTCGTGAAGGTGGACACCCGCTCGATCAGCTTCTCGCGCGCCTGGCGGTAGGAGATCAGATCGGCGATGGTGACGTGCTTGAGATTGTGGGTCGCGGCGAAGCGGACCACCTGCTCGCCCTTCATCACCGTGCCGTCATCGTTCATCAACTCCGAGATGACGCCGACCGGCGGCAACCCCGAGAGCTTGCACAGATCGACCGCGGCCTCGGTGTGACCCGAGCGCAGCAGCACGCCGCCGTCGCGCGCGATCAGCGGGAAGATGTGGCCGGGGCGCGCGAAGTCGCTGGCGCCGGCATTCGGATTGGCAAGGGCGCGGCAGCAGGACGCGCGTTCCTCGGCAGAGATGCCGGTGCCGCCGTCGGGCTTGTAGTCGATCGAGACGGTGAACGCGGTGGTGTGATTGGAATCGTTGTGGGCGACCATCGGATCGAGCCGCAGCCGCCGCGCATCGTCGGCCGTAATCGGGGCGCAGACGATGCCCGAGGTATGGCGGATGATGAAGGCCATCTTGTCGGGCGTGCAGAGCGAGGCGGCCACGATGAGATCGCCTTCCCCCTCGCGGTCGTCGTCATCGGTCACGACGACCATCTCGCCCTGGGCGAAGGCGTACAGAACTTCCTGGATCGAGTCGGCCATTGCAAGTCTCGCTGCTTTTCCGGGGTGCTTTAGCCGGGATCTCGGGCGCGCGCCAGTGCAGCGGAACCGCCGCTCAAGGGTCGCCTTCCCCGGAAAAAGGACCTGTCCTGTCACGACAAGCGCCCTGGTATCTGTTTAAAGTCGCGCGAAATCGAGAACAAGGGAGGCGTGCCTCATGGCCGCATTCGATTTTGCACCGCTCCTTGCTGCTGGTCTGCCGCCCCCGGCGGGCCGCTGGACGGGACTTGCGAAATACAGCTTCGTCGGCGGTAACAACGATGCCGATGCCGTCCCGCTGGATGACCTGCGGGCGGCCGCCGACGCCGTGCTCGCGCGCGAAGGTCGCGCGCTTGCGACCTACGGGCTCGCCCATGGACCGCAGGGCTATCGGCCGCTGCGGGATTTCCTGGCTGCCAAACTGACCCGTGATGCGGGCATGTCGGCGCGCGCCGACGACATCATGATCCTCTCCGGCTCGCTGCAGGGGCTGGACCTCGTCAACCAGGCCCTGCTGGCGCCGGGCGATAGCGTCATCGTCGAGCAGGACAATTACCAGGGCACGCTGACGCGACTGGCGCGGCTCGGCGTCAAGCCGATCGGCGTCCCGCTCGACCAGGACGGCATGCGAACGGATGTGCTGGCTGCGGTGCTGGCCGATCTCAAGGACCGCGGCATCCGGCCGAAATACATCTATACCATTCCGACAGTGCAGAACCCGACCGGCACCATCATGCCGGAGAACCGCCGGGCCGAGCTGCTGTGGCTGTCACGGGCCTATGGCGTCCCGGTGTTCGAGGACGACTGCTATGCCGACCTGATCTGGGACGGCAAGCGTCCACGCGCCATCCACGGCATGTCCGACCATGGAAGCGTGATCCATCTCGGTTCGTTCTCGAAATCGGTCGCACCTGCGCTGCGGGTCGGCTTCCTGGTCGCCCCCTGGAGCATCATGTCGGTGCTGCTGGCGCTGAAAACCGACGCCGGCTCCGGCGCCCTCGAGCAGATGGTGCTGGCAGAATACTGCAAGCCGCATTTCGCCACCCACGTGCCGCAGCTCGTCCGAGGGCTGCGCGCCAAGCTGGACACTCTGATCGAGGCGCTCGATGTCGAGTTCGGCACCGCCGCCGAGTTCGCGCCGCCCAAGGGCGGGATCTTTCTCTGGGTCAAGCTGCCGGACCAGGTCGACGCCATGAAGCTGTCGCAGGCCGCGCTGAAGCGTGGCGTGTCGATCAATCCGGGGCCAGAATGGTCGACCAACGCCGCGCATGCGCGAAGCCGCCTGCGGCTCTGCTTCGCCAGCCCCTCGCATCAGGAGATCCGCGAGGGCATCGCCATTCTTGCCGATGTGTGCCGCGAAGAGTTCGGCGTGCCGCTGCGTTCCGCGAATAGGGAGCGGACCAGCGCGCGGGAGTGACGCGGCGCTGCTCAGCGCACCGCAAAGGGCGACTGATAGGGCCGCCCGAAGGGCACGCCATTGATCACGGTCTGCACCGGCTTCAGCTGCAGCTTGCCGTCACGCTTGTTGCCGCGGGTATCGACGAAGCTGACGGGTCCTTCGACCAGATCCATGATCGCGACATCGGCCGGCGCGCCGACCTGCAGGGTGCCGATCTTCGGCGCGCGGCCGATGATCTTGGCCGGCGCGGAGGTCGTCATGCTGACCACCTGCTCCAGCGAGAACCCCATCGCCAGGAACTTGCCCATCACGTTGGGCAGGAACGGCATTCCCGGGGAGTTGCCGGAGAACACGTGAATGTCCGAGGAAATGGTATCCGGGCCGCAGCCGGCGGGGATCGCGACCTCGGCGACGGTGTAGTCGAAGCTGCCGCCGCCATGACCGACGTCGAAGATCACGCCGCGCTGCTTGGCGGCAAGCGCCGCCGGCAGCAGCTTGCCGTCCTGGACGATGTTGGTGAAGGCGCCGCCGATGTTCGGCGCGCCGGAATAGGCATGGGTGAGGATGTCGCCCGGCCTCAGCAGGTCCAGGATCTCGGACATCAGCCCGCCGGTCTCGACCCCGCCGATATGCACCATCATCCGCGCCGGCCAGCCGCACATCTCGCAGGCCTTGATGCCGCGCCTGAGCGGCTCGAGGCCATGCTTGAAGATCACGTTCTCCGACATCCGCACCTTGACCCCGAGCAGGAAGTCCGGATTCTCGGCCAGCGCCATCGCGCAGGCTTCCATCTGGGCATTGTCGATGTTGTAGAGCTCGGCAACCGGAAACGCCGACAGGCCATTGTTGGCGATGTGCACGAAGGCGTAGATGCGGGCCCGCGACTGGGCGACGATAAAACGGCGCAGCGCCGCCAGATTGTTGACGCCCGCATCGCCCGCCGAGACCACCGTCGTGGTGCCCTGGAATTGCACCAGTTCGTCCGGCGGGATCCCGATCGCCGAGCCGTAGGGATAGACATGGCTGTGCAGGTCGATGAGGCCCGGCGTCACCAGCCGGCCTGTAGCGTCGATCGACCTCAGCGCCCGCTCGGCAGGGATCTCCGCTTCGATCGCCTCGATCACACCCCAGCGGATGCCGATGTCGCGCCGGCCGCGCAGGGACTGGCTGGGATCGATGACGTCGCCTCCCCTGATGACCAGATCGAACTTGTCGGCCGGCCCCATCGCGGCACGGGCGGAGCTCGACAATGCGGCCGCCGCGGCCGCTCCGGCAGACAGCAGGACATCACGACGCGACAGCGCGGACATGTTTCGCTCCCCAGGTCTTGTTTGTTGTTGCGGCCAGCATGCGCCTTGTCTGCCGATCCGGCAAGACCGGCGGACCGGATTGAGCGAAGCGCCAGGCCGGCGTCGAGATCGCACCTCTGGCGTTGCACTGACAACGCAGCGCATTAAAATGGCGCCGCAGCCATTCCCGCGAGACCGCATGACCTCGATTCGCCATCGCCTGCTCGCGATCACCCTGCTCGCCTCGTCGTTCGCATCTGCCGCTTCGGCTGACGACACCGTCGACGTGGCGCGGGCCTGGGGGCTGATCGGAACCTGGGCCTTGGACTGCGAAGCGCCGCCGGTCAAAGGACGCGGCACCATCATCTCCTACGAGGTCACGCCGGACGGCAACCTGATCTATCGCCGCGACCACGATCCGTCTGACATCAACGAGGTCGCGAGCGCACGCGTCGAGCCCGATCAGACCCTAGTGCTCTCGATCGTGCTGCCGAGGGCGCGCCAGACGCGTGAGAACGGCATCGTCAAGACGCCGGACGGCGGCATCCGCTCGGCATTCAATCGCGGCGAGGACGGCAGCTACACCATTCGCGACGGCCGCTTCGTGGCGAACGGCAAGCCGACACCGCAATTGAGCCGGTGCGACTGAGGGCGCGCTCCACGCGGCTGTCCGCATCCGGCAAGGACGCGGGCGAATCTGAATGCTCGTTCAGTAACTTCGCAGAAGTTCCTGCGGAACGTTCTTGCACACTTCAAGTTGACCTCGCGCAATCACCCTGGAGGACACCATGAAGAAGCTCGCTCTTGCACTCGCCTCTCTGACGATCGTCGCACTCGCGGCGCCGTCGATCGCCAGCGCCGAAACCGTGATCATCAAGCGCGGTGGTCATCATCATCACGGCTTTGATCGCTCGCGCGCCGAATACCGCATGCATCGGGAGATGAGGCCGTATCACCGTCACCACGATCGCACCGTGATCATCAAGCGCCGCTGATATCCGCAGCAGCAGATATGGAAATGGCCCCGAAAGGGGCCATTCTTCTGCGACCAGAACGCATTGTCGAAAGATCTTCAGCGATCCCAGTCCGGGGCGAAGCCGGGATTGACGAAGCGCTTGTCCTTGGGAAGCGCCGCAATCGCCGCGCGGTCCTCGTCATCCAGTGGAAGCTTCATCGCGTCCCAGTTCGCCTGCTGGCTCTCCCCGCGCGCAGCCTTCGGGATGGCCGCCACGCGATCCTGGTCCAACAGCCATTTCAACGCCACTTGCGCGGCGCTCGCACCATGCTTCCGGCCGATCGCGGCGAGTGTCTCGTCGGCGGCTGCCCGCCCCTGCGCCAGCGGGCAATAGGCGACCAGCGGAATCGACCGGCTCGCCATGTAGGCCATCAGCTTCGACTGATCGAGCATCACGTGGTACTCGACCTGATTGCAGGCGATCGGGGCCTGGATCTCCTCGACCGCCTGCTTCAACAGCGCGACCGTGAAATTGGCGACGCCGATCGCGCGCGTGCGTCCCTCCGCCTTCAGTGCCATCAGCGTCTCGAGCGCAGCCGGCAGGTTCATTCCCTTGGCCGGCCAGTGGATGAGATAGAGGTCGACGAAGTCCAGCCGCAGCTTCTTCAAGCTCGTCTCGAACGCGCGCCGGATCGCGTCCGGCGCAAGGTTCTCCGGCCAGACCTTTGTGGTGACGTGCAATTCCGCCCGCGGGACCGCAGCGGCCGCCAACGCGGCGCCGATCGCATCCTCGTTCGCGTACATCTCGGCGGTGTCGATATGGCGATATCCCAGCGCGAGCGCGCGCTCGACCGCCTCGCGGCACACGGTGCCCTGCATGCGGTAGGTGCCGAGCCCGAGCTTGGGCAGACGGATGCCCTGAGTTTCGATGACGTTCATGATTTCTCCTGGAGACGCGCGGGCCGGTGGCCGGACAAGCGCTGGCGGCAGCCTCGGAACATCAAGACCTTGGCGGGATCAGCTCAGATTGCCTGCGCCGCACTTGCGAGTTCAAGCAAGCGGTCAGGCGACTGCAATCAACATGTCGGGAGGTTGGTTCCAATTACGGCCCAAGCGGTCGCGGCCGACGCGCTCAGCGCCACTTGCAGATGCCGCCGCTGCCGGGCCGGCACGGCCAGGTCTGGATGCGCGTGTCCATCGCCTGCGCATCCATGAGATTGCTGCGCCGGTGAGCAAGCCGGGCGCGAGCGGCACCACGGGGCCGCTCTGCCACGGTCGCAGCTCGCTCCCGCCGCGTGACGCGCGCACGCGGGATGGCGGAGCTCACATCGGGGTCGATCGCAGATCGGGAGGCAACCGCCGGCCGATCGGTCTTGGCCTCGATGGGCATCGGCTCAAAATGAGCCTCGGGTCCGAGCGGCTCGGGCGCCAGAACGGCCCTCGACAGATCAAGCCTGAAAAACTCACCCGGCTGATAGGCACCCGCAATGGCTTCGGTGCCCACGAGCAACGCTGCGCACGCAATCGTGCCGACGAACGCTCTCAACACCATCCCGTCCTCCGTCTTCCCGCGTCACGCCAATGACGCGCCCCTGCTGCGAGATCCCTGTGCGCAACTGATTTCGAGATCGCATCGCGACATGGACTGCCGCGCGCCTGACCTCGCTCTTTGCGTCATGATGTTCGTTGATCGACCGTTATCAGTCTGGATAAAAAGCTTCAGATCTGCCGGCCGTTCGACGCATCATATCCAAAGTTCCGCCCGCGTCTCTCATGTAGGACACGGTGCCGCCTTTTCCAGGCCTAAAACTGCGAGTCACGGTTACCACTGTGCACGCAAATGGGCGCTACGAGATAAGTCATACTAATTTGATGACTCGATCCCGATGCGGCAGCGCAGCGTCTCGGCGGCTCCCGGCGCGATATGCATTATCCCAGGCTTGGCCGCGAACTCGGCGTCGAAATCGAGCGGGCTCGCAAAGCCGCGCCAGGGCTCGATACACAGGAACGGCGCACCACCTGGCTTCGACCAGATGCCCAGCTGACGAAAATTGTCCCAGGCCAATTCCAGCGCTGGTCCCTTCGTTCCGACAAGACGAACCGAACGGCTGGCAGGCTGGTCGAGAATCACGGCATCGTTATCGAACAGACGTTCGTTCAATTGAAGAACAGGCCCCGCGATCGGCGAGGGCTCCGGCCGCGCACGCAACAGGCCACCGCTCAGACGACGGATCGGCGCCAGCTCCGGCTCTGCAAAGATCAGCCGGTAGCTCTCCTTCGGCTGTCCCGGTAGCAGCGGCCAGTTGAAGGCGGGATGAGCACCGAACGAGGCGGGTAGCACCTCTGCGCCGGGGTTGGCGATCTCGACCGCCGTCTCCAGCGCATTCGCCGTGATGCGGTAGGTCAATCCGAGGCGGAATGCGAACGGATAGCGCGCCCGCGTCGTGTCGTCGTCCGTCAGCTCAAGCACGCAGGCCTCGGCACTCCGCTCCAGCCACGTGAAGCGCAGGTCGCGAGCAAAACCGTGCTGCGTCATCGGATAGGTCCGGCCGCGATGATGCAGCTGGTCGTCCTTGAGCCGGCCGACGATCGGAAACAGCCAGGGCGCATGACGCGGCCAGACCTCGCCCGCCTGCCAGAGCAGCTCCAACCCATTTGCCGCCGTGAGGGAGCACAGCTCGGCGCCGACAGCCTTGACCGTCGCACTGATGCCGCCCGCACTGATGGTATGAAGGTCGTCGCTCATCTGTCGTCACCCAAATCGCGAAGAAAAACGCGCAAGGTGATGCCGGATTGCGGCAGCCACGTCCAGCGGGTGGTCGATCACCTCTCGCCCACCAGCAGCCGGTAGCGGACCTGATCGAGGATGACCGCCAGCACCAGCAGCGAGCCGAGCAGCACCATCTGCATGTAGGAGCCGATCTGCGCGATGTTCATGCCGTTCTGCAGCAGCACGATGAAGAAGCCGCCGAGCACGACGTTCTCGACCCGGCCGATGCCGCCATGGAGTGACACGCCGGCGATGACGCAGGCCGCGATCGATTCCAGCGCGATGGTGCCGCCGAGATTGGTCTCGCCGGAGCCGACGCGCGCGGTCAGCAAGAGACCCGCGACGGAGGCCAGCAGCGCGCACAGCGCATAGGCGATGAACAGCACCTTCGTGGTGTTGACACCGGACAGCCGCGCCGCCTTGACGTTGCCACCGACGGCCTGGATGTGCTTGCCGAGCCGGGTGCGGTTCATGACCAGCCAGATCGTCGTCGCCGCGACGACGGCGACCAGCACCGGCACAGGAATATCGAACACGCGGCCGAAGCCGAGCATATCGCCGAACTCATATGGCATTCCCGACACCGGCACGCCGCCGGTCAGGAACAGCGCGATGCCGGCGCCGACCGACTGCACGCCGAGCGTCATGATGAAGGGGGAGACGCCGAACACGGCGACGCCCAGCCCATTGACGCTGCCGATGACGAGCGCCGCAGCGAGGCCGGCGCAGCAGCCGAGCACGATCGCAAGCCACAGCATGTCCGGCGGCAGGAGATGCGACAGGCTCACCATCGCGAGCGCCGAGACCACTGAGGTCAAAGCAATGGCGGTTCCGACCGAGAGATCGAAGCCGCCGGTGACCAGCGCCAGCATCTGCCCCAGCGAGACCAGGATCAGATACACCGATTGCCGCGCGACGTTGGTCAGGTTCTGCAGCGCCAGAAACTCCTTCGACACCAGCGAGAACGCGATCAGGGTGGCGACCAGGAAGAACGGCAGCACGCCGACGCGCAGGAACACCGCGCGCAGGCCCGCGAGCACCGCATTGGAGCGGCGGGGCGCAGCGGGGTCCTCGGCGATTGTCGTGGTTGGCATGCTCACGCCGCGCCCTCCGTTTCAGCAAAGAAATGTTTCAAGACGTTCTCCTCGGTGATCGCGCTGCCGGACAGCTCGGCCGCGATGCGCCCCTTCGCGAACACCAGGAGCCGGTGCGACAGGTTCATCACCTCGGGCAGGTCTGAGGAGATCATCACCACGGCCTTGCCGGACTCGGCGATGTCCTTGATGAGCTGGTACAGCGCCATGCGCGTGCCCATGTCGACGCCGACAGTCGGCTCGTCGAAGATGTAGACGTCGCGGTCGTCGCCAAAGCCCTTGCCGAACAGCACCTTCTGCTGGTTGCCGCCGGACAGTTTCGACACCGAGCGATCCATCGCGCCCTTGGCGATGCCGACCTTGTCGCCGATCGCATCCGTGAGCGCGCGGCTGCGCCGGGGTCGCACGAAGCCAAGGGAGCCTGCGACATCGGCGCGGTCAAGCAGGCTGAGCTCGATGTTGCCGCGCGCGCTCGCGGTCATCTGCAGACCCTCGCTCTTGCGGTCGGAGGGCAGGAAGAACACACCATCCTTGAGCAGCGCGCGCGTCGCGGCGCCGGTGACGTCGCGCCCCTTCAGGGTGACCTTGCCGGCCTGCAGCGGCTGCAGGCCCATGGCGGCGCGCCAGATCCGCGACTTGCCGCTGCCAACCAGGCCGGCACAGCCGAGCACCTCGCCGGCGCGGACCTCGATATCAGCGCCATGCACGCCCGCGGTACGAATGCCCCGCAGCGTCATGACCACCGGACCATCTGCACGATGCGCGATCTTCGGATAGACTTGGTCGACGGCGCGCCCGGTCATCAGTTCGATCAGCTCACGTTCGGAGGTGCCGCGCGCCGGCACGGTCGCAATCAGCCGACCGTCGCGCAGGATCGAGATGCGGTCGGCAATCTTCTGGAATTCCTGGATCCGGTGCGAGATGTAGATGATGCCGACGCCGGAGGCGGCGGCCTTGGCGATGAAGCCGAACAGGCGCTCGGTCTCGCGCTCGGTCAGCGAGGCTGTCGGCTCGTCGAGGATCAGCACGCGCGCGTTGGAGAGGAACGCTTTCGCGATCTCGACCATCTGCTGCTGCGCCCGCGACAGGCTGGAGGCCGGCCTGACGACGTCGATGTCGAAATCGAGCTCGGCAAACAATTTTCGGGCGCCGGCCAGCATGGCGCGGCGATCGGTCAGCGGGCCGCGCATCAGCTCGCGACCGAGATAGAGATTCTCGAACACCGGCAACGTCGGCACCAGCGAGAATTCCTGGAACACCGTGCCGATGCCGGCCTTGGCCGCGTCATGCACCGAGTGGAAGCTCACCTCGTCGCCATCGATGCTGATAGCACCGGCGGTCGGCCGGAACACGCCGGAAAGGATCGAGATCAAGGTCGACTTGCCGGCGCCATTCTCGCCGAACAGCACATGCACCTCGCCGCGCTCGACCTTGAGATGGACGCCGCTGAGCGCCTTGACGCCGGGAAACTCCTTCGAGATCCCGCTCATCTCGACCAGCGGTGCAGCCACACTGCTCATCACCTGCCCCCTGCGATGCGGCCCTGCCCCGTCAGGGAACTAAGGCAGAGCCGCACCTTATCCCCCGCGTTAGTTGAAGACGGGCTTGAACCCGTCCGGGGGAAGGATGTTCGCCTGCGGCACAGTGGCGACGTTGGCGGAATCGACCACGAAGATCTTCGGACCGACGTGCTTGACGACCTCCTTGCCTTCGAGGATGCGCACGGCCTGGTCCACCGCGATACGGCCCTGGATCACCATGGAGTCGGCGGGCGCCGCCATGATCAGCCCGCGCTTGATGCCCTCATAGACCCCGGGCGTCATGTAGAAGGCGAGCAGATCGACCTTGCCTTTCAGACCGCGCTCGCGGATCAGGCCTTGCGCCGCCTCGGCGGTCACGGCGGTGCCGGCAATGTAGCGGATGTTCGGCGCGGCCTGCAGCGCGTCCTCGACCAGCTTGGCCTGCACCTCCTTGCCAGTGTCGCCATATTTCGGCTCCAGCACCTTGATCGCCGAGCCCTTCACCGCATCCATGAAGCCCTTGTTGGCGGCCTCGACCCAGCCGGCGCCGGCCGGGCCCGGGAACCAGCCGACCACGACCTCGGGCGTGCCTGCCGGATGCTTCTTGGCGAGATAGCTGCCGGTCTCCGCGCCCATCGTGTAGAACGACACCAGCGACTTCGCCGAAACCTCGGGCGAGGAGATGCCGTTGACGAGATCGATGACCGGGATCTTCTTCTTGGCGATCTCACCGATCACCTTGTTGAGACCGTCGGCCGAGATCGCGCCGATGATGACCGCATCGGTGCCGCTCGCGACACAATCCTCGATCTGCGAGATCTGCTTGTTGAGCTCGGTGTAGCCGCCAGCCTCGACCAGGTTCATCTTGACGCCGAGGCGCTTGCTCTCTTCCGCGACGCCATAGTCGACGCCGAGCCAATAGGCGTCCTTCATGTGCGGGAAGGAGACGCACAGCTTCCACGGTTTGGAGGCCTTCTCCAGCGGCACATATTTCACGTCCCACGGCTTGCCGTCGGCCGCGAATGGCGGATCGATCTTGGATGCATCGTAGGGAAACCAGTCGGCGGCATGGGCGCCGCCCGACAGCACCAGCGCGGAGGACGCCAAGAGAACACGAACCAAACTCTTCATTGAACTACCCCTTTGTCACCTCAGTCGTGGAAATTCAGCACCGGCCGGTCCGCAACGAACGTACGGTCAGGCCAATGCCGCCCGGATCTTCTGCAGAAGAGCTTTGCGATCGGCGCGCGCGGCCAGCGCGCCGTCCATGTCGATCTCGACGAAACGCGTGGGCATGTTCGGTTGCAGCTGGCCGATCAGGTCCATGTCGGCCGAGATCACCGTGCCGACCATGAAATAGCCGCCGCCGGAGACGGCATCGCGATGCAGGATGATCGGCTCCTTGCCGCCGGGCACCTGGATCGAGCCGTAGGGATAGCAGCTGTCGACGATGTTCGACGGATCGGAGCCGGCGCCGAACGGCTGCTCGCGCGCGACGAATTTCAGCGCCTGGCCGCCGCGGAAGCGATAGCCCATGCGGTCGGCCTCCGGCGCGACCTTCCACTGGTCGGCGAAGAAGCTCGCTTGCGATTCGGGAAGGATGCGGTGCCAGTACAACCCCGGCAGCACGCGCAGCTCGGCCGGATGGCCGGGCTTGCGGCGAAGCGCCTCGGGCACGCTCACCCCAGCCTTGCCACTCGCGGCGGCTCCGACCGGCAGTTCGTCTCCGGCCGCAATCGGGCGGCCCTTGAAGCCGCCGAGTGCGCCGATCGGATAGGTCGAGCGGCTGCCGAGCGCCAGGGGCACGTCGATGCCGCCGGCGACCGCAATGATGATGCGCGCGCCGCTCTTCAGATAGTCGAAGCTGAGCACCTGCCCGGCCTTGACCTCGAGCGCGGTCCAGCCCGGCTGCTCGACGCCGTCGAGCTTGATCGGCATCTCGGCGCCGGTGACGGCGATGCGCGTCGGCGCCGTGAATTCCAGCTGCGGGCCGATGAAGACAGCCTCCAGGCACGCCGCGCCCTCATCATTGCCGACCAGCAGATTGGCTGCGCGGAGCGCAAGCCGGTCCATCGCACCGCCGACGGGAATGCCGAGATGGAAGTAGCCGGGGCGGCCGAGGTCCTGCACCGTGGTCGACAGGCCCGGATGAAGCACCTTGATGGTCATGCCAGCGCTCCTTCCAGCTTGGCGTTGTAGCCGGTCATGTCCTTCTGGAAGTCACGGAAGTCGAAGGTGACGTCGCGCATCAGCGGCGCGAAGCGGCCGGATGCGACCTCGCCCAGCGCATGGTCGTATTCGTCCTGCTTGATCGGCTTGAACTTGACGATGTCGCCCGGACGGAAGAACACCATGAAGTCGCGCAGATAGGAAATGCTCTGCTCGGGATCGAAGATCGGCATCGGCGTGATGCCGAACATCTGATAGCCGCCGGCGCCGCGCACCGAATAGATGCAGGAGAAGCAGCCGCCATGGCCGATCGTCAGCTTCGGCGTGTCGGTGCGGGGGCGCAGATATTTCGGCACTTCGAGCTGCTTCTGGCGCTCCACCATCTGATACATGAACGGCAGGCCGGCAACGAAGCCGACCATCGAGACGAACCAGGGCGAGTCGCTATGCGCCTTGATGAAGGCGTCGACATCGGCGAGGCCGTTGACGCGGGCGGCATATTCGAGGTCGGTCGCGGTCGGGTCCTGGTGCCGCTCGCGGAAGCGCATCAGGGTCTCGTAGGTCCACGGGTCCTGATAGAACACCGGGATCTCGATGATGCGGGTCCTGATGACAGGCTCGGTCTTGGCCGCCGCGCTCTCGATGCCCTGCACCTCCTTCAGGATGTCGTTCGGCTTGATCAAATCGGGATCGAACTTGATCTGGAACGAGGCGTTGGCCGGGCAGATCTCCGTGACGCCCTTGATGCCGGCATCGCGGATCGCATTGGTCATCGACAGGCTCTTGAAGAAGGCGTCGAGCGACATCGCCTCGTCGCATTCGACGAAGAGATGCTCGTCACCCCCGAACGAATAGCGGGTCGTCATCAGGCATTCTCCCTGGCACGGGCAAGCTGCGCGAAATCGGTCTCGAGCCATGGCTCGAGGAAGCGGGTATGGGTGCGGCCGTCCGCGACGCTGGCATCGCGGGCGAGCGCGGCATGCAGCGGGATGGTGGTCGGAATGCCTGAAATCACGAGGCCGTCGAGCGCGGTGCGAAGGCGCGCGAGGCAGTCGGCGCGGTCGTGGCCGTGGACGATCAGCTTGCCGAGCAGCGAGTCGTAGAACGGCGGCACGGCGTAGCCTGCGAACAGCAGCGTGTCGAACCGGATGCCCTCGCCCTCCGGCACCACCAGCGTTTCGATGGTGCCGGGCGCCGGCATGAATCCCTTGTACGGATCCTCGGCATTGATCCGGCACTCGATGGCATGGCCCTGGATGCGGACGTCGTCCTGGCTCACGGACAGCTTCGCGCCACCGGCGATTCTGAGCATCTCCTGCACAAGGTCGAGGCCGGTGATCATCTCGGTGACGGGATGCTCGACCTGGATGCGGGTGTTGACCTCGATGAAGTAGAATTGGTTCGTCGCATCGTCGTAGAGATATTCGACCGTGCCGGCGCCGCTGTAGCCGACGGCGCGGCCGAGCGCGACAGCGCTGGCGCAGAGCCGCAGGCGGACGTCGTCCGGCAGACCGACGGCCGGGGCCTCTTCCCAGACCTTCTGGCGCCGCCGCTGCAGCGAGCACTCGCGCTCATAGCAGTGCACGACGTTGTCGCCGTCGCCGATGATCTGCACCTCGACATGGCGCGCCCGCTCGATGACCTTCTCGATGTAGAGCCCACCATCACCGAAAGCGGCGGCTGCCTCGCTGGAGGCCTGCGGGAACTGCCGCGCGAACTCGTCGGCATCGCCGACGATGCGGATGCCGCGCCCGCCGCCGCCGGCCGCGGCCTTGATCATGACGGGGAAGCCGATCCGCGTCGCGATGGCGATCGCCGCAGCGAGATCGGTGACGCGACCATCCGATCCCGGCACCGTCGGCACACCCGCGAGCGCCGCGACCTGGCGCGCCATCACCTTGTCGCCGAGCAGCCGGATCGCCTCCGCGCTCGGGCCGACGAAGATGATGCCGGCCGCGGTCACCGCGTCGGCGAATTCGGCATTCTCGGCGAGAAAGCCGTAGCCGGGATGGACGGCATCGACCTTGGCTGACTTGGCCGCGTTCACGACGGCCTCGATGTTGAGATAGGATTTCTTGGCGGCCGGCGGCCCGATCTCGATCGTCTCGTCGGCGAGATCCGCGGCGAGCGACTCCTTGTCCGCGGTGCTGTGCGCGAGCACGGTGCGCAGGCCGAGCGCCTTCGCCGCGCGGATGATCCGCACCGCGATTTCGCCCCGGTTGGCGATCAGGACCGAGCGCAAGGTCATGCCTGGACCTCGGCGATCACCTGGCCGGCCATCACGGCATCGGCGTCGTCGATCACGAAGCGGATGCCGGTGCCGGCGATTCCGGCCTTGACCTCGTGGAACGACTTCATCACCTCGACGAGGCCGATGACGTCATCAGCCGCGACACTGTCGCCGTCGTTCTTGAACGGTGCGCTCTCCGGCGACGGCTTGCGGTAGAACACGCCAGGCAGCGGGGATTTGATCTCTGTGCTCATGGTCAGGCTTCGGTTTGCGGTTTCTGGGGAACGATGTCGGAGACGGGCGCGATGCGGATGCCATGGGCGATCAGCGTCTGGCGCATGGCGCTCGCGATCTCGAAGGCGCCCGGCGTATCGGAATGAAAGCAGATCGACTCGAAGGCGACGTCGATGTCGTCGCCATCGATGGTGCGCACCTTGCCGGTCTGGCAGGCGCGCAGCACCTTGTCGGCCACGCCCTGCGGATCGAGCTTCATGCCGTGACGGGTGAACACGATCGAACCGGAGCGGTCGTAGTCACGGTCGGCATAGAACTCGCGGATGACCGGCTGCCCCGCCTCGATGGCGACCCGGTAGGTCACCGAGATGTCCATGCAGAACACGAACGAGTTCGGCGCCACCGTGCGCATCAGCTTGATGAAGGAGCGCGACAATTGCTCGTTGGCGGCGAGCTCCATGTAGAGCGCGCCATGCGGCTTGACGTGCTGCAGGGTGCCGCCATGGCGCCGCGCGAACTCCCGGATGGCGCCGACCTGGTAGACGATGTCGTTGATCAGCTCGTCGGCCGAACCGTCGATGCGGCGGCGGCCAAAACCCTGGAGATCGCGATAGCCGGGATGCGCCCCGATGCCGACGCCATGCTGGGTGGCGAGCCGCACCGTGGTGTCCATCAAATTGGGGTCGCCGGCATGGAAGCCGGCGGCGATGTTCGCCGAGCTGATCAGCTCCATCAGCTTGGCATCCTCGGCGTCGCTCAGCCGCCAGGAGCCGAACGCTTCGCCCAGATCGCAATTGATATCGACAGTCTTGACCGGCACGGATGCTCCCCTCACCTGGCGCCGTCCCGTCGCGCTGACAACGGCGGGGCGGCGGAGCTGGACGTTAGGGGCACAGCCTTCCATTGAAAATTATTATTGTTGGAAACTCATTTTCTCTTTTTTAGATTGGCCGTTGAACACCATTTGCGCGCCTAACTCCCACAAGCTTTTGAATTTTCTTCGATAATGCTGCCGCCCGTTTGCGATGCAGCGTGCACAAGGAATATTCGATTTGCTTTTTAAGAATGGGAATGGCTCTATATTCTGATCGTTGAATGGAGTTTTGTGTGGCCATCAGCCTGCGCCAGATCCGCTATTTCGTCGCCACCGCCGAGCAGGGGCAGATCACCCAGGCCGCGACGGCGCTGTCGATCTCGCAGTCGGCGATCACCACCTCGATCAAGGAGCTCGAGGAGATCGTCGGCGCCGAGCTGTTCAGCCGCTCGCCGCAGGGCATGGAGCTGACGCCGATCGGACGGCAGTTCCTGTTTCATGCCTACGACATCCTCAACAAGGTCGAGGAAGCGACCTCGCTGCGCGTACCCGCCGGCGATGTCGAAGGCAGCCTCACGGTCGCGGCGACCTACACGGTCATCGGCTACTTCCTGCCCAACCATCTCGAGCGGCTGAAGCGCCATTACCCGCGCCTCAACATCCAGCTGTTCGAGCTGACGCGCGAGGCCATCGAGGAAGGATTGCTGTCGAACCGCTACGACATCGCGGTGCTGCTGACGTCGAACGTGCAGAATCCGGATCTCACCATGGAAACGCTGATCGGCTCACGCCGGCGGCTGTGGGTGCCGTCGAAACATCCGCTGCTGCAGCGCGAATCCGTCTCGCTGAAGGATGTCGCCGCCGAGCCCTACATCATGCTGACCGTCGACGAGGCCGCGCACACCTCGCTGAAATATTGGAGCAAGACCGCGTTCCAGCCCAACGTCGTGCTGCGCACCTCGTCGGTCGAAGCCGTTCGCTCGATGGTCGCCAACGGCCAGGGCGTTGCGATCCTCTCCGACATGGTGCTGCGGCCCTGGTCGCTGGAAGGCAAGCGGATCGAGACCATCGTGCTCAGCGATCCCGTGCCCGCCATGGATGTCGGCCTCGCCTGGCGACGGAATATCGAGTTCACGCCGGCCATGGAGGTGTTCCGCTCCTATTTCCGCCAGGCGTTCTACATCCCGACGCTGCGGTAGACTGGTCTCTTCGGCGGAGTTGAGTCAGACCTCATGCTTGGCCGTCCTTCGAGACGCCCGCCTCCGGCGGGCTCCTCAGGACGAGGTTCTAGCACTTGGCGAGCCATCAGACCCTCTCCATGAACACGCGGCTGATGGCCAACCTGCTGTGCCGATCTCAGAACCCGCCCCTCATGGTGAGGAGCGCCGCGCCCATTCTGTCAATTCGAGGTAGCGTCGTCGATCGCGGCGGGTCTCGAACCATGAGGCCCGTGAACCCGATACAGGCAGCCCGCGCCTCATCTTCGTGCAAGTCCGCCGCTTGCTGACCGATATCATTCGTGTACGAATGACCAAAACCGGCTTGATGCTGCGCCGCGTGCGGGCGCAAACTGCCGCAAAATGCTTCGCCAGGAGAGAAGGACATCCCGATGGCCCATGACGCGCCGCAAGCAACCGGTCCCAGCAAGCTGGTGATCCGCAACATCGGCCTGATGCTGTCCGGCGCCATGGAACGGCCGATCCTGGATGCCGACACCATCGTTGCCGAGAACGGCAAGATCACCGCGATCGGCCGTTTCAAGGACGTCGACACCGAAGGCGCAACCACGATCGTCGACGCCCACGGCACGACAGTGGCGCCGGGCCTGATCGACAGTCATGTCCACCCCGTCGCGGGCGACTGGACGCCGCGGCAGAACCAGACCAACTGGATCGACTCCTACCTGCATGGCGGCGTCACCACGATGATCTCGGCCGGCGAGGTGCACATGCCCGGCCGTCCGCGCGACGTGGTCGGGCTGAAGGCGATGGCGATCTTCGCGCAGCGCGCGTTCTGGACGCTCCGCCCCGGCGGCGTGAAGGTGCATGCCGGCGCGCCCGTGATCGAATGCGAGATGGTCGAGGACGATTTCAAGGAGCTCGCCGCGGCCGGCGTCAAGCTGCTCGGCGAGGTCGGCCTCGGCGGCGTCAAGGACGGCCCGACCGCGCGCAAGATGGTCGGATGGGCGCGCAAATACGGCATTCAGAGCACCATCCACACCGGCGGCCCCTCGATCCCCGGCTCCGGCCTGATCGACAAGGACGTGGTGCTGGAAGCCGGCACCGACGTGATCGGGCACATCAATGGCGGCCACACCGCTTTGCCCGACGACCAGATCCGCTGCATCTGCGAGGGCTGCAAGGCCGGGCTCGAGCTGGTTCACAACGGCAATGAGCGCTCGGCGCTGTTCACCTTGCGCACCGCGCGCGAGATGAACGAGCTCCACCGCGTCATCCTCGGCACCGACGCGCCGGCCGGCTCCGGCGTGCAGCCGCTCGGCATCCTGCGCATGGTCTCGCTGCTGTCCTCGCTCGGCGACGTGCCGGCCGAGCTCGCGTTCTGCTTCGCCACCGGCAACACCGCGCGGATGCGCGAGCTCGATTGCGGCCTGATCGAAATCGGCCGCTCCGCCGATTTCGTCATCATGGACAAGGCGCAGCACTCGCCGGCCACCACCTTGCTCGACAGCGTCCAGCTCGGCGACCTCCCGGGCATCGGCATGACCATCATCGACGGCATCGTCCGCACCCAGCGCAGCCGCAACACGCCGCCAGCGACGAGGATCCCGGAGATCGTGGCGAAGTAGGTTCGCTCTCTCTGCCGTCATTGCGAGCGCAGCGAAGCAATCCAGGGCCGCGCGTGCGACTCTGGATTGCTTCGGCGCAAGAGCGCCTCGCAATGACGCGGTGAGATTGGTGGCAATCAGAGAAATCGCGCAAGTCGGCACAATTTGCGTGTGCTACATGGCTCTTTCCGCCGTCATTCCGGGGCGTGCGTAGCACGAGCCCGGAATCCATACTCACGATCGTGGTTATGGATTCCGGGCCCATCGCTTCGCGATGTCCCGGAATGACAGCGAGTTTGGAGCTACCGCAGCCGGCTCAACAACCCCAGCAGCGTCTCGCGCTCCTTGGCATCCAGTGGCGCCAGCGTTTCCTTGGAGATGGCGAGTGCCAGCGGCGCGGTCTTTTCTGCGAGCTGCTGGCCGGCGCGGGTCAGGCTGACGAGCAGCCGGCGCCCGTCCTGCGGATCCGAGCTGGTCTCGGTGAGGCCGCGCGCGGTCAGCCGGTCGATCACGCCCTTGATGGTGGCGACGTCCATCGCGGTGAAACGTCCCAGCTGATTCTGCGAGCATGGCCCGGTCTCGACCAGCTTCGACAGCGCGGCCCATTGCGTCGGCGTCAGGTTGCTACCGATGTCGCGCGCGAAGATCATGGTGTGGCGCTGCCAGACCTGGCGCAGGATGAAGCCGATCTGGTCGTCCAGCACGTAGTTTGTTTTCGCGGGCTTGGCCGCGGCCTTCACGGCGGCCTTGGCCGCCGGCTTCAGCGCAGTCTTTGTCGCCGCTTTTGCCGATCGCTTCAGCGTGGCGCTCTTGGCCATATCTTTCCTCGCCTCAGATCGACAGATGCGCGTCGCGGATGTCGGGCCGCGCATCGAGCTCGGCCATGGTGCCTTCGAAGCAGATACGGCCGCGCTCGATGATGTAGGCCCGATCCGAGATCAGCTTGGCGAAATGCAGGTTCTGCTCGGAGACGACCAGCGAGACGCCGGCCGTCTTCATGGCCAGGATGGCGTCGACCATCTGCTCGACGATCTTCGGCGACAGGCCTTCCGACGGCTCGTCCAGCAGCACCAGCGACGGATTGCCCATCAGGGTGCGCGCGATCGTCAGCATCTGCTGCTCGCCGCCACTCATGCGGCCGCCCGGCCGGTTCTTCATCTCGCCGAGATTTGGAAACAGCTGATACAGCTTTTCGCGCGTCCATTGCGGCGCGCCCGGCCGCGGCTTCTGCCGCCCGACCTCGAGATTTTCCTCGACCGTGAGATCAGTGAAGATGCGCCGCTCTTCGGGAACGTAGCCGAGACCGCTTCGCACGATCTCATGGGTCGGCGCCGTCGAGATGTCCTTGCCTTCGAACATGATCTGGCCCTCGCGCAGCGCGACGAGGCCGACGATCGAGCGGAACGTGGTCGACTTGCCGGCGCCGTTGCGCCCGAGCAGCGCCACCACCTCGCCCTCGCCGACCTCCAGGCCGATGTCGAACAGGATATGCGCCGGGCCGTAGTGACTGTTGAGATTGGCGACGGACAGCTTCATGCCGGGGCTCCCTCGCGATGCCGTGCATCATACAGCAGGCCTTCGCCGAGATAGATCGCCTGCACCTCGCGGTTGGCGCGCACCTCGGCGGGCGAGCCCTGCGCGATCAGGCTGCCGCGATTGAGCACGAGAATGCGGTCGGCATGCTCGAACACGACGTCCATGTCGTGCTCGGTGAACAGCACGCCGATCGACTGCTCGCGAGCGATCTTGGCGGTCAGCCGCATCAGCTCGACGCGCTCGCGCGGCGCCATGCCGGCGGTCGGCTCGTCCATCAGGAGCAGCTTAGGATGATTGGCCAGCGCGATCGCAAGCTCCAGCCGCTTGAGGTCGCCATAGGCGAGCTCGCCGCAGGGCCGCTCGGCGTAGCCGGCCATGCCGACGAGATCGAGCAGGCGATCAGCCTCGCCGCGTTCGATTCCGATCATCGGGCTCCACAAATCGTACAGGCGGCGATGATGCGAGACCAGCGCGACCTGGATGTTCTCGCGCACGGTCATGGTCGGATAGGTCGCGGTGATCTGGAAGGTGCGTCCGACCCCGAGCCGCCACACGTCGCGCGGCTTGCGCCCGGTGGTCTCCTCGCCCATGACCGTGATGCGGCCACTGTCCGGCACGTTCTGGCCATTCAGCATGTCGAAGCAGGTGCTCTTGCCCGCACCGTTCGGACCGATCAGCGCCAGGATCTCACCGGCCTGCAGCATGAACGACACACTGCGGACGGCGTGAATGCCGCCATAGGATTTCGACAGGCCTTCGACCGCGAGCAGGGACACGCCGAGGCTCATTGTGCGCCCTCCATCTTGGCCGACAGCGGAGCGGCTTTCGGCGCCGCCGTACGCCGCCGGTGCATGACGCTCTCGACCACGCCGACGATGCCCTTGGGAAATACGACGACGATCAGCACGATGAAGATGCCGAGCACGAGCTTGGAGAGATCGGTCTGGCTGACCAGCCAGATGTTGAGCGCCTTGTAGACGATGGCGCCGAAGATCGCGCCGGGCACCGTCTCGACGCCGCCGAGCAGCACCATGACCAGCGCGTCGACCGACAGCGAGATGCCCATATTGTCAGGGAAGACGCTGCCCTTGAGATAGGCGAACAGCGCGCCACCGATGCCGGCCGTGGTGCCGGCGATGATGAAGGCCGTCCATTGGATGCGTTTGCCGTTGATGCCGATCGACTCGCTGCGCAGCGGCGAGTCGCGCATCGCGCGCAGCGCGTAGCCGAACGGCGAGAAGGTGATCAGGCGCAGCGCGCTGACGACGACGGCTGAAACGCCGAGCGCCAGCCAATAGAAATGCGACGGCGAGGCCGCCCATTTTTCCGGCCAGAGCCCGAGAATGCCGTTGTCGCCGCCGGTGACCGCGACCCATTGGAAGGCGATCGACCAGACGATCTGGGCGAAGGCGAGCGTCAGCATCGCGAAGTACACGCCGGAGAGCTGCACGGCGAAGGCGCCGAACACCGCCGCCCCCGCCGCGCCGAGCAGGGGTCCGAGCAGCAGGCAGACGATCATCGGCAGGCCCGCGATCTTGGCGAGGAACGCGACGCCATAGGCGCCGAGGCCGAAATAGGCGGCGTGGCCGAACGAGGCGAGCCCGCCCACCGCCATCAGGAAATGCAGCGACGCCGCAAAGATCACGAAGATCGCGATCTCGGCGCCGACGTTCAACGCGTAGTTGCCGCTGACGAAAGGCAGCATCGCCGCGAACGCCAGCGCGGCCAGCGACGCCAGGCGCTCGACCGACGACAGCGGACGCCAGGGAATCACGGTCAGGCCGGGCGTGCGGCGCGCCGGTGCTTCCTTCTTGCCGAACAGGCCCCAGGGCCGCACGACCAGCACGACGGCCATCACCAGGAACACCAGGATCAGCGAGATGGTCGGGAAAACGAGGATGCCGAAGGCGTTGAGCTCGGACACCAGCACGGCCGCGACGAAGGCGCCGAGGATGCTGCCGAGGCCGCCGATCACGACCACGACGAACACTTCGACGATGATGCGCAGGTCCATCGCGTGGTGGACCGCATCGCGCGGAATCTGCAGCGCGCCGCCGAGCGCGGCCAGGAAGACGCCGAGCGCGAACACCGACGTGAACAGCCATTTCTGATTGACGCCGAGCGCCGCGACCATGTCGCGGTCCTGCGTCGCCGCGCGCACCAGGATGCCCCAGCGTGTGCGCTGGAACAGCAGCCACAGCGCACCGAGCACGATCGGGCCGAGCGCGATCAGGAAGAGGTCGTAGCTCGGAATGTTCTGTCCGAAGAAGTCGACGGCGCCCTTGAAGCCGGGCGCGCGGCGGCCGACCAGGTCATCCGGGCCCCAGATCAGGACCACGAGATCCTCGACCATCAAGGTCAGGCCGAAGGTGGCGAGCAGCTGAAACAGCTCCGGTGCATGATAGATCCGGCGCAGCAGCACCATCTCGACGAACACGCCGATCGCAGCCACAACGACGGCCGCGACGACGATGCTGCCCCAGAAGCCGAATGCGCCGGACAGCCGCTCCGTCAGCGAGAACGCCACATAGGCGCCGAGCATGTAGAATGCGCCATGGGCGAAATTCACGATGCGGGTGACGCCGAAGATGATCGACAGTCCCGACGCCACCAGGAACAGCGAAGCTGCACTGGCAAGGCCGGTCAGGAACTGGACGAAATAGAAGGCCATGGGCGGTCCGCGTGAGGGAGGTCGTCGGTGTCGAATGAGCCGCGTCGGCGCTCTTGCTCTCGAGCATGAGAGCCGGCGCGCAAGCGTGGGGTGAGGGATCTCGGCCCGAACCTGTAGATCAGGCGTCGCGCTCCCTCACCCCGCCCGCACTCCCCCGCGGGAGGAGGAGGCAGGAAGGTGTGGATCAGTCCTTCGGCCGGAGCTTGCCGACCTCTTCGTCACCAGGCAGATAGTCCGAGCCCTTGCGGTAGACGGTGTCGACCATGATGCCCTTGCCGTCCTTCTGCGCGGTCTTGCCGACATAAGCACCGAGCGTCGACTGGTGATCGATCTTGCGGAAGGTGATCTCGCCGAACGGCGACGGCACCGAGAGACCCTCGGCAGCGACGATCAGCTTGTCGGTGTCGGTCGAGCCGGCCTTGGCGAGAATGGCGGCGGCCGACTTGATGGTCTGGTAGCCGACGATCGAGCCGAGCCGCGGATAGTCGTTGTACTTGGTCTGATAGGCCTTCAGGAACGCGTCATGCTCCGGGGTCTTGATCGAGTACCAGGGATAGCCGGTGACGATCCAGCCTTCCGGCGTCTCCTCCTTGAGCGGATCGAGATATTCCGGCTCGCCGGTCAGGAAGCTGACGACCTTGCGGTCCTTGAACAGGCCGCGCGTGTTGCCCTCGCGGACCAGCTTGACGAGGTCGGCGCCGAAGGTGACGTTGAGGATCGCTTCCGGATTGGCGGCGGCGACGGCCTGCACCACCGGACCCGCATCGATCTTGCCCTGTGGCGGCCACTGCTCGTCGACCCACTGGATGTCCGGGCGCTTCTCCGAGAGCAGCTTCTTGAAGACGGCGACCGCCGACTGGCCATATTCGTAGTTCGGCGCAATCGTGGCCCAGCGCTTGGCGGGAAGCTTGGCGGCCTCCTCGACCAGCATCGCGGCCTGCATGTAGTTGGAGGGCCGCAAGCGGAAGGTGTATTTGTTGCCCTTCGACCAGGTGATGGCGTCGGTCAGCGGCTCGGCCGCCAGGAAGAACACCTTCTTCTGGTTGGCGAAGTCGCTAACGGCGAGACCGATGTTCGACAGGAACGTGCCGGCGAGCATCGCGACGTTCTCGCTCGACACCAGCTCGTTGGCCGCGGTCTGCGCGTCAGCCGGCTTGCCGCTGTCGTCCTTGGAAACGACGACGAGCTTCTTGCCGTTGATGCCGCCGGCCGCATTGACCTCCTCGACCGCGAGCTGCCAGCCCTTGCGATAGGGCTCGGTGAACGCCGGCAGCAGCGAATAGCTGTTGATCTCGCCGATCTTGATGACGTCCTCGGCACGCGCCGTGCCCATCAGTCCGGCGACGGCAAGGCCCAGGCCTGCCGCAAGCATCGTTCTCCGTTGCATTCCCTTAGCCTCCATGTTGTCTCGAATTCGCGTAGACCGTTCGAACTATCGCAACCCGTCGTCGCCCTTGATCTCGGCGACCGTGAGCCCGCCGACCCTTGGCAAGGGACGGCCGCTGTCGGTCACGGCGAGAGCGACCATGATCTCGTTCGCGCGAGGCGCATCGTTGATCTGCACCTCCATGCCGTCGAAATGACTGCGCACGAAGGCCGCGTCCTTGTGCCCGAGCGGAATGTCGAGCGTGCAGCCGACGCCGCCGCGCTTCTTCGACGACGGGATCAGCGCCGCGCCCTTGCCGAGCACCTTGCGCACCGGCGCGCCCATCTTCGGATGCAGGATCGCCGCCGCATGCTCGAGCTCGCCGTCGCTGCCGACGGCCGCGGCCTTGCCATAGCTATGCGCCGCCGGCCCCTCGATGCCGAGCGCAGCCACCGCGCGCCTGGCCAGCATCTCGCCGAGTTCCTCGCCGATCGCGATCAGCGGCGAGAGATCCTCGACGTAGCGGCCGGCGAACGGATTCTCGATCACGGCAATCGCCGCAGCCCGCCGCGTCGGCGGCGAGACGGCCTTGCCCATCTCCTGATGGACTTCCTCGACCACAGTCACGATCTTCCGGATGACGGCGCTCATCGTCGACAGTCCCTCATGTTCCAGCCCATCATGCATCAAACCTCACGCGGCTGCCGCCCGCAACTGGGGCGGTCGAACGATCTCGATCGGACGCGCGCCGACGACGCAGATGGTGCCGCAGAGCTGCAGCACGGCGCCTTCGATCAGGCCGTTCGACAGCAACGCTTGCGCACATCGCTCGCCTGCAGTCAGCGCGGTCGCGACCTCAGCATCGCTCAGGTCTCCGACCTCGCGCGTGACCAGCCGATGACCGAGATCGCTGTCCGGCTGCAGCTCGCAGGCGGGACGGCGAAGAACGGCGGGATGGCCGGGGAGATCGACGGCATTGCCGATCACGGTCGCCGCGGCATCGGCCTGTGCGGCGCTCCGCGCCAGCACGGTCACCGCATCGGCGATGCCGAGCGAGAAGCTGCGGCCATGACGGCCAGACGTGGCGACGCCGCGGATCGCATCGTCAGCGCGGAGCGTCATCCGACGCAGCACGCCCTCGCTGTCCGGCCGATCCATCAGCCCGACGCTGAACGTCGCGGCATCCTGGAGATGAAGCGCAATGTCGCCGCCATTGTTGACATAGGCGCGCGTCAATCGCGCTGTACGCGTCATGGCACCGAGAATCTCCTCGGCCACGGCCCCGGCCACTGCCGCCATCGGCGTGATGAACGTCTCGCGCGCAAAGGACGCCACCGCATCGTGCATGCGCCGCGCTACAACACCCTTCAGCGCGCGATGATCCGGATCCGCCGCCCTTCGCAATTCGGGCAGCTCTGCGCAGAGCTCATCGAGCAAACCTGTGAAACGCTCCGCCGCGGCGCGATAGGCCTCACGAATATCGGCCTCCGAGCCGTCGGCCCCGATGATCAGATCGATCGGCCCATCCTGCAGATGCAGCCGCCGATCCGGCAACAATGCGATCTGTGGCTGCCGGCTCATGCGCCCTGCCCCGGCCATGGCAGCTGGCGGATGTCCTTGCTGACGTCTTTCAGCGAGTCGAGCGGCTGCACGTAGTCCATGTGGCCGCCGAGCGCCGCATAGTCCGACAGCGTCATCGTGAACTCGATCGGCGCGACGAGGGCCGGCGTCGGCACGTAGCCGAAGGCGCCGGCCGGCATCTGCGTGACGTCCACCATGTAGGTGATGCCGCCACCCGGCCAGACATAGACCGGCGCGCCGCCTGATGTGACCCGCGTCAGCGCATCCTTCACCGAACGGGTCAGCCGCACCGGATTATCGGTCACGCCGGCGCGCAAGGAGCCGCCGGCGCCGGCCATGAACAGCACGGTACACAGTGCCGGCTCGCAATTCTCCTGGATGCGCTCGACCGAGAACTGCAGCTCCGGCGGCATGTCGCGCTGGACCGGCTTCAAGGCGTCGTCGAGCACGTAGTAGCCGGCATGCTCGCCGGTGGTCGACACCATCAGCAGCGTCGTTCCCGGCTTCGCCGTCTTCGGATCGAACGGCCCGAGAATCGCGAGCGGATCGGAGATGTCGGTGCCGCCCCAGCCGGTTCCGGGCTGCGCCACCTGGAAGTAGCGGCCCGGCGTCGAGCGCCGGCCCTTCATCTTGATGCCGGTGGCGGGAATATCGAGCAGCTTGCCGGCCTGATGCTCGGACAGCACGCCGGTGATGTGGTCATCGACCACGACGACCTCGTCGACCTTGCCCTGCCACTGCTTGGCGAACATGCCGATCGTCGCCGAGCCGCAGCCGACGCGCATGCGCTCTTCCTTGACGCCGTTCACGATCGGCGGCTGCCCCGCCTGCACGATCACGCTGGCGCCGCCGTCGATGGTGAGCTCGACCGCCTTGCGGTTGCTGAGGTCCATCAGCGCGTCACAGGTGACGCGCCCCTCCTTCTTGGAACCGCCGGTGAGATGATGCACGCCACCGAGCGACAGCATCTGCGAGCCGTATTCGCTGGTCGTGACGTGACCGACCGCCTCGCCGTCGGCACGCACCGTCGCCGCCTCCGGGCCGAGATAGCGGTCGGTATCGATCTTCACCTTGACGCCGCAATAGCTGAAGATGCCCTCGGTCACCACCGTGACCATGTCGACGCCCTCGACCACAGACGACACGATGAACGGCGCCGGCTTGTAGTCGGGATAGGTGGTGCCCGCCCCGATCGCGGTCACGAACAGTTCCGGCTGGTGGACGATCTTGCCGTCCCAATCGCCGCTCGCCTGGAACGGCACCAGCTTGCCGCCATGCGACACCGTGCGCTCCAGCAGGATATGCGGATCGACCCGCACCAGCACACCGTCCTGATTGGCGTAGCGGTCGCAGGCGCCTGCCGCGCCGGGCTTGATGTAGCACATCACCGGGCAGGCATCGCAGCGGATCTTGTCCCCGGCACCGTCGCTCGCCGTCTCAGTCACCATGCAGAGAAGCCCATCTTGAAGCGGAGGTGGCGGCAGCCGCCGGCGCGGCCTGCGGCAATTCGTTCGTATACGAATGATGTCGCGCCCCTCCGCCGGCTGTCAAGCGCCACCGCGAACGAAAAGCACGATTGCCGGATAAACGATCAGTTTGCCCTGCACAATGACGAGAAATCGTGCATGCACTGCAACACGAAACGTGGCACTTGCATGTTAGTACACAAACGATACGTTCCGGGGCGATCACGATCCCAACTTCGTTAACGATATCACAGCAGACGGCAGAAGGGCATGACGCCAGCAACGATTCGGCTGACTGTGAATGGACGGGCGCATGACGTCGCGGCCGCCGCGGATACGCCCCTGCTTCATGTGCTGCGCAACGACCTTGCTCTGAACGGTCCGAAATACGGCTGCGGCCTTGGAGAATGCGGCGCCTGCACGGTGCTGATCGACGGCCGCGCCGCCCGCTCCTGCGTCATCCCGATCGAAGGCTGCATCGGTCGTGATGTCACCACGTTGGAAGGACTGGGATCGCGCGAGACGCCTGATCCCGTCCAACAGGCCTTCATCACCGAGCAGGCCGCGCAATGCGGCTACTGCCTCAACGGCATGATCATGACGACCAAGGCGCTGCTCGAAATCAAGCCCGATCCGTCGCTCGACGAGATCAAGCAGGCGCTGCGCTACAATCTCTGCCGCTGCGGCGCCCATGTCGAAATCCTCCGCGCCGCGATGCGCGCTGCCGGCAACACGCTCGAGGCGCTGGACTGATGGCTGATAGCGCCGCCACCACAGCTGGTCATTTTCGCGGCTTACTGACCGTTGAGCGCCACGTCGGCGGCGGTCCATCCGAGACCTTCATCAGAATCACCGCGGCAGGTGACGTCACCGCCTTCAACGGCCATGTCGATCTCGGCACCGGCATCCGCACCGCGCTGGGACAGATCGTCGCAGAAGAGCTCGACGTGTCGTTCGCCCGGGTGGTCGTCGTGCTCGGCGACACCGCAATCGTGCCGAACCAGGGCGCGACCATCGCGAGCGAGACCATCCAGATCACCGCCGTGCCGTTGCGCAAGGCCGCGGCACAGGCGCGCGCCTTTCTGCTGGCACGGGCCGCGACACAGCTGGGCCTCACCGTTCAAGACCTCGCGATCGAGGACGGGCTGGTCCGCGGTCCCGACAATCGCGTGCTCAGCTATGGCGAGCTGATCGGCGACGATACGATCCGCCTCGAGCTCGCCGACGACGTCGTCGTCAAATCCGTGGACAACTACCAGGTCGTCGGCCGCTCGGTGCCGCGCGTCGATCTGCCGGCGAAGGCGACCGGCGAGCTCACTTACGTGCACGACGTTCGCGTTCCCGGCATGTTGCACGGCCGCGTCGTCCGCCCTCCTTATGTCGGCGTCGATGCCGGCCCCTTCATCGGCACCAGCCTCGTTGGCGTTGACAAAGATTCGGTGCGCGACATCCCGGGGCTGGTCGATGTCGTCGTGATCGGTGACTTCATCGGTGTCGTTGCCGACCGCGAGGAGAATGCGGCACTCGCCGCCGAGCGGCTGAAGGTGAATTGGAAGCCGGTGCCGACCTTGCGCGATCTCGACGATGTCGAGAACGCGCTGCGCGCCAATCCGTCCGAACCGCGCCGGCTGCTCGACAAGGGCGATGTCGATGCCGCGATTGCGGGCGCCGCCAAGCCGATGCGGCGGACTTATCTTTGGCCCTATCAGATGCACGGCTCGATCGGACCGTCCTGCGCGGTGGCTGACTATCGCGACGGAGAGATCCGCATCTATTCGGGCACGCAGAACCCGCACATCCTGCGCACTGATCTCGCCAAGCTGATCGACTGCCCTGAGGATCAGATCGAGCTGATCCGGCTGGAGGCTGCCGGCTGCTACGGCCGCAACTGCGCCGACGACGTCACCGCCGATGCGCTGCTGCTGTCCCGCGCGGTCGGCCGCCCCGTGCGCGTGCAGCTGACGCGTGAGCAGGAGCATCTGTGGGAGCCCAAGGGCACAGCGCAACTGATGGACGTCAATGGCGGCCTCACGGCCGACGGCTCGGTCGCGGCCTATGAGTTCGCCACCCGCTATCCGTCGAACGGCGCGCCGACCCTGGCCTTGCTGCTCACCGGCCGCGTCGCACCGGAGCCGGCCATCTTCGAGATGGGTGACCGCACCGCGATCCCGCCTTACGATTACGACCATATGCGCGTGACGGCGCATGACATGGCGCCGATCGTCCGCGCATCCTGGATCCGTGGCGTCTCGGCGCTGCCGAACACCTTCGCGCATGAGTCCTATATCGACGAGCTCGCGGCCGAAGCCGGCGTCGACCCGATCGAATACCGGCTGCGCTATCTGAAGGATGAGCGCGCGCGCGATCTCGTGAATGCAGTCGCCGAGCGCGCCGGCTGGACGCCGCGCCCGGTGCGGGAAGAGAAGACGCCCGAGAATGGCGTCGTGCACGGCCGCGGCTTTGCCTACGCGCTCTATGTTCACAGCAAGTTTCCCGGCTATGGCGCGGCATGGTCGGCCTGGATCGCCGACGTCGCGGTGAATACGACGACCGGAGACGTCAGCGTCACCCGTGTCGTCGCCGGTCAGGATTCCGGCCTGATGATCAATCCGGACGGCGTGCGCCACCAGATCGAAGGCAACGTCATCCAGTCGACCAGCCGCGCACTGATGGAGGAGATCCCCTTCGCACGCGGCAAGGTCGCGGCGCGGGAATGGGGCGCCTATCCCATCATCACCTTCCCCGACGTGCCCAAGATCGACGTGCTGATGCTACCGCGGCCGGATCAGCCGCCGCTCGGCGTCGGCGAGTCGGCGTCGGTGCCAAGCGCCGCCGCGATCGCCAACGCGATCTATGATGCCACCGGCGTGCGCTTCCGCGAGCCGCCGTTCACGCCGGAGCGCATTCTCAACGGTCTCCGCGGCGAACAGGTCGAGCCGGCAAAGCCCCAGCCCCTTCCAGCACCGAACAAGCCAACGGCGACATGGATCAAACCGTTCGCCAAACGTGGCGGCCTCGTCGCCAGCGCTGTCGCCGCCTGCGCCGCTGCGATCGGCGTCGCGACAGCCGTGCTGCCCTGGCGTGCCATCGCTCCGATCGCGCGTCCCGATCCCTCGGTCTATTCCGCGGCGACGATCGCGCGCGGCGAGGCGCTCGCGGCACTCGGCAATTGCGCGGTCTGCCACACCGCGGATGGCGGCCTGATCAATGCCGGCGGCCGCGCGCTGGAGACGCCGTTCGGCACGCTCTTCAGCACCAACATCACGCCCGATGTCGACACTGGCATTGGCGCGTGGTCCTATCCCGCCTTCGAGCGCGCCATGCGCGAGGGCGTGCACCGCGACGGCCGGCAGCTCTATCCCGCCTTCCCCTACACGCATTTCGCGCGCACCGATGATGCAGACCTGCAGGCGCTCTACGCCTATCTGATGGCGCAAGCGCCGGTGCGGCAGCAGGCGCCGGAGAATGCGCTGCGTTTTCCGTTCAATTTTCGGCCTCTGGTGGCCGGATGGAATGCGCTGTTTCACAGCACGCAGCCGTTCAAACCCGATCCGACCAAATCGGAGCAATGGAATCGCGGCTTCTATTTGATCGAGAGCCTCGGCCATTGCAGCGCCTGTCACTCGCCGCGCAACGCGCTCGGCGCCGAGCCACGCAACGCCCATCTCGCGGGCGGCTTTGCCGACGGCTGGGAAGCGCCGCCGCTGACCGCGCTCTCGACCGCGCCGATCCCGTGGACCGAGCACGAGCTCTACACCTATCTGCGCTCCGGCCAGTCGCGCTTCCATGGCGTCGCCGCCGGTCCCATGGCGCCGATCGTCAAGGATCTCGCGAGGCTGCCGGATGCCGACATCCAGGCCATGGCGACGTATCTCGCCTCCTTCCAGGCGCCCTCACCCGAGACCGCAAAGCTGGAGGCGATGGCCGCCGAGCTCGAAGCACGCACCAAGGTGACCTCGGCATCGTCGCCGGCCGCCCGGCTCTATCTCGGCGCCTGCGCCGTGTGTCACGAGGTCGGCGGCCTGCCGCTGTTCGGCAGCCGGCCCTCGCTCGCGCTCAACAGCAGCCTGCACAGCGCAACGCCCGACAATCTGATCCAGGTGATCCTGCACGGCGTCATGAAGCCGGCCTCGTCCGATCTCGGCTACATGCCGGCGTTCAAGGACCATCTGGGCGACACGCAGGTCGCCGATCTCGTCTCCTACCTCCGCGGCCAGTTTGCCCCGGACAAGCCGGCCTGGACCGGCGTCGATGCCGCCGTCGGCCGCATCCGCTCCAGCGCGTCGCACTGAGAATGACGATGCTCTCCCAGCGTCCGGCGCCGCGACCACCACCCTGACGCGCATTCGGGCATCGCCTTGCCAGTATTTTCGCCTTGCGGCAGACACCTTGCCGCTTCTAGAATTTGGGACTACGTTCCAAAAAATGGAACAAACGGTATCATCATGAGCGCCCTGACCAACGCCATCGACATCCTGCGCTGCTTTTCGAC
The DNA here is from genome assembly GCF_030159255.1 of Bradyrhizobium sp. SSBR45G. GTDB lineage: Bacteria > Pseudomonadota > Alphaproteobacteria > Rhizobiales > Xanthobacteraceae > Bradyrhizobium. The sequence continues at coordinate 11,075 of NZ_BSCT01000040.1, read as the reverse complement.
CTCGCGACCGGACCTCTCCTTTGCCGACGTGCAGGTTCTGACCGGCAAGCCGAAGAGCTCGACCTCGCGCCTGCTCCGTTCGCTGCGCGATTGCGGCCTGCTGGAGCAGGACCCGCACACCCGCCGCTACCGCCCCGGCCTGCTCACCTTCGAGCTGGGACGGCTGCATCGCGCCCATGACGACCTGCTCGCCACGGCCGAGCGCGAGCTGCGCGACGTCTGCGCGCGCACCGGCCACACCGGCTACATCGCGGTGCTCGACGGCTATCAGCAGGTCGTGCTGCGCATCGTGCCCGGCTCGAACCCGCTACGCGTGGTCAACCCGCCCGGACAGCGCACGCCGGCGATCGTGACCTCCAACGGCCGCGCGATGCTGGCGCGCCTGTCGGATCAGGACATCCGCGCCCGCGTGCCGCTCGACTATCCCAAGGTCCCCGCCAACTCGCCGCAGAACTTCACCGAGCTGATGGCGCGGCTGAACGAGATCCGCCGCACCGGCGTCTCCGATGCCGCCGACGAGGCGATCGAGGGCGTCGGCTCGCAGGGCTTTGCGCTGGCGAGCGGCGAGAGCGGTGAGCTGATCGGCATTGCCATCTCCTATTCGGTGCAGGCGACGACCGAGCTCGAACGCGCCAATGTCCGCCGCGAGCTCGGCGCGATGGCCGGCAAGCTCCGGCGCATGACCGGCGATCCGCTGGGCCAGACCATCGAGCAGCTGACCGGACTGGCGTCCTGATGCCAGCCAGCAGTGCGCCGCGCGTCAACAGCCTTGCGCTGTTGATCCTGCCAAGCGCGCTGCTGTTCGCGCTGTTCTTCTTTCTGCCGATCGGGCTGATGGCGGTCATGAGCGTGCTGACCGGCAATCCCGTGGTCATGCCGAATGTCGGCTTCACGACCAGGCACTACGCCCGCATGGGCAACGACAGCTATTATCTCGAGGTGATCTGGACCACGATCCGGATCGGCCTCTGGACCACCCTGGCGGCGCTCGTGATCGGCTATCCCTTGGCGCATTGGATGGCGCGGATCAGGAGCCGCACCGGCCATGCGCTGCTGCTGATGGCGGTGCTCGCACCGATGCTGACCGGCATCGTCGTGCGCACCTTCGCCTGGATGACGCTGCTGTCCGACAAGGGCGTCATCAACCAGATCCTGACCTCGTTCGGGCTGATCACCAGGCCGCTGCAGCTGATGTACAACGAAACCGGCATCATCATCGGCCTCGTCCACATCTACGTGCCGTTCATGGTGCTGACCCTCACCGGGGTGATCGGCCGCATCGATGAGCGGCTGGAGCAGGCCGCGGAGAATCTCGGCGCCAGCCCGTGGCGGGCGTTCATCGAAGTGACCCTGCCGCTCAGCCTGCCCGGCATCCTCGCCGGCTCGCTGCTCGTCTTCGCGCTCGCGATCAGCGCCTATGTCACGCCGATCCTGCTCGGCGGCTTCCAGATCATGACGCTGCCGATCCTGATCTATCAGCAGATCTCGGCAAACTTCAACGTCGGCTTCGCCGCTGCGCTCGGCATGGTGCTGCTGACGATCTCGCTCTCGCTCGTCATCGCCTACAATCACGTGCTTGGCCTCGTTTCTGGCCAGCGTGGGCTGCAATGAGGACGGCCATGACGAGCCTCGCTTCCCGACCGCAGTCTCGCCTCACGGTCTCGGCCGCTCAGACAACCACGGCGGCCGTCCGCGGCAGGGCGGTACCGCGCCGATGGGGACGGAGGCTGTATCTGGCGGCGAATATCGCGATCCTCATCTTCCTGCTGGCGCCGATCGCCATCGTCATCGTGTTCGCGCTCAACCCGACACCCTTCATCCAGTTTCCCCCGGTCGGGGTGTCCCTGCGCTGGTTCGAGAAGTTCTTCGCCTCGCGCGACTTCATACATGCGCTCGGCTTCAGCCTGGAAGTTGCGGCCATGACGACGGTCGCGGCCACCGTGCTCGGCGCATCCGCAGCGCTTGCGATCGCCCGCGGCAACCTGCCGGGCTCGCGGCTGATCGTAGCCACCATGCTGTCGCCGCTGATGCTGCCGGCAATCCTCACCGGTCTTGCGCTGTTCCAATCCTACGTCCTGCTCGATGTCGGACGTCCGCTGTGGGGACTGGTGGCAGGCCACACGCTCGTGACGATTCCCTACGTGGTCAGGACGACGCTTGCCGTACTGCATAATTTCGACGTGCGGCTGGAGGAGGCCGCGCAGAATCTCGGCGCCAGTCCGATACGGACGTTCTTCGAGGTGACGCTTCCGCTGGTGAAGCCGGGCGTCATGGCCGGCGCGATCTTCGCCTTCATCGTCTCGTTCGACCAGTTTCCGGTGTCGCTGTTCCTGGTCGCGCCGGGCAGCGAGACCCTGCCGATCACGCTGTTCAACTACTTGAAATTCGATCTCGACGGCACTATCGGCGCGGCCTCCGTGGTATCGATCCTGCTCGCTTTCATCGTCGTGATCGCGCTCGACCGCATTGTCGGCCTGCGCTCCTACGTCAAACTCTAAGGGAGATTTTTGACATGACCGCCTCATCGCGTCGCTTTCCCCTGAGCCGCCGGCGCCTGCTGACGGCGGCGGCCTCGCTTGGCGCCGGCGTCATCGCCGCGCCCTACGTCGCGCGCGCCGAGGAGCCGGTGCTGAACGTCACCGGCTGGGGCGGCAAATGGGGCGACGTCATGAAGGCCGAGATCGGCCCCGCCTTCGAGACCGAGTTCAAGTGCAAGCTCAAGACCGACACGGCGCTGCCCTTCCTGCCGAAGCTGCAGGCGAGCTCTCGCTCCGCGCCGGTCTACGACGTGCTGCACACCAACTCCAACGAGCAGTGGGCGGCCGTCGAGATGGGTCTCGTCGAGCCGAAGGTCGACCCCAAGCTGGTGCCGAACATCGCCGACGTCTATCCCTACGCCGTCAGCGACAAGATCGTCGGCGTCTGCATCTTCACCAGCGCCATCGGCCTGGGCATGCGCACCGACAAGGGCTATGGCAACGTCACGTCGTGGAAGGACTATTGGGACGCGAAGTTCAACGGCGCGCGCGGCGGCTACGTCATCCCCGCCAACAGCCTGGGACAGGCGTTCGTGATGATGTGCGGCACGCTCTACGGCAAGGGACAGACCGATCTCGACGCCGCCTATGCCGCGCTGGAGAAGCTGAAGCCGATCAAGCTGGTCGACTTCACCGGCGCGATGGAGAAGCTGATCCTGTCCGGCGAGGCCGGCATCGGCATTCTGCACGATTCCGGCATCTATCGTTACGACGGGCAGAACCAGCCGGTCGACTTCGTCACGCCGAGCGAAGGCGTGCTGTCGCTGGAGCAGGTGCTCAGCATCACGCCCGGCAGCAAGGTGAAGGAGCTCGGCAACGCCTACATCAATTACATGCTGCGCCCGGATGTTCAAAAGCGCCTCGCCGAGACCGTGTGGTATTCGCCGGCCAACAAAAAGGTCAAGCTCGACGCCAAGTATGACGCGAAGCTGCTGACCACGCCGGAGAAGGTCAGCAAGCTGATCCAGGTCGACTGGAAGTGGTACAACGCGCAGAAGGACGAGATCGACAGCCGGGTCAACCGGATCTTCCGCGCATGAGTGCGGCGATCGAGATCGCCGGCGTCAGCAAGGTCTATGACGGCGACGTGCGCGCGGTCGACTCCGTCGCGATGGACATCCGGCCCGGCGAGTTCTTCTCGCTGCTCGGCCCGTCCGGCTGCGGCAAGACCACGACCCTGCGCATGATCGCGGGCTTCGACAGCCCGAGTGCCGGCGAGATCCGCCTCGACGGCGCCGACATCACCCATGTCCCTGCGCACAAGCGCGACATGGCGATGGTGTTTCAGAACTATGCGCTGTTTCCGCACCGGACCGTGGCCGAAAACGTCGCCTTCGGCCTGCGCATGCGCAAGATCGACAAGGCGACCATCGCCGCCAAGGTGAAGGCGGCGCTGGCGATGGTCGAGCTGTCCGGCCTGGAGGAGCGCCGGCCGGCGCAACTGTCCGGCGGCCAGCAGCAGCGCGTTGCGCTGGCCCGCGCCATCGTCATCTCGCCACGCGTGCTGTTGTGCGACGAGCCGCTCGGCGCGCTCGACAAGAAGCTGCGCCAGCAGATGCAGTTCGAGTTGAAGCAATTGCAGAAGACGCTCGGGCTTACCCTCGTGTTCGTGACCCACGACCAGGAGGAAGCGCTGGCGATGTCGGATCGCATCGCGGTCATGAATGCTGGTCGCGTCGAGCAGATCGGCACGCCGGTCGAGATCTACGACCAGCCGCGCACGCGCTTCGTCGCCGACTTCATCGGCGACACCAATATTTTTCGTGGCCAGCGCGTGACGATGGACCACGGCTCCGGGATCGCCGTCGGCAACGGTCTCGTGCTGGCTCTGCCGGGCACGGTGGCCGCGGCGGCTGGCGAGGTGCTGTCCGTCGCGCTGCGTCCGGAAAAAATGACGGTGTCGGCAGAAGGCCCCATCGATGCCAGGAGCAAGGGCATGTCGGCGCGGGGTACGGTGGAGAGCACCAACTTCCTCGGCGGCGCCGTGCTGTACCGTATCGTTCTGGACGGCGGCCAGCGTGTTCTGGCACAGCAGCCGAATTCCGGTGCCGGTCCGCTCCACGCGCCCGGACAGACCATTACGCTCGGCTGGCGTCCGGCCGATCTCGTCATTCTCGAGGATTGATCTTGTGAACGTCATCATTTCATCCGCGCAGCCGCATTGCGCGTCGTCTTCGCGGACCATCCTCGAAGAGTTGCTGTCGTGAGCGCGGCCGACATGAAGACGTTCGGCATCGACGACATCGAGGCGCTCGCGGTCGGCGCCTGGATCCTCGGCACCGGCGGCGGCGGCAGCCCGTATCTCGGCCTGCTCAATCTGCGCCGGCTTTATGCTGAGGGCTATCGCGTGCAGATGATGTCGCCGCTTGATCTCGCCGACGACGACTGGGTCGCGGTGGTCTCCAATATGGGCGCGCCGCTGGTCGGCCAGGAGCGGCTCGCGGACAGCCGCAGCATCGCGCGCGCGGTGCGCATGCAGGAAGAGATCAACGGCATCACCTTCCGCGCCGTGATGTCGGTCGAGATCGGCGGCGGCAACGGCATGCAGGCGCTGATGGCGGCGGCGCATCTCGATATTCCCGTCGTCGACGCTGACTGCATGGGCCGCGCCTTTCCCGAGGCGCAGATGACGTCGGTCGCGATCGGCGATCTCCAGCCTTATCCCTGCACGCTGTATGATCCGCGCGGCATCGAGGCTGTCGTGACCAAGGTGCCCTCCTGGAAGTGGATGGAGCGCGCCAGCCGCAAGATCTGCGTCGAGATGGGCTCGATTGCCTCGACCAGCAAGGCGCCGCGGACCGGGCGCGAGGTCAAGGACTGGGGCATCCATTTCACCACCACCAAGGCGATCGCGATCGGCCGTGCGGTCGAGGCCGCCAACAGGAGCCACCAGGATCCGATCGCCGCGATTCTCGAATGCGAGGGCGGCAAGCATCTCTTCACCGGCAAGATCGTCGACGTCGAGCGCCGCACCACCGAGGGGTTTCTGCGCGGCAGCGCCGTGATCGAGGGTAGCGACGACGATCGCGGCACGCAGCTCAAGCTGTCGTTCCAGAACGAATGGATCGTGGCCTGGCGCGATGGCGAGGCGATCGCGATGTCGCCGGACCTGATCTGCGTCCTCGACAGCGTCAACGGCCATGGCATCGGCACCGAGACCGTGCGCTACGGCCAGCGCGTGACGGTGATCGCCCTGCCCGCACCTGCCGTTTTGACCAGCCCGCGCGGCCTCGACTTCGTCGGCCCCCGCGCCTTCGGCTACGACCTCGATTTCCGGTCGCTGTTTGCGACCCCTGGAGCATAGAATGAAGCGGATTGGCATTGACGTCGGTGGCACCAACACCGACGCCGTCCTGATTGCCGACGACAAGGTCGTCCACTCCGTCAAAAGCGCCACCACCGCCGACGTCACCTCGGGCATTCTCGCCGCACTCAAGGCGCTGCGATCGAATCCCGCAGCGGCCGTACCGGTCGATGCAGTCGTCATCGGCACCACGCATTTCATCAATGCGGTGGTGCAGCGGCGGCACCTGCAGAAGATCGGCGCCGTCAGGATCGGCATGCCGGCTTCCGCCTCGCTGCCGCCGTTCTGCGACTGGCCGGCCGACCTCGCCGCGCTGGTCAGCGGCGAGATATTCATGCTCGAAGGCGGCCACGACTATGACGGCCGCCCGTTCATGCCGCTCGATACCGACGGCGTGAAGGCGGCCGCGCGCGCGATCAAGACCAAGGGCCTGCGCGCGGTCGCGGTCGCCTCGTCGTTCTCGCCCCTCGATCCGGCTCACGAAAACACCGCGCGCGAGATCTTCGCGGAGATCTGCCCCGAGGTCGCGGTCACGCTGTCGCACGACCTCGGCCGCATCGGCCTGCTGGAGCGCGAGAATGCCGCGCTGCTCAACGCCGCGCTCCACGACCTCGCCGTCACCACGGTCGCCGCCTTCCGCAAGGCGATCGCCGACTCCGGCATCGACGCGCCGCTGTTCCTGACCCAGAACGACGGCACCGTGATGCAGGCGGAGATCGCGACCGCCTTCCCGGTCATGAGCTTCGCCTCCGGCGCCACCAATTCCATGCGCGGCGCTGCGTATCTGTCGGGCCTCGACGACGCCATGGTGGTCGATGTCGGCGGCACCACCAGCGACATCGGCCAGCTGCGCCACGGCTTTCCGCGCGAAGCCAACGCCGTGGTCGAGGTCGGCGGCGTCCGCACGCTGTTCCGGATGCCCGATTTGCTGTCGATCGGGCTCGGCGGCGGCAGCCATGTCGCGCAGGACCCGGCGCGCGTCGGCCCGGTCAGCGTCGGATATCGCCTGACCTCCGACGCCCTCGTGTTCGGCGGCGACCAGCTCACCGCCACCGACATCGCCGTCGCCGCCGGGCTGATCGACATCGGCGACCGATCGCGCGTCGCGCATCTGCCGAAGCGCCTGATCGACGCCGCGCTCGCCGACGCCCACCGCCAGCTCGAGGGCGACATCGACCGCATGAAGACAGCGGCCGGCGACGTGCCGCTGCTCGCTGTCGGCGGCGGCGCCTTCCTGGTGCCGGAGCGGCTCGCCGGCATCTCCGAGATCGTGCGCGTGCCACACGGCGACTGCGCCAATGCGGTCGGCGCGGCCATCGCCCAGGTGTCCGGCGAGGCCGACCAGGTGTTCCGCGACATGACCCGCGACGAGGCCATCGCCGCCGCCCGCGGCATCGCCGAGGCGCGCGCCGTGCAGGCCGGCGCGGCTCCCGATACGCTCAAGACGGTCGACGTCGAGGACATGCCCATCGCCTACCTCCCCGGCAACGCGCTGCGCGTCCGCGTCCGCGTCGCCGGCGCCATCGCCGCGCCTGACATCGGCGCGGCGGCGTAGTCCGTCCGCATCACGCCAGCTCGGCGATCCGCTCCACGCCCGCCTCGGCACCTTGCGCCCTGGCGGCCGCCATCGAGCCGCCGAGATCGATGCCGCGGCAGGCGCTGTCGATCACGATCGCCGCGAAGCCGAGCCGGCGCGCGTCGACCGCCGAATAGTGCACGCAGAAATCGGTCGCGAGCCCGACCAGGAAGACCCGCTTCAAGCAGCGCTCGCGCAGATAGCCGGCGAGTCCCGTGGGCGTGGTCTTGTCGTTCTCGAAGAAGGCCGAATAGGAATCGATCGCCGCGCGAAAACCCTTGCGGATGATCATTTGCGCCTTGTCGGTCGAAAGATCAGCATGAAAGGCCGCGCCCTTCGTGCCCTGGATGCAGTGATCCGGCCACAAGGTCTGCGGCCCGTACGGCATGGTCACGCTCTCGAACGGCGCCTTTCCCGGATGGCTGGAGGCAAACGAGCTATGTCCCGCCGGATGCCAGTCCTGGGTCAGCACGATGTGATCGAACAGCCCGCTCAGCCGGTTGATGACCGGCACCACGGCATCGCCCTCGGCGACCGCCAGCCGGCCGCCGGGACAGAAATCGTTCTGCACATCGATGACGAGCAGCACATCCTCATTGGTCTTGATCTGCATCCTTTAAGTCCCATTCGCATTGGCCGCATTGCACCCAGGATGGCCGCAGCGCGGCGTGATCTCAAGCCGGAGGCAGGGAGTTTCTGCTCTCGGCCAGCCCCTCCATTTGCGAATCCCTGCCCTGCAGAGCCGGCCTGGAAACCTGGCCGCCATCGTGGATTCTTGGGTGAGGAGAGATTCGCCGATGCCCAGGACCGTCCGAGGCCGCCCTACGACGCCCAGCCTCGAACGCTGGGCGACCGCGATCCTGCGCGAGGCCGGCGCGATCGTCGAATGTGAGCAGCACGGCTGGATGCTGGACAGGGGCGATCCGCACGCGCTGGCCCGGGCGCTTTGCGCTGCGTGCGACGATCCACCACGCGGCATCCGCAGCTCGGAGGCGACCGCGGCGATCGAGGACGTCATCGCCGCGATCGGCGACACCTGCCCGGACTGCTCGCGGCCAAGCGAAGCGGAAGACGGAGCACGATTCAAATATGTGATTCCGCACGTGCCATAGTTCGGCCTAGACTGAGGCGTCGACCGGGAGACGTCGCCGTGCTGAAGAGTCCCGTCCAGTGGCTGCCGCGCAAACCCTGCTCGACCTGCGGCCGGCCGACGGTGGTGCGAAACGGCCCGCACGAGGCCAAGACGGAACGCCGTGCGCCGCTCTGTCCGATCTGCGATGGCCCCGACCCGCTGCACTCGCCCAAGGCGCTCGGCTGGGCCAGGGGATCGCTGCGGCCGCCACAGCGGCCGCAGAAACGTTAGCGCGCGAGCTTGCGGTCGACCTTCTTGCGGCCGTTGCCGACCTTCTTGATCGCCTTCTTCACCGCCTGGGCCGAGCGGCCGCTCTTCTTGGCTTCGTAGCGGACTTCGTAGTCCTGTCCGCCGGCGACACGGGCGCGATCCTGTTTGCGTCCGCGCGCCGACTTTGCGGTCGAGGTCTTTGTCTTCGTTTTGGCTGCCATGGTGCATCTCCTTGTCAGCGCGCAACGCCTGAATCGGCAAAGCAGTTCCGCTGGCGCAGACAATCCACCGCATCGGTCAGCCGATATCGAACTTGACGCCCTGCGCCAGCGGCAGGCTGCGTCCGTAGTTCACGGTGTTGGTGGCGCGGCGCATATAGGCCTTCCACGAATCCGAGCCGGACTCGCGGCCGCCGCCGGTCTCCTTCTCGCCGCCGAACGCGCCGCCGATCTCCGCGCCTGACGGGCCGATATTGACGTTGGCGATACCGCAATCCGAACCGCACGACGACAAGAACAATTCCGCCTCGCGCAGATCGTTGGTGAAGATCGAGGACGACAGCCCCTGCGGCACGGCATTGTGCAGCTCGATCGCCGCATCGAGGTCGCGATACGGCATCACGTAGAGGATCGGCGCAAAGGTCTCGCGTTCGACCGGTCCGGCCTGCGCGGCGATCTCGACCAGCGCCGGACGCACGTAATAGGCGTCGTCGAAGCCGCCGACCGCGACGCGCTCGCCGCCGAACACGCGGCCGCCGTGATCCCGCGCCGCGCTCAGCGCATCCTGCATGGCCTCATAGGCCGCCCGATCGACCAGCGGACCGATCAACGTGCCCGGCTGCAGCGGGTTGCCGATCGCGACCGAGGCATAGGCCTGCTTCAGGCGCGGCACCAGCTGCTCATGGACGTCGGCATGCACGAACAGCCGGCGCAGGCTGGTGCAGCGCTGGCCGGCGGTGCCCATCGCCGCGAACGCCACCGCGCGCAAGGTGAGATCGAGATCGGCGGTCGGCGTGACGATCGCGGCATTGTTGCCGCCGAGCTCGAGGATGGCGCGGGCAAAGCGGCCGGCGAGGCAGGCGCCGACGACACGCCCCATCGCGGTCGAGCCGGTCGCCGACACCAGCGGCACCCTGGCATCATCCACCAGCATCTCGCCGACCGCGCGTCCGCCGAGCAGCAGGCCGGTGAGCCCATCCGGCGCAGCGCCGCCCTCGCTGCGATAGCGGGCGAGCGCGCGCGCCAGCAGCGCGTCGGCCGCCAGCGCCGTCAGCGGGGTCTTCTCCGACGGCTTCCAGACGACGCTGTTGCCGCACACCAGCGCGACCGCCGCGTTCCAGGCCCACACCGCCACCGGAAAATTGAAGGCCGAGATCACGCCGGTGACGCCGAGGGGATGCCAGGTCTCCATCATGCGGTGATCGGCGCGCTCGGTGGCGATGGTCAGGCCATAGAGCTGGCGCGACAGGCCGACCGCGAAGTCGCAGATGTCGATCATCTCCTGGACCTCGCCGAGGCCCTCGGAGATGATCTTGCCGGCCTCGATCGACACCAGCCGGCCGAGCGCCGCCTTGTGGGCGCGCAGCTCCTCGCCGAACAGCCGCACCAGCTCGCCGCGCTTCGGCGCCGGCACCAGGCGCCACTGCAGGAACGCCCCGTGGGCGCGGGCAATCACATCAGTCGCATGCGCCCTGGTGTCGTCATGCACCTCTGCCAGTGCCTCGCCCGTGACCGGCGAGCGTGCGGTGCGCGCGCCGCCGCGCAGCCGGCCCGGCGCGACGCCCAGCGAGGTCAGAATGTTGGTCGCTTCCGCGGCAAGGGTGAGGGACTGTGCTTGGCTGGCGGACATGAAGAACTCCGGATGTGTCTTGACGTATCCTGGGCGCCGGTGCGCGAGACGTCGTGGATGACCGATCGTGAACGCTTCCCGTGTAGATCAAATTCTGCTGCGGCGCGAGCGCCCGACCCTGTGCAATCGGCCACTTGGCAGCTGTCGCAGGGCCATTGGCAGCGGGCGCGCCGGGCCTCCGCGGAAAAGTGCCTGATTGGCAAAGTGCCTCCCCTGCAACGTTGTTCGGCTGGTCGTTCCTGCTGATGTCTTGGCCGGTCCCTGGGTCCATCATCCGGAGCCTGCCGCCGTTTACTCGCGCCGTTTCGACTGCACCGGCTCCGCGTTGCCGCACGCAGCAGCGTTGCCAAGCGCAACAGCGCGATCCCGCGACGCCGATGCGCCCGGGCTGCTGATGTCAATGGACCCTCTGAAAACACGAGGGCGCAGGGAATGCCGGGCGCTGGCCGCAACCCATGGCCCGCCTGC
>NZ_BSCT01000039.1 GCF_030159255.1 Bradyrhizobium sp. SSBR45G | reverse complement strand
TTTTTTTTGTCTGGCGGGGCATTGGGGGGGGGGGCCCCCCCCCCCCGCGGGGGGGGGGGGGGGGGGGGGCATCTCTCCACACGCACCGGTGCCAGAGGAGAGATCACCCCACCCCGCCTCTCGGTCGCTTCGCGCCCCGTGAGGCGACCTTCCCCCTCCAGGAGAGGGTGGGCCCTGCATCGGCGACTGGTTCTTGCATCGAGCTGCAAGGAATCGCCAGCACGACGCCTGCGCTCACGCGGCCGCGGCGCTCTTCCCCGGCTTGCTCGGTGCCGCCGCCTGCACGGTCGACACGTCGTGGATCATCCGGCTGATTGCCTCGCGTGTCATCGGCTTGCCGAACAGGAATCCCTGCACGCTGTCGCAGCCCTGCTCGCGCAGGAAGGCGAGGTGCCGCTCGGTCTCGACGCCTTCGGCCAGCACCGGGATGTTCAGGCTGCGCCCGAGCAGCAGCGTCGCCTTGACGATCGCGGCGGCATGCACGCTGGTCTCGACCGACTGGATGAAGCTCTTGTCGACCTTGATCTTGTCGAATGGAAACACCTGCAGTGTCGACAGCGACGAATAACCGGTGCCGAAATCGTCCATCGCCACGGTGACGCCGATCGCCTTCAGCGCCTGCATCACCTGCAGCGCGTGCTGGCGGTCGGCGATGATGCCGGTCTCGGTCAGCTCGATCTCCAGCCGCTCCGGTGCAAGCCCGGTCTCGCGCAGCACCTCGGCGACGCGCCTCGGCAGATCGTGGTTCAGCTGCATCGGCGCGACGTTGACGGCGACCTTGAACGGCTGGCTCCAGCTCGCCGCGGTGGCGCAGGCCGTGCGCAGCACCCAGTCGCCGATGTCGATGATCAGCCCGGTCTGCTCGGCCATCGGGATGAAGTCGTTCGGCGGCACGCGGCCCTTCTCCGGATGGTTCCAGCGCAGCAGCGCCTCGAAGCCGATGATCTCGCCGCTCTGCGTGTCGTTCTGCACCTGGTAGTGCAGCTCGAACTCGTTGCGGACCAGCGCGCGCTTGAGGTCGATCGCGAGCTCGGCGCGCCTGCGGCTGGCCTCGTCCATCGACGGCTCGTAGGTGCAGATCTTGCCCTGGCCGAGGCTCTTGGCGCGGTACATCGCGAGGTCGGCGCGGGCGCACAGCTCGTCTGCGGTGAGGCCATGGTCGGGATGCAGCGCGATGCCGATGCTGCAGCCGACCGAGAGGCTGCGTTGGTCCCATTCGACCGGGGCGAGCACCAATGCGCGCACGCGCTCGGCGAATTTCGCCGCTTCGGTGCGGACGAAGATCTCGCTCTTGACGGCGACGAACTCGTCGCCGCCGATCCGCGCCAGGAATTCGCCTCGCTGCAGGGTCGCGGTGATGCGCTGCGCGATCGCCTTCAGCACCGCGTCGCCGGCGGCATGGCCGTGGGCGTCGTTGATGTCCTTGAAGCGGTCGAGGTCGATCGCCAGCACGACCAGATGCGCGGTCTCGTCGCCGTCGGTCAGCAGCGGCGCCAGCCGCTGGCCCAGACCGCTGCGGTTCGGCAGGCCGGTCAGCGGATCCTGCAGCGCCAGCTGCCGATAGCCCTCGACCGCTTCCTGGGTCGCCTGCATGTCGATCATGTAGGCCGAGGCGGCCATCGTCATGATGAGGCCGATGCCGGTGATCACCGTGACCAGCATCAGGCTGTCCGAGAGCGACGGCTCCGGCACCGCGCTGGCGGCCATCGGCGCCAGGGTCAGCGCGAACATGCCGGTGAAGTGCAGGCTGAGGATCGCCAGCACCATGGCGAGCGAGCTGCCATATTTGCAGAAGCGCGTCACGGGACGCGCGATGCGGTTGGCGGCCACGGCCCCGAAGCCCACGGCGAGCACGATGGAGAGCCACACCAGCGGCCGGTTCCAGCTCAGCACGCCGTCGAGCTTGAGCGCGCTCATGCCGGTGTAGTGCATGGCGGCGATGCCGAAGCCGAACACGGCGCCGCCCGCCTCGATCGCCAGCCCGCGCTGGGTGCGTGTCGTGATGAAGAAGCCGAGCCAGGAAAAGACGACGGCAAGGCCGAGCGAGGCGAAAGTCATCCCCGGCTCGAACGAGCGGTGTCCCGGTGCGTCATAGCCGAGGATCGCGGCGAAATGCGTGGTCCAGACCGTGCCGCCGGCCACGAGGCCGGCCAGGAACAGCAGATGGTAGCGCCTGAGGCCGGTGTTGCGCCGGACCCGCGCCAGCAGCCGCATCGACAGGATGGAGCCGAGCACGCAGACGAGCAGCGCGGCGGCGACGTAGCGCAGATCGTGATCGGCAGGCAGGCAGGACAGGATCGTCAACATCGGCAATGAACCCTCGACATGGGCAAGCTACGGGCCGCGTTGCGCCGCGTTCTGGCGCGGAAGAATCGCGGTTAGCGAAGCGTCAATGCGGGCAGTCGTTCTGCCCGCATTGAGTCATGCACGAGGTTGGGAAGCCGGAGATTAAGACGCGGGCCTGCGGTGCTGGATGGCCGCGTGGAACCCTGGATATCGTGAGGAAAGGACCAACGAGGCCCGTCACTCTGTGCGGAGCTGGAACCTGCGCGTGTCAGCGCTGTGCGGCAGTCGCCGGCAATGCGTAGGCGCGGACGTAGTCGCCGAGCTTGGTGCCGAACGAGCCATGGCCGCCGTCGACGGTGACGACATATTGCCTGCCGCCGGCCTCATAAGTCATCGGCGTCGACTGGCCGCCGGCGGGCAGCCGATCCTGCCACAGCATCTGCCCGTTGGCGACGTCGAAGGCGCGGATGTAGTCGTCCATCGTGCCGGTCAGGAAGGCGACGCCGCCCGCGGTGACCATCGGGCCACCGAGCATCGGCACGCCGAGCTTGAACGGCAGCGGGACCGGCGCCTGGTCACGGATGGTGCCGACGCGATGCTGCCAGACGATCTGGTTGGTCGTCAGGTCGATCGCGGCCATGCTGCCCCAGGGCGGCGCCATGCAGGGGATGCCGAGCGGCGACAGGAAGATGCCGAGAGAGACGCCGTAGGGCGTACCGTACATCGGCTGCACGCCGAGCTCTGTGCCCGGCGGATGCTGCGCGTTCGGCTCTGCCGGATTGTCCTTGCCGCGCGGCACCAGCCGCGACACGAACGGGATCGATTGCGGATTGGCGATCGCGATTCTGCGGATCGGATCGACGGCGATGCCGCCCCATTCGAACATGCCGAAATCGCCGGGAAACACCAGCGTGCCCTGCTCGGACGGCGGCGTGAACGGACCCTCGTAGCGCAGCCGCTTGAACATGATCCGGCACGCCAGCTGATCGAACATCGTCGCGCCCCACATCTGCGCGCCCGAAAGCTCCTTGCGCGGACGGAAGCTCAATTCGGAGAACGGCTGCGTCGGCGACAGCCGGTCGCCGGGCGCCGCACCCTGCGGCACCGGTTTTTCGGGCGCGGGGACTAACAAGTGGCCGTCGCGGCGGTCGAGCACGAAGATGTTGCCGGTCTTGGCCGGCACGTAGATCGCCGGCACGACGCCGTCCTTGCCGGGCATGTCCACGAGGCTCGGCTGCGACGGCATGTCCATGTCCCAGAGATCATGGTGCACGTTCTGGAACGACCAGCGCAATTTGCCGGTGGCGATGTCGAGCGCCACCAGCGCCGAATCATAGCGCTCGTTGTCGGCGCTGCGGTTGCCGGCCCAGATATCGGGCGAGCTCGAGCCGAGCGGGGTGTAGACGAGGCCGAGCGCCTCGTCGGCGGCGCCGACGCTCCAGCCGTTGGGCGAGCCCGGCGTGAAATGATGGCTCGCCGACGGCATCTCGTTGGGATCGGGATTGCCGGGATCGAATGCCCACAACAGCTTGCCGGTGTAGACGTCGAAGCCGCGGATCGCGCCGGACGGCACCTTGTTGGAGTAGTTGTCGATCACGGCGCCGGCCATGATCACCACCTTGTCGGTCGCGACCGGCGGCGAGGTGCCTTCGTAGAAGCCGAGCGTGGTGATCTCGTTGCCCGCTTTCAGATCGATCTGGCCGTGATCGCCAAAGCCATCGCAGGGCTTGCCGCTGTCGGCGTCGAGCGCAAACAGCCGGCCGTCATTGGTCGGCAGGAAGATGCGCCTGGCGCAGTCGCGAGGGGCCGCCGCGCCGGCGATGTCCACCGCGCCGGGCTTCGTCTCATGATAGGCGACGCCGCGGCAGGTCATGTGCTGAAAATTCTTGTGGTGCTCGATCTTCGGGTCGAACGTCCAGCGCAGCTTGCCGGTGGCGGCATCGAGCGCGAACACGATCTGGTGCGGCGAACAGGTGTAGAGTGTCTCGCCGATCTTGAGTGGCGTCACCTCGTTGGTGAATTCGTCGGGATCGTCGGATCCCTTGTGGTCGCCGGTCTGGAATTCCCAGGCGAGCTGGAGGTTCTTCACATTGTCCGCGGTGATCTGCTTCAGGCTCGAAAACCGGGTGCCGAAATTGCTGGCGCCATAGGCGGTCCAGTCGGCCTGCGCCGCCGCCGGCGCTGTGTCGGCGCCCACGGTCGCGGCTGATGTCTGCGGCAGCGTGCCATCGAGCCCGAAGCGGTCGCCGCGCAGCGCCGCGCCGAGTACGACGACGGCAACCGCGAGCACCGCAACCAGGCCCCAGCGCGCCGAGCGCCTGTCGCCGGCGAGATGCTTGGTAATGAACGGCAGCAGCAGCCAGACGCCGAGCGGCGCCAGCACGTCGCCGCGCGGCGCCAGCGACCAGAAGTCCAACCCGGCTTCCCAGATCGCCCAGATCATCGTGCCCAGGAGCAGCGCCGCGTAGAGCCACAGCGCCGCGGCGCGCCGCTGCCACAGCAGCCACGCCGTGCCGAGCAGCGCGGCGCCGGCAATGATGTAGTAGAACGAGCCGCCGATCATGGCGAGCCAGGCGCCGCCGCCCAGCAGCGCCACGCCCATCAGGCCGACGATGATGGCGGTGAACGTCAGCAGCGGCGGACGCTGCAGATGGCGGGCTGTGGCCATGGCGCGGCTCCAGGCTGACGATGACGAAGGTGCGGCGAGGCGCCGCAGCCGCGTCATGAACGGCGCGGCGGGTCGGAAGTTCCTTGCCGCCGCCTTCTCGCTCGCGCTCGCAGAGTGCTCGTCTGACGGCCGCACGGGACACGGCCTTTTGCGCACCCAAGGGGGCGGGACGGGTTGCCGCTCCATGACGGAATTACTACGATCGCATGTCGTTCACATGAAAATTGGAGTGCCGGATGCGTGCGCAGTCGCGAGCCTTGTCGAACCCGGTCGCCCTGTGGTGGGCGATGCTGACCCTGGTCAGCCTCGCCAACATTGCATTCTGGTTCATCCTGTACCGCCAGCTCAACGGCGGCGGCAGCGGCGCGCTCGGCCCATCCTCCGAGACCGGCTCGATGCTGGTGCTGTCGGGCGCCTATGTGTTCGGCTGCGCCTTCCGCTCGGTGCTGCCGCGCGCCGACGTGCAGCGCATCTGCCTGGTCGATAGCTGGCTGTCGAGCATCTTCGTCGGCCGCAGCGTCGCGACCATCGCCGAGATCGCCTTTGCGGCGCAATGGGCCATCATCCTCGCCCAGCTCGGCGCGATCGCCGATGCCGAGACCGCGATCAACATGGCCCGCATCATCGTGCCCCTGATCGTGGTGGCCGAGATCTGCTCCTGGTACGCGGTCGTGACCAAGAACTTCCTCTACAACGCGATCGAGAACTCGCTGTGGGCGGTGGCCTTCCTGTTCGTCGGCATTGGTCTCGGCCGCCTGCTGCCGGAGTTCGACGGCGTGGTGCGCTGGCTGCTGATTGCGGGCCTGGTCGGCATCGCCTGCTATCTCGCTTTCCTCGTCGTCGTCGATGTGCCGATGTATGTGAAGCGCTGGCGCATCGAGCGCGCCGCCGGCACGCCGCTGCTGCACCCGCTGGTCGGCCTGCGGGATTCCGCCACGCGCTGGACTGTCACCCATGACATCGCGCATTGGCGGGAGGAGATCGCATGGATGTCGCTGTATTTCAGCGCCGCGGTCTGGGGCTCGCTCGCGCTGTGTGCGCTGTCGGCCATGAATGATCAGCTGCCGAACAAGCACGCGCAGGCCACGGCGCCGGCGGCGATCGAGCGGCCAGCCACGCTCCGCTGAGGCCTTCCGTCACGCTGGTTGGACGCGACCCGCGGTGCAGGCACCGCGGGCTGCGCATCGTCATTGTCCTCAGCCGTGCATCGCGAAGTGATGCGAGTCGTCCATCTGGACGATGTGGCTGTAATCGACATGCGGGGCATCGTGCGCGGCCACCGGTCCGTGCTCGAAGGTCGGAGGGACGAAGCCGGTGTTGCCCGCATGGCCGTGGTCGCCGAAATTGTCGACGATGATCGGGTTGTGCGACGAGCCTTCGCCGTGCAGCGGGACCGCGACGCCGATCTCCGAAACCGGATTGCCATGGCCGTTGTCGCCAGCCTGGTGGATCGCCTGCGCGATCTGGTCCCAGATGCTGCCCTGGCTGCCGTCAGATCCTGCATGGGCGATCTGGATGCTGCCGTCGCTCCGCAGGCCGTCCTGCGCCAGCTTGAACACGTCGTTGATCACGGCGCCAAGATTGCCATGGCTGAGATCGCTGACCAGCGTGCCGAGATCGTGGCCGATCGCCGCGACCTGATGCCCGATCGTCTGGGTCATGTCGCCAGCCGTCTGCATCAGTCCGTCAGCGCCCTCGCCGGCAAAATGGCCGACGCCGTTCACGATGCCGGTGCCGACCGCATCGACGCCGTGCGCGACGCCGGAGATCGCCTCGCCGATCGGCCCGCCGATCAGGTGGCCAGCCGCGGAGGCGGCGTCGGTCGCCACGCCGATCGCGCCGTCCGCGACCGCCACGCCGGCCTCGACGCCGCCCTTGATGACGGCGCCGGCGGCGTCGAGCGCATCGGCTCCGACGTCGGCCGCGGTGCCGACGATGGTGCCGGCCATGTCGAGCGCGCCGTGGCCGACGGCACCGGCCGCTTCCAGCCCGGCCTCGCCAAGGCCGACGGCGGTGTGCACGACGTCACCGGCGACATCGAGCGCGCCATGCGCCACGTCGCCGGCGACGTTGAGCCCGCCGTCGACGATGTGGCCGCCGATATGCTTCACGTCGTTGACGAAGCCGTCGAGATTGCCGTGCGCGAGATCGCTGACGCCGGACGCCAGATCGCCGACCACGTTGACCCCGGTATGGAACAGATCGCCGCCGACATGCACGGCGGTCGACGCGACATCCTCGACCGTATGAACGATGCCGCCGCCGATCGCAGCCGCGCCGTCGCCGATGGCGTGAACCACGCCACCCACGGTATGAAGCGCCTCGCCGCCGAGTTCGCCCAGCCCGTGCACCACGCTGCCGACGGCATGCGCCGCGTCGCCGGCCACGTGCTCGACCGTGTGGACCACGGCGGACGCCGCGCCGCCGACCGCACCCGCCACGTCCTTCGCGACGTCCTTCACGTCATCGACGGCGGAACTGACTGCATCTCCGATATCATCCCAAAAGCTCATTGCTCTGCTCCTCGGTTGCGCCACCTCGCCTCGGGTGACGGCGCCGTTGTCGCAGATGTCAGCCGCGCGCTCCGTGCGCGACGTCACGCAGGCCTGCAGCTGGCTGGGCCGGCGCATTCCGCGGGACGATGAGCGCGCGTGATGCGCCATGCCTGCGATGCGACCGAAGCGTTGGCCCGTGGCGCAGCAGGCGAAGCCGGGAGCTGTGCGAGCGCCATGTCCCGCTCAGGCGTGGCCGATCCAGCCATGCCACGTCAGCGCCGCGAAGAATGGACGGGCATTGCGAAAGCCGCCGTCGCGCAGGATGGCTTCATCCTCCTCGGGGCTGAGCATGTTGACGCTGGCATCGACGGTCGTGCGCATCGTCCTGGCCTGCTCCGGGTCGGTGCCGGACGCCACGGCATAGGCGGCGTAACGATCCAGCCACAGCGACCTCTCGACCGGCTCCTCGGGCAGGCAGCTATGCGCGACCACGAAAGGCGCTCCAGGACGAAGCCGGTCATGCACGGCGCGCACGTTCCGCAAACGGTCCGGCGCTGCCAGAAAATGCAGCGTCAGCAGGCATGTCGCCGCGTCGAACGGGCCGGCAGGCGCATCGTCGATGGTGCCCTCGATCAGTTCGACTCTACTCATCCGCGCGCCGAGCGTACGTTCGGCGAGCCGCAGCATCTGCGGCGCCGGATCGACACCGACGAAGGTCCAGGACGGGTGCGCTTCGGCCAATGCGTTGAGCTCGAGCCCGCCGCCCGCGCCCAGCACGAGCACCCTTGCATCGTCGGGCGCCCGCTCGGCCAGCAGGACCGCCGTCATCCGGTGCAGCCCGTCGAGACCGGGCACGAAGCGCCGCGGACCATCCGTGTAGCGCGCGACGAATTCGGGATCGGAAAACGCGCGCATGAACTGCTGAGCCCCCCTGGCAATGTCAGCCGGCATGACAAATATCTCCTTTGCGAGGTCGCTTCCGTCGTTCGAGGCGGTCGTGGAAATCAGCGCTCAGCGCCGCCAGCGTGATGGCGCCGAGACGGGACAGCAGCAAGGTCTCGGCGGCCTGGATGGAAGTGTCGAGCGCGGCGTTGACCGCCTGTTCGACGAGGCAGTCCGGATTGTCGCTCCGATGGCCGATGGCGAACAGCGTTGGACGCCCGAGTGAATCGTAGACGTCGCGCAAGGTGACGGTCGCCAGATCGCAGGCGAGCGTCCAGCCGCCGCCATGGCCTTTCTCGGAGCGCACATAGCCGCTGTCCCGGAGGCCCGCCATGATCCTTCGGATCACGACCGGATTGGTCTGCATCATCGCTGCGAGGGCCTCGGATGTGACCGGACCGTCATGCTCCGCCATGTGGAGCAGGACGTGCAGGATACCGGACAACTGGCTGTTGGGTCTCATGTAACTTTACGTATTACATGAGGCGTCTGCCGTCAACCTGGTGAACCCGAGTGTGAAGGTCGTGTCCCAAGACCAGCAGCAACTCATCGCGTGTTACGCTTTTGCGGCAGTGTCGATTTTCACAACGCGTGCATCGACGACGCGCGTGCCTTCGAGTTCGCGCACGATGCGCTCGTCGGGGCCGACCTCGCCGAGATCGAAGTCGTGCTCCGGCGTGATCAGGACGACGCCGCGGTTGCTGATGACGATGACCGTGACATCGTGCTCTTCGCCGGAGCGCGCCCATTCGCGGATCTCGGCCTCGTAAGGGGCGCGCCGCCAGGCGTCCGGATAGCCGGGATCACAGCGCACCTCGATGCCGTCGTCCGACGTCGTCAGCACGAACCTCGCCTTGCTCGGCTTCCAGTCGTGGTCGAGCAGATCGTTCATGAGCCAGAGACAGCTGAACGCGGCGCATTCCGCCGGCCGGTCGCGATAGATCGTGCAGCCGCGCCGTGGCTGGCAATGCGGACACCAGGCATGCGCCGGCTTTCCGAGCTGCTCGATCGCCATGATCTTGCAGCACATCGTGCAGTCGCCGCAGAGCTTTCCAGTCATGCCTGAGGATGTCATGGCGAGAGTGTCGCGCTGCTCCGTGCGCCCATCAAGGCCTGCCCGCCGGGCGACTCGGTTGCGTCGGTCATGGCCTCGTATGTTGTCGGGACCTGCGTTTCTGTCGACATCCGCGTGCGCTGGAAAACTGATTTCGCCTGTCGCTTCAAGCTGATTTGGGCTGTCCAGTCAGGCCGGCAAAAATATTCTGCTTCGCTTTTTCGGAAATTCATGGTCTTCTCACCTCGTCCCGCCTCATCGACGAGGGGCGCTGCGCGGTCGTCACGAAGCGTGGAGTGCGGGATGTGGTGGGCGGGCCGGTTTGCAGCGTGATCATTCGCGCCGACGAACAACACTGGTCCGCACGGTCAAGTCGCGTGGTCCTGATATCCCGATGCCGGTATCAAGCCCGCGTTGGCGCCAAGGGCGCCGCGTGGGTGACGGTGACCAGAAGCCCGGCGCACCGGGGAGAACGCGAAGCAGCCGTTAAAGCCATCGCGCAGGGAGGGTCGGGTCTGTCCGGCTGGACCTGTGGTACCTGCCGCCTGCTTTTTTTCGCAGGCGGGCCACGGGCCTCAGTCGAGGCCCGGCCTTCCCTGCACCCTCGCTTCGAGAGGGTGATCGAGCAAGCAACACTCGGGTGCACGGTGCGCCGCGAGAACAGGAAGCCATGTCTTCGTCATTGCGAGCGCAGCGAAGCAATCCAGGGCTCGGGTGGGACTCTGGATTGCTTCGCTGCGCTCGCAATGACGGTGGGGTAGGGAGTCCGCGATCCAATCGACCGCGCCCGGCTGCGCGGCGGACGACAGGTTCGAACGCTTTCGCCTTACTTGAACCCGGCAAACCGGCTGTCGAACGAATTCGACTGCAGCACGGGCGCAGCGCCGGAGACCAGGGCGGTCTGGGTCTGGGCGGGTGCCGAAGCGGTGGTCGCGGGGGCGTCTCCGGCGGCGGGCTTGAACGGCGGCCGCGCAGTGGCCTGCCTGGTGTCGGCCGGCTTGGTCTCTGCCGGCTTGGCCGCGACCGGCTTCGGTGCGGGCTTGACCTCGGCGGGCTTCGCCTCGGCCGTCCTGCTCTCAGCCGGCTTCGTCGTCGCCGTGGTCTCGGTCGGCGCGTTGCCGCCGAGGCCGACCTTGCGGGCGAGGCTCGACATGAAGCTCGGCTTCTCCGGGGCGCTGGCGGCGGCCACGCGGGTGGACGGGGCCGGCGCCGGAGCTGTCTCGGCCGGCGCAGCGGCGATCTCGTCGTCGGTGGGCGCGCGCGGCGGATTGACATGACCGGGGATCGTGCCCGGGGCCGGCGTGAAGTTGGCCAGCGACAGCCCCGGCGCCTCGCCGGGGATCGACAGGCCGGTCGACGCGCCCGGGACGCGGGCTGCGAAGATCGGGTTCATGCCGCCGTCGATGCCGGTGTTCAGCTTGGCGACCGGCGTGCCCTTGGCGACGAGCTTGGCGTATTCCGCGTCGTCCGCCTGCTGCTTCTCGCGCACGGCTGTCGTGATCTCGTCGGGCACGACATAGGCCGGGCACTTCGCCGCGGCGTCGAACACCGGATCGCGGGTCGCGCCGGGCGGCTTCTGGGCGTTGAAGACGTACTTCTTCTCGCAGAAGTCGACCTTCGGCTCCTGCCGGGTGACCTCGAACTGGTCGTAGCCTTCCTTGATCATGCGCCAGAACGGCATGTTCGGATTGTTGCGGTGCCTGGCCATGTTCACCGGCGTCATCCGGAACGGATAGGCCTGGAACTGGAAGGCGCGCTGGCCGCCGAAGAAGGACTCGCGTCCGAGCGCGTAGATCTCGGCGATCTGCTCGTCGGTCATCGCGAAACAGCCGCGCGAGGAGCAGTCGCCATGCACCATCAGTTGCGAGCCGGTGCGGCCCAAAGCCCTGTCGAACGCGTTCGGATAGCCGGTGTTGAACGAGAGATAATAGGCCGACTGCGGGTTCATCTGGCTCGGATTGATCGAGTAGAAGCCCTCCGGCGCCTGGCGGTCGCCCTCGCGCACCTTCGGTCCGAGATCACCCGACCAGCGGCAGATCGGATAGGTCTTCAGCAGCCCGAACTTGCCGGAGCGGTCCTGCTTCCAGACCTCGAGCTCGGCCTCCTGCTTGAACACGCGCACCAGGATCGGCGACTGCGTGTCCATGTCCTTCTCGGCGATCGTCGCAACGAGCTTCGGCGGCACCGGCTGATTGGCCTTGGCACTGGTGGCGAGCGCGACCTGATCGCTGTTGCAACCGGTCAGCAGCGCGCCGGCGGCCAATGCCGCCGAGGTCATCAGAACCCGGACGAAAGCGCGGTTGATCAAGATGGAGCTCCCCGCAAACCCAGCATGCCGCAAATCCCCAGTCTCATCCTACCAGATCGGCCCGAAAGCTGGAAAATTCACGGGTCGACCCTGCGTCATGCCGTCAAACCATTGATTAAAATTGTACCCTTTGGCCCCCGGCGCCGCAACCCGCGGTGCGGCGGTGCCGCAGCGCGCCGGCGCCTGTGGTCAACAAGTTCTAAACAACAGACGCTGGCGGCGGGGCCGAAATACGGCCAAAGCGCTGGAAAGACTCACAAAACCGCGAGCGGCCGGGGCCGCCCGGACAGCCCTCGGGCGGCCTCAGCCGAGCTTGCGGCCGATCTCCATGAACTTCTGCCGGCGCTGCTTGCGGATGGCGTCGCCGTCGAGGCCCTTCAGCTCGTCGAAGGCCTGGGCGATCGCCTCGCCGGTCGCCGCGATCATCGCCGCGGGATCGCGGTGGGCGCCGCCGACCGGCTCCTTGATCACGGTGTCGACGACGTGGAAACGGAGCATGTCCTGGGCGGTGATCTTCATGTTGTTGGCGGCTTCCTGCGCCTTGGTGCCGTCGCGCCAGAGGATCGAGGAGGCGGCTTCCGGCGAGATCACGCTGTAGATCGCGTGCTCCAGCATCAGCACCCGGTTGGCGGTGGTCAGCGCGATCGCGCCGCCCGACCCGCCCTCGCCGGTGATGATCGCGACGTTCGGCACGCCCAGCGACAGGCAGGCGTCGGTCGAGCGGGCGATCGCCTCGGCCTGGCCGCGCTCCTCGGCACCGAGGCCGGGATAGGCGCCGGCGGAATCGACCAGCGACAGCACCGGGATGCCGAAGCGCTCGGCCATTTCCATCAGCCGGACCGCCTTGCGGTAGCCTTCCGGGCGGGCCATGCCGAAATTGTGCTTGAGGCGGGATTCGGTGGTGGCGCCCTTTTCCTGGCCCATCACGCAGATCGGCTCGCCGCGGAAGCGGCCGAAGCCGCCGAGCAAAGCGGCGTCCTCGCCGAACTTGCGGTCGCCGGCCAGCGGCGTGAACTCGGTGATCAGGCCGTTGACGAAGTCGGTGAAATGCGGCCGCTGCGGGTGGCGCGCGACCATCGTCTTCTGCCACGGCGTCAGATTGGCATAGAGGTCGGCCAGCGCCTGGCCCGCCTTCTCTTCGATCCGGCTGACCTCCTCGCCGATGTCGGTGCCGGAGGCGGCCATCGCACGGAGTTCATCGACCTTGGAATCGAGCTCGGCAACGGGCTTTTCGAAATCGAGGTAGCTGCGCATGGGATCCGGCATGGAGGAGCTGAAGGAAGAGCGCTGGGAAACGAAATCGGTTCGGCCTTCGGACCTGAAGTTGAGGGACTTCAGGAGCTTAGGGTGAGATCGGTGCCCGGCCTCCCGGCATCACGCCTGGATTGCGGGCAGGATGGCGCTCTTTCGGGGCAGACGGGCGCGAAGTCAAGCGGGCCGGGCGCCGCGCCCGCGGATTTGGTTTCGCGAACGTGTGAGACGGGATCAGGTCTCGGCGAGCGGGTGCAGGTCGCGCACCAGGCTCTTCAGCCGCTCCTCGACCACATGGGTGTAGATCTGGGTGGTCGAGATGTCGGTGTGGCCGAGCAGGGTCTGGACGATGCGCAGGTCGGCGCCATTGTGCAGCAGGTGGCTGGCAAAGGCGTGACGCAGCACGTGCGGCGACACCAGCCGGGCCGGCAGGCCGCTTGCCACCGCGAGCTCCTTGAGGTCGCGGGCGAAATGCTGCCGGGTCAGATGGCCGCTCTCGCCGAACGAGGGAAACAGCCATTTGCCGAAGGTGGCACTGGCCTTCTTCTCCGGCTTCTGCCTGTCCAGCATCGCCAGATAGTCCGCCATCGCCTGGCGCGAGGCCTGGTTGAGCGGCACCAGCCGCTCCTTGTTGCCCTTGCCGCGCACCACGATCATGCGGGCATCGTTGCGCGCCGCCGTGCGCGGCAGCGCGACCAGCTCGGAGACGCGCAAGCCGGTCGCGTAGAGCACCTCCAGCAGGCAATACAGCCGCAGCGCCCGCAGCCGCTGCGACGGCGAGGCATCGGCGACCTCGGAGAGCTCCTTGGCGCGCGTCAGCATGCGGTCGACATCGGCGATCGACAGCACCTTGGGCAGGGACCGGCCGCGCTTCGGCCCGGACAGGATCGCGGCGGGATCGTCGCTGCGGATGCGCTCGCTCAGCAGGAAGCGGAACAGGTGCCGCATCGCCGACAGCCGCCGCGCCACGCTGGACGACTTGAAGCCCCTGGTGTCGAGCTCGGCGAGATAGTCGCGCAGCGCCTGGGTGTCCGCGGTGACGAAGCTGTTGGCCTTGCGGGTGAGAAACTCGGAAAGGTCGGTCAGGTCGCGGCGGTAGGCGTCCAGCGTGTTCTGGCCGGCGCCCTGCTCGGCGGCCATCATGTCCAGGAACAGGCTCATCAGCCTGGCGTCCGAGGCCTTGACCTTCATGTCGAGAAATCCGCTGCGTCCGAGGCGATCGAATCAGTCCGAACTATTCGCGCCGACACAGTGAGCGGTGACTGCAAATCTGGCCGATATCGCGGCGCCGGGCCGTCTCAGAGAAGCGCAAAAAGCTTAATCAAAGCCGTGTGGCTTTTGAGTTCGCGACGGCGCGCCGGATCATTTCTTCTGGAACTTGTCCGGCGGGATCGACACCGTGATTTCGCGCGGCTTCGGGTTGACGAAATTCGCCAGCGCGTAGATCGCGCCATAGACCACGCCGACGATGACGGCGATCACGGTCAGGAAGCGGAACAGGCTGGGCATCGGTCGCGCAGGCCACCAGGAAAGGAACCGTTTCATCCAACATGTTCGCACCCGGCTGGCAAGCCCGGCCGCCGCCGCTGTCCTCCTTGCTTGGTCATTCCGGGGCGGCGCGCGCAGCGCGGCGAGCCCGGAATCCATAACCACAGGCAGATGTCGTGGGGCGAGACGCCATCACCAGCGTGCCTCATTCGCCATCCTGTGGGTATGGATTCCGGGCTCGCGCTGCGCGCGCCCTGGAATGACGTCCGGGTTGGGTTGAGGCGGAACAGGATGCCTTTGAAAGCAGCAGGGCCTGGGTTAGAAGCGAGAGATGACTGATACGCCCCAACCCGCACCCAGCCCCGCTCCGGAGGCCGCGATTCTCGCGGGCCTCGGCAAGCGGCTGATCGTGCTGGTCGGGATGATGGGGGTCGGCAAGTCGACCGTGGGCCGGCGGCTCGCGGCGCGGCTGCGGCTGCCTTTCGTCGATGCAGACACCGAGATCGAGACTGCGGCCGGCATGACCATACCGGAAATCTTCGAATCGCGCGGCGAGGACTATTTCCGCAACGGCGAGGCCCGGGTCATCGCCCGCCTGCTCGAGAATGGCCCGGCGGTGCTGGCGACCGGCGGCGGCGCCTTCATGCGCGAGGAGACGCGCCGGCGCATCCATGAGAAGGCGGTCTCGTTGTGGTTGAAGGCGGATGCCGACGTGATCATGCGCCGGGTCAGGCGCCGCGCCGACCGCCCCTTGCTGCAGACGGCCGATCCCGAAGGCACCGTGGCGCGCCTGCTGACCGAGCGTGAGCCGGTCTACCGGCTGGCGGACCTGACGATTTTCTCGCGCGACGTGCCGCACGACCGGGTCGCCGAGGACTGCCTGGAGGCGCTGCAGGCGTTCCTGTCGCCCGCGTCGGTGGCCGAGGCTCAACCAGCCCCGCCGCAATCCGATCCAGGTCCATCCAATTCCGTGCAGGCGATGAGCGCACTCCGATGACGGCACCACTCAAGCATTCCGATCCGATCATCGTCGATGTCGCGCTGGGCGAGCGCGCCTATGACATCGTCATCGGCCGCGGCGTGCTGGCCACGCTCGGCCAGCGCATCGCGGCGCTGCGGCCGGGCGTGCGCACGGCCATCGTTACCGACCGCACCGTGGCCGCGCATTGGCTGAAGCCGACCGAGGCGATCTTGGCGGAGGCGGGGATCCCGTCGTCGACCATCGTGGTCGAGGAGGGCGAGGGGTCCAAGACCTATGCCGGCCTTGAAAAGGTCAGCGAGGCGCTGATCGCGGCCAGGATCGAGCGCAACGATCTGGTCGTTGCGCTCGGCGGCGGCGTGGTCGGCGATCTCGCCGGCTTCGCGGCGGCGATCCTGCGCCGCGGCGTGGACTTCGTGCAGGTGCCGACCTCGCTGCTGGCGCAGGTCGATTCCTCCGTCGGCGGCAAAACGGGGATCAACTCGCCGCAGGGCAAGAACCTGCTCGGCGCTTTCCACCAGCCGGTGCTGGTGATCGCCGACACCGCGGTGCTCGATACGCTGTCGCCGCGCCAGTTTCGCGCCGGCTATGCCGAGGTCGCCAAATACGGCCTGCTCGGCGACGCCAGCTTCTTCGCCTGGCTGGAAGCCAACCACGCCGACATCGTCAAGGGCGGCGCGGCGCGCGAGCATGCGGTCGCGACCTCCTGCCGCGCCAAGGCGGCGGTCGTCGCCCGCGACGAGCGCGAGACCGGCGACCGGGCGCTGCTCAATCTCGGCCACACCTTCGGCCACGCGCTGGAGGCCATCACCGGCTTCTCCGACCGGCTGTTCCACGGCGAGGGCGTTGCGGTCGGCATGGTGCTGGCGGCGCAGTTCTCCGCCGAGCTCGGCATGCTGCCGCCGGACGACGTCACACGCATCGAGCGTCACCTTGCCGCGGTCGGGCTGCCGACCCATCTGCAGGACATCGCCGGCTTCGCCCAGGAGGGCGTCGGCGACGCCGACCGGCTTTTGGCCCTGATGGCGCAGGACAAGAAGGTCAAGCGCGGCAAGCTCACCTTCATCCTGATGGAAGCAATCGGCCGCGCGGTCATTGCCAAGGACGTCGATCCGGCGCGGGTCCGCGACTTCCTACAGATCAAATTGCGAGGCCGCGGCTGATCTCGGCCTTTACGCCGTGTTGAGCGGTGCGAGCGCATCATCGACGGCTTCCATCGAGAGTGACATCGGCGTCATGGACTGGATCACACTCACCGTCGTCATCATCTGTCTCGCCGCCTCGGCCTTCTTCGCGCTGAGCGAGACCGCCCTGACCGGCGCCTCCCGCGCCAGCATGTTGCGCCTGTCGAAGCAGGGCAATCGCGAGGCCGACGTGGTGTCGAGCCTGTTCGACATGCGCGAACGGCTGATCGGCGCACTGCTGCTCGGCAACAACATCGCCAATATCGCCGCCTCGGCGCTGGCGACCGGCGTTTTCACCGCCTGGTTCGGCGAGGTCGGCGTGCTCTACGCGACCGGCGTGATGACCGCGCTGGTCGTGATCTTTGCCGAGGTGCTGCCGAAGACCATCGCGATCAACGCGCCGGATCGTGTCTCGCTTGCGGTGGCCCGGCCGATGCGTGGCACCGTGATCGTGCTCGGACCGGTGCTCGCGGTGATCGAGGCGATCGTGCGCGTCTTGATGCGGCTGATCGGCTTCAAGGTCGGCGCCAACCAGCCGATCCTGTCGCCGACCGAACGGCTGCGCGGCGCCGTCGATCTCCTGCATCATGAAGGCAAGGTCGAGAAGCAGGACCGCGACATGCTGGGCGGCCTGCTCGACCTGAGCGAGCTGCAGGTGTCCGACGTCATGATCCATCGCACCGAGATGGTGATGGTGAACGCGGACCTGCCGCAGGAGGAGCTGGTGCGCGAGGTGCTGGCCTCGGAATACACGCGCATCCCGTTGTGGCGCGGCACGCCCGAGAACATCGTCGGCGTGCTGCATGCGAAGGACCTGTTGCGTGCGATCCGCTCAGCCGAGGGCGATGTGTCGCATATCGACGTTGCCTCGCTGGCGCTGCCGCCGTGGTTCGTGCCGGAGATGCGCTCGGTGTCGGAACAGCTGAAGGCGTTCCGCCGCCGCAAGACGCATTTCGCGCTCGTTGTCGACGAGTATGGCGAGGTCGAAGGCATCGTCACGCTCGAGGACATCCTGGAAGAGATCGTCGGCGACATTTCCGACGAGCAGGACGTGCAGGTCGCTGGCGTGCGCGTGCAGCCGGATGGATCGGTCGTGGTCGATGGCTCAGTGCCGATCCGCGATCTCAATCGCGCGATGGACTGGACGCTGCCGGATGAAGAGGCGACGACCGTTGCAGGTCTCGTGATTCACGAGGCGCGCTCGATCCCCGAGCGCGGCCAGAGCTTCACCTTCCACGGCTTTCGTTTTCGCGTGCTGCGCCGGGAGCGCAATCGCATCACCGCGCTGCGCATCGTCCCGGTGCCGCGCGGTGAAACCGAGGAGACGCGGCCGCGCCGTGCGGGCACGGCATTCTGACGGGACGGAGTTGTTGGTGTTAGGCTTCGCCCGGCGCCTTCGCATGTAGCGCCAGTGCATGTACGGAGCCGGCCAGTTCCGCCGCCAACGCGGCGTTGATCAGGCGATGCCGATCGACGCGGCTCTTGCCGGAGAAGGCCTGCGACACAATATACACGCGGAAATGGGTCTCACCACTCGGCTGATGGCCCATATGGCCTTCATGCAGATGTGATTCGTCCTGGACGTCGAGGCTTTCCGGCGTGAAAGCTTCGCGCAACTTTTCGATGATAGCATCTCGCGTTCGCATGGTCTCTGGAAATACGCATCAAATTATTTTTCGTCAATCGGCGGTCCCCGCCTGAGGTATTCGGAATGTCAAGACTTGAAGCTTTTGGCGTTGCGTAGTCAAAGTCCGCCATGCCGATCGATTCATCCAAATTCTTCGACTCCATCCGCATCAAGCCCAAGAAGCAGGCTTCGCGGCAGCCGGTGCGCGAGGAGGTCCAGCCCTGCCAATGGCCGGACTGCACGAACCGGGGTTCGCACCGCGCGCCCAAGGGGCGCGAGAACCAGCGCGAATATTGGCACTTCTGTCTCGACCATGTGCGCGAGTACAACCAGTCCTATAATTTCTTTTCGGGCATGAACGCCGAGGCGGTCGCGCGCTACCAGAAGGATGCGCTGACCGGACATCGCCCGACCTGGAAGATGGGTGCGAATACATCCGCCAAGCGCGGCACCGGTACCCCCGAGGGTGATCTCGGCGATGCGTCGGATCCGTTCAGCGTGTTCGCCGAGATCAACGGCCGCGGCAGCTGGCGCCCGGATCCGCAGTCGGCGCCGAAGGCCGAGACGCGCAAGGTGTTCAACGCCGAGCGCAAGGCGTTGCAGGTGATGGGCCTCGGTCCCGACGTCACGCTGGAAGATGTGAAGGCCAAATATAAGGCGCTGGTGAAGCAGCACCATCCCGACGCCAATGGCGGCGACCGCTCCACCGAGGATCGCCTGATCGAGATCATCAAGGCCTACAACTATCTGAAGACGGTCGTGAAGGGCTGACGCCGCGCGACATCGTTTGCCACACGGCGCCCGACCGTTCGTTGAGCCAACTGCTCAGGGCTTCGGCCCGATATAGGCCGAGCTCGGCCGGATCAGCCGTCCCGTGCGCTGCTGCTCCCTTGCATGCGCCGTCCAGCCGGCAGCCCGCGCCACCGCGAAGATCGGCGTGAACGCCTGGCGCGGAATCTTCAGCGCATCGAGCAGGATGGCGGTGAAGAACTCGACATTGGTGTCGAGCACACGCTCCGGATTCTTCTGCCGCAGCGCTGCGCGGATATAGGCCTCCACCTCGCTCGCGAATGGCAGATCGGCCCCGCTGCCCGCCAGCCGCTCGATCGCGCCCTTGAGCACGTCGGCGCGCGGATCGCGCACCCGGTAGATGCGGTGGCCGAAACCCATCAGCCGCTCGCCCCGGCTCAGTGCCGCATCAACCCACGGCCTGATGTTGTCGCGCGTGCCGATCGCGTTCAGCATCTCCAGCACCGGCTCCGGCGCCCCGCCATGCAGCGGCCCGGTCAGGGCGCAGTAGCCGGCGGTGATGGATGCGAACAGGTCGGCCTGGGTCGAGGCGACGACGCGTGCGGCAAAGGTCGAGGCGTTCATGCCGTGGTCGCTGACCGTCACAAGATAGGTGTCGAGCGCGGCTACCTCGCCGCTGCCGGGCGTGTCGCCGCGCACCATGCGCAGCGTGTCGGCGGCGTGGCCGAGGTCGGGGTGGGGCGCGACCGGCTGCGCTCCTCGTGCGCGCTGGACCAATGCGCCGGCGATCACAGGGCAGGCGCCGACGATCGTCGCCTCGTCGTCGAGCCCGGCTTCGGGACGCAGCGCCGCGACGGCGGCGCGGAAGCCGTCGATGATCGACAGGCCGGCGGTCGCGGCGAGCAACTCGGGCAGCCGGGCAAAGGCGCGCTGACGGGCGAGGCCGAGGCGGGCACGGACGTCCGCTTCGCTGACGGTGTGCTTCGTCGCCGCGCTCCACAGCCGGGCCGTCACGCCCTCGAAGCTGGTGGCGGCGAGATCGGCCACCCGGCTGCCTGCGATGATGAGCTCGCCCTGCTGGCCGTCGACATGGCTGAGCACGGTCTCAGCCGCAGCGATGCCATCGAGGCCGACGGGGGTCTTGCCGAGGTGAATGGTCATGGCGGGATCTCCTGCGTGAATGGTCACGGCGCAAAGATCGGTCCCGTCGACAACTTGATCAATCTTGATTAAGCTGATCAATATGAAAAAAGACAGTGGCCTTTACCTTTCGGCCCGAGAGGCTTCAGCAGAGCTCGCGATCTCTCCGGCGACGCTTTATGCCTATGTGAGCCGCGGCCTCGTTCGCTCCGAGCCATCGCCGAATTCCCGCAGCAACCGCTATCGCGCCGAGGACATTCGGGCGCTGAAGGAGCGGCGTGTCCCGACGCCCGAGCCGCGGGCCTTCCGTAGCTTCGACGCGGACTTGCCCGTGTTCGATTCCGCGGTGTCGACCATCACCGAGGCCGGTCCGATCTACCGGGGCGTCAATTGCGTCGACCTCGCCGAGCGCGATTCGCTGGAGCACGCTGCGACGCTGCTGTGGGACGTGACCGCCATCGACCCGTTCGCGCCCGACAACCTGCCGGCCATATCGGACGAGATGCGCCTGATCGCCGATGCCGCGCGCCGCGCGGCACCGATCGACCGCGCCATTGCCGTGCTCGCGCTGGCGGCCAATGCGGACCCCGCGGCCTTCAATCGCGCGCCGGACGGTCGTGCGATGGTAGGCGCCCGCATCGTGCGGCTGGTCGTCACGACCATGCTGAACCAGCCGCCGTCGGCCGAGCCGCTGCATATCCAGGTCGCCCATGCGTGGGCGCCCGATCACAAGCATGCGCCGGACCTGATCCGCCGCACCCTGGTGCTGCTGGCCGATCACGAGCTGAACGCGTCGACCTTCACCGTCCGCTGTGCGGCCTCGACCGGACTGAGCCTCTACGATGCCGTCATTGCCGGACTGGCGGCGCTGAAGGGGCCGCAGCATGGCGGCGCCGGCGTGCTGGCGTCGCAACTGGTGAAAACGCTGGTCGACCGTGACGTCGCGCCGCTGATCCGCGAGCGCGTGGCGCTGGGCGAACGCTTCGCCGGCTTTGGGCACGGCGTCTACAGGCGCGGCGACCCGCGCGCGATCTCGCTGCTGGAGGCACTGACGCGCGCCGGCGCGCCGCGCAAATTCACCCGCGAGGTGCCGGAGCGAATCGCGGAGGCGACCGGCGAGTTCGTGAATATCGACTATGCGCTGGCCGTTCTGGTGCACAGCCTGCGGCTGCCGCCGGGCAGCGAGCTGGCGCTGTTTGCGATGGCGCGCTGCGTCGGTTGGATCGCGCATGCCTGCGAACAGCTGCAGCACGGCCGGTTGATCCGTCCGCGCGCCCGATACACGGGACCGATTCCCGGCCGCGGCGCGCTGCTGGAGTCGCTTTGAGCGGCGTCAGCCGCCGCCTCAATCTGCCGCGCCCGCCGCCAACTGGGTCTCGCGCCGCTTCCGCAGCAGCCAAAGCACCAGCCAGACCGCAATCGTGCCTGCGATCGCCGCGATGATCCAGGTGGACTTGGCGATGTGGCTGTGATGCGGGATGCCGCCGTAGCGGTGCAGCAGCTGCACCGCGAAGACGCCCGGCAGCACGTGGGCGCAGGCCCACAAGACGATCGCGGGGATGTTCACGGCGTAGAACCGGGCCGGCGGGATGTCGAGCGCACCCGCCGTGATCGGCACCACGGCGCGGATCGGCGCCACGAATCGGGCGAAGAAGATCGCCAAGGTGCCGAAGCGGTGGAAGAAGGCTTCGCTCTGCGCCACCAGGCGCGGATAGTTCGAGAACGGCCAGCCCGTCAGGATCTCGCGCTGGCTGCGGTGGCCGACCCAGAAGGCCGTGCCGTCCCCGAGGATCGCGCCGAGGATGGCCGCCGCCAGCACCCATTGCAGAGTCAATTCGCCGCCCGGAATGAGCGCGCTCAGCGCCAGGATGATGGTCGTGCCCGGAACCACCGAACCGACGATCGGAACGGCCTCCAGCAGCGCGGCCAGGAACAGGGTGAGATAGGCCAGTCCCGCATGCGCGGAGACGAAGGCGATGAGGGGGTCGAGCAGATGGGTCACGCGGTTCCTGCTGGTGGAGAGGGTCGTGGCTGAGCTTGTCGATAAGTAGGAACCCCGGCCCCAAGTGCCACGTCGGTCGACAAACACCCGATGGGGCGAAAAGGTGGCGTGATACGCAGGGCAGCCTTTCGAAAACGGTCAGTCAGGCTTATCGTGATGATATAACGACGGAACTTTGATCAAGGCTTAGGCTTCTGCCCGTGCGTGCACTCTGCTAGGCTACGGCCTGAAGCCCTTCAACCGCAGCCAAACATGAAATCTGGTTTCGGGAATGCCCGGGACCTCGGAGGATGAATGACGACCGCCGCTACGACCAATGCGCAGGAGATGACCGGTGTGCCCGACATGAAGGTGTCGGTGCGTCAGGTGTTCGGGATCGACAGCGACCTTGAGGTGCCGGCCTTTTCCGCAAGCGACCCGCATGTCCCCGAAGTCGACGCCGACTACCGCTTCGACCGTGCCACCACGCTTGCGATCCTGGCCGGCTTCGCCAAGAACCGCCGTGTGATGGTGACCGGTTACCACGGAACGGGTAAATCGACCCATATCGAGCAGGTCGCGGCGCGCCTCAACTGGCCCTGCGTGCGCGTCAACCTCGACAGCCACATCAGCCGTATTGACCTCGTCGGCAAGGACGCGATCGTGGTCCGGGATGGCAAGCAGGTCACCGAGTTTCGTGACGGCATCCTCCCCTGGGCGCTGCAGCACAACGTCGCGCTGGTGTTCGACGAGTACGATGCCGGCCGTCCGGACGTGATGTTCGTGATCCAGCGCGTGCTCGAAGTCTCGGGCCGTCTGACCTTGCTCGACCAGAACAAGGTCATCAAGCCGCACCCGTCGTTCCGCCTGTTCGCGACCGCCAACACCATCGGTCTCGGCGACACCTCGGGCCTCTATCACGGCACGCAGCAGATCAACCAGGGCCAGATGGACCGCTGGTCGATCGTCACGACGCTGAACTACCTCGCGCATGACGAGGAGGTCGAGATCGTGCTGGCGAAGGCCAAGCACTATCAGAACGCGCAGGGCCGCGACACCGTCAACAAGATGGTGCGGCTCGCCGACCTCACGCGCAACGCTTTCGCCAACGGCGATCTGTCGACGGTGATGAGCCCGCGCACGGTCATCACCTGGGCCGAGAATGCCGAGATCTTCGGCGACATCGGCTTCGCCTTCCGCGTGACGTTCCTCAACAAATGCGACGAGCTCGAGCGTCCGCTGGTCGCGGAGTTCTATCAGCGCTGCTTCAACGCGGAGCTGCCGGAATCCGCCATCAACGTGGCGCTGAGCTGATACCGGTGTCGTCCCGGCCTTCGAGCCGGGACCCATGCCCCGCGGCATCTCCCGTCGGGTGATGTGGGAAAGCGAGTGCGAAACAACGAACGCCGGTGGTTATCGGGCCCGGCGTTCGCCGGGACGATAGCCGCAGGAAACAGATGACCACACCGAGCAACAAACCCCGTCCCGGCGTCAAGGAAGCACCGACCGAACCGTTCAAGCGGTCGGTGACCGGGTGCCTGCGCGCCATTGCCCGGGCCCCTGAGCTCGAAGTGTCCTTCGCCGCCGAACGGCCGGGCCTTTCACCGGGCAAGGCGCGGCTGCCGGAGCCGGCGCGCAAGATGACCAAGCGTGATGCTGCCGTGGTGCGCGGCCACGCCGACTCGATCGCGCTCAAGATCGCCTGTCACGACCCAAAAATTCACCGCAAGCTGATCCCCGGCAATCCGCAGGCGCGCGGCGTGTTCGAGGCCGTCGAGCAGGCCCGCGTCGAGGCGATCGGCGCCAAGCGCATGGCCGGCGTCGCCAAGAACCTCACGGCGATGCTCGACGATCACTTCCATCGCGGCAAATATGACGAGATCACCGACCGCGCCGACGCACCGCTGTCGGACGCGCTGGCGATGATGGTGCGCGAGCGTCTCACCGGCATGGCGCCGCCGAATGCTGCGCGAAAGGTGGTCGATCTCTGGCGCCCGTTCCTGGAGGACAGGATCGGCTCGCGCCTCGATGAGCTCGGCCGCTTCGCCGAGAACCAGGCCAAGTTCGGCGACCTCGTGCATGATCTGCTGTCGGCGCTGGATCTCGGTGACGAACGCAACGCCGATTCGGAAGAGGACGAGGACAACGACGACAACCGCGACGGCGACAATGATCAGTCCGGCGCCGAGGGCTCGCCGGAATCCGATGCCGCGCAGGAGATGAGCGCCGACCAGGCGCAGACGACCTCGGACGAGATGTCGGAGAGCGCGATGGAGGCGGCGCAGGCGTCGGCCTCCGACACGCTCGATGACGGCGAGCTCGGCGACGACGAGACCCCGGGCGAGGCGACACGGCCGAACCGCGGCGGCGCCAACGAGCCGCGCGGGCCGGAATATCACGCCTTCGCGCCGAAATTCGACGAGGTCATCGCGGCCGAGGACCTGTGCGACCATGACGAGCTGGAGCGGTTGCGCTCCTATCTCGACAAGCAGCTCGCGCACCTCCAGGGCATCGTGGCGCGGCTCGCCAACCGGCTGCAGCGCCGGCTGATGGCGCAGCAGAACCGCGCCTGGGAGTTCGATCTCGAGGAGGGCATCCTCGATCCGGCGCGGCTGTCGCGCGTGGTCATCGATCCCTACCAGCCGCTCTCGTTCATGCGCGAGAAGGAGGCCACCTTCCGCGACACGGTGGTGACGCTGCTGCTGGACAATTCCGGCTCGATGCGCGGCCGCCCGATCACGGTGGCCGCGACCTGCGCTGACATTCTCGCCCGTACGCTCGAGCGTTGCGGCGTCAAGGTCGAGATCCTCGGCTTCACGACGCGGGCCTGGAAGGGCGGTCAGTCGCGCGAGGCCTGGCTCGCCGCCGGCAAGCCGGCCAATCCCGGCCGCCTCAACGATCTCAGGCACATCATCTACAAGGCCGCCGACGCCCCATGGCGCCGGGCGCGCAAGAATCTCGGCCTGATGATGCGCGAAGGTCTCCTGAAGGAGAATATCGACGGCGAGGCGCTCGACTGGGCGCACAAGCGCCTGCTCGGCCGGCCCGAGCAGCGCAAGATCCTGATGATGATCTCGGACGGCGCGCCGGTTGACGACTCCACGCTGTCGGTGAACCCCGGCAACTATCTCGAGCGCCATCTGCGCCACATCATTGAGGAGATCGAGACCCGCTCGCCGGTCGAGCTGATCGCGATCGGTATCGGTCACGACGTCACGCGCTACTATCGCCGCGCGGTGACGATTGTCGACGCCGAGGAGCTCGGCGGCGCGATCACCGAGAAGCTCGCCGAACTGTTCACCGAGACCCACGCGGCGCCACAACCTTCGCGCGGGCCAAAGCGCAAGCTGCATTAATAGAAAGACCGGTCGTTCGATCGGAAGCGTCCTCCTCCGTCTCGGAGGAGGTGTGGGGGAGGGGGCCCCGCCGCCGATGTCGCTGCAGGCGATCTCCGACCGCAGGCGCTTTCTTGCGCTGACCCTCGGCGGAGTGTCGGCTCTCGCATGGTCCAGTCGCGCTCCGGCGCAATCGGTGCCGCCTCCAGCCCGGAGGCGCGCCGCCATTGACGAGCACTCGGTCACCTCGGCGGTCCGTATCGAGGTCAAGGCGCGGCCGTTGCCGTCCTTCGATCTGCGCGATCGGACTCATACCCGTTTCGGGATGCTGCAATATCGCAGCGGTGTGGCGCTGACCTCGGCCTATCCGGGCTTCGGTGGGCTGTCCGGCATCCGGCTCGACGCCACGGGCGAGCGCTTTCTTGCGATCAGCGACAAGGGCGGCTGGTTCACCGGCCGCATCGCCTATTCCGGCCGCGACATCGCGGGACTTGCGGATGTCGAGGCAGCGCCGCTGCTCGGACCGGACGGACGGCCGATCACGGACCGCGGCTGGTATGATTCCGAGTCGCTCGCGCGTGACGGCGACATTGCCTATGTCGGCCTCGAACGCGTCAATCAGCTGCTGCGCTACGACTTCGCCAAGGGCGGCACAAGCGCGCGCAGCGAGATCATGCCGCTGCCGCCCGCTGCCAGGCGGCTTCCCAACAACAAGGGGCTCGAAGCGCTCGTCATCGTGCCCAAGGGCCTGCCGCTCGCCGGAACCCTGATCGCGATCTCCGAGCGCGGCCTGGATGCGAACGGCAACCTGCTGGCGTTCCTGCTCGGTGGCCCCTCGGCGGGACAGTTCAGCATCGTCAGAAGCAACGATTTCGACGTCAGCGATGCCGTGCTGCTGCCGTCAGGTGATCTGCTGGTCCTGGAACGGAAGTTTTCGTTGTTCAACGGGGTCGGCATCCGCATCCGCCGCGTCAGGCTCGCCGATATTGCGCCGGGTGCGCTGGTCGATGGTCCCGCGATCTTTTCCGCCGATCTCGGCCAGGAGATCGACAATCTCGAAGGCATCGACGCGCACGTCACGCCCGAGGGCGACACCGTGCTGACGCTGGTGTCGGACGACAATTTCTCGATGATCCAGCGGACGCTGCTGCTGCAGTTCACATTGATGGAATGAGGCGCAACATCCCATGGCGGCCGCGTTGACCACTGCCCTGCCATGGCGGACACTTGCCGGCGTCAGATCATGGCCATCAACCGTCCCAGCCTGGAACCCAGCATGAGCGCCCTGTTTACCCCGATCAAGCTGCGCAGCCTCGAACTTGCCAACCGTGTCGTGGTGTCGCCGATGTGCCAGTATTCGGCCGAGAATGGCGCAGCCAATGATTGGCACTTCACCCACATCAACACGTTGGCGCTATCAGGCGCGGCGATGTTCTGCATCGAAGCGACGCATGTGGAGCCGATCGGTCGTATCACGCCCGGCTGTCTCGGGCTCTGGGACGACGCGACCGAGGCGGCGCTCGCGCCGATCCTGGCCTCGGTGCGCAAACATTCGAGCACCGCGATTGCGATGCAGCTCGCCCATGCCGGACGCAAGGGCTCCAGCCACAAACCGTGGGATGGCGGCCAGCAGATTCCGCTCGCCGACGGCGGATGGCAGACGGTCGCGCCGTCGGCCATTGCGCACAAGGCGGGCGAGCTCGCGCCCGAGGCGCTCGATGCCGCGGGCCTGGCACGCATCCGCGACGCATTCGCTTCTGCAGCGAAGCGCGCTGCACACCTCGGCATCGATGCGATCGAGGTTCACGGCGCGCACGGCTATCTGCTGCACCAGTTCCTGTCGCCGATCGCCAACCAGCGCAGCGACGCCTATGGCAGCTCGCTGGAGAACCGCATGCGCTTTCCGCTCGAAGTGTTCGATACCGTCCGCGGCGCCTTTCCTGCGGACAAGCCGGTCGGGATGCGTGTCTCGGCGACCGACTGGGTGGATGGCGGCTGGGATCTCGACCAGACCATCGCCTTTGCGCAAGAGGTGAAGCGCCGCGGCGCGGACTGGATCGACGTCTCCTCGGGCGGCGTGTCGCCGTTGCAGAAGATCACGCTCGGCCCCGGCTATCAGGTGCCGTTTGCCGCAGCCGTGAAGCAGGCGACGGGACTTCCCACCATGGCCGTCGGCCTCATCACGCAGGCGCAGCAAGCGGAAGAGATCGTCGCAACCGGCAAGGCCGACATCGTCGCGCTGGCCCGCGGCATGCTCTACGATCCGCGCTGGGGCTGGCATGCCGCCGCCGAACTTGGCGGACAGGTGTCTGTGCCTCCGCAATACTGGCGCTCGCAGCCGTCGACGCAGAAGGAGCTGTTCGGCAAGACGACGTTCGGCGCACGCTGACGTGCAATCGCGGCAATGCCGCAGATGAGCGTTGCAAAAATCTGCGGTCATTATTCCGCCAGCGACACAGCCGACGATTGTCGCTGTCGAACGAAGTGCTAGTCTTCGCAGACCACGTGCGGCGTTGCCGACTCGGTTGGTCGTGTTTCGTCTCGCGTGACGATGAGCGCACCGCAAAGGTGCGCCGCAAAACAAGCGCGAGAGGAAGCCATGGAGATCGGATATTTCACGATGCCTTCGCATCCGCCGGAGTGCGGATTGAAGGAGGGCCACGATTGGGACCTGCAGGTCCTGCGCTGGCTCGATGAGCTCGGCTATCAGGAAGCCTGGATCGGCGAGCATCACACCGCGCCTTGGGAGCCGCACCCGTCGCCCGATCTGCTCCTTGCGCAGGCCTTCCGCGAGACCAAGACCATCCGGCTCGGGCCTGGCGGTTTCCTGCTGCCCTATCATCATCCGGCCGAACTCGCCAACCGCGTCGCGATGCTCGATCATCTGTCCGAAGGCCGGCTCAATTTCGGCATTG
Organism: Bradyrhizobium sp. SSBR45G; assembly: GCF_030159255.1. Taxonomy (GTDB): domain Bacteria; phylum Pseudomonadota; class Alphaproteobacteria; order Rhizobiales; family Xanthobacteraceae; genus Bradyrhizobium. The sequence goes on along the minus strand of NZ_BSCT01000039.1, from coordinate 45,282 downwards.
CCGCATCCGGCCTGCCGAGCGACTGGGCGATGTTCAATGTCGACGGCATGAGCGGCCAGAACCGCGAGATGACGCGCGAGGCGCTGGAGATCATCCTGCGGCTGTGGAGCGAGCCGGCCCCGTTCACGCACAAGGGCAAATACTGGACGGTCACCAAGCCCGACGTGATGTTCGACTTCCTCAAGCCGATCCAGGCGCCGCATCCGCCGATCGGCGTCGCCGGCCTGTCGAAGAACTCCGACACGCTCAAGCTCGCCGGCGAGCGCGGCTTCATTCCGATGAGCCTCAACCTCAACCCGGCCTATGTGTCGTCGCACTGGGATTCAGTGGAAGCAGGCGCCGCCAAGTCAGGCCGCAAGGCCAATCGCAACGATTGGCGGCTGGTGCGCGAGGTGTTCGTCGCCGAGACCGACGAGGAGGCCTGGCGCCTGTCCTCCGGCGACATGATGGGCCGGATGATGGGCGAGTACTTCCTGCCTTTGCTCGGCCATTTCGGCTTCAAGGACTATCTGAAGCACGCACCCGACGTACCGGATTCCGATGTGACGGTGGACTATTGCGCCAGGCGCAACTGGATCATCGGCTCGCCGGCGACGGTCACTGAGAAGATCGAGAAGATCTGGCATGAGGTCGGCGGCTTCGGCACGCTTTGCGTGTTCGGCTTCGACTACAAGCACAAGCCGGAAGCGTGGCACAACTCGCTGCGGTTGTTGAAGCAGGAGGTGCTGCCGAGGTTGCGCCATCTCAATGCCGACATGACCAAGGCGGCCTAGCATTCATGGTCGGACCGGCGTCAAGGCGCCGGTCCGGTCAGTGAGGTCATCGCCATGCGCATTCGTGTCCGTCAGTCCGCCCATGTGCTCGAACGTTCCGGACTTGCCTTGGCAGGCGCAGCCTGCGGCGTGTTCGTCGGCGCGCATGTCGGCTCCAGCGTGCCGTGGCTCACCACGCAGGGGTTCCTGGTGGTCATGATGCTGTCCGGCGCCTTCGGCTTCTATCTCGGCATCGACACGCCCCAGATACCGTTTCACCCGCACGAAGAGGGCACTCCGGCCGCGAAAAAGATCGACGCGGCCGAGTTCCTCAGTGCCGTCGGCACCTTTCTGGCGACGCTGACGGCGTTCTTCGCGGTCGGCATCATCATCCTGCGCGAGGACCCGCACATCGTCTGGACGTCGCTGATCATGGCGGGCTGGGTGGTCGGCGTCATCATGCAGATCGTGGCCGGCGCGATCGCGCGCATGCGGCATTGATGCTTGGTGATTTTTTGTGCTGAGGCTGTCGCGACTTTCATCCGGGACGGCGTGAGCGCGGCCGCGCGAGCGTTCGATTGAGTTCTGTTTAGCGGAACTAAGCGGTCCGGCGCGGCCGGCGCGGCCTCGGATCGGCGCACGGTCCCGCGTCTGCCAGCCGGGAGCCATAGGCTTTCGCCTGAACACCTGTTGGAGCAGGCTGGCGGCCCCATGCACCCTGGGCAGGCGCCGCATCGAAACGCCGCATGACGCTCTCCAGCATATTGGCGCGCTTGATGCATCGCGATGAGCCGAAACAGTTGGGAAGTTCATCATGTTGAAACGGGTGTTGCTGGGTATCGTCGTCGGCTGCGGATTGTCCGCGGCGCAGGCGGAGGAGCCGAAAATCGGCGGGGTGGTGAATGCGGTGATCCAGCCCGAGCCGCCCGGGCTGATGCTGGCGATGGTCCAGAACGGCCCGGTACAGATGGTATCGGGCAACATCTTCGAAGGCCTGCTGCGCTACAGCCCGAAGCTTGAGCCGCTGCCCGGCCTGGCCGAATCCTGGACCATCAGCCCGGATGCCAAGGTCTACACCTTCAAGCTCAAGCCCGGCGTGACTTGGCATGACGGCAAGCCGTTCACCTCGGCCGACGTGCTGTTCTCGATCGAGATGCTGAAGCAGACGCACGCGCGCGCCCGCAACAATCTCGTGATGGTCGAGAAGGTCGAGGCGCCCGATGATCTCACCGTGGTGTTCACGCTGAAAGAGCCGTTCGGTCCGTTCATCGGCATCTTCGAGGTCGGCTCGATGCCGATGGTGCCGAAGCATCTCTATGAAGGCACCGACTACAAGACCAATCCGAACAACAACGCGCCCATCGGCACCGGCCCCTTCATGTTCAAGGAATGGCAGAAGGGCTCCTTCATCCGGATGGTGAAAAATCCGAACTATCACGAGAAGGGCAAGCCCTATCTCGACGAGGTCTACTGGCAGATCATTCCCGACGCGGCGGCGCGCTCGGTGGCGTTCGAGACCGGCAAGGTCGACGTGCTGCCCGGCGGCTCGATCGAGAATTTCGACGTTCCGCGGGTGTCCAAGCTGCCGGGCGCCTGCGTCACCGGTGCCGGCTGGGAGTTCTTCTCGCCGCTGTCCTGGATGTGGCTGAACCTGCGCAATCCGATCCTGGCCAACAAGAAGGTACGGCAGGCGATCATGTACGCCGTCGATCGCGACTTCGCCAAGGACGTAATCTGGAACGGCCTCGGCAAGGTCGCGACCGGTCCGTCGGCCTCGACCATCAAGTTCTACAGCGACGACGTGCCGAAATATGCCTACGACCCGGCCAAGGCCAAGGCGCTGCTCAAGGAGGCCGGCTACAAGGGCGAGAAGATCCGCATGCTGCCGCTGGCCTATGGCGAGACCTGGCAGCGCTGGGGCGAGGCGGTGAAGCAGAATCTGCAGGACGTCGGCATGACGATCGAGACGATCGCGACCGACGTGCCCGGCGGCAACCAGAAGATCATGGAATGGGACTACGACATCGCCTTCACCTATCTCTACCAGTATGGCGATCCGGCGCTCGGCGTCTCCCGCAACTACATCACCTCGGCGATCGCCAAGGGCCAGCTGTTCAACAATGTCGAGGGCTATTCCAACCCCGAGGTCGACAAGCTGTTCGCCGAAGGCGCGACGGCGCCGACGGATGCCAAGCGCAAGGAAGCCTACGACAAGGTGCAGAAGATCCTGGTCGAGGACGTTCCCGTGGCCTGGCTGCTCGAATTGCAGTTCCCGACCATCACCAAGTGCAAGGTGAAGAACCTCATCACCACCGGCATCGGCGTGAACGACGGCTTTCGCGACGCCTGGCTCGACAAATGATGGTGTCGTTCGGAGCGCGGTCCACAAGTGCCGCGCTCCGGCGCCTCACCCTCCTGCCCAGCTGACCTCCACGGGCCCTTCATGCTCTCCTTCATCGCCCAGCGCGTCGTGAAGGGCGTCATCGTCCTTCTTGCCATCATCGTGCTGAACTTCTTCCTGATCCGGCTGGCCCCGGGCGATCCTGCCGTGGTCATGGCCGGAGAAGCCGGCGCCTCCGACCAGATCTTCGTCGCCCAGTTGCGCGAGAAGTTCGGCCTCGACCGCCCGTTGCCGGAGCAGCTGCTCATCTACGTCAAGGGCATCGCGACGTTCGATCTCGGCTTCTCCTTCCGCCAGCAGGCGCCGGTCGCCAAGCTGATCGCCGAGCGGCTGCCGGCGACCCTGCTGCTGACGCTCACGGCGTTCGCGATCTCGCTCGGTCTCGGCATCCTGTTCGGCGTGCTGGCCGCGCGCTTTGCCGGCACCATCCTCGACACGGCGATCACGGTGCTGGCGCTGATCTTCTATGCGACGCCGCTGTTCTGGATCGCGCTGATCGCGATCCTGCTGTTCTCGGTCTGGGCCGACTGGCTGCCGAGCTTCGGCTACGAGACGGTCGGCGCCGGCTACACCGGCTTGCGCCATGCGCTCGATGTCGGCGCGCATCTGGTGATGCCGGCCGCGACGCTCGGCCTGTTCTTCATGGCGACCTACACCCGCATGACCCGCGCCTCGATGCTCGAGGTCAAGCGGCTCGACTTCGTCAAGACCGCGCGTGCCAAGGGCCTGCGCGACGGCGTCATCCAGCGCCGCCATGTGCTGCGCAATGCGCTGCTGCCGGTGGTGACCTTGGCCGGCGTCCATGCCGGCACGCTGGTCGGCGGCGCCGTGTTGACCGAGACCGTGTTCGCCTGGCCGGGCATCGGCCGGCTGATGTATGACGCGCTGATCCAGCGCGACTACAATCTGCTGCTCGGCGTGTTCGTGGTGTCCTCGGCCATGGTGCTGATCTTCAATCTCGTCACCGACCTCGTCTATCGCCTGGTCGACCCGCGCATCGAGTACGCCTCATGAGGCAGTTCTGGCGCACCATGCTGCGCAGCCCGAGCGGAATCATCGGGCTGGTCATTCTCGTGCTGGCGATCGTGATCGCCGTGGCTGGGCCGTTGTATTTTCCCAACTCGCCGTGGCGCATGGTGCAGCGGCCGTTCGTGCCGCCGTTCACGCTGGCGAAGGTTCCGCTCGGCACCGATGCGCTCGGACGCGACGTCCTGGCCGGGCTGATCTTCGGAGCCCGTGTCTCGCTGCTGGTCGGCCTGGTCTCGACGCTCGTCGCATTGATCGTCGGCGTGCCGCTCGGCGCCATCGCCGGCTATTTCGGCGGCCGCGTCGATGACGCCTTGATGCGCTTCACCGAGTTCTTCCAGACCATCCCGAGCTTCGCGCTGGCCATCGTGCTGGTGGCGATCCTGCAGCCTTCGATTTATTCCATCGTCGCCGCCATCGGCCTCGTCAGCTGGCCGCCGGTGGCGCGTCTGGTGCGCGGCGAGGTGCTGTCCTTGCGTACCCGCGAATACGTCCAGGCGGCGATGGTCACCGGCCAGAGCAACGCCTGGATCATCTGGCGCGAGATCCTGCCCAATGCGCTGTCGCCGGTCATTGTGCTGGCCTCGCTGATGGTCGCGACCGCGATCCTCTTGGAATCCTCGCTGTCGTTCCTCGGCCTCGGCGACCCCAATCTGATCTCCTGGGGCTACATGGTCGGCGCCGGCCGCACCGTCATCCGCCAGGCGTGGTGGATCACGGTGTTCCCGGGCGTCGCGATCCTGCTGTCGGTGCTCGGCCTCAATCTGATTGGCGAGGGATTGAACGACGCACTCAACCCGCGTCTGTCGCGCGAAGGCAGGTGAGCGATGATGAAGCATGACTTCCGTAGGGTGGGCAAAGGCGCAACGCGCCGTGCCCACCGATTGTCATCCTCGTCTGCTGATGGTGGGCACGCTTCGCTTTGCCCACCCTACGGCGGCGCTGAACTGGGCGGGCACAGAGCCATGTCTGATCCCGTCGTTGCCATCAGGAATCTCCGCATCGCCCTGCCCAAGGGCGCCGAGCGCGCACATGCCGTCGATGGCGTCTCGTTCGATCTCACCGCCGGCAAGATCGTCTGCGTCGTCGGCGAGTCCGGCTCCGGAAAATCGATGTGCGCGCATGCGCTGCTCGGCCTGCTGCCGGACACGGTGACGGTCGACAGCGGCGAGATCCGCTTCGAGGGCCGCGACCTGCTCACCGTCGATGAAGATGGCTGGCGCGATCTGCGCGGGCGGCGCATCGCGATGGTGTTCCAGGAGCCGATGACCGCGCTCAATCCGTTGATGCGGATCGGCGACCAGCTGATGGAGGTGTTCGAGGCGCACGACCTGCTGACGCCGCGGGAGCGCCGCGCCAAGGCGCTGGCGCTGGTGCGCGAGGTCGGCCTGCCCGATCCCGAGCGCATCATCCGCGCCTATCCGCATCAGCTCTCCGGCGGCCAGCGCCAGCGCGCGATGATCGCGATGGCGCTCGCGCTCGAGCCCGCGGTGCTCGTTGCCGACGAGCCGACCACCGCGCTCGACGTCACCACGCAGGCGCAGATCCTGAAGCTGATCCGCAATTTGCAGCAAAGCCACAACATGGCTGTCATGTTCATCACCCATGATTTCGGCGTCGTCGCCGATATCGCCGATCAGGTCGTGGTGCTGCGCCACGGCAAGGTGGTGGAGGAGGGCGCGGCCGAGGCCGTGCTCGGCCATCCGCAGCACGACTACACCAAGGCGCTGCTCGCGGCCGTGCCGTCGTTCGATCCGCCGCCACGTCTGACGCGCGAGGATGCGCCACGGGCGGTGGAGGTGATTGGCCTCGACAAGACCTATGTGACCCCGAGCGGCTGGTTCCGCCCGAAGCGGACGACGCGCGCCGCGCATGCGGTGAACTTCACGATCCACCAGGGCGAGACGCTCGGTCTCGTCGGCGAATCCGGCTCGGGAAAGTCATCAGTCGCACGTCTGGTGGTGCGTCTGATCGAAGCGGATCGCGGTACGGTGCGGATTGGCGACGTCGATCTCACGCGGCTGTCCGGCCGCGCGCTGCGGGCGCAGCGGCATCGTATCCAGATGATCTTCCAGGATCCGTTCGCCTCGCTCAATCCGCGCCGCAAGGTCGGCCGCATCATCGCCGACGGCATGGCCGCGCGCGGCACGCCGCTCGAGGCTGCGCTGAAGCGCGCGCAGGAGTTGTTGGGTCTGGTCGGGCTCGATGCGGGGGCCATCGGCCGCTACCCGCATGAATTCTCGGGCGGGCAACGCCAGCGCATCGGCATTGCCCGCGCGCTGGCGCTGGATCCCGAAATCATCGTCGCCGACGAGGCGGTGTCGGCGCTCGACGTCTCCGTGCAGGCGCAGGTGCTGCGCCTGCTGGAAGACCTGAAGGCTCGGCTCGGCCTGTCGATGCTGTTCATCACCCATGATTTGCGCGTGGCGGCGCAGATCTGCGATCGTATCGCGGTGATGCAGAGGGGCGAGATCGTCGAGCTGAAGCCGACCGCGGCGCTGTTCGCCAACCCCGAACACTCCTACACGCGCGAGCTGCTCGCCGCCGTACCGGGTCGGAAGCCGCTGCCGGCTTGACGTCATGATTCGCAGGCGGCGCTCGGGATGGCTAGGTGCGGCCCCGTCGACACAAATTGCTTGCAACATAATCGGCGTATTCCGATTATAACCGATGTCGCCTCGACGACGACGCTGGGAACATCGTCCCGCGCCCGTGCCGACAGCGTCCGCTGCTGACAGCGAGATCGCGGCTGGCTGGTCCGAGGCCGTCATTGAATTGCGGTGATCCTGTGCCAGTCTCGCCAGGATGTCGCAGCAGCGTTAACTACCCTGTTAACTACTCTAATGAGGAAGCTCATCATGTCAGAGCGAAGGCCAACGACCGCCGAGCTCGAAGCCAACAAGGTCTTCAAACCGGCTGCGGCGACGACGACTGACTATGAAAAGTCGCAGGACGCGTTCAATCAGAACCGTGAGCGGCTGAAGGCCGAACGCTTGGCGCGCGAAGCGGCTGTTTGCAACGGCAAACAGCCGAAAAAGCTGGCGTGAGCGCCAGCTTCGTTCACGACGACCGCGCCGGGCCTTTCGGCCCCTGCTCAGTTCCCTCTCAGTTCCCTGGCTTAGCTGCGCGGCGTTGCAGTGGCCAGCTGGCCCTGCGGTCGGTCACGCTCGGTCCGCGGTGAGGTCGTTGAGGGGAGGGCGCCGGGCCGTGCTGCAGGCACTTTCTTGACTGGCGCCGGCAGCAGTCCTTCGCGGATCAACTGCTTGCGCGCGACCTTGCGCTGGCGCCGGATCGCGTCGGATTTCTCGCGCGTCTTGCGCTCCGATGGCTTCTCATAGGACCGGCGGCGCTTCATCTCGCGGAAGACGCCCTCGCGCTGCATCTTCCGTTTCAGGATGCGCAACGCCTTGTCGACGTCATTGTCACGAACAAGAACCTGCAAAAGCGTCCTCCTTGTCTTCATCTGAAGATGAAATTATGTGGGCGAGCCAAATTGACGCGGCGCGCGCGAAGGCGTCACGTGCAACAGGCGGGTTCAACGAAATAAGCTGAGCTCGACGCCATGAGACATGGTGATCCCCTTCGTGGGAAGGCGGGAGCACGAGGTGTCTCTCAGCCATCGATGGCCGGGTCGTTACCGATGGTCCCGTAAAGATAGGCGCGAAATGCCGATATTGCCAGCGCGTTGGCCGGTAGCATCATCGTCCGCAAACTATATTTGGCGCGCGGCCTTGTAATCCCCCGGAAAGTCTCTACCTTGGCGGTGTTCGATTAGCCGCTGTGCCTTTCTGAATGTGCCCGTGGGCTATTTCCAAAGACATCGCTCAGTTGAATGAGATCGCGCGGTGTTCGCGCGATGAATGCTTTGGAGAAGAGACATGCAGGGTACCGTGAAGTGGTTCAACGGCCAGAAGGGCTTCGGTTTCATTCAGCCGCAGGACGGCGGCAGCGATGTGTTCGTTCACATCAGCGCCGTTGAGCGCGCGGGTCTGGCCGGTCTGGCCGAGGGCCAGAAGGTCAATTACGAAGTCAAGACCGACAAGATGCGCGGCAAGACCAGCGCGGAAAATCTCTCGCTGGTTTGATCGTCTGATCCGATCGCGCTGATCTGATCGCATGAGGCCATTTCACGGATGTACTGAAATGGCTGGTCTGCCCGCTCGATCTCATGATTGAGCGGGCTGTTCGTGTTTGAGCTACGGCTTGTAGTTCTTGAGAAGGGATTGGTCGATGGCAACGAAGCGAGCATTGGTGCCTTCGGCTGAAAGTGTCGCGCGCGCGCAACGACGGCAAAGTGCCGCCGAGGAAGGCGCCAAGGCGATGGCCGAGTCCGATCAGCGCGCCGTTGCCATCCGCAAGAACATGGAGCGGCTGCGCGCTCTCAGGCTCGCCAAGCAGGCCGAGGACGCCAAGGCCGCCGCCGATGCCCCGGCTGCGCCCGCCGCAAAAAAGCGCAAGAAGGTTGCCCGATAGCCTGATCATTGCAGCGAGGACGTTCGATCGCTGCCGACTCGTGTTGTTCCGCGTACAGGTTCCACCTTCCTGCCGAGGAGGCTGACGTGGCCAAATCCGTCGCGACAGACGTGCGTATTGCAAGAGACGATGCCGGGCAGGGAGGCAAGATGATCGTGTTTGCGCTCGCGATCGGCGCCACCCGCCAAGTCTGCCAGCTCGAGACGAGCTTCGGCACCCGCAATCAGGCGTTCGCCTACCTGCAAAGAAATCGAACCGCGTTCGAGCAGCGCGCTCGCGAGCTGTTCGCCCGCGGGGAGGTCACGGACGGCATCATTCATCTGACGATGATCTGACGGCGCCACTGATCCCAACGCTTTGCGACCGGGCGCGCGGGCTTGCCGGCGGCGATCGTCGGATGCGTCGGCGCTGCTATTCCGTCCTCTGCTTGACAGGCAGCGGCACGCGCTCATAGGTCAGCGGCAGATTGACCGGCCGGTAGTCCTTCGATTCCGCGATCCGCATCAGCACGCTCTCATGGATGAAGGCGCCATCGGGGATGAAGCGGGGCTCGCAATTCGGAATGTAGACGCCGAAATGCACCTTGCGCTCCGGCCACTCCTTGTACGTCGCGCTCTTCGGCAGAAATTCCAGCAGCCGCCAGGCCGGTGTCATCGAATTGTGCAGCGGACCCTGGATGCTCGGCGCCACATAGGAGAACGGGCTGTTCTTGCGCTGGACGCCCCAGGCCAGCTGGTTGACCGTGCGCGGATTGACCGCCAGCCCGGCCTCGACGGCCTCGTCGATCATCCACAGCAGCGGATATTTCGAGGCGGCCGACTGTAGCTCGGGATAGCCGCCGCCGACGTCGGAGTGCACGCCGGCGAACCAGACCTGCTTTGAATCCTGCGGCCCGGCCTTCGCCTTGTTGAAGCGGTTCGGCGTGAAGGTCTGCGGCATGTCCCACGCCTTCAGCCGGAACATGCAGCGTCGCTCGTCCATCGCCGCCGCCTGGCGGAAGATCCTCACGCTCGGATTCTGGATGGTGAAGGCGAGCTCCTCGAGGCTCGGCAGTGCGAACAGCCGATCGGTGCGCGGCACGATCACGCTCGCCACCGTGTCCCATACGCCGACGAAATGGATGGTCGGCCAGCGCGTCGAAGTGATGCGCGCGAACTGCGCGGCCTGATCGTCGCGGCTTTCCGGAATCGGGCCTTCCTCCTCGGTGCTCTCCTGCTCGGTCGTGACGCCGCGCCCGGCCTTCGGATTGTCGGAGGAGTATGTCTTGTAGGCGATCACGCCCGAGCCGGCCAGATTGACCTGATCCGGCGAGATCAGCCCGACCTTATGAATCAGGCCAGCGAGCACGCGCACGGTGTAGGCGCCGCGCGAGAAGCCAAACAGAAAGATGCGGTCGCCGTCCTGATAATGCGTGGCCAGGAAGCAGTAGGCGTTGATGACATTGTCGTCGAGCCCGTAGCCGGTCGCGAGCCCGAGCACGAGGTTGAAGTTCGTCTTGAAGCGGTGCCAGCTGTCGGGCTGCGTCAAGGTGCCGACGCCGGGATCGTAGAACACCGCCTGATGCGGCGTCGTCTTGTCGGTCTTGCGCAGGCAGCGATAAAGCTTGAGGACGTTCGAGATGTTCTCGCTGATCTCGTTGCCGGTGCCGTCGCAGCAGATGACAATATTTTTCATGGCAAAGGAATGTCCGAGATAATGCTACCGCAGCGAGTGTAGAGCATCCGGCTGGCGATGGGGAGATCGGTTCTCCCTGGCACTTCGTCTCAGTCGCTCTTGCCGCGTTGTCGCGGATGTTTCGCCCGCGGGCATTCCTGGTCGCTGGCGCGGCACCTTGTCGGATATCGTCCGTGGTGTGGGGCGCCGTCAGCGAGAACGGGCGGATTGTGCACGAGGCTGCACGCTCCGAGCGGCCACATCAGGGCCAAATACGAAACGGCCGGACCTCGCGATCCGGCCGTTCTGTGATCTCTTGCGCATCAAGCCCTGCGCCATGCGCCAGGCTTGGGTCATTGCCTTGAGGCTCAGCCCGCCTCCAGGCTCAGCTGGCCTCTAAGATCAGCTGGCCTTGGCAACCGGGGCGGCGTCGGCCGCCTTCTTCTCGATCGCGCGTTTCAGTTCGAGCGCGCGCGGCGACAGCACCGCGGCATTGGCCTTGATCAGGTAGGCGTCGAGACCACCATTGTGGTCAACGCTCTTGAGCGCGTTGGTCGAGACGCGCAGGCGCACGTTCCGGCCGAGCACATCCGAGATGAAGGTCACGTTGCACAGGTTCGGCAGGAAGCGCCGCTTGGTCTTGATGTTCGAGTGGCTGACCTTGTGGCCAACCTGGGGGCCCTTGGCCGTCAGTTCACAGCGCCGCGACATGGCAATAAATCCTCTTTCATCCCCGCACCCTTCGTCCGCCTGTCGGCGTGCCGCGGGGGTCCAAACTCGTCCAGCTCGTCTCTGGGAGATGCGGTCGTATAGGGGGGATGCGGCTTTTCGTCAAGGTTTTGAGGACCGCGGCAATTGCGCAGTGTATCGGCGGGCCATGGCGGGTGTTTGCGGCCGGGGCCGCGGGCGGACCAGGTCACAACGCCCGATCAGCAGAAAAGCCGGCGTATAATCAAGGGTATAGCAGGAAGCTTAGACCATATAAAGGGCGTATTCGGGCGTGATGGATGGTGTCCTGCGTACAGCCGCGGAGGCCAGAATGGCGGCAGGCTGACGCGGTCCGATTGGGGTCACACGGGGCCCCGGCGCGGTTTCGGATGGCTGTCTCGGGGCATCGTCCCGGCGCAAAGCGCTGGACAAGCCGTCATTATCGGACGGTTCGCGTTGTTCGAGGGCGTTTTTGGCTTAAGTAACGAGGACGGCGCGCCGGATTGCTCCGGCGTTCAGGCAGGCGGATCGGCAGGATCAACCCTCACGTGACCATCATTTCGGTTCCAACCTTCGTGTCCCGTCGCCTGGTCGCGGCCGGGACGGCCCTCGGCCTGCTGCTGCTGGCGCAGAGTGCCCAGGCTCAGGCGCGGCTCGACGCCCAGTATGAGGCGTCGTTGGCGGGTATTCCGGTGGGCAGAGGCACCTGGGCGATCGAGATCGGCGACGATCAATATGGCGCCTCCGCGCAGGGCGGCACGGCCGGCTTGCTCAAGAGCTTCTCGCAAGGGTCGGGCACCGGCTCCGTGCAGGGGCGCGTCGTCAACGGCGTGCTGGTCGGCCAGAGCTACCAGGCCTCGACCACCACGGGAAAGAAATCCGAGCAGATCCGCATCAATCTGCTGAACGGCAATGTGAAGGATTTTGCCATCGAGCCGACCCCGCCGGTCGATCCGGACCGCATTCCGGTGACGGACGCGCACAAGCGCGGCGTGCTCGATCCGATGACCGCGTCGCTGGTGCGGGTGCCGGGCAACGGCGAGCTGCTGTCGCCGGACTCCTGCCGCGGTGCTGCGCCGGTGTTCGACGGCCGGATGCGCTATGAGCTGAAGCTCGACTACAAGCGCATGGAGAACGTCAAGGCGGACAAGGGCTATCGCGGCCCCGCGCTGGTCTGCGCGGTCTATTTCACGCCGGTCGCGGGCTACATCCCGGATCGGCCGGTGATCAAATATCTCACCCAGGCGCGCAACATGGAGATCTTCTTCGTGCCGCTCGCGGGTACGCGCATCCTGGTGCCGTTCCGGGTCGTGATTCCGACCTCTTTCGGCACGGCGATGCTCGAGGCGACCTCCTTCATCACCCAGGCCTCGCCGCACGTCGCGAAGACGCAGTAGCGCGCGGCGGCATCTCCTCGTCGTCCGGCGGGCGCCGTCATTCCGAGGCCGTCCGGACAGCCATCACCTTTGATGTGGCGCGCGGCCTGGACGATGGCTCGCGTGAATCCGTTTGACTCTTCACCGATTCTGATTCGACTCAGGGGCAGGCAAAAGCAGCGCCGGTTCCGTCGCAAAAGCGTTGCTTGTCGAGACCGTGAAAACTTGATCTAGTGCTGCCTTGATCGCGCGGCGCGAGATGTTGCGGTGAACGAAGCCGGAAAGACGATGGAGTCAGCGATTCCTTCGTGATTCGTTCTCAAGGCGTTCCGAAGCTTAAGCTGCGTCCCTATATGCGTAGCAATGTGACACAGTGTGAGGATCGCAGCCTCTGTGAAAGACGATAAATCCAGCATCCATCGCGCCTGACCCGCGCGCCTGCAACGCCGGCATCGAGACCCAATTTAACGAATGGCTTTTTCGTCTTCTTCGGCTGCCTCGCCCTTCGAGCGCACGTCCGACCGTGCTCCTGGAAGCGGCGTCACCGCCGTGCTCGGTCCCACCAACACCGGCAAGACCCATCTGGCGATCGAGCGCATGCTCGCGCATTCGTCGGGAATCATCGGCCTGCCGCTCCGGCTGCTTGCGCGCGAGGTCTATAACAAGATCGCCGATCGGGTCGGCAGCGACGCCGTCGCGCTGATCACCGGCGAGGAGAAGATCAAGCCGAAGAATCCGCGCTATTGGGTCTCCACCGTCGAGGCGATGCCGCGAGATCTCGACGTGTCCTTCCTCGCCGTCGACGAGATCCAGATCGCGTCCGACCTCGAGCGCGGCCACGTCTTCACCGACCGCATCCTGAACCGGCGCGGGCGTGACGAAACGCTGCTGCTCGGCGCGGCCACGATGCGCCCGATCATCGAGCGTCTGCTGCCGGGCGCCTCGATGGTGACGCGGCCGCGGCTGTCGCAGCTCGAATTCGCGGGCGACCGCAAGATCACGCGGCAGCCGCGCCGAACCGCAATCGTCGCGTTTTCTGCCGACGAGGTCTACGCGATCGCAGAATTGATCCGCCGCCAGCATGGCGGCGCCGCCGTCGTGCTCGGCTCGCTGTCGCCACGCACCCGCAACGCGCAGGTGGCGATGTTCCAGAACGGCGACGTCGATTATCTCGTCGCCACCGACGCCATCGGCATGGGCCTCAATCTCGACGTCGACCACGTCGCGTTCGCGTCCGACCGCAAATATGACGGCTATCAGTTCCGTCGGCTGACGCCGTCGGAATTCGCCCAGATCGCGGGCCGGGCGGGCCGCGCAACGCGCAATGGCACCTTCGGCACCACCGGGCGTTGTGGGCCGTTCGAGCCCGAGCTCGTCAACGCGCTGCAGAACCACACCTTCGACAGCGTGAAGATGCTGCAATGGCGCAATTCGAAGCTGGATTTCGCGTCGCTGAGCGCGCTGCAAGTGTCGCTGGCGCTGACGCCGGGGCACGAGGTGCTGACGCGCGCGCCGATCGCGGAGGATCTGCGCGTGCTCGACCACGCGGCGCGCGACGCCGAGGTGCGCGACATGGCGCATGGCGCCGCCGCCGTCGAGCGTCTATGGGAAACCTGCCAGATTCCGGACTATCGCCGGCTGTCGCCGGCGGCGCACGCCGAGCTCGTGACCACCGTGTTCGGCTTCCTGATGCAGAAGGGACGGATCCCGGACGCCTGGTATGCGGCCCAGATCGATCAGGCCGACCGCGTCGACGGCGATATCGACACGCTGTCGGGGCGGATTGCACAGATTCGCACCTGGACCTTCGTGGCCAACCGGCCAGATTGGCTGCGTGATCCCGACCATTGGCAGGGGATTACCCGCGAACTCGAAAATAAATTGTCAGACGCCCTTCATGAACGGCTCACGGAGCGTTTCGTTGATCGTCGTACCAGTGTATTGATGCGGCGCCTGCGGGAGAACAGTGTTTTGAATACGGAAATCGGCAAGACCGGCGAAGTGATCGTTGAAGGGCACGCGATCGGCCGCCTGGACGGATTCACCTTTGCGCCCGACGCCGCCGAAGCCGGCTCCGAGGCCAAGGCCTTGCAGGCTGCTGCCCAGAAAGCCCTGGCCGGCGAGATCGAGGCGCGCGCCGAGAAGCTGTCCAATGCGCCCGACGAGCACATCGTGCTGACCGCCGACGGCACGGTGCGCTGGACCGGCGACGCCGTCGCCAAGCTGGTCGCCGCCGACGACGCCCTGCACCCGCGCCTGCGCATCATTGCCGATGAGCGGCTGACCGGTGCGGCGCGCGACAAGGTGCAGGCCCGGCTCGATCTGTGGCTGAAGACCCATATCGAGAAGCTGCTCGGGCCGCTGTTCGAATTGTCCAAGGCCGAGGACATCACCGGCATTGCGCGCGGCATCGCCTTCCAGCTGGTAGAGGCGCTCGGCGTCATCGAGCGCGCTAAGATCGCCAACGAGATGAAGGATCTCGACCAGCCGTCGCGCGCGACCTTGCGCAAATATGGCGTGCGGTTCGGTGCCTATCACATCTACGTCCCGGCGCTGCTCAAGCCTGCCGCGCGTGCGCTCGCGGCGCTGCTGTGGGCGGAGAAGCAGGGCAATGTCGACATGTCGGCGCTGACCGGCGCGCAGCATCTGGCGAGCTCGGGCCGGACCTCGTTCCCGGTCGACAAGGTGCTGCCGCGCGATGCCTATCGTGTGCTCGGCTACAAGCAGGCGGGCGAGCGCGCGGTGCGCGTCGATATCCTGGAGCGGCTGGCCGATCTGATTCGTCCCGCTTTGGCCTGGCGCGAGAACGCGCAAGGCGACAAGCCGGCCGGTGCCTTCGATGGCCGCGGCTTCGTGGTGACGCAGGCGATGACCTCGCTGACCGGCTCGGCCGGCGAGGATTTCGCCTCGATTCTGCGCGCGCTTGGCTACCGCATGGAGAAGCGGCCGCCGCTGGCGCCCAAGCCGGTGGAGAAGCCCGTCGACGCAGTGTCGGACGTCGCCCCGGCTGAAGAAGCTGCCCCGGCGCAGCCCGCCGAGTCCGACGGCAGCGAGCAGGTTCCGACGGTTGCGGAAGCGGCCGTTGCGCCGGTGACCGAGCAGATCGTCGCCGCGCCGGAGGCGGTGACCGAGCCGGCGTCGACCCTGGCGTCGTTGCCGACCGTCGATTTCGTGACGCCGACCTCGGCCGAGATCACGCCCGTCGTGGAGACGGCCGGAGAGCCCGATCATGCCGAGGCCGCGGAGCCCGTCGCCGCCGAATCCGTCGCTGCGGACGCGCCCCAGCCCGAGGCTGCGGAGGCCGAGCCGGACGCTGCTGCGGTTGTCGAAACGACGGCCGAGGCGGTCTCTTCCGAGGCCGTTTCTTCTGAGGTCGTTTCTTCTGAGGTCGTCGCTGCCGAGCCGGCCGAAGCCGCGCCGGCGGCGGAGCCGGTTCTGGTCGAGGTCTGGCGGCCCGGTGGACGTTCAGAGGAGCGTCGTCCCCGACACGAGCACCATCAGCGCAACCGGCAGCATCGTCCGCAGCAGGAGCGCGGTCAGGCTGCCGCTGGCGAGCAGGGTGCCGCAACCGCCGCGCCAGCCGAGGGCGAGGCACGCGAGCGTCATCATCGCGGCCATGGCCGTCGTGACCGGATGAAGGAGTTCGGCAAGGACTTCCGCAAGGGCCCGCCGCGGGAAGGTGGCGAGGCTCCGGCCGCGGCTGCGCCGCCGGCGCGCGAGGATCGCGGCCCGCGCCGCGACAACGACGCCAACAAGGGGCGCGACCAGAACCGCGATCGCAACAAGGGCGGCAAGTTCGGCGGCGACCGCGAAGGGCGCGGCGGCCGCGACTTCGGCAAGGGTGGTCGCGACAAGCGCGACAGCGGCCCGGCGCTGCGGCCCTACGCGTCGAGCGGCGGCGGTCGCGATCGTGACCGGCCGGTCGATCCGAATTCGCCGTTCGCCAAGCTGGCGGCGCTCAAGGAGCAGCTCGCGGCCAACAACCGCAAGGACTGACCGGAAGGACAACGCCCACGTCCGACACCCCGTCAGAGCGCCAGCGTCTCGATAAATGGCTGTGGCATGCGCGGGTGGTCAAGGCCCGCACCAGCGCCGCGGCGCTGGTCTCGTCCGGCCACGTCCGCGTCAACGGCGTGCGTGAGACCTCGCCGGGACATGGCGTGAAGACCGGCGACGTGCTGACCATCGCGCTCGATCGCAGCGTGCGTGTGCTCAAGGTAACGGGGTTTGCCGAACGCCGTGGCGACGCTGCCTCAGCGCGCGGACTGTATGATGATCTCGATGGCGGCGGACGAAGCTGAGCAGGTGGCGCAGGCGCAACTCCGCTTCAGTTCTTCGCCCCGCTCGACTTGCGACACACCACGTCCTGCGCTAGTGCAGGCCTGCCGATTTATTGATCCGTTCCGGAGCCCTGGATGACTTACGTCGTCACCGAAAACTGCATCAAATGCAAATACACCGATTGCGTTGAGGTCTGCCCGGTAGACTGCTTCTACGAGGGCGACAACATGCTCGTCATTCATCCGGACGAATGCATTGATTGCGGCGTGTGCGAACCCGAGTGCCCGGCCGACGCGATCAAGCCCGACACCGAGCCGGGGCTCGAGAAGTGGCTCGGCGTCAACGCCGAATACGCCAAGTCCTGGCCCAACATCACCCAGAAGAAGGATCCGCCCGCCGACGCCAAGGAGCATGACGGCGAGGACGGAAAATTCGACAAATATTTTTCGTCTAAGGCCGGCGCCGGCGACTGAGGGATCCGCTGCGACCCCCGCCGAGCCACCGCCGGCGGGGTTGATGCATACACCCCGGCGACTGAAATCGCCGCGCGGAAACAATGGCCTAGGCCAATTGTTGCGATGCAGAAACGAACTCCGCGGGAGTGTTCGATTCTGGCACGCTTCACTTAACCCTAACTTCGCGGATCCGTCACAATACCGCCCCTGGAGCCTCTAAATAATTGATTTTTGCGGGAAATGTGCTATATATAGCACATTCTCAGAGCCGAACCCGGCCATGCGTCGATTTTGTTGGCCGCCCTTTTAGGTTCCCGCAACATCAAAACAGGGGCGTGGCAGTTCCGCGCGCAGGCTGTGTCACAGAAAACGCGTAAAAAGAGTGCTTCCAAGAGTACAAAAAAAGCCGCCGCGGCGAGCCGCAGCGTTTCGAAGGGCCGTGCTCGGGCTCCTGTAAAGGAGATTCGGGCTGCCGCAAAGGCCTCGGCTGCCAAGTCCACCAAGAACAAAAGAAGCGCAATGCCTGAAAAGACTGCCAAGACTGCCGCGAAAGCATCCGCCGCGAAGACCACTCTTGCAAAGGACTCGGTTGCCAAGGACTCTGTTGCGAAGACCGTGACTGCCAAGGCGGCGGCTGCGCCGAAGGCCACCAAGACGGCCCTCCCTGCGGCTGCGGCTCCTGCCGCCAAGCCGGCTGCTCCCGCCGCGGCCGCGCCGCGCGTCGAGGAGAAGAAGCTGCCGACCCAGCGCCAGGGCTTCAAGACCAATGAATTCGTCGTCTACCCGGCTCACGGCGTCGGCCAGATCCTGGCCATCGAGGAGCAGGAGATCGCGGGTGCCAAGCTCGAGCTGTTCGTCATCAACTTCATCAAGGACAAGATGACGCTGCGCGTGCCGACCGCCAAGGTCGCCAATGTCGGCATGCGCAAGCTGTCCGACCCGGCGCTGGTCAAGAAGGCGCTGGAGACCCTGAAGGGCCGTGCCCGCGTCAAGCGCACGATGTGGTCGCGCCGCGCCCAGGAATACGAAGCGAAGATCAATTCGGGCGACATCGTTGCGATCGCCGAGGTCGTGCGCGATCTCTACCGCTCGGAGTCGCAGCCGGAGCAGTCCTACAGCGAACGCCAGCTCTACGAAGCGGCGCTCGACCGGCTGTCGCGCGAGATCGCGGTGGTGCAGCACTCGACCGAGACCGAGGCCGTCAAGGAGATCGAGACGCAGCTCGCCAAGAGCCCGCGCCGCGGTGCCAAGACCGAGGCCGATGCGGTCGCCGAGGGTGAGGCCGACGCCGAGGGCGATGACATCGACGGCGACGACACCGCCGTGGCGGATGAAGCTGCCTGATCGACCGTTAGCTCGTTTTCCAATTAGTTGCTTACGAGAGCCCGGCCGCGAGGTCGGGCTTTTTGTTTGGGGTTGACTGCAATCGCACGGCATGGAGCCTGCCGAGTAGCGCTCAGCGAGATACGCCGCTATCGCGGCGGGCTTTCCACTCCATGCCGATGTCAGGAGCCCGTGATGTCATCAGATGCGCTGGCCAGACTGATGTCAGTCGACGTCTTCCGCGATGGCGGGTCCTACGAAGCGCGTTTCGCGACGAAGGACGGTCGCCTGATGGCGCTGTGGCTGCAACGCTCGGCAATGCCCGATGCCGACGGAATGCATCACCGTGAGCTTTTCCTCCATGAGGACGGTGGGTTCACCCCGCATCCGCGGCTCCTGACCACAGGCAGTCGCGAGGAGCAGGACCTGCTTCAGCGCCTCGCCGACTTCGTTGCGCGGCGTGGCCAGGACTGCGATCCCGATGAATTGGCGCGTCTCAGGCAGATGATCGCTTGCATTGAGCGCCGGGAGCCGCTGTTCCCAGGGATGCAGTCTGCACGGTCGCCGCCGCCCGGCTGGCCGAACTGAGCGGCCCGCGGAGAGGCGCGAGATCAGCCCTCGGTCTCGGCACGCACCACCTCGATCGTGATCGGCCGCAGCAGCAACCGGTTCAGCTCGGGAATGCGCGATGCGGGGAGGCGATGTGGTCCCGCCTCCGTGCCCCAGAGCGCCAAGGCGCGCCAATCGACGCTGAAGACCGCCAGTGCCACGGCGTCGGTCCGTTCGAGCCGGGACATCTGCTCGTCGCGCGGCCGCCGAGGATCATAATCATCGAGAACGAGCTCAAGCTCTGCGATCGGAGGTAGCGCCCGGTATCCCGCCTGCTTGATCCAGGACAACCCTTGATCCGTGACGGCACAGCAGTGCGGCATGCCGCCGAAGCCGCCGCCGCGCAGTCCTCGCTCGATCCACCAGTCGTTCTGCCAGTCCTCATAGCCGAACAGCATGCCTTCCAGCCGTTCGAAATGTTCGTTCCAGCCGCCATGGGACTTGAGCGCAGCGTCCCCGATCAGCTTCATCGCCGGAACACGCCACTCCTCGCCCTTGGCCGTGAAGTAGACGCGCCTGGTGCCCTGCCAGACGCGCGAGTGAGTCATTCCGTCGCCAAATGGCTCCTGCTCGACTTCCTTGTGCAGCCGGCCGGCCGCCACCCATTCATCGAACCGCTCCTCGCCCGGGAAGCTCATCGGCGGATAAGGCTCTGTGAAACGTGCCAGCTTCTTGCGGCCGTCGAGCAGCAACGGCAGCTCTTAGCCGGTATGGATCAGGTAAGGGGCGGCCTGGATGGGATGAACGCGGTCGACGATGAACTCGCGGTCGGGGACGTCGAGGGCGGCCCAGTCGAGACTGATCCCGAACGCGCTGCATAGCCTCATCGCCTCGGAATCATCGAGATGGAAGATCTTCCGATCGAGGTCAGCCTCGTCAGTGGTGCCGAGCAGGGCGCAAAGCTGGGGGCGATCGGTGACCGCAAATCGGGCCTGCAGCACCGGGCACCATTGCTCGCGGTCGAACAGGGACAACAGGAAGAGGTCGGCTGGGGTGCGGGCAACCATGATGCGGAGCTTTGCAGAGCGGCCGCTCAGGCGCCAAGGGACTTGCCAAGGGACTTGCCAAGGGACTTGCCAAGGGACTTGCCAAGGGACTTGTGGAGCCTTGAGAGTTCAGGCCATGAATGCCGTCAACACCGGTCCAACGATCGTCCGACTGGTCGGTGCCTGCTCGCGAGCAGACGCGTGACGACCGCGCGAGCCCGGGCTCGTCACTCCACCACGATCTTCACGCGGTCGCGGACCTTGACCTGGGCGCGGGCGTCGAGGCCGTTGAGGACACGGAAGCGTTCGATCGGGCGGTCGACGCCGGTCATGCGGTGCGCGAGCGATTCGACCGTGTCGCCGGGCTGTACCGTGATCACCTTGATGCGCAGCGGCCGGGCGGATTGAATCTCCTCCAGGCTGAGCCGGCGGAACGAGTTCACGGTCTCCCGCGCATTGCGCTCGCTCTCGGTGGTCTTCTGGCGCGATGCGAAGATGAAGCGGTAGACGTCGCTGCCGACGCGCAGCGCATAGACCTTGAACTGCCAGGGATCGCCGCTGGCGTTGGTCGAGGCCGCCGGGAAGCCGTTGATGGTCAGCTCCTCAGTCGCCGATTTGTCGACATTCTCCATCCAGCCTGAATTGAGGTAGTCGCCGAGCGTCTGCTGGGCCGGGACGCGCACGACGTCGAAGCGCATCGCCTGGGCGCCGCCCTCGCGCACGCCGATCACGGCCTGGGCGGTATTGTCGAGCGTGAAATTCTCCGGCGCCTGGAAGGTGAAGCCGAGCTTCGGATGCAGGAAGCGCCGGCCGCGGACAAAGCCTTCGCTCGGGTCCTCGCCGTAGACGATGTTGTCGACGGCGGCCAAATAGGACTCGCGATCGTGCTCCTTGGCTTCCGCCGAGACATACTGCTTGGCGATCGCCGCGGCGTTCTGCACCCGCTCCGGTGTCGCCGGATGCGACGACAGGAAGTCCTGCGCCCGCGGATCGATCGCGACCTTGCCGGCCTTCAGCTCGGCATTGCGCTCCATCGAGGACAGGAACCGCGCCGCGCCATAGGGGTCGAACTTGGCCTTCGCCGAGATTCCGACGCCGATGCCGTCGGCTTCGAACTCCTGGGTGCGCGAGAAGCTCGCCATCGTCAGCTTGGTCTTGGCCAGCGCCAGCGCCGTGAGGTCGGGGTCGTTGCCCATGTCGGAGACGACGCGCGTCACCACCGCCGCCTGGCGCGCCTGATCCTCGCGGATCGCGGCATGGCGGGCGAGAACATGCGCCATCTCGTGGCTCAGCACCGAGGACAATTCCGACGTGTCGTTGGCCAGCGCAATCAGGCCGCGCGTGACGTAGAGCTGACCGGTCGGCAGCGCGAAGGCGTTGACCGCACCGGAGTTCAGAATCGTGACCTTGTAGCCCTGGTCGGGACGGTCGGACACCGCCACCAGCCGGTCGACGATCTTTCCGATCAGCCCTTCGAGCTGGGGGTCCTCATAGGCGCCGCCGTAGGTTGCGAGGATGCGTTCATGCTCGCGATCGCTGGCCGGCGTGGTCTGCACCATCGCGGGCTTCGGCCGCGGCGTCGGCATCGGCGCCGTCGCCTGCTGGAGCTTGCCCATGTCGCTGCAGCCGGAGAGGACCAGCCCCAGGCACAGCAAAACTGGTGCGATCCGCGAACCGCAGCTCACCACCGTCATGCGCCTTCGAACAGACAGGTTCACGTCGCTACTCACGTACCTACGCGGTCAATTTCCGCTCAAAATCTCGATCTGCGCGATCTGCGTCAGCTCCAGCCTCGGCCCCGCATGCGCCTCGATCCAACCGCGCACACGAACCTGCCGATTCGCAAGTGATTTGACGTCGATGCCGGCACCTTCCAATACCGCCATCATACGCTTTGGAATAATCACAGCGAAGCCCCGTGTCCAGCTACGAGCGAAGTTCAGATAAGTTGTTGTCCCCGTCTGTCGTACGGACAACACCTTCCCCTCGACAACCGTAAATAGCCCGACGCCAGCCAAAATATCGTCTGGACTTTCGGTGTTTTTTATGACGGTCCCAATCTTCCAGAGGCCGCGCCGCGCGGACCGCGCCTCGGCCTCGGCGGCCGCCAGGCTGAGGGCGCAGTTCCCGTCCGGCAGGTCGATGCCGCGGAGCACGGCCCCCTGCCGGAGCAGTTCGCTCTGCGCCGGCTCGTCCGCACCGGCGATGAAGGCAAAGGCGCGCTGCCGGCCGTAGCGGTCCGGCGCGTCGTCCTCGCCGCGGAGCACGACGTCGCGATCGCGCAGCAGCGCGGCGAGCGCCTCCATCGCCGCCGCCTGCTGCTCCGGTGGCGGCGCCTCGATGCCGGAGAGCCTGATCTCGCGGCCATCGCTCAGGCGGACGCTGCGCGCGTCGACGATCTCGCTGACATGCCCGTCGCCGAGCTCGGCGAACATGCAGGGCGCGGCATGGCTGATCGACGCCGCCGCGCACGCCGCGATCAGCGTCAGGCTCACGCCATGGAGCCAGCGTCTGCAGGTGATCATGCGTGCACGCGCCATGCTGCATCATCGCACGAAATTTCCGTTCCACTCAGCGGAAAACAGCGGCACGTGACGGCCCTGCACACCGCTTGCCGCATGCGTTTGCGTGCGTCATGATGCGAACTATCAACGAGGCCGTCGCCATGTAGCGGCGGACCCGGCAGGGAGGTATTCGATGAGCAGATCCGTCTGCGGCGCAGCCGCGTCGCTGGTCATGCTGGCGTCAGCGCTTACGCTGTCAGCAACCGCCGCGCAGGCGCAAGCCAAGCCGCCGCTGAAGATCGGCGGCATCCTCGACATGTCGAGCCTCTATGCCGACATCACCGGCCCCGGCAGCGAGACCGCGGCGAAGATGGCGGTCGAGGATTTCGGCGGCGAGGTGCTGGGGCGCAAGATCGAGGTGCTCGCGGCCGACCATCTCAACAAGGCCGATCTCTCCGCCAACATCGCCCGCGACATGCTCGACAACCAGGGCGTCGAGATGATCTGGGACGTCGCCGCCTCCGCCACCGCCCTCGCGGCCGGCGAGATTGCCAAGGCGCGCAACAAGATCATCATCTTCAACGGCCCCGGCTCGGTGCGCCTCTCCAACGAGGCCTGCGGGCCGTATACCGTGCACTACGTGTTCGACACCTTCGCGCAGGCCAATGTGACCGGACTGGCGGCGGTGAAGTCCGGCCTCGACAGCTGGTTCTTCCTCACCGCGGACTACGCGTTCGGTCAGGACCTCGAAAAGGACACCACCAACGTGGTCGTCAAGTCCGGCGGCAAGGTGCTCGGCAGCGTCCGCCATCCGCTCAACACCTCGGACTTCTCGTCCTTCCTGCTGCAGGCGCAGTCCTCCAAGGCCAAGGTGATCGGGCTGGCCAATGCCGGCGGTGACACCATCAACGCCATCAAGCAGGCCGCCGAATTCGGCCTCACCAAGGGCGGGCAGAAGCTGTCGCCGCTGCTCGCCTTCGTCTCCGACATCGACAGCGTCGGGCTGGAGACCGCGCAGGGCCTGCTGGTGGCGGAGGCGTTCTACTGGGATCTCAACGACGACACCCGCGCCTTCACCAAGCGCTTCATGGAGCGCACCAAGCGCGTGCCGACATCGGCGCAGGCCGGCGTGTACTCATCGGTGACGCACTATCTCAAGGCCGTGAAGGCCGCAGGGACCACGGATCCCGATGCCGTCATGAAGCTGATGCGCGCCACCCCGATCAACGACATGTTCGCCAAGGGCGGCCGCATCCGCGACGATGGCCGCATGGTGCACGACATGTACCTGTTCGAGGTCAAGAAGCCGTCGGAGTCGAAGGGCAAGTCCGACGACTACAAGCTGCTCGCCACCGTGCCGGGCAACGAGGCGTTCCAGTCGCTGGAGCTGTCGCGCTGCCCATTGGTGAAGAAGTAACAGTCGTCATTGCGAGCGGAGCGACGCAATCCAGGGCTCCGCGAGGATTCTGGATTGCGTCGCAGCTTCGCTCCTCGCAATGACCGGAAAAACCGGAGAACCTCCGACATGACCACCAACACCACCGTTCTGCAGCATCTCGACTCCGGCCTGCTCACGATCACGATGAATCGCCCGGAGCGGCGCAATGCGCTCAACAGCGACATGACGAAGGGCCTGGTCGAAGCCGCACAGCGCGCGGCGAATGATCCCGATGTCCGTGCCGTGCTGCTGAAGGGCGCCGGCGGCACCTTCTGCGTCGGCGGCGACGTCAAGGCGATGGCCGAGGCCAGGACCGCGCCGTCGTTCGAGACCAAGGTGACGACCCTGCGCGAGCGCATGGAGGTGTCGCGGCTGCTGCACCAGATGCAGAAGCCGGTCGTGGCACAGATCGACGGCGCAGCGGCCGGCGCCGGCCTGTCGATCGCGCTGGCCTGCGATCTCCGCGTCGCCGGCGCATCGGCCAAGATCACGACGGCCTTCGCCAAGGTGGGATTGTCAGGCGATTTCGGCGGCACCTATTTCCTCACCCAGCTGCTCGGCAGCGCCAGGGCGCGCGAGCTCTATCTCACCTCGCCGATCCTGAGCGCGCAGGAGGCGCTCGCTCTGGGCATGGTGACCAGAGTGGTGCCCGACGCCGAGGTCGAGGCGGCGGCGCGTGAGCTGGCGATGTCGCTGGCGCAAGGGCCGAGCGTCACGCTCGGCTACATCAAGCGCAACATCAACAATGCCGAGACGATGACGCTGGAAGCCTGCTTTGACGCCGAAGCGGTGCATCACTCGCGCTGCAGCGACACCGAGGATCACAAGGAGGCGGCGAAGGCCTTCGTCGAGAAGCGCGCGCCGGTGTTTCAGGGGCGCTAGCCCGCGAGCGTCATCATGAGCTATCTCCATCTGCGCCAGATCTGTTTGGTCGCCCCGACGCTCGAACCGGTCGTCTCCGACATCGCCGCGATCATGGGTCTCGAGGTCTGCTACCGCGATCCGCATGTCGGCAAATACGGTCTTGAGAATGCGCTGCTGCCGGTCGGGCCGATCCTGCTGGAGGTGATCGCGCCGACGCGCGAGGGCACCGCGGCGGGACGCTTTCTGGACAAGAGCGGCGGTCGCGGCGGCTACATGGCGATCTTCTCCTGCGACGATCCGGACGGCCGCGCCGCCCGGGCCAACGCCATGGGCGTGCGCACCGCCAACGTCATCAATCACGAATCCTATCACGGCGTGCAACTGCATCCCCGCGACTGCCGCGCCGCCTTCATCGAGCTCAACCACACCGCGGGCAGCGACGATGTGCTCGGGCCGTACCCGCCGGCGGGGCCGGACTGGACGCGCGCCATCCGCAGCGATGTCACGACGGCGCTGACCGAGGTGGTGCTGCAGAGCCGCGAGCCGGCATCGCTCGCCGCGCATTGGGGACGGATCCTCGACCTGACGCCAGTCGCGGGCGACGATGGCGATTGGCGATTGACGCTGCCAAACGCCGCGATCCGCGTGACGCAAGGCGAGCGCGAGTTCATGAGCTGTTTGTGCTTCCGAACGACGGACGCCGCTGGTGTCCTCGATGCGGCCCGAGCACGAGGCTATGCGGCGTCGGGCAATGGCTTCGATATCGCAGGCGTCACATTCGCCGTGGCGATTTGAGGCCTGGTCCTGCGAGTGGGACGTTCAGTGTGGCCAACTGCGACACTGCGCCCCCTCTCCCCGCTTGCGGCAGGGCTATCGCATTTGACCGTCGAAGTGTTGCGCTTGTCTGTCTCCGCGTCGTCATGGCCGGGCTTGTCCCGGCCATCCACGTCGTCCGGCATACTGAGAACGACGTGGATGCCCGGGACGGAGCCCGGGCATGACGATGTGGAAACGGTTTCGCGAAAAACTCAGATTGGCCATACGCGATAGCCTGCCGCAAGCGGGGCGAGGTTGCAGCGCGCGTGCCGGGAGAATGTGCCCCTCAAGTCGACGCTGGTCACCGTCCCTTGAAGTTCGCGAAGCGGCGCTCTTCCGTCGCTTTCACACCCTCCTTAAAGTCCTCCGTCGCGCGCAGCCTCGTCTGTTCGGCGAGCTCGTGCTCGGTGGCGGCCATGACGCGGTCGGCGAGGCCGGCGCGCATCGTGGCGCGGGTCGAGAGCAGGCCGAGCGGCGAGCATTCGGCGATCTCGGCCGCGAGCTTCATGGCGACCGTGCGGACCTGGTCCTGCGGCACGCATTCATTGGCGAGGCCCATCTGCAATGCCTCCTCGCCGCTGACGCGACGGCTGGTGTAGAACATCAGCTCGGCGTTGTTCTTGCCGACCAACTCGGGCAGCGTCACGGTCAGTCCGAAGCCCGGGTGGAAGCCGAGCTTGGTGAAATTCGCGGAGAAGCGCGCTTCCGGACAGGTGACGCGGAAATCGGCTGAGACCGCGAGGCCCAGCCCGCCGCCGATGGCGGCGCCATGCACGGCGGCAACAACCGGCTTCTTGCAGCGGAAGATGCGCACCGCCTGCATGTAGAGATGGTTGATCGGCCCGAGGCTGTCGGCGGGATCGCCCTTTGCCGTTCCCTTGGCCTCCGCCGCCTCCTGCGCCTGCCGCGCCGGATCGCCGAAATTGGCGCCGGCGCAGAACGCCTTGCCTTGCGCGGCGAGCACAGAGGCGCGGATCTCGATGTCGCGGTCGAATCCTTCCAGCGCATCGGCGATCTGGTTGATCAGCGCAATGTCGAAGAAGTTGAGCGGCGGCCGGCGGATCTCGATCAGGCCGACATGGCCATGGATCTCGACGCCGATGTCAGGGAATTGGGTCATGTGTGTCCTCCGATTCTGCTTCTCAGGGCGTCATTGCGAGCGAAGCGAAGCAATCCAGAGTCCTTGCTGGGTCCTGGATTGCTTCGCTTCGCTCGCAATGACGGAGTGTGTTGTCGATGCCGTCAGTTCGCAATAGCCGCGATGCGACCCGGCCTCACCGCAACCCCAGCCCGCGCGCGATGATGCCGCGCAGCACCTCGGTGGTGCCGCCCTGGATCGTCAGCTTCGGCGCGGTGCGGATCGCGAAGGTCAATTGGTTCTCCAGGGTCTCGCGGTTGCCCGCGTCCTGCTCGACGAAGGCGGCGAGATCCCGGACGCGGTGCGGCAGCTGCTGCTCCCACACCGTGCCGACGTCCTTGACGATCGAGGCCTCGACCACCGGCTCCTTGCCGGCCTGCAGCATGCCGGCCACCGACACCGACATCCGCCGCATCGCGTGCAGCTGCGCCACCAGGCGGCCGATGCCCTCGGCGCTGCGGGTGTCCGGATCGGGGCCGACCGCGCGCACCAGCTCGGTCAGCACGTAGTAGGTTTCCAGGAAGCGTTCCGGTCCCGAGCGCTCATAGGCGAGCTCGGACGTCGCCTGCTTCCAGGCGCCGTCGATCTCGCCGAGCTGATGATCGTCCGGCACGAAGGCGTCGGTGAACACGACCTCGTTGAACTCCTTCTGCCCGGTGATCTGGCCGATCGGGTTCACCTTGATGCCGGGCGATTTCATGTTCACCAGGAACTGCGTCAGGCCGTGACGGCGGTTCTCCTTGGTCGAGGGCGAGGTGCGGAAGATCGCGATCATGTAGTCGGCCATGTGCGCCGACGTTGTCCAGATCTTCGAACCGTTGATCAGCCAGCCGCCCTCGGTCTTCGTCGCGCGCGTCTTGGCTGCGAACAGGTCGGAGCCGGAATTCGGCTCGCTCATGCCGATGGCAAAGCACAATTCGCCGCGGCAGATGCGCGGCAGGATATCCATCTTGATATGCTCGGGCGCATAGC
The DNA here is from genome assembly GCF_030159255.1 of Bradyrhizobium sp. SSBR45G. Classification (GTDB taxonomy): domain Bacteria; phylum Pseudomonadota; class Alphaproteobacteria; order Rhizobiales; family Xanthobacteraceae; genus Bradyrhizobium. The sequence goes on along the minus strand of NZ_BSCT01000039.1, from coordinate 17,507 downwards.
GCAGCAGGATCGGACCGCTCTGGCGGTCGGCGACGAAGAAACGCCGCACGGGCGCGTTGGCGACGCGCATCTCCTCGGTGACGACATAGCGCTCCAGGAACGAGCGCTCATGGCCGCCATATTGCTTCGGCCAGGTCATGCCGATCCAGCCGCGCTCGCCGACCCGACGCGAGAATTCGCGCGCGTCCGCATCCTCGCGCAGCGGCTGGAACGGGTTGAAGGTGCCGGCGGCGATCTCCTCGGCGAGAAAGGCGCGCACCTGCTTGCGCAGCTCCTCGCATTCCGGCGGCAGGCGGATCGGATCGAAGCGGAGCGCGGTCATGGGCTGTCCCTTTCGTTTCGCTTCAGCGCGAGGCGACCAGCGGCCACAGCTCGTCGGCGCCGCGGGCGGCGACGCGCTGGCCGAGCGCGACGGCCCAATGGCTCTCCGAGCCGAAATCGTCGCGCCAGGCCAGCGCGCGCAATGAGAAGCGATGCAGGATGTGCTCGGTGGTGAAGCCGATCGCGCCGTGAACCTGGTGCGCGATCGCGGCGCCCTTCTCGGCGGCCTCGGCGGAGCGGATCTTGGCCGACGCCGCCTCGAGAAAGATGGCGTCGTCGAAGGCGCCGCCGCGCGCGATCGCGTCGGCGGCGGAGGTGGCGGCCGCGCCCGCGGCGGCGCATTCGCCGGCGAGCCGGGCGAGGTTGTGCTGCACCGCCTGGAATTTGCCGATCGGCTTCTCGAAGGCGACGCGCTCGCCCGCATAGCGGACGCTGATCTCGAGCAGCTGATCCAGCGCGCCGGCGATCTGCAGGCTGCGGACCACGCCGCCCATCAGCATCAGCGAATCCTTGTCAAAGCCGGCTGGCGCTCTGCTGATCGCGTGCGGTGTCACCTTCTCGAAGGTGACCGTGTCGCTCGGATCATTGGCGAGCGACAGCCCTTTGTCGATCCGCAGCCGCGCCGCATCGACCAGTGCGATCGAGAGGCCATCGTCATCCTGGGCGAGGACGGCGATGTGCCCTGCGCCCGTCGCAAACGGGACGCCGCGGGCGCGGCCCGACAGCGTGCCATCCGCGTTCAGCGCGATCCTGTCCCTCGGGCTCGCCGGGGCAATCGTCATGGGCCCCTCTGGAGCGGCGATGCCGGCTTGCTGCAGCAGCCAGCCGGCCAGCAGGGTCTCGGCGAGCGGCACCGGCAGTGCGAAGCGGCCGGCGGCATTGATGATGGCAAAGCCGTCGGCGACATCGGCGCCGGCGCCGCCGAGCGCATCGCTGACCCAGGCGAGCGGAAGGCCGGCGTCGCTCAGGGCCTGCCACAGCGGCGCGCTCCAGCGTCCATCCTTGTCGTGATTGATCGTCTGCGGGTCGGCGAGATCGGCGAAGATCCTCTCCGCAGTCGCAACGACGATGTTCTCAGCTTCCGCCACAGCGTTCCTCGCCCGTTCGTCTCGCCCGTCTCGGCGCGCGATGTCATTGGCGCGCCGGCGATGCTTTGCGGTTCATGATGAGCGCAAGCGCCGGTCCTGACAAGCGCTGCGCGCTGCAGGGCGCCGTCCGCTCGCCGCATGGAGATCGGCGATTTCCGCGCCGCGGAGATTGCGCTGATTTTGCGAGCCGCAATGATCTTCGCTAAGAAGAGGCCTGCAACAGGGAGATGCGGCAATGGCGGTGGAAGGTCTGTGCGCGATCGTGACGGGGTCGGCTTCCGGACTCGGGGCTGCGACGGCGCTGCTGCTGGCCAAGGCCGGCATGCGCATCGTCGTCAACTACGCCAACAGCAAGAGCGAGGCCGAGCAGACCGCCGACCTCTGCCGCAAGGAAGGCGTCGAGGTGGTCGTGGTGCAGGGCGACGTGTCGCGCGACGAGGACTGCAGGAAGATCGTCGCCGCCGCCGATCCGTGGGGCCGGCTGGACGTGCTGGTCAACAATGCCGGCACCACCAAGCACGTGCCGCATGATCAGCTCGACGGCCTTTCCGCGGAGGATTTCCAGCGCATCTTCGCGGTGAATACGATCGGCCCGTTCCAGATGATCCGCGCCGCGCGGCCGCTGCTCGAAGCGGCGGCGAAGCAGACCGTGCGCGCCTCGGCCGTCGTCAACGTGTCGTCGGTCGCAGGCATCAGCGGCATCGGCTCGTCCGTGGCCTATGCCGCGAGCAAAGGCGCGCTCAACACCATGACGTTGTCGCTGTCGCGGGCGCTGGCGCCGTCGATCCGCGTCAACACGGTCTGCCCCGGCTATATCGATACGCCCTGGTTCACCAAGGGCCGCGGCGAAGCCGGCGCCAAGCAGGTGCGCGATGCGGTGGTGGCGCGGGTGCCGCTGCGTGCGGCGTCCACGGCGGAGGACATCGCGCAGCTCGTGACCTTTCTGGCAAGCCCGGCTTCGGGCCACATGACCGGCGAGGTCGTGCGCATGGATGCGGGCATGCATCTGCTGCCGTAGCGCCGTCGTCATGTTGACGGCAACGGCGCAATCCAGACCCGGTGTCTGCCCTGAATTGCGCCGCGTCGTTGGCAAGGACGATGCGGCGTCGGCTACCGGTTGAAGTCGCGGACTGCGCCGCTGGCGACCAGCCTGTTCCAGATGAACAGGACGATCACGGCGCCGAGAGTCGCCGTCACGTAGCCCGCGCCCTCGTCCGGGCTGTAGTGGCCGATGGCCTGTCCGACGGCGGTGGCAAGGAACGCGCCGACGATGCCCAGCACCATGGTCAGGATGAATCCGGACGGATTGTTCGGCCCCGGCGATAAGAGCCGCGCCAGGAAGCCGGCGACCAGCCCAACGATCAGAATGTGCAGCATGTTTGTCGTCCTTCCCGTCAACGCGTCGAGGATCGTCAGATCCGGCCCGAAAGCTCATGCTCGGTCGGCAGCCGCCCGTCGGGCGTCAGCTGATCGATCACCTTCGGCAGATACTGGCTCAGCCCGTTCAGCAGCTCGTCGCGCGACAGGCCGCTTTGTGCCGTGAGCTGATCGATCTGGTCGGCGCCGAGCGCATTGGCGAGGTCGCCGGGTGAGATCGGCTTGTTCTCACCGGGCGAAACCCAGGTGCTGGCGGTGTCGCCATGGCCTTTGTCCTGGAACTGGCGGAGCAGATCGCCGAGCCCGCCTGACAGCACGCTGCCCGCGGCGCCGCCCGTCAGCAGGCCGCCGAGCCCACCGGCGATGATGTTCCCGAGATTGCCACCACCAAGACCTCCACCACCAAGACCTCCACCGAGCGCGCCGCCAAGCGGCCCGCCTTGATGGCCGGTCGGCTGCGGCGGCGGAACCGGGGCCGGCGCCGCATTCGGCTGCTGTCCTGGTTGCGAGAAGTGCTTGACCGCCTTCCACGCCAGCAAAGCGAGGATGGCCATGGTCATCGGCGACATGCCGCCGTTGTTCTGCGTGGTCGGATGACTGGGCCCGTGCGGGCCGTTCTGCATGCCGTTGAGAATGTCGAGTAGACCCATGACGTGCCTCCTGCGCCCCACGCGCGTAAAGCTATGGCGTTGCACGGGGCGTTACAAGCGGCGGCCCGAGCCGGCGCACAGCGCAATGCGTGCGCACAGGCCGCTGCCGCAACGCCGGTCGTGCATCCTGTTATGGCGTGGGGCAGATGACGGCGCGATGAATGGCGACGTGCCGTCGCCGCGTGGCTGCGATCAGTTCTTGGCGTCGGCCCGCTTCGGCGGCTTCACGGCCGAGGGCGCCGTAGCGGTCTGGCTCGGGCCGGTGAACATGCGCTTCAGCTCGTCGAGCTTTTCGGACAGGACCGGAAAGTTGCACGAGAACGAATCACGCCGCCCGCCGTCCTTGGCGCATTGCGCAGCCTTGATGCGGGCCCGCGTCTCGGCATTCGCGCCTGGCGGTGGTGCAGCAAGGGCGGCGCTCTGGGCTGCCGGCGCCGGCGGCTTGATCGGCCGTTGCGGCGGCGGCGCAGGCATCACGGGCTTTGGCGGCTCGATTGCGGCCCGCGCGGTCATGTCCCGGAGCGAGGTCGACTGCAGGCTCTGCGGCTGCGGCCGCGGCATCATCGCCGCGCTCATATTGGCGTGACGCTGACGCTCGAGATATTGCGTGTACTGCTGATCGATGAACTTCTGCTCTTCGGGCGTCGGGTTCGGGCCTGCAATGTCGAAGCTGCGGTCCTGCATGAAGTCGTAGTACGCGTAGCCGCCGCCCGGCTTCCGTCTCCCGGCAAATTTGGCGTTGCACTGCGCCATCGCCGAGGTCTTCTCTTCCTTGGTCGCTGATTTCTCGGCGGCGTCGGCGCACTCCTCGAAGTCCGTCGGAGAGCGGCTCCACCACTCGGCATGCGCGCGTTGAGGTTGCATGGCGGGCAAGCAGGTGATTGCAGCAAAGACCAATACTGGCAGGTGGGGTCGGTACACGAACGGCAATCCTCAGCGTCTCCCAGCCTGAGATGACCGGAGATTGTCGCCATTTTGCGGCGGGGTGTGACTCCAATGCTGCGTAATTTGCGACTTTCTTCTTTGTCTGCCGTGGTTCCGTGATCGCGTTGCCACAGTCGGGCCAGCCTTGGCGGGCGCGCGTGCGGGAATCGCACCTTGCTGTGGCGCCCAGACGATACGCTGTGGCCGCCGGGCGATACGCAGCATCTTTCTACCATCTTCATCCCGCGGTGGTTGACGAATCTAATCTTGACGATGGAAAGATTATCGTTGACGCAGCCTGGAGGGCGCCCTTATGTATATCTTGACAATGGAAAGATATGACGCGCTCTGATGGCGCGGAGGAGGCTGGTATGAAGGTATTCCTCATCGTCAAGCTGGCGCTGCTGCCCTTCATCGTGTTCTGGGCCCTGCTGGGCTGGCAGCAGCCGGCCTGGGCGGTCTGGTCCGCTCTGGCGCTTGCGCTGGCCGGCAATCTCTGGCGCGCGTCTCGGTCCGAAATCGCCGTCCTCGAGCTCGGTGGCCTGGCGCTGTTCGTCCTGCTGGCCATCGCCAACGATCTCGCCCCGAACTGGACCGCGGCCAACGCGCTCTGGCTGTCCTTCGCGGGCCTGGGCGTGATCAGCCTGGTGTCGCTGGCCGTCGGCCGTCCCTGGACCGCCGACTATTCCCGGGCCAGCTATGCCGACAGCGCGGCGACGCCGCAGTTCCAGCTGATCAATCTCCTGATGACCGGGCTGTGGGGCGTGCTGTTCCTGGTGCTCGGCCTGTGCCGCTGGGCCGGCGTGTCATCCTGGATCACCACGGCGATCGTGGTCGTCGGCGCGCTGATCTCGATCTTCGGCCCGCGCCTCGCCATCCGCCAGGCGTTGCAGCGGATGCGGGCATCGCGGGAGGACCATCATTGGCCGGCGCCGGCCTTCTCCGGCACCGAGAGCCTCGATTGCGATGTCGCGGTGATCGGCGCCGGCATCGGCGGCCTCACGGCGGCGGCGCTGCTGGCCGAGTCCGGCCTGAAGGTGAAGGTGTTCGATCACCACGTCGTGCCCGGCGGCTTCTGCCACAGCTATCTGCGCAAGGCGCATCACGACAACAAGCCGGTGCTGTACCGCTTCGATGCCGGCCCGCATGATTTCTCCGGCGTCTGGCCGGGCGGTCCGGTCGACAGCGTGCTGCGCCGGCTCGGCGTCGCCGACCGCCTGCAATGGAAGCGCGTCCATCATTGCTATCATCTCGCCGGCCGCCGCATCGAGGTCCCCGAGGACTGGCGCGATTATGTCCGCGAGCTCGGCGAGATGTTTCCCGTCAGCGCGGACGGCCTCACCCGGCTGTTCGATACGATCCATGCGATCTTCGAGAGCATGTACGCGACCGGTCGCAATCGCAGCGGCATTCCCGGCATGCCCGAGTCACTCGAGGAGATGCTCGCCTTCCCGAAGCAGCATCCGCAGGCCTTCCGCTGGATGAGCCGCCCGTTCGACGAGCTGGTCGCCGCGCATGTCTCAGATCCCCAGGTGATTGCCTATCTCAATGCGCTCTCGGGCTATCTCGGCGACGGCCGCGACCGGCTGAGCTGCGCCCAGATGATCCCGATCTTCGGCTATTATTTCAAAGGCGGCTTCTATCCGGTCGGCGGTTCCGGCCAGCTGGCCGATGTGCTGGCCGACACGATCGTTGCACGCGGCGGCGAGGTGCAGCTGAAATCCAAGGTCACGCGCATCCTGGTCGAAGGCGGCCGTGCCGTCGGCGTCGTGCTCGGCAATGGCCGCACGGTCCGGGCCCAGGCGGTGGTCTCGAACGCCGATCTCGGACGCACCTTCACCGAACTGCTGCGGCCCGAAGATCTGCCGGCCGCCTTCCGCGCACGGGCCAGCGCGATCGAGCCTGCGAACTCGTGCTTCTCGGTGCATCTCGGCCTCGACGTCGTGCCAGATGTCGCGCCGGCGACTCATCTCGATACGCCAATGGGCATCGGCCTCGCCGTGATGTCCAAGCTCGATCCATCGGCAGCGCCCGAGGGGCATGCGACGATGACCATCATCACGCTCGTCTCCCACGAGCAGGCCAAGGGCTGGTTCTCGGGCGAGGGTGGTGACGACTGGAAGGCGTGGCGCCGCTCGCCGGACTACGAGGCGCGCAAGCAGGCGCTCGGCGATGCCATGATCGCCGCGGCGGAGACAGTCATTCCCGGCCTGTCGCAGCACATCGTCTACCGCACCGATGCCAGCCCCGTGACCTATGCGCGCTACGACCTCGCCAGCTGCGGCTCGATCTATGGCGTGGCCCGCGCGGACCGGCTGAAAGGCGCCAAGGCGCCGCTGCGCAACCTCGTCATCGCCGGCGGCGGCAATGCCGGTGCGGGCGTCGAGGCCGTGGTTATCTCGGGCGCAGAGGCCGCCGAAGCGCTGCTGCCCGGCCTGCTGGCGCGCAGGCCGGCGGCGGTCGAGCGCTCCCAACCGGAGCTTGCCTTGGCCTGAGCGACGCGCTCGCTTTGGTCAGGGCGTGTAGAGATAGCGCAGCAAAGTGCGTCCGACGATCTCGAGGCTCTGCGCCGAGCACTGCTCGATCGTATCCTGCGTGGTGTTGAAATAGGGCTCGTAGTCGAAATCGATCACCAGGAAGCTCGGAATGCCCGCCTGCTGCAGCGCCGTGTGGTCGTCGCTGATCGGGTAGGGCGTCGGCTCCGGCGAGAACGCCTGTGGCGCGATGCGGCTGCCGATGCTCCAGAACTTCTTGACCTCGGGCAGGGCGGAAGTCAGCGATGACGGCTCCGGCTGCAGCTTGAGGTCCTTGTCGCAGACCATGTCGAAATCGACCGCCTTCTCCGGCTTGCGCGCCGGGTAATAGTCCTTCAGACGCGCCGCGAAATGCGGCGAGCCGAGCGCGTGCCAGGTCGGATCGCCGGCACCGAGCGATTTCGGGCCCTCCTCGCCGTCGAAGAAGATCATGTCGATGCCGATGTCGGGCTTCGGTGACAGCGACAGCACGCGCGCGGTCTCCAGCAGCAGCGCAACCGCAGAGGCCGAATTGTTGGCGCCGGGCATCGGCGCGTCAGGCGATTTGGGATCGCGATAGGCCCTGATGATGCTGTCGTAATGGGTGGCGACGATCACGCGGCGCGGATTCTGCACCTGGAAGCGGGCGATGATGTTGGTGAGCGGGATGGCCTTGCCGTCGTCGCCCTTGGCAGTGAAGCTCTGGGTCAGCACCGCGTCTGCGGCGCTCTTGGCCATCGCCGCCTTGATGTAGTCGATGGTCTTCTGATGGCCGGGCTCGCCCATCGATCGCGGCGTGAATTGCAGGAGGTCGACGATGTGTGCCATCGCGCGCTGGCCGTCCCACAGCTCGATCTGGGCGTCCGCCGCGCGCGTGGCCTGTGATGTCAGAAGGACGGCGGCCGTGACCGTCGTGGCGGCGAGTCGAGACCAGAACTCAGTCATCCAGGCAGCTCTTCACACATGAATGTCAGGACGTCTTCTTGCCGAACGGAATGAACAGAATGCCGGCGCAGATGGCCAGTGCGACGGCGAAATAATAGGTGATCGCGCGCGAGCCGATCGTCGGGATCAGCGTGAAGGTCGTGACCAGCGTGCCGACCACGTTGCCGATGGTCGAGACGCCGTAGACGAGGCCGGCGACCCGGCCAGCCTCGCCGGCCGAGCGCGTCAGCAGGCTGACGGCGATCGGCGAGAATGTGCCGAGGAGCGTCAGCGGCACCAGCAGCAGCGCGGTCGAGGCCATCAGGGTGGCCGTCGGGCCGTCGCCGATGGTGTCGAGGATGTCGGCCATGACGGCATCGGCGGTCGCCGGCACCAGCGCCATGTAGGCGGCGGCGACCAGGATCATGGTGCCGATGGTCCGCGTCGTCGGCTGGCGGTCGACGATGGCGCTGCCGGCGAAATAGCCGATCGCGAGCGCGCACAGCACGGTCGAGATCAGGCTCGCCCAGGCGCCGATGCCGCTGCCGAAATACGGATTGAGATAGCGGCTGCCGAGCATCTCGAAGCCCATCAGCACGCAGCCGACCAGGAACGAGCAGATATAGATCGCCAGCACGCCCCCGCGGGAGACCGGCTCGCTCACGGCAGCTTCCTGTTGTGGCGCTCGATCGTCTTCAGCGCCTCGACGGGGGCGAAGTCGTCGGTCAGCACCTTGGCCTTGGCGTCGATCACCTGGCCGCTGTCGATGTCGATGCGCTTGCGCTGCGCCAGCATGTCGGCGAGCTTGTAGCGAAAGCCGTATGCCTTGTCGCGCTCCTGCGCCACGGCGGCGAGATCCTCGGGCTTCCGCTCCTCGCCGGGATAGGCGACCATGACGATGTTGCCGCCAGCCTCGTAGAAGTCGACCTGCGGGAAGACGCTGTGGATGGTCTTGACCGCAGCATCGAACAGCATCGTCGACGGCTCGACGTTCTGCGCCACCACGCCGCCCTCGGCGAGATGATCCTTCACCAACTGGTAGAATTCCTTGGTCAGCAGATGGAACGGCACGAACGGGCCGCGATAGGCGTCGATCAGGATGATGTCGTAGCGATCCTTGGATTCCTGCACGAACAGCCGGCCGTCGCGGTTGGCGACGTGGAAGTTCGGCTCCTCCTTGATGCCGAAATATTTCTTGGCGAGCTCCAGCACGGTCGGATCGAGCTCCACCGAGGTCACCTGCACCTGGGGCAGGGAGCGGTGCAGGTACCAGGCGGTGCGGCCGCCGCCGAAGCCGATCTCCAGGATCGAGCGGACGTCCTTGGCGTACATCACGCTCGTGGTCATGAAGCGGGTATAGTCGACCGGCAGATCGAGCTCGTCGCGGGTGTTGTAGACGCTCTCGGTATAGATGCGCCGGTTGTGACCGAAGGTCATGCTGCGGAAGGGCGCCTGCTCGTAGACATAGATGTTGTTGTAGAGCGACTCCTTGGACTCCAGCAGATTGCGGGTGTCCTGGGCCTGGCTGGACGAGATGGCGAGGCAGCCCGCGAGCGCGCCGAAAATGACCGACCGGATGAGCATCGACTTAATTGTTTCCCTCGGCTGAAAAATGATGGGCAGGCCTGCGCGGCCTGGCGGCCCGTGCCGCAGGACGGCTGTCCCCGGTCCGAGCTGCGCTCAGGCACGACCAATACGGCGATCCCGAGGCCGGTTCCGCATCGGCGCCGTTCTCTTAGACCATTGGCTGCCTCCCGGATAGTCAAACCGCCCCCGCCCAACGGGGGTGTGATCGGGCGCATACCCCTCAACCACCCGGCGCGCGGACGTTCCCGCAGCAGGGCGGACGCGCTGGACCTGCCGCGCGGCGTTGTGCCACGGCGATCCGCGCCATCCCGGCGATGATCGGAGAGGCTTCCGGTCGCTGGCCGGGTCTGCTATGGAGACCCCCGAAGCAGATGCACTCCGGTGCAGGCTCCGGTCCCGTAGCTCAGCTGGATAGAGCGGCGGTTTCCTAAACCGTAGGTCGCATGTTCGAGTCATGCCGGGATCGCCATCTGCCGCCGCCTCGGGCGCGCGCAGTCTCAATCCAGATGAATGATCGCACGCACGTCCCCCCGGTCTCGATTCGCTTTCGCGCATCGGGGGAAGCGCGTCGTCCCGTTCGACGAACCTTCCTGGATGAGACGGAGGCCTGAGCCGCGCCCTCACGGACGCGGCTTGTCACCTCACCATTGGTATTTGATCCGGCCGGTTCCGGCCCAGGACGTGGCGGAGGGCGCGAACTGGCCGTCGACCTGGCCGGACAGCGTCAGATGCGAGGTCAGCGCGACCTCGGCGACGCCGGACAGCAGCGCCGAGTCCGCCGCGATCCGCGCGCCGGTCGTGACGAAGCTGGCGCCGGGCAGGGTCTGGAACGTCGCGCTCACCGTGGCGTCACGATTGGTGTCGTGGGCCCAGGCGGCCCGGCCGCGGACGAGGAAGCTGTCGGACAGCCGGCGGTCGGCCCAGACGCCGAGCTCGGTGCGCGGCAGCGTCGCGTCGCGCGCGGCGAAGGTCAGCGCGGAGCCGCCGGCGCCGAGCGAGCTGGTCTCGGTGTAGGACGGGCTCCACACCTGCTGCACCTGCAGCGCGGCGTAGGGCGTCAGGCTGCTCCAGCCGAGATCGAAGCGATAGCCGGTCTCGGCCCGCGCAGCCAAGGTCGGCGCCGTGTAGCTCGCCCGCAGCGTCTCGACGGCAGCGGCGGTCAGGCTGCGCGTCGTCGACATGACATGTGCGCCGGCGGCGAGGCTGCCGGACACATAGGCCTGGCCGAAGCGCTTCGTCGCATAGGCCGCCGCCTGGACGAAGTCCGAGCTGCCATATCCGCCGCCCTGCGCGACAGTGAAGCTGGTCTGGCCGCCCGAGAGCGCGAAGCCGAGCGTCAGGTCCGGTGCCAGCCGATAGTCGGCGCCGGTGGCGAGGCCGTAGATCCGCGACGAGACGTCCTGGCTGCCGGCGGCGACGTCGCCGCCGATGCGGCCGCCGCCGCCGAATGCCGAGCCCCACACAGCCCAGTTCGGCTCGGCCGGCATCGCCTTGGCGAAGATCCTCGCCGCCTTCGCGCTCGGGCCGTCGCTCGCTTCGGCGTGGGCCATCATCGGTGAATTGCCATTGGCCGATCCGGCGCCGGCGCGGCCGCTGCCGCTGAAGTCGAGCACGGTGGTGAGGAAGCCGGTCATGCTCTGGCCGACGCTCTGCGTCACGACCGGCGCGGTCTGGCTGGCGAGCTGGTTGAACGTCGCGCCGACGCCGGCGGCGGTCTGAAAATAGATCGACTGCAACTGTAACGGCAGAGTGCCGCCCTTGTTCACGGCATTGCTCAGCACGTCGTAGATCTGCCGGCCGTTGCCGCTGACGCCCGTGATCGGCAGCGACGGCAGCGCCGCCTGCTTCAGCATCAGATAGGCGTTCTGGCCGTCATAGCTCAGCGTCGGCGTGACGTTGGTGATGCCCGTCGTCGTATAGCTCAAGCCGGAGAACTGGCCGCTCACCCCGCCGCCGGTCGAGACGATCGCCACCTTGCTGCCGGCGGCATAGAGGCCGCTGGCAAAACTCGCCGTCACCTGGCCCGCCAGCGTCGCCGTGCCGGACACCGCCGTGGTGCTGAAGCTGCCGGGCGTGAACTGCAGCGCGTAGGTGGCGCCGCTGGTGAAGGCGAGGCTGCCGAGCACGGTGAGCTTGCCGGCCTGGCCGGTGAGGCCCGTCACCGCCTGATAGCCCGGCGCGAGCGTGCCGGCGACGCTGACATTGCCGAGCGTGCCGAGACCGCTCAGGGTCGCGCCGGCGCTGACGCTGATGGGGCTCGTAACTGTAGCACCCGCCGCGACCACCAGCTCGCCGCCATTGACCGTGGTGCCGCCGCTGTAGCTGTTGTTGCCGGCGAGCACGAGCGTGCCCGAGCCGCTCTTGGTCAGCGAGCCCGTGCCGGAGATGTCGTTGCTCCAGATGTCGAACGCATTGTAGCCGCCCTGCGCGGCATCCATCGTCACCGCGACCGCGCTGTTGAACGCGCCATAGCCATAGGCGGCCTGGTAGAGGTTGATGCGGCCCCAGCCGTCCCAGCTGTTGCCGTCGAGCAGCGCGTAGCCGGACGGCAGCGCCGTCGTCCTCAGGATCTCGGTGCGCTGCGCGTCGCTGAGATAGGGGAAGCGCGTCAGCAGCAGCACCTGCGCCTGCACCGGCACGTTCTCCGGCAGCGTCGTGCTGACGCCGGCGAGCTGCATGCCGTAGGTCATGCGGTAGGTGTAGCTCGTCGGATCGGTGCTCGAGAGATTGACGTCCTTCGAGGCTGCAGCGATCGTCGCCGCGCCGCCTTGGGCCTGGAGGATGCAGGCCTGGACGCTGACGGTGCCGCAGGATTGCGACAGATAGGACTGCGTCTGGGTGTAGGCCTGGTAGACCGCGTAGGCAGAAGTGTTGGCGGGATTGGTCCAGTCGACCCGGTTGCCGTTGGAATCGTACAGCGCATTGTAGATGTTGGTCGCCGCGATCGCGGTGGCGAACACGCGGCCGCCGATCACGTCGAGCGGCGAATGCATGCCGGCGAGGATGCGGTTGTTGCCGAGGTCGGCGGCGCGCGCCAGCAGGCTCTGATATTCCTGCGGCACCAGGAAGGCGAGCCCGAGCGCCTGCGTATAGCCGGAATTGGTGTGGCCGCTGATGAAGCCGCCATCCGCGTAAGGATTGGTGCTGTTGATGATCTGGAGCAGCGGCGTCGGCACGTTGACGTCGGTCGACAGCCGGTACGGCCGCGAGGCCGCGCCGATGCCGGGCACGTAGTCGCCGATCGCGAACTGCGTCGGCTGCAGCACGCCGTTCACGATGGTGCCGACATTCGGCACGGTCAGATAGGTGAGGCTGGTGCCGTTCGCGGTGTTCTGGGCGTCGATCATCGCCTGGGTCACGGTGAAGCCGCGCACCCAGTTGGTGGCGTTGCCATAGACCGCGGGGATGGTGAGATTGCCGTAATAGGAGGGAACCACGATGTTGGCGGTGTCGGCCGTGGTCAGTCCGGTCTTGGTGGTGGCGTTGTAGTTGCCGAAGGCGGCGGCGAGCGGGCTGACCGTGGTCTGGTTCACTGAGGCGCCATACGCGGCCGGATTGGTCACCGGCGCGGTCGAGCCCATGTAGCGCTCGAAGGTGCGCTTGGTCGGCTCGGTCGAGGAGTTGGCGCGGACGGTGTTGTTGACGAAGTTGACGGCCGCGGCGAGCGGCGTCGCGCTGCCATTGCCGAACGTCGTCGCGCCCCAGCTCGCGCCGTTCAGATAGTTGATGTTGGACTGGAAGTTCTGCAGCGTGTACGGCGCGTAGGTGGTGGGCGTCAGGCTGTTCGGCGTGGTGCCGCTGGCCGAGGCGCCGGTGCCGGTCATGAAATAGCCGGTGAGCACGCCGAGGCCGTTCAGCACGCTGTATTGCTGGTTGGTGCGGTCGTCGTGGATCGCCTCCAGCGTCTGCGCCGCGGTCCGCGCCTTGGTCATGCGGATCACGGTCGCGAGGTTCTGCTCCATGACGCCGGTGCCGTTGGTCAGCGCCGGGTCGTTCAGCATCAGGTTGGCATAGGAATCGACCACGTTGACCATGGTCGAGCCGACGGTGGCCGTGCTCGAATTGGTGAAGTTCACCGGCGGGCTGGTGGGAATGTCGCCGGCCCTGGCGGCGAAGGGCAGCAGCGCGGAGCCCAGCGCGGTATATTTCCAGAACTTCAGATACGCAGACGACGACATCGACGAGTGCCCCCACACAACGAGCAGTGATGCCGGACCCCTGTGGGGCCGGCGGGGACAGCCGTGCACCGGCGGTGGACGATCATCGTCCCCGCCGGTCCCATTATTGCCCGATTGTTTCAGGTTCTTAACAAATCATGAAGCCGGCACCTTCTGTGCGCCCTGTCGTCGGAAAGACACACAGCTTGAGGTGACGCGCCGATCGCGCCGCGTCGTGCCGCGCGAGTTTCGCCAACAATTTGATGCAATCGAGCCGTACTGATGGCTTGGGTTGCAGTCGTCTTGCGCGCGATGCGTCGCTGGTTCGCGCTTGAATCCGCGGGCGCGATCTCGCCTGAAATAGTCACGCCATGCGTTCAAGCCTTGATCCGAGTGCAAGCATCCGGGTTCAGGACATCTGAGTAGAAGACGTGGGGACATCATGGCGGCTGCTGCTGTCGACCGGCTGCTGATCGAGGCCGCTGATCATTACAATGCCGGCCGCGCCGGCCCGGCGAAGGCGCTGTGCAGCGACATTCTCGACGTCGTGCCCGATCATCTCCCGGCGCTGCATCTGTCGGCGAGCCTTGCCTTCGCCGATGGCCGCATGGCGGAGGGGGCCGCGCTGCTGGCACGGGTGTTCGCGCGCGATCCCAACCATGCGCCGGCCTATGTGACGCTCGGCGACGCGCTGGCGGTGAAGGGGGAGCACGACGGTGCGGCCGATGCCTTCGCGCGCGCCGCAGCCTTGCGGCCGCACGATGCGGCGATCCACGGCAAGCTCGGCAGCGCGCTGCTGGAGCTGTCGCGCTTCGCCGAGGCCGAGGCCGCCTATCGCCATGCGCTCGCGCTCGATCCGGCGCTGACGCGGATCAGCTGGAACCTCGCGCTGGTCTTGGTCCATCAGGGCGACCTCGCCGCGGCCGAGGCCGCCTATCGCGGGCTGCTCGCGCGCGATCCGTCCCATCCCGACGGCTGGCGGGCGCTCGCGCATGTGCTCGCCGACCAGGGCAAGCACGACGAGGCCGTGCCGGCCTATCTGCACGCGCTCGCCGCGCATCCCGCCGATGCCGGCCTCCATGTCAGGCTCGGCGATGTGCTCTGCCGGCAGCGCGCCTTCCATGACGCTGCGATCCACTACCGCCGCGCCTGCGACCTCGCGCCCGAGGACGCCGCGGCGGCGCGGCAGCTCGGTCATGCGCTGCACGAGGCGGGACGCCCCGCCGAGGCGATCGAGGCCTATCGCCGTGCGGCGCTGCTCGATCCGACCGACGTCGTCGTGCTCAGCAATCTCGGCGCCTGCCTGTGCGGCACCGGCCAGCTCGACGCGGCCATGGCCGCCTGCGAGCATGCGCTGGCGCTGCAGCCCGATCATGCCCCGGCGCAGACCAACCTCGGCATCATCCTTGAGCGGCGCGGCGAGATCGACGAGGCCGTCGCGGCGCATCGCCGCAGCATCGCGGCCGATCCGGCCTACGCCAAGGGCTACGCCAATCTCGCGGTCGCGCTGCGCCAGGTCGGCGACATCGACGCCGCGCTGGCGGCCTCGCACCAGGCCGTCGCGCTGGCCCCCGACGACGCGCTCATCCGCTACAATCACGCCCATGTGCTGCTGCTGTGCGGCGACCTCGCGCGCGGCTTCGACGGGCACCGTTGCGGCCGCGATTGTCCGGAGCTCTCCGCGGGCATGCCGCGCTTCGATGTGCCGGACTGGCAGGGCGAGCCGCTCGACGGCCGCACGCTGCTGCTGTTCGCCGAATATGGCATCGGCGATGCGCTGCAATTCGTGCGCTATATCGCGCGTGTGCGCCTGATGGGTGGCGCGATCGTGCTGCAGGTGCAGCCGGCGCTCGCGCCGCTGCTGCGGGGCATGGAGGGGGTGATGGTGGTGGCGCGCGGCGAGCCGCTGCCGCCATTCGACCTGCAACTGCCGCTGTTGGACCTGCCGCACGTCTTCGGCACGACGTTGGAGACGATCCCGGCCGAGGTGCCTTATCTCGCTGCTGATCCCATCAAGACCGCGGCGTGGCGCAACGTGCTCGGCCGCGCGCCGCAGCTCAAGGTCGGCGTGGTCTGGGCCGGCAATCCCAGGCACAAGGGCGATCGCCAGCGCTCGCTCGCCGCTAGGGACGTGCTGCCGCGGCTGGTGATGTCGGGCGTGCAGCTCTACGCCCTGCAGAAGGAGCCGCGCCCGGACGATGCGCCTGCGCTGCTGGATCTCGGTCCAGATGTCATCGACCTCGCGCCGCTGCTGAAGGATTTCGCCGAGACCGCCGCCGCCGTCGCCGCGCTCGATCTCGTCATTTCCGTCGATACGTCAGTGGCGCATCTCGCCGGCGCACTCGGCCGCCCGGTCTGGGTGCTCTTGCCCTACGCGCTGGATTGGCGCTGGCTGCGTGACCGCGAGGACACCCCGTGGTACCCGACCATGCGGCTGTTCCGGCAGGAGCGTCCGATGGCGTGGGACGGCGTGCTGGCATGGGCCGCGGCGGAGCTGGCGCGAGTGGCGGCGGGGGAGAGGCGGCTGCTGTTGCCAGGCGCGTCTGCTTTGTAAGCGATGCTCTGTCCACCTCCGCTGTCGTCCCGGGCGTAGACCCGGGACCCATACTCCGCGGCGGAAGTTTTCGCGCAAGCTGGAGCGACCAGCCTTCGCAAATCTTGGTTCGGTGGTTATGGGTCCCGGCGCGGAGGCCGGGACGACAGCAGTGAGTGTCGCGCGAGCGATGGCTCCGTCGATCAGGACACTGGCGCCAACGTTTGCGCCAGCAACTCCCGCACCCGCGGCACCACCATCTTGCCATACAGCTCGATGCTGCGCATCAGCTTGGCGTGGGGCAGGGGGCCGGCCGAGTACTTGAGCTGGAAGCGCGACAGGCCGAGCGCCCTGATCGTCGCCGCGATCTTCTGTGCCACGGTCTCGGGCGAGCCGACATAGAGCGAGCCGTGGTCGGCCTCCTGGACGAACTCGTCGCGGCCCATCGGCGGCCAGCCGCGTTCGCGGCCGATGCGATCGCGCATGGTCTTGTAGTCGGGCCACAGCTCCTCCCGCGCCTGCGTGTCGGTATCGGCGATGTAGCCCGGCGAATGCACGCCGATCGGCTTCGCTTCGCGGCCGAACTGTTTCAGCGCGCGATGATAGAGCTCGACATAGGGCGCAAACCGCGTCGGATCGCCGCCGATGATCGCAAGCATCAGGGGCAGCTCGTAATGCGCCGCGCGCACGACAGACTCGGGGCTGCCGCCGACGCCGATCCAAGCCCTCAGCCGGCCGTGCTCGACCGGCGGATAGACCAGCTGCTCGCGCAGCGGCGGGCGCAGATGGCCCTGCCAGGTGAGCGGCTGCTGCGGCAGCAGGCTCGTGAACAGATCGAGCTTCTCCTCGAACAGTTTCTCGTAATCGCCGAGGTCGAAGCCGAACAGCGGAAAGGATTCGGTGAACGAGCCGCGGCCGAGGATCACCTCGGCGCGGCCGTTGGAGACCGCATCGAGCGTCGAAAACCGCTGGAACACGCGGATCGGATCATCCGAGCTCAGCACCGTCACCGCCGAGCCCAGCTTGATCGTTGTGGTGCGCGCCGCGATCGCCGCCAGCGCCACCTCAGGCGCGGAGATCGCGAAATCGCCGCGATGGTGCTCGCCGAGCCCGATGAAGTCGAGCCCGAGCTGGTCGGCCAGCACGCCCTCCTCGACCACGTCGCGGATCACCTGGGCATGCGCGGCCATCGCGCCGTCGGCGCCACGGGTGACGTCGCCGAACGTGTCCAGGCCGAATTCGATTGCTGAAGTCATGTCTCATTCCGTTGCGTCGCGCCGTCTTACGGCCTCTGGCTCTCAACTGGAAGACCGGACCAGGATTGCAAGCAGGCCGAGACGAAACACAGGGTTTCCGCGCACTCGTCATGGCCGGGCTTGTCCCACGGCTGTCCGGTTGAGGCTTTTAACATATACTGAGGCTCAACTGGCGGT
>NZ_BSCT01000038.1 GCF_030159255.1 Bradyrhizobium sp. SSBR45G | reverse complement strand
GCGCCTTGTCCACTCATTCTAAACCGGACAGCCGTGGGACAAGCCCGGGCATGACGGAGTAACAAATGGGCCGGATCGTTCGCGGGTGCGGCTGCGCATGTCCATATGCCATAGCCCTGGACGATCAGGGGATCGCACAAGACAAAGGGCAGCGAGACGCGGCCCACCGCATCACGGCTGCAGGCGGTCGATGTGAACCTTGCCCGCCTTCATCACCAGGGGAATGTGATCGCCCTGGCCGAGCAGACAGGACACGTCGTGCAGCGGGTTGCCGTCGACCACGAGCAGATCGGCGAAGGCCCCCGGCTGGATCCGGCCGAGCTTGCCTTCCATGCCCAGCACCTCGGCTCCGATCACGGTGGCGCTGGCGATCGCCTCGCGGGCCCCGACGATCTCGGCGCGGATGCGGAACTCGTCGCTCTGCAGCCGCTGCGACGGGCCCAGCAGGTCGCTGCCATAGCCCATCTTGACGCCGGCCTCGCGATAGATCGCAAGCGAGCGCAAGCCGGCATCGCGCACATCTGCGATCTTGGCGACGCTCTCCGGCGGCAGGCCATATTGCGCGCCCTCATTGGCGAGCGCCTCATAGGTGACGAGCGTCGGCACGACATAGACTCCGTGCTCGGCCATCAGCCGCGCTGTCGGAAGATCAACGAGATTGCCATGCTCGATGGTGCGCACGCCGCAGCGCACCGCGCGCGCGATCGCCTCGGCCGTGTAGGCATGCGCGAGCACGTAGGTCCCCCGCCCCCTCGCCTCGGCGACGATGGCGCGGATCTCGTCCTCGGAATAGCCGAATGCACCGACCGGATCGGTCGGCGACGCCACGCCGCCGGAGGCCATGATCTTGATCTGGTCTGCGCCCATCTGCAGCTCCTCACGCACCGCCTTGCGCACGCCGTCGACGCCGTCGGCCACGCGGGCCAGGGCGCCGACCCGCACGCAGCATGGGCACGGCGCGTTGTCGGAGAGGAAATCGGTGCGCGCGCGCATGTCGCCATGGCCGCCGGTCTGGCTCAGCGCGCGGCCGGACACGAACAGTCGCGGACCTTCGGTGACGCCGGTGTCGACCGCCTGCTTGAGCGGGTAGCCCGCGCCGCCGGCATCGCGCACCGTGGTGAAGCCGCGCCTGAGCATGCCGCGCAGCAGGATCGCCGAGCGCAGCGTCACGAGCACGTTGGGCATCTGCACCTGCTGCGCGAGATTGAGCTCAACCGCGATCGCATGCACATGCAGATCGATCAGGCCGGGCATCAAGGTCTTGCCCTTGAGGTCGATCGTCTGATCGGCGCTCGTGTTAAGCGGCTGATCCGAGACCTCCTTGATCAGGCTGTCCTCGACCAGCACGTGATGGCCCTCGCGCAGCTCGCTCTCGAGCGGATCGAGCAGGGCGGCATTCTTGAACAGGATGGTCGGCATGACGGAGTCCTTGATCGCGGCAAGTCGATGAGCAGCACGCCAAGGTCCACGCGGATGATCAGCTCATGATCAAGGCAGGCCCAACGGATGCACGCCTCGGCGCAGCCGACAAACCGCTTTTTCCGCCTGAGCACAAGATCCCCGGAGAGCGTGGGCCCCATGCGCCTGCAGCCGGAGACCGGGGCAGCGGCAGGTCATCCGATCGCCATGAGGCTGGCATTGCCGCCCGCCGCGGCCGTATTGGTCGACAGGCTGATCTCGGTCACGAGCCGGTCGATATCGTAGCTGCCATCCGCGCCCCTGCTCACGACCGGGATGATCGCGGCTGGGCGCGCGGCCAGTTCCTGGTTGAGAGCGACCAGCGCAGGCCCCTCGCCGTCGAACAGCACGGCCGCGAGATCATCGACGCGGCGCCAGTCCTCCACGAACCGGATGCGATCCCCCGCCAGGGCGGCCACGCCATCGAGCCCGGCCCGCACGGGATTCGCCAGCGCGACGAGCGCCTGATTGCCGGTCGCCAGGATGACGCCGAGCTGATCCAGCAGGGCCCGCTCCGTCTGCGCCAGCGCGGCGACCGCGCCGCGCGGCCTGATCCGATAGAGGTTCTGCTCGCCCACCGGACCCGCCAGCTCGATCTCGACGCCGGCCAGCGCGCGCGCGAGATGCCCCTCGCACAGCCTGGCCGCATCGTCATGTCCCCCGGCGCGCAGCCAGGCGAGGTAGGCCTGCGCCATCGCGTCGGGCCGGCCGGCCATCCCCGCCACCTTGGGCGGCGCGGCCAGCAGCCGGCGCAGATACAGCGGGCCGCCGGCCTTCGGGCCGGTGCCCGACAGTCCCACCCCGCCGAACGGCTGCACGCCGACGACAGCGCCGATGATGTTGCGATTGACGTAGACGTTGCCGGCGCTGATGTGCCGGGAGGCGCGCGCGATCGTCTCCTCGATCCGCGAGTGGACGCCGAAGGTCAGGCCGTAGCCGCTCGCATTGATGTCGTCGATCAGCTCCGCGAGGCGCTCACGCCGATAGCGCAGGACGTGGAGCACGGGGCCGAACACCTCGCGCTCGACGTCGGCGATGCCATCGATCTCGATGATGGTCGGCGCGACGAAGCTGCCGCGCGCGGCCAGCGCCGGCAGCGGCAGCGCCTCCACGGCATGGCCCCGCTGTCGCATCGAGGCGATATGGGCCTGGATGCCCTCGCGAGCCTCCGCACTGATGACCGGGCCGACATCGACCGACAGCGCCGCGGGGTTGCCCAGCTCGAGCTCCTGCATGGCACCGCGGAGCATGGTCAGGATCCGATCGGCGACCTCCTCCTGCAGGCACAGGATGCGCAGCGCCGAGCAGCGCTGGCCCGCGGAGTCGAAGGCGGATGCGATGACGTCGCCGACCACCTGCTCGGCCAGCGCCGAGGAATCGACGATCAGCGCATTCTGCCCGCCGGTCTCGGCGATCAGCGGCACGGGCTCTCCTTGCAAGCTCAGGCGCTCGGCCAGCTGCGTCTGGATCAGCCGCGCCACCGCCGTCGATCCGGTGAACATCACGCCCTGCACCCGGTGGTCGGCGACCAGCACAGCGCCGACGCGGCCGTCACCGGGCAGCAATTGCAGGACATCCGCCGGCACGCCGGCCTCGGTGATGATGCGAACCGCTTCGGCCGCGATCAGCGGCGTTTCCTCGGCGGGCTTTGCCAGCACCGGATTGCCGGCCGCGAGCGCAGCCGCGATCTGTCCGGTGAAGATCGCCAGCGGAAAATTCCAAGGGCTGATGCAGACGACGGGCCCGAGCGGGCTCAGAGGCCCTGTGTCTTCCAGACGTTCGATCTCGCCGGCATAGTAGCGGAGAAAGTCGACCGCCTCGCGCACCTCGGCGATCGCGGTCGCAACCGTCTTGCCGGCTTCGCGCACGATCAGGCCGATCAGGACGCGCCGGCGCGCCTCCATCACGTTCGCGGCCTCACGCAGGCATGCCGCCCGCTGGCGCGCGCCGGCCGATGCCCAGCCTGTTGCAGCGGCCACGGCGCGAACGAGAGCGGCCTCGATCTCGGCCGGCGCGGCATCCTGGACGGCGCCGACGACATCGCCGAGATCGGACGGGTTGCAAATCAGACGAGGGCGTTCCTGCACGGACGCCGTCGACGGCAGCGCGTGCCAGGCAATGCGCGCGCTCGCGAGAAGACCTTCGCCGAGTTCTCCAAGCTCGGCCTCATCGGACAGATCGAGGCCGGCCGAATTCAGCCGGCCCGGGCCGAACAGCTGGCGCGGATTGCGGATGCTGTCGTGCGGCGCGCCCGGATGCTGCGAGGCGCGCACGAGCGCGACCGGGTCCGCGATCAGCTCGTCAACGGACACTGCGGGATCGGCGATGCGATTGACGAAGGACGTGTTCGCCCCGTTCTCCAGGAGACGGCGAACCAGATAGGCCAGCAGCGTCTCATGCGACCCGACCGGCGCATAGATGCGGCACGGACGATCGAGCTTGGCCGAACCGACGACCTCCTCGTAGAGCGGCTCGCCCATGCCGTGGAGGCACTGAAACTCGTACTGGCCGCGATAGAAATTGGGGCCCGCCATCTCCACGATCGAGGC
This sequence comes from Bradyrhizobium sp. SSBR45G, assembly GCF_030159255.1. Taxonomy (GTDB): domain Bacteria; phylum Pseudomonadota; class Alphaproteobacteria; order Rhizobiales; family Xanthobacteraceae; genus Bradyrhizobium. Next base: position 71,111 of record NZ_BSCT01000038.1, on the reverse strand, counting down.
CAGCGTGCGCGCGTTGTGGGTGGCGAATTGCGGGAAGACGGCGTCGGGCGCCGCCAGCAGCTTGCGCGCGCAAGCGAGATAGGAGACGTCGGTGTGGCTCTTGCGCGTGAACACCGGAAAGTCCGCGAGGCCGTCGACCTGGGCGCGCTTGATCTCGCTGTCCCAATAGGCGCCCTTGACCAGCCGCACCATCAAGCGGCGCTGCGAGCGACGGGCGAGATCGACGATCCAGTCGATCACGAAGGCACAGCGCTTCTGATAGGCCTGGATGACGAAGCCGATGCCGTTCCAGCCGGCCAGATCGGAATCGAAACAGAGCGCCGCGAGCAGATCGAGCGACAGATCGAGGCGATCGGCCTCCTCGGCATCGATGTTGAGACCGATGTCATACTGTCTGGCGAGCAGCACCAGCCGCTTCAGGCGCGGCAGCAGCTCGCCCATCACCCGGTCGCGCTTGATGCGCGTGTAGCGCGGATGCAGCGCCGAGAGCTTGATCGAGATGCCCGGCCCTTCATAGATGCCCCGCCCTCCCGAATGTCGCCCGATCGCGTGGATGGCCGTCTCGTAAGCGGCGAGGTAGCGCGCAGCGTCGTCGGCTGTCGCCGCGGCCTCGCCGAGCATGTCGTAGGAATAGCGGAAGCCCTGCGCCTCCCAGCGCTGGCCGTTCGACAGCGCCTCCGCGATCGTCTGTCCGGCCACGAACTGCTCGCCCATCAGCCGCATGGCGAGCGTGACGGCCTTGCGGATGATCGGCTCGCCACCGCGCGCGATGAGCCGCGTCACCGCGGAGGCGAGGCTGTCCTCGCTGGCCGCGGCCGTCAGCCTGCCGGTGACGATCAGTCCCCAGGTCGCCGCATTCACGAGCAGCGACGGGCTGTGTCCGATGTGGGCGCGCCAGTCGCCGGTCGCGATCTTGTCGCGGATCAGCGCATCGCGGGTGGCATCGTCCGGGATGCGCAGCAAGGCCTCGGCGAGGCACATCAGCGCAACGCCTTCCTGGCTCGACAGCGAATATTCGTGGATGAGGCCTTCGACCCCGCCCGACCGTGTCTTGCTGCGCAGCTTCAGGACGAGATCGCGCGCCAGGGCGGCGGCGCGCTGCGACGGCGCCTCGGCCAGGGCTGCAAGATCGAGCAGCGGCCACAGGCACTCCGGCTCGGCGCGACGATAGGCCGAGGTGATCGCGGCACGCAGCCCGCTCTGTGCCTGGACGCTCGCTCCGAACTGCGCAAACGGAGCAATTGGCGGACCGCCTTCGCCGGACTGGCCATCGGGCAAGATCTGCGCGAGCGGCATTGGACGGTCTCCAGTGAATCAACCCACTCAAATATAGCGAATGTTGAAGCGCCGTTGTTCCTCTAATAATGTCCAAATGAGACCGCATCGGCTTGAAATCGAGAACATGATAGGCAGATCGCCCGTGAAAATGGACCAGGATAGCCAATTGGACCAGATCGACCGCAAGATGCTCGCCGTCCTGCAGCGCGATGGCCGGATCTCGGTGACCGACCTCGCCGCAGAGGTCGGCCTGTCCAAGACGCCATGCCAGGTCCGGCTGAAGCGGCTGCTGGAGGCGCGCTACATCGAGGGGTTTCGCGCCATCCTGAACCCGCAGCGGCTCGGCATCGATCACATCGCGTTCGTGGAGGTGAAACTCTCGGACACGCGCGAGCGTGCGCTGGCGGCGTTCAATGCTGCGATCCGTGAGATCGACGAGGTCGAGGAATGCCACCTGATCGCGGGCCGCTTCGACTACCTGCTGAAAGTGAGAACATCCGACATCAAGAAATATCGGCAGGTGCTGGCGGAACGGATCTCGAGCCTGCCCAACGTTGCGAGCACCTCGACCTCGGTCGCCATGCAGGCCATCAAGGAGGTCTGGTCCGATCTGAGCTGATCAGTCGCACGACATCGGCGCCTCGCGCAGGAAGGCTCCACTCTTCATGGCGGCCACGCACACACGAGCGGCTTACCGTGCGTTGCGCTGACAGCGCCAGGACGGCCTTGGTGATAATGCGGTCGCCGGTGCTAGCAGGTCGTGCGCCGAATTCGACGGGTCATCCGAGGGTCCATCCCCAGCAACGCAGCGTCGAGATCCCTCCAGAAATCGGGGCCTTTCCTGACGTAGCAGGTACTCACGCGCTCGCATCTCTGCAGCGTATGCTGATTGCTGCTGCTCGTTATGATGATCACCTTCGCCGGCGCCCGGTCCGCATCGAGAAGGTGCCCACAGACCGAGAGGCCGTCGAGCTCCGGCATGTTGACGTCGATCACCAACACGCTTGGCTTGCCGCGCGTCGCCTTGAGGAACGCCTGAAGCCCGTCAGATGCCGTATCCACATCGAAGCCCAGGCGCGCGAAGTGATATGAGAGGAGCCCGACCACCGCGGCGTCATCATCCGCGATCAACAGACCCGGCGCCTGGCCAAATGACCTCGCCATGTCGACACCGATGACTGGTTCCCCTACCCCGAAAGCGTCGATCGGCTGCACAGCCTGCCGCATGTTTCCGCTCCTGTCGTCGTTGCATGATCCTGGTCAAACGCTCGTCAGGCATGTCGGGATTGAGATGACGATGTCGACCCTAACGCGCCCTTAGCGGCTTCCCAGGTATGACTACGCGGATCAATCGGACCTTCAACACGATGCTCGCTGCAAAGACCGCGCGGCGAGAGGCGCGGGGCCTCCGCACTGCTGCATCTCGACGAGCAGAGCGTCGAGCAGACGATCCGTGTCCGCGCCGGGCCCGTCGCCGCGGATTTCGGCCAAGACGGCGTCCTCCAGATTCGCGGCCGCGTCGCTCAGCTCAGCAAAGCCGTAGATGCCGCTGGCGCCCGACAGCGCATGGGCGATCAATCTGATCTGATCCAGCAGGTCTGATGATCGCCGCCCCGCCCCCAGAATCTTGCCGTGCTCCGAAAGGGATTCAGCGTCGCGCTGGACCCTGCGCAGGAACTCCACCCGCAAATGCTCCAGCGGATCGTACGAAGGCCGCACATAGGTCCGGAGCAACGCTGCGAGCGTCATGGGATCGAACGGTTTCTGGATCACGCCCACGGCCCCCAGCGACCGAAACCGATCCGTCTCCCGCGCCTGGGTCCGGGCCGTCATGAAGACCACGGGGACTTCGGCGGTCGCGGCGTTCTGACGCAATTGAGCGAGTGTCGCCGGCCCATCCAGCACCGGCATCATGACATCGAGCAGGATGATGTCCGGCGACAGTTCGGCTGCCATGGCCACCGCCTCGCGGCCCGAGGCGCAACTATGCACCGTGAAATCCGGATCCAGACCGAGTGACAGCTCGACGACTTCGCGAATGTCCGGCTCATCATCAACATGCAGAATGCGAATTGCGGTCATGCGACCTCCCTTACGGACAATGGCGGGGAAAGCCCCAGACGATCGCGCACGATCGTGCCAAGGCGCTGGAGGGAAGACGTCATCCTGGGCAGGGATTGCGCTTGATCGTCTCCCGGCCAATCCTGATCGGAGTTGGTGAAGATGATCACGGGAATGATGTTGCCCGCCGAATCGCGCAGATGCGGCAACAGATCCAGCCCGAACTCCACGCTGACGCGGACATCCACGATCGCAAGGTCGATGCGCTCCGTCGCCAATATGCGCCGCGCAGCGTCCGGGCTGCCGGCCGACACCATGTCGGCCATCATCTCCAACTCACGCGCGACGGCGGCGCGCCTCTCCGGATCGTCATCGACATGAAGAATGCGGGGCCTCGGAGAGGACGACGGCCGCGTTGCAGCCAGATGGGACATGAGGTGCTCGACATCGATCGGGCGCGCGATCCATTGCAGATCGCCCGTCTCCCGCAATCGGGCATTGGCGAGGCCGCTCACGGGGGCGTCGGAGGAGATGATGATCGTAGTGTTACCATGATGCGAAATTTCACGAATCTGCGTCGCCAGGTCGAGACATTCGACCTCGTCGAGCGGAAGACCGATGACCACCGCCGCGTACCGGTTGGCGCTGGAGCGCAACAGCGCGGCCTGTGCCGAATGCGCGAAATCCACCGTCAGGCCGGCCTGCGCCAATTTCACCCGTACCGCCTGCTTGATGACCGGATCGGTCTCGCACAACAGGATTCGCGACGGAGCGCCGATTGCGGCAATCTCGATCGCACCACCAACGGTATCGTCCCATATCGGCAGCTCGACGTAAAACACCGCGCCGCCGCCATCGGCATTGTCGAAACCCGCCTTGCCTCCGAGCCGTTCCACGATCTGCTTGACGATACTGAGGCCGAGCCCGGTCCCGCCTTTCTGACGGGCATCGGTCGCATCCGCCTGGGCGAACTTCTCGAACAGATGCGGCTTGAAATCGTCGGGTACGCCCGGACCACGATCGCGCACGGCAATCCGCAGATTGTCCCCGCTGTCCTCCACCGTGACCTGGACGCTCCCGCCGGCCGACGAGAACTTGATAGCATTCGAGAGCAGGTTCGTGATCGCCTGCGACAATCTCTCCGGATCCGCATTGGCATAGACATCCATAGCGCCCGCGCTGAGTTCGACGCGAACGCCGTATTTGTCGGCGTAGCCGCGATTCTCCTCGATGACCCGGCCGACCAGCGATCTCATTTCAACCCGTCTGAGATTGAACGCGGTGTGCCCGGCCTCGATTTTTTCCATGTCGAGAATGTCGTTGACGAGACGTCCCAGGCGCTCGCTGTTGGCGTAAGCGATGTTCAGCAACCGCGTCGCGGGCTCCGGAATCTTCTTGCCCCAACACCCCACGAGAAGCCCCAGCGAACCGGTGATCGAGGTCAGCGGCGTCCGCAGTTCGTGGCTCACGGTCGCGACGAACTCGTCCTTCAGACGTTCAGTGCGCCTGCGCTCGCTCACGTCGACGACGACGCTCAAAATCATGAGCCCCTGGCCGGTTCGAATGGGATTGAGGCCGACCTCAAGGGGAAACTCGGTCGCGTCCTTTCTCCGTCCGAACAGTTCGCTGCCGGATTCCATCTGACGGGTTTCGGGCTGCAACTTGAAAGCGTGCTGGAGCGTGGCGTGTTTCACGCGCGATCGCTCGGGGACCAGCATATCCACCGACTGGCCGATCAGTTCCTGCCTGGTGTAGCCGAACTGCCTCTCGATCTCGCTGTTGACCATCGAAATCCTGCCCTCGGCATCGATCATCAACATCCCGTTGGGACAGGCCTCGACCGCGAGGCGGAACATCTCGTCCGCGAGACTTCTGGCTGCGATGGCCATTTCGGCGCTGTCGCGTTCGAGCGTGCATTCCTGCAGCAACTGACGCGCGTGCTCGATCGCCACGGCAACATCGTCGATTTCCTGGACGTGAGATCGCGCGACGGCGGCGGGTTCGCCCGGTCCCGAGGCGAGCGCCGCGGGCAGCAAGCCTCGCACCCCGCGCGCGATCCGCCTCGCCTCATACATCACCGCGATCAGTCCGATCAGGAGGACGCCGAAAACGCCGGTGATACCGTACAGCAGAACGGAGTTCGGTCTGCGATAGAGATCGGCGAGCGGGATCCCGAGCGCGACCGTCCAGTTCGAGCGCTCGGACCGGCCGAATCCCACCAAAATTGACGTCCCGTCCGCCCGATAGGTGTCGACGACACTCGGCTGCGATGATTTGATGTTCGCCAGCCTCACGGGGGCCGGCTTTCCTATCAGTTCGGGATCGTGCGTACGCGCGACGATGATGCCGGCCGAGTCGGTGACGGTCGCGATCCAACCGGCCGGCAGTTTCTGGTTCTCGAACAGGCCATTCAACCTTCCAACGCCCAAGGCGACACCGAGCGTGTATTTCACCTTGCCCTCGCGAAACACCGGTACGTCGATAGAGAGAGCCGGCTTCTTCGAGACTGCGCCGATAAAGACATCGGAGACCGACGGCTTGCCTGTTTCGAACACCCTCCTGTGGTTCGCCAGATCTGCGCGCATTGGCAGCGGGGCGCCATAGGGCAATGCCGTGTTGACGACCTGCTGGCCGGCCGCATCCGCCACCACGACCGCGGAGCCGAGCAGGTAGGGAAGGCTTCCCTTCGCCTCGATATAGAAGGCAGACAGATCGTCCGACGCGAGAGCTGGCGATTTCGCCAAAACCTGAGCCGCGGAGGACGTTCCTGCCAAGTCCCGGTCGAGCGCGGCAACGAGAGCCCGAACTGTGGCCAGCGCGCCCTGCGAAGCCTGCTCGCGTTCGTGCTGGTACAGCCCCCATGCGAGCGCGGCCAGACCGATGAACGCAGGAACCGACAACATGAGAAGGATGCGGAAAAGCCTTGCCTGAATCGACTGACGCCCATGATGCGAAACACGGTGCCGGCGGAATGCCGACATCAATCTCTCCCACGCCTCGCGCATGATCGATCGGTCCCGCGCGCCAGACCTCCCCTGCTTGCTTGAACCGGCCTCGATGGAACGAGGAGATAGCTCGGTCATGGCATGATTGGTCGCGGCCCCGCCTGTCAAATCCTGCATCGGACCTTCCCGCAACGCTCTGGCGGGGCTGCCGGGCGCCGTCCGGCCAGTGCCGACACGTGACTCTCGGCCGTATCCTGATCCCGTGCCGCCAAGCGAAGCAGGTCTGCGAGGTTCTTCGCACCGAATTTCCGCATCAGGGCGGCCCGGTGGCCCTCATAGGTTCGCGGGCTGATCTGCAACCGCGCCGCACCTTCCTTGTTCGAATAACCGTCTCTGACCAGGACGAGAACCTCCTGCTCCCGCGTGGACAGCGAACGCCGGCGCACGGCGGTTTCCGGAGCCGGCTGGGTCTGATCATTGGCATTGCCGACCCGCGACCACCACCTGATGATGTCACGTCCCTGCGCAAACGCGGTCTGCTCCCTGAGTGGCGCCTCGAACGTATCGCCAAGCCGCTGAACCAGCCTGCAGACAGATTCGGCCTCGCGCAGCGCGTTCTCCGCGACCTCCTGCAAAGACACGCCATCCCGTTCGGCCGGAGGAAAGCTAGCGCCGTTCTGGCAGAGGTCCTCGAGATAGAGCAGCAGCGCGGTCAAAGGTCCGTTCAGCTGGTGGATGATCGCGGCGCCCACCTCGTTTGCGGCACCGGCGCGATCAGCACGAGGCGATGTCGTCTCGGAGCGTTCCGTCTCCATCGTATCACCGCTGGACCGGCTCATCGCAGCGAAACTCCCGAATGAACGCCCGAGCCCAGGCTCAGGTCTATGGCCTCGATCAGTTGCCGGGAGGAGAACGGCTTGCGAATGCAGCTCGACGCGCCGCGTTGCATGGCCGTGCCGAGATAGTCGATCGGCTCGAGCGAGCTACGCAACCTGAAGCCGGACATGGCGATGATGGGCACGGCCGATCGTTGGCGAATGTACGCGATCGCGTCGAGTCCGCTCATTCCAGTCATGAATAGATCGACGAGAACGATGTCGAAGTCCGAAAGCCCGAGCGCTTGAATGCCTGCATAGGCGCCCGAGGCCAGCTCGGTCCGACATCTGCGCCGCGCCAGGAAAACCTTGATCGCCGCTCCCACGCTCTCGTCGTCGTCGATGACGAGAACCCGCAAGGAGGCGGGAGCCGTGACGGCTCGTTCGACTTCGACGCGGGCGACCTGCCCTGACGCATACATGGTACAATCCCAGCGGCGACAAGATCACAGCCTCACAACACCGCCGTCAATGCAGATAGCGGTGCAGCACCTCTGTAAAGCTATGCAGCCATGTCTGACGGTGCGTTAATTTCGATGCACGTAAAACTACCTGAGCCAACCTCCGCCCCATGCCTCGGGTACAGCCCGCCGACGGCTTGCTCCGGGGCACCGTCGATACCCGGATACTTGGCTCGCCAGATTGATCATGTAGGCGATCAAACGCATTGATACGCGCGCGGTGACTTGAAGTTAATCTATCGGGTGGACGCCGCTCGAGGGACGTGTGGTGGAGCACGGGGGGCGCATCTGTCGAACTGGGGTGAACGCGGCACCAACGTCCGCCAATGAGTCACTTCGTCATCCCCGGCCTTTTCCCGGTCACGATGGAATGGAAGCACACCGGGCTCAATACGTAGAGCGCCATATGCGATAGCCTTGCGTGGTGGAGGACGCGACGAAGGAGCGCCGGTGTGACGCAGGCATTCCTGTCCTCAGCGAGCAGCCAGCTCCTGTTCAGGCGGCCACGAATCCGCAGTACCTCTGCAACGTGTCCAGCAACTCGGCGCCATCAGACGATTTGTGCAGGACTCGGGCCGCTCCGGGGTGACCGTCGATATCCTCCTGAAGCTTGCGCCTGATCGAGCTGCTGAGATCCCGCCCCGACTGGACGATGACCGGAATGGCGCGGGTTTCAGCGGCACTCCTCAGCCTCATGAGAAGATAGTTTGCATCGCCATTCGGCATGCAGAAATCAGTGACGATGGCGCTGGGATGCTCACGCCGTGCTTTCCAGAATCCCCGCGTGGCATCATCGGCGTACAGAAGGTCGACTCCCAGCGCTTCGAATCGGTGGCGGAGCATCTTCTTGACGCTGGCGTCGTCATCGACAAGGAGCACGCGCGGACGGCGCTTGACGTCGACCGCGGCAAATTGCCGGGACGCCTTCGCTATCTCGGCATTCCTCTCGGGACAGATATCAGCCAGGCTCGCCGCGAGCTCCTTCCAGAAGAAACGGCCTTTGGGTATGCACGTCGCGGCGATCCCATCGCACAACTCGACGGTTCTTTCATCTGCCCGCCCTGTCATCACGATGACATGGGGCGCGGTCTTGGCTGCGTCAGACAGATAGCCCAGGACACTCAATCCATCGATCTCCGGCAGGTTGACGTCAATGACGAGGACGTCAGGACGATGCTCGGCCGCCTTGATCAAGGCCTGCAATCCCGTGGTCGCGGTCAGGACGAAGAACCCCATCCACGTACACCAGTCGGCGGTCGCCTTCAGAACCAGGGGATCATCGTCGACGACCAGCACCGTCGAGATCGCCCTGCTCGCTTGCCGTGCACTCATCGCCCACGCTCCCATGTTGGTCTCAGCCCCCCTTTTTTGACGAGGGATTGCGCCAGTTCCAGCCGAATTGCCGGGCGCATCCGTCATCCGGCGTTCGGCCTGCATCGCGATCCGATCAGCGCAGCCTAAATGTCAGGATAAGACAAGCCTACGTAGGACTACGCGATTGCCGGTCGCAGCGCTGCGTCCGCGCGCGGCGATCGCACCGGAATCGTCGTTACCGCACCTGCGGAGGCGGCGCCATGAGAGCTCACTTCACTTCCGATTGCAGCACGGTCGGGCATCGAGACCTGCCGATCCATGCCGTCTGACACACGCTGATACTGTGGTGCCGGTGCATTCGTCTGCAAACGCATGGGCCGCGATCGTCGTTTCGAAGCTGCGCGGCGTCACTATCGGCAGCGAGCGTATTTGTACGCGGCAAAGCATGCGTTCGAAAGTAACGGAATCAGCTCAGCCTTCTCGACGCGCGGGAAGCGCAGCGCGGACGGTTCATTCGGGATTCGAGACGGTCATCCATGCACCATCATATCACCAGGCGGTCGGGGAGGACGAGGATCGTTGCGGCCGCGCTCACGGCGTCCTGTCGTTGGCGCGCTGCCGGCGCGTGGCTTCATCTCGCCGCGGCGGACGCATCATTCAAGCCAGGCGGAATGTAGGATGCTGGACGAGACGTCCCAAGGCACCGCGATGGACCAACAGTTCGAGGCGCGTCTCGCCATCGTGCGCGGACGCTTTTCGGCGAAACTGATGGAGCGGTTGCAGCAGGCTGCCGTCGACCTGCCGAGAATGGCGGAAGACGAAGCGGTCTCGGCGGAGATTGTCGCGACGACCTATCGCTGGATCCACGACATTTGCGGAATCGCTTCGACGATCGGATTTGAGGCGATCGGTCAGGCGGCGCGAGCATGCGACACCGTTCTGATCGGGCCCTATCGCGCGCGGCGAGGATTGGAGACCGGGGAACTCAACGACTTCACCACACGTCTCGGACTGCTCCGAGCTGCCGCGCAGGCTGCGCGATGCAGTCCGGAGACGAGCCAGGTGAACTGATACTTTAGTGACGGGGGATTATCGTGTCGCATTTCTTACGCCTTGTCCTGGCTGCGTCTCTCGCATTCCAGGCGTCGTCAATCCATGCCCAACAACGCAGGTCGCCTGCCGCTCCGCCGGAGCCGGTACGACCGGTCTTGTCTTTCCGGCCGTCGCCGCTTGTGGCGGGCCTGCCGCAGGCCGTGGTCGTCGATGCGGCCTTCAAATCGCTGCGGGTCGGCGTTCCCATCGCCGATGCTGGATTTCCTGAAGGGTTCCGTTTGTCGAATCTCGGCGGCCGGCGCGAACTCTATATTCGCGTGCCGCAGGGCGTCGAACTCAATCTGGCTGAACTCGTTCTGGCCTATGACGACGTGAGCGCCCACGAGGCGCGCCGCAGCCTGGAAATCCTGGCGAACGATCGTTCGATCGCAGCGCTGACCCTGGACGGCAGGGGCCCAGGGAGTACGGCCCGCATCTCGCTCGCGAATGTGTCGGCACGCGAGGGCTTTCTCAAGCTATCATTCGTGTATTCCGGCGCAGCCACGCAGGATCGCTGCATCGATGTCCGCTATGTCGGCGACAGTGTCACCATACGCCCCGAAACCACGGTCGACTTCGCCATCGGCGTTTCGGGCACGCCGAATATCGCGGTGACTGCGGCGCTGATGCCGCGGGACGTCGGCATCCTGCTGTCCAGCGCCTCGCCGCCGGCTGCCGATGTCGCCACAGCGTTGACGATTGCCAGATCCCTGAAGGCCGGCGGCCGGACCGTCAGCTTTCATCACGGCAAGAACGCCATGCCGAACCTGGTCGACCCCGACACCAAGGGGCGCTGGACGCGTGGTCTCATCGTCGTCGGATCGTTCGATGAGATCGCGGATCGGCTCGATGGACCTGCGGCAACGTTGGTCAACACCACCGGCGGCGCGCGGGCCAGCAACACGCTTGCGGCCGGTCGGATCGGCGGCGTTCCGGTCCTCCTCGCCACGGATTCCGCATCGTCCCAGATCGGAAGGCTGCTCGGCGATCCCTCGCTCTTGGCTCTCCGTGATACGCCGACCGCTTCGATCGGATCGATCTCGGTCGCGAAAAAGCCAACCGATCGAATCAGCATCAACGGCCTCGGTCTGACCCCGCCGCGCGCTGATGTCTTCGGTCGCGCCGAGCTTCCCATCACGATCGCCAGCCAGTCGTTGCCGGCAGGTACCCGTCCCTCACGCCTCGTTCTCGACGTCATGGTTGCTCCCGACGGGGCCGGCGAAAAGGCCGTCGTCAGCGCCTTCGTCAACGAACACCTCCTCGCCAGCACCGTCGCCGCGATCGGGGGACCGACGCGGCTCGATTTTGCCATTCCCGACGGACTCGTCGGCACGAGCGCGAACGTCAGGGCGGTCGTGCAACGCCGCAGTTCACAGGGCGACTGCCGATTCGAACCCCAGGGCTACCCTGCCGAACTGCTCGGCTCCAGCCAGGTCATTCTGTCGCCAGCGGGCCCGACAGCGCGCGATTTCTCCGATCTGATCAGCTTGTGGGCCGACGGCATCCAAATTCACCTGCCGGCATCGACGGCGGATCACCCGCTCTCCGTGCTGGCCTCGTTGTCCAACGTGGTGAGCGGCCTGTCGAACAGGACGACGCCGATCGACGTGACGTATGTCGACGCCAAGGCTGCGGCAACGCCATCGGCGCCCTTCATCTCGGTCGGCAGCTCACCTCCCGCCGGGGCCGATCAACGCGTGCGGTTCGATCGCGGCCGGGTGGCCATCACCGATCGCAACGAGCGCGTTCTGCTCGATGTCGGGGGGATGACCACCGGCGCAGTCGCGCAGATCGTCACTGCGAATGGGTTTCCGGGACTCTGGATTCGCCCGCTGAGCAGCGACGGTTCATTGTCGGCAGCGCCCGTCATCAATCTCGACCGCGGCGACGTCGCATTTCTTGACCGGAGCGGCGTAGCCCTCGCACTCTCCACCCATCGAGACACCCTCCTGCGCGTCATTTATGTCGATCAGCAGTCGTGGACGGCCAACCTCGATCGCGGCTGGCCATGGATCGTTGGCGTCACCTGGGTGCTCGCAACCCTCGCGCTTCTGATGCTGGCCCAGCGCATCTACCGTCGCCGTGCCTCCAGCCGTGTCGGCGGATAGGTCCTGCCATGCAGCAATTGTCGGCTTCCGATCGCGCGCTCGGCGATATCCTCGTCGCCCGCCGCGTCCTTACGCTCGGCCAGCTCGACGAGGCCATCGCCCTCGCCGAGGCCTGGCACGTCAGCCTCGGCAACGCCATCCTGTCGCGCAACTGGGCTGAGCCGGCGATCTACTACCAGGCCGTCGCCTACCACTATGAATTGCCCTTCATCGATCTGATCCGTGATCCACCGGATCCCGTGCTTCTTCTGGAGGGCGAGGCCGACATCTACGCCCGGCGGTTGACCATTCCTTGGAAGTACCGCGACGGACGGCTGATGATTGCAACCGCCGAGCCCGGCCCCGAGACCCTGCTGTTTGCGCGGAAACGCTGGGGAACGAACGTCGCCTTCGTCGTCGCGACCAAGTTCGACGTCGTGTGGGCGGTGCAGGCCGCGTTCGACGACGCACTGTCCGCGCGCGCCGTGTACGAACTTGCCGACCTCAATCCCGAACTCTCGGCACAGCGGGTCTTCACCCCCGGCCAGATCATCTTCGGCTACGCAATACTCAGCGCGATCCTGCTCGGCCTCGCGCTTTCCCCCATCACGACGCTCATCGCGCTCAACGTGGCGATGAGCGTCTTCTACCTCGGCAACTTCGTGTTCAAGGGGCTGCTCGTGATGTTCGGCGGCGTGCGCGTCGCCGACGAAACCATCGCGATCGAGGCACGGGCCCTCACCGACGACGAACTTCCGGTCTTCACGGTGCTGGTGCCGATGTACAAGGAGCCGGCGATGCTGCCGATGCTGGCTCAGGCGCTGCGCGATCTCGACTACCCGCTCGGCAAGCTCGACATCAAGCTGGTGCTGGAGGCAAGCGATCACGACACGATCGAGGTCGCCAGCAAGCTAGGTCTCGAAGGCATGTTCGAGATCATCCGGGTCCCGCCATCGCTCCCGCAAACAAAGCCCAAGGCCTGCAATTTCGCGCTGCAGTTTGCCCGTGGCGAATTCCTCGTGATCTATGATGCCGAGGACCGGCCGGAGCCCGACCAGCTTCGCAAGGTGGTCGCGACGTTCCGGAAGTCCTCGGCCGATACCGCCTGCCTGCAATGCAGCCTGAGCTATTTCAACGCGAGCGAAAACTGGCTGACGCGCATGTTCACGCTGGACTACGGCCTCTGGTTCGACCAGATGCTGCCCGGCCTGGACCACCTTCGCATTCCGATCCCGCTGGGCGGCACGTCCAATCATTTCAAGATCGACGTGCTGCGCGAGTTGCACGGCTGGGATCCGTTCAACGTCACCGAGGACGCCGATCTCGGCGTGCGCCTGACCCAGAAGGGCTACCGCGTCGGCATCGTGGATTCCACGACGTTCGAGGAGGCAAGCTGCCACGCCGGCAACTGGATCAGGCAGCGCTCGCGCTGGATGAAGGGCTATATGCAGACGCTGCTGGTTCACACCCGGCGCCCGCTTCATTTCGTGCGCAGGACTGGGCCGCTCGGTTTTCTCGGCTTTATCTTCTTCATCGGCGGCACCGTGCTGTCCGGCCTGCTGAACCCGGTCTTCTGGCTGCTCTATCTCGCCTGGATGATCGCCGCGATCAGCGGACTGGAGGCGGTCTTTCCGGAGCCGCTGTTGTTCCTCAGCCTGTTCAACCTTCTCGCGGGCAACGGCGCGCTGATGTTTCTCAACATGCTGGCGCCGATCCGGCGCGGCTGGCTCAATCTGATTCCCTACAGCCTCACCGCGTTCGGCTACTGGGCCATGCTCTCGATCGCGACCTATCGCGGCTTGTGGCAATTGCTGCGAAATCCGTTCTATTGGGAGAAGACACACCACGGCGTCTCCAAGCATGTCGTTCGCGAACTGGCGCGGGCGCGGGAGGCCGCCGCATGAGCCGCCTGTTGTCGCTTTGGGCGTTGATGGCCGTCGTCTGCGTGTCCGTCTTCGCCGCCTCGCTGAGCGCCGTGACGGCTGGCCTCGTTCCCAACGATGCCGTGACGTTGTGGGCGAGCGCGATGACCGCCGGCGAGGGGCAGATGCCGATCGGGCGCATTCTCGCCGCCTATCCGACCCTCCCCTTCCTGGCCACGACGCTGCTGCAGGTCGTCACCCCCGCCGGGACGCCAACCCCCGTTCTCCTGACCGGCGTCGTCCTCGCGCTGCTCGCCGGCGGCCTGCTGACCTCCCTTCACCGCATCGGCGTAGCCGCCGTCGTCGCGCCGTTGATCGTCGTTCTGATCGTGCTGCATCCGGCGGTCCTGCGTGCCGCGATCGCCGGACCGTCCGAGATGATCTTTACGGTCTTTCTGTTCCTGCTCGGATGCGCCTTGTTCAGAATGCGCGCCCGCACCGGAGCCTCCGAGGTGATGGCCGTCGCCCTGTCGCTGCTCGGATTGACCTTCTCGCATCCGATGGGCGCGGCGATGACCTGCGCCGCCGTCCCGTTCTTGGTTCTGGCGATCCAGCCCGAGCAATTGTCCCGGACGACGTTGAACCTGGTGCTCGCATTGCTGTTTCCGACGGTGTTCTGCGTCGCGGCCTTCTCCTACATGTCGTGGATATTCCCCGGCAGCGGCTGGACCTTCCTGATGGCGCCCGCCGAAGGAGTCGCCACCTGGGCGACGGGATTTTTCACCCTGTTTGGTCGCGGATGGTCCGGCTCCCTCGCGATCGACGCCGGCCTCGCGACGATCGCGGCGATCGTCATCGGCGCGCCCATCGCAGGCTTCGCGATCATCTCGATTTGGCGCCAGCGGCCTTTGCTCGCGCCCACCCTGATGTTCGTCTCGACGGCCGTCGCGGCGGCCGTTCTCGCGGTCACGACCGGCCTGTTCGGCGATCCCGCCGCGCTTGCGGTGATGCCTCCGATCCTTGCCGCGACCGTCATCATTCACATGCCACCGGTGCGCAGGCGGTTGGGGATCGTGGCGGCATTGCTGGTGCTCGGCTGGTTCGGCGGCGCCGCCGCGCTGGCGATCGCGGATCCCAGCGGGGCCGTCAACGTCGCCATTGCCATGGAAGGCCAACACGCGGACAGCGAGCGGAGCGCGGCGATCGATCTCGGTCATGCCAGCGCGGGACGGGACGGAGTTCTCGTCGACACGCTCAACGCGCCCGCGATCGTCCTCGGTCGGGGCGGCGCGCGTGGCTTGCTGTCGCCATCGGACGAGGCATTCACGCTCGGGATCTTGTTCTCTCGGATCGACACTCCGTTCGTGGCCGTTCCTGATCCGCAGGTCGGAAGCGGAGCGCAGGACCGGCTGAACAAGGCTTTCCCCCTGCTCTATCGGCGGGGAGCACCGGGTTATCAGCTCATTTACGACAAGGCCGGCTGGCGGCTGTTCGGACGCACCGACGCCATCGCCGGAGAGGCCACCATCCAGCACTGACGTGAGGATCATTCCAGGGAGTTCACCATGCGTATTCTCGTTGTCGACGATTCCGAAGACGGGCGGGACATCACCGAAGCGCTACTGCTGTCGGCGGGCTATGAACAGGTCATCACCGCGGGATCGGCAAACGAGGCCTATCTGGCGCTCGGGATCGGGGCGTCGTCTGCAGCGCCCGTCACGGTCGATCTCGTGCTGCTGGACATCGTCATGCCCGACATCGACGGCATCGAGGCCTGCGCACGGATCCGAAAGGAACCGCGCTTGGCAAGCGTGCCCATCATCATGCTGACAGCGCTCGGTGATACCGACAATCTCGGCAATGCGTTCGTCGCCGGTGCCACCGACTACATCACCAAACCGGTCGATCGCGTCGAACTTCTGGCCCGCGTCAGATCTGCGCTGAAATTGAAGGCGGAATTCGATCGCCGCGAGGCGCGCGAGGCCGAGTTGACCCGCCTGGCATCGAAGTCAAGCGACCGCCGCGCATCGCACACCATCGACACGAGAACGGGGCTGTTCTCCGGTGAGATCGCCGAGGCATATCTGCTCACTGATCTGAATTTTCCCGCCGGCACCGAGACATCCATTGTCGCGCTCGCCGTCGATCGACTGAACGGCTATCTGGACGCCGAAGGCAATCCAGAAGCGGGCGTCATGGCACGCGTCGCAGCCACGGTACGCGCTGCCTCCGCCTCTGTGGGCGCGGTCGCCGCCATCTACCGCGACCGTGTCATCGTGATCATTCTTCCCAATCAATCGCGCGCATCCGCCATCAAGCTGGCTGAGACGTTGCGGGGCTCGATCGCGGGTCTCGGGATATCCAATCCGGAAGGGATCGCGGCAAAACACTTCACCGCAAGCGTTGCCGTCGTGACCGAACGGGTCAACGGTGCGGGCCGCATCCATCTCCTGACCCGGGCCATCGCGGCGGTTTCAGAAATTGCGACAGCCGGCGGCGACTGCGTCGTGCCCCAATGTGCCTAGCGCCTTTTTCCGCGGCGATGGCCGTGCCAGACGGAATCAAATCATCGGCGAAATGTCTGGGCACCGCATTCATGCTGGCCGCCGGCCTTCCCGGCTTCGCAACGCCGGCGTGGGCCGGAGCCTGGACGCTCGATGCCGGAACAGGCGCGCTCATCGTCACCGGCACGGCCATGCAGTCGAACAGTGCCTTCGACCATGGCAGCAGACAACGCCCGATTCCGCACTACAGCAAGGATGAGGCGCAGGCCCTGATCGAATATGGCGTCACGGACTGGTTCACGGCCATCGTCCAGCCCTCCTTGCAGCATGTCGACATCGCGGCCCCCATTGACGCGCGACGCGCCGGCTTCGGCTACACCGACATCGGCGGCAGGGTCCGGATCTGGTCGAATTCCGCCTGGGTCGTATCGGCTCAGGCCATGGTGCGCATACCCGGCACGTCCGAGAAGACCAACCCCGCCGCAATCGGATACACCGATCACGAGATCGAACTCAGAGGCCTCGCCGGCTACGGCTTCAAGGCCGGGACACTTCCGGCCTTCGTCGACCTGCAGGTGGCGCAGAGGTATCGCCTGGGCGGCCCGCCCAATGAATTTCGGACCGACATCACCTTTGGCGTTCGGCCGGCCGACAAATGGCTGCTGCTCGCGCAATCCTTCAACGTCGTTTCCGAAGGCGCGGGCAGTTGGGGCTTCGGCAGCTTCGCCTATCATAAATTCCAGCTCAGCGCGGTGTATGCCGTAACGCCAGCGCTGTCGTTGCAGGCAGGCGGCTACTCGACATATTGGGGCCGCAACGCGTTGCAGGAGAACGGCCTGGTGCTCGGCGCCTGGTACAAGTTCTAGATCAGGGATTGCGGCAGACGCCCGCCCATGCACATGCTAGCACGGCCTCCGCCGGCTTGCCTTGCACCGTAAAGTCGGTGTCGGCGCGCCCGCCGGCGGCAGGATCGGTAAACCAGCGCCAGACCAGCACGCCCTCGACAGCGGGGCGCTCGAGCACGGCGAGCCAGTCCGCGATCACATCGGCCTGCAGCTGCAGATCCACGGGCGCGGCACGTTCTTCGGCGCTTTCCCAGGGTTTCGCGGCAGCGCCCTTGGCCGAGCGCAACCCGATCTCGGCCACCAGGACAGGCTTGCCCCAACGCGCCGACAGCGCATCGAGGCGACCCGCTACCGCTTCCATCGTCGCGATACGGCCGGCCCGGTCATCGTCGGGACCGAGCGGTGGATACAGCGACACGCCAATGACGTCGAGCTCTGACCAGAAGGTGACCGCTTCGGCTTCATCCGCGTTGTGCGCGACGTAAAGCAGGGTCCCCGGGAACGCCGCCCTCACGGCGGCGATCACAGCGCTCCATTCGGGACGCCGCGTGGTCTTGGCGAGTTCGGTGCCGATCGACAGGACATCGGCCCCCTCTTCCGCCGATATTCGAGCGATGCGTTCGAGCTCGGTACGGTAGCGGGCAAACCAGATTTTCCAGGCTTCCTCCGCCACCGGCTCGACGGCGCCGGCCCAGCTTTCCGGCACCCAGACATGCGGCTTGACCATGACCACAAGGTCGAGCCGATGCGCCTGCCGGATCGCCACGCGTAACGCCTCGTCGGACATGTCGCTACCCGCGACGACGTCCGGTGCCGAGGGACCTGCTTGCCAGAGGAACGGAATCACGGCAACCGACGTCGCCCCGAGCCTTTTCGCCGTCAACAGCGCGCTGTCCGCAGTCGAACTGCCGAACGGATGATCCGGCGTCGCCACGATGTTGAAGCCCTGCAGTCGACGCCCAAAGGCCGGATTGAGGATCTCACTTGCGAATATCAACCAAAGCAGAGACCGCATTACGGTTCGGGCAGATGGGACACGCATTTGATTCAGCCTTTAGCGACGTTATGAACCTCGCCCTCTCATGTCGGCATCGCCCGCCAAACGAGCTCGCCTGCCTATCGCGCTCGCGCAAAGCCATGTCGACGCCGGCGGCGCGACAATGGCGGGTGAGCTCATCAAGTCCCGTGTTAGCCCGGATAGGTTGCGGCGTCATATCCCTCGCCGAGCGATACTCCGCAAAACCCCGGATAGACTTTAATCTAGGATCGCCCGCGCCGCCTGCGACTCCATCGACAATCTACGATACAACCGCTAGGTATTAATACGCGAGCATTCGAAATCCGGCATTTATACTGATCAACTATTAGTTTCTGCGTATTGGGCGGTGCCTTATCCGAGGAACCGGCCAACCCGTTTCACATTCGTCAACTTTGATCGATATCGACATGAATGTGCAATTTGCGATGCGTTCAGTCGACGTTCTACATGTCGACGATGATGCTGACGCCCGCGAGATCATCGGGACCGCGATCGAATTCGACCCGATCTTCAGCGTACGCAGCTGCGCATCAGGAGAGGAGGCGCTCGCCGCGACTGCGAAGTGGTCGCCCGACCTGATCCTGCTCGACCTGAACATGCCCGGCATGGACGGACCAACGACACTGGCGCGCTTGCGGGAGCGCCCGCAGACCGCGGGAGTCCCCGTCATCTTCGTGACCGCGTCCTCGAAGGCCAAGGAGCTTGACGAAATCCGGCGCCTTGGCATCGCCGGTGTCATCGCGAAGCCCTTGGATCCGACATCTCTCTGCTCCCAGATCAATGGAATTCTCTGCAGGAGTCATCGCGAACTCGAGAGGGAGAGGAACGAGTTGCGGGACAGGCTGGCGATAGCCAGCGCGATCATCGACTCGTCGGACGATGCGATCGTCGCAAAGGACCTTTCGGGCACGATTCTTTCATGGAATGCGGCGGCCGAGCGCCTTTTCCAATTCCGCCCGAATGAGGTCATTGGCCGCAGCATTCGTATCCACATCCCGCCCGAGCAGTTGATCCATGACGACTATATTCTCGATCAGGTCAGGCAGGGACGACACATCGACAATTTGGAAACGCGGCGTTTGCGCAGGGACGGCACCGCGATCGACGTGTCACTCAGGGCCATTCCGATACGGCGGCAGGATGGCACGATCATCGGCGCGTCGATCGTCGAGCGCGATATCAGCAGGCAGAAACAGGTCGAGGACGATTTTCGGAAGAACAACTCCTCCCTCGAGCAGGAGGTCGCCGCCAGAACGGCGGAGCTCAAGACCATCATCGATGCCGTCCCAAGCGTCATCGCGTACTGGGACCGCGACCTTCGATGCCGCTTCGCAAACTCGGCCTATCAGGATTGGTTCGGCCGGTCACTGGATGACCTCGTCGGTTGCCATGTCACCTCGCTCCTGGACGAGACCCTGTTCGCCGAGGCCGAGCCTCACATCCAAGCCGCCCTGTCGGGCCGGCAGCAGAACTACGAGCGCATGCTGAACAAGGCCGATGGAAGCATCCGCAACACTTGGACCAACTACATTCCGCATTGCGACGCCAGCGGCGAAGTGCTTGGCCTTTTCGTACTCATCACCGATATCACGGAGATGCGCGAAGCACAGCGCAAGATCAAGGAGAGCGACGCTCGGTATCGCATTCTGGCCGACAACAGCTCGGACCTGATCATCCAGCTCGATCGCGACCTTCGCCTGCGCTACGTCTCGCCGGCATGTCGGGACATTTTGGGCGTCGACGAAAGCGAGCTTCTCGGCGAACGACCGTACGGCCCGATCCATCCCGAGCACGTGGAGCAGTTGCAAGCCGCCTTCGATTTGCTGCTCGCCGGCCAGGTCGATCGGAGTTCGACTTCCATCCGCGCGCATGATCGGGACGGCCGCTGGATCTGGCTTGAGGCGGTGATGAGGCCGCTCCGGGATCGGGATTCGGGACAGATATCCGGGATCGTCGGCGCGCTCCGAGACGTATCCGCTCGCAAGGCTGCAGAGGAACGGTTCCGCCTTGTCGTCGAGTCCACCCCGACCGCCATCGTCATGATCGATAGATCGGGGCGTATTGCGCTGGTGAACCGGCAAACCGAACAGCTGTTCAGCTACGGCAGAGACGAATTGGTCGGACAGCGGATCGAACTGCTCATGCCGGCGGACGAACAGCAGGGACACCAGGCCCACATCGATCGCTATTTCGCCGGCCCGGCCGCGCTGGATCCATCGCAGCGCGCGATGAGTCCCGCGCGCGAACTCAATGGCCGGCGCAAGGACGGCAGCGAATTTCCTGTCGAAATCGGGCTTACACCGATCAGCACGGACGAAGGCGTGATGGTCCTGGGCGCAATCGTCGATATCACACTCCGCAAGCAGGCCGAGGAGGAACACCGAAGGTTCAACGATCGGCTCGAACAACAAGTTGCGCAGCGCACCGCCGAGCTCGAAGCCGCGAACAAGGAGCTCGACGATTTTGCGTACGCGGCGTCACATGATCTGAAAGCGCCTCTCCGGGTCATCGACAACGCTTCGAAATGGCTCGAGGAGGACCTCGCGCCGCACCTGACCGGCGAAAACCGGGAAAACATGCAGCTGTTGCGGAACCGCGTCAAACGGCTCGAGAAGCTCCTCGACGACCTGCTGCAATTCTCCCGAATTGGCCGCCGCGCAGCCGGTACCGAGGTCATTTCCGGCGCGGACCTCATGGACAACGTGCTCGCGCTGCTCGCGCCCCCGCGCGGCTTCGACGTGATCGTCGCCGCCGAGTTCGGCTCAATCCAAGTCTACCGCATGCCCCTGCAGCAGATCATGATGAACCTGATCGGAAATGCCATCAAGCATCATGACAAGGCGACCGGGCGCATCGAGGTCACCGTGGAGAATCGCGGATCGCATCACGCCTTCGCCGTGAAGGATGACGGTCCCGGGATTCCGCCCCAATTCCATGATCGTATTTTCAAGATGTTTCAGACCCTGAAGCCGCGCGACCAGGTCGAGGGCAGCGGCATGGGTCTCGCAATCGTCCGCAAGCAAATCGAGCTGTCGGGAGGATCAATCTCCCTCGACTCGAGCCAGGGCCATGGGACGACCTTTCGCTTCACTTTGCGTACTTCCAATTCAACGAAGGAACGAGAAAGATGATCGCCGGCGCCACAGAAAGTGCGCGCGAACTGACGATCCTGGTGGTCGACGACGACGACGGCGACGCCAGATCCGTGCAGCGCGCATTCAGATCCGCGAGGATCATCAATCCGTTGCTGAGAGCATTTGACGGAGCTGATGCGCTCGACATCTTGCGCGGCACGAACGGGAAGACCAAAGTCAGTTCACCGTACATTCTGCTCGTGGACATCAACATGCCCCGCATGAACGGCATCGAGCTCGTCAAGGAGTTGCGGCTGGACAGCAGCTTGAACCGCACCATCGTGTTCATACTGACCACCTCGAGCCGCGATGAGGACGTGTTCGCGTCCTATGATCTCAATGTCGCGGGATACATACTCAAGGAACGGGTTGGGGAGGACTTTCAAAAGCTCGTCGAATTGATGCGGGGCTACTGGCGGATCGTGGAGCTCCCATGACTCTTTCGGACGACGCCAAGCGCCCCCTTGCGATCCTGATCACGGACGATGATGACGGCGACCGCAAACAGGTGCTGCGAGCCCTGAGGTCTTCGGGAACACCGTGCGAATGCACAGAGGCTGACAATATTGACCTGGCGCTGGCCGCCTGTGGGCGCCAACCGTTCGACGTCGCGATCGTCGACTACAGGTTACCGGGATGCGACGGGATCGAGGGCGTGGAGGCCTTGCACCGGATCGCTCCAGCGATGTTCATCGTCATGGCGACCGGTCAGGGCGATGCCGCCGTCGCCACCGAGGCGATGAAGCGCGGAGCGTCGGACTATATTGCAAAGGAACATATCAACGAGCGATCCATCGGTCGCATCCTCCGCTACGCGCGAAAGAAGGCAGCGATGCAGATCGCCCTGGATCAGCAGCGGGAGGAACTGGAGCGGTTCGCGGACGTTCTCGTGCACGATCTGAAATCGCCTATTTCGTCTATCAGGGGATATGCCTCGATTATCAGCCATGCCGTCAAGTCGGGTACGGCGACCCCAGATAAGATCACCGAATACTGCGGACGGATGGTTCAGCTTGGCGAGCGAATGGTCGCATTGGTCGAAACACTCCACGAATATACCAAGTCGGACGCGCATGTCGTCTTCGAGACCGTCGACATGAATCTCGTCGTCGGCGACACGTTGGCAAATCTCGCGCAGATGATCAGCAACCGAGGGGCCAAGGTGACACATGATGACCTTCCGATCGTGTTTGGCCACGCGCCGCTTTTGACGCAGCTGTTGCAGAACCTGATCGGGAACGGCATCAAATATTGTCAGGCCGCGACGCCGGCATTGCACATTTCAGCTGTGCTGGAGAAAACGGACTACTGGCGGATCGGCGTCCGCGACAACGGCATCGGCATCGCTCCGGAATTCCACCAGCAGATCTTCGAGCCCTTCAAGCGATTGCACGGCCGGGACGAATTCGAGGGCACCGGCCTCGGACTCGCGACTTGCCGGAAGATCGTCGACCGTCACAATGGGAAGATCTGGTGCGAGTCGAATCCTGACAGAGGCTCGACATTCAATTTCACTCTCCCCATTCCGGCCGAAAATCCGCCGACGCACGGCAACGACAAGGAGCCGGAATTCGCGGCGTGACACCTTCCTTGTCCGTTGGCGAATGAAGCAGCGAGAACCGAAACCTGCATCGCGACCCGGCAGGACAAGCCGATGACCAAGGAAAGCCTTGGCAGCCTGCCTCTTGGCAACCTGTTTCTCGGCAACCTGTTCAAGGAGAAGTGCGTCGCTGCTGGCCTGACGAACCGATCGGCTCACGGACTGCGCAAGGCGGCTGCGACCGTCGCAGCCGAGAACGGCACGACGGAAGCCGAATTGGATGCGATCTTCGGATGGAACCGATCGCCGGAGGGCAAGCCATTCCACGCGAAAAATCAACCGCAAGAAACTCGCGTATGGCGGCGTTGCGAAGCTCGAACGAATGACCAGATCCACGGACCATGGAGCGAACGTCTATGCCCTCACCGACAAGCCCGGCGTAGGAAATCAAGCCAAAAGCTCAAACGAATCAGACGGCGGTCTGAAGAGTGGTGGGCACGACAGGGATCGAACCTGTGACCCCTACCATGTCAAGGTAGTGCTCTCCCGCTGAGCTACGTGCCCTAATCCAAAAGTCCATTCGGGTGGGCGTCCCTATACCGGCTCCCACGCGGGCAGGCAAGGACGCAAAATGCCGAAATTGGGAATAATCCGTCGACCGCGGAGCGGCCGGTCCCAGACACCCGGGTCCGAAGCCCCAGGCGCCGAGACACCAGCGCTTTGCGGCCTCAGGCCGCCAGCATCTTGTTGACCTCGCTGACGAGCTCGCGGAGGTGCACCGGCTTGGACAGCACCTTGGCGTTCTTGGGCGCCTCCGAATCGGAGTTCAGGGCGACCGCGGCGAAGCCGGTGATGAACATGATCTTGATGTCCGGATCGAGCTCGGAGGCGCGGCGCGCCAGCTCGATGCCGTCCATCTCCGGCATCACGATGTCGGTGAGCAGCATCTCGAACGGCTCCTCGCGCAGCCGCTGGTAGGCCGACATGCCATTGTCGTGGGGCGAGACCTGGAACCCGGCATTTTCCAATGCCTTGACCAGGAAGCGGCGCATGTCGTTGTCGTCTTCGGCGAGCAGGATTTTGTGCATGGCGGGGAGCGTCTGGTCCGGGTGAGAGGCGGAGCGTTGCCGCCACTAAGCCTGACGGGCGGTAAATTTCGGGTGAAAGATTGCGCCTTTTGATCCGACATCGGCAAGGCAATTTGAGGGCGCCGGTGCGACCTTCGCCCGCCAACAGTCCGCCAGCTCAGAGTTGTTCCAATCCGGACATGAACTTTTTCATTGCTTTTCGCTTGGCAGAACGGCTCGGATTATCGAAGATGCGGCGTGGCCAAGAGTGTGCCTGCGTTGTCCAGCGCGAATCGGCCGGAGGATACCGGCGCATCAACGGACGTGACATCAACGCACGTGACCAGGGGGACGGCGCCCAGCGATGACGGATTTTGATGGCGAATTGCCGCCGTTCGAGATCATGGAGCCGGCCGAATGGCGCGCGCCCATCATCTTCAATTCGCCGCACTCCGGCTCGGTCTATCCGGACGAGTTCCTGCTGGCATCGCGAATCGACTTGCCGTCGCTGCGGCGCTCGGAAGATTCGTTCATGGACGAATTGGTCGCCGATCTGCTGACGCGCGGGTTTCCGGTCGTCCGCGTGCATTTCCCGCGCTGCTATGTCGACGTCAACCGCGAGCCCTATGAACTCGATCCGCGGATGTTCACCGGACGGCTGCCGAGCTTCGCCAACACCCGCTCGATGCGGGTCGCCGGCGGGCTGGGCACCATTCCGCGCGTGGTCGGCGACGGCCAGGAGATCTATCGCGACAGGCTCAGCGTCGACGAGGCCCTGCATCGGATCGAAACGCTGTACAAGCCCTACCATCGCGCGTTGCGCCGGCTGATCAACCGCGTGCACCAGCAGTTCGGCACGGTCGTGCTGGTCGACTGCCACTCGATGCCGTCGGTCGGCGTGTCGCGCGACGAGCCGCGCCGCCCGGACATGGTGATCGGGGATCGCTACGGCACAAGCTGCGCCTCGCTGCTGCCAGAGCTGTTCGAGGACGTGCTCGGCCGCCTCGGCTATTCGGTCGGCCGCAACAAGCCCTATGCCGGCGGCTTCATCACCGAGCATTACGGCAATCCGGCCTCAGGCCTGCATGCGATCCAGATCGAGCTCAACCGCGCGATCTACATGGACGAGCGCAAGCGCGAGCGCGGGCCGCGCTTTGCGCAGGTCGCCTCCGACCTCGCCGTGCTCGCCGAGGTGCTGGCCACGGTGCCGCTCGGGGACCTCGGCCCATTCCAGGCGGCGGCGGAATAGAGCAAGAAGCGTTTCTCTGCGCGACGGGAAGCGACGGCCACGTCAGACACGGGCACAAGACACCGCCACAAAAAAAAGGGCCGCTTGAATGACAAGCGGCCCAAGTCTAGGGAGGAAACGCCCAAGGAGGGCAGCGATAACGCGAAGCGCTACCGCACCGCAACAATATGCATTCGCGCTGCACAAAGCGCAAGGGTTTTTCCGCCCTTCTCCATGCAAAAAACACAGGCCGGGTTGCGCTCAACGCGACCCAACCGGTATTTTCATTTGACCTGTCAATGGCTTGATCCAAAAGTCTGATCAAAGGAACCGGGCCGGCGCATTTCGGTTTCGGTTGCGATTGAAAGGCCAGCGAAAGGCCAAGGCACCAAACGCGCGCGATGCGAGCCCCCGCTGGTCACTGAACGATATCCAAGATGCCAAGTCGCCGTTCCATCTCCGGATGCGCGCTCCACGGCTTTGAGATAGGCATGATCGGCGCATCGCCATTCGATTCCCTGACGCAAGGACGTGTTGTGACGGTCATCGACTTCTCTGCCTTCATCGGTCGCCTCGCGACCGCCTCGGGCGAAACCATCCTCCCGTTCTTCCGGACCTCGCTGTCGATCGACAATAAGAGCAGCCGGCATGACTTCGATCCGGTGACGGAGGCCGACCGCGCCGCCGAGGCGGTGATGCGCCGCCTCATCAAGGCGAACTTCCCGCAGCACGGCATCGTCGGCGAGGAGTTCGGCAACGAGCGCGAGGACGCCGATTATGTCTGGGTGCTCGATCCGATCGACGGCACCAAGTCGTTCATCGCGGGCTTCCCGACCTGGGGCACGCTGATCGCCCTGCTGCACAAGGGCACGCCGGTGTTCGGCATGATGCACCAGCCCTTCATCGCCGAGCGCTTCGCCGGCGACAACGGCTCGGCCAATTACAAGAACGCCGCCGGCGAGCGTCGGCTCTCGGTGCGGCGCTGCGATCGGCTCGAGGACGCGGTGTGCTACACGACGAGCCCGCTGTTGATGAACGAGAGCGACCGCGCCATCTTCGCCAAAGTCGAGGCCGAGACGCGGCTGTCGCGCTATGGCGGCGACTGCTACTCCTATTGCATGCTGGCGGCCGGCCATCTGGATCTCGTCATCGAGACCGAGCTGAAGCCCTACGACATCGCGGCGCTGATCCCGATCATCAACGGTGCTGGCGGCGTCGTCACCAACTGGGACGGCGGTCCGGCGCAGAATGGCGGGCGGATCATCGCCGCCGGCGACAAGCGCGTCCATGAGGCAGCGCTGAAGCGCATCGCCGGGGGCTGAGTGCGATCCGTACAACTACGGGCAACGCACATCACCATGCATTGTTAACAACGCGTTGACCTCACCCGCCTAGGATTTGTGCAAATTTGACACTTCCTGGGAAGGTGACGTCAATGTCTCGTTTCAGCTTGCGGCTCACGCACAAGATCATGGCGATCGCCCTGATCGGCATCGGTGCTCTGGCTGTTTTCGGTGTCATCTATCTGGCCGGCAACGCGTCCCAGGAGGCCTCCCGCCGGCATGCAGACAGCGCCCGCGCGACCGCAGATCTCAACCAGACGCTGCTGACGGATCTGCTCGAGGCAAGACGCGCGGAAAAGGACTTTCTGCTGCGACGCGATCAGAAATACGCGGTGCGTCATGCCGAGCTGAGCGCCGCGATCAAGCGTAAGCTCGATGATCTGCGCCGCGCCGTCAGCACGATGGGCGACGCGTCGATCGCCGGCAAGGTCGACGCCGTCGCCACGGGATTTGCCTCCTATGGCTCGGAATTTGCCGAAGCGGAAAAGTCGGAGGTGCGCCTGGGACTGAACGAGACGCTCGGCCTGTCGGGCTCGCTGCGCACCGCCGTTCACGACATCGAGGCGCGGCTGAAAGAGGCCAACGATCTCAGGTTGACGGGGGCCATGCTGATGCTGCGCCGGCACGAGAAGGATTTCATGCTGCGCCGTGATCCGAAATATGTCGGCGAGCTGAAGAGCGCCTCGGCCGAATTCGCCAAGGCCGTCGCCAGCGCCGATCTCGCGCCGGCGATGAAGGCGGACATCAGTCAGAAGCTCGACAAGTACCAGACGGATTTTCTGGCCTGGGCCGAGGGATCCCAGGACGCGGCACGGCACGGCGCGGCCATGTCGAAGGCCTACGCCGAGATCGAGCCCGTCATCGCGGAGATCGGCAAAGCCGTCGCGCAACGCTATGCCGCAGCACAAGCGGCCGAGGCCGAGACCGGCAGCGCGCTCAGGCGCGGCATGCTGGTGACGCTCGGCATCTCGCTGATCCTGGTCAGCTGCGCGTCGTTCCTGATCGGCCGCGGCATGTCCAAGGCGATCCGCAGCATGGTGCAGGCCATGACGCGGCTGGCGAGTGGCGATGCCTCGATCCGAATTCCGGGCGCCGGCCGTCGCGACGAGATCGGCGAGATGGCGGGCGCCGTGGAAATCTTCAAGACCAGCATGATCGAGACCGAGCGACTGCGCACCGAGCAGGCCGCAATCGAGCAGCGCCAGGCGCAACAGCGCAAGGCCGACATGGCGGCGCTCGCACACCGGTTCGAAGTCGCCATCGGTGAGATCATCGGCACCGTGTCGTCCGCCTCGACCGAACTGGAAGCCTCCGCGACAACGCTGACCAGGAATGCCCAGCATGGCCAGTCGCTGGCGACGACCGTTGCGTCCGCCTCCGAGGAAGCCGCGTCCAGCGTCCAGTCCGTGGCGTCGGCGACGGAGCAGTTATCGGCGTCGGTCAACGAAATCAGCCGCCAGGTGCAGGAATCCGCGCGGATTGCCGTGGAGGCGGTCGGCCAGGCGCGCCGCACCAATGACCGCGTCAGCGAGTTGTCGAAGGCGGCCACGCGAATCGGCGACGTCGTCGAGCTGATCAACACCATTGCCGGCCAGACCAACCTGCTGGCCCTGAACGCGACCATCGAGGCGGCGCGCGCGGGCGAGGCCGGCCGCGGCTTTGCCGTCGTCGCCTCCGAGGTCAAGGCGCTGGCCGAGCAGACTGCGAGGGCGACCGGAGAGATCGGCCAGCAGATCGCGAGCATTCAATCGGCGACGGAAGAGTCGGTCGACGTCATCCGCGAGATTTCGGGAACGATCGAACGGCTGTCCCACATTTCCTCGACCATCGCCGCGGCGATCGAGCAACAGGGCGCCGCCACCCAGGACATCTCGCGCAACGTTCAACACACAGCACGGGGAACGCAGCGCGTCTCCGACAATATCGTCGAGGTTCAGCACGGTGCCACCGAGACGGGATCGGCCTCGGCGCAGGTATTGTCCGCAGCGCGGTCGCTCTCGGAGGAAAGCGGCCGGCTGAAGCTCGAGGTCGGCCGCTTCCTCGATACGGTGCGCGCCGCCTGACCGCTCACCCGGCCGCTCGGCGCAGATGCTCGACGAGCAGCTTGGCCGGGCGCGGCAGCGCCTTGAAGCTGCGGGCGCAGATCACCAGCCTGCGGTCGGCCCAGGCGTCGCGCAGCGCGACCAGGCTGATCGGCATCGTTCGCGCGCAGCGGCGCGCGGCAGCTTCCGGCACGACGGCGATGCCGATGCCGGCCGCCACCATTTGGCAGATCGCATCGAAATCGCGCAGGCGCGCCCGGACATGCTGGCGAATGCCGAGGCGTGCAGCATGCCGGCCGATATGCACGTTGAGGGCCGTGCCCTGGGTCAGGCCGATGAAGTCCTGCTCTGCGGTTTCGCTGAAATTGATCTGCCTGCGGCCCGCCAACGGGCTTCGTTTGCCGGCCACCAGGATCAGCCGGTCCTCGCCAAAGACGAAGCGCTCGATCGTCTCCGGCACCGCATGCTCGGCGGCAAAGCCGAGATCGGCCCGGCCAGAGGCGATCGCTTCCGCGATCTCGGTGCTCTCGCGCTCCTCGACGTCGACATTGATCTCGGGATGCGCGCGCAGGAACGCCGCAAGCGCGTTGGGCAGATGTTCGGCAAGGCCGACCGTATTGGCGAGCAGCTGCACATTCGCCCGCTGGCCCGATGCGAACCCCGACAGATCCCCCTGCATGGTCTCGACATA
Source organism: Bradyrhizobium sp. SSBR45G (assembly GCF_030159255.1). Taxonomy (GTDB): domain Bacteria; phylum Pseudomonadota; class Alphaproteobacteria; order Rhizobiales; family Xanthobacteraceae; genus Bradyrhizobium. The sequence goes on along the minus strand of NZ_BSCT01000038.1, from coordinate 41,703 downwards.
GGCCATGATGATGCGGGCATGATCGAGCAGGCTTTCGCCTGCGGCCGTCAGGTCGACGCCGCGACGGCCGCGCTTGAGCAGCGCCACGCCGAACGCGGTCTCGAGGCCTCGGATCCTCGCGCTGGCGGACGCCAGCGCCAGATGCGCCCGGTCGGCGCCGCCGGTAATGCTGCGGGCTTCGGCGACGGCAATGAACAGCCTGAGATCGACGAGGTCGTACCGCATGATCTTCTGCCTCTGTCCAGGACGAAGGCTGGCTCCGTAACCTCCACATTGTGACGCCGACGCTCTTCGGTCAATGTCGGAGCCATGATCGATCCGATCCTCATCTTCATCGCTTTCGCGCTGACGCTTGCCGGCTTCGTCAAGGGCGCGCTGGGTCTTGGCCTGCCGACCATCTCGGTTGGACTGCTCGCGATCGCCATGCCGCCAGGCCGCGCACTCGCCATCGTGATCGTGCCGGCCGTCATCACCAACATCTGGCAGACCTTCGCGGGCCCGTATCTGCGAGACATCGCCAAGCGCCTGTGGCCGCTGATGGCGGGTACCGCGATCGGCATCTGTCTCAACGCCGGCGCCCTCAGCCATGCATCCACGCACTATGGCAACGTCGCGCTCGGCGTGCTGCTGATGGTCTACGCCGCGCTCGGCCTCACCCGCTTCGCCTTCAAGGTCGTGCCGCGCCACGAGAAATGGATCGGCGGTATCGTCGGCCTGGTGACCGGGCTGATCTCCGCGGCAACCGGCGTGCAGGTGGTGCCGTCGGTGCCGTACATGCAAGCCATCGGCCTGCAAAAGGATGAGCTGATTCAGGCGCTGGGCGTGTTCTTCACGGTCGCCACGGTCACGCTGGCCTTCAACCTGACGAGTTCCGGCCTGCTCAGCACCGCCACCGCCCTGCCCGGCGCGGTCGCGATGGCCTGCGCCTTTCTCGGCATGTTCGCCGGTCAGGCCGCACGGTCGAGACTGCCGGCCGAAGCCTTCCGCCGGCTGTTCCTGATCGCCATGATCATCCTCGGGCTCTATCTTGCCGGCCGTGCGATCATCGAGCTGGTCTGGTGATCAACGCGCGTCGAGCATGGCGATCCGGACGCCGAGATAGATGAGGAGACCGCCGATCGCGCGGTTCAACCAGAGCAACGCGCCCGAGGAGCGCCTGACGCCGCGCGCGGCGCCGGCTGCCGCCACGGCGACGCCCAGGCACCAGATCGTGCTGTTGACGATGAAGATCGTCCCGAGCATCAGGAAGGCGAGCCCCTGATGCGGCGCGTCAGCTGCGACGAATTGTGGCAGGAAGGCGAGAAAGAACATCGCAACCTTGGGATTGAGAATGTTGGTGAGTGCGCCCTGCCGGAACACGTCGCCCAGCATGACCGGCGCAGCAGGCATGCTCGTTCTTGCGGTGTCCTGGCGGCGCGCCAGCATCTGCGTGACGCCGAGATAGACGAGATAGGCGGCACCCGCCCATTTCACCGCGGCGAATGCTGTCGCCGATGCTGTGAGCAGGGCTGACAGCCCGACGGCGCTGCCGAATACGTGGACCAGACAGCCCGTGCTGATGCCGAAGGCCGCGGCCGCGCCGGCACGCCAACCCAGCTGCGCACTGCGGCCAACGATATAGGCCGTGTCCGGACCCGGCGTGATGTTGAGCAACAGTCCCGAGACCAGAAACAGCGGCAGATCGTGAATTCCAAGCATGATTGAACTTTTCCTAACGATATCGATCTAAATTTCGAGCCATGCTGAGGTTGCTGTCCTCCCGGCCAGACGGGCAACAGGGCGCGACCTCGAAGGTAGCGCGACTGGTTCTGGAAAAGCATTGGATTCGGCCGCCTGGGCCATGGTATGCGCGAGGCGGGAGCACGACGTGATGGAAAGACGCCTCGCCGCCATCCTTTGCGCCGACGTTGCCGGCTATTCGCGCATGATGGGGATCGACGAGGCCGGCACGCACGCCGCTTTCAAGGCGCATCGCGGCGCCATCCATCCGATCATCCTCAATCACGCCGGCCGCATCGTCAAACACACCGGCGACGGCTTCCTGCTGGAGTTCGCGAACGCCGCCAGCGCGATCCAGTTCGGGGTCGAGATGCAGTGCCTGATGGCGGAGCGCAATGCGCACCTGCCCGCTGACCGCAACATGCGCTTTCGTCTCGGCATCCATCGGGGCGATGTCACGATCGACGACGGCGAGGCATTCGGGGACGGCATCAATGTCGCCGTCAATCTCGAATCGATCGCCGCCCCCGGCGGCGTTGCCGTGTCGGGCAGGGCCTATGAGGAGGCCGGTCCGCAGCTTCCGGTCAAACTGGTCAATGCGGGAAGCTTCCAATTCAGGAACCTGCAACAGCCGATTCAGGCCTGGACCTGGGAGCCTGACAGCGAGGCGGCATTCCGGCCACAAAGAGACTCTGCGAGCCTTCCGCCGCAATACCGCACGGCCATTGTCGGCGTGCTGCCGTTCACCAATCTCGCCGATGCCCCCGACGACTATCTCGCCGACGGGCTTGCCGACGACCTGATCCACGCTTTGTCGCTGCAATCGTTCTTTCGCGTGCTGAGCCGGACATCGACCTTCCGCTTCAGGGACCGTAACCTCAATCTTCGCCTGATCGCACGCGAGATCGATGCGACCTATCTGATCCAGGGGACGGTGCGGCGATCGCACGACAAGATCCGCGTGACGGCGGAATTGATCGCGCCGGAAAGTGGGGCGCAACTGTGGACCGGGCGCTACGACCGTGACCTCGGCGATCTGTTCGCGATGCAGGATGAAATCACGACGAGCCTGTGCGCGGCGCTCATGCCCGAGATCTACCGTGTCGAGGCCTCGGTCCCGTTCCGCTCGCCCACGACCGACCCGACCGCCTGGGACCGCTTTCTCCGGGGTCTGTCGCACTACTATCGACCGACCAAGGCCGACTACGAGATCTCGATCGCGCTGTTCGGCGAAGCCATCGCGCTCGATCCGACGCTGGGCATCGCACATGCCTATCTCTCGACCATTCTGATGCAGGGCATCAGCTTCGGCTGGATCAAAGGCTCGCGCGAGCTCTGGGAGCAGGCAAAGGGCCTCGCGCTGGACAGCGTCCGGCTCGACCCGCGGTCCTCCTTCGCCTACGCGATTCTCGCCTTCGTGCACGCCATGCAGGGCGCGCATGAGGACGGCATGAAGGCGGCACGGAAGGCCACGGACCTCAACGCCTACGACATGGGCGCGCGCGGCGTGCTCGGCCTCTGCCACATGGTCACGGGCGAGCACCAGCAGGCGATCGATCAGTTCTCGGTCGCCGCACAGCGCGGCAACAGCGATCCGCGCTATCAATGGCCGGCATTGAACGCCTATAGTCATTACCTGGTCGGCCGCTACGAGGCCGCGTTGTTCTGGGCGCGTGACGAGCTGCTGCTGTATCCCAACCATCTGCAGGCCTTGATGATCCGGGCGGCAACTCTGGCGCAGCTTGGAGACACCGATCAGGCGCGCGAGGCCATTGGCGGCGTGCGCGGGCAATATCCCTGGCTGACGCTCGAGCGTCACATGAAGAACATCAGATGGAAGAACCTGGCCGACATCGACCACTACCGCGACGGGCTGATCAAGGCCGGTCTGACCTGAAGCAAATCTCCGCGTTCATCCCCGGTCTGCCACATGGCCTACACATTGCTTCCGCAAATTGATTGGATTCCAATGATGCTGCCGTGGTATCGCCCTCTATCAGAGTGAGGAACGGATGGAGAGACGGCTGGCCGCCATTGTCTGTGCCGATGTGGTCGGTTACTCGCGGATGATGGGCGCCGACGAGGCGGGAACCCATGCCGCGTTCAAGGCGCATCGCGGCGCCATCCATCCGGTCATCCTCAATCACGGCGGCCGGATCGTGAAGTATACGGGGGATGGGTTTCTCCTGGAATTTCCTAGCGTCGTCGGCGCAATTGCAGCCTCGGTCGAGGTGCAGAAGCTGATGGCGGAGCGCAATGCGCACCTGCCGGCCGATCGGGTGATGCAGTTCCGCCTCGGCGTGAACATGGGCGACGTCATTTTCGATGAGGACGAGGTGTTCGGCGACGGCGTCAACACCGCCGTGCGACTTGAAGCCGCAGCCCCTCCCGGTGGAATTGCACTGTCCAACAAAGCCTACCAGGAGGCGAGCAAGCATCTGACGGTCACCTTCATCGACCGCGGTCCATTCCGCTTCAAGAACATCGAACACACCATCAACGTCTGGAGCTGGGATCCCTCCTCGCCGGACAAGAGCCGCGAGCCGCGGCCCGCGACCTCGCTGCCGGCCCAATATCGGACGGCGATCGTCGGTGTGCTTCCCTTCGCCAACCTCAGCAGCGAGACCGACGAGTATTTCTCCGACGGGCTGGCGGAAGACCTCATCCACGCGCTGTCGCTGCAATCCTTTTTCCGGGTGCTCAGCCGCAACTCGACCTTCGCCTTCAAGCATGCCGGAATGAGCGCCCGCCTCATCGCTCGCGAGATCGATGCGACCTACCTGATCCAGGGCTCGGTGCGGCGCTCCGGCAACAAGATCAGGGTCACGGCCGAGCTGGTCGCGCCGGAGAACGGTGAGCAGCTGTGGGCCGGCCGCTACGACCGCGACATCGGTGATCTGTTCGCCGTGCAGGACGACATCACGGCCAATCTGTGCACCGCGCTGATCCCCGAGATCTACCGCGCCGAGGCGGCCGTGCCGGTGCGATCCATGACGACCGACCTCACGGCGTGGGACCGCTTTCTGCGCGGATTGTCACACTACTATCAGCCGACCAAGGCCGACTACGAAAGTTCGATCACGCTGTTCCGCGAGGCGATCAGGATCGACCCGGGACTGGCGATCGCCCATACCTATCTCGGCACGATCCTGCTGCAGGGCATTCATTTCGGCTGGATCCGGAATTCGCGGGAGCTCTGGGAAGAAGCGATGGGGCTCGCAGAGGCCAGCGTGCGGCTCGATTCCCGCTCGTCCTTCTCCTATTCACTGCTGGCTTACGTCCATGCCATGCAGGGCCGCGTCGAAGCGGGCATGGAGGCGGCGCGCAAGGCGCTGCAACTCAATCCCTACGACATGGGCGCGCGCGGTGTGCTCGGCGTGTGCCACCTCGTCAGCGGAGAGCACCGCGAGGCGATCGAGCTGTTCTCGGTGGCGGCCCAGCGCGGCAACAGCGATCCGCGCTATCAATGGTCGGTGCTGAGCGCGTTCAGCCACTACATGCTCGGCCAGTATGACGCGTCGCTGTCCTGGGCGCGCGAGTCGCACTATCAAAATCCCAACCATCTGCAGGGCCTCGCCATTCGCGCGGCGGCCCTGGCGCAGCTCGGACGCTCGGTCGAAGCCGGCGAGGCCGTCGCCACGCTCTTGAGCCAGCATCCGTGGATGACGATCGATCGGCTTCTGAGCAACATCCGCTGGCGAAATCCAGCTGATATCGCTCATTATCGCGACGGTCTCGCCAAGGCCGGCGTGCCGCTGACCAAGCTGACCCTGGTCGACAGCAAGGCGAAATACGCGGGCGAATAACGCAATCTCGACTTGAGGTTGACACTGCGGCGGGTTACGCCATCATTCATAATTGCATTGTAACTTTTGGACGGCGCGGCCTCGACCCGTTCCGCGGCGCAATTCGGCGCCGGCTTTGTTTGTTTGCGTGATCCCGTTTTCATCACTCAGGTGCTTTGCAAGGATGTCGTTCGATGCAAGAAGACAGCGCCCGCGTCCGTGACGCCCTGCCCGGACAGACCCCCGTCTCGCCCAACAATCCCTGCCCCTTCCTGCGCGCGCTCGTCGCCGGCGGCTTCGTCGGCGGCCACAGCGTCCCGCTGAAGACCATCGCTGATCGCGTCGAGGCGGCGAGTGGCGAAACCGGGCTGAAGAAGCGCTTCGTCGGCATCGAAACCTCTGGCGTCGCGCTGATCGCCAACGGCCTGTCGCCGCTGCGGCTGCTCAAGAGCCTGTGGTCGGGCGCCGATCTCGACCAGTTGCGCGACGGCCCGCTCGACAAGCTCGGCGGCGGCTCGCGCATCCTCGATGCCGAGGCCAAAGTCCATCCTGAGGAGATCGACCGGCTGGCGGGCTTCGGCAGCGACTATCCCGATCCCAATGGCGGCACCGAGCACGGCCTGAATGCGGCGCAGATCCAGACCTTCATGAAGGCCAATCTGAAGCGCGACGGCGACAAGGCGCGCTGGTACTACCCAGTTCTGATGAAGGGCGAGTGGCCGGTGCTGCTCAACATCCTCGGCAAGGGCGAGGGCGATGGCCGCTATCTCTCCGTCGCCGAGGTCCGCACGCTGTTCGTCGAGCGCCAGCTTCCGCAGCGCATCGTTGCGCGCCTGATGGTGAAGCCCAGGCCGGCGAGCATCATCTGGCGGGCTGCCAAGGCTGTCGTCGGCGCGGCCGTGCTGGCCGCCGTCGCGCTGCTGCTGGCCTGGATGGCGGCGCCGGATGCCGTCAGCGACAAGCTCAGCGCGATCCTGCCGAAGAAGGTCGCGGCCCTGATCCCGCCGGCGCTGCCGGAGACCGAGCCGACCAAGGCGGCCTATTGGCTCGACCAGGGCTGGACGACCAAGGACCGGCACTGGTTCCACCACGTGACCCAGGGCACGGCGACCTTCCCGATTCCCTACAACTGGTTCATGGCGATGGAGCAGCCGTATCTGTCGCTGTTCGGGACGCCCGGCCTGATCTCCGACAGCGCCTATCTCGAGCGCTTCGGCTTCATTCCAAGCCCGAAGAGCGTGGATGGTGACCCCAGCGCTCTCCGCCCGTTCGGCTATGCCGCCAACGCGACGGCCAAGACCGACACGGCCCCGGCGCTGCCTGCCGGTCTCAAGCCGACGCCGGCCGGCAATGAAGGCGGCCTGCCGGTCGGCTTCGCCCGGCTCTCGGGTGCGGCCGATCCGGTCACCGGCGCGGCACAGTCCGACAAGATCGGCCTGACCTGCGCGGCCTGTCACTCCGGCAGCATCCACTACAAGGGCGTCAGCGTCCGCTTCGACGGCGGCCCCGGCATGGCCGACCTGCGCAAGCTGGAAGAGGCGATGGGCTTTGCGATGATCTTCACGCAATACGTGCCCGGCCGCTTCGCGCGCTTTGCCGATCGCGTGCTCGGGTCGAAGGCGTCTGATGCCGATCGCGATGCCCTCAAGAAGGGTCTGAAGTCCGCGACCGACTTCGCGCTTAACATGCAGGCCAAGAACTACCAGAGCGCGATCGAGGCCAAGGGCCAGACCGAGACCGGTGAAGGGTTCGGCCGGCTCGATGCGCTCAATCGCATCGGCAATCAGGTGTTCTATCTCGACATGGCGGTCAGCGGCCTGCCGAACATGGTCGGCAACCAGGAGGCCATCGACGCGCCGGTGTCCTACCCGCCGATCTGGACCGTGCCGTGGTTCTCCTGGGCGCAATATGACGGCTCGATCGCGCAGCCGCTGATCCGCAATGCCGGCGAGGCGCTCGGCGTATTTGCGCAGATCAACCTCTCGCCGGAGACGGCAAGCGACAAGCTGTGGCGGTCGTCGATGGCGATCGAGAACCTCATCCACATCGAGGACATGCTGCGCGGGCCCGATCCGTTTGCGACGACGACGCCGGCGTTCGGCGGCCTGACCTCGCCGAAATGGCCGGAGAAGCTGTTTGCCGGCGATGACGCCTGGAAGATCGACCCGGTCCGCGTCGAGCGCGGCCGCAAGCTCTACGCCACGGTCTGCGTCGAATGCCATCTCGGCCCGGTCGCCGATCCCGTGTTCGACAAGACCTATCCGGACAAGAGCTTCTGGAAGATCAAGCCGGCCGAGGATTGGGAGAGCAAGGGCTGGAACGCCAAGGGTCCGATCCTCGACCTCGTGCAGAAGCCGGTCGAGGCGATGCAGACCGATCCGGGACAGGCCACGATCCTCGCCACCCGCAAGGTCAAGGTGCCCGGCTTCCTCGAGGTCGATCCGGCCAAGGACCTGAAGGGCTGCAACCTGCCGCAGGGCTCGACCACCGAGATGCCCTATGCGCTGGCGCTGATGGCGGTCGTGCAGAAGGCGAGCGACAAATGGATGGACGACCGCAAACTCTCTCCCGCCGAGCAGGCGGCACTGTGGGGCGACCGCAAGAACTGCCCGAATCCGGCCGGCAAGAGCTATCGCGCCCGCCCACTCAACGGGGTCTGGGCCACCGCGCCCTATCTGCACAACGGCTCGGTGCCGTCGCTGTACTGGCTGCTGACGCCGGCGGCGGAGCGGCCGACCTCGTTCTGCCAGGGCGCCCGCGACTATGACCCCACCCATGTCGGCTTCGACGTACCGAAGGGCGGCGAGGCCTCGTGCAAGGTCGGGCAATCGCTGTTCGCGACCACGGATTCCAGCGGCAAGCCGATCAAGGGCAACAGCACGCTCGGCCATTCCTTCGAGGGTCCGGCGAAGCCCAACAAGGACTATCCGAACGGCATCATCGGCGGCGCCTTCTCCGAGGAGGAGCGCTGGGACCTGATCGCCTATCTGAAGACGCTGTGAGCTGATGACGCGGCGCGCCTTGCCGAGAGCGAGGCGCGCCGGCGCTATCATGCGGCCCTCCATTCGCCAGGGCGGATGCAGCGCCGGATCGCGCCCTGCTCGCTCAGGGAGTGCAGCATCACCCAGCCGTTGACGATGAGATCACGCACGCCCTGGTGACGCTGCATGATCTCGTCCATCGCGCTCTCCGGCGCGGCGATGAAGACGTTGAGCCGGACCGGCTCGTGGATGAAGCGCGTGCCGTCATGCACCGACTGCCAGGGCAGTCCGACCCTGAGATCGCCGGCATTGCCTTCGAGCACACCGAGCTGGCCGACGATATTGTGCAGCACCTTGTTGCCGCTGCCGAAGGCGGCGTTGTTCACGGTCGAGCCGTAGTACTGCAGATTGATCCAGCTCGCGACCACCATCGGCGCCGTCATGATCAGCTCGAGCGTGCGAAAGCCGTCGTCGCGCCCGGCCTCGTAGGAGTGCAGGAAGGCGCGGCCGGCGAGGTCGAGGCCGCGGGTGAAGGCGCGCGGCGCGGCGATGAACGCAGCGTTGCCGGCGAGCCCCCATTCGGGCCGCACCTGCGACCAGTCGCGGCTGCGGGCGATGACGGCATCATCGACATCGGATGTGTCGCGGATGCCGAGCAGCGCGCTGCGTTCGAGCCGCGCCAGCCGCGCGGCGTCCGCCAACCGCGCCTTGAGCCGGGATAGATCCGGCGCGAGCGCGGCCGGAACATCATCTTCGTCGAACAACGTCACCGCGTCGGTGGTGGTGTCGTGCAGCGCGCCGATGAACCAGCAATCCGCGGGAATGTCGATGCCCTTGGCGCGCAGGCCCTCTCGCACGCGCCAGTCGTTGAGCACGGCGGCGGCGACGCGCGCATTAGCTTCGCCGGTGTGGCCGCCGCAGGCGCCGCAATCGAGCCCCGAGGCGTGCGGGTTGTTGACCGTGGTGCTGCCGTGGCCGGCGAGCAGCACCAGCCGCGCGAACGGCCCCGTCAGCGACATCGCCTTCAAGACGGCCTCCGCCATCGCGACACGCTGCGGATCGGTGAAGCCGGTAGCACGTCCGCCGAGCTCGCCGGGCGTCAGCCGCGGCTGGACGCGGGCGGCGACCTCCGGATCGAGGCCATCCACCACCGGCGACGGCACGGGACGCGTGACGCCGGCGCTGTCGGTAGCGATCTTGGCGGCGAAGCCGAGGCCGGCGGTCTCGACGAAGGAGAACGACGACACCGCCGACACCTTGAACGACTTCCACGCCTTGGCCGCGCGCCGCCGCAGCAGCCGCAAGCCCAGCACCTCGGCCGCCTCGACGTCGTCAGCGTCCTTGACAGCCTCGCAGACGATGAAGGCGGGCTTGAGCAGCACTGGGCATTGCGCGCCGCCTTTGGCATGGCCGATCGGGACGTATTCGATTGGGAAGCCGAAGAATCCGGCGAAGCCGATGGTCTCGGCTTCGGGATAGGCGGTCTCCAGCGCCCGCCGGAAGATTTCCGAGCGCACGTCGATGCAGAACGCCGCCTGCACCGGCGGCCGTGCCGGCAGCTGCGCGATCGCGGCCTGTGCGCTGTGCGCGGCGAGCTTTGCGACGAGCTTGCGCCGGAACGCGATCTCATAGGCCTCGTGCAGGACGAGATCGATCGCAAGCTCGGGCGTCTCGTCGAGCCGGTGATCGGCCGGCAGCTTCGCCGCCTCCGCCATCGCCTGCGCCCAGGCCGACTTGAACGCCTCGTCGGTGCGCGCCTGAAACAGCGCATAGCCCCAGGCGAGCCGGATCCCGAGCAGTTCGCGCAGCGTGTCGTCCCGCTGGCCGTCGAGCTCGGCGTTCCAGCCGATGTAGCGCGCGTAGGCCGACCAGCCGCCGACATCGAACAGTGCCCGCACCAGATAGTCCTCGACCGCGCGCTCGGGGATGCCCAGCCGATCGATGATCACGCCGATCGCCTGCACCGGATCGGCCGGCAGCCCGGCGATCGCTTTCCGGAATCCCGGGAGGCCCATCACCTCGGGATTGCGATCGCAGGCCGCGAGTTGCCGCCAGGCGGCGTAGGGCTTCAGCTTGCGCGCCGGGTTCGGCCAGCTCGCCTGGCCCTCGTCGAAATAGCTGGCGCAGAACGCCGAGATCTCGTCGATCATGAACGCGACCAGCGAGACGTAGCGATCGCCCTCGGCGAGCCGGTCCAGCACCTCGGCGACGGTGGCGACGACGGCGGGCGGCGATGACAGGCCGGCGTCAGCACGCGCCCTCTGCTTGAGCTGATCGATGTCGAGCCCGATCGACGGATGCAGCTCGAGCGCCTGCGCCAGCGCGGCATCGTCGATCCGGCCGTCGTCGAGCGCCTGCCGATAACAGGCGCGCGGCATCAGCATCCGCGTCCGCACCACGCGCTCGAAGGTGGCGGCGGTCGCGGCGAAGCTCTGCGACGTGAAGCCGAGGAACGGGTTGACCGCGACGAAGTGCTTCAGCGGCCACAGCGGCGCGATCCGCCGGCAGGCGCTGTCGATGCACGCAGCGAGCCGCACATCTGCTTCAGCGCCGACCGGATCGGTGGCAGTCATGGGCTTGGCGAGGGCGGCCTGGGTCATGGGACTCTCGATGATCACGGGTTGGACGGCGTCTGCGAGGCCGCGCGGCGCGGCCACAGGCTCAGCACGAGGCGGTTGGCGAGCGTGTTGAGATAGAGCCCGTTGCGCAGGTGGACATAGGCTGCGATCCAGAACGGCGCGTCGGCGCGGCGCATCATCTGGTTCTGGAACACGGTCACCGCCGCGAACGAGACCACCACCGCGGCCGCGATCAGCATCGGCACGACGCCGTCGACCGGCCGCGATGCAGGGAAGCTCCCGGCCACGACCCAGGCCATGCCGGCCTGCAGCGCGAAGTACACAAGCGCGACGCCGACCGCGGTGACCGCGGCGCGGGCAACGACGAACGCGTTCGGCCGCTCATCGATGGCGTTGGCCATCAGGTGCACCAGCCCCATCAGCAGCACCGCGCCGAGCGCGATCTGCGCCGGGTTGCTGCGCAGGGTCATGCCGAAGGCAAGCCCCGTCAGCAGCGCGAGGCCAATGACCGCCGTCAGCGCCAGGATCAGTCGTGCCGCATGCGGCTGGCCGCCGGGGCTCGGCGTCCACGACGCGCGGGCGAGATCGATGATGCTGCCCGACGACAGGAAGGCATGCGCCTTGTAGAGCGAATGCGCGACGATGTGCAGCAGCGCCGCCGAGAACGCGCCGAGCCCGCATTGCAGCAGCATGAAGCCCATCTGCGCCACCGTCGAGTAGGCCAGCTGCACCTTGACCGAGGTCTGCGTCAGCATCACCAGCGAGCCGAACAACGCAGTGGCGCCGCCGACCAATGCGAGCACGTCGAGCGCCGGCGTCGCCAGCAGCAGCACGTCGCTGAGTCTGAGCACCAGGAAGCCGCCGGCATTGATGATCCCGGCATGCAGCAGCGCCGACACCGGCGTCGGCGTCTCCATCACCTCGATCAGCCAGCCATGCAGCGGCAGCTGCGCCGATTTGAGCATCGCCGTCGCGACGATCAGCAGCGCCGCGATCGTGACCAGCGCCGATCCCGCGCCCTCACCACTGCGGGCCTGCGCGGCGAGGCTTGCGATCTCGAGCGTGCCGAACCGGACGTAGAGCAGCAGCGCCGCCAGCGCGAGCATGGCGTCGCCCAGCCGGCTGGCGACGAACTTCTTGCGTGAGGCGCGGATCGCGGCCGGCCGCGTGCCATAGAACAGCAGCAGCTTGCCGAGCGCGAGGCTGGTGGCGATCCAGGCGGCCAGCAGCAGCACGAGGTTGCCCGAGATCAGCAGTGTCAGCACCGCGGCCAACGTCAGCAGCAGCCAGCGCGTGAACCTGACCTGCCCCGGATCGCCGTCGAGATAGTTGCGGCTGTAGCGGATCACGACGACGCCGATGAAGCTGACCAGCACGATGAGGATCGCACCCAGCGCGTCGAGCTGCAGCGACAGCCCGAGACCATAGCCGCCGAGCAGGGGCGTCCGCCCGGCCCCAAGGACGGCTGCAGCGAGGCTCGCGGTCACGGCGATGCCGAATGCGATCGCAGCGGCGACGATCGCGTTGCGGGCGACGGTCCTGGCGCTCCCGCCCGTCACGGTGAGCGCGGCGACAGCGAGCATGAGCGGCGCAAGCGCCGCGAGATAGGGAAGCAGCTGGTTCATGGCGGTCCGGACGGTTGATCGGATGAGACGATGTCGCGCCCTGCTTTACCGACTGCGGTTCCTTCTTAAAATTTCAATCATTGAACCTGATCGTTATAAAATATAGAACGATGCCATGCCGCATCTGAACTACCACCATTTGCGCTATTTCTGGATGATCGCGAGCGAAGGCAGCATGAGCCGCGCCGCGCAGCGCCTCAACGTCTCGCCCTCCTCGCTGTCGGTGCAGGTCAAGGCGCTGGAGGAGCAGCTGGGCCAGAAGCTGTTCGAGCGCACCGGACGCACGCTGCAGCTGACCGAGGCCGGGCGCATCGCGCTCGACTATGCCGGCAGCGTGTTCAAGTCCGGCCATGAGCTGATCGAGACCTTGTCGGGCCTGCGTCCCGGACGGCAGCTGCTGCGGGTCGGCGCCGCGGCAAACCTGTCGCGCAACTTCCAGATCGCGTTCCTGAAGCCGCTGATCGGGCGCGCCGACGTCGAGCTGATCATCCGCACCGGCCAGTTCGCCGATCTGCTGGAGCAGCTCGACGCGCACAAGCTCGACCTCGTGCTCGCCAATCATCCGGCGGCGCCGGATACGCGCAGCAGCTTCGAGAACACGCTGATCGACGAGCAGCGCGTCAGCCTGGTCAGCCGCAAGCCATCCAGGCCCGCCCGCTTCTGCTTTCCGCAGGATCTGGCGACGACGCCGGTGATCCTGCCCGGCCGCGGCAGCGCGCTGCGCTCCGCCTTCGATGCGCTGGTCGGCGGCAGCGGCGTCCGTCCGCTGATCGCCGCGGAGGTCGACGACATGGCGATGCTGCGCCTGATGGCGCGCGAGAGCGGCACCGTGACCCTGGTGCCGTCGATCGTCGTGATCGACGAATTGCGCTCGGGCGTGCTGGTCGAACGTGCACGGCTGAGCGCGCTCAAGGAGCAGTTCTTCGCCGTCAGCCAGCAGCGCCGCTATCCGAACCCGCTGGTGGCCGAACTGATCGGAGCACGCAGCAAGAAGATGGGGTGAGCCCATACGAGCCGCAACGGTACGCGCCGCCTGATACAGCGCCCTCTCCCCTTGCGGGAGAGGGCTGCACCGGCCCATCCACGTTTTCATTCGGGTGAGGGGTATCTCTCCGCGAGTGTCGATCGTCGAGACATACCCCTCACCCGACCGCATGTGCCGCACTGTCCGAGATGCCCTCTCCCGCAAGGGGAGAGGGCACATTCATGCACACCGCTTCTGATGCCTCGGTCATGGCAGCGCGATGGGCGCCAAGATACACTTGATGACGATCGTTCGTCATTCCTACACATGTCAAACAGCAGAAGACATGAGATCGCGCTCTCGCGGCGTGATCCGCCCGAGCTTTGCGCTTGATCACCCTCCGCAACTAACGGGAGGGCGCAGGGAAGGCCGGACCTCGACTGAGGCCCGTGGCCCCCGTGCGGAAAGAATGCACGGGGCAGGAACCACAGGTTCAGCCGGACGACCCGGCCCTCCCTGCGCGATGGCGTTACGATTTATACGCGCTCTCCCCGGTGTCCGGCTTTCAGCCACCGTCGCCCGCGCGCCTCGTCAGCAGCGCCGGCTTGACCTCAGCGTCGGGAGGCCAGGACCACGCGATTTCATCGTGCACGGCCGGTCGTTCGTCGGCATGAGCAATCACGCTGCGACCCGCCGCACCCACCGCATCCAGCCTCCCACGCTCGTGACGACCGCGATACGCCCCTCCTCGCGGAAACCGGACGGCGCGGAGACTACACGAATTCCGAAATTCGTAAATCAGAATATTTTTCGCGGGAGGGCTGGACAGGCTTTGGCGAGGTGTGCCCGTCGGGCAAATCGGGGCGACCATAAGGACAGGCCCGCCTCAAGCAAAAGCGATCAGGTCGACCACATCATGCGCCAGCACCAATGGCCACAACGCCACCGAGCGCTGCAGCATCAGCATGAATCCTGCACCGAGGATGGTGGCCATGACGACGTTTCCGAGTCCGGCCCACCGATGGTAGCCGCCGAACAGGAGTGACGAGACCAGCACGATCAGAACGCGGTTGCCGAGCCAAAGCCGCAGCACGTCGGCAGCGCAGCGGCGAAACACCAACTCCTCGCTCACAGCGACCAGCCCAAGTCCGAGGGCGAGATCGAACAAATAGAGCCAACCGCCGGGCTGGGGATAGCGTCCGACGACCGTGCCAGGAAACGCAGCATTGATGACGATTCTCGGCGCCTGGCTGAGACGTTCAAGCAGCGACAGGCCGACGATCCAGAGCATCGTCTCCAGATGGGAGATACGAGTCCTCTGCGACGTGAAGGCAACCATTCGCGCCGACGGGATCGCGGCCATGACGGCAAGCGCGCCAAGCCGGCCGGCATAGTCCCAGGCGATCCAGCCGAGTGCGGCGTGCTGCTGCAAACGCACGAGCTGGGACGCGATCATCGGCGCAAGGATGGCAGCGAACCATGCCGTTGCGCTGGTTCTGGCCCACCGGTCGTCGGGACTATCAAGCTCGCGCACGACGTGACTTCCGGATCCTTCGCTGCCGCGATCGCATCCTGGCAAGAACGACACGCGCTGTCACATGTTTCTCCGACCAGCGCGGATGGTCAATGTCGGAGAGGCCGGCGATGAAGGCGGCCTCTCATGGCTTTCCCGGCCGCACGGCTAGTGACAGGGCCTGCCCTTCATCTTCGCGTAGGCGCTGTGGCAGCCATCGTGCAACTGCCATTTCTTGATGGTCTTGGGTACCGGATAGCACCGGGTCTGCGCGTATGCCGATGACGCGGCGGTGAGCAGCGCCAGCGCCAGAGCAACCTTGAAGACGGATCTCATGGCTTCCTCCAAAAGCACATCGGTTAACGGGAGCGCGCGACGCTTGATGCAATCTAAGATTGTAAATTGGATCGTGATATCTCTAGGATCCCTCGCGCCGGCCGATTGTCATATGCTACGGTTTGTAGCGCTATGATTTGTACCGGTATCGCAGGGCGCCGGTATCGTCAAGCCATCGTTCCATGGGGAATCGGAAATCAGCGACGCTGAGAGCCGGCGGCTGTCTCACTCTGGCCGAAATGGCTGTGAACCCGGTCTGCGTCGGTCAACGCTGCGCGCTGTCGGAGCCGCAACGGACGACATCAGGGCCATCGCAGCACGGCCACCTGCCATGTGAGTTAGCCCTGCCCGGACTTGTCCGGTCCGCGCGTCCGGAAGCCGCTTCGGTGCGCGAAGGCCCGGCCATCTCTGACGAAGTGGGGACAGAGGAGCGCAATACGTCGAGCGCCACAAGCGATCGAACGGGCGGATCTTAGAGAAGGCGGCGCAGGCCGCGGCCGGCAACTGATCGCGAGCGTGGCCGCTCTCAGGTCTGCGACGAGACCGGCTGTCGTTCTCGGCAAGCGCGCCTTGGTCTGAAACAGGGGTAAGGCGCGCTGCGAGGTCGAGATGGTGCGCGGGGCAAAGCGACCGAGACGATCGCGCGCGCCCCGCTCGGAAAGCGTGCGAGCCGGCTCCTCATTCCTCATTTCGAACGGGAGCGCGGCTTCTTATCCTTTAGCCTTGCGATCAGAACATCGCCGGCGGGCTGAGATTGACGCCGTGCTGCACCAGCACGAGTGAAGCGACGACGCCGGTCAAGGCGAACATCGTCACGAGGCCGAAGCCGGAATTGAGCGCATGGGGTCCTACAAGCTTTCGCGCGATCGTCATCAACATGAATGTCTCCTCCAGAATTTTCATCAATGGCCGTCAATAGAAAGACGGCGCGTTACCGGGGGGTTTCCGGGAATGGAGAAAGCAGCGACGACATCGTGCGTGGTGAATGCATCCTTGAATGCGCAAAGCGGCCGGCATGAAGCCCGCTTAACGCTGATGGGGCGTTTGGAATTGATTAGCTACGAAGGGCATGCCGACGCGCGAGCAGGTTGAATATCTTGGGAAGCTCCCGCCAAGCGATCGACGTGTCAGCAGCAGGGGTGGCTTGCTACCGCGCGGAGGACGCGCGTCTTGGTGGTGATCTCTGCTGGACTCCGTGGCGGCTTTCGACAGCTATCATGATGGCGAGCGCACGATCATCATGGAGAGGTAGCTCAGCCCCCGTGACGTGACGACGACTGCAGGTCTCCAACCGGTGCCCAGGGGATCGCTAGTCCGTGCCGGGCTCGGCCACCTCTTGGGTCGACAGCCACCAGTCATCGCCTGCGAACCAGCAGCTGTCGTCGGGCGGACCGTCGAGATGGAGCGAGCGCACGGCGTCCCATGCTCCAGAGAACGCTTCGCTCAAGCGGCGGCCGCCCTCTTCGTCCTGGAGGCCGACGCAGCCGATGAATGCGGCGCGGCTGACGAATGTCGCCGGCCACGCCGGGCCCGTGCCGGGACGGGTGATCAGCAGCATGCCGCCGAACACGCCCTGCGGCGCCAGCGGAAAGAGCAGCCGCCCTCCAGGCCGCAGGCTGTTCAGCCAGCTCCGGCTCGGCTTCGCAGCTCCCGCGCAGACGTAGATCACATCGGCCGCAGGCAGCTCCGCCTCGACGCCGGATTGCATCCTTAGTTCGACGTGCGACAGATCCTTCAGGTTCTCGCGCGCCCGCACCGCCATCGCCTCGTCGATCTCATAGCCGCAGACCCGGCCCCGCGGGCCGACCAGATGCGCGAGGATTGCGGTGTAGTAGCCGCTGCCGACCCCGATCTGCACCACGGTGTCTGCCGGCCTGATCGCGCAGGCGCCGAGCCACAGCGCGTGCGCGGCGGGCTGGCCGATATTGATGCCGCGCTCGTGGTCCAGCGCGAGCAGCAGGTTCTGGTACAGAAACGCCGGGTCGTCGTCGGGCGTCTGCACATAGGGATGGCCGCCGATGGTCATCCACCAGGGACCCGGTCCGGCGAACGGCTCGCGCCGGACCGCGCGGAACGCCTCCTCGATGCGCGCATCATCGTGTTTTGCGGAGGCGCAGATCAAGCTGGCATAGAACGAGCGATATTTTTCCGACGGATCCACGACGCGGCCTCCCGGGATGGCTGACAATCGCCGGTATCATATGCCGGGCGCCCCTTGGCATCACCAGGAATCTGGGGGCGCTGCCCGCCCGTGTGGATCGCATCGTGCGTGCGTCCGCGTGAAACGGGAGCGTCGCGCTCAGTGCTCGGCATCCCGCGCGGCTGCAATCGCCCAGGCGAGGAAGATCGAGATCACGTCGTCGAGATGACCGGGGCCGCAGAAGGCCTCGAAGACGTTGCCGCGCACGCGGCAATGGCACCAGTCATCGTCGTCGTCGCCTTGAACCTTGACCTCCGTGAAGGCGCGTTCCGCCAATGCCGTGAAGGAGAGGTCGATCCTGAGGGTCCATCCGGGGTTGTCGAGCGTGCCGATCTTGATCCCATACTGGCGCTCCCATCGGCCATTGCATTGAGAAGCGTACCAGTCCTGAAGCGCCTTCAGAGGCTCGATCTGATGCGGCATCAGGATCTCACGTGCTCCGTGACATTCGGCGCGGACCGAACGCGCTCAAGACAGCAGCGTCACGCGGCCATCTCCTCCAGGGCAGACGCGACGTCGGCGGCCACGTCGTCATTGCGCGTCTCCGCGCCCGTTCATCAGCGCGGCCGCGACCAGTCCGGCCGCGATGGTGTCGCGCGTCGTGCCGAGATGCGCCGTGATGATCGTCACCGCGCGCTCGGTGTCGCGCGCCAAAGCCGCCTCCATCAGCTCACGATGCTCGCGGGCGGCGTCGCGCTCACCGCGGTCGGCCTTGTGAGCCAGTTCGAGATAGCGCTCATTATGCGCAAACAGAAGATCGCGCACACGGAGCATCCAGGCGCTGCCACAGGCCCGGGCAAGCGCGGCGTGGAATTCGTTGTGCGCCGTGATCCAGTCAGGCAGGAAGCTGCCGTCCGCATTGGCGACCGGCGTCGCGGCCAGCCGATGATGCGCCGCGACGACGGCGGCCTCCCAGGCGAGATCACCATTGGCGATGGCGCGGCGCAGGCATTTCGTTTCGATCTCGATGCGCATGTCGGTCAGATCGCGCAGGTCGGCCACCGAGACCGGCGCGACGCGAAAGCCGCGCTGCGGCATCGCCGTCACCAGCCCCTCCGCCGTCAGCCGCGCCAGCGCCTCGCGGATCGCGCCTGGGCTGACCGCGAACGCCGATCCGAGCTCGCTGATCTTCAGCTTCTCCTCCGGCCGGTAGAGGCCGGCGAGCAGGCTGGCGCGGAGCTGTTCGTAGACGGTCTGGGTGGCGCTTCCCGACATGACTCGCTCGATGACATCACGCACAGCATAGCAGAGCCAAAAGTATATTTTCTCTAAAAAGTATATTTTAATTGCCGGATGAAGGGCAGCTGCTATCCTTTCCGGCAAAACGCCGCTGCAGGCGGCCATCCGGGAGGTATCGATGCGAAGCGCCATCGCAGCTGCGGGATTGTTCGTGGTCGTGTCGATACTGGCGGGGCCGGCCCAGGCCGAGGATCAGCCCGGCATCACCGCCGGCGAGATCCGCATCGGACAGACCATGCCCTATAGCGGGCCGGTTTCCGCGTTCGGCATTCTCGGCAAGGGCGAGGTCGCCTATTTCAAGATGGTCAACGACCGCGGCGGCATCAACGGCCGCAAGGTCAACCTGATCTCGCTCGACGACAGCTACGTCCCGCCCAAGACCGTCGAGCAGACCCGGCGCCTCGTCGAGAGCGACGAGGTGTCCTTCATCTTCTCGACCATGGGCACCGCGCACAACACCGCGATCGCCAAATATCTGTCGGCCAAGAAGGTGCCGCAGCTGTTCGTGGCCTCCGGCGCCTCGAAGTTCGGCGACCCCGCGCAGTTTCCGCTCGCCCTGATGGGCGTGATGGCGCCGTTCCGCAACGAGGCGCGGATGTATGCGCGCTACGCGCTGCAGAAGAAGCCGGACGCGACGTTCGCGATCCTCGCGCAGAACGACGATTTCGGCCGCGACTATCTCGCCGGCCTGAAGGACGTCCTCGGCGAGCGCTTCGACACGGCGGTGACGGTGGCGAGCTACGAAGTGACCGAGCCGACCATCGACTCGCAGATCGTGAAGCTGAAATCGAGCGGCGCCGACGCGCTGATCATCGCGGCGACGCCGAAATTCGCGGCGCAGGCGATCCGCAAGACCTTCGAGATCAGCTGGCGCCCGATGATGTTCCTGAGCAACGTATCGGTGTGGATGTCCTCGGTGATGGAGCCGGCCGGTCTCGAGGCCGGCACCGGCATCATCTCGACGGCCTACGTCAAGGATCCGCTCGATCCGGTCTGGGCCGACGATCCCGGCGTCAAGGGCTGGCGCGACTACATGGCCAAATACGTGCCCGACGGCGACATCCGCGATTCCAACTACGTCAACGGCTACAACAACGGCATGGTGCTGGAGCACGTCCTGACGGCGGCCGGCAACGACCTGTCGCGCGAGAACATCCTCAGGCAGGCGCTGTCGATCAAGGACCTGGAGCTGCCGATGCTGCTGCCCGGGATCAAGGTCAACACATCAGACGGCGACCATCTGCCGGTCGAGCAGGTGCAGTTCATGCGCTTCACCGGCAAGCAGTGGGAGCGCTTCGGCGAGGTGCTGTCGACCAGGTAGCACGCGACTCCCCGGCGCGATCACGCGATCCGCGGAAACGGTCAGCGCCAAGCGACTCGCCTCAGCCGAACAGCGGCGTGCCCGGCACGAAGGCGTCGAACGCGGCCCAGAACTGCGAGCGGTAGCGGTCCTGCTCCTGCAGGATCTCGTGCTTGGCGCCGGCAATGACGAGATGCGAGCCGGCGCGCAGGTGATAGGCGAACTCCTCGATCGCCGCGGTCGACACCACGGCGTCGCTGGACGCCGCCAGCATCAGGATCGGCTGGCGGATCTGCGACGGATAGGTCATGCCGCGGAACGTCACCATGGCCGAGAAGGCGGCGTCGGCCCAGGCCACCGTGGGCGAGGCGATGCCGAGCGTCGGGTCCTCCTCAAGGATTGCGGCGTTGCGCGCATAGCGCACGGGGTCGGACGTCAGCGGATTGTTGACGAAGGAGGCAAGCCCGCTGATCTCGTCATTGCCGCCCGGCACGTAGCGACTGCCCTGGCCTGCGATCCGCATCGCCCGCAGCAGCAGCCGCGCCGGCAGCGACGTGCGCCGGCCCGGCAGGTCGATCATCGGCGCCGACAGCACGACGCGGTCGAACCAGCGCTTGCCGGAATGCGCGAGCCTGAGCAGCACGGTGCCGCCCATCGAATGCGCCAGCGCGAAATAAGGCGGCGGACAGTCCGGCAGCACGACCTGGGTGACGAAGGTCTCGACGTCGATCTCGTAGTCGGTAAACGAGCGCACATAGCCCTTGCGGGAATCGCGCAACCGCCGCGACGAATGGCCCTGGCCGCGCCAGTCGATGATGGCGACTGCAAAGCCGCGGTCGCGCAGGTCGCGCACCGTCTCGAAATACTTCTCGATCATCTCGCTGCGGCCGGTGAACACGCAGACGGTGCCCTTGCGCCCGGTCGGCGGCGCCCAGCGCGCAAAGCGCAGCTCGGCGCCATCAGGTGTCTTGATGGTGCCGGCGGTGGCGTTTTCAGGGACGGGATTGGCGGGAATCGAGACGAGCGTCATGAGGGGCCCATCGAATAGGTGAAAGGCGGGCGGAATCAAGGGGTGGAACGGCAAAAAGAGCCGCTTTCGGGGGCCCTTGAACGCTGAAACGTTCGACCCATATCGAAATCGTGCAGGCCTGATACGGCTGCACGACAGCCCGGCCCGATGGCGGGCGGGTTTGCCAACAGTCGCTCAATGGAGGACTTTGACCATGCGTACCTACGACCTCACCCCGTTCTATCGTTCCACCGTCGGTTTCGACCGTCTGTTTTCGCTGCTCGACCAGGCGACCGCCGAGCCCAGCCCCGGCTATCCGCCCTACAATATCGAGCGCACCGGTGAGAATGCCTACCGCATCACCGTCGCCGTCTCCGGCTTTGGCAAGGATGAGCTCTCCCTCGTCGCGAAGGAAAACACGCTGACGATCAAGGGCGAGAAAGCCGCCAACGAGAACGGCAAGAAGGCCGAGGTGCTGTATCGCGGCATCGCCGCCCGGGCGTTCGAGCGCTCGTTCCAGCTCGCCGACCACGTGGTGGTGAAGAACGCCAGCCTCGAGAACGGCCTGCTCCACGTCGACCTCGTGCGCGAGATCCCCGAGGCCAAGAAGCCGCGGTCGATTCCGATCTCGACCAACGCCAAGGCCGAGCAGCCGGCGATCGAAGGCTCGGCCGAGAAGGCCGCCGCGTAACCGCCCCCTCCCCTCCAGGACTGCAAACGCCCCGGGCAACCGGGGCGTTTTTTTGTGCGGTGAGCGAGAAGAAGTCGTGTGCTGCCCCGCCTGACAAGAGCGGCCGCCTTCCCAGCGCGAGCGCACGCGTGGCCGGGCCGCTACTGCGAACTCCGCTGTCATGCCCGCGAAGGCGGGCATCCAGTACGCTGCGGCGGTCGTGACAGGCCGAGGTGCCGGTGAATGCTGGATCGCCCGGTCAAAGCCGGGCGATGACAGGTTTGGTCGGGGCGGCAGCGCGGCAGCCCATGCAAGTAACTCAGTCCAGCCCCTGCGCCGGCGGCATCTTCGCGGTCGGTAGGATCTGCGGCGCCGGCCTGGCGGCGGGCGCGATGGACCCGGTCGTCTGTGGCGCGGCCGCGGCCGACTGGACCGGCTTGGCATCCGACGGCTTCACCTCTGATGCCTTGGCATCGGCGGGCTTGATCTCTGAAAGCTTGGCGTCCGACGACTTGGCATCAGCGGCCTTAGGATCAGCAGCCTTGGGATCAGCAGCCTTGGGATCAGCAGCCTTGGCTTCACCCGCCTTCGGCGCATCGGCCTTGGCCTCGACCGGCTTCGTCTCGACCGGCTTCATCTCCGCAGGCCTGGCCTCGGCGGGCTTGATGTCCGGCTTCGGCGCCGGCTTGACCGCCTCGGCTGGCTTGGGGTTGAGGGCCGCGGTCTGCGGCGGCGGAGCCACCGGCCGGGCCGCAGGCGTCGGCACTTTCGGCTGGGCCGGCATGGCGGTCGCAACCCGCGGCGCGGGCGGCATCGCCGGCACCACGCGCGGATCGGCCCGGATCACAGTCGGCGCCGGCAGTCGCTCGAGACCGCCGCGCGGCTCGAAGCGCATCCGCTCATAGTCTTCGCCCCATTGGAAGGCCGGCACGAAGCGGAGGATGCGGCCCGAGCGGGCATCGACGACGAGCTTGCCGTCCTCACCCTGGCGGTCGAGCACGGCCACGATATAGACATTGCCGCGCTGGCGCGGCGCGCCGAGCGGCGAGAAGCCGTTGTCGCGGAGGATGGCATAGACCTCATGCACCGGCAGGAACGCCGGCGCGTAGCCAAAGTCCTGCTGATAGCCGTCTCGATAGCCGTCCTGCCGGTAGACCGGCGCGGGCGGCGCGTAACGCTGGTCGCGATAGCCGTAGTCAGGTCCCGGCCCGTAGCCGTAACGCGGCGGCGGCGCCGGAACGACGGCAGGCGGCGGCTCGGGATAGGGCTGGTCGAAATCCGAGACTGCCGAATAGGGGGCACGAAGCCCCGACGGCGGGAGCGGCTCGGCCTGCGCGGCAAAGGTCGCGATCAACGAGGCCGAGACGGCTCCAACTAGCAACTTCATGGCTCAAAGCTCCTGCATGCCCCCGCACGTGAAGCTGTTCGCTTCTTCTGAGTGCTGCGCAGGTTCTGCCGTGATTCCGGCGGTGCTGGGTCGGAGAGTGGGCGGGATCGAGGCGAAGGGTTTCAAAATGGAGCGAGGTGCGTGATCGGCCGGCCCGGACACGTCGTTCCCAAACGGAAGATTTGCCGGAGGAATACGCGCCTTGCCGCGCCCGGGCTCAGGACTCCGATGCGCTTGTGTGATAGGTTGAAGTTTGGCATCTTGCGTTTTAGGACAGAAATGCTGTCTAAAATTTCGTTGCAAAGGTGACCGAGACTTTGCAATGATGTTACGGCGCCCAGTGACCTTGCGGCATGGGCGTTGCGACACGAACAGGCCGCCGTCGTCCAGAGGGGACCCTGTCCCCCGGCGACTGGCCTGAATTCTGCAAATGCGGCTCGCTGAGAAGGACGAGCGTTGGTTCCGGAGAGGGGCCCGCGCAGCGCCCGGGGTGCGCCGGACTGTACCGGACTGTGGTGAAGGCCCTGACCAATAATTTATGGGGACGGATATGAGCGGATCGAAGGTCGAGCACGGAAAGTTGGGCGGCGCGGTGCTGGCTGTGGATTCGCACGAAAAACCGGCCGAGATCACCCGCGAGTTGCATACGTGGCGGCCGGAGGCCGAGGGTCTCTATGACCCCTCGCAGGAGAAGGATTCCTGCGGCGTCGGCTTCATCGCCAACATCAAGGGCCAAAAGTCGCATCAGATCGTTGCGGATGCGCTGAGCATTCTCTGCAACCTCGAGCACCGCGGCGCCGTCGGCGCCGATCCGCGCTTCGGCGACGGCGCCGGCATCCTGGTGCAGATTCCGCACGCGTTCTTTGGCCGCAAGGCGAAGGAGCTCGGCTTCACGCTGCCGGCTCCGGGCGAATACGCCATCGGCGCGCTGTTCATGCCGCGCGACGAGGCCTGGCGTAACGTCATCAAGAGCATCATCGCCGACCAGATCGAGGAAGAAGGTCTGGTGCTGCTCGGCTGGCGCGACGTGCCGACCGACAACTCCTCGCTGGGCGTGACGGTCAAGCCGACCGAGCCGCGCAGCATGCAGGTATTCATCGGCCGCAACGGCGCCGCCAAGACCGAGGACGAGTTCGAGCGCAAGCTCTACATCCTCCGCAAGTCGATCTCGCAGGCGATCTATCAGCGCCGCGACCGCGGCATGTCGGGCTATTACCCCTGCTCGATGTCGTGTCGGACCGTGATCTACAAGGGCATGTTCCTGGCCGACCAGCTCGGCAAGTACTACGCCGATTTGCACGAGCCGGACTTCGAGAGCGCGCTGGCGCTGGTGCATCAGCGCTTCTCGACCAACACTTTCCCGACCTGGTCGCTGGCGCATCCGTACCGGATGATCGCGCACAATGGCGAGATCAACACCCTGCGCGGCAACGTCAACTGGATGGCGGCGCGGCAGGCGTCGGTGTCGTCGGAGTTGTTCGGCAAGGACATCAGCCGGCTCTGGCCGATCTCCTATGAAGGCCAGTCGGACACCGCCTGCTTCGACAACGCGCTCGAATTCCTGGTGCAGGGCGGCTACTCGCTGCCGCACGCCGTCATGATGATGATCCCGGAGGCGTGGGCCGGCAATCCGCTGATGAGCGAGGAGCGCCGATCGTTCTACGAATACCACGCCGCGCTGATGGAGCCGTGGGACGGCCCGGCCGCGATCGCCTTCACCGACGGCCGCCAGATCGGCGCCACGCTCGACCGCAACGGTTTGCGGCCGGCGCGCTATCTCGTGACCAAGGACGACCGCATCGTGATGGCGTCCGAGATGGGCGTCTTGAAGATTCCCGAGGAGCAGATCGTCACCAAGTGGCGGCTGCAGCCGGGCAAGATGCTGCTCGTCGATCTCGAACAGGGCCGCCTGATCCCGGACGACGAGATCAAGGCGCAGCTCGCCGCCAGCCACCCTTACACCGAGTGGCTCGCCCGCACGCAGATCCAGGTCGAGAAGCTGCCGGACGCGCCGACCACGGGCGCGCGCACCAATCTGCCGCTGCTCGATCGCCAGCAGGCGTTCGGCTACACGGCCGAGGACATCAACATCCTGATGACGCCGATGGCCTCGACCGGCGAGGAGGCGATGGGCTCGATGGGCAACGACGCGCCGATATCGGCGCTGTCGGACAAGCCCAAGCTGCTGTTCACCTACTTCAAGCAGAACTTCGCCCAGGTCACCAACCCGCCGATCGACCCGATCCGCGAGGAGCTGGTGATGAGCCTGGTCTCGATCATCGGTCCGCGGCCGAACCTGTTCGACCTCGAAGGCGTCGCCTCAACCAAGCGGCTCGAGGTGCACCAGCCGATCCTGACCGATGCCGACCTGGAGAAGATCCGCTCGATCTCGGAAGTGTCCGACAGCCACTTCGTCTCGCGCACGCTCGACACCACCTTCGACGCGAGCCTGGGCGCCGCCGGCTTCGAGCAGATGCTCGAGGATCTTTGCGGCCGCGCCGAAGCTGCGGTCCGTGAAGGCGTCAACATCATCATCCTGTCCGACCGCATGGTGTCGGCGCAGCGGATTCCGATTCCGTCGCTGCTCGCCTGCGCCGCCGTGCATCATCATCTGATCCGCACCGGCCTGCGCACCTCGGTCGGTCTCGTCGTGGAGAGCGGCGAGCCGCGCGAGGTGCATCACTTCGCGTGCCTGGCCGGCTACGGCGCCGAGGCGATCAATCCTTATCTCGCCTTCGAGACCATCGTCGCGCTCAAGGACAAGCTGCCGGGCGCGCTCAGCGACTACGAGGTGGTGAAGCGCTACATCAAGTCGATCGGCAAGGGTCTGCTCAAGATCATGTCGAAGATGGGCATCTCGACCTATCAGTCCTATTGCGGCGCGCAGATCTTCGACGCGGTCGGGCTCAAGGCCGAATTCGTGCAGAAGTTCTTCTACGGCACCCACACCCCGATCGAAGGCGTCGGCCTGCCCGAGATCGCCGAGGAGACTGCGCGCCGCCATCGCGACGCGTTCGGCGACGCGCTGGTCTACAAGACCGCGCTCGACGTCGGCGGCGAATATGCCTTCCGCACCCGCGGCGAGGATCACGCCTGGACGGCGGAGTCCGTCGCGACCCTGCAGCATGCGGTGCGCGGCAACTCCAAGGAGCGCTACCAGGCCTTCGCCAAGCTGCTCAACGAGCAGTCCGAGCGGCTCTTGACCCTGCGCGGCCTGTTCCGGATCAAGTCGGCCGAGGACGACAAGCGCAAGCCGATCCCGCTCGACGAGGTCGAGCCGGCGAAGGAGATCGTCAAGCGCTTCGCCACCGGCGCGATGAGCTTCGGCTCGATCTCGCGCGAGGCGCACACCACGCTCGCGATCGCGATGAACCGGATCGGCGGCAAGTCGAACACCGGTGAAGGCGGCGAGGAAGCCGACCGCTTCAAGCCGCTGCCCAACGGCGACTCGATGCGCTCGGCGATCAAGCAGGTCGCCTCGGGCCGGTTCGGCGTGACGACGGAATACCTCGTCAACTCCGACATGATGCAGATCAAGATGGCGCAGGGTGCCAAGCCCGGCGAAGGCGGACAATTGCCCGGCCACAAGGTCGACGCGACCATTGCCCGCGTCCGCCACTCGACCCCGGGCGTCGGCCTGATCTCGCCGCCGCCGCATCACGACATCTATTCGATCGAGGACCTCGCCCAGCTGATCTACGACCTGAAGAACGTCAATCCCGACGGTCAGGTCTCGGTCAAGCTGGTGTCGGAAGTCGGCGTCGGCACGGTCGCCGCTGGCGTGGCCAAGGCACGCGCCGACCATGTGACGATCGCCGGCTTCGAAGGCGGCACCGGTGCCTCTCCCCTCACCTCGATCAAGCACGCCGGCTCGCCATGGGAGATCGGCCTCGCCGAGACCCACCAGACGCTGGTGCGCGAGCGGCTGCGCAGCCGCATCGTGGTCCAGGTCGACGGCGGCTTCCGCACCGGCCGTGACGTCGTCATCGGCGCGCTGCTCGGCGCCGACGAATTCGGTTTCGCGACGGCGCCGCTGATCGCGGCCGGCTGCATCATGATGCGCAAGTGCCACCTCAACACCTGCCCGGTCGGCGTCGCGACCCAGGACCCGGTGCTGCGCAAGCGCTTCACCGGCCAGCCCGAGCACGTGATCAACTTCTTCTTCTTCGTCGCCGAGGAAGTCCGCGAGATCATGGCTGCGCTCGGCTATCGCTCCTTCAACGAGATGGTCGGCCAGACCCAGATGCTCGACCAGTCCAAGCTGGTCGCGCATTGGAAGGCCAAGGGCCTCGATTTCTCCAAGCTGTTCGTGAAGCAGCAGGAGGCGCCGGGCCAGAAGATCCACCATGCGGAGATGCAAGATCATCACCTCGAGGCCGTGCTCGACCGCAAGCTGATCGAGCAGGCCAGGCCCGCGCTCGACCGCGGCGCGCCGGTGAGAATCGAGGCAGAGATCAACAACACCAACCGTTCGGCGGGCGCGATGCTCTCGGGCGCGGTGGCCAAGATCTACGGTCATGCCGGCCTGCCGCAGGACACCATCCATGTCAGCCTGAAGGGCACCGCCGGCCAGGCCTTCGGCGCCTGGCTCGCCAATGGCGTCACCTTCGAGCTCGAAGGCGAAGGCAACGACTATGTCGGCAAGGGCCTGTCGGGCGGCCGCATCATCGTCAAGCCGCCGCGGAACTCCGGCATCGTACCGGAGGAGTCGATCATCGTCGGCAACACCGTGATGTACGGCGCCATCTCGGGCGAGTGCTACTTCCGCGGCATTGCCGGCGAGCGCTTCGCGGTCCGCAACTCGGGCGCGGTCGCGGTCGTCGAGGGCGCGGGCGATCATTGCTGCGAATACATGACCGGCGGCATCGTCGTCGTGCTCGGCAAGACCGGGCGCAACTTCGCGGCGGGCATGTCGGGCGGCGTGGCCTATGTGCTCGACGAGGCCGGCGACTTCGACAAGCATTGCAACATGGCGATGGTCGAGCTGGAGCCTGTGCTGTCGGAGGAGATGATCGCCGAGGACACCTATCACCAGATGGGCGATCTCGAGGCGCACGGCCGGGTCGACGTGTTCAAGAACCTGCTGGCCTCCGACATCGAGCGGCTGCACGTCCTGATCTCGCGCCATGCCAAGGCGACCGGCTCCAAGCGCGCCGCCGACATCCTGGCGAACTGGAAGGATTACGCGCCGAAGTTCCGCAAGGTGATGCCGGTCGAGTACCGCCGCGCGCTGCGGGAGCTCGCGGCCAAGGCCGACGCCGAGCCGAAGATCGCGATAGGGGCTTGAGGCGAGGGCGACAACCAAGGACGTCATTGCGAGCGCAGCGAAGCAATCCAGGGCCAGGAAGACAGTCTGGATTGCTTCGTCGCCTCCGGCTCCTCGCAATGACGGTATGAAGCAGACGGGCCTCGCCCTTCGAGACGCGGCGCACGCGCCGCTCCTCAGGGTGAGGAGAAGCAGGAAACTAAACCCTCATGGTGAGGAGGCGCGAAAGCGCCGTCTCGAACAATGAGGCCCGAGCAGTCAGGGACGTCACAGGTCATGGGCAAGGTCACAGGTTTTCTCGAAATCGAGCGGCACGATCGCAAGTACGCGCCGGTTGCCGAGCGTCTGAAGAACTTCAATGAGTTCGTGGTGCCGCTCTCCGAGAAGGAGCTGCGCGACCAGGCGGCGCGCTGCATGAACTGCGGCATCCCCTATTGCCACGGCACCGGCTCGGCCGCGCCGGGCACCACCGGCTGCCCGGTCAACAACCAGATCCCGGACTGGAACGACCTGATCTACAACGGCAACTGGGAAGAGGCCGCGCGCAATTTGCACTCGACCAACAATTTCCCGGAGTTCACCGGCCGCATCTGCCCTGCCCCGTGCGAAGCGTCGTGCACGCTGAACATCGACGACAATCCGGTGACCATCAAGACGATCGAATGCGCCATCGTCGACAAGGCCTGGGAGAACGGCTGGGTCAAGCCGGAGCCGGCCGCGGTCAAGACCGGCAAGAAGGTCGCCATCGTCGGCGCAGGCCCCGCCGGTCTCGCTGCCGCGCAACAGCTTGCGCGCGCCGGCCACGACGTCCATGTCTATGAGAAGAACGCCAAGGCCGGGGGCCTGCTGCGCTATGGCATTCCCGACTTCAAGATGGAGAAAGGCATCATCGACCGCCGCATCGGACAGATGGAGGGCGAAGGCGTCACCTTCCATTACGGCGTCAACGTTGGCGGCAAGGATGGCCTCGATGCCAAGACCCTGCTGAAGGATTACGATGCCGTGGCGCTGACCGGCGGCGCGGAAGCGCCGCGCGATCTGCCGATCCCTGGCCGCGATCTCTCCGGCATCCACTACGCGATGGACTTCCTGCCGCAGCAGAACCGCCGCGTCGGCAACGAGCCCGTGAACGCGACCGAGATCCTCGCCGGCGGCAAGCACGTCGTCGTCATCGGCGGCGGCGACACCGGCAGCGACTGCATCGGCACCTCGCTGCGCCAGGGCGCCAAGTCGGTCACCCAGCTTGAGATCATGCCGGCGCCGCCGGAGCGCGAGGATAAGGCGCTGACCTGGCCGAACTGGCCGCTGAAGATGCGGACCTCATCGAGCCAGGCCGAAGGCGCGGTGCGCGAATTCGCGGTGCTGACGCAGAAGTTCGAAGGCGAGAACGGCGTCGTCAAGAAGCTGCATTGCGTACGCGTCGA
Source organism: Bradyrhizobium sp. SSBR45G (assembly GCF_030159255.1). Lineage (GTDB taxonomy): Bacteria > Pseudomonadota > Alphaproteobacteria > Rhizobiales > Xanthobacteraceae > Bradyrhizobium. The sequence continues at coordinate 11,706 of NZ_BSCT01000038.1, read as the reverse complement.
CGGCCAGTTCAAGCCGATCCCGGGCACCGAATTCGTGCTCGATGCGGACCTCGTCCTGCTGGCGATGGGCTTCGTCCATCCGATGCACGAGGGCCTGCTCAAGGGCCTCGGCGTCGACCTCGACCCGCGCGGCAACGTCAAGGCCAATTTGACGGACTACCAGACCTCGCTGCCGAAAGTGTTCTCCGCCGGCGACATGCGCCGCGGCCAGTCGCTGGTGGTGTGGGCAATCCGCGAAGGCCGCCTGTGCGCCCAGGCCGTCGACAAGTTCCTGATGGGCAAAACCGAGCTGCCGCGGTGAGCGCGGAAGGGCGTTGGTTGGGCGAGGCCCACTCAGTTGGACTCGACCTGCCACCGCAAAGTTGGTGCGCTCCCCTCCTCCTTGCGGGGAGGGGTTGGGGGTGGGGGTCTCCGGGCGCTGAATCGCGTTGAGTTCGCCAGCCTTTGAGCTGACGCGCGGCGAGCAATTCGTTGTCTAACGCACTCCCGTCATTGCGAGGAGCGAAGCGACGAAGCAATCCAGAGCCCAGCAAACGACTCTGAATTGCTTCGCTCCGCTCGCAATGGCGCGGTGAGGCCGTTCGACTTCAGCGAGCCCCCTGCTCGCAGAACGATCTGCCTATCCCTCAATACGTCGAGCGGGACGCGTGGACCCCCCGTCCCCTCAAGGGGGCGGGGCGCGCACCGTCATCGCGGTCTCATATCGAATCCATCTGACAACAGACAAAAAGGGGTGGGGGCTTCCTCGACGTGAGTTTCCGCACGGCCTGAAGTGGCAGGTCAGGCCGTCGTCCCATGATCGATCGGATGAGCGTCGAAGCGTCAGAGACGACGATCCACCGTGAAGCCCCCACCCGTCCTGGCCGTCAGGCCAGCTCGGATGAGCCGCGGCTTGTGCGGCTCCGAAACTCAGGCGGGATGCGGCCGCGTGCGGTGGCAGGTGCCCCGCTCCGCGTTCGACATGCTCAACGAGATTGCACGTGTGGCGCGCATCACGATGTCAATCATCTTGAACGGTCCCCATTGTTCGACAGCCGGACGCCGCGAGCCCCCTCAGGTTCCCGCAACCTAAGGCTGCGACTCTTAAGATAAGAAGAATGACGGCGCCGGCATTCCATTCAAATGCTGGTCAAGACTCGAAAAAAGCACACGATCCGTGTGCCCGCGGTTCGCATGAATCACGAGCAACGTTCGATCATCGAACATTGTTGTCGTACGTCGATGCTGCAATCAAATCGTCGTTCGCGCCCAGATGTCGTCGACGGGCACCGGCGGTGTCACGCGGAAGATCTCATCGATGACGCGGCCGAGCTCGGCAGCGGTCTGGATCGTACGTTCCTCGGTGATCTCACCATCGCGCGCCTCGATCACCGAGCGGCGGTTGACCAGCTTGTGCCGCGCGGTGCGCGTGACCCGCTCCATGATCAGCGTGGTGGTGATGGGCACCGTCGGGTTGGTCGAGGTGTACCAGCTGCCGAGCACATAGTCGGCATGGATCTGCGGCACCAGGTCGAAGGCGTACATCATGCGCCAGCCGGTCGGCTGCCTGGCACTCAACGTATAGAGCCCGTTCCACGTGTCGACGCGGAAGGTTCCCATCGCGGTCGGCTGCTCGTGCCCGATCTCTAGCGGAATCGGCGCGTCCATCATGCAGATGCCGAAGCCGACGTCGGCGATGTAGGGACGACCATCGAGCTCGACCAGCAGCATCATGTGCTGTCGCGGTCCGAGCGGATCGCCAGGAGCCGAACGCCAGCGCACCCGCCCGGTGAGACCGATGGCCTTGAATCCGATCGCGTCCAGCACCGCCTGGAACAGCACGCTCTGCTCGAAGCAGTAGCCGCCGCGCCGGCTGAATACGAGCTTCTGCTCGACCGAGGGCAGATCGACCAGTACCGGGCGCCCCAGTAGCGGATCGAGCGCCTCGAACGGGATCGCGTCGACATGCGCGGCCTGCAGCGCCGTGAGCGTCGCGAGATCTGGTCTCAGGGGCCCGGAATAGCCGATGCGGGCGAGATATCTGTCGAGCTGAAAGGCGTCGGCCATCGTCGCGCGCTCAGCTCTCGGTCCGCGCCCAGACATCATCCGCCGGCACGGGAAGCGCCACGCCGAACACCTCATCGATCACGTTCCGCAGCGCTTCCGGCGTCTCGATGATGCGCTCGCTCTTCACCTCACCATCGCGCGCCTCGATGACGAAGCGGCGGTTGACGAGCCGGTAGCGCGCCTCTGATGTCAGACGCTCCAGGATCAGCACCGAGGTGAACGGTGTCGACGGGCTGGTCGAGGTGAACCAGTTGCCGAGCACATAGTCGGCATGGATCTGCGGCACGAGATCGAACACGTACATCATGCGCCAGCCGGCCGGCTGCTTGGCCGCGAGCCAGTGCAGCCCGTCAGACAACGTCAGACGAAACGTCCCCATCACTGTCGGCTGCTCGATGTCGGGCACCATCCGCAATGGCGTATCGAGCAGGCAGGAGCCGAAGCCGACATCGGCGAGATAGGGGCCCTCCGGCAGGTCGACCTTGAGCATCATATGCGTGCGCGGCGTCAGCGGCGCATCCGCATCGAGCCGCCAACGCACCCGCGCCGACAGCGGCGTGACCGCAAAGCCGATCGCCTCCAGCGCCGCCTTCAGCAGCGCATTCTGCTCGAAGCAATAGCCGCCGCGGCGGCCGTCGACGATCTTGGCCTGCACCGCGGCGAGATCGATGTTCACGGGCCGGCCGAGCAGCGGATCGATGCCTTCGAACGCGATCGCATCGACATGCGCCGCCTGCAGCCCGCTCAGCGTTTCAAGCGTCGGCGCCAGCGGCCCGCGATAGCCGCTGCGGGTGATGTATTTGTCGAGATCGAAGTCGGGAGGCATGAGTACAGCTCTAGCGGCAAGCTCGCGTTCGACTTGCGAGCGAAGCGAAGCAATCCTGGGGCTGAACAAGGACTCTGGATTGCTTCGTCGCTACGCTCCTCGCAATGACGGCGGGTGAGATCACGCTACCCCGGCGCGCAAGAGATCATGCATGTGCAGGATACCGACGGGCTTGGCGCCGTCGGTCACGATCAAGGTCGTGATCTTGGCGGAGTTCAGGATCTCCAGCGCCTCGGAGGCGAGTGCCTCGCGGCGGACGGTGCGCGGGTTGGCGGTCATGATCTCGTCCACCGAGACGGACAACAGATCGGCGCGCATCTTCCGGCGGAGATCGCCGTCGGTGATGATCCCCGCGACATGGCCGCGACCGTCGACGATGACGACGCAGCCCAGCCCCTTGGCCGACATCTCGGCCAGCGCATCGGTCATGCCGGTGCCGAGCGGCTTCAGCGGCACCGCGTCGCCCGAGCGCATCAGGTCCGAGATGTGCTTGAGCATGGCGCCAAGCTTGCCGCCCGGGTGGAAATTGGCGAATTCGAGCGCGGTGAAGCCGCGGCCTTCGAGCAGCGCGATCGCGAGCGCATCGCCGATCGCGGCCTGCATCAGGGTCGAGGTGGTCGGCGCCAGATTGTGCGGACAGGCTTCGCGCGCCCGGGGCAGCTCGAGCACGATGCGCGCGGCCTGCCCCAGCGACGATTGCGCGTTCGACGTGATCGCGATCATCGGGATGGCGAAACGCTTGGTGTAATTGACCAGCGTCTTCATCTCCGGCTGCTCGCCGGACCAGGACAGCGCGATGACGACGTCGTCGGAGGTGATCATGCCAAGATCGCCATGGCCGGCCTCGGCGGAATGGACGAAGAAGGCGGGCGTGCCGGTCGAGGCCAGGGTCGCGGCCATCTTGCGCGCGACGTGGCCGGACTTGCCGAGTCCGGTGAGAATGGCGCGGCCCTTGGCCTGGCGGATCAGCTCGACGGCGGCCGCAAAGGCCGGGCCCAGCGGACCGCGCAACGCAGCCGAGATCGCGGCAATGCCGTTGCTGCCGGCGTCGAGCGTGCGCAGCGCCGATTGGATATCCGCGTTGGCGGGAGGGGCTTCGGTCAACGGCTTCGATCTCGGCATTCTCGCTTCCAAGGCTGAAACAGTCAGGCGCCGCTCTTTAGCATGGGTAAGGCAGCAAGGCGTCATCAACAGCCCATTAACCATATTTGTTTTTACTCCCTTAACGACGGTGTTGGCCGGCGACGCGGGATTCCCCGACGACGCAATTGATTTTGTTGGAGTATTTCATCGTGGGGTGGAGGCCTGACAGCGGCCGCGCAGGGCGCGCGATGTGGCGCGGCGCCTCCGCCATCTGCCTGCTGCTCGGCGCCGGACCGGCCCAGTCCCAGACCATCGACGTGTTCCGACCGGTGCGCGACGGCTTTCTGGCTCCGCAGGAATCGCCATTGCGGCGGACCGCGGTCAGCGGCCTCTCCGATGCCGTCACAAACCCCGGGGTGCCGTCCACGCCAGCTCCGGCCGGCTCCGCATCCCGCACCAACCGCGTCCCCCTGCCCGGCGTCCCCGCCGCCAGCGGCGCGGCCGATGTCGGCTATGATTCGCTGAACCGGACGCGCAAGAAGCCGAAATACTACCCCGCCCAGGCGCGGCCCAGGCCGGCGCCGGGACCCGGCACGCCCTCGTCCGGCGATCTCGCCGGCCAACTGCGCCCGACCCTGCCGCCCTCGGCGTCCGCCAACCGGCAGCCGGTCCCGGCCGCCATGGCGGGCACCGTCCCAGGCCAGCCGGCGCGCCGGCGCCTGCGCATCGATGACGACCCGTTCGGCGCGGTCGGTGACTATGTCGGGCCGTTCCTGGTCAAGGGCGCGGTCGAGCTGTCGGCCGGCTATGACAGCAACCCGGCCCGACTCGCCAATGCGCGCGGCATGCCGGCGTGGATGATCGCGCCGGAATTCCTGGCGGTGTCCAACTGGGACCGCCACGCCGTGGTCGCCGACCTGCGCGGCTCCTTCACCGGCTATGGCAGCACCCTGCCCGCCATCATGGACGGCGGCATCAATTCCGCGCCGACCACACTCGACCGCCCCGATTTCACCGGCCATGTCGACGGCCGCCTCGACGTCACCCGCGACACCTCGGTCGGCGCCCAGCTCCGCTTACGCGCAGCAACCGACAATCCCGGCAGCCCGAGCGTGCAGGCTGGATTGGCGCGCTATCCGATCTACACCACGCTCGGCACCACCATAGGCGTCGACCAGCGCTTCAACCGGCTGCAGATCTCGGCCGGCGCCACCGCCGACCGCACCAGCTATCAAGAGAGCAAGCTGACCGACGGCACGATGACGTCGAACGACGACCGCAACTACAACCAGTTCGGCGGCATCGGCCGGGTGTCCTACGAGGTCACGCCCGGCCTGAAGCCGTTTGCCGAGGTCCAGGGCAACACCCGCAACTACGACCAGCAGTTCGACCGCTCCGGCTACCAGCGCGATTCGGCCGGCGGCTACGCCAAGGCCGGCACCTCGTTCGAGTTCACCCGGCTTTTGACCGGCGAGCTCTCGCTCGGCTACGCCACCCGCAGCTACACCGATCCCCGGCTCAACCGCCTGCAGGGCTTTCTCACCTCGGCCTCGCTGGTGTGGTCGGCGACGCCGCTCACGACAGCGCGGTTCTTCTCCGACACGCAGGTTGCGGAGACCACCGTGGCCGGCGCCTCCGGCGTGCTGGTGCGCACCTACACGGTGCAGGTCGACCACGACTTCCGGCGCTGGCTGACCGGCATCGGCAAATTCACCTTCGGCACGCTCGACTACCAGGGCTATGGCCGCAACGACCGGACCTATTCGGCGGAAGGCAACCTCGTCTACAAGATGACGCGCAGTCTCTGGGTCAAGGGCACGCTGCGCTACGACAAGCTGGACTCCAACATTGCGGGCGCCGGCTCGTCGGGCACGGTCGTGATGCTCGGCGTCAGGCTGCAGAATTAACCCCCGCTCTCTCCCCGTCATTGCGAGGAGCGAAGCGACGAAGCAATCCAGGGCTAAGCGCGCGACTCTGGATTGCTTCGCTTCGCTCGCAATGACGTGGTGAGGCCGCGGACTCAAACGATCACTCGCCTCGCAGGCCTACGCCGCGGCCACCGTCAGCTGGGCGCCATCGGCCTGGACGATGCGGACGCGGCTGCCGGCCGGCGTGTCCGGGCCGGCGACGCGCCAGACCGTGTCGTCGATGCGGACGGTGCCGTTGCCGCCGACGATCGGCTTCTCCAAGGTGAACTCGCGGCCGACCAGGGCGGCCGAGCGGCGGTTGAGGAACGGATTGTCCTGCGATGGCCTGGCGCTGGCGCGGGCGACGCGGCGCCATAGCGGCACGGCGGCGATCGCGAACAGCGCGAACAGCAGGATCTGCAGCTGCCATCCGGGCGCGATCACGAACGAGATCAGGCCGACCAAAAGCGCCGCGAGGCCGAGCCAGAACAGGAAGATGCCCGGCGCGAGCAGCTCCAGCGCCATCAGGATGATGCCGAAGATCAACCAGTTCCAGGTGCCGAGCGTGACGAACATGTCGCTCATGAACGACCTCCCCTGCCTATGATTGCGGCGGTATCGGCGGATTCGGCGTCGCGCGTGCCGACGGCACCGAGCCACCGCGGCGCGCCGCCACGGCCGAGGTCGCGCTCTCGCCGAAGGTCGCCTTGGCGATCTCGCCGATGCCGGCGAGTGAGGCCAGCATGCCCGTCGCCTCCAGCGGCAGCATGATCACCTTCTGGTTCGGCGAGTCGGCGAGCTGACCGAACGCCTTGATGTATTTGTCGGCGATGAAGTAGTTGAGCGCGGCGACGTCGCCCTTCGAGATCGCCTCCGACACCATCTGCGTCGCCTTGGCCTCGGCCTCCGCGGCGCGCTCGCGCGCCTGCGCGTCGAGAAACGCCGACTCGCGGCGGCCTTCGGCCTGCAGGATCTGGCTCTGCTTGGCACCTTCCGCGCGGAGAATTTCCGACTGCCGCTGGCCCTCGGCCTGCAGGATGTCGGCACGCTTGACGCGCTCGGCCTTCATCTGCCGGCCCATCGCCTCGACCAGGTCGGCCGGCGGCACGATGTCCTTGATCTCGATGCGGTTGACCTTGAGGCCCCAGGGCGACACTGCGGCGTCGACGACGCGCAGCAGCCGCTCGTTGATCTCGTCGCGATGCGACAGCACCTGGTCGAGATCCATCGCGCCCATCACCGAGCGGATGTTGGTCATGGTCAAGGTGACGATCGCCTGGTTGAGATTCGACACCTCGTAGCTCGCCTTGGCGGCGTCGAACACCTGGTAGAAGGCGACGCCGTCCACCGTCACGGTGGCGTTGTCCTTGGTGATCACCTCCTGCTCGGGGATGTCGATCACCTGCTCCATCATGTTGACCTTGCGGCCGATGCGGTCGAAGAACGGCACGATGATGTTGAGGCCCGGCGACAGGGTGCCGGTGTATTTGCCGAACCGCTCGACGGTCCAGTCGAACCCCTGCGGCACCGTCTTGACACCGGCGACCAGCGTGAGGACGACCAGCAGCGCCAGTCCTATGACAAAAATCTCGAAACCGCTCATGGACCCTCCAAGGGAGGAGAAAATCGTCTCCTCACCGAACTCTGCAGCCATCACAATCTAGGGATTGCCGCGTGAGTTTGTCGGGGGTCCGAGGGGCGCGGTTCAGGAAAGTATTTTCGCAATCCAACCGAAAACCGGCCTTGCAGCTGCGCTCGGTTGACCTAGCGAGCGGCAGAATACCGTCATCGGACCGGCTCAGAGCCAGCCTTGGAGCTCGCGCAGCACCAATTGCCGCAGCACCTCCATGCCCGGGGCGCTGTCGTTCAGGCATGGCACGGCGGAGAATTCCTCGCCGCCATTGTGCTTGAAGATCTCGCAGTTCTCGCCGGAGATCTCCTCCAGCGTCTCCAGGCAGTCGGCCGAGAAGCCCGGCATGACCACGGCGATGCGCTTGACGCCGTCCTTGGCAAGCTTCTCGATGGTCTTGTCGGTGTAGGGCTGCAGCCACTCCGAGAAGCCGAAGCGCGACTGGAAGGTCAGCATCAGCTTGGTGTCGTCCATGCCGAGCCGCTTGCGCAACAGTTCGGTGGTCGCGATACACTGCTCGCGATAGGGATCGCCCTTGTCGACATATTCCTTGGGCATGCCGTGGAACGAGGCCACGATCAGCTCGGGCTTGTACGGCAGCGTCTTGAGGTGATCCTCGATCGAGACGGCGAGCGCCTCGATGTAGAAATCGTCGTTGTAATAAGGCGGCGTCACCCGCAGGGTCGGCTGGGCGCGCATTTGCCCCAGCACGCGGAACGCCTCGTCGCACACCGTGGCCGACGTCGCGGCCGAATATTGCGGATAGAGCGGCACGACCAGGATGCGGTCGCAGCCTTTGGCCATCAGGCCCTCGATACCGGCCTTGATCGACGGGTTGCCGTAGCGCATCGCCCAATCGACCATGACGTGGCTGCGATCGGCGATGCTGGCCGCCAGCTTTTCGCTCTGCGCGCGAGTGATCGTCTTCAGCGGCGATTCGTTCAGCTCGGTGTTCCAGATCGACTGGTAGTCCTTGGCCTTCTTGCGCGGCCGGACGTTGAGGATGATCCCGTTGAGGATGATCTTCCACAGCAGGCCCTGGTCCTCGATCACGCGGCGGTCGGACAGGAATTCCTTCAGATACACCCGCACGCCGGCGGCGTCCGCCGTATCGGGCGTGCCGAGATTGACCAACAGCACGCCAGCGCGCGCAGCGCTCGCGACCGGCAACGGCCTGGTATCAACAGGCCTGGCATTGTCCAGAGAGATGGCGGCGGTCATGATGCCCGTGACGAGTGAAGGACGTGGCTTGGCGGCTTGTTTCGGCATTGTCAAGATAAGGGCCATTTCACCGATGTCATCGGGCCGGAGGAGCCATGACGATTGCAGAATTGTGCATTTTCGCCAGTGTCGTGCTGTACCTGGTAACGATCGTTCCCGTGAAATGGATCAGCGCCGGACAGGCCGGGCGCTACGATAATGCCAGACCGCGTGATCCCGGGTTCTACGATGGCGGCATCCGCGAGCGTGCGCTGGGGGCCCATCAGAACGGCATCGAGGCGTTCCCGTTCTTCGCGGCAGCCGTGCTGCTGGCCGAGTTCCGCGGGGCGCCGCAGAACCTGATCAACGAGCTGTCGGTGTTGTTCCTGATCGTGCGCAGCGCCTATGTGCTCACATATGTGGGCAACCGGCCCGCGCTGCGCTCGATCCTGTGGGCGATCGGCTTCTTGATCACCGTCGCGATCTTCTTTCTGCCTGTCCTGCGCAATTACCTGCCCATTTGACAACTCTCCCCGCCTCGCCGCGTGAGCAGCGTCACACCGCGGCAAGAATGGGCGCGCTATGCAGAGGCGCCCGGCCGCCCTGTGTACGCACTTCGTTCGTCCTTTGATCTGGTCCACTACGGCCAGTTGATTGGATTTGGCGGCGAAATTCCCTATAGGGCGGGGTGAATTCGACTGCTGCAGCGGCGCTGTGAGGCCGCCAGAGGGATTGTGATGACGCTGACCAGCTCGGCCTCCGCGCGCGCCTCGCGCGACCCGGGAAACTATGCGACGGCCCTGCAATCGACGGTGCGGGCGGCCTCCGACTGGCTGATCGCCAGCCAGAAGCCGGACGGCCACTGGGTCGGCCGCGCCGAGTCCAACGCCTGCATGGAGGCGCAATGGTGCCTCGCGCTGTGGTTCATGGGGCTGGAGGACCATCCGCTGCGCAAGCGGCTGGGCCAGTCGCTGCTCGACAGCCAGCGTCCCGACGGCGCCTGGCAGGTCTATTTCGGCGCCCCCAATGGCGACATCAATGCCACGGTCGAGGCCTATGCGGCGCTCCGCTCGCTTGGCTTCCGCGACGACGAGCCGCCGGTGCGCCGCGCCCGTGAATGGATCGAGGCCAAGGGCGGCCTGCGCAACATCCGCGTCTTCACCCGCTACTGGCTCGCCTTGATCGGCGAATGGCCGTGGGAGAAGACGCCGAACATCCCGCCCGAGGTGATCTGGTTTCCGCTCTGGTTTCCGTTCTCGATCTACAATTTCGCGCAATGGGCGCGCGCCACCCTGATGCCGATCGCAGTGTTGTCGGCACGGCGGCCGAGCCGCCCGCTGGCGCCCGAGAACCGGCTCGACGCGCTGTTTCCGCACGGGCGCAGGTCGTTCGATTACGACCTGCCGGTCAAGGCCAATGCCGGCGGCTGGGACAAGTTCTTCCGCGGCGCCGACAAGGTGCTGCATGCGCTGCAGAACTTCGGCGATCGGCTCAATCTCGGGCTGTTCCGGCCCGCAGCCCGCAGCCGCGTGCTGGAATGGATGATCCGTCACCAGGATTTCGACGGCGCCTGGGGCGGCATCCAGCCGCCCTGGATCTACGGCCTGATGGCGCTCTATTCCGAGGGCTATCCGCTCAACCATCCGGTGCTCGCGAAGGGCCTCGATGCACTGAACGATCCCGGCTGGCGCGTCGATGTCGGCGAGGCCACCTACATCCAGGCCACCAACAGCCCGGTGTGGGACACGATCCTCACTTTGCTCGCCTTCGACGATGCCGGCGTGCTTGGCGATTATCCCGAAGCCGTCGACAAGGCGGTCAACTGGGTGCTGGACCGGCAGGTGCGCGTGCCCGGCGACTGGTCGATGAAGCTGCCGCACGTCAAGCCGGGCGGCTGGGCGTTCGAATACGCCAACGCCTTCTATCCCGACACCGATGACACCGCCGTCGCGCTGATCGCGCTGGCGCCGCTGCGCCATGATCCGAAATGGAAGGCGAAGGGCATCGACGAGGCCATCCAGCTCGGCGTCGACTGGCTGATCGGCATGCAGAGCCAGGGCGGCGGCTGGGGCGCCTTCGACAAGGACAACAACCAGAAGATCCTGACCAAGATTCCGTTCTGCGATTATGGCGAGGCGCTCGATCCGCCGTCGGTCGACGTCACCGCCCACATCGTCGAGGCGTTCGGCAAGCTCGGCATCTCGCGCAACCATCCGTCCATGGTGCAGGCGCTGAACTATATCCGACGGGAGCAGGAGCCGAGCGGTCCGTGGTTCGGCCGCTGGGGCGTCAACTACGTCTACGGCACCGGCGCGGTGCTGCCGGCGCTGGCCGCGATCGGCGAGGACATGAGCCTGCCCTATATCGGCCGCGCCTGCGACTGGCTGGTCGCCCACCAGCAGGCCGATGGCGGCTGGGGCGAGAGCTGCGCCTCCTACATGGACATCAGCGCGGTCGGCCGCGGCACCGCCACGGCGTCGCAGACCGCGTGGGCGCTGATGGCGCTGCTCGCCGCCAACCGGCCTGATGACAAGGACGCGATCGAGCGCGGCTGCATGTGGCTGGTCGAGCGCCAGTCGGCCGGGACCTGGGACGAGCCGGAATTCACCGGCACCGGCTTCCCCGGCTACGGCGTCGGCCAGACCATCAAGCTGAACGATCCCGCGCTGTCGGAGCGGCTGATGCAGGGCCCGGAACTCTCCCGCGCGTTCATGCTGCGCTATGGCATGTACCGCCACTACTTCCCCCTGATGGCCTTGGGCCGCGCGCTGCGGCCGCACGGGCATGGGTAGGCGATGACCCTGCAAACGTAGCAGGTGCACATGAATGCGCCCTCTCCCCTTGCGGGAGAGGGCATCTCCGGCCCATCCACGTACTCGATCGGGTGAGGGGTATCTCACCGCGGACGACATTGCGGAAGCATACCCCTCACCTAATCGAGCTTGCTGCACTTTCCTACATGCCCTCTCCCGCAAGGGGCTACCGGATTCACACTTCGCCTCGGGCTAAGAGGT
>NZ_BSCT01000037.1 GCF_030159255.1 Bradyrhizobium sp. SSBR45G | reverse complement strand
GCCCCGCCAACCTTGCCGTGCTCAGGCGACTGGCCCTCAACGTCGCCAGAGCCCACCCCGACACATCGACCTCGTTGCGTCTCAAGCTCAAGCGCGCCGGCTGGAACGATGCCTTCCTTTTCGAACTCCTCGGCCACATGCGATAGCCCTGCCCGCAAGGGGGAGGGGAGCCCTCCGTCTTCGCGGCGAGAGTTCGACTTTAACATAGGTCCATGACGTCTCAACGTTTCGCCGTCGCCTTCCGGTCACGTCCGCGCAGGATATCCGCGAGCGCCGCGGCATTGCGCGACAGCGGCTCGAAGCGTGGGGTCAGCAGATAAGCGCGCATCGGCGTCTTCGGTGCGAGCGGGCGGGCGGCGAGGTCGGGCCAGGCGCGGCCGCGCAGGACGAATTCGTCGACGACGGCGAGGCCCGCGCCTGATCGCACCATGGCGCAGGCGTCGGGCGTGTAGCGCACGATCGTGGTCGGCTCCGGGCCGCCGGCCAAGGCTGAGCTAACGATGTGGCCATAGGGCGTCTGCGGGCCGAAGCCGACCAGCGGATAGGGCGCCATGTCCTTCGGCCGGATGCTGCGCAGCCTGGCCAGCGCGTGATCGGCCGGCATGATGACGTGCAGCGCGCCTTCCGCGATCGCCTCCACGGCCACCGTCGGCTCGTCGACCGGCAGCACGGTGATGCCGAGATCGGCGCGTGCGGTGCCGACGCGGCTGACGATCTCCAGCAGCGTCAGCGATTCAAATTCGACGCGCAGGTCGGCAAAACGGCTGCGCAGCCGCGCGAGCGCCTCCGGCACCATGCCGTATCCCGCGCTCGGGCTCGCGACCACGCGGATCGTGCCGGTGCCGCCGGCGCGCAGCTCGTCGGCGAGATCGTTGATGCGCGCGACGCCACGGTGAATGTGCTCGACCTCGGCGAACAGGCGCTTGGCCTCCGGCGTCGGCTGTACCCGGCCGCTGATGCGCTCGAACAGCTTCAGCTTCAAGCCGTCCTCGGTGTAGGCGAGCAGGCGGCTGACCGCCGGCTGCGAGACCGTGAGCAGCCGCGCGGCGCCGCTGATCGAGCCTGTTATCATGATGGCGCGGAACACCTCGATCTGGCGCAGATTGAGCGGCATGCGACCTCTTGTCTCGCTGCTGGGTGTGGCGGACTTTAGCCGGGGCGGCGATCCCATAACAAGCTGTTATGGGCGGCGGACAAATCGGTATGGTCGGCTGCAGGTGTGCTTTGCTAAGCTTCGCGGGCCGGGTGACATGACTGATGGAGAGAGCGTGAGCGACAGCAAGCGTGTCGATCGCGAATGCGCGTGTTTGATCCGGTGGCCGGCATGAGTGACGGCCTTGCCGCGCTGACGGCCCAAGTTCGCAGCGATCTTTCCAGGATCGCGCATCCCAGCATGCCATGGCTGACGCCTGTCACCGGTCCCGATGGCCGGCCTGCGCTTGACGTGCTGATCGTCGGCGGCGGCCAGTCGGGCCTTGCGACCGCGTTTGCGCTGCTGCGTTCGCGCGTCAGCAACATCCTCGTGCTCGACAAGGCCGAGGCGGGCCGCGAAGGTCCGTGGCGAACGTATGCGCGCATGCCGACCCTGCGCAGCCCGAAGGATTTCACCGGGCCCGATCTCGATATTCCCTGCCTGACCTATCAGGCGTGGCACGAGGCCAGGTTCGGCGGCGAGAGCTGGCGCGATCTTGGTCTCATTCCGCGCGAATATTGGGCAGAGTATCTCGCGTGGTATCGCGAGGTGCTCGATCTTCCCGTGCGCAACGGCTGCGAAATCATCGATATCGCGCCGGCTGCCGAGGGCCTGCTGCGCGCGACCGTGCGCAGCAAGGATGGTGAGACGATCCTTCACGCGCGCAAGATTGTGCTGGCGACCGGGCAGGAAGGCATGGGTGACTGGAGCATTCCGGCGCCGCTGCGTCATCTGCCGGAGACACGTTGCGTCCATTCGGGGGTGGAGATCGATTTCGACGCCTTGCGCGGCCGCCGCGTCGCCGTGATCGGCGCTGGCGCGTCGGCTTTCGACAACGCCGCCGTCGCGCTGGAAGCCGGCGCGGCGCGCGTCGACCTGCTGTGCCGCCGCGCGGAAATCCAGCTGATCCAGCCCTACCGCTGGCTGACCTTCCGCGGCTTCCTCCGGCACTTCTCCGAGCTCGACGATGCCTGGCGCTGGCGCTTCATGCGCGCCGTCCTCGAGTTGCGCGAGGGCTTTCCTCAGCACACATACGATCGCTGTGCGCGGCACGCCGGTTTCCACCTGCATGAGGGCGCGCCCGTGACGGCCGCGCGCGAGACGGCTGATGGTGTCGTGCTGCAGACGGCGAAGGGCGAGGTCATCACCGACTTCGTCATCAGCGCCACCGGCATCACGATGGATTTTGCACGGCGCCCCGAGCTGCAGCGCTTCGCTGCGAACATCGCGCGATGGTCCGACCGCTACACGCCCGACGAGAGCGAGCGCAACGAGCGGCTCGGCGCCTTTCCCTATCTCGGCGACGATTATGCGCTGTGCGAGCGCAGGCCAGGCGAGACACCCTGGATCGGCGACATCCATGTGTTCGCGATCGCGTCGACGATGAGCTTCGGCGCATCGGGCTCGTCCATCAACGCGATGACCACGGCCGTGCCGAAGCTGGTGCATGGGATCACGCGCGGCCTGTTCAAGGCCGATATCGACAGGCATTGGGCGGCGTTCCAGGCCTACGACGTGAAGCAGGCCACCGTGCGCCGCGACACCGCAGGCGAGCGCGCATGAGCGATCGATGGCGCAAGCGAGCCATTGTCGCGCCGCGTCATGCAAGTGCCTCTCGTCATTTCACGTGGCACGTGATTTGCTGCTTTGCCGCCAGATGATGCGCAGGCGTCGCCGGTGAGGTGTTAGTCCCGGATTTTGAGACTATTGAAGGAACAGGGGCGATGAGTTTCGAAATGTCCAAACGTTCGTTGTTCGCGGCGACCGCATTGCTCGCGGTGACACTCGCGGCGCCCACGGCGCATGCGCAGAGCCGCGCCGAGACGCTGCGCTACGTCACCGGCGCGACCGTCAACACGCTCGATCCGAACATTCCGGGTTCGACGCGCGAAGCCTTCGCGCTGTCGATGTCGAGCTATGACCGGCTGGTGTCGTTCGGCCGCAAGCAGCTCAATGGTAAGTGGGTGTTCGATCTCGACACCATCACCGGCGAGCTCGCCGAATCCTATTCCGTCAGCCCCGACGGTCTGAAGATCACCTTCAAGCTGCGGCCCGATGCCAAGTTCCAGGACGGCTCGCCGGTGACGGCCGAGGACGTCAAATGGTCGCTCGACCGTTGTGTGACCGCGCCGATCCTCGGCAAGGCACAGCTGCTGACGGGCTCGCTGACATCGGCCGATCAGTTCAAGGTGATTGATCCCTTGACGTTCGAGGTCACGCTGCCGAAGCCGGACAAGCTGGCGCTACCGAATCTCGCGACCGTCTATCCGATCATCATCAACTCCAAGCTCGCCAAGTCGCATGCGACGGCTGAAGATCCGTGGGCGCTGAACTGGACCAAGGAGAATGCGGCCGGCAGCGGCGCCTATATCGTCGAGACCTTCAAGCCGGGCGAGCAGGTGATCGCCAAGCGCAACGAGGCCTGGAATCGTGGCACGCCGGACAAGCCGGCGGCGTTCAAGCGGCTGATCATCCAGTCGGTGCCGGAGCCGGCGACGCGTGCCAACCTCGTCGAGCGCGGCGATGCCGATCTCGTCATCGACCTGCAGGCCAGCGACGTGCAGTCGCTCGAAGGCAAGGCCAAGCTGAAGGTGATCTCGACGCCGCAATACAATGCGGTGACCTTCATCTCGATGAACAACACCATTCCGCCGTTCGACAACGTCAACGTGCGCCGCGCCATCGCCTATGCGCTGCCCTATGACGACATGTTCAAGGCGGCGTTGTTCGGCCGCGGCGCGCCGCTCTATGGCGCGACCTGGGCGGACGGCAAGCCGCCGAGCGGCGGCTATCCGATCCCGCAGCCGATCAAGCTCGATCTGGAGAAGGCCAAGGCGTATCTGAAGGAGGCCGGCATGCCCGACGGCTTCTCGACCACCTTCAGCTTCAATGTCGGCCAGGCCGCGACCGCCGAGCCGATGGCCGCGCTGGTCAAGGAGCAGCTTGGCAAGATCGGCATCAAGGTCGATATCCAGAAGCTGCCGGATGCGCAGATGTCGACCGCGATCAACGAGAAGAAGCTGCCGTTCTTCACCGAGGGGATTGTTGCCTGGCTGCCCTCGACCGACTATTTCTACCGTAACTTCTACACCGGCAAGCAGCGTTGGAACTACTCGTCCACCGACAATGCCGAGCTGGAGAAGATCGCGCAGGAAGCGCGCTTCGAGGCCGACAAGGCCAAGTATGAGGATCAGGGCAAGGCGCTCAACGCCATCCATTTCGACCAGATGTTCCAGATCCCGATCTGGCAGGCGGCACAGGATGCGGTGATGCAGCCGACGGTGGACGGCTACGTCTACCAGTTCACCCGGCAGGTGGATTATCGTAACCTGAGCCGGAAGTAAGGCCATCGCCGGAGACGGTGCGCTCCCTCGCCCCGTTCTTACGGGGAGAGGGGCAGACGCACGGGGAGTGTACGTGGTGAGACCTGTACCCCCTCACCCGGATTGCATCTTTCGATGCAATCCGACCTCTCCCCGCAGGCGGGGCGAGGTGATACCGAGCGCAGCGCTCCGGTGTGCGTCAATGATGATAAAGTTTTAGGAGACGGCAAACTCATGGGCACGATCGGCGCAACCTTGGTGCGGGCGGGACGACGCTTCGTCTCGTCGCTGCCGGCGCTGTTCGGGGTCCTGGTCTTCACCTTCCTGCTGATGCGCGTGCTGCCGGGAGACCCGGCCGTGTTCTTCGCCTCCAGCCCCAATGCTGGCCAGGAGGAGATCGAGGTCATCCGCAAGCAGCTCGGCCTCGACAAGCCGCTGCCGAACCAGCTCGCGATCTATCTTTACGACGTCGGCCGCGGCAATCTCGGCCGCTCGATGATGACCGGTCAGGCCGTCGCCAAGGATCTGAAGGAGCGGCTGCCCGCCTCGCTCGAATTGACGCTGACGGCGCTGCTGATCGCACTGATCTCTGCCGTGCCGCTCGGGGTGCTCGCCGCGCTCAGGCCGGGCTCGCTGGTCGATCACGGCGTGCGGCTGTTCTGCTCGCTCGGCGTCTGCGTGCCGACCTTCGTCTCCGGCCTGCTGCTGATCTACGTGTTCT
This sequence comes from Bradyrhizobium sp. SSBR45G, assembly GCF_030159255.1. GTDB lineage: Bacteria > Pseudomonadota > Alphaproteobacteria > Rhizobiales > Xanthobacteraceae > Bradyrhizobium. The sequence goes on along the minus strand of NZ_BSCT01000037.1, from coordinate 74,484 downwards.
ATTATCTGTTCGGTTGGGCGCCTGACCCGACCGGCCGCATCGACATCTTCGCGACGCTGCCGCCGCAGCGGACGGGTTTCCTGATCATCGACTTCCTGCTCGCCGGCGATCTCGAGGGATGGTGGGCGGCGGCGCGGCAGCTGATGCTCCCCGCGCTGACCATGGCGCTGTTCGTCATCGCGCCGCTGGCGCGCATCACCCGAGCCTCGATGCTGGTCTCGCTCGGCAGCGATTTCGTGCGCACCGCGCGCTCGGTCGGGCTGTCGTGGTGGCGCATCGTCGTGACCTATGCGCTGCGCAACGCGATCCTTCCCGTCATCACCATCGCCGGCATCGTGTTCTCGACCATGCTCGGCGCCAATGTGCTGGTGGAGAAGGTGTTCTCCTGGCCGGGGGTCGCCTCCTATGCGCTCGATGCGCTGCTGGTCTCGGACTATGCGCCGGTGCAGGGCTTCGTGTTGCTGATGGCGACGATCTTCGTGATCGTCAATCTCCTGGTCGATGTGCTCTATGGCATCGCCGATCCCAGGGCGACGGTGGCATGAGCGGTTGCAGATGAGCACGATCGAGACCTCATCCACCTTGCGCCACACCGCCTTCGTGCTGCGCGGCAATCCGGTCACCGCAGTCGCCGCGGGCGGCGCGCTGCTGCTGGCGCTGATCGCGATCTTTGCGCCGTGGCTCGCGCCTTACGATCCCATCGCCTCCGAGGTCTCTGTGGCGCTACAGCCGCCGAGCGCAGCGCACTGGGCCGGCACCGACCAGCTCGGCCGCGACGTGCTCAGTCGCCTGATCGTCGCGAGCCGGCTCGACCTCACGATTGCGGTGACGGCGGTCGCCGTGTCCTTCGCGCTCGGCTCGGTGATCGGCGCGCTGTGCGGCTATAGCGGCGGGCGGCTGGACAAGGCGGTCGGCCGCTTCGTCGACGTGCTGATGGCGTTCCCGCTGTTCGTGCTGGCGATGGCGATGGTCGCCGCGCTCGGCAACCGGGTCGAGAACATCGTGATCGCGACCGCGATCATCAATTTGCCGTTCTACATCCGCTTCGCCCGCGCCGAAGTGAACATCCGCCGCAATCTCGGCTGGGTCGAGGCTGCGCGGGCCTGCGGCGAAAGCCATGTCGCCGTCGTGCTGCGCTTCCTGCTGCCGAACGTGCTGCCGGCGATGGCGGTGCAGATGTCGCTCAATCTCGGCTGGGCCATCCTCAACGCCGCGGGACTGTCGTTCATCGGCCTCGGCGTCAAGCCGCCGACACCGGAATGGGGCATCATGGTCGCCGAGGGCGCGCGCTTCATCTCGACCGGGCGGTGGTGGCTGGTGGCGTTTCCCGGTTTCGCGCTGATGTTTGCGGTGCTGTGCTTCAACCTGCTCGGCGACGGCCTGCGGGATATTCTGGATCCGAGGATGCGAACGTGACCGCATCGGAAGGCACCAGGCCGCTGCTCGAGGTCGACAACCTCAAGGTAACGTTCTCGACCCGCCGCGGCCTCGTCGAGGCCGTGCGCGGCGTGTCGCTGTCGCTGCAGCCGGGCGAGATGCTCGGGCTGGTCGGCGAGAGCGGCTCCGGCAAGTCGGTGACCGGCTTTGCCATCACCCATCTGCTCGACAAGGCCGGCCGCATCACGGGTGGCCAGATCCGCTTCAAGGGCCAGGACATCACGCGCGCCGGCGGCGCCGATCTGCGCAGCCTGCACGGCGCCGCGATGGCGATGATCTTCCAGAACCCGCGCGCGGCGCTCAACCCGATTCGCATCGTCGGCCAGCAGGTCGCGGATGCGATCCTCGCCCATCGCCGGCTGTCGCGGCAGGAGGCACTGGACGAAGCGCTACAGCTGCTGCGCGCCGTGCAGATCCGCGATCCCGAGCGGCGCATGAGCGCCTATCCGCACGAATTGTCGGGCGGCATGTGCCAGCGGGTGATGATCGCGGTCGCGATCTCCTGCAATCCGTCGCTGCTGATCGCCGACGAGCCGACCACCGGCCTCGACGTTACCACGCAGAAGGTGGTGATGGACCTGCTCGCCCGGATCGCCACGGATCGCGGCATGGCGACGATCCTGATCACGCATGACCTCGGGCTCGCCGCCCGCTATTGCGCGCGCGTCGTGGTGATGGAGCAGGGCAGGCTGGTCGAGGAGGCCGAGCCCCTGACGCTGTTCCACCGGCCGCAGCATCCCTACACCAGGCGGCTGGTCGCGGCCTCGCCGACGGCGACGTCGCGGATCGAGGACCTGGTGCCGGATGGCGAAAGGATCCCGCTGGTCGAGATCACCGAACTGCCGCCACCGCCGCACGGCACGCCGCTGCTGCTCGACGTCAAGACGATCGCCAAGCGGTTCGATGACGGCACGCTCGGTGTCGCCGACTTCTCGATGAGCATGCGCGGTGGCGAGAGCGTCGGCCTCGTCGGCGAGAGCGGCTCGGGCAAGAGCACGACGTCGCGCATGATCTGCCGGCTGATCGATCCGAGCGAGGGCGAGATCCTGTTCGACGGCCAGGCGATCGGCCAGATCCCGGCGCGCGACTTCCACCGCTCCGAGCTGCGCAAGGACATCCAGATCGTCTTCCAGGATCCGAACGACAGCCTCAATCCGCGCTACACCGCGTTCGACTGCATCGCCCATCCCTTGCTGCGGCTGATGAACATGCGCGCCGGCGACGCGCTGCGCCAGCGGGTCGAGGAATGCGCCGACCGCGTCGGGCTGCCGCGCGAGCTGCTGCAGCGCTTTCCGCATCAGCTGTCCGGCGGCCAGAAGGCGCGGGTCGGCATCGCGCGCGCCATCGCCTGCAGGCCGCGGCTGCTGGTGCTGGACGAGCCGACCGCGGCGCTCGACGTCTCCGTGCAGGCCGTGGTGCTGCAGCTTCTCAACAAGCTCCGGCGCCAGGACAATCTCGCCTTCCTGTTCGTCAGCCACGATCTCAACGTCGTGCGCATGATGTGTGATCGGACCATCGTGCTGCGCACCGGCGTCATCGTCGAGCAGGGCGAGAGCCGGGCGCTGTTCGCCAACCCGCAGACCGACTACACGCGCGCGCTGGTCGACGCCGTGCCGCATATCGCCCCGCCGGCGGCGCTGGCGACCGCTTAAGCTCCACCCATAACAAATGATTATGGACGGCGGACAACTTGGTATTGGGGCCGCCCTTGTGGGTCCTGTTAGTTTGTCGGCCTCGCAACCACGTCACGTTCCAAGGTCTACGCGCGCGCCATGACGAAGCTGATCACCACGCTGCAGGGCATCGTCGGCGCCCCTCATGTCCTGATCGCGCCCGAGGACCAGGCGCCTCATCTGCGCGACTGGCTCGGCAAGTATCACGGCGCGGCGATCGCCGTCGTGCGCCCCGGATCGACAGCAGAGGTCGCTGCTGTCATGGTCGCCTGTTCCGAAGCCCGCGTGGCCGTGGTGCCGCAGGGCGGCCACACCAGCCTGTCCGGTGGCGCCACGCCGGATGCGAGCGGCGAGGCGGTCGTGCTGTCGCTGTCGCGCCTGAACAGCATCCGCGCGGTCGATCCGATCGGCCAGACCATCATGGTCGATGCCGGCGTCGTGCTGGCGAAGGTGCAGGACGCCGCGCGCGAGGCCGGATTGCTGTTTCCGCTCAGCCTGGGCTCCGAGGGCAGCTGCACCGTCGGCGGCAATCTCGCGGCCAATGCCGGCGGCGTCGCCGTGCTGCGCTATGGCGTGATGCGCGAGCTCACGCTCGGCCTCGAAGTGGTGCTGCCGGACGGCCGCATCTGGGACGGGCTGCGCTCCCTGCGCAAGGACAACACCGGCTATGCGCTGCGCGATCTCTTCATCGGCTCGGAAGGCACGCTCGGCATCATCACCGGCGCGGTGCTGAAACTGTTTCCGCAGCCGACCGCGCGCGCCACCGCCTTCGTCGCGCTCGTCGATGCGGCCGCCGCGCTGAAGCTCTTGCAGCTGTCCCGCGCGCATTGCGGTGACCGGCTCACCGCGTTCGAGTTCCTGACATCAGCGACGCTGGAGATGATCCTGCGCCAGATCCCGGACGCGCGTCTGCCCTTTGCGGCGCTGCCTGAGGCCGCGGTGCTGATCGAGCTCAGCGACATCGGCGACGAGAGCGCGCTGACTGCGCGGCTCGAAACCACGCTGGCCGAGGCGATGTCGGGAGAGCTCGTCTCCGACGCCGTCGTCGCGCAGGACGGCACCCAGGCCAAGGCGTTCTGGCGGGTGCGCGAGAGCGTGTCGGAGGCGCTGGTGCGCGAGGGCAAGGCGCTCAAACACGACATCGCGGTTCCCGTCGCCGAGATCGCCGATTTCGTCGCCATGATGGATGCGTCGGTCGGCGCGGCGCTGCCGGGCATCCGGCCCATGGTGTTCGGCCATCTCGGCGACGGCAATCTGCACTACAATCTGATGCGTCCGCTCGATATGAGCGAGGCGGAGTTCTACAGCCAAGGCCCGCGCATCACCCGCCTCGTGCACGACGAGATCACCCGCCGCCGCGGCTCGATCAGCGCCGAGCACGGCATCGGCCAGCTCCGTACCGCCGAGATGCCGTTGTGCAAGCCGCCGCTCGAACTGGAGCTGATGCAACAGCTCAAGCGCACGCTCGACCCGCATGGGCTGATGAATCCTGGCAAGCTGTTGCCGAACGTGTAGTCGGTGCTGACGTCGCGCGTTCGTCCGGCTAGGACCAATGACTTCAGGCGACGTTCGTCCGGGTGTGCGCGACAGTCGCACGGGTTCCGTTCAGGAAGAGGCTGTCGAGTGCTGCCTCAACCGCGCGCGTGAAGCGAGGATCATTCGGTAGCTCCGTGCCGAACACCGGCGTCAGCGACAACAACGCCGGCGCGAGCCTGCTCGCGACCGGGCCGGCGTCATCCGCCAGGGCTCGCAGCTTGGCGGCCAGCGGGTCGCGCAGCGCGATTGGCTGGCCCCGCTCGTCGGTGCCGCTGACGTAGCGCATCCAGCCGGCGACGGCGAGCGCGAGGCGGGTGATCGGCTGGCCGCGGGCCAGCCGGTCGCTGTTGGTGCCGAGCAGGCGTTGCGGCAGCTTCTGCGAGCCGTCCATCGCGATCTGTGATGTCAGGTGCTTCAGCGCCGGATTGCGGAAGCGTTGCAGCAGCGCGGCGCGATAGGCCGTCACGTCGAAGCCGCCGAGCGCGGGCAATGTCGGCGTGACCTCGTCGCGCATCATGTCCTCGACGAGGCCGGCGAGATCGGGCTCGGCCATGGCCGCGGCCACCGTCTCGCAACCCATGAGATAGCCGAGATAAGCGATCGTGGAGTGCGCGCCGTTGAGCAGCCGCAGCTTCATCAGCTCGAACGGCGCGACGTCGTGGACGAACTGCGCGCCGCTGACGTCCCAGGCCGGACGATCGCCGCCGAAATCATCCTCGATCACCCATTGGCTGAACGGTTCGGTGACGATGGGCCATGCATCGGCGAGGCCAAGCGTGGCGCTGATATCGGCGCGGTCGGCGTCGGTGGTGGCGGGCACGATGCGGTCGACCATGGTCGAGGGAAAGCGGACCGCGTCGGCGATCCAGCGGGCGAGATCGCGATCGACCAGCTCGGCAAAGGCGATCGCGAGGCCGCGCAAGGTGTGACCGTTGGCGGGAAGGTTGTCGCAGGCGAGCACGGCGTAGGGCGGCAGGCCCTGCTGCCGCCGCAGTTTTAGCCCGCCGATGATGAAGCCGAGCGTGCTGCGGGGTTGCGTGAGATTGAGCGCGTCGTGACGAATGTCGGGATCATCAGCGCGCAAGGCGCCGGTCGCCGGATCGTGGCTGTAGCCCTTCTCGGTGACGGTCGTCGAGACGATGCGCACCGCAGGATCGGCGAGACGCGCGAGCAGGCCGGCCGGATCCTGCGGCGCAACCGCAAGTCCGGTGAGTGCGCCGATGACCCGTCGCTGCTGGCCGGCGCCATCGCTCGCGGTCACGCTGTAGAGCCCGCCTTGCGGCTGCAGCGCGTCGCTTGTGTCGGGCGAGCGCAGCGAGACGCCGAGGATGCCCCAGCGCGGATCATCCTTGAGGAGCGCATCCGTGTAGACCGCCTGATGGCCGCGATGGAAGGCGCCGAGGCCGAGATGGACGATGCCGGTTGCGACCGCCGCGCGGTCGTAGTCCGGCTTCAGGATGCCGGCGGGCAGGCGGTGCAGCGTTGAGGGGCTGAGGCGATCCATGCCGAGACCTTAGAAAATCAGCTGCACTTTGCAGCATTCGGTCTGATTGTGCTCGAACGTGTCGAACGCGGTGGCGTAGGCATCGAGCCCGAAGCGGTGGGTGATCAGGCGCTCCGGCTGCAGGGTGCCGCTGGCGAACCAGTCGATCACCTTGGCGAACTTGCCGCTGTTCAATCGAGACGCGTGGATCGCGAGTTCCTTGGCCGTGACCTTCTGCTGCACGATCGTCGAGGGCTCGGCCGAGAAGCCGAGCAGGCCGATGCGTGCGGCGGGCGAGGCGATCTCGATGGCTTCAGCCAGAATGGCGGGATGGCAGGCGGCATCGATGATCAGCGTCGGCTTCACGCCGGCGTCCGCAAGCGCCGCGGGCAGGGCGGTCTGCGCGGTGTTGATGACGCGGTCGGCGCCATTGTCCCGCGCGGCTGCGAGCCGTTGATCGATGCGGTCGGTGACGATCAGCTGCTTCACGCCATAGACGTGCTTGAGCACCTGGATCACGGTCAGCCCGATCGGGCCCGCGCCATAGACCAGCGCGATGTCGGAGGCGAAGACGCCGGTGTGGTCTGTGATGTTGGCGGCGATCGAGAACGGCTCGACCAGCGGCGCCTTGTCGTCGTCGACGCTATCAGGCAGCAGATGCGCGTTTTCGGCCGGCACGCAGGCATATTCGGAGAAGCCGCCGTCGCGATGCACGCCGATCACGGCGAGCTGGGCGCAGACATTGGGGCGGCCGACCGAGCAGGGATAGCAGGTGCCGCAGGCGACCACGGGATCGACGACAACGCGGGCGCCGAGCCGTGCGTTGACGCCATCGCCGAGCTTGTCGATGCGGCCGAAGAATTCATGGCCGATCACGCGCGGATAGCGCGCGAATGGATTGCTGCCATGGAGGATATGGATGTCGGAGCCGCAGATGCCGGCGCGCTCGACCTTGATGCGGATCTCGCCGGCGGCGGGCTCAGGAACGGCGCGGGTTTCGATCGACAGGCGGCCGGGCCGCTCCACCACGAGGCTCTTCACGCGTTCCTCCATTGCCCTCAGGGCTCATCTCGACGGTGAGCTGCCGTCGTATAGCAATCTCAAAACTTGGATACAAGTTATCTATTGAAAGCTAATTTGGTATCCATTATAGGATTTGAGGATAGGAATGACATACAAAAGGCCCCCAAGTGGGCCGGCAGGGGAGGTTTGCCAATGTCTTCGTCCACATCCATGTCCCGTCGCAGCTTTGTCGGCACCGCACTCGCGGGGGCGTCCGCCCTGGCGTTCGGGCCCGCGCATGCGCAATCGGCCAAATATCGCCTGCGCTACGGCACGGCGTTTCCCGCCACGCATCCTGGCGTCGTCCGCATCATTGAAGCCTCTGAGGCCATTAAGAAGCAGACCAATGGTCTGGTCGACCTGCAGGTCTATCCGAACAGCCAGCTCGGCAGCGAGCCCGACATGTTCTCGCAGGTGCGCTCTGGCGCGCTCGACTTCATGTCGACATCAGGCGTCAACCAGACGGTGGTGCCGATCGGCGGCATCAATGCTGTCGCGTTCGCGTTCGAGAGCTACGACCAGGTGTGGTCGGCGATGGACGGCGATCTCGGCAATCACGTCCGCGGCGAGTTCGCCAAGGTCGGCCTGCACGTGCTGCCGAAATGCCTCGACAACGGCTATCGCAACATCACCTCCGGCGCCAAGCCGATCACCTCGCCCGACGACCTCAAGGGCTTCAAGATCCGGGTCCCCGGCAATCCGCTGTGGGTGACCCTGTTCAAGACGCTCGGTGCTGCGCCGACGCCGATCAATTTCGGCGAGCTCTATGCGGCGCTGCAGACCCGCATCGTCGACGGCCAGGAGAATCCGCTGGCGCTGATCCAGAGCGCCAAGCTCTACGAGGTGCAGAAGTTCATCGCGCTATCCGGCCACATCTGGGACGGCCACTACATCTTCGCCAACGCGGCGCGCTGGAATGGCATGCCGGCCGACGTCCGCGACGCCGTCACCGCGGCTTTGTCGGATGCCGCCGTCAAGGAGCGGCAGGACATCCAGAGCTTCAACGAGAAGGCGCAGGCCGAGATGCAGGCCGCCGGCGTCACCTTCAACAAGGTCGACACCAAGCCGTTCCGCGACGCGCTGCGCACCGCGGGCTTCTACACCGAATGGAAGACCAAGTTCGGTGCCGAGGCGTGGGGCCTGCTGGAGAAGTCGGTCGGCCAGCTCTAAGACTGCGCGTGCGACCGCGTTGCAGACCGCGCGCCCGCGGCCGTCCTTCGAGACGCCCGCCTCCGGCGGGCTCCTCAGGACGAGGAGTGACTACGTGGCGCGACTTATACCCTCATGGTGAGGAGCGTCGCTGTTGCGACGCGTCTCGAACCATGAGGCCCGAGTAGTTTCGACTTTCAGCTGCGATCGGTGAAAATGCGATCGACCTGTGTGAGCCGGGGAGGATGCAATGGCCGTTGATATCATAGCGACGACCTCCGTGCCGTCGCATGGCGCGTTCGCGCGGTTCGACCAGATGCTCGGCCGCACGGTCGAGGCGCTGGCCGCCGCGCTCGTCGTCGCCGAGCTGGTCCTGCTCGGCGCCGCGACGGCCGCGCGCTATGTCTTCAATGCGCCGCTGATCTGGTCGGATGAGCTCGCCACCGTGCTGTTCGTCTGGCTGGCGATGCTCGGCGCCGTCGTGGCGCTGCGCCGTGCCGAGCACATGCGGCTCACCGCGTTCGTCCGCAACCTGTCGCCGGTATGGCGGGCGCGCACCGACGCGCTCGGGCTGATGCTGGTCTGCACCGTGCTGGTGGCGCTGGTGATGCCGTCCTGGCATCACCTCGACAGCCACATCATCAGCAAGATGCCGGTGCTGGAGATCAGCGAAGGTTTTCGCGAGGCGGCGATGCTGGTCGGCGTGCTGCTGATGCTGCTCACGGCGGTCGACCGGCTGGTCCAGCAGGCGAGCCTGCCGCAGATCATCGGCGCGCTGGCGCTGGTGCTTGCCGGCGCCGGTGCGCTCTATGCTGCCGCGCCGGTGCTCGAGGATCTCGGCAACTACAATCTCTTCATCTTCTTCTTTGTTCTCGTCGCCGGCGCCATGGTGATCGGCACGCCCATTGCCTTCACGTTCCTGCTCGCCACCGTGGCCTACCTGCATTTCAGCACCACGGTGCCGGTCCTGATCGTGCCCGGCCGCGTCAGCGAGGGCATGTCGCACATGGTGCTGTTGGCGGTGCCGATGTTCGTGCTGCTCGGCGCCCTGATCGAGATCGCGGGGCTCGCGCGCGCGATGATCCTGTTCCTGGTGTCGCTGATCGGCCATCTGCGCGGCGGCCTGCAATATGTGCTGCTCGGCGCGATGTATCTGGTTTCCGGCATCTCCGGCGCCAAGGCGGCCGACATGGCCGCAGTCGCGCCGGCGCTGTTTCCAGAGATGAAGCAGCGCGGCAGCTCGGAAGGCGATCTGGTCTCGCTGCTGTCGGCCTCGGCGGTCATGTCGGAGACCATCCCGCCCTCGATCGTGCTGATCACGGTGGGCTCGGTGACCGGCGTGTCGATCGCCGCACTGTTCACCGGCGGGCTGCTGCCGGCGGTGGTCGGCCTGATCGCGCTCTCGGTGGTGGTCTTTCTGCAGACCCGCAAGGAGGACATGAGCGGCGCGCAGCGCTTCGATGCCAGGACGCGGCTGAAGCTGTTCGCGATCTCGATCCCCGGCCTCGGCCTGCCGATCGTGATCCGCTCGGCTGTGGTCGAGGGCGTCGCCACCGCGACCGAGGTCGCCGCGATCGGCGTCATCTACACGGTGCTGGTCGGCATCTTCTTCTATCGCCAGTTCGACTGGAAGCGCGTCTATCCGATCCTGGTCGACACCGCTTCGCTGTCCGGCGCGATCCTGCTGGTTGTGGGCGCAGCCACCGGCATGGCCTGGGCGCTGACCCAGTCCGGCTTCTCGCAGCAGCTCGTCGACATGATGGTCGCGGTGCCCGGTGGCCGCTGGGGCTTCCTGCTGATCTCGGCGCTCGCCTTCGTCGTGCTCGGCAGCGTGCTCGAAGGCGTGCCGGCGGTGGTGCTGTTCGGGCCACTGCTGTTCCCGATCGCGCGCATGATGGGCGTGCACGAGGTGCACTACGCCATCATCGCGGTGTTCGCGATGGGGCTCGGCCTGTTCACGCCGCCGTTCGGCGTCGGCTTCTATCTTGCCTGCGCCATTGGCCGCGCCTCGCCCGACGAGGTCATTCGCCATGTCTGGCCGCATCTCGCCGCGCTCCTGGTGGCGCTGCTGCTGATCGTGTTCCTGCCGTGGATCTCGATCGGCTTCCTGTGAATCGGATAGGCTGTCGCCATGGATGACGATCAGACACCGCTGACGCGACTGGACGGCAAGGCTGGGCGGCGGCTCGCCGACCAGGTCTATGAGCGGCTGCTCGAGGACATCGTCTCCGGCGTGCTGCCGCCGGGGACGCCGATGGCCGAGCTCGATCTGTGCGAGCGGCTCGGCGTCAGCCGCACGCCCGTGCGCGAGGCGCTGATCAAGCTCGCCGACGTCGATCTCGTCCGCATCTATCCGCAAAGCGGCAGCGTCGTGGCGCCGGTGTCCCGCGAGGCCTTCGGCGAGGCGCAGTTCATCCGCGAGCATCTCGAATGCGCGCTGGTCGCGGAGGCCGTGCGCTACATGGATGCGACCTCGCTGCGCGAGCTCAATGAGCTGATCGAGAAGCAGAAGGCGGCGACTGATCCGGCTGAGTTCTACGCCCATGACGAGGCGTTCCATCAGACCATCGCCCGCACCAGCCGGCATCCGCATGTCTGGCAGGTGATTCGCCAGACCAAGATCCATTTCGACCGCGTCCGTCACCTGACCTTGCAGCAGGACGCCGGCCACATTCCGCTCCTGATTGCGCAGCATCAGGAGATCCTGGACGGTCTCTCGGCCTGCAACGAGGCCCAGGCGGTGGCCGCGATGCGCCGGCATCTGCGCGAGGTGTTCCGCCGTGCTGACGGCATCTTTGCGCGCCAGGAAGAGATGGCGCAGGCGGACCCGCGCACGCGGGCGCGGCGGCGGCGCTGATCGCACTTGATTGATGTTTGGAAGGTGGACGACATGGAACAAACTTGGCGCTGGTTCGGACCCGATGATCCCATCACTTTGCCGCAGGTCCGCCAGACCGGCGCGACCGGCATTGTCACGGCGCTGCATCACATCCCCTATGGCGTGGTGTGGAGCACGGACGAGATCATCAAGCGCATCGGTCTGATCGAAGGTGATTCATCGCTGCGGCTGCGCTGGAGCGTGGTCGAGAGCCTGCCGGTCTCCGAGGCGATCAAGCTGGGCGAGGGCGACCTCACGGAGCTGTTCGACAACTACCGGCAGTCGCTGCGCAACCTCGCCGCCTGCGGCGTCACCAATGTCTGCTACAATTTCATGGCGGTGCTGGACTGGACCCGCACCGAGCTCGCGTTCCGGCTTCCCGGCGGCGCGACTGCATTGCGCTTCGATCTGGATCGCTTCGCCGCGTTCGACTGCTACATCCTGCAGCGTCCCGGCGCCGAGGCCGAGTTCTCGGCCGATGTGCTCGACCGGGCCAAGGCCTGGGTGGCGCAGGCGTCCCAATCCGACAAGGACCGGCTGCTCGCGACCATCATGGCGGGGCTACCCGGGGCCTATGATCGCTATGACGTGCCGGGGCTGCGCCGCATGCTGGAGAAGTATCGCGACATCGGCCACGCCGAACTGCGCGCCAACTATGCGCGATTCCTGCGTGAGGTGGTGCCGACCGCGGAGGAATGCGGCGTCAGCCTGTGCGTCCATCCCGACGATCCGCCGCGCGACCTGTTCGGCCTGCCGCGCGTGGTGTCGTCAGCCGATGATCTGCAGTTCATCGTCGATGCCGCCCCGTCCAAGGCCAACGGCATCACCTTCTGCACTGGAGCGTTGGGTGCGGGCGGCCAGAACAACGTGCCGGCGATGGCCGAGCGCTTCGCCCCGCACATCCGCTTCGTGCATCTGCGCAACGTGACGAAAATGCTCGACGGCTCGTTCATGGAGGCGGAGCATCTGCGTGGCGATGTCGACATGGTTAACGTCGTCACAACGCTCCTGAAGGAGCAGGCCCGCCGCAAAACCGAGGGCGATCCGGACTGGCGCATTCCGTTCCGGCCCGATCACGGCCACGAACTGGCCGACGATATCGGCCGCGGCACCCATCCCGGCTATCCTTTGGTCGGCCGCCTCAAGGGCCTCGCCGAGATCCGCGGCGTGATGACGGCGGTTGCGGCCATCAACCGCTTGCCGGTCTGATCCCGTCGTGGTCTAGGATCGTCGGACGAGACGAGACAGGGAGAACCGGCCCATGCGTGCCGTCGTGATTCACGCGCCGAAGGATCTGCGCATCGACAGCTTCCCGGATCCGGCGCCGGGTGCCGGCGAGGTCCGGGTCAAGATCGAGGCCGGCGGCATCTGCGGGTCGGACCTGCATTATTACCACCATGGCGGCTTCGGCACCGTGCGCATCAAGCAGCCGATGGCGCTGGGCCACGAGATCGCAGGCGTCGTTGCCGCGGTCGGTGTCGGGGTGACCGGCCTCTCCGAAGGCACCCGCGTCGCTGTCAATCCGAGCCTGCCGTGCGGCACGTGCGCCTATTGCCGCGAGGGGCTGCGCAACCAGTGCCTCGACATGCGCTTCATGGGCAGCGCGATGCGCGATCCTCATGTGCAGGGCGGCTTCCGCGAATTCGTCACCGTCGATGCCTCGCAGGCGGTGCCGATCGCGCCGTCGCTGTCAACAGGGGAAGCCGCGATGGCCGAGCCGCTGTCGGTGTGCCTGCATGCCGCGCATCAGGCAGGCTCCCTGCTCGGCAAGCGCGTGCTGGTGACCGGCTGCGGCCCGATCGGTGCGCTGTCGATCCTGGTTGCGCGCTACGGCGGCGCCGCTGAAATCGTTGCCACCGACGTTGCCGATGCGCCGCTGGCCGTGGCACGCAAGCTCGGTGCCAGCCATGCCCTCAACGTCGGTGCGGAGCCGTCGGCGCTCGATCCGTGGCGTGCTGGCAAGGGCACGTTCGACGTGCTGTTCGAGGCGTCCGGCAACCAGGCCGCTTTGCGGGCCGCGCTTGACGTGATGAGGCCGGGCGGCGTCATCGTCCAGCTCGGGCTCGGCGGTGAAATGACCTTGCCGGTCAACACCCTGGTCACGAAGGAGCTGCAATTGCGCGGCACGTTCCGGTTCGACCGCGAATTCGAGCTGGCGGTGCGGCTGATGGGCGAGGGGTTGCTCGACGTCAAGCCGCTGATAACAGCCACGCTGCCGTTCCAGGAGGCAATTTCGGCCTTCGAACTCGCCAGCGATCGAAGCCGCGCGATGAAGGTTCATTTGACGTTTTGACGGATGGATTGACGCCGATGAGAGTCGCCTGCATCGGAGAGTGCATGGTGGAATTCGCGCAGGAGGACGGCAGTCTGTTCCGGCGCGGCTTCGGCGGCGATACGCTCAACACTGCGCTGTATCTGTCGCGGCTCGGCGTGCCCACCTCCTACGTAACAGCACTCGGCGATGATCCCCTGAGCGCGATGATGCTGGCCGCATGGAAGGCGGAGGGCATCGACACCTCGGAGGTGCTGCGGGTCGACGGCCGCGTCCCCGGCCTCTACATGATCGAGCGCGACGCCAAGGGCGAGCGCAGCTTCCTGTATTGGCGCGACCGCGCGCCGGCGCGTGAGCTGTTCGACCGCGCCGATCCGGCCATGCTCGACCGTCTCTCCCGCTTCGACTGGATCTATCTCTCCGGCATCAGCCTCTCGCTCTACGGCGAGACCGGCAAGGCCAAACTGCGCGAGCTGCTGACGGTGGCCCGCAAACGCGGGGCGCGCGTCGTGTTCGACGGCAACTACCGGCCGCGCGGCTGGGCCAGCCGCGAGGTCGCGCAACGCGCGTTCCGGGCGATCCTGCCGCTGGTCGATATCGCGCTGCCGACGCTGGAGGACGAGCAGATGCTGTTCGGCGATGCCGGTGCGTCGGTCTGCCTGCGCCGCTTCAGGGACGCCGGCGTCGGCGAGGTCGTCGTCAAGCGCGGCCCGCGCGGCTGCCTGATCCATGCCGACGGCGTGCTCGTCGACATCGCGCCGCCTGCCGTGCTGCAGCCGATCGACACCACGGCGGCCGGCGATTCCTTCAATGCCGGCTATCTGGCCGCGCGGATCAAAGGCGCGCCGCCGCGCAAGGCGGCGCTGGTGGGCCATCGGCTCGCCGGCGCCGTGATCATGGCGCCGGGTGCCGTGATCCCCGCCACGGCGATGCCCCGTGACATTCTAACGATGAGCGAGACGTGATGAGCATGTCGGACAAGCGCGCGAAGCTCGATGCGGTATTTGCGCTGGCGCCGGTGATCCCCGTGATCACGATCGAGGATGTCGCGCAGGCCGTGCCGCTCGCGCGCGCGCTCGTGAGCGGCGGCCTTCGGGTCATCGAGATCACCCTGCGCACCCAAGCCGGCTTCGACGCCGCACGCGCGATCATCGATGAGGTCCCCGATGCGAAGGTCGGCATCGGCACCGTGTTGACGCCGGCGGACTACGAGCGCGCGGCGAAGCTCGGTGCGGCCTTTGCGATCAGTCCGGGCATGTCGATCGAGCTGCTGGATGCGGCCAATGCCGGTGCGCTGCCGTTCGCGCCGGGCATCCAGACGCCGTCGGACCTGATCGCCTGCGTGACGCGCGGCTATGGACTGGTGAAGTTCTTCCCGGCGGTGCCGGCCGGCGGGCTCGCCGCGCTCGATGCGCTGGCCGGGCCATTCCCGAACGTCCGCTTCTGTCCGACCGGCGGCATCAATGCCGGCAATGCCGCGCAATGGCTCGCGCATAAGAAGGTCGTTGCGATCGGCGGCTCCTGGGTCGCGCCGACGGCCGACATCAAGGCCGGCGCCTGGGCCGCCATCACGCAGCGCGCCCGCGAGGCGACGGCGCTGCGCTGAGCGCTCCACAACTTCAGATTTCATTTGTATTTTTGATCGATCCCCGGCAGCGTGGTGTTCGCGAGGTGCGAAGCGACGCCGCGCGCTTCCTGCTCAAAAAGTATTACAGTCAAATAATATGACTAGTCAGGCCAGGGGTTCCGTGGAATAACGGGCGCTGCCGGCCGGTAGGCCGGTGGAAAGGTGCGACGACACCGCTCACCGCGGCGGCGCACCCAAAACAGATTATTCTTGGGAGAACGCCTGATGAACCTGAAAGCCCTCTTTGCGGCATCCGCCACGGCCGCCTTGTTGCTTGCCACATCCGCCAGTGCCGCGGAGTTGACCGTTGGCTTCTCGCAGATCGGATCCGAGTCCGGCTGGCGCGCCGCCGAGACCTCGGTCTCGAAGTCGGAAGCCGCCAAGCGCAAGGTGAACCTCAAGATCGCCGACGCGCAGCAGAAGCAGGAAAACCAGATCAAGGCGATCCGCTCCTTCATCGCCCAGGGCGTGGACGCCATCTTCCTCGCGCCCGTCGTGGCCTCCGGCTGGGATGCCGTGCTGAAGGAAGCCAAGGAAGCCAAGATTCCGGTGGTGCTGCTCGATCGCGACATCGATCCCGCGGGCAAGGACCTCTATCTGACCGCCGTCACCTCCGACAGCGTGCATGAAGGCGAAGTGGCCGGTGAGTGGCTCGCCAAGACCGTCGGCGGCAAGGCCTGCAACGTGGTCGAGCTGCAGGGCACCGTCGGCGCCAGCGTCGCCACCAACCGCAAGAAAGGCTTTGACGCCGTGGTGGCCAAGAATGCCAACCTGAAGGTCGTGCGCAGCCAGACCGGCGAGTTCACCCGTGCCAAGGGCAAAGAGGTGATGGAGAGCTTCATCAAGGCCGAGAACGGCGGCAAGTCGATCTGCGCCGTCTACGCCCACAATGACGACATGATGGTCGGCGCGATCCAGGCGATGAAGGAAGCCGGCCTCAAGCCGGGCAAGGACGTCCTGACCGTCTCGATCGACGCCGTGCCGGATATCTTCAAGGCGATCGCTGCGGGCGAGGCCAATGCGACCGTCGAGCTGACGCCGAACATGGCTGGCCCCGCGCTCGATGCCATCATCGCCTACAAGGAGAAGGGCACCGTTCCGCCGAAGTGGATCCAGACGGAATCGAAGCTCTACACGGCGGCTGACGAACCGCAGAAGGTCTACGACAGCAAGAAGGGCCTCGGCTACTGAGCCGGCAAGTCTGATGAATGCCGTCGTCCTGGCCTGGTGCGCAATTGCGCACCTGGAGCCAGGACCCATAGCCACCGCAGCTGATGAGGCCCACGGTATTGGCCAAGTGCCTCAATCAACCCATCCGCGGTATGGGTCCCGGCGTTCGCCGGGACGACGAAAACAGGTGCTGGCGTCTGCACTCTGTGCGGGCGTCAGCTTCCTGGCTGATCTCCAATCGTCTCGCCAAGTAGTTCGTCATGTCTGATAGTTCAGCTCCGCCGGCGACGCGTCCAGCTCTGCTGGACATTCGTGGCCTGACCAAGAGCTTCGGTGCGTTGAAGGCGCTGGATGATGTCGACTTCACCCTGGGTGAGGGCGAGATTCATGCGCTGCTCGGTGAAAACGGCGCCGGCAAGTCGACCCTGATCAAGGTGGTCACCGGCGTGTTCGCACGTGATGCGGGCACCGTCCGGCTTGCGAACCGGGAAATTGCGCCGCGTTCGGCCAAGGATGCGCTCGATGCCGGCATCGCCACCGTCTATCAGGAAGTGAATCTGCTGCCGAATTTGTCGGTAGCGCAGAATCTCTATCTCGGCCGGCAGCCGACGCGCTTCGGCGTCGTGCGGGAGGCCGAGATGAAGCGGCGGGCGCATGCGCTGCTGCTCGACTACGGCCTGGACATCGATGTCGGCGCGCCCTTGGCGAGCTACTCGGTCGCGGTCCAGCACATCACGGCGATCGCGCGCGCGGTCGATCTGTCCGCACGCGTCCTCATTCTCGACGAGCCGACCGCCAGCCTCGACCGCCACGAGGTCGAGATCCTGTTCAAGGTGATGCGCAAGCTTGCGGCTGATGGCATCGGCATCGTCTTCGTCAGCCATTTCCTCGATCAGGTCTACGAGATCTGCGACCGCGTCACCGTGCTGCGCAATGGCCGTTTGATTGGTTCGCGCGAGATCGCCCAGCTGCCGCGGCTCGACCTGATCCGCATGATGCTGGGCCGCGAGCTGGCCGAGACCACCCACGAGCGCGCGGCCAGCCAGCCGGACACGGCGCGTGAGGTCTGCGTCAGCTTCAAGGGGTTTGGCAAGCAGGGCTATCTCGCGCCGTTCGATCTCGAACTGCGCCGTGGCGAGGTGGTCGGGCTCGCGGGTCTGCTCGGCTCCGGCCGCACCGAGACGGCGCGGCTGGTATTTGGCGCCGAGCGCGCCGACAGCGGCGCGGCCACGGTCGACGGCAAGGCGATCAGGCTGAATTCGCCGCGCGATGCCGCCGGCCTCGGCTTCGGCTACTGCCCGGAGGAGCGCAAGACCGAGGGCATCGTCGCCGAGCTCACCGTGCGCGAGAACATCGTGCTGGCGCTGCAGGCGCGGCGCGGCCTGCACCGGCCGCTGTCGCGGCGCGAGCAGGACGAGATCGCGCTGCGCTATATCCGCATGCTCGACATCCGCCCGCCTGATCCGGAGCGGCCGATCGGTCTGTTGTCCGGTGGCAATCAGCAGAAGGCGCTACTGGCACGCTGGCTCGCCACGTCGCCGAAGCTGCTGGTGCTGGACGAGCCCACGCGGGGCATCGACGTCGGGGCGCATGCCGAGATCATCCGTCT
The DNA here is from genome assembly GCF_030159255.1 of Bradyrhizobium sp. SSBR45G. Taxonomy (GTDB): domain Bacteria; phylum Pseudomonadota; class Alphaproteobacteria; order Rhizobiales; family Xanthobacteraceae; genus Bradyrhizobium. Next base: position 56,588 of record NZ_BSCT01000037.1, on the reverse strand, counting down.
GGTGCGTGACTTGTGCGAGCAGGGGCTCGCGCTGCTCGTGATCTCCTCGGAGCTGGACGAGATCGTCACCTATTCCAACCGCGTCATCGTGCTGCGCGACCGCGCCCATGTCGAGGAGTTGAAAGGCGACGCCGTCGAGGTCTCCAGCATCCTTGCGGCGATCGCCGCTGATGCACCGGCCGCGCAGGAGGTCGCATCATGACGCTCCGGATTCCCCGCCGCGGCCTCGCGCAGGCGTTCGCGCTGATCGTGATCCTGATGATCGATCGCGCGGTGTCGCCGCAGTTCTTCAATCTGCATCTGCAGGATGGCCGGCTGTTCGGCAGCGTGATCGACGTGCTCAACCGCGGCACGCCGGTGGCGCTGCTGTCACTCGGAATGGTGCTGGTCATCGCAACCGGCGGCATCGACCTCTCGGTCGGCGCCGTCATGGCGATCGCGGGCGCCACCGCCGCGAGCCTCGCCGATACCCATTCGCTGCCGGTCGTGATTGCCTCGGCGCTCGCGGTGGGCCTGGCGTGCGGGCTCTGGAACGGCATCCTCGTTGCCGTCCTGCGGATCCAGCCGATCGTCGCCACCTTGATCCTGATGGTCGCGGGCCGCGGCATCGCGCAGCTGATCACCGAGGGCCGCATCGTCACCTTCACCTCGCCCGACCTGGTGTGGATGGGCAACGGCGCGGTGTTCGGCCTGCCGACGCCGGTCGCGATCGCGATCGGCATGCTGCTGCTGACCGCCGCGGTCGTGCGCGGCACCGCGCTGGGGCTCCTGATCGAGGCGACCGGCGGCAATGCGCGCGCCAGCGAGCTGTCGGGCGTCGGCACCCGCGCCATGATCCTGTCGGTGTATATCTGGTGCGGCATCTGCGCGGCGCTCGCCGGCGTCATCGCCGCCGCCGACATCATGGGCGCGGATGCCAACAATGCCGGGCTGTGGCTCGAGCTCGACGCCATTCTCGCTGTCGTGGTCGGCGGCACCTCGCTGTTCGGCGGCCGCTTCAGCCTCGTGCTGGCGGTGGCCGGTGCGCTGATCATCCAGTCCATGAACACCGGCATCCTGCTCTCCGGCTATCCGCCGGAGCTCAACCTGCTGGTGAAGGCCGTCGTGGTGCTGGCCGTGCTGCTGGCGCAGTCGCCGCGGCTCGGCGATATCCAGCGCTTCACCGCGCGCTGGCGGAGGACCAAGCCATGAAGGCATCGACCTCGATTGCGATCACCGCCGTCGTGCTGGTCGTGGGCTTCGTGCTGTGCGCGCTGCAGTTCCCGAACATCGCCTCGACCCGCGTCGTCGCCAATCTGCTCACCGACAACGCCTTCCTCGGCATCGTCGCGGCCGGCATGATCTTCGTCATCATCTCCGGCGGCATCGACCTCTCGGTCGGCTCGGTGATCGGCTTCACCACGGTGTTCGTGGCGCTGGCGGTCGAGCGCTGGGGCATCCCGCCGCTCGCTGCATTCGCGCTCGTGCTGGTGCTGTGCGCGCTGTTCGGCGCCGCGATGGGCGCCATCATCCACGTCTTCGATCTGCCGCCGTTCATCGTGACGCTCGCCGGCATGTTCCTGGCGCGCGGCGTCAGCTTCCTGCTGTCGACCGAATCGATTCCGATCACCGCCCCGATCTACAGCGCCGTGTCCGATTTCGCGATCCGGCTGCCTGGGGGAGGGCGCCTCACGGCGATCGCCATTGCGATGCTGGTGATCCTGGTGGTCTGCGCGCTGCTGCTGCATCTGACCAGGTTCGGCGCCAATGTCTATGCGCTCGGCGGCAGCCGTGCCGCGACGGCGCTGATGGGCATTCCGGTCGGGCCGATGACGATCCGGATCTATATGCTGTCGAGCGTGCTTGCCGGCCTCGCCGGCATCGTCTTCTCGTTCTATACCGCCGCCGGCTATTCCCTCTCGGCGGTCGGCGTCGAGCTCGACACCATCGCCGCGGTCGTGATTGGCGGAACATTGTTGACGGGCGGACAGGGCTCCGTCATTGGCACCTTCCTCGGCGTCCTGATCCAGGGCATGATCCAGACCTACATCAATTTCGACGGCACGCTGTCGAGCTGGTGGACCAAGATCGCCACGGGGGTTCTGTTGTTCGTTTTCATTGCGCTGCAGCAAGGTCTGATGGCGCTCGCGCGCCGCTCATCCGTCAAGCCGGCGGGCGCAAAGCCCGTGGGAGCGAGCACGTGACGACGTCGCACATCGTCTCGATTCCGACGCGGCGCGCGCATTCCAACCATGCCGAGGTGGCCCGCAGCATCGGCATCGACATCATCTCCGGCCGCCTGGGCGAAGGCGCGCGCCTGCCGGGCGACGCCGAGCTGACGGCGACGTTCGGCGTCTCCAGGCCAGTGCTGCGCGAGAGCGTCAAGACGCTGGTGGCGAAGGGGCTGCTGTCGACCAAGGCGCGCGTCGGCACCGTGGTGCGCGGGCGCTCCGACTGGAACATGTTCGATCCTGACGTGCTGGCCTGGCACCTCGATGCCGGCATCGACAAGCGCTTCCTCGCCGACCTCGCCGAGATCCGCCTGGCGATCGAGCCGCGCGCCGCCGCGCTCGCGGCCGAACGCCGCAGCGACGACGACGTCGCTTCGATGCGCAAGGCGATGGCGCAGATGGAGCGCGAGCCGTCGACCTCCGTCGCTTTCGCCGACGCCGATCTTGCGCTGCACATCGCGATCGCCAATGCCTCGGGCAATCCCTTCATGCGCTCGATCGGCGCGGTCATCGAAGCCGCCTTGCGCGCCTCGTTCGTCCTGAGCGCGCCGATCGAGACCGCCGATCGCGACACCGTGCTGGTCTGGCACCAGCGCATCATCGATGCGATCGCCGCGGGAGACCCCGAGGCGGCCTCCGAAGCCATGATCGAAGTCATCTACAACGGCCGGCGGCGCCATGCGCAGTCGGCTGCACGAACGGACCGGGAATGACCAACGACAACCAGAAGAAGACGCTGCGGAGCCAGGCATGGTTCGGCCGCCAGGACAAGATGGGCTTCTATTATCGCTCATTCCTGAAGAACAGCGGCACGCCGCAGGACCGCTTCGAGGGCCGTCCGGTCATCGGCATCTGCAACACCTGGTCGGAGCTGACGCCCTGCAACGGGCATTTCCGCGTCATCGCCGAGCATGTCCGCCAGGGCGTGCTCGATGCCGGCGGCTATCCGCTGGAGTTCCCGGTCTCCTCGCTTGGCGAGGTGACGATGCGCCCGACCGCGATGCTGTTCCGCAACCTCGCCTCGATGGATGTCGAGGAGGCGATCCGCGCGCATCCGCTCGACGGCGTCGTGCTGCTGATGGGCTGCGACAAGACCACGCCGGCGCTCCTGATGGGCGCGGCCTCGGCGGATCTCCCCACGATCGGCGTGTCCGGTGGCCCGCAGTTGCGCGGCGTCTATCGCGGCCAGATCATCGGCTCCGGCACCAACATCATCTCGATGAGCGAGCAATTGCGCGCCGGCGAGATCACGCTCAAGGAATTCCACGAGGCCGAGGCCGGCATGAACCGCTCCGCCGGCAGCTGCATGACCATGGGCACGGCATCGACGATGGCCTCGATGGTCGAAGCGCTCGGCATCGGCCTGCCGGAGAACGCCGCGATCCCCGCCGCTGACGCACGCCGCAACCTGCTGGCGCGCATGGCCGGTCGGCGCATCGTTGAGATGGTCGGCGAAGATCTCAAGCCGTCGGACATCCTGACGCGCCAGGCGTTCGAAAACGCAATCCGCACCCTGGCCGCGATCGGCGGCTCGACCAATGCGGTGGTGCATCTGCTCGCCATCGCCGGGCGCGTTGGCGTCGAACTGAACCTCGACGATTTCGACCGTCTCTGCCGCGACGTGAATTGCCTGGTCGACCTGATGCCGTCGGGGCGCTTCCTGATGGAGGATTTCTACTATGCGGGCGGCCTGCCGGCCGTGCTGCGCGCGCTCGGCGAACGCGGCCTGCTGCACAAGGACGCCCGCACCGTCAACGGCAAGACGCTGTGGGACAACGTCGCCGCGGCGCCGAACTACAATGCCGAGGTCATCACGCCGTTCGAGACGCCGTTCAAGACGGAAGCTGGCATCGCGATCCTCACCGGCAACCTCGCGCCCAACGGCGCCGTGATCAAGCCATCGGCGGCCTCGCCGGAATTGATGAACCACACCGGCCGCGCCGTGGTGTTCGAGAGTGTCGAGGAGATGCATGACGCCGTCGACGACGACAATCTCGACATCGATGCGTCCTGCATCATGGTGCTGAAGAATTGCGGCCCGAAGGGCTATCCAGGCATGGCCGAGGTCGGCAACATGCCGCTGCCGGCGAAGGTCCTGCGCCAGGGCGTGCGCGACATGATCCGCATCTCGGATGCGCGCATGTCGGGAACGGCCTATGGCACGGTGGTGCTGCATGTCGCCCCTGAGGCCACCATTGGCGGTCCGCTTGCGCTGGTCAAGAACGGCGACATGATCACGCTCGACGTCGCCGCGCGCCGGCTGCATCTGCATGTCAGCGACGAGGAGCTCGCCGCGCGCCGCGCCGCCTGGACGCCGCCGGCGCCGCATGCCGCTCGCGGCTATCAGAAGCTCTACATCGATCACGTGCTGCAGGCCGATCGCGGCGTCGATTTCGATTTCCTCGTCGGCCGCAGCGGCTCGCCCGTGCCGCGCGACAATCACTAGAGGTGCCGCATGACCGCTTCATCCAGAAAGCTCTACAAGGGCGTCTTCCCGGTCGCGCCGACCATCTTCGACGCTGACGGCCGTCTCGATCTCGAGGGCCAGAAGCGCGCGATCGACTTCATGATCGATGCCGGCTCGCACGGCATCTGCATCCTCGCCAACTTCTCCGAGCAGTTCGTGCTGACCGATGACGAGCGCGATCTCGTCATGACCACGGTGCTGGAGCATGTCGCGGGACGCGTGCCGATCATCGTCACGACCACCCATTTCTCGACCTTCGTCTGCGCCGAGCGCTCGCGCCGGGCGCAGGACAAGGGCGCTTCCATGGTCATGGTGATGCCGCCCTACCACGGCGCCACCTTCCGCGTGCCTGATACATCGATCTACGAGTTCTATCGCGGCGTCTCCGACGCGATCTCGATTCCGATCATGGTGCAGGACGCGCCGGTCGCGGGCACGCCGCTATCGGTGCCGTTCCTGGCGCGGATGGCCAAGGAGATCGAGAACCTCGCTTATTTCAAGATCGAGGTGCCGCGCGCGGCCGACAAGCTGCGCGCGCTGATCGAGGCCGGCGGCGCTGCGATCGAAGGCCCGTGGGACGGCGAGGAGGCGATTACGCTGATGGCCGATCTCGACGCCGGCGCCACCGGCGCGATGACCGGCGGCGGCTATCCCGACGGTATCCGCAAGATCATCGATCCCTATTTCGCTGGCGATCGCGAGGCCGCGGCTGCGGCCTATGAACGCTGGCTGCCGCTGATCAACTACGAGAACCGGCAGTGCGGCCTGGCCACCTGCAAGATCCTGATGAAGGCGGGCGGCGTGATCCGCCACGACACGTTGCGCAGCCCGCAGCCGCCGATCCATCCGGCGACGCAAAAGGGCCTGATCGAGATCGCGCGCCGGCTCGACCCGGTCGTGCTGCGCTGGGGACGCTGAGGCCATGAGCGAGCTTCGTGTTGCCATCGTCGGCTTCGGCAAGATCGCGCGGGATCAGCACGTGCCGGCGATCGCCGCCACCGACGGCGTGACATTGACGGCCGTCGCCAGCCGCAATGCCTCGCTGCCCGGCCTGCCGCATTTCGGCACCATCGAGGAACTGCTGCGCGACGGGCCGGAGATCGACGCCGTCGCATTGTGCACGCCGCCGCAGGTGCGTCGCGCGCAGGCGCTCGCTGCGCTCGAGGCCGGCAAGCATGTGATGCTGGAAAAGCCGCCGGGGGCCGCCGTCACCGAGCTCGATCCACTGATTGCGCTCGCGGCCGCGAAACAGCGCACGCTGTTTGCGACCTGGCATTCGCGCTACGCGCCGGCGGTTGAGCCGGCGCGCGAGTGGCTTTCGTCGCGCGAGATCCGCAGCGTCCGCATCGATTGGAAGGAGGACGTGCGCGTCTGGCATCCGGGGCAGGGCTGGATCTGGGAGCCGGGCGGTCTCGGCGTGTTCGATCCCGGCATCAACGCGCTGTCGATCCTGACCCGCATCCTGCCCGAGCCGGTGTTCCTGACCGAGGCCGAGCTGTCGTTCCCGTCCAACCGCCAGGCGCCGATTGCGGCCAACCTGACGCTGGCGACCGCCAGCGATCTGCCGATCGCAGCCGAGTTCGACTTCCGCCAGACCGGGCCGCAGAGCTGGGACATCCGCATCGAGACCGACGAAGGGCAGCTGAAGCTGTCGCTGGGCGGCGCGCGCATGACCGCGGACGACCAGGTGATGATCGACGAAAAGGAACGGGAGTATCCCGGGCTCTATCGTCGCTTCGTCGAGCTGACGAAGACCGGCGCCAGCGATGTCGATCTCGCACCGTTGCGGCTCGTCGCCGACGCCTTCCTGCTCGGCCGCCGCCACTTCGTCGAGCCCTTCGAGGACTAGAGCCATGGCCGACGAGACGCGGATCACCCGGGACATCTTTGGAACGCTGCCCGACGGCCGTGAGGTCGAGCGCGTCACGTTGCGTGGCGCCGACGGCTTCGAGGCGCGCGTGATCACCTTCGGCGCGGCGCTGCAGGCCCTGCTGGTGCCCGATGCGCGAGGCGCCGTCGACGACGTCGTGCTCGGGCACGAGGATCTGTTGAGCTATGTGCTGCTCCGGAAGTTTTTCGGCGCAACGGTGGGACGTTACGCCAACCGCATCGCCAAGGCGCGCTTTTCGCTCGACGGCCAGGACGTGCGCCTCGACGCCAACAATGGCGCGCATGCCTTGCATGGCGGCCCCGACGGCTTCGACCGCAAGCTCTGGCAGATCGTCGCGACAGACGATGGCGCGCAGCCCTCGGTCACGATGCTCTATGTCAGTCCCGACGGTGAGGCCAACTATCCGGGGCGGCTCGACGTGCGCGTCACCTATCAGCTGACAGGACCGATGGAGCTGTCCGTCAGCTTCAGTGCCCGGACGACGCGCACGACGGTCGTCAACCTGACCAACCACAGCTTCTTCAATCTCGACGGCCTGGCCGCCGGGACCGGCATTCTCGATCATCGCCTGACGCTCGCGGCGGACCACTATCTCGCGATCGACGAAACCGCGATCCCGCTGGCGGGACCGCCGCAGTCCGTTGCCGGCACGCCGTTCGACTTCCGCGAGGCGCATGCGATCGGCGCGCGTATCCGCAGCGACGACGCGCAGATCAGATGCGGCCGTGGCTATGACCACAATTTCTGTCTGCGCGACGGTGCCGGCGTGCGTCTTGCGGCCCGGCTCGAGTCGTCGCGCTCCGGGCGGGTCATGGAACTGCTGACCGATCAGCCCGGACTGCAGATCTATTCCGGCAACTACATCGATGCGACCGTCAGCGGCAAGGGGCGCGTCTATCGCCAATCCGACGCCGTCTGCCTGGAACCGCAGGTCTGGCCGGACAGCCCGAACCGGCCGGATTTTCCAAGCGCACGCCTTTCGCCCGACGACGTGTACAGGCACGAGACCGTGTACCGCTTCTCGACCACAGGAGCGACCGCATGATGGAGCAGGTGCCGACGACCGTGTTGTGCGCCGAGCGCTGCCATCTCGGCGAAGGTCCGACCTATGATCCGGCAACCGACACCGCGTGGTGGTTCGACATTCGCGAGGGTCGGCTGTTCGAGGCCAAGATCGGCAGCGGTGAGGTTCGCCGTCATGAGCTGGGGCGGATGGCCAGCGCGCTCGGCCGCATCGATGCTGGGCGCCAGCTGATCGTCGCCGAGGACGGGCTTTATATTCGCACCGTCGCCGACGGTGCTGTGTCGCTCTATCTGCCGCTCGAAGCCGACAATCCGGCGACGCGGTCAAACGACTCCCGCGTCCATCCCTCCGGCACGTTCTGGATCGGTACCATGGGCCGCAAGGCGGAGCATGGGCTGGGGGCGATCTACGCCTTGCGAGGCGGCGAGATCATCCGGCTGTTCCCGAACGTCACCATTCCCAACGCGATCTGCTTCTCGGCGGATGGCTCGGTCGGCTATTTCGCCGACACCCACGAGAACGTGCTTCACCGCGTCGCGCTCGATCCGGCGACGGGTCTGCCGCGCGGCGAGCCGGAGGTGCTGCTGCGTCACTCCGGCGTCGGCGGCCTCGACGGCGCCGTCGTCGATGCCGAGGGACGGATCTGGAATGCCCGCTGGGGCGGCGGTTGTGTCGACGTCTACAGCCCGCAGGGCGAGCACCTGCGCTCCATTGCCGTGCCGGCCAGCCAGGCGAGCTGCCCGGCCTTCGTCGGCGCGGACCTGTCGCGCCTGCTGGTCACCTCGGCCTGGCAGGACATGGACGCGGCGGCCAAGGCCGCCGACCCGGGCCATGGCCAGACCTTTCTGCTCGATGTCGGCGCCCGCGGCCGGGCGGAGCCCGACGTCAGGCTCTCGATCTGACAGGAGGAACAATCAGTCTAGCGTCGTTCAGCCCAACTGCTATCTGGTACCGCGATCGATGATCGCGTATTCATTGCTCAAACTCGAAAATCCAAAAGGGAGTGAAGTATGTCGAAATTGAAGACTTTCATGGCCGCCGCCCTGGCCGGCCTCGGTGTGATGGCCGTATCCAGCGCCGCCTTGGCGCAGAAGGCGACCGTCGGCATCGCGATGCCGACCAAATCGTCGGCGCGCTGGATCGACGACGGCAACAACATCGTGAAGGTGTTGAAGGAGCGCGGCTACAACACCGACCTGCAATATGCCGAGGATGATATCCCGAACCAGCTCTCGCAGATCGAGAACATGGTGACCAAGGGCTCCAAGGTGCTGGTCATCGCGGCGATCGACGGCACGACGCTGTCGGACGTGCTGAAGCAGGCCAAGGCCAAGGGCATCACCGTGATCGCCTATGACCGCCTGATCCGCGACACGCCGAACCTCGACTACTACGCGACGTTCGACAACTTCCAGGTCGGCGTGCTGCAGGCGCAGTCGATCGTCGACAAGCTCGGGCTGAAGGACGGCAAGGGTCCGTTCAACATCGAGCTGTTCGGCGGCTCGCCGGACGACAACAACGCCTACTTCTTCTACAACGGCGCGATGTCGGTGCTGCAGCCCTATCTCGACTCCGGCAAGCTCGTCGTGGCCTCCGGTCAGAAGGGCATGGACAAGGTCGCGACCCTGCGCTGGGACGGCGCCACCGCCCAGGCCCGCATGGACAACCTGCTCAGCGCTTATTACGGCAACAAGCGTGTCGACGCGGTGCTGTCGCCCTATGACGGCCTCTCGATCGGCATCATCTCGTCCCTGAAGGGCGTCGGCTATGGCAGCGGCAACCAGCCGATGCCGGTCATCTCCGGCCAGGATGCCGAGGTGCCGTCGGTCAAGGCGATCCTGCGCGGCGACCAGTACTCGACCATCTTCAAGGACACTCGCGATCTCGCCAAGGTGACCGCCGACATGGTCGATGCGTCGCTGAGCGGCAAGGAAGTGCAGGTCAACGATACCAAGACCTACAACAACGGCGTCAAGGTCGTCCCGGCCTATCTGCTCAAGCCGGTCGTGGTCGACAAGAGCAATTGGGAGAAGGTCCTGATCGAAGGCGGCTACTACAAGAAGTCGCAGGTCGAGTGATCTCGGTCTAGGAGTTGAGCGTTCCCCTCCCTGCTTTCCGGGGAGGGGGACGTCTTCCTGAAGCTCGCGGGGCACGGGCGAGTTGGCGTCATTAGCTTGAGCTTGGCGTCATGAACTTCGCGTCATGAACAGAGACATCAGACGATGACCGCAATCCTGGAAATGCGCAACGTCAGCAAGAGCTTCGGCAATGTGCAGGCATTGCGTGACGTCAGCTTCGCCGTCGAGCCCGGCGAGATCCACGCGTTGGTCGGCGAGAATGGCGCCGGCAAGTCGACCCTGATGAAGGTGCTCAGCGGCGTCTATCCCCATGGCCGCTACGAGGGCCAGATCATTTTCGAGGGCGAGGAGCGCCGCTTCCGCGACATCAATGATTCCGAGGCGCTCGGCATCATCATCATCCATCAGGAGCTCGCGCTGATCCCGCTGATGTCGATCGCCGAGAACATCTTCCTGTCGCATGCACCGTCACGCTTCGGCGTCATCGATCGCGACGAGGTCTACCGCCGCACCCAGCAATTGCTCGCCCAGGTGGGATTGAAGGAATCGCCGGATACGCTGATCACCGATCTCGGCGTCGGCAAGCAGCAGCTGGTCGAGATCGCGAAAGCGCTGTCCAAGCGCGTCAAGCTCCTGATCCTGGATGAGCCGACGGCGAGCCTGAACGAGGCCGACAGCCAGGCGTTGCTCGACCGCCTCGTCACCTTCCGCGAGCAGGGCATCTCGTCGATCCTGATCACGCACAAGCTCAACGAGGTGGCCCGCGTCGCCGACCGCATCACGGTGCTGCGCGACGGACGCAGCGTCGACGGCATCGATTGCCGCGCCGAGCCGGTTCTGGAGGACCGCATCATCAAGAGCATGGTGAATCGCGATATGGCGCACCGCTTTCCCGAGCGGCAGCCGAAGATCGGCGAGCCGGTGTTCACGGTCGAGAACTGGTCGGTCTATCATCCGCAGCATACCGACCGTCAGGTGATCAAGAACGTCGACTTCATGGTGCGGCGCGGCGAGATCGTCGGCATTGCTGGCCTGATGGGCGCCGGCCGCACCGAATTCGCCATGAGCCTGTTCGGCCGCTCCTGGGGTGTCAACATCACCGGCCGCGCCCGTCTCGAGGGCCATGATGTCCATCTCACCAGCGTGCCCGCTGCGATCGACGCGGGCCTGGCCTATGTCACAGAGGACCGCAAGCAGCTCGGCCTGGTGCTGGCGGATGACGTGCGGAAAAACATCACCCTGGCCAGCCTTGCCCAGGTCGCGTCGAAGGGCGTGATCGACGACATTGCCGAGCTCAAGGCGGCGTCCGGATACCGCGGCCGGATGCGGATCCGCTGCTCCGACGTCTACCAGGAGGCCGGCCAGCTCTCCGGCGGCAACCAGCAGAAGGTCGTGCTGTCGAAATGGCTGATGACCGATCCCAAGGTCTTGATCCTGGATGAGCCGACGCGCGGCATCGACGTTGGCGCCAAATATGAGATTTACTGTATCATCCAGGAACTCGCCGATGCCGGCCGCGGCGTCGTCGTGATCTCTTCGGAAATGCCCGAGTTGCTCGGGATCTGTGACCGCATCTGCGTGATGAACGACGGCGCCTTCGTCGGCGAGTTCGCCGGATCGGAGGCGACGCAGGAAAAGATCATGCGCGCCATCATGCGCAACGAAACCATCAAGAACCAGGGGACGGCCGCGTAAGCGGTCGGGAGGACGCCAGCCATGACCGACAAGACGGTTTCGCTCCCGGAGGAGAAGTCGCATAGCGGCTTCCTGAAGAACAACCTGCGCAGCTACGGCATGCTGATGTCGTTGTTCGTGATCATGCTGTTCTTCCAGGTCATGACCGACGGCACGCTGCTGCAGCCGCTCAACCTCACCAACCTGGTGCTGCAGAACAGCTACATCGTGATCATGGCGCTGGGCATGCTGCTGGTCATCGTCACCGGGCACATCGATCTGTCGGTCGGCTCGGTCGCGGGCTTCGTCGGCGCGGTCGCGGCGGTGCTGATGGTCCGCTACCATGTCGACTTTCCGCTCGCGATCATCGCCTGCCTGATCGTCGGTGGCGCGATCGGCGCGGCGCAAGGCTATTGGGTGGCCTATTTCGGCATTCCCTCATTCATCGTGACCCTGGCCGGCATGCTGGTGTTCAAGGGGCTGGCGCTGGCGCTGCTGCAGGGCCAGTCCGTCGGGCCGTTCCCGGGCACGTTCCAGAAGCTGTCCTCGGGGTTCATTCCGGAGCTGTTCTCGGGCGCCGGCAATCTCAATCCGACGTCGCTCGCGATCGGCGCTGTGCTGACGCTCATCCTGGTCTATGCCAGCGTCAAGGGCCGCGCGCGCGAAGTGGAGCATGGCATCGAGGTCGAGCCGTTCGCCTTCTTCGCCGCCAAGAACGTCGTGCTGGCCGGCGCGCTGCTCTACTTCACCTATCTGATCGCCTCGCATCGCGGCCTGCCGAACGTGCTGGTCATCATGACCGCGCTGATCGCGCTCTACGGCTTCATGACGCGTCGGACCGTGGTGGGCCGGCAGATCTACGCGGTCGGCGGCAATGCCAAGGCGGCCAAGCTGTCGGGCATCAAGACCGAGCGGCTCGTGTTCATGACCTTCGTCAACATGGGCGTGCTGGCGGCGCTGGCCGGCCTGATCTTCGCCGCGCGGCTCAATACGGCGACGCCGAAGGCCGGCCTCGGCTTCGAGCTCGACGTCATCGCGGCCTGCTTCATCGGCGGTGCCTCGGCCTATGGCGGCGTCGGCAGGGTGGGTGGCGCCGTCATCGGTGCCATGATCATGGGCGTGATGAACAACGGCATGTCCATTCTCGGCATCGGCATCGACTATCAGCAGGTCATCAAGGGCCTGGTGCTGCTCGGCGCCGTCTGCATCGACGTCTACAACCAGCGCCGCTGAGAACGTCCTCGACTGTTCGGCGTGAGCGCGAGGCTGCCCGGCGGCGGCCTCGCTCACGCCGGCATCGTTTCGGCCGGCGGCAGTTCATCGCCCTGCGCCCTCTTGCTGATCATCAAAGTGTGCACATGAGGGCCGCGCCCTCGTAGATGCGATCCCGCCCGTTGGGCGGGACCGTAGTCTTGCGGGCCGCTGGTGCGGCAGTTGGCCCGGAGTCTCTTAACCGGCGCGTTGCTACCAGCTCAGGCGAATTCGCCGAGCTAATGACGCATGCCCCAACACCCAAATATCTCCGCCACACATGCTCGGTCCTGCGAGCGACCGCACGGCGAGCCCGCCGCCACTGGCGACGGTTATCGGCAAACTTGGTCTGCGCTGGAGACCGACCGGCCGGCACAGCTTGCGAAGCGCCGATCCAGTTGGGACCGCTTCGCAGTTCGATTAGCAACCTCTGCACCTATGGATGAACACGCCACGGTAGAGTGGCCGTAGTATTACGGCGCTCATATTTAACAATCCAACAATCGCTTTCCACGCAATTTGAACGAGTTGCGGCGCGCGCCAGGGCTTCAGCGTGAATTCAAGGTCAGTGATGTTCGCGGCGTTTTCTGCGTCGCGGTCATCGCTCAGCAGTCCACGGATATTTGTACGATGACGGACGCGATCGGGACGAAAGACCATGCCGCAACCGGAGACGCGCCGGTGGTCGCTCATGCGCTTCCTCAGATGCTGGATCTGACGCAGGCGACGCAGTTGCGCGAGGAGATGATCCGGATCGTGAATGCCGGCAGCGTCGTGCTCGATGCGAGCGGCGTAGAGCGGATGTCGACGCCTTGCGTCCAGATCCTGCTCGCGGCCGCTCGAGGAGCGCGAGCGGCCAACAAGTCTTTCAAGATCAAGCAGGCATCGGAGTTGTTCAGGACGGCGATCGCCGATCTCGGACTTCGGCACGAATTTGACAATTGGATGGAGTGACATGACCAAGCGAATTCTGGCAGTCGACGACTCGAAGACCATGCGCGACATGGTGTCTTTCACGTTGAAGAAGGCTGGCTTCGATGTGGCAGAAGCCGAGGATGGCAAGGCAGCACTGAACGTGCTGACCGGCGGCAAGTTCGATCTGATCATCACGGATCTGAACATGCCGAACATGGACGGCATCTCGCTGATCAAGAGCGTTCGGGCCGGCAGTCAGCACCGCGCTGTGCCGATCCTGATCCTCACGACCGAAAGCGATGGCGCCAAGAAGGCTGACGGCAAGGCAGCCGGCGCGACGGGATGGCTGGTCAAGCCGTTCAATCCCGAGCAATTGATCGCAACGGTCAACCGCGTATGCCCGTAACGTCCGAGCAGGAAGCCTATCCGGTCGCGCAATTCCGCAAGACGTACTTCGAGGAATGCGCGGAGCTGCTCGACGCGTTGCAGTCCAACCTCGAACTCCTGTCGTCAGGGCGCGAGGACGAGGAGACGCTCCACGCGATCTTCCGGTCGGTGCATTCCATCAAGGGCGGCGCAGGAGCTTTCGGCTGCACCGACCTGGTGGCGTTCTCGCATACGTTCGAAAGCCTGCTCGACGCCCTGCGCGATCAGAAGGTGGCGGCAAGCCAGGAGATCAAGCAGCTGCTGCTGCGGGCCAGCGATGCGCTTGCGGATATCGTTCACGCGGCGCGGCTCGAGCAGCCGCTGCCGCCCAATTTCGCGGCGGATATCAGCGTTGCCATGCGGGACGCGCTTCTTGGCGCGGGCCAGGCGATTGATGTCGCCGTGGGGTCGGTTGCGGCGGAGACGCGATCGCTGTCCGAGCAGAAATACCGTGTCCGGTTTCGACCGCATACTGAGATGCTGCGGAAGGCGAACGAACCGCTGCTGCTGATCCGGCAGCTGCGCAAGCTCGGCACGCTAACCATCGAGGCGGACAGCTCCAGTCTGCCGCCGCTCGAGGCGCTGGATCCCGAGTCAGCCTACTTGTCCTGGACATTCACCTTGGAGACCGCCGTGCCGCGCGGGGCGCTCCAGGACGTCTTCGAATTCGTCGAGGATGATTGCGATCTCGAGATCGAGCTGCTCGAAGCGGCTGCAGGCCCGGCCGAGGCGGCCGCCAGCGATGCCGGCAGCGTAGTTGCGTCCGCTGTCGCGCAGGTCAGCGTGGCTCAGTCGATCCGCGTCGATGTCGACAAGGTCGACCGGCTGGTCAATCTCGTCGGCGAGCTCGTGATCAGCCAGGCGATGCTGACCGAGCAGGGCCTGTCGCTCCCGGCCGACACATATCCGCAGCTCATCCAGGGCATCGAGGCGCTGGCCCAGAGCGCCCGCGAGCTGCAGGAAAGCGTGATGGCGATCCGCGCGCAGCCGGTGAAGTCGGTGTTTGCGCGCATGCCGCGGATCGTGCGCGAGCTCGCTGCCACCTTGGGCAAGGAGGTGCGCATCGTCACCTCCGGAGAGATGACCGAGATCGACAAGACGGTCATCGAGCAGCTCAACGACCCCTTGACGCACATGATCCGCAACGCGCTCGATCATGGCATCGAGCCGCCGTCCGAGCGCGTGGCGGCCGGCAAGCCGCGCCAGGGCACCATTCTTCTGTCGGCAGCGCAGCGCAGCGGCCGTATCGTCATCGAGGTCTCGGATGACGGCCGCGGCATCAATCGCGAGAAGATCCTCGCCAAGGCCCAGGCGCGCGGCCTCGTGCCGGCCGGCGCCAGTCTCAGCGAGGACGAGATCGACAATCTGATCTTCCTGCCGGCGTTCTCGACAGCCGAGGTGATCACCAGCATCTCGGGCCGAGGGGTCGGGATGGATGTCGTGAAGCGCAACGTGCAGGCGCTGGGCGGACGGATCTCGGTGCGCTCGCGCTTCGGGCACGGCTCCTCCTTCACGCTGTCGCTGCCGCTCACGCTCGCCGTCGTCGACGGCATGGTGGTGTCGGTGGGACGTGAGACGTTCATCATCCCGCTCGTCGCCATCGTCGAGAATCTGCGGCCGCAGACCTCGGACATCCATCCTATCGTCGGTCGCGGCAACGTCCTTGCGCTGCGCGGCGAATATCTGCCGCTGGTCTATTTGCATCGCGTGTTCTCGATCGGCGATGCGATCGGCGATCCCTGCCGCGGCATCGTGATCATCGTGCAGAGCGAAAGCGCCGGCCGCGTCGGCATCGTCGTGGACGAGCTTCTCGGCCAGCAGCAGGTCGTCGTGAAGAGCCTCGAGGCCAACTACGAGCCGGTCGACGGCATCAGCGGCGCGACCATCCTCGGCAACGGGCGCGTCGCGCTGATCCTCGACGTGGCGCGTCTGCACGAGATCGACGTCCGCGGCACGGGCGGAAGGTTGCCTTCGCCAGACCAATTCAAGATTGAAACTGCAAAGGACATCGTCGATGCAGCCTGACAGCAAGCCCGCCATCCATTTCGGCCAGGAATCAGCCGCCGTGAGCGAGAATGTGCAGCAGTTCATCACCTTCACCCTGGGTGATGAGGAGTACGGCATCGACATCATGGTGGTCCGCGAAATCAAGGGCTGGACCGAGACCACCATGATCCCCAATGCGCCGGCGCATGTCCGCGGCGTGATCAATCTCCGCGGCATCATCGTGCCGATCTTCGATCTGCGCGCCCGGTTCGGCGTTGGCGTCACCGTACCGACCAGCATGCATGTCGTGATCATCGTCGCGGCGGGCACGCGTACCGTGGGGCTTTTGGTCGATACCGTCTCCGACATCATTTCAGTCGACCCCAAGGAAATCCGTGATGTGCCCGATATGGGAGTGCCGATCGAGGATCAGTTCCTCGAAGGGCTGGTCGCGATCGAAAACCGGATGGTGACGCTGGTGTCGCTGGCCGGCCTCTTTGGAACGCCCAAAGCGTCCGTCACGACCACCGCCGCCCGGGCAGACGCCGCGGTAGCGGCCTAAACCATCACAACATTTTGCGAGATCGTCATGAGCGACACTTTCGAGGAGAACATCATGCAGGACTTCACCACCGATGGCGGCGCTGCTCCCAAGCCGAAGGCTCGCTCGCGCAGCAGTCGCTCCAAGACCGTGGTCAAGGCGCCATCCGCGCCTCGGTCATCCGGACGTGATGAGCAGTTGTCCAGCCTGATCGAGAAGGTGACCAGCGCCGTGATGCTGGTCGACAATGATCTCAAGGTCACCTACCTCAATCAGGCCTCGAAGCAGCTCTTCAGCCAGCATCTGGCCGAGTTCCGCAAGGTCTGGCCGAGCTTCGATCCCGGCACGATGATCGGAACCTGCATCGACGTCTTCCATCGCAACCCGGCCCATCAGCGCGCGATGCTGGCCAATCCGGCCAACATGCCGTTCCGCACCGATATCTCGGTTGGGCCGCTTAAGATCTCGCTCAGCGTCAGTGCGATGCACAGCCGGCAGGGCACCAGTCAAGGCTTCATGCTGGAATGGGCCGATGTTACGGAAGTGAGAGACCGCGTCGCTCAACTTGCGGCGATCAAGCGATCGCAGGCGATGATCGTCTTCGAGCTCGATGGCACGATCGTCGAGGCCAATGAGAATTTCCTGAATGCGCTGGGCTACTCTCTCGCCGAGCTCAAGGGCCAGCATCATTCGATGTTTGTAGACCCGGCCTATCGGCAGAGTGCCGAGTACAGGCAATTCTGGGACAAGCTTGCCCGCGGTGAATACGATGCCGGGCAGTACAAGCGGATCGGCAAGGGCGGGCGCGAGGTCTGGATCCAGGCCAGCTACAATCCGATGATGGATCCCAAGGGCAAGGCCTACCGGGTGGTGAAATATGCGGCTGATATCACCGAGCAGGTGATGAGGAACGCCGATTTCAGCGGCCAGATCTCCGCCATCAACAAGGCCCAGGCCGTCATCGAGTTCACGATGGACGGCAAGGTTCTCAATGCCAACGAGAACTTCCTGAATGCGCTGGGTTACACGTTGGGCGAGATCAAGGGGCAGCATCATTCGATGTTCGTTGACAGCGCCTATCGCGGCTCGAACGACTACCGCATGTTCTGGGACAAGCTCGGCCGCGGCGAGTACGACGCCGGCCAGTACAAGCGCATCGGCAAAGGCGGCAAGGAGGTGTGGATCCAGGCCAGCTACAATCCGATCATCGGGCCGGACGGCAAGCCGTTCAAGGTCGTGAAATATGCGACCGACATCACCCAGGACGTGATCCGGAACGCCGATTTCAGCGGCCAGATCGAGGCGATTGGCAAGGCCCAGGCCGTCATCGAGTTCACGATGGACGGCAAGGTTCTCAATGCCAACGAAAACTTCCTGAACGCGTTGGGCTACTCGCTGGTCGAGATCAAGGGGCAGCACCATTCGATGTTCGTCGATGCCGCATACCGCAGCTCCAACGACTATCGCATGTTCTGGGACAAGCTCGCCCGCGGCGAGTACGACGCCGGCCAGTACAAACGCCTGGGCAAGGGCGGCAAGGAGGTCTGGATCCAGGCCAGCTACAACCCGATCATGGGGCCGGACGGCAAACCGTTCAAGGTTGTGAAATATGCCACCGACGTCACGGAGCAGGTGAGGGCCGCGCAGGCGCTCGAGGCGACGGTCGGCCAGATCCAGGACGTCGTGGCCGCAGCGAAGGCCAACAATCTCGAGCCGCGGATTTCGATGGCTGGAAAGTCCGGCGATCTCGGCGAGCTCTGCTCCGGCGTCAACGGCCTGCTCGACACGATGGCCGCTCAGGCAAAGGCCGCCGAGGCGCTGCGCGTCGCTGCCGGGCAGATTCAGGATGCGGTGGCTGCGGCCAAGCAGAACGATCTGCGTCCACGCATCCCGATGGACAACAAGGCCGGTGAGATCCAGGAGCTCTGCGCCGGCGTCAATGGGCTGTTGGATACGATGTCGTCGATGATCGGCGACGTCGCGGAAAGCTCGCACACGTTGTCGAGCGCGGCTCGCGAGATCGCGACCGGCAATACCGACCTGTCGCAGCGGACTGAGGAACAGGCCGCAAGTCTCGAGGAGACGGCCGCCAGCATGGAGGAGTTGACCTCGACCGTGCGGCAGAATGCCGAGAACGCGCAGCAGGCCAACAAGCTCGCCTCGTCCGCCTCCGACGTCGCGATCAAGGGCGGCACAGTGGTCGCCGAAGTGGTGCAGACGATGGACGGCATCACCCAGGCCAGCCGCAAGATCGCCGACATCATCGGGGTTATCGACGAGATCGCGTTCCAGACCAATATCCTGGCGCTCAATGCCGCAGTCGAAGCGGCGCGGGCCGGCGATCAGGGCCGTGGCTTCGCCGTGGTCGCCGCCGAGGTGCGCAACCTGGCGCAGCGCAGCGCCAATGCCGCCAAGGAGATCAAGGGGCTGATCTCGGATTCCGTCTCCAAGGTGGAGTCGGGCTCGCGCCTGGTCGACACCGCCGGCAAGACGATGGAAGAGATCGTCCAGTCGGTGAAGCGCGTCACCGACATCATGGCCGAGATCTCCGCGGCCTCGCAGGAGCAGCGCGGCGGCATCGAGCAGGTCAACAACGCCGTCACGCAGATGGACAAGGTCACGCAGCAGAACGCGGCGTTGGTCGAGGAAGCTGCGGCTGCAGCCAAGTCGATGGAGGAGCAGACGGCCGCAATGGCCGAGATGGTCGGCCGGTTCATGGTGCTGCCCGAGTTCGAGCACAGCCAGCCGCACCCGGCGCGGACCGGAAACCCGGTGGTCGATCGCTCGCTCGGCGCCTCCAAGGAAAAGCTCGCGACGATGCGCCACGCGGCTGCCAAGCCCGCGCCGGCGTCCCCGCGGCACCCCGCTCCGGCAGCCAGATATTCCGAGACCGAGCCGACGCGTCGCCGCGTCGTCGGTGCGGGCGATGCGGATTGGAAGGAGTTCTGACGGCTCGCGGGGCGCCTGTGTGGCGCCCCGCAGGTTCTGGGGAGGTGATGGTGGAAGAAGAGTTTGCGCTACAAGACACGGACTTTCGCAAGCTCTCGAAGCTTGTGATGAGCACCGCCGGTATCGTGTTGAGCGAGCGCAAGCGCGCGTTCATTCATGGCCGGCTTGGCCGTCGCCTGCGCGCGCTCGGGCTGACCAACTTCTCACAATATTGCCGATTGCTGGAGGGGCGCGATGGCGACGACGAGCTGCGCAACTTCATCAACGCGGTCACGACGAACCATACGAGCTTCTTTCGCGAGCCCCATCACTTCGACTACCTGACGAAGGAGATCGTTCCCGGACTGATGGCTTCGAACAGCGATACCCGCCGCATCCGCATCTGGTCGGCGGGCTGTTCGAGCGGGGAGGAGCCCTATAGCATTGCGATGACGCTGCTGAGTGGTCCGCAATCATTGGCCGGCTGGAACGTCAAGATTCTCGCGACCGACCTCGACACCAACGTCATTGCGCATGCCGCACGCGGCATCTACGATTCGGAGCGTGCGGAAAGCATTCCTGCGCCCCTTCGCAAGCGTTTCACCACGACGCAGGACGGGCAGGTCGCCATGAATGATGAGACCTGCGATCTCATTACCTTTGCTCATCTCAACCTGCTCGAATCCTGGCCGATGTCGGGACCGTTCGATGTGATCTTTTGCCGCAACGTGGTGATCTACTTCGACAAGCCGACCCAGCGCAGGCTGTTCGATCGCTATGCGGACATGCTCAAGCCGGATGGCTGGCTCATCGTCGGTCATTCCGAGAACCTGCTCGGCATCACCGACCGTCTCGAACTGGTCGGCCGCACGATCTACCGGAGGTGCAGATGACGGCCAGGACAAAGCGGCACCATTCGCACCCCCCTCACGTCAGCCACGAACTGCCGGCCCACGCGCGCCGGTATCTGGACAAGCGGTTCGACGCGATGGTTGTCAAAGTGCTGCCCGGTGAGCATTACGTCAGCGGCGAACGGCAGGAGATGCTGGTCACGATTCTCGGCTCCTGCGTGGCGGCCTGCATCCACGATCCGGTCGCGAAAGTCGGCGGCATGAACCATTTCATGCTGCCGGAGGCCTTCGACGGCGAATGGGGCCACGCATCGGCGGGCATGCGCTACGGTAACGTTGCGATGGAGCGGCTGATCAACGACGTGCTCGCGCGCGGAGGTGCGCGCCACCGGCTCGAGATCAAGGTGTTCGGCGGAGCAAACGTGCTCAAGGGCCTTTCAAACATCGGGCACCGCAATGCCGATTTCGTCGAGGCATATCTGGCGGCGGAAAATCTCCCGATCACGGCTTATCATCTGCGCGGCTCGCAGCCGCGCCGCGTCCACTATTTTCCCTTCAGCGGGAGGGTCATGCTCCTCGAACTGCCGCGAAACGACAGGTACACCGTGGCGCGCGAAGAGACGTCATACAACTCCAGAATCCAGGCCAAACCCGTCGATGGATCGGTCGAGCTATTTTGAGGCAGCAGCATGAGTGTCATCCGCGTTCTGATCGTCGACGACTCCGTCTTCGTGCGCCAGATCCTGACCGAGATTCTATCGAGCGACCCGGCGATCGACGTCGTGGGCACCGCGCCGAACCCGATCGTGGCGCGTGACATGATCAAGACTCTCAACCCCGATGTGCTCACGCTCGACATCGAGATGCCGCGCATGGACGGTCTTGCCTTCCTCGACAAGATCATGACGCTGCGGCCGATGCCCGTCCTGATGATCTCGTCGCTGACGCAGAAGGGGGCGGACACGGCCATCCGCGCGCTGGAGATGGGCGCCGTTGATTGCGTGGCGAAGCCGGTGGTCGGGCTCGTCGAAGGGCTGCCGGCAATGCGCAGCGAGATCGTCGGCAAGGTCAAGGCGGCGGCGTTGGCGAAGATCCGTCCCCGCTCCGGCGAGCAGGTCCGTCCGATCCAGCGGCCGGGCGTGTCCTACAATTCATCCGAGAAGATCATCGCGATCGGTGCGTCCACCGGCGGCGTCGAGGCGCTGCAGGAGCTGCTGATGGCGTTTCCCTCGGACACGCCTGCCACGGTGATCACCCAGCACATGCCGGCGATGTTCACCGCGTCCTTCGCCAACCGGTTGAATCAGCTGTGTGCGGTCACGGTCAAGCAGGCCGTCAGCGGCGAGCGGGTGCTGCCCGGTCACGCCTATATCGCGCCGGGCGGTTTCCATATGGAGCTCGGACGCAATGGCGCGAACTATGTCTGCCGCGTCCACGACGAGCCGGCGGTCTCCGGCCATCGGCCGTCGGTCGACGTTCTGTTCAGGTCCGTGGCGCATGCCGCGGGGCCAAATGCGATCGGTGTCATCCTGACCGGCATGGGACGGGACGGCGCGCTCGGTCTGATGGAGATGCGCTCGGCTGGAGCGCCGACGATCGGCCAGGACGAGGCGAGTTGCGTCGTCTACGGAATGCCGAAGGCGGCGCGCGAATGCGGCGCCGTCGAGATCGAGCTGCCGATCGGCAAGATTGCCGATCACGTCCTGAAGCGGTGTGAATCGCTCGCTGCGCGCGGGGTCAGAGTTTAATCCATGTTCGGTTGGAAGCAGAGCAGCGCAGCCGCGGCAAAGCCGCCAAATCCGGAGCCGCCAGCGGCGCCCGCCCCTGAGGCGCAGCGCAAGCAGGACGAACTGATGCGACGCTGGATCGCGTTCGCTGGGATGCAGCAGCGCGTCATCAGGACGCTCGTCGGCGAGATCCAGCAGACCTCCGCGATCGTGGAGACGGAAGCGGACAGCCTGAGCAGTCGCTTTCAGCGCCTGGCCGTCTGCGCCGAGCAGCAGACCCAGCGTGTCGAAAGCCTGAGCAGGCTGGCCATCGGCATCGAGGTCGACGGCGAGGCGGTGGGGATCGACCGGATCGCAGGCCTGCTCGAGGAAACCCTGAGTGACGTCGTCGAGAAGATTCTCCTGCTGTCGAAGGACGCGATGTCGATGGTCTATGCGTTGAGCGAGCTCAACGCCAACGTCAACCGCGTCGACAGCTGCATGGAGGAGCTCAACAAGATCAACAAGGTGACCAACATGCTGGCGCTCAACGCCAGGATCGAGGCCGAGCGCGCCGGCACGGCCGGCGCGGCCTTCAGGGTGGTCGCCGGCGAGGTCCGGGAGCTGTCGGGTGCGACGCAGCGTCTGTCGGTCGACATGGACACCGAGCTCAAGGCGGTGACCGAAGGCATCGCCAACGGCCATGCGACGTTGCAGCGGGTCGCCACCGTCGACATGTCGAAGAATCTCATGGCCAGGGATCGGCTTGAGGTTCTGATGAATGCGCTGATCCAGCGCAGTGGCAATCTGACCGACGTGGTGGGCGAGGCGATGAAGGAGGCCGAGGTGATCTCCGCCGACGTCGCCGGAATGGTCACCGGAATCCAGTTTCAGGACCGGACGCGGCAGCGGCTCGAGCACGTCGTCGATACGTTGCACGTGGTGGATCAGGCACTTGACGAGTTGAAGACGACGACGGCGGACGCGCTCGATGGACCGGTCCTCGAGACCCCGGGCGACAATGAGTGGGTCAAGACGATGCTCGATCGTTTCACCCTGGGCGATCTGAGGGCGCGGTTCGTTGCGCAGATTCTCGAGGGCGGGAAGCCGGTCGATCACCGCGATGACGTTGCCGCTCCGTCGGAGACCGGAACGGTCGAGCTATTCTAGGAGGTATGCATGCAGATCCACATCGACCGCGCCGGCGGACAGATCGCGATGAGCGGTGAGTTCACCTTCACCGACCATATTCCGTTCAAAGAGATGGTCACCGAGATCTTCGCCGCTCCGGGCAGGGCCGTCGTGATCGACCTCTCGAAGCTCGACTTCATCGACTCCGCCGGACTGGGCATGCTGCTGCTGGCGCGGGACGAGGCCAAGAAGAGCCATCGCGAACTGATCCTGCGCCATCCGATCGGGCAGGTGAAGCGGATGTTCACGGTCACCAGGTTCAACACGCTCTTCAAGGTGGAGGAGTGATCTCCGATGTGCCTGTCGGTCGATGAGCAGATTGAGGCCGACGCGTTCGTGTCGTACTGGAACGGCGTCTCCGAGCAGACGCTGGAAGCGGCGCTTGCACGGCCCGTGCACCAGTGCGTCGAAGCCGATCTGTTCGACGGCTGCGGTGGCGGTCCGGACATCGGACGGCTCTCCGCCGACCGCCTGAGCCTCGTCGTCACGACGCGTTCGGCGTATCGCCACTCGGTCGTCAAGACGTTCGTCGACGCGCTGCGGACGCGGCTGCCGCTGACGGAGGATCTGAGAATCAGGATCTACAGCGCCGCCCAGGAGGCGCTGATGAATGCCGTCCTTCATGGCAATCTGCGGATCGACGGCGGATTGCGCGGCAGTCTCGACGGCCTGATCGCAGCGCAGTCGATCATCGAATCCAAGCTGGATTCGCCCGAGATCGGCGGCGCCGCGATCCGCATCGACGCCGCCTGGACCGCGTCCGAGGTCGAGGTCACGATCCGCGACAGCGGCGAC
The DNA here is from genome assembly GCF_030159255.1 of Bradyrhizobium sp. SSBR45G. Taxonomy (GTDB): domain Bacteria; phylum Pseudomonadota; class Alphaproteobacteria; order Rhizobiales; family Xanthobacteraceae; genus Bradyrhizobium. The sequence continues at coordinate 32,654 of NZ_BSCT01000037.1, read as the reverse complement.
GGCTACGATTACAGCGGCGTCCGTCCCGCGGCGGAAGACGGCGCATCGGGACGCGGGCTGGAGATCCTGCAGGTGTTCTCCGATCGTGTGACGGTGCTCAACGGCGGCACGACGGTTCGCCTGGAGTTTCAGCGATGAGCCCGGTCATGGACATTGTCGAGTCCGCGGCCGACGAGCGAGTCGTGCCGGAAGGTCTTGTGGATGCCCGGATCCTGATCGCCGACGATGATCCGCTGTGCCGGCGTCTGGTCGCCGGCGTGCTGCGCGCGCAGAAATTCACCAACATCGCGTTTGCCGAGGGCGGGCTGTCGGCGATGGAGCAGTTGCGCCGCTTCCGGCCTGACCTGCTGCTGCTGGACATGCAGATGCCGGACATGAGCGGGCTGGACGTCTGTCGCCAGATCCGTGTCCAGGCCGATTTCGCCGATACACCGATCCTGGTGCAGACCGCGACGGTCGATCGCAAGAAGATGGGCGAGCTGTTCTCGGCAGGCGCTTCGGATTTCCTGTCCAAGCCGATCAATCCGTCGGAGCTGATTGCCCGCGTCGTGGTGCATCTCGAACGCTGGAACTCGCTGCGCGCCTTGCGTGACTATCGCGAGCGCATCTCGCGGGAGCTCGACGCCGCCCGTCGCATGCAGGTCGAGCTGCTGCCGGATCCCATCACGTTGCAATGGGCGGCACGTACGGCGGACCTGAGGATCGCCAGCTACAACAGATCGTCCTCGGAGCTCGGCGGCGATCTCTGGGGCATGCTGCCGATCAGCAACGGCGCGTTTGGAATCTTCCTCGCCGACTTCACCGGCCACGGCGTCAATGCAGCGTTGAATACGTTCCGCCTGCATGCGCTGATCCACGAATACAAGGCGCTGCACGACGACCCCGGCGCGTTGTTGTCGATGTTGAACGAGCGCCTGGTCCGTCTGCTGCGCGTCGGACAATTCGCGACCTTCATGTACGTCGTCGTCGATCATCGCGCGGGCGTGCTGAAATGTGCGTCCGCCGGCGCGCCGCCGGCCATTCTCGTCCAGGGAACGGATGGTCGCGCGCGGCTCTGCGACAGCAGTGGATTTCCGCTCGGAGTCGAGCGCGGCGTGCGCTATCGAACCTCGCGCCGCAAGTTTCCGGTCGGCTCGCTGCTGCTGCTGTTCAGCGATGGCATTTCAGAGTTTCCGGATGCAAAGGGAGAGCGGATCGGCGATGACGGGCTGCTGGCGGCGCTCAATGCGTGTGGGCCCGCGCTGACGCCGCAGGAGGTGATCGATCGGCTCTGCGGCTGTGCCGGCATCACCGAGGGCACCCCGCTGCCCGACGACACCACGATCGTCTGCATCGATCGGCGCGCGAGCCCGCGCCGCGACGACCAGGCCTCGTGCGATCGTGCCGCGAAGCAGCTGGCGATGAGTTCGCCTGGCGGAGGCCGATGACGTGACGATCGTCTCCGACGTCCCGCTGATGGATCAGGATCAACTGGATCTGCTGCGCGCCGCGCTCGACCCGGACGAGCTGCGGGCGATGCTCGGTCAGCTTCCGTCCGCCGCCGAGCAAGGGCTCGCCGCCATCAAGGCCGCGCTCGCGGCCGGCGATCTGCCGCAGGTCTGCAGGGCGGCGCATGTCCTGAAGGGATCCGCCTCGAGCTTCGGCGCGGCTCGGCTTGCCGAGATCGCGCGCAGGATCGAGCTCGACCTGACCACCTCCGGCGAGATCGAGGCATGCCTTCCCGTCCTGTGCGAGACCGTCGCGGCGACGGCCGACGAGCTCGCGAGATGGGTTGAGCGGGCATGACGCAGCCTGCTTCGAGCCAGACCTCCTCGCCTCAGCCCGCCAATGCCGTGGCGGCGGAGCAGCAACAGTCGCCGGGCGCGCAGCCGGGCAGGCTGTCATACCCAGCGCTGATCGCCTCCGCTGTGGCTGCGGCGGGCTCGATCCTGATCGTCGAGCTGCTGACAGATCTGCAGCAGGATCGGCTCACGTCGGTATTGATGCTCGCGGTGGCTGCCGTCATGGTCATGATCGTGCTGACCTCGATGCTGATCCGAAAGAATCGGCACGCCCTCTCGCTGGCGAGCGTGCTGGCGCGCCAGAACGAGCAGCTCGCGCAGACGACGCGGTTGCTGAACGATGCGCAGCGGATCGGCCGCCTCGGTCACTGGATGTCGGATGAGAGTGGCGAGTTCGCCATCTGGTCAGAAGAGCTGTTCGAGATCTTCGGACTTGAACCAGAAGCCAGTGTCTCCTTTCTGAAGATTCTGGAGATCGTTCATCCGGAGGACGTCGGCACCTATGTGCGCGCGCGTGACCGCTCCCGCGCCACCGGATGCGCGTTCATTCAGGAGCTCCGCATCATTCGTCCGGACGGCGAGGTTCGTTGGCTGAGGATCGAAGCCGACTCGAACCGTGCTTCTGCGGGGGAACCTCAATCGCGCTTCGGCATCGTCCAGGACATCACCGAACGAAAGCTTGCCGAAATCGCCGCAGACCGGGCGCGGCTGCTGCTGATGGATGCGATCGAGTCGCTGACCAACGGTTTCGTGCTGTTCGACAAGGACGATCGCTTCGTGATGTCGAACACGACGTTTCGCGAGATGTTCCCGGGATGGTCCGTGCTGATGCGGCCGGGCGTCTCGTTCAGCGACCTGATGCGGCAGGCCTATGATCACGGCCTGATCCGCTCGAAGGGCGACCGCTTCGAGGAATGGCTCGCGCGCAAGCGCGCCTGGCATCTCGGCGGCAGCCGCATGATCGAGCATCGCGAGCTCAATGGTCGCTGGATCCAGAGTGTCGATCACCGGATCTCCGATGGCGGGACGGTCTGCCTGGTGACGGACATCACCGCCTTCAAGACAGTTCAGGCCGAACTCGAGCAGAAGCTCGCTGACGTGCAGGCGATCCGGTCCGATCTCGAGGGACAGAAGCGTGAGCTCGAGGCGACCGGGGCCGAGCTGCGCGCCGCGCGTGACGCTGCCGAAGCTGCCAACCGCGCCAAGTCCGACTTTCTCGCGATCATGAGCCACGAGATCAGGACGCCGCTCAGTGGCATGGTCGGCATGGTCGATCTGTTGCGCGGCACCTCGCTCACCGAGGAGCAGAAGCGCTACACGGTGCTGGCCAAGGAGTCGGCGGACCTGCTGCTCGACGTGATCAACGACATCCTCGACTTCTCCAAGCTCGAGGCAGGGCGCCTGCAGTCGGAATGCATCGACTTCGACGTTCCGAACCTGGTCGAGAGCGCGGTCTCGTTCATGGGGGAGAAGGCCAGAAAGCGGGGCCTCGACCTCAAGGTGAGCTTCGCGCCCGGCCTTCCGCAATATCTCGAAGGCGATCCCACCCGCATCCGCCAGGTGATGCTCAATCTGGTCGGCAACGCGATCAAGTTCACCGAGCGCGGCTCGATCGAGGTGCTCGCCTCGCACCGTGAGCAGGCAGACGGCACGGTCGACCTCAGGATCGAGGTCATCGACAGCGGCATCGGCATGTCGCCGGAGATCCAGGCCCAGATCTTCGATCCGTTCGTGCAGGCCGACACGTCGATCTCTCGCAAATATGGCGGCAGCGGTCTCGGCCTTGCGATCTGCAAGCAGCTCTGCAGCATCATGGGCGGCAGCATCGGCGTTGCGAGCGAGCCGGGCCGCGGCAGCCGGTTCTGGTTCGAGGCCAAGTGCCGGCGCGGCGAGGCTCTGGCGCTTCCGGCCGAGCCGGTCGTGCTGGCGATCGACCGGCCGCTCGAGATCCTCGTCGCCGAGGACAGCCCGATCATCGCGACCCTGATCCACAGCCTGCTGGTCAAGCAGGGCTTCAGGCCGACCATTGTGGTCAACGGCACCAAGGCCGTCGCGGCGGTCTCCGAGAAGCACTACGATCTCGTCCTCATGGACGTGCAGATGCCGGAGATGGACGGCATCTCCGCGACCAGGGCGATCCGGCAACTGCCGGGCCCCGAGCGTTACGTTCCGATCATCGCGCTGACCGCGAATGCGCTCGTCGGGCAGCGCGAGACCTATCTCGCCGCCGGAATGAATGACTACGTGACCAAGCCGATCCAGCCGCCGCTGCTGTTCGCCGCCATCCGCCGCTGTGTCTTGCCGCAATATGCGGATGCCCCGCCGCTGCAGCCGGGCGGTGCCGGCCAGCTCGAGATGTTCGTGTCCTGAAGCCGCCACGCATCCGGCAATCACGGGCCGCACGAGAGCGGAATCGTCCTCACGGGCCTGCGAGGAGTTCGGAAGCAAGAATTTGCTACATTCGGCCTGCTGCGAAATGAAGTTGTGCTCCCGCATTGGCGAAGAAAAAAATTCTGTAAGATTGCGACTTTCTCACGACGCGACTTTGATGGCGACATCATTGGCGCTGGCCGCGCGGCGCGTCGCGCGGGAGGAAAGATCGATGTCGGATGTTGCCATCAGCTCGGCCGGTCGGGCCGTTTCGAAGGGAAGCTTGACGGAGGACTGGCTGGCGCTGGTGCTCGGCGTGCTCGTCTTCGCACTCTCCCTGTTCAGTCTCGGCGGCATCGACCTGCTCGGCTGGGCGGTCACCACCGCGGTTTACACCGATGTCGGCAAGGCGCTGGCGCCGGTCGCCAAGGGCTACGCCGCCCTCGGCGGCCTGGGCGCGCTGGCTGCAACCTATGCATCCCTGCTGGTCGTGCTGACCGCGGGCGTCGCAGCCCTCGGCGGCGACATCAAGCGTTTCGTGCTCGCTTTCACGATCGTGTTCGCGATCGCCTATGCGAGCTGGATCGTCGGCAGCTATGCCTACATCGCCGTGGTGACGCCGGCGGACCAGCAGAAATTCGGCATCTCCTGGTCGCTGAAGCTGACCAATGAAGGCGGCTTCATCGTCGCGCTGGCATCCGGCCTCGTCATCGCCAATGTGTTTCCGCGCTTCGCCGAATGGCTGAAGGAGGCAATCCGCCCGGAGCTGTACATCAAGATCGCGATCGTGATCCTCGGTGCGACCATCGCGGTGACCGCGGCCGGCCGGCTCAATCTCGCCTCGTCGATCCTGCTGCGCGGCATAGCCGCCATCATCGAGGCCTATCTGATCTACTGGTCGGTGGTGTATTTCGTCGCCCGCAAATGGTTCGGCTTCAGCCGCGAATGGTCGGTGCCGCTCGCCTCGGGCATCTCGATCTGCGGCGTTGCGGCTGCGATCGCGACCGGCGGTGCAATTCGCGCGCGCCCATCGGTGCCGATCCTGGTGTCGTCGCTGGTGGTCGTCTTCGCCGTGGTCGAGATCCTGATCCTGCCGTTCCTGGCCCAGACCTTCCTGTGGCAGGAGCCGCTGGTCGCGGGCGCCTGGATGGGGCTTGCCATCAAGACGGATGGTGCAGCGGTTGCGGGAGGCGGCATCACGGAGTCGCTGATCCTCGCCAAGGCCGCGGCCGAAGGCATCAAATATCAGCCCGGCTGGATTCTGGCGACGACCGCCACGGTGAAGGTGTTCATCGACATCTTCATCGGCATCTGGGCGTTCATCCTCGGCTACATCTGGACCAACCACATCACGCCGCGCAGCGACAGGGCCAAGGTGGGCGAGATCTGGGAGCGTTTCCCGAAATTCATCCTCGGCTTCGTCGCGGTGTTCGCGATCTCGCTGTGGCTTGCGACCGGCACGTCGCAAGACATCGCCAAGGCGCTGCCGGCCGCCGCCAACGAGGCCAACGTGTTCCGGGTGATCTTCTTCATCCTGACCTTCTTCTCGATCGGCGTGCTCTCCGACTTCCGCAAGCTGTGGCAGGACGGCTTCGCCAAGCTCGCCGCCGTCTACGTGGTCAGTCTGTTCGGCTTCGTCATCTGGGTGGGGCTGTTGATTTCCTGGCTGTTCTTCAGCGGCTTCAAGCCGCCGCTCGCCAGCTGATCGGGGAGAGTTACCATGTCATCATCCGAGTTCAAGACCGAGGCGTCCCGCGAGGTCGAGCCGCTGCTGCCGATCGAGAAGAAGCTGATCGGCTACAGCCTCAGCCTCGGCATCGTGCTGCTGGTGATCCTGGTCGCGATCAATCACCTGTTTCCAGTGCAGCTGTGAGCTAGGCTTTCCAGCTCGGCCGTCATTGCGAGTGCCCGAAGGTGGCGTAGCCATGCAGAATCCTGCTGTGGCCCTGGATTGCTTCGCTGCGCTCGCAATGACGGACTCGAACGTAGGGTGGGCAAAGCGACGCCGTCAGGCGTCGCGTGCCCACCATCTTCGCGAGAGTCTGTGGACCAGATGGTGGGCACGCGGCCTTCGCTTCGCGAAGATCGCGTTGCCCACCATACAATCATCCGACTACACGACGTGAAAGTTCGAGACGGAGTCGTTGGCAAGCTGCGCAACCAGCTGCAGCTCCCAGTCGATATAGGCCTGCATCGCTTCGGCGGCGTTGTCGGTGCCCTCATAGGGCCGCTTGTAGACATCATCGGGCGTCGATATCCACACGTGCCGCTCCGTCTCCAGCGCGTGGCCGGCAGCCGTCCAGGCCTGAGTGCCGCCGGTGAGGACGCGGAGTTCCCGCGTCGTGGCGGCCCCTGCATCGGCGAGTGCGAAGGCCGCCTCCGCGCCATCATGGCTGGTCAGCACGATCGGCCCGCGGCCGGGCAGCCTGGCGAGATCCGACGAGAACCGTGACGCCAGCACGAAGTGTGCGCCAGGAATATGTCCGGTCTTGTAGCTCGGGCTGCGCGAGAGATCGATGATCGTCCATGAGTCCACCTGCGCGGCGAGCTCCGCGACGCCGATCGCGGCGGCGCCGACATCAGGCACCGACGCTCGGCGGGCCGCGCGCGGCGCCGTTTCCGATGGGGCCGCGACGTCCGGCCCGACGATCGACACGTCCCAACCCATCTGCTTGAGCCACGATGCCGTCATGCGCGCGCGCACGCCGTCGTCGTCGAACAGCACCAGACGCGCGCCGCGGACGCCGACCCATTCGTCGGTCGCCTGCACCAGCTGGCCGCCCGGCGCCGACGCGAAGCCAGCCGGGTGGCCAGCGGCATATTCCTCCGGCGTGCGCACGTCGAGACGGTAAAGCGTGCGCGTATCGGCCTCGGCCTGGTAGAGCGCAAAGGTCGCGGCATCGAGCACGCTGACGCCCACCCGCTCCGCCCAGGCCTTGGCGTCGGCGAGCGCCGTCGCGTAGCTCGCCTGCGGCCGTTCCAGGATACGCGCGGTTCGGCCGCGCTCGACCTGATGGCCGGCCAGCGTCCAGCCGATGGTGCCGTTGCGCAGCGCGTAGATCCGGTTCGGCAGCCCGGCATTGATCAGCGACTGCGTGCCGATGATCGAGCGGGTGCGGCCGGCGCAATTGACGATGATCGTGGTGTCGGGCGATGGCGCGATCTCGCGCGCCCGGAACGCCAGTTCGCCGCCGGGGACGCTGACGCCGCGCGGAATGCTCATGGTGCGGTATTCTTCGAAGCGACGGGCGTCGAGCACGACGAGATTGCTTTCGCGCTCGATCAGCGCCTTGACCTCGTCCGCCGACAGCGACGGCGTATGCCGGATGGCTTCGACCAGCTCGCCGAACGCCTTGCTCGGCACGTTGACGTCGCGGAACACCTCGCCGACACGCGCATAGCCGGACAGCCCGCCGTCGAGAACGGAGACGTCGCTGTAGCCGAGCGCCCGGATCCGCGGCACCGCGCGCGCGGCATAGCCCTCGCCGTCGTCATAGACGACGACCGGCGTGGTCAGCCCCGGGATCAGGTCGAGGACGCGCAGCTCGATCTGCGACAGCGGCAGCGACACGGCGAAGAACGGGTGCGACAGCGAGTAGGGACCTTCCTCGCGGACATCCAGCAGCGCCACCTCCTCGCCCGCGCGCCAGCGCCGCCGCAACTCGTGCGGCGTGATCATGCCGAGATCGTCAGGCGGCAGTGCGGTCGGGCCAGAGGTTAGGGACGCTGTCATTCGAATATCCGGAAATGAAGTCGCGGGCGGCGCCGGTCTCCGCATCGTACACCGCGCGACGGATGCGGCCGATATTGCCGCCATAGACGTGGATGCTGAGCGAGGAACGGTCCGCCAGACCGTTGGAGATGGCGTGGATGTCGCCAATCTGTGGCGATACCGCGGCGGTTTGTCCAGCCCGCAGCCGCTCCGGCGGGGCCGCGCGCAAGCTGCCGTCAGGCTGACTGGCATAGCCCACCGAGACTTCCTCACCGCGAAGCACGCCGACGAGGCCCCAGACGCGATGATCGTGCACCGGCGTGCCCTGGCCGGAGCCCCAGACGAAACTGACGATCGAGAACCGGTCGAGCGGATCGGCATAGAGCAGATATTGCCGGTAGCGCTCGCCGTCGGCGCGGGCATAGGCGTCGGGCAGCCAGTCGTCATGCGTGACCAGCGCCTTCAGCTTGGGGGCCAGAGCGGCGAGCAGCACGGATTCATCCGTGGTGCTTGCGACGAGGCGTGCCGTATCGGCGACGAAGTCGCGGAGACGCGCAATATCGGTCATGTCGAACTCGTGTCGTGTCGGGGATGCTTGCGGCGGAGACGCCGGCCTTCAGACGTGAGGGCCGAGCATCGCAAGATAGAACAGGTCTTCGTTGGACAGCTCGGCGGCCGACGGCCGGACGTCGCGCCTGCGTCCGGCGGCGCCGGCATCAGCCCGCCGCTGCGTCAGCAAATGACCGAGCCAGCCTCCGAACCATGAGACGTAGCGCATGACAGCCTCCGCGTCGTTTCATCACCATGAACTAACACGCACCGGCCGGCATCGAACAGAGCCGGGCGCGGCTCTGCATCAATTTGGCAGATCATGCCTGCTGGAGCGCGTCGTCGGCAAATTCCTTTTCCGGATGAGCTTCATCGCGCTGCTCGGCTTCCCCGGCTGATGGATCCGCATCGCAATTGCGGCCCATCAGGCTGTCGTGCCAATGCGTGCGGAACGCCATCCAGGAGGCATGATCCTGGAATGCGACCTCGGCGTACCACTCGACCGTGACAGCGCCGCTCGGCCAGTAGCGCTCCTGATCATGCCAGCACACGACAGGCCAGCGCGGATTGCGGTAGGAGCGGCCGGTCTCGTCATGCAGCGAGGGCCGGCCGAGATGATCGATCAGCCAGGACATCACCTCGGGCAGGAACGTCGCGGCGAACGACACGCCATGGCGGCCGAGCCGCTGCGGCATGCGCATCACGCGCTGATCGATGATGGCGAAGGCCGGCGGCACCGCGCCGACGTTGAACTGCCGGATCATCAGCAGCCGGAAGCCGCAGTCGCAGAGCTCGGCCGGGACGGCGTGAATCGCGGTCGGTTGAAGGGGAGCCGTCATGTTCATACCAGGGCTCCCTTCGCCTGTTCGAGCATGTGGTCGGGTGAAAGCTGCTTGCCGTCGCGCTGCACGATCGCGCCGAAATTCGTGGCCAGCGCGGCACAGACCGCGAGAGCTGCGGCCTCCTCACGCGGATCGCCGCCCCATTTCAAAGTCATCGCCACATCGCAGGCGTCGGCCCGCTGTTCCGCGACGTCAGTGAAACGCAGATCGAAGCCTGCGTCCTCGCCGTCCAGCGTGCAGGGCAGGTAGCCGGAACTCTCGAGCGGGACATAGCCGTCGTCGAGCGTCAGCGCGAAGGGGAGACGCGTGATGGCGTGCTGCAACGCTGTGCGTGTCGGCACATCGTTGCGCTTCAGATAGGCGGTCAGAACGCGGGCCATCTCGTGTCTCCCGTCGATGTCTGCACGATGCTGGTCGCAGCGTGCTGATCACCTCGCGCAGAGACGGGATTTGGTCCGAATCCGACGCGACGAAAATCAACAATCCCCGACATCGCTGCCGGTGAGAGACTGCAGATCAAATTTCGTGCCAGATGTGGCGAGATCAGTGGAGGCTGCGGCCGTCCGCGTCGTCGTCGGGGGAAATCAGCTGCGCGATCGCGCTGGATTGATGATGGACCATCCGCCAGGCGCCGCCGATCCGCGCGAAGTGATTGGCGGCGGCGAGCGCGGCGCCGTCCACGAGCTCGATGCAGACCACGTGACCGTGATCGCGATCGACGATCGCGTGGGGTTCCGCACACACGATCTGCGGACGCGCCGGGTTGCTCAGGATGTCGCGCCAGCTGCCGATCACGGCCGCGCGACCGACGATCGCCGGCCACCCTGGATGGATGCAGGAGATGCCGTCGCCATCGGCCCATAGAGCGGAGAGCGCGGCGAAGTCGCCGGCGGCGAAGGCGGCATAGAAGGCCGCATTCGCGGCAATGATCGCGCTCTCATCACTCATGCTGATGGCGTGAGCCATGCTGCTGCGAAAATCAAGCAGTGTTTGAAACCTCACATCACGGCGTTGCGCAAAACTTGCAAGCTTCTTGCAGGACTCAGTCAAAGCGGCATCAACACGCCAATGCAACGCAATATCCGGGGTCTTGTCATGCTCGAAACGGCCATTGTCGGGGGTGGATTGTGCGGAATGGCACTCGCGCGCAGCCTGCAGCAGCGCGGTGGTCCGACGGCCTTGTTCGAAGCCCGACATCGCCTGGGCGGGCGCGTCCTGTCAGCCCGGAGCAACGCGGGTCTGGCGCTCGATCTCGGCCCGACCTGGTTCTGGCCCGAGACCCAGCCGCTGTTGACCGGCCTGATCGCGGAGCTCGGGCTGTCCGACTTTGCCCAGCACGATGACGGGACCGTTCTGCACCTCAACGAAGCCGACAAGGCGGCCGAGCAGATCAGCGGGCCGCCGATCCATCAGGGCGCGCGCCGGCTTTCCGGCGGCATGACGAGTCTGATCGAGGCGCTGGCGCGTGATCTGCCGCGGTCCTGCATCCATCTCGGTCATGAGCTGACGCGCATCGTCGATTGCGGCACGCATGTGCGGCTGATCTTCGCCACCGCGACGGAATCGGTCGCGATCGAGGCGAGGCGCGCCGTGCTGGCGCTGCCGCCGCGGCTGCTGGCCGACCATGTCGGCTTCTTTCCGGCGCTCGATGACGCGACCTTCGAGGCGATGCGCAACGCCGAGACCTGGATGGCGGCGCAGGCCAAGGTCGTGATCGCCTATGACCAGGCGCATTGGCGCGACAGGGGCCAGTCCGGCAACGCCTTCGTCAGCCATGAGCAGGCCGTCATCGGCGAGATCTTCGATGCCTGCGACGAAGGTGGCGACCGCGCCGCGCTCGGCGGCTTCCTCGCCTTTCCGCCCGATCTGCGCGAGGCCTTCGCCGTCGGCCTGCCGCTGCTGATGGACAGCCAGATGGTGCAGCTGTTCGGCTCGGCGCTCGAGGGCGGCGAGCAGCACTATCAGGACTGGGCGGCCGAGCGGTTCACCTGCAGTGCGCAGGATCGCACCACGCCGCGCGGCGAGCACAGCGAGATCGCCAATCCGATGCTGCGGCGGGCGCTGTGGGAAGGGCGGCTGCATCTCGGCGGCGCGGAGACGGCGAGCCATGCGGCCGGCTATCTCGAAGGCGCGCTGAATGCTGCCAGGCGGATCGAGCGTGCGATCGCGCGCACGGCGACCGAGGGCGCGCGTCCGCCGGCTGCGATCGGCGAGGGGCTGTCGGGCAATGAGGCGAGCCTCGCCTGGTTCGGCGCGTGGGTCGCCGCGCAACGCGATGCGGCGTTCGACGATTACCGGCAGCGGCTCAATCGCAGCCTCGCCACCCAACAGCGCGAGCAGCTGACCCAGCTCGCCGTTCTCGGCGCGATGGAGCAGGTGTTCGCGGCCGCATTGCAGGTGCTGGACGCCCTGACCTTGGACCTGCGCGACGTCGCCGTCGAGCGCGGGCGTTCGGCTCTGATGCCGGAGATCCAGAAGCCGTTCCGCGACGTCATGCAGTCGCTGCTCGACGACGCCGTCGCTTTCAACCGCACCTCCTGCGCGCTGTCGAACTTCCCGTTCGAGCACAAGCCGTCGAAGGATTATGTGCAGACCATCCTGCGCGACATCGCCGCCGCCTGGCAGGAGTTCTCGCTCGCCGCCAACCGCCTGTTGCTGGCCAAGGCCGAGGCAACCCGACGGCAGCCGACGGGAGTGCCGTCGTGATCGCTGGCCAGGTGGCCTCATGGTTTGAGACGCGCCGCAAGCGGCGCTCCTCACCATGCGGGTCGATACTGGCGCCACAACAAGATCCTCATCCTGAGGAGCCCGCCGCAGGCGGGCGTCTCGAAGGATGGCCAAGCAAAGATCGAGTGAGCTCAGATGAAGCTGCAGATCGAACGTCCGACCATTGAGGCCATGGCGACGGCCTTTCCGCATCTCGCCTCTCTCATGGAGCAGCTGCGCTTCGGCGACAAGGTCGAGGTCAACCTCGCGCAGCTCGCGAGCGCCGAGCTCGACTTCCTGCGCAACAGTTATCAAAAAGCCGGCCCGGAATGGCACGCCCGCGCCGCGCATATCGCGACCTTGCAGCGCGCTTTCAGCGAGTCCGGCACGCGCTTCTCGGAGCACGAACTGGAATCGGTGCTGCCCGCGATCGCGCGCTATCTGATCTCGGGCGCGATCCGCGGCTGGATGTTCACCGCCAATGTCGCGAGCCGGCCGCTGCCTTACGTCGTAACGCGGCTCGACTACACCGCGCCATCCAACGATGAGGCCGGCCGTGTCTTCATCGAGCTCAAGGCCAATGCCAAGGGCGCGATCACGACGTCGACCTTGCGGATCTCCACAGGCGACATCGTCGGCAAGACCGTAGCGGAGATCTTCGCTGCCAAGGGATTTCTCAAGGAGACGCCGGAGCTGATATCAGCCTATGACGAGACCGCCGAGCGCTACTTCGCCTGGCGCGGCCGCTACGGCGCGCAGTTCTCCGGTCGCGGCATCGGCTTCTTCGCCGACGATCCGAACTCGTCGCATCGCGACATGGACTGGTCGCGCAAGGACGTGATCGTGCTGTCGTCGGGCGGCGGCAGCGCCCGGCTCGTCAACGACGAGGGCATCCTGACCGAGCGCGCGCTGACGCTCGAAGTCACCGGCGACATTCTCGGGCAATATCTGCGCAAGGCCGCCAAGAGCAATCTCTACGATGCCGAGCAGGAGGTCGAGGAATCCAAGGCGGCGATTCCGAAGGGCGTGTTCTGCAGGATCCCCGTCCATCCCTATATGCTGATGTTCCATCTCGATCTGCACCATTATCTCTGGGTGCACGCCGACGACATAGCGCCTTACGCCTATCAGCCCGAGCTGAAGCAGAAGCTGGTTCTGCCGGAGGAGCAGACCGACCTGATCGACATCCTCACCGCCGAGATGGATCTCTTGATGGACGACATCGTCGCCGGCAAATCGGGCGGCACCACCGTGCTGTGCGCAGGCCCGCCCGGTGTCGGCAAGACGCTGACGGCGGAGGTGTATGCCGAGATCATCGGCCGGCCGCTCTACCGGGTGCATTCCGGCCAGCTCGGCCTCAACGTCGCGGCGATGGAGAGTGCGCTGAAGGACGCGCTGACGCGCGCGCAGCGCTGGGGCGCTGTCATGCTGATCGACGAGGCCGACGTCTACATCAAGCGCCGCGAGGACGACATGACGATGAACGCCGTCGTCGGCGTGTTCCTGCGCGTGCTCGAATATTTCAACGGGCTCTTGTTCCTCACCACCAACCGCATCGACGACATCGACGAAGCGATCGTGTCGCGCTGCATTGCGCTGATCAAGTTCCAGGCGCCGGACGCCGAAGCGCGCGGCCGCATCTGGCGGGTGATGTGCGAGCAGTTCGGGCTGAAGGTCGAGCCGGCGCTGATCGAGCTGCTGGTCGAGACTTTTCCGGGCGCCTCCGGCCGCGACATCAAGGGACTGGCCAAGCTGGTCGCCAAATACTGCCACCACAGGAGCGTGCACCCAACCATCGACGTCTTCCGCCGTTGCGCCATCTTCCGCGGCATCGACCTCGGCGATCACGAGCAGCTGGCGGAGGCGGCGGAGTAGGAAGCAGCGCTCCTGCGCTTGACGAAATGTCTGCCCGCACATCAATGCGTCCGCGGTCGCGACGTCTCTCTCCGCCCGTCATTCCGGGGCGCGCGTAGCGCGAGCCCGGAATCCATAACCACAGGCCGTCGTGATATGGCAGGCATGGATTCCGGGTTCGCGCTACGCGCGCCCCGGAATGACAAGGGGAGGGACCTCAGTCTCTTTCGACGTCCCATGACTGCAGACGCCGCTACTCGGCAGTCTTTCCCAGCGTCGCCGGATTGTATCCCTCCTCGCGCAGCACGCGCTGCACGACCGGGCGCGCCAGCATGCGCCGGTAGTGCGCCAGCAGGTTGGTCGGCAACGCGATGCCGGTCTTGTCGGCCCAGAACGTGACATAGAACAGGATCGGATCGGCGACCGAGAACGCGCCGCCAAGATAGGGCTGTTCGCCGAGCATCCGGCTCAGGATCGCAAAGCCCTTCACGACGATGTTGCGGCCGAGCGCGCGCACCGACTCCTGATCGGCCTCATTGCGGCTGAAGGTCGGTGTCGCGAAGATGCGCGCGAAGCCGTGGCCGTGCACGGTGCCGGCGATGTAGGTCATGGCTTCGAGCAGCCGCGTCTCGGTCTCGATGTCGGAAGGCCAGAGCCTCGCCCGCGGCCGCGAGCGGCCGAGCCAGTAGGCGATCGCCGGAACCTCGGTCAGCACGCTGCCGTCGCCGCGCACCAGGGCCGGGATGGTCGCTTTCGGGTTGATCGCCACATACTCCGGCTTGAAATTGTCGCCGGCCGGCAGGTTGACGATGTAGGCCTCGAACACCTCCTCGAGCTCTTCGAGAATGATGTGGATGCCGGTCGAGCATGATCCGGGAGTCATGTAGAACTTCATCGCGGCCATCAGTGTCTCCAAGCCGACATCGGGCGTGCGCTCGTCAGCGCACGGCATGCTTCATGCAAGGATCGGAGCAGTTTCGAGAGTGACGCGCCGTGGCTCGACGATCCGGGCCGCCGCCGTCAGGTTTGCGACAGGAGACATCGCCACCGTCCCGCTGCTCCCGTCGCATTGTCAGGGAGCGCCGCATGACGGAACGTGAGCCGGAAGTCTTCGTCATCTGTCCGACCACGAGCATCGCAAAGGGCGAGGCCAAGCCGTTCAGCCTGTCGCGGCTCGGCGACAATGGCGAGGCGCGGCCGTATCCGATCGTGATCGTCCACACCGCGTCGGGCGGCTTCGTCGGCTATGTCAACAGCTGTCCGCATGACGGCAAATGGCTGAACATCGGCAGCGGCCAGTTCTTCAATGCGGACCAGACGCTGCTCCGCTGCGGCCGTCACGGTGCGACGTTCGAGATCGACACCGGGCTTTGCCACGCCGGCGCTTGTGAAGGCCAGAGCCTGGAGCCGATCGCACTCGCCGTCATCGACGGCGAGGTCTGCCTGTGCGGCGTCGCGCTGGTCGAGGATGTCAGCTTTCCCGCTTCCTTCGATGATCTCGACGAGACGATGGAGATCATGATCCATCCGGATTGAGCATATTACTCATTGCTCTGGATCAGCCCCGCCTGCTTCTCACTGAACTGCTCTCGTCCAAAATAGGATGTTATAAGCTATCGAGGCTTGGCCGGTCGGCTCCCTCTCCCCGTTCTTACGGGGAGAGGGCTGGGGTGAGGGGCGGCCACACGGGCAGACTTCGCTACGAGAATAGACGCCTGCGCATTTTGAGCGCGCGTCTGCGATGCTGTCCAGCTTTCCCCGGATCTGGTGTCGCGAGTCCGCGGGTTCAAACTCGTACTACCCGTGCGGCTGCCCCTTACCCCAACCCTCTCCCCGTAAGAACGGGGAGAGGGAGTGGACCGTCCGTGTCGCTAGAACCCATCCGCCTTCTTTCCCCAGGGGTGGCTGCCGGGCACCAGCTGTGCCTTGATGCCGGCCTTTTCGACGTCGGCCTGGGACTTGAAGAACGTCGCCTCGTGCACCAGCGTGCCGTTCTTGGTCGTCACCGCGACATAGCGTGCGACCGTGTCGATGTCGCACAGATAGCCGCCGCCGGGGTCTCCGGCGCTGCGCAGATTGCCATCCCAGTCCACGAAGAAGCCTTCACTCGACATGTCGTTCTCCACCTTGGCGTTGACTCAAGTCTCGGGCCGATCGGCGACCAGCTGCGCATAGGCGCGCGCGACGATGTCCCGGCATTGCAACAGACGCCGATGCTCGGCCTCGCCGATGCTGATCGTGCCGCCGTTATCGTCGGCTGACGCGGTGGCCGCCTGCAGTGCCTCGAACAGCGCCTTCTCCAGCTGATAGATGCGCTCGCTGGCGCGCTCCAGATAGGGGATCGGATTGGCGCGGACATTGGCGTCGTGCAGCGCATCGAGGCTGAGCAGCGTCCGGAATCGGCGCTCGACCTGGCGCTGCTCGATTCCGAAATCGTGCTCGATGACGGTCACGGCCGGACCCCGGGCGCGGCGGCTTTCGCCGCATGCCGCAGCAAGGTGAGGCATTCGAGCGAGGCCGCCATGTCGAGCGCGGAAAAGCCGTCGAGCGTCTCGGTGCTGATGTCGGCGCCCTTGGCCAGCAGATGCGCGACCACCTCGGCCTTGCCGGACGAGGAGGCATACATCAGCGCTGTCGCACCATTGTCGTTGCTGTTGTCGAGATCGATGCCGGCCTCGACCAGCGCATCGATCGCATCGAGGTGATGTCCGACGCAGGCGAGCCAGAGCGCGTTGTTGCCGTCGGCGTTCTTTGCGGCGATCGCAGCCCCGGCCGCGAGCAGCTCCCGGATGATGGCGACGTTGCCGAGATGGGCCGCCTTCATCAGCGGCGTGGTGCGGTTGGCGATGGTGGCGTCGACGTCATCGGCGGGAAAGCCCTGGGCCGCGAGCCAGGCCGCCAAGGTCGGGCTGATATCGGCGGAGCCGCTCCGTGCAGGGAAGCGCTGGCGCCACGCCTCATAGCCGCCGTCGAGACTGTAGACCTCCGTGAAGCCGAAATCAGAGAAGGTCTGCGCATATTCCTGGCTGGCATGGCCGTGATAGCAGTAGATCAGGATCGCCGTGCGCCTGGTGGTGCCAGCGATCAGCTCCGACAGATTGCGCTGGGTGAGATGCTGCGCGCCGACAATGTGCGCGGCATTGAACGAGGCCTGGTCGCGGACGTCGAAGCGCAGCACATCGTCGCGCTGCAGCAGCTCGGCCGCCTGGCCGATGTCGATGCGCTGGAATGGAATGCGCGGTCTCATGGCAATCCTTTCATGGCAAAATTCCCGCTTCGTTGCGCATGCGGCCGGGATAGGCCGGCAGCGTGGTGATGCGATCATCGGTCAGGGGGCGGCCGACGGTGAAGTGATAGAGCGACTGATAGTCGCTGCCGACGACGCCGAGCATCTCGTGGACGGAGTCGTCGAAATAGCAGCCGATGCCGGTGCCGCGCAGGCCGGCCGCTTCGGCTTCGAGATAGAGCACATGGCCGAGCAGGCCAGCCTCCCAATGCAGCTGGCGATAGCGCCACGAATTGCTGCTGACGAGCGGGGCGAACTCCGCCAGCATCGCCACGGCAAAGCAGCTGTCGCCGGCGATCGCCTGGTGACAGCTTGCGGTGCGGATCACGCCGCGGCTGTCGGTCGGCAGGAGATGAAACAGCGGAAGATGGTCGGGCGCGCTCTCGACGCGATGCCAGTCGAAGTCGGGACGCAGCGCGCGCCGCAGGCTAGCCTCTGCATCGTCGCTGCGCGGCAGCGCATAGAGCCCGGGCGTGAGGCCCTCGACACGATGCACGAACAGCAGCGGATGCAGCCGCGGCGCGAAGGACCAGCAATCCCAGGGCGTCGAAGCGCGCGGCAGCAGCGCCTCCAGCAATTGATGGAACGCGTCGAGGGGCATGGTGAACCTGGCGTCGAAGCGCTGCGCACTGCGGCGATTGAGAATGAGGTCGGCGGCGCGGGCCGTTGACCGCGCCGCGCGCGGCAGACGGGGCGGTGTCGCCGTGACGGACTGCTGCGCCGCGCCGGTTGTCGCCGTGCTCACCTCGGCGATGACGGGCCAGCGATAGAGCGGATGGCGATCGAGGCGGTTCGCCTGGCCTTTCCAGGCGTCCTCGATAGCGGGGGGAGGCGGCAAGTCGGCATGTGAGGGCTCGCCTGCATCGCGCGGCGCGATGGCAACGAGGACATCGGCATCCTCGGCCTCGACGCCGGCGAAATCGCTGGCGCGATCGAGCCCCATGATGGCGGCCAGCCTGCTGCTGTCGAGGCCATCGATGACGCGGGCGGTCCAGCCGAGCGCTACAGCCGCGTAGCTGATGGCGCCGAGCGCATGGCCGAGATCGAGCTGGCAATAGCGGAACGCGCGCTCGCCATATTTCCAGGCCTCGCGCCAATGGATCGAGGACAGGCCAAGCCACAGGCGCGGCTGATCGTGCGCGGCCGTGCCACGCCGGCAGCGCTGCTCCAGCACATGATCGCGGCTGACATAGTGATGCAGGCCATCGCCGAGGCCGGCGATGTTGTCCGCAACCACATAGGTTTCAGTCGGATGCAGGTTGCCGCTGGAGGGATTGCAGCGCAGCGCCCAGCGGTCCGGGCCGAACTCTTTCCACGCGCTGAGCCCGAACGACAGCTCCAGCAGCAGCGCGACGCTGTCGATCGTCAGCGGCTGCACGGGGGCCGTCCCGTTGCACGCGTCGGCGAAGCTCGTGGCGAGACGGTCCGATGTCAGCGGCAGCGCCATGCGCGGACTGCCGGCAAATTCGCGGAACGGATTGGGCTGCGCATCCCAGTCCAGCGTCTCCGGCCCCGCCGCAGAGCGCTTCAGACCATGCTTGGTGCGGGCGTGATAGGCGAGCGCAATGTCGGCGGCGACAGGCAGCTTGGCCGCGCTGGACGGTGACACGGACATGGGTCCTCACAAGGCGCGATGGATGGGTTCGCGCATGTTGGATGGTCGTTTGGCGACCTGATGCCGCTGAGCAAATTTCGTTCCGGCAGCGCTCAGTTCTCTCCGTTCGTCATTCCGGGATGCGCCCGCCTGGGCGCAGGCCCGGAATCCATAGCCACGGCTGGTGGATATGGATTCCGGGCTCGACGCTTGCGCGTCGCCCCGGAATGACGATCAAAAAGTAGGTCGCATATGATTGACAGAGAGGCGGATAGTCGCAGCTGTCAGAGCATGTGCGAAACCGGACAGAGTGCCTTGCTGGCCATGTCCGTTTTTCGACATCAATGCTGGCGAGAGCCGCGCGAGACGTTGGTCTCGATCAGCATGGCGACCTTGGCCGCGATCGACAGCCACGCCTGATGCGCGTCGATCTTGTGGCCCAGTTTGAAACTGTCAGCCATGCGGACCGCGAAGGCCGGCCCGTCGGTGCCGTGTTGTTCCGCGATGATCCACGCGGTTTGCCACAGATCGGTCTCGGTGGTCACGGCGGCTACAGATCCAGCACCAGCCGGTCGCCTTTGCCGCGCGACACGCAGGGCAGGAAATAGCCTTCGGCGCGCTGCGCCGCGGACAGTCGCTTGTCGCGATGGTCGACCTCGCCGTCGACGACCTTCGTTTTGCAGGTGCCGCACATGCCCTGCTCGCAGGAGGTTGCGATCTTGACGCCGTTCTCCTCGAGGAACGCGGTCACGGTCTTGTCGCCGGGGATCTTGAACGTCGCGCCGGTGCTCTTGATGGTGACGTCGAACACCTTGTCGAGCAGCGCGGCGGCCGCCTTCGCGGTGAAGCGCTCGACATGGATGCGCTCCTCGGCAAACCCCTTCTGCTTGGCGAGTGCGATGATCGGATCCATCCACCAGTCGACGCCGCAGATGAAGAGCTGGGTGTCGTCGGGGCGATCCGCCAGCAGGTCGGCCGCCTTCAGCAGCTGGTTGTCCTCGGTGGATTCCTTGTAGTATGTCGTGTCGTCGGCGAAGGCCGAGGCATCGATGGTGCTGCGGAACGAATCCGGCGACATCAGCGCGAACACGTAGTGCAGCTCGAACGGGATGTTCTTCGCCTTCAGCGTGTCGGCGATCGACAGGATCGGCGTGACGCCGATGCCGCGGGCCACCAGCAGTGCGCGCTTGGTGTCCTTGGGGATCTTGAAGCGGTTGCGCGGGCGGCTGACCTGCAGCCGGTCGCCTTCGTTGATGTCGAGATGCAGCGCCTTGGAGGCGCCGCGGCTGTTGCCGTCCTTCCAGACGCCGATGCAGTAGCGGTTGCGCTCGGCGGCGCTGTTGAGCAGCGAATATTGCCGGGTCAGCCCGTTCGGCAGGGTGACGTCGATATGGCTGCCGGGGGTGAAGCCCGGCAGCGGCTGGTCGTCCGCCGGGACGAGCTCGAACGAGGCCATGTTGTGCGCCTCGATGGCCTTCCTGGCCACGACGACCGTGTGCAGGGTGTCGGACATCTGACAACTCCATCTTGCGAGCCGGCTGATGAGAAGCCGATGCAAGGGGAGGGCCAGATTGCCGACGCGCTGCTACGGCCGCGGGGGCCAAGTCAGCGGGGCCAAGTCCGCGGAATCATGGCCGCCACCCGTCACCCCCAGATGTGGTGCATGGTGTGGTGGTGATGGTCGACGACGGTCGACGAATGCGAGGCCGCCGTCGTATGGGTCGCCGTCGAATTGTGGGTCGTGGCCGTCGCAGTGCCGTGATGGTGGTGATGCGTGGTCGTCTTCGTCGTCGTCGCCGTCGTGCTTGCGGTGGCGTTGCTGCCCGTGGTCGTGGTGGTGCCGGTCGTTTTGGCCGTTCCGCCGCTGGAGCTGGTCGTGCCCGACGTCGTGGTGCTGGCGGTCGCGGCTCCTCCGGTGCCGTTGGCGATGTTCGGATTGGCCGTGACCTTGGTCGTCCCCTGGGCCAGGCCCGCGACCGTTGTCGCCTTGGAGACGGTGGTCGCCGAGCCGACATAGGACGCGCCGCCGATGGCGATGTTGTTGCCGCTGACGTCCATGGCGTCGGCTACGAAGCCTTGGCCTGCTGCCGTGAGCGCCGCGAGGTCCGATGTGAGCGCGGCGCCGGTGTCGCCGTTCAGGATGCCTTGAAGGCCCTTGATGGCGGTGGCGGAATCCGCCTGCAGGGTGCCGTTGTTGAGCTCGTTGTCGAAACGCCCCTGGAACACGGCGCCCTGGGCGGCGTCGAAGCTGGCGCCGAATTTGTTGTAGTTCTCGATCTGCGTGATCAGCGCCTGGCTCGCCGTGCCGGTGCCGTTGACGATCGCCGCGAGCTGCGCGTTGATCGTGTTGGCCTCGGCGACGAAGGTCGCCCAGAAATTGGTCTGCGCCTGGTTGTCCTGGAACCTGGTGACGGTGCCGGTGAGACCGCCGGCATCCTCGGCGAAGCCTCCGGAATGTCCAGGATTGCCGTTGCCGCCGGCGGCCGTGTTCAGCGCGGTGTCGTTCTGGACGATGTCGATGATGTCGAGCAGGTTGTCGGCGGTGCCGCGCAAGGCGGTGGTGTTTCCAGTCGCCGCCGCGGCATCATATTTCGTGAGCTGCAGATTGATCTGGTTGAGCACGGTCTGAAGATGCAGCGTCGTGGTGGCCGCAGCATTGGCGGTCTCTCCGGCCTCGATCTGCGCCAGCATGGTCGCGTTGTTGAGGATCGCGGTGAGGCCGGACTGCACGGCGGTCAGGTCGTTGGTGACCTCGGTCAGATTGTTGGCGTTGATGCCGCCGGAAATGACGCTCACCGCCGCGTTGAAGACTTCGCCGACGACCTTCAGGCTCGTGCCCGCCGTCGCGGCGGCAAGCGTGGTCGGGTCGTCGGCGCCGGCGGGGAGGTTCTGGAATGCGACGTCGGTGGCGCCGGTATTGGCGGTGAAGGTGACGTTGTTGAGGGCTGCCGAGAGATGCGCATCATTGTTGATCTCCGACAGGATTTCCGTCTGCAGCGCATGGATGGTCTGCGACGCGGCCGACATCGTCGTGGCATTCGTGGTCTGCGCGGCCGCCGTCAGCAGGGTTCCGAGTTGCGTCTGCACATTGGTGAGGACCGCAATGTCGGTCGAGTTCAACGTGAAGGTCTGGCCGCCAATCGTGACATCGTTGGGATTGGCGAGAATGGCGGCGATGTCGTTCTGAACCGCGTGAATGTCGGTCGTGTAGCTGGACAGGAACGTGTTCGAGTTTCCGCTGCCCTGGCTGCCGGAATAGAGTCCGAGGGAGATACGGGTGGCATCGTTGAAGACGACGCCCGCCTGAACCAGATCGGTCGACAAATTGAGCGCGCTCGTCCGCGTCAGCAGATTGGATGTACCGTTTGCGAGCGCTGTGGCGTTGAAGTTGGTGGCCATTCGATTGTCTCCTCTGGCTTTAAGACCGTCGCGACGCGCCGTGCTCTGCAGACAATAGTTCAGTGAGCGCCCGCACCGGCGGATGCGGGGACGCGTGGGTGATGCGTGTCGTGACTGGAGAGCGTGTAGTCGCGCATTCGGGCCGCGCGCGGCTGCGAAGTCGTCGCCGCTCGGGCAGTTGGGGCGCCGTTCTGGTCTGTTCGTTTCTGTGCGGCGTGCAGAAACGTTCATTGGCCTGGGAACGCTGCGGCGTTCTGTCGCAGGGGGCGTCTGAAGGTGTCGCGCACAGCAAAGTAGATGATCTTCTGATGAAAATCATTCGCATGTAGCTGGCGAGTTATTAGTCGGTGCCAAGTGCGCTGAGTGACCGCACGGCGAACTAATCGTCGTCCCGCGAGCCATCATGAGAAGCCACCTTGATGGCGCTGCGCATCTGTTGTTGTCAGCGGCTTGCGTTCGCCGCCGATCGGATGTATCAGCGTCGCCCGTTTCAACTCCCTGAGCGTTCAACGCGAGAGGCCCTCAGCCATGTCAAGTCCACTGTGCGCGACACGATCCGTGCCGACGCTCGCAGTGCGTCCGGCTGACAGACTCTCCAAGATGTTGAACGACCATGGCCAAGTCATTGATCGCGCGCCGGCAGGAGGCCGAGCGCGCGCGGGTTGAAGCCTATGAGCTGACGCTGCGCCGCGTGGCGCGGCCAACGCGGCCGCCGCCGGATCTGCACAATGCGATCCGCGAGGCCCAGGCCGGCTTCACCGCCGACATCATTCGTGCTCCCGAAGCGTGGAGGCCGCAGCTGAAGACGCGCGACGCCGCGCGCCTGCGGCTTGCGGCTGCGCGTCATCTGTTCGCACGCTATCCGGTGGCCCCGCATCTGGAGCAGATCTGGATCGACGCGGCCGGGCTCGGCCACGACGAGATCAGCCTGCGCAAGCGTTGGTACATCGTGGCCGCCGGCGGCGGCTCGCTGTACAAGGCTGGCGCGTCGGCGTGGCTGTCGCGCAAGGAGGTTCACGCCTTCCTCAATCCGCTCGGGCAGGTCGGTTTCGACGAGGCGATCTGGCAGGCGATCGCGCGCTCTACCACGGACGATCCGGCGCTGGTGGCGCGGATCGCGCGATCCAGGATCGCGCGGACGCCGCGCGGCGAGCTCGCGTTCTGGCGCGAGGCGGCGCAGTTCTTCTGCGCGCAGCCGACGACGGGGGAGGAGATCGATGATCTCTGCGACTACATCGCGCATCGTCGCCGGGGCGAACGCAAGTTCAGCCTCAAGGGGCGCTCGCTCGCGGCGCTGCGCCGGCTGATGAACGCGTGGCATCGCGACCTCGCGGTGATCGCCCGCATCGAGGCGGCGCGGCAGCGGGCCCTGATGGCGCAGCAGCGCACGGCGGCGCGGGCGGCGGAGCTGCCGGCGCATTGGCCGGGCGCGCCGCTCCAGGACTGGTCGTGGAGCCCGTCGCCCAAGGCGGGCGCGAAGCGCGATGAATATGTCGTCACGCAGCTGCGGACCGCCGAGGATCTGGTCGCCGAGTCGCGGGCGATGCGTCACTGCGTCGCGAGCTATGCGAGCAAATGCATCGCCGGCTACGCCTCGATCTGGGCGCTGCGCTACCGTCACGCCACCAGGACCGAGCGGCTGCTGACGATCGAGCTGGATCGCCAGCATCGTGCGGTGCAGGTGCGCGGCTTCGCCAACCGCGTGGCTCATCCCGACGAGCGCAAGGTTCTGGAGCGCTGGGCCAAGGCGCGCGGGATCAACCTGCCGGAGACGTGACCTGCGTCGTCCTCGCGGGCGGCGCGGGTCATCCGCATCCGGCAGGATCGGCGCGCTTCAGTGCCCGTCGATCGCATCCGCCTTGGCGCCGCCGGCGACCGAGTAGCGCATCGGCACCTTGCGGGTCTTGAGGAAGGCTTCCAGCGTCTCGCCGCGGAACGCCGCGTATACCTCCGGATTGGAGACGCCGATCACGGCCGCCATCTTCTCCAGCACGAAGAAGCTCACACCGCGCCTGATCATCTCGATCCATCTGCGGTTCCGGATCAGGTCGCGCTCGTCGTCCGTGAGCTGATACTCATCCGCCAGCGCATCGAATTCCTCAACGAATCTCTTGCGATGCGCCGGGATGACGAGCCGGTGCAGGAAGTCGTTGATGCGGAAATTGGCCTGGCTGCGGCCATGCGTGAACGGATAGGTGCCCGTCAGCGTCTCGGCGCCGGCCAGCTCATATCCCAGCTGCGCGCGATAGGCTGCGACAGCTTGCGGATCGGGGGCCTCGCCGAGATCCTCGAACACCAGCGTGGCGATGTTGGTCACCGACGGTGCATAGGTCTGCTTGTGCACCAGCTTCACCTTGTCCGAGAGCGCCCCGCGCATGATCAGCCACATGATCACCTCGGCGCCCTCCATGCCGCCCTTGACGGCGTAGTCGGCGATCCGCATCGTCGTCAGCTTCTCCGGGTCCTTCTCCAGCAGCTCGAGGAATTCATTGTCCCAGTCCTCGTTCAGGAAGCCGGCGCGCTCGCCATGGACCTGGTGCGACAGGCCGCCGGTGGCGAAGATCGCCACTTTCAGATCCTCCGGATAGCTCTCGATCGCCTTGCGCAAGGTCTTGCCGAGCTTCCACATCCGCTTCGCGTTGGGGATCGGCAGCTGCAGCACGCCGACCTGCAGCGGCACCACCGTGCCAGGCCATGGACCGCTGGCATCGCCCATCATGGATAGCGGCGACAGCATGCCGTGATCGACCGCCTTGCCCTGGAAAAACGACATGTCGAATTCGTCGGCCACCATCGCCATGGCGATGTGCTGCGACAGGCCGAGATGACCCTTCGCGGGCGGCACGTCGCGCGGACCGCCGCCCTCGTCGGCGGCGACATAGCGCTCGTCGATCCCGAGCGCGAAGGCCGAGTAGTGGTCGAAGAAGAACGAGGTGACGTGATCGTTGTAGATCATGAACAGGACGTCGATGTCCTTGCGCCTGACCCAGTCGCGCACGACGTCGAAGCCGTCGAAGATCGGTTTCCAGGCCGGGTCGTTCTGCTTCTTGGTGTCGAGTGCGAAGCCGATGGTGGGCGAGTGCGACGCGCCGATGCCGCCGATGATCCGGGCCATGTGTCTCTCCGCGAGCTGCGAGCCGGCTCTGGCTGTTGGCACGGCCGCGTGTGGCGGGGACCTTACGAAGTTTCCTATGTGAGACAATAATGCTAGCGTGTACGGATCGTTTCTCTGATTGGACGAGCGGCCGGGCATGAAATGGCGGATCGAGGACATTCCGGTGTTTCATGCCGTGGTGGCGACCGGCGGCATGACCGGTGCGTCGCGCTCCCTCGGCATGCCGAAATCCTCGGTCAGCAAGTCGGTCGCCCGGCTCGAGCAGGACCTCGGGATCCGGCTGTTCGACCGCAACTCGCGGCGCGTCCGCGTCACGCGCGAAGGCGAATTGTTCTTCCAGCAGTGCCAGAAGATCCTCGACCAGGTCTCGGAGGCCGATGCCGTCATGACCGGGCTGTCCGGCGTGCCCAGCGGACGGCTGTCGGTGGCGCTGCCGCCGGCGTTCTGCGAGGAGATCCTGGCGCCCAAGCTCGCCGAATTCCACAGCCGCTATCCGCGCATCGAGCTCGACGTCGAGGCGACGACGCGGGCGATCGACATGCTGGCCGACCGCTTCGACATCGCGGTGGTGGTCGGCGTGCAGGAGGATTCCGAGCTGGCGCAGAAGGTGCTGATCGGCGGCCGCCTGATCTGGGTGACGAGCCCGGCCTATCTGGCGGCCCATGACATCGGCGAGGACGTCCGCGCGCTCGAGGCCCATCTCATGATCTGCGAGCGCCGCTACAGCGATCGCACCCTGATGATCAAGCAGCACGGCCATCTCGTCCGCTTCAATGTCGGGGGGCACGTGGCGCGCATCAACAATCCCCTGGCGGTGCGCCGCGCCGTGGCGCACGGCGCCGGACTGTCGTTCCTGCCGGAGCATTATTGCATCGAGCTGCTCGCGGAGGGCCGCCTGGTCGAGATCGGCAAGGAGGTGGTGTTCGACACCCGCGCCGCGCAACTCACGGCGATCTTCCCGAGCCGCAAGCTGATGTCCTCGCGGGCCCGCGCCTTCCTCGATTTCCTCGAGGAGATCTGCGCCGAGCCGCGCACCTCCGGACCGTCAGGCGCTGCGTGAGCCGTCTGCCAGGTTCACGGCAGCCGATGGAATGACGGCGGCAGCGGCGCGCGTGTCAGCTGGCTCAGATCCAGCGTCTCGCCGCTGTCGGCGATGTCTGAGAACAGCACCTCGATGAAGGGATGCTGACGGTTGGCGACCGCGCCGCGCTGGTATTTCCTGCTCACGATGCGCGTGAGCGCCGCGAGGTTCAACTTGCCCAGGGCGTTATACTGGTTGCGGAGCAGGCTCTGCCGCCCGCCACTGTGCTCGATCGTCTCCGCCCAGATGTCCATCACCTTGCGGCTGACGAACGCCTCGACGTCCGTCGTGCCGTCCTCAAACAGCAGGCGCAATCCGTCCATCCTATGCGGCTGCTCGTCGACGCGAAAATGGCTCAGCGACATCGGAGGTCCTCGTCTGTTGTCGTGCACCGGCGGTCTTGCCGGAGAGTTGAGCGCGGCGACTGGCGCCTCGAACGTGTAGGCGAAGCCCGTCGACGCGTAGGTCAATCGCACCTCGCCCCCGAACTGCATGCCGAGCGTTTCGATCAGCCGGGTGCCAAAGCTTCGGTTGGCCGGCTCTTGGACCGTCGGACCGTCTCGCTCGGTCCAGGCAAAATGCAGCTGCTGGGTCGGTCGGTCGATGCTCCAGACGAGATCGACGCGCCCGTTGGGGACCGAGAGGGCGCCGAATTTCAGCGCGTTCGTGCAGAGCTCGTTGAGCGTCATCGCCAGCACGACGACGGCATTCGACGTCAGGGGGACCTCGGGGCCGCCGATCGCGAAACGCGACTCCTCGGGATTGTCGAAGGCCTGGATGGAGCTGCGGATCACCGCGCCGAGGTCGGCGCTGGACCATTTCGCCTGCAGCAGCAGGTCGTGCGCCCGCCCGAGTGCGAGCAGCCGCCCGGAGATGGCGTGCTGCGCGTCCTTCGCTGCCGGCACGCTGCGAAGGCTCTGGGAGACGATGGCGGAGACGGTTGCGAGCGTATTCTTGATGCGGTGTTGCAGCTCCTCGAGAATGAGCCGCTGCAGCCGGCCGACCGCCTCGCGCTCCCTGGCCTCGATTTCGGCCTTCTCCAACAAGGTTCTTGCCGTGCTTTCGGCCTCGGCGATCAGGCGCTTCAGCCCAAGAATCTCGATCGCCAGAAAGTCCTGGTCCGCAACCGTGCCATGAGGGTGTGACCCTGTCGTCAGATCGATCGCGAGCATGGGCATGTCCTTGCACGGGATGCCGCTCTCCGAGATCATCGAGGAGCGCGCGCCAGCAGGCTGACGCTCGGCCATCACTTCGTCCGAAGAGAGCCCGTGCTGAAATGCCTGAGAATCTCCGCGGCGTTGGTGAGGATCGTTGCCTTCCTCACAGCCGCAGCGCGCTCGCCGCCGGGCTGCATCAGGCCGGCTTCCTCCAGGGCGCTTGCCGCCTTCAGGGTGAGCGCCGCATCCAGCCCCGAGGGGGTTCGTTGTGCCTGCTCCGAGGCGCCGTGCGATTGAGCTGGCGGCTGTGCGCCGCTGCGGAGTCTTACCATTGGACCAGAACCGCAACGATGATCACGAGCCCAAAGAAGAGCGGCACGAGGAGCGGCGGCACCAGCCACTCGCGAATGCTGAACTTGGAGGTGCTCGATGGGGAACTGGATTGCAGGGTGTTGGATTGCAGCGTGTTCGACATGCTGGCCGCCTTCTGTCGCGGCGGGAGCGCATGGCTCTCAGTCACCGATGGCAGCCGGGGAGACGCGCGGTGATCCCCGACATATGGTGTGCGCGGCGCCAATAGCGAGCCCCGCGGGAAAATATTGTCGTGATCCGACGTTCGCAGGGTCGTCATCCCTCATCCGCGAACGCCGGACTTCGCCTGTTGCTTGCCGATCCGCAGCGCCGATCGCGCGATGATCGCGGATCGGAACGCCGCGCCCGTCGGCTCAGTAGCGGCCGACGCCGACGCTCACGCCGGGCGCACGGATGCCGATGCCGCCGCGATCGTCGTCATAGTCGCGACGCTCGCGCCGGCCATAGCCATAGCCGTAGGCGCCGCGATCCTCGCGGATGATGGTCCGGCGCTCGCGACGTTCGCGCCAGCAGCGGCCGCTTTCGGTGCAGACCATGCGGACCTGCTCGATGCCGCTTGGCGGGACGACCGATGCTCCGGGCGAAAGCGGGGCAGCCGAGGCGGATGCCGCCAGCAACGTGGTCGCGGCAGCGGCGAATATGATCGTAAGAGCCTTCATGGCCATGACGTATCTCCTTGGGTGATTGCGTCACGGAACCAATCGGCTCGCGTTCCCATGGTTCCCGGCCGCAGCGTCTGATTCGTAGCAGCGTGGGGTTTTGTATCAGTGGGGATTTGGCAAAGAGGACGATCGGACACCGGCGGCGGACACTGGCAGCGGAGTGAATGGCGTCGGCAGGCAGACCGCCCCGCGCCGTGCGAGCTGACTGCAGCCCAGCGCTGGCGGATGACACCTGAACAGAAGCCGTTTAAGAGACGCGCCTCGTCTTAAAGATCAGCGGGAGGCGTCATGAATCTCCGTGAGAAGTGGGAAGATCAGGCTGGCCAGTGGCTCGCCTGGGCGAGGGCGCCGGGCCACGACAGCTTCTGGCGCCATCATGGCGAGCAGTTCAGCCGCCTGCTGCCGCCGCCCGGCGTGCTCACGCTCGACATCGGTTGCGGCGAGGGCCGGTTGTCCCGCCAGCTTGCGGCCGCCGGCCACAAGGTGATCGGCGTCGACGCGTCACCCTCCCTGATCGCCGCGGCCAGATCAGCCGATCCGTCCATCGCCGTCACGCGCGCCGATGCGGCTGCGCTGCCGCTCGCCGATCGCTGCGCGGATCTCGCGATCGCCTTCATGTCGCTGCAGGACGTCGATGCGATGCCGGCTGCCATGCACGAAGCCGCGCGGGTGCTGAAGCCGGGCGGCCGGTTCTGCATGGCGATCGTCCATCCGCTCAATTCGGCCGGCCGGTTCGAGAGCCTGGCGCCGGATGCGCCCTTCGTCGTTCGCGGCAGTTACCTGGACTCGTTCACCTTCAGCGACGCGGTCGAACGCGACGGCCTCAGCATGACGTTCCACAGCGCGCATCGCCCGCTGCAGAGCTACTTTGCCGCGCTGGAAGACGCGGGCTTCCTGATCGAGGCGCTGCGCGAGCCGTCGATTCCGGAAGCGATCGTCGCGCGCGACAGCAGCCGGCGCTGGCTGCGCGTGCCGCTGTTCCTGCATCTGCGCTGCCTGCGCCCGTAACGCCGGAGCGCAGCGACGCGCTCCGGCCTCGCGCGAGCCTCACCCGCGCCGGGCCGCCTCGATCGCGGCGATGTCGATCTTGCGCATCGTCATCATCGCGGCAAACACGCGCTTGGACACGTCGCCGCCTTCGGCCATCGCATCCGTCAGCACATGCGGCGTGATCTGCCAGGAGATGCCCCATCTGTCCTTGCACCAGCCGCAGGCGCTTTCCTGGCCGCCTTGGCTGGTGATGGCGTTCCAGTAGCGGTCGGTCTCGGCCTGGTCGTCGGTCGCGATCTGGAACGAGAAGGATTCATTGTGGGTGAACATCGGTCCGCCATTGAGGCCGAGGCAGGGGATGCCGCACACGGTGAACTCCACCGTCAGCACGTCGCCGGCCTTGCCGGAGGGATAGTCGCCAGGTGCGCGGTGCACGGCGCTCACATGGCTGTCGGGAAACAACTCGGCATAGAAGCGCGCAGCCGCCTCGGCGTCCTTGTTGAACCACAGACAGATCGTGTTCTTATGCTTTGCCATCTCTAGGCTTCCTTCCGTTCCGAATATCGGCCGTCGTTTGATCAGGAATCGACGACCGTTTGACGAGGATTACGCCGGCTCGTTCCGCTCCGGTGATCCAAGGACGGCGCTGGCCGCCGCGATCCGACGGGATGATCTCCGGTCCGGCAAATTTATTTCGAGGGTCACGACGCCCGGTTCCAACATCGCGCAGCGGTTGTGGAGTTTGCAGGGGCGTGGTGTAGGATCGCCGGCGGGGATCGATCGGGGAATGGGGACTTGGAATCATGAGCGTCACGCGTGCCGCCCGGCCGTTCGCGCGCTGGGCTTCTGTTGTCGTGCTGGCGTTCGCCGTGATGGTCGGTTCCCCCGCCGCAGCCGAATTCAACTACGCCCGCTACCAGGAGGCCAGTCTCGACGAGTTGCTGGCGCTGCCGAGGCCGGCCAACGGCGTCGACATCAAGGCCGGCGCGCCGCTCAAGCTCGAGGTCACCCTGGTCAATGCCGGCGGCTCCTGTGAGACCGGATTCTTGCGGCGGGCAATGACGATGACGGGCTTCGACCGGACCGGGGCGATCGGCATCTCGAACTGCATCACGGTGCGGTCGGCCAAGGGCAAGCAGCTCAAGGTCTTCGTCCAGGACATCGTCTACGGCTTCCTGCCGCGCGAGGTGAAGGTCGGCGGCAGGCTGACGCTCTACGCCGTCCACGTCTACACCTCGGCCGAGGGACCCGGGCTGCTGGTCAACGAATTTCAGACGGCGCAACCAGCCACATCCGCCCAACCGCCATCCGAGACCGCGATGTCCTCATGCGGCTGCTGGTCGCTGCGCGATCATCCCGGCATCGACGTCGACGCCGGCAAGGAGGGCGCCCCGGTCGGCGTGATGGAGGACGGCGAGGTGGTCAAGGTCGAGTCGGCCGACCAGGCTCCCGCCGATCTGCCGATCGTCGGCGGCTGCGGCCGCTACGTCGTGCTCAAGCACACTTATCCCAACGGCGCCGTGCTCTTTACCCGCTATGTCCATCTCGGCCGTCTCGCCGATGCCAAGGGCGCGATGCCGGCCGTCGGCGCGCGCTTCAAGCGTGGCGACAAGATCGCCGAGGTCGGCCCCAGCAGGATCCTGCATGTCGAGCTGCGTCCGGTCGCGCTCGGCAACACGACGGCGGACGCGGCGTGGCTTAAGCAATATGACGGGATTGCCGACATGGAATGGTCGCGCTACGAGCCGGTGGATCCGAGGAAGTTCGATCCCGACGCCTTTGGCGGCCGGGCCAAGCGTGGGAAGTAGGCGTCAAGATGGTGTTGAAGACCGTGGGCTGCGTTCGAACGACGCTCGTGGGGATGGTCGTGGCGATGCTGGCGGGATCGCTCTCGCTGCCGGCGCAGGCGCAATCGGCGCCCCGCAAGGCCGCGCCGCCGGCAGCCCGTCCAGCGCCGCCGGCGCCAGAGCTGCCGGATGATCTGAAGGGCGTGCGCGGCGAATGGAAGCGCGCTGGCGCCGGCTTCGCCTGCACGGTGACGCCGGCGCGCCAGCTATCGCAGGAGCTGCTGCTTGCGGTCATGGCGCGCGCCTGCATGCGCCTCGGCCCGCTCGTCGTCGGCGATCCCGCCGCGACCGCCACTACAGCGCTTGGGCAGCCGCACCGGACCTTGAAGCAGCCGCAGGACAAGGTCGCCTGGATCTATTTCGTCGGCCAGCGCGAACACTATCCGTATTTCGTGGTCACCGTCGCCGCCGACAGGATCGTCGCCCTGCAGGTGACCGGCGATGGCACCACGACCGCCCCCGGCTACGAGCTCAGCAGCGTCGGCCTCGGCGCCGCCACCGACGATCTGGTGAAGGTATTCGGCCAGCCCAGCCATTTCGAGCCGAGCGAATTGAAGGGCGTCGAACTCTGGACCTATCCGCCGCACCCGTTCTCCTTCGAGCTGAAGGGCGGGCGCGTGATGTCGATCCGGATCAATCAGTCGTAGAGCGAAGCTGCGTGGCCTGAAAGCTAGCCGGGGCGGGGCGCGCGCGACCAGCGCGCCACGATCTGGTCTGCGTCCAGTTGTCCGAGGCGGGTCGGCGGTCCTTCCAGAACGGTCGCATTGACCTTGGCAATTTCAGCGTTCAGATCGCAGACCTTGCGGCGCACGGCAGCTTCGTCGGGGAGCGATGCGATCGTCGCCAGTTCGCGCTCGACCTTGCGCAACAGCTCCAGTGAGGGCGGCAGCATCGAGATCTGCTCGCGCCGGACGAACTGCTTGATCCACCACAGCGGATCATGCTCCTCGCCGAGATCGGGGAGCGGCTTGCCGGCACCCGGCAGATGATCGAAGGCGCCTTCGCGTTGCGCCGAGCGGATCTGCGCCTCGACCCAGGATTCGAAGCTGGTCGCCAGCGGCTTGCGCTCGGTCATGATCAGCAGCCCCTCTTGGTGGCAGTGCCGCGATGCTAGCAGGTCATCACGAGCGACACCAGAACGGCGCCCTGCGCCCGCGCGGACAGGGCCGGGGCAGATAGCCTGACGCCCTGTGGACAGGGGCGACCGAATGGAAAAGCTCCAACGACGATTCTTATTGCTAATTTTCCGAAGTCGTGCTTTTATCTGCGCAACCCGCCTCGAGCAGAGGGACGTACGCGTCGTCACGAACGTGGAGGTGGGCTGCGATGGACGTGAC
>NZ_BSCT01000036.1 GCF_030159255.1 Bradyrhizobium sp. SSBR45G | reverse complement strand
AAATGATGCTAAAACTATCTTAGCGCCTATGGGCGAACGCCGGGACCCATACCCCAGGGTGCGGATTGAGGCACGCTGGCAATTGGCCTTTTGCCCATCATGACCGCCGCGGCGTATGGATCCCGGATCGGCGCCGCATCGCGCTGTCGCGCGCCGCGGCTTGTCCGGGACGACAGTGGAGGATGACGCGGCTTCACGGCTCGTCCAGCGATCTGCATGGCAATCGACCCAAAGGCGGACAAGTCGCCTCGTTCTCGCGGCACGTCATGCCCGAGCTTTGCTTGCATCGTCGCCCTCATCAAACAGAGGGCGCAGGGAAGGCCGGGCGCTGGCCGCGCCCGTGGCCCGCCTGCGAAAAAAATGCAGGCGGCAGGTACCACAGGTCTGGCCGAGAACGCCCGGCCTTCCCCGCGCGATGGTTGGAACGGCTTATACGTGGTCTCCCTGGTGCACCGGGCTTTCTGGCCACCATGTCGCGACAACGCGCTTGCGCGCGCCTGCCGCTGGACACCAGCATCGGGGTGTCAGGACCGCACGATTTCGCCGTGCACAAGAAACCGTTCGTCGGCGCGACACGAAGCCACGCTGCGATTCCCTGCGCCCACCGCATTCCGCTGCCGACGTCCATGACGACCGCGATACGTCCCCTCCGACGCAACGGAACGGGTGGGACCATACTGCTGATTTGGCGAAGTCGCCAAGCGATTTATTTTTATCCGAAGGGCTGGACAGGGGCGATGACGGCGGAATTGATTTGCCTGGCGGGCAGATGCTGGCGGATGCGGCTTCGCCTCATCCGCCCTACGCACTCAACTCCGTAGGGCGGATTAGCGTAGCGTAATCCGCCATCGAACGGCACGGGCATTTCGATATGGGGCCGGACGATCATCGCTCTCCGAACACGCCGCTTATATCGGCATCGCCAGCCCAATCGCTCGGAAACAGCCCTGCGCGCACATCGCGGTGGAATGACGAATGGGGCCATTCGGCGACACGACTGACAAGACGATGCTTCACTGGATTAATGTAGCAATACTCCACGTGCCGGGCATAATCGTCTTCGTCGCGGATCAGATGCTCCCAATATCGACGCTGCCAGATACCTCGCTCCCGGTTCGCAAGGCGAATCGGGCTCAGGCGCTCGGTTCTTGGCAGCTCACGCGCGAAGCGATTTTTGATCAGCCGCCAGCGAGTTGAGAAGTCGGCATCATCAGGCGGCAGGGTCCAGACGGCATGAAGATGATCCGGCATGACAACGAAAGCATCTATGTCGAAAGGGTATCGCTTCCGGGTCGCAGCTACGGCCGAACGCAAGAGATCGATATGCTCGATCAGCAGGCCCCGACGCCGATCAAGGAGGTTGACGGTGAAAAACCAGCAGCCGCCTGGGACGAATACGCGACGATAGTTGGGCATGGACTCGAAGCCAGCGTCGAGGATCAATGGTCAGGCTACCCGAAGCGGATAAGTGAACACAAGATCGGGCGCCCGATGAGGTTACGTTGCGGCGGATTACGGCTTCGCCTAATCCGCCCTACGATCTGATGGGGATCGCGGCCTTCCTGCGGGATGGTGGTCAGATGTCATCTACAACCGTGCGGTCGTGGCACGGGCTTCCCAGCGGTGGCGCAAGCTGGTAGGAGACTGCGCCGCGGCAATCAGGCTGCGCCCAACGATGGAGGCCGTCATGCGCAAGGTCCATGATCTCGACAACCTCCCCAGCTTTCAGCATCACGCGTAAGCGGCGGGACTCCTATCCCTCGGAAACCCATGTGAAGCGTGGACGCCGGTTCGTTCACGGCGATGTCGAGCTCAGCGAGAAGCTCGGCCGCAACGATCTCTGCCCATGCGGCTCCGGACGCAGGTTTCAAGGCCTGCTGCACGACGTCGGGAAACTATGACGGCGCCAACCGCAACGACTACTTTCAGAGAGTAGGACGGTGGGCCGCAGCTCGATGCGCGCGGCGATCCGGAGGTCGCGCGTTCTCATGACTGATCGTCCATCCGGATCGCGCGCAGGCGCGGGCCGGATGGCTCGAACCGGAGTGGTGTTTGCGCACCGTGGTGCCGGGCCTCCGCCGGATCGCTAAGATGTTGGTGTAAACAACAAACTTACGTTTTCGCTCTATGTGTCGCGTGACGGCGCACGCAATCTGCGCGCGTCGTCGCTATGTCTCGGGCCCATGGGCATGAAGCCGTGAGAGACATGGGCCAGACTGCGGCTGGATCCAAAGGCGCCTGACATGACGGGATGGACGATATCTTCCGCGTCGAGCTCGTCGGCCGAGCACGACGAGTTCAAGAGGATGTTCTCCCTGCTCGTCGCCCTGGTCACGGCGGTGTTCACGGCCGTGTTCGACATCTCGGCGACGCTCGGCCTGATCTGGCTCTCCCCCTCGATGTTCATGGCCAATCTCGGCAGCATGGCCGTCGGAATCGTCACCGCGGCGCTTCTCCACCTCAGGCCGCAATGGTCGAAGCCGCTCGCCTGGACCGCTGCGGGCAACACCTATGTGCTGTTTCTGATTGCGCTCTACAGCATGCCCGGGGATGAGCTGCGCTACGTCTGGTTCTTCGCGCATGCTGGAGGAACATTCCTGTTGCTTGGATCGCGCGCAGGATGGGCCACGATCGTCGTCACCGAAGCGATCATCATCATGTCGTATGTCGCGGGCGGCATCGTGCTGTCCGAGAATGCGCTGGCGACGTTCTGCTTCGGTCTGGCGGCCACGGGCGCGCTGTACCACTGCTACAACTTTCGGACCGCCGCTTTCCTGCGCAGGATCGAGCTCGGCAGGAGACAGCTCGAATATGCCGCCAGCCACGACAGCCTGACCGGCCTGCTCAACCGGCCGGCGTTCATGGCGCGCAGCGGCCGGGTGTTGTCAGAGGCCGGGCGCAGCCCGGTCTCATTGCTGTTCATCGATGTGGACCGTTTCAAATCCGTCAATGACCGCCATGGGCACAAAGGGGGCGACGAGACGCTGGTTGCGGTCGCGGCGACGATCGCGGGATCCGTTCGCGTCACGGATAGCGTGGCCAGGATCGGCGGCGAGGAGATCGTGGTCCTGCTGCCGGACACCGGCGCGGCCGACGCATTCGCGATGGCCGAGCATCTGCGCGCACGGATCGAGACGGCATGTCCGATCATCGCAGGCGACCGGCTGAGCGTCACCGCGAGCATCGGGTGGGCGACGACCGGCTCTGCGGCGCCTTCGATCGAGACGCTCCTGACGGATGCCGACGAGGCCATGTACCGGGCCAAGCAATCCGGACGCAACCGCGTCGAGCCGCGCCCCGCTGCCGGTGTCATCGAGCTCGCCGGGCAGCGTCGCGACGTCGATGCGAGCCCCGGGCTGCAGCCGGCGTTCTCCGAAATCACCGACCAGAAGACCGCCGTCTCGAGCTGAGTCTGGGCGATGTGATCGCGTGGCGACCGCTGTGTGCTCCGGCGTGGGCCCGCACGCTTCAACGCGCGATCACCGCTTCTTCCACCCGCCGCGCTTGCCCGGCGCGCCGCCCGTCGAGCGCGGCGCGGGGCCGAATTCCGGACCCGATTCGCGCGAGTTGGTTGGCTGGATGATCTTGCTGCTGCCGCCGAACGGCTTGGCCGGCAGCTTGGCGTTTGGGCGGTAGGGCAGGGACTCCGGGCCGTGCATCTCGTCGAGATGGGGCTTGTGGACTTTTCGCTAGCCCGTGACGTGAAGCTGCAGGCCGGCTTGCTTCTGCAAATAGCCGATCACACTAAACAGGTTCCTGGCTTGCGGATTTCCTTGAGGTCCGAACATGCGGATCAGGCTCTTGGGTGGTGTGTCGATTGCTTCGCCCAATTTCTCGAAACCCACGGTTGCCTTGATGTAGTCTCGCAGGATCACCTTTCCTGTTTCCATGTCACCGCTGAGCATCGCGTCGATGCCCTCGCGAAGCAGCGCCTCGGCAAAGGCCTTGTCGGCCTTGGCCTGGCTCTGGACCAGCTCCTTGAAGCTCTTCGTCTTTGCCATCAGCATCTCCGCTCAGCGTCTCGACTTGGTCTGCTTGTAGTCCCGCCAATAGGTGCGAGCTGTTTCGATATCGCGCTGTTGCCGCTTCTTTGTACCGCCGGTCAAAAGGATCACCAGAGTATTGCCATCTCGCCCGAAATAGACCCGGTAGCCAGGCCCAAAATCGATCCGATATTCCAGCACGCCTTCCCCGACTGGTTTGACGTTGGAGAAGTTGCCATGCTCCATACGAGCAATCGCTCTCGTCACCTTGCGCGAGCAACTGCTTCCAAATCGGTGAACCAATCCGCGAAGGGCTCTTCCCCATCCGCACCGGCGAAATAGCGGATTTCAATCATATCCAAGGGTAACACATGTGTTACCCTTCTTCAATGTGGTCTTGTCGTCGTTCCGAGGCGCGGAGCGAAACCCCCATCCATTGGACCACCAAGAGCGAGGTGGAGATATCGACGGCCGCTGCACGGCTTCCGGATCGCGGTGGTGTGCGTGGCGCGATCGAGAGGCCATTGCGCCGGTCAACCATTGCTGCAGCGCTGCTTCGGAAAGCCTTGTGTAGGTCGCTGCTTTGCTCTGCCGGCTACCGCTTCTTCCATCCACCGCGCTTGCCCGGCGCACCGCCCGTCGAGCGCGGCGCGGGGCCGAATTCCGGACCCGATTCGCGCGAGTTGGTTGGCTGGATGATCTTGCTGCTGCCGCCGAACGGCTTGGCCGGCAGCTTGGCGTTGGGGCGGTAGGGCAGGGATTCCGGGCCGTGCATCTCGTCGAGATGGGGCTTGTGGACTTTGGAGCCGGTGCTTCCGCCACGGCCGCCGGGACTCGTGGACCCCCCACCCCGACCCTCCCCCGCAAGGGGGGAGGGAGAGGAGGGACCGCCCGTGCGGCGTGAGGAGCCGCCGGTGAGTTCGTCGAGCAGGGGGGCGAGTGGGTCTCTGTCGCCGGATTTTGCTCCGCCACGGCCGCCGCGGCCCTTCAGGGCCGTGGTGGGCAGATTGGCGGCGTCGCCGTATTTCTTGGCGCCGGCGTAAGCGCCCGCCTTGCTCTGCACGGTGCGTTGCTTGGCGGTGGGATCGTCGACGACGGCGAGCTCGGTGGCGCGCAGGCGCTTGACCTCGTCGCGGAGGCGCGCGGCCTCCTCGAAGTTGAGGTCGGCGGCGGCCTCGCGCATGCGGGTTTCGAGATCGGCGAGCACGGCCTCGAAATTGTGCCCGATCGAGATCGCGTCGTCGGTGGCGGTGCCGCCGCCGGTCTCGATCAGCACGTGGTCGCGCTCATAGACCGAGTTGAGGATGTCGCCGATCGACTTCTTGACGCTCTCCGGCGTGATGCCGTTGATGGTGTTGTACTCGACCTGCTTCTCGCGGCGGCGGTTGGTCTCGGCGATGGCGCGCTCCATCGAGCCGGTCATCTGGTCGGCATAGAGGATCACCTTGCCGTCGACGTTGCGCGCCGCGCGGCCGATGGTCTGGATCAGCGACGTCTCGCTGCGCAGAAAACCTTCCTTGTCGGCGTCGAGAATCGCGACCAGCGCGCATTCGGGAATGTCGAGGCCTTCGCGCAGCAGGTTGATGCCGACCAGCGCGTCGAAGGCGCCGAGACGGAGGTCGCGGATGATCTCGATGCGCTCGATGGTGTCGATGTCCGAATGCATGTAGCGGACGCGGATGCCCTGCTCGTGCAGATATTCGGTGAGGTCCTCGGCCATGCGCTTGGTCAGCACCGTGATCAGCGAGCGATAGCCGGCCTGCGCCGTGGCGCGGACCTCGCCCAGGAGATCGTCGACCTGGGTGCGGGCGGGACGGATGTTGACCGGCGGATCGATCAGTCCGGTGGGGCGGATGACCTGCTCGACGAACACGCCGCCGGCCTCGTTGATCTCCCAGCCGCTGGGGGTCGCCGATACCGCGACCGTCTGCGGCCGCATCATGTCCCACTCCTCGAAGCGCAGCGGGCGGTTGTCCATGCAGGAGGGCAGGCGGAAGCCGTATTCGGCGAGCGTCGCCTTGCGCCGGAAGTCGCCGCGGAACATGCCGCCGATCTGCGGGATGGTGACGTGGCTCTCGTCGGCGAACACCAGCGCGTTGTCGGGGACGTATTCGAACAAGGTCGGCGGCGGCTCGCCGGGCAGGCGGCCGGTGAGATAGCGCGAGTAGTTCTCGATGCCGGCGCAGCTGCCGGTCGCCTCCATCATCTCGATGTCGAAGGTGGTGCGCTGCTCCAGCCGCTGCGCCTCGAGCAGGCGGCCCTGCGCATGCAGCTGGTCGAGGCGCATCTTCAGCTCGGACTTGATCGACTTCATCGCCTGCACCAGGGTCGGGCGCGGCGTCACATAGTGTGAGTTGGCGTAGACCTTGATGAACTCCAGCTCGTCCTGCTTGTGGCCGGTGAGCGGATCGAACTCCTCGATATTCTCCACGGTGTCGCCGAACAGGTTCACGCGCCAGGCACGGTCTTCATAGTGCGCCGGGAAGATGTCGATGACGTCGCCTCTGACACGGAAAGTGCCGCGGGTAAAATCGTGCTGGGTGCGCTTGTATTGCAGGGCGACGAGGTCGGCGATCAGCTGGCGCTGGTCGATGCGCTCGCCCTTCTTCAGCGCGAAGGTCATCGCGGTGTAGGTCTCGACCGAGCCGATACCGTAGATGCAGGAGACGGAGGCGACGATGATGACGTCGTCGCGCTCGAGCAGCGCGCGCGTCGCGGCGTGGCGCATCCGGTCGATCTGCTCGTTGATCGAGGAATCCTTCTCGATATAGGTGTCGGTCCTGGGGACGTAGGCCTCGGGCTGGTAGTAGTCGTAATAGGAGACGAAGTATTCGACCGCGTTATCGGGGAAAAAGCTCTTGAACTCGCCATAGAGCTGGGCGGCGAGCGTCTTGTTGGGGGCGAGAATGATGGCCGGGCGCTGCGTCGCCTCGATCACCTTGGCCATGGTGTAGGTCTTGCCCGAGCCGGTGACGCCGAGCAGCACCTGGGTGCGGTCGTTGCGGGCGATGCCCTCGACCAGCTCCTTGATCGCCTGCGGCTGGTCGCCCTTCGGCTCGTAGGCGGACTTGATCTCGAAGCGGACGCCGCCTTCGGACTTCTCCGGGCGCGGCGGCCGGTGCGGGGTCCACACCCGCAGCGAACCGTCGTCCTTGCGGAACTCGGGCCTGCCCTCGCGGATCAGCGATTCCAGCGCTTCCGCCGTGGCCTTGACGCCGAGCGCCTCCATCTTGTTGCGCGGTGGCCGGGCCAGCGCCTCGTCGTCGTCCTCGGCGGTGGGCAGGCCGAGCTGCCGCGCCAGCTCCGGATCGAGCGTCGGGATGGTGGCGGCGGTGCCGTAATTGGCCTGCGGCGCCTCGGACAGGCCGGTCAGCTCTCCGTTGTCATCGGCGGCGGGCGAGGCGCGTCCGCCGGCCGGCTGCGGGTTCGGCCGCAGCGGCATCGTCCGATCCGCGCTGTCGCGCGCCGTCGTGTCGGCGCTCTTGCCCTTGGTCGAGGCGCGCGCGCGATGCGCGGCGGCCTCACCGCCGCTGCGGCGGTCCCAGGAATTGTCCGGCGGCGGCTTCAGTCCGGTTGATGAACCGATTCCACTCTCGCCACGGTTGATGGCGGGGTTGAGCAGCTCGGCGAGCGCCGGCGCGATCGGCTGGACGTCCGGGCGATGCGCCTTGGATTTCGGCGTGCGGCTGGGCTTCTTGGGAGTGTCGGGGGTCTTCGCCATGGCCCGAATATGGGACGGATGGCATCGACATGAAAGAGTGTCCGTACCGCACGGGCTGCGTTGCTGACAGCATGGTGGCAGCAGCCGGTCGGACGATCACTCCTGCATGCTGCCGGCGATCGCCTGGGGGTGCGATCGCCGGAGTGGAGGCATGCCATGATCAGGGCGCTGCGGTGATCCGGGCGCTGCGGCGATCAGGTCAATGACGGGTAGGCGGGTCGACGATATCGAGATGAACGCCGTGGCAGGCGATGCATTGCAGGGCCCAATACTCAGAGCCGCCGCGGCCGTTGATGACGCTGAGAATGCTCAGTTCCGCATCGCAGTCCGGGCAACGCGTGCGAACCGAATAAGTGAGGTGTTTGAGGGCAGGCTCAGCCATGAATTGCAGTCCGCATTACGAATACACTCGGCATTTCGAATTGGCGTTTTGAATGTCGGCTTGGAACCGTTGGGAGCGGCGGTAGATTCTTATCGACCTCACTCTCCGAGATTGTTCCGCGCGGCGCTATCCGTCTTTTCCCGGGGTTCGCGGAATATCCTGCGTTGGCTGCAAATTCGCCGCACTATCTCCATCGCTTGCGGAACCGGTCGATGTGGCTCTTGGCGTCGGCGATCGCCATGTCCGCATCCGACCATGCGAAGCCGACTTCGAGGGAGGGGAATGAAACACCATTGATCACCACCGGAGTCATGTCCGCGCGGCGGATCCGCGCGTGCCATAAGCCTTTTCCTGCTTCGAAAGGCTCGATGGCGAAATCCTCATACAAGTACGTCATTGCCCAGTCCTGATGTCCCGAACGGCAACGACAGCATGAATACGTCGCGGCAAATGTGAACGGGTTCACATGGCGGCGTCTTTTTTCATCGCATCCTTGCGCGGCGCGTTCCGTGTCGCGGATTGCGCGGCCGCACGGATGATCCAGCGCCGAAATGCGGTGAAATCACGCTGTCCGGCCTGGAAGCTGCGATAGACCAGATACCAGCGCTCGCCCTTCGGGACGGTGAGCGCGAACGGTGCAACCAGACGTCCAGCCGCGAGATCGTCATCGATGTAGGGGCGGATGCCCATGGCGACGCCGAGCCCGTCGATGGCGGCCTGCAGCGCGTGTCCGTAGTACTGGAACTCGGTGCCGCGGGCGGTCACGCGGGTGAC
The DNA here is from genome assembly GCF_030159255.1 of Bradyrhizobium sp. SSBR45G. GTDB lineage: Bacteria > Pseudomonadota > Alphaproteobacteria > Rhizobiales > Xanthobacteraceae > Bradyrhizobium. Next base: position 71,780 of record NZ_BSCT01000036.1, on the reverse strand, counting down.
GCCGGCCGCCTTGAGCCACAGCGGCCAGTCCTCGGCCGCGTGGGACACCCGCAGCAGGCTGGGGCCCTTGAGATCGGTCGGCCGCTTGAGCGTCGCCGCGAGCCGCGGCGTGCACACCGGCACGAGGTCGGCGGCGAACAGCGGCTCGGCGACGAGGCCCGGCCAGGCGCCGTCGCCGAGCCGGATGCCGCAGCTCCAATCGTCGCCGAACGGCACCGCCGCGCCGCCGGTGGTGATGCGCACCTCGATGTCCGGTTCCACCTTGCGAAAGTCGGCCAGCCGCGGGATCAGCCATTTCATCGCGAAGGTCGGCCCGACGCCGAGCGTCAGCACGCGCATCGACGAGGGGGCCATGATCTGCGCGGTCAGGCTCGACAGCGCATCGAAGATCGGCGTCAGCCCGCCTTGATAGGTGCGGCCCGCCGCGGTCAGCGCCAGACGATTGGCCTTGCGCTCGAACAGCACCACGCCGAGCCGCTGCTCGAGCAGGTTGACCATGCGGCTGATCGCAGCCGCGGAGACGTTGAGCTCGGTCCCGGCCGCCGCGAAGCTGCCGGTGCGCGCGGCCGCCTCGAATGCCTTGATGCCGTTCAGGAACAGAAGCCGCCGCATGACAGCCCTCAGGAAAACTGATGGAGGGCAAGATAACTCGGTTTGTGCCGCCGTCGCCAGTGCGACAAGATTGCGGCCAGAGGAGATCAGCCATGACGCCCGTCCTGATTGCAGCGCTCGGATTGCTGATGGTCGCGACGGCGTTCCTGTCGGGCCTGTTCGGCATGGCCGGCGGGCTGATCCTGATCGGGGTGCTGCTCGCGCTGATGCCGCTGCCGGCGGCGATGGTGCTGCATGCGATCACGCAGATGGCCTCCAATGGCTGGCGCGCCGTGCTGTGGCGCCGCCACATCCGCTGGCGCCCGGTCGCCGTGTATCTCGTCGGTTGCGCGCTGGCGCTCGGCGCGTGGTCGCTGCTGCGCTACGTGCCGGACAAGCCGGCCGCACTGCTGCTGCTCGGCGTCACGCCGTTCCTGGCGCGGCTGATGCCGGCCTCATTGAAGCCCGATCCCGACAGCCTTTGGCAGGGCGCCATCTACGGCATGATCTGCATGGGGCTGATGCTGATGACCGGCGTGTCCGGTCCGCTGCTCGACACGTTTTTCCTCGGCGCGCGGTTCGACCGCCGCTCCATCGTGGCCACCAAGGCGACCTGCCAGGTCGCGAGCCATCTCACCAAGCTGATCTATTTCGGCGGCATCATCGACCAGGCCGCCAGTCTCGACCCCGTGCTCGCGCTCGTGGCCGTCGCGGCCTCCATGCTCGGCACCACGCTGGCGCGCCGCATCCTGGAGGCGATGAGCGAGCAGCAGTTCAGGACCTGGGCCAACCGCATCATCACCGCGGTCGCGAGCTACTACATTCTCTATGGCGGCTGGCTGCTGCTGCTCGCGCAGCGCTCCGTCGCGGCGGAATGAGGTGAGCCATGGCTCAGGTGATAGATCCGCTGGTGCTGGACTTCGTCGAATGGATCGCGCGCACGCCGCGCAGCCGCGCCGAGGTGATCGAGGCCTGGCGAACGAGTTGTCCGCGGCTGACGATCTGGGAGGATGCCGCCGAGGCCGGCTACGTCACCCGCGCGCCGGCCGCCGGCGGCGGCATTGTCCTCGCGGTCACCGACGCAGGCGCTCGGCTCCTGCGCGACAATGGCCGTCTCATGGGGTAGAACGGTCCCGTTCGTGAGGAGGAAGGCCTGGCATGTCAGTGAAGCTGTTCGAACTCGTCGGGACCGACGTGGGGCGCCCGTTCAGCCCGTTCTGCTGGCGTACGCGCATGGCGCTGGCGCATAAGGACCTGAGCGTGGACTCGATCCCTTGGCGCTTCACCGAGAAGAGCGCGCTCGCCTGCCATGGCGCGGAAAAGGTGCCAGTCATGCTCGACGGTGACCGGGCGGTGGTCGATTCATGGACCATCGCCAACTATCTCGAGGATCACTATCCGGACCGGCCGTCGCTGTTCGGCGGCGCCGGCGGCCGCGCGATGGCGCGCTTCATGAATGCATGGGGCGACATCGCCGTGGTCGGCGGCATCTTCCCGCTGATCATCGCCGACATTCCGAACAATCTGGCTGCCGAGGACGCCGCCTATTTCCGAGCCTCGCGCGAGGCGCGCTTCGGCAAGCGCCTCGAGGATATCATGGCCGGACGCGACCAGGCGGTGGTGAGCTTCCGCAAGTCGCTGGAGCCGCTGCGCCAGACCTTCAAGACGCAAGCCTTCATCGGCGGCGACGCGCCTGACTATGCCGACTACATCGTGTTCGGCGGCTTCCAATGGGCGCGCGTGGTCAGCCCGTTCCGCCTGCTGGAGGAGACCGACAGCGTCCATGCCTGGCGCGAGCGGCTGCTCGACGCGTTCGATGGGCTGGCGCGCAAGTCGCCGGGATATCCGGTCTAGGAAGAAACACGCGGCGATCGGCGTTCGCGCCACGCCGCCAATCCTTGCTCCAGATCGCGGCCGCCGATCAGGCTGGCGAACTGCTCGCGCTCGACCTGCAGCCCTTCGCTGATGGCCATGTTGAGGCCGCGCGTCGCCGCGGTGATGACGGCGGCGACGGCGTCAGGCCCATGGCGGATGATGCGCTGGGCAAGTGCCTGCGCCGCCGGCAGCAGCTCGTCATGCGGCACGACGGCGTTGACGAGGCCGATCTGAAGCGCGCGCTCGGCCGGGAAGGGATCGCCGGTCAGCAGCAGCTCGAGCCCGCGCTTGCGGCCGACCAGCCGCGGCAGCCGCTGGGTGCCGCCGAAGGTCGGCGGCATGCCGAGCCGGATCTCGGGCTTTGCGAAGCTGGCGCGGGCGCTGGCGACGGCGAGGTGCACGGCCTCGGTGATCTCGCAGCCGCCGCCGAAGGCGAGCCCGTTCACGGCGGCGATGACCGGCTTCCTGAATGCCTCGAGCCGCGCCGTCATGGCCTGGCCGCGCCGGACGAAGTCGCGCAGCGCGGTGGCGCGGCCCTCATGCACGCTCTCGCTGAATTCATCGATGTCGGCGCCGGCCGAAAAGGCGCGGTCGCCGGCGCCGGTCAGGATCACGGCCCTGATGCCGTCGTCCGTCTCGATGCGGTCGAGCGCGGCCATCAGCGCATCGATCAAGGCGTAGCTGAGCGCATTGAGCTGCTCCGGGCGGTTGAGCGTGAGCAGGGCGATGCGGTCGGAGACATGAAGCAGGATGGGATCGGCCATGGCGGCGCCTCGCAGGCTGGCGGTTGATGCAGCAAGACTAGGCGCGGCGCTGGCCAAGGTATATTCACTGGTCAGTATACATTGAGCCTGAGCGCTGCCATGGCCCGTTCCTCTGATCCAACCCGGACACGTATCGTTGCCGCCGCGAGCCGGCTGTTCTACGCCGAAGGCATCCGCGCCGTCAGCGTCGATGCGGTGGCGGAGAGCGCCGGCATCACCAAGAAGACGCTGTACTACCATTTCCGCAGCAAGGATGATCTCGTCGCAGCCTATCTCGCCGCGCGCGACCAGCCGAACCTTGCGCTGTTCAAGCGCTGGTTCGAGGAGAGCGAGGGCGCTTTTCCGGACAGGATCGCGGCGATCTTCATCAATCTCGCCGCTGCCGCGCGCCATCCGAAGTGGCGCGGCTGCGGTTTCCTGCGCACCACGGCGGAGCTCGCCAATCTTCCCGGCCATCCCGCGATCAAGATCGGCGCCGCGCACAAGAAGAAGTTCGAGGCCTGGCTGCAGGCGATGTTCGAAGCCGAAGCGATCGCAGGCGCAGCCGAGCTCGCGCGGCAGATGCTGCTGCTGCTGGACGGCGCCTTCGCCGTCGTGCTGCTGCATCGGGATGCCAGCTACATGGAGACTGCGGCTGAGGCGGCGCGCGCGTTGGTCGCGGCGGCGCTGGCAAGGCGCGCGAAGGCTGGCAAGACGACGCGGCGGACGGCCGCGCGCCGTGCCAGCTAAAAGCTGTTACGTCGCCAGCACCGGCCGCAGGCGCATCCCCAGCATCTCGCGCACCGCATCGAGATGCGGCAGCACGGCCACGCATTTCTCGCGCGACTGCTCGGTCGGCGGCACGATGTCCGGCACCATCAGCGTGATCGCGCCGGCGGCATGGGCCGCGGCCACACCGGGATTGGAATCCTCGATCGCGACGCAGGCCGGCGCCCGTGTCCGCAGCCGCTCCGCCGCGAGCAGATAGAGATCGGGATGCGGCTTGGCGCGGCTGACGTCGTCGCGGGTCAGGATGGCATCGAAGCGGTGGTCGATCCGCGCGAGCCGGAGATGCTCCGACGCGGTGTTGCGCGAGGACGAGGTGACGACGGCCTTGGGCAGGCCGGCCGCCTCGATCGCATCGAGCAGATCGATGACGCCGCGCTTCAGCGGCATTCCCGCATGCAGGATTTCGGCGGTCTTGGCGGCGAACAGGCGATTGACCTCGACCAGCGGAAAGTCGTCGCCGAAATGATCGCGCAAGGTGCGCTCGTTGTCGGGGCCGGGAATGCCGATCATCGCGTGACACAGTTCGGTGACGCCATCGGTGTAGCCCAGCGCGTTCAGCGCCGCGATCGAGGCTTCGAGATAGACCTTCTCGGTATCGAGCAGTGTTCCGTCCATGTCGAGCAGGACGGCTTCGACGTGCCAGTGCGTCACGATCTCGGCTCCGAATCGCGGGCGAGCTTCGTCAGGCAATTGACGCAAAGGCAGTCCTTGAACCGGCTCTCTCCGGCTTTGGGCAGCGGCAGGCGAAGGGTTTCGTCGAAGCACCAGCAGGAACCGTCGGGGTCACAGCTGAATTCCCTTCCGCACGCCTCGCATGTGAGCTGTCGCGCGGTAACCTTTGCTAAACGATTTGTCACGTTCGGAACCACGTCCGGCCAGCCCTTTTCACGTCCGGTTCATCTGCCGGCGCAACTATAGTGCGTGGCAGCAGAGGGCGCCAGCACGCCGGTATCGAACCCATGCAGGATTTGGGTGCACTCATTCTGGCGCAGCAATTGATGAGGACGTGGCATGGCGCGTGATCCCCAGGCGGCACTCATTGCGTTGAACCGCTTCGGCTTCGGCGCGCGTGGCGGCGCTTCGGGCGATCTCGTCAATGCGGCGTCGGATCCGCGCGGCTTCGTCAAGGCGGAACTCGGCCGCCCCAACGGGGCGCTGCTGGAGGTGCCGGGCCTGCAGGGAACTCCTGCGCTCGCCGACGCCGTCTTTGCCTATCAGGATGAGGTCAAGCGGGCGCGCGATGCGGCGGCAAAGCCTGCGTCGGAGACGCCGCCGGTGGAGCAGCCCGGTCAGACGCGCGGCCTGTCCATGAACGGGGGCGACGCGGCGATGTCCGCGCCGCCATCATCTCCGCCGACGACGGGCACCGGCATGGCGCCAGCCGCGGGAGAATCCGCGGCAGGGATGCAGGCGAAGCCTGCTCAGCCGCAGCAGCCGCCCAACGTCGTCCAGAAGACGTTTCGTATCGAAGCGCTGGCGCGGCTGCAGCGCGCGGTGCTCGCCGATTGCGGCTTCACCGAGCGCCTCGTGGCGTTCTGGTCGAACCATTTCTGCATCTCCGCCGGCAAGGGTGAGCTGGCGCGGATGTGGGCCGGCGCCTTCGAGCGCGAGGCGATCCGGCCGCACGTGCTCGGGCGCTTCGCCGACATGCTCAAGGCGGTCGAGCAGCATCCGGCGATGCTGTTCTTTCTCGACAACCAGGAATCGCTCGGACCGGATTCGCGCGCCGGCCAGAACCGCAAGCGCGGCCTCAACGAGAATCTCGCGCGCGAGATCATGGAGCTGCATACGCTCGGCGTCGGCGGCGGCTACACCCAGGAGGACGTGACGTCGCTGGCGCGCATCATCACCGGCTGGAGCTTTGCGGGACGCAACAGCCGCAACGGTGCGCCCGGCAGCTTCGTGTTCAACGCCAATGCGCATCAGCCGGGAGCGCAGACCCTGCTCGGCAAGACCTATCAGGATGATGGCCTGGCGCAGGGCGAGGCCGCGCTCGCCGACATCGCACGCCATCCTTCGACGGCGAAGTTCATCGCCACCAAGCTCGCGCGCCATTTCGTCGCCGACGATCCACCGCCCGCGCTGGTGGCGCGGCTCGATGCCGTCTTCAGGACAAGCAACGGCGATCTTAGGGCGCTGACATTGGCGTTGGTCGATTCCGACGAAGCCTGGTCGGCGCCATTGACGAAGATCCGCTCGCCTTATGAGTTTCTCGTCGCGGGCGGCCGGCTGCTGGCGCGCGTGCCTGAGGATCCCGGCTTCTATCTCAACTCCCTCAATACGCTCGGCCAGCCGCTGTGGGCACCTGCGGGACCGAACGGCTTTGCCGATACCAATGCGATGTGGGCCGCGCCCGAAGGCATGAAGCTGCGGCTCGACATCTCGGCGCAACTCGCCTCGCGCCTCGGCAACAATCTCGATCCGCGCGATCTGCTCGACCTCGTCGCAGGCGATGCGACCTCGACCGAGACGCGGCGCACGATCGAGCGCGCGGAGTCGCGCCAGCAGGCGCTGGTGCTGCTCTTGATGTCGCCGGAAGTTCAGAGGAGATGACGATGGAGCGGACCACGACCTCGCTGTTGACCTCGCGGCGGCATTTGATGCTGGCGGGGGCCTCCTTCGCTGCCTGGGGGTACTTGCCGAAATTCGCCCGCGCCGCCGATCAGCGCGACCCGCGGCTGATCGTCGTCATCCTGCGCGGCGCGCTCGATGGGCTTGCGACCGTCGCGCCGATCGGCGATCCCGACTACGCCGAGCTGCATGGCGCGATTGCGCTTGCCGCCGGTGGGCCGAACCCGGCGCTGCCGCTCGACTCGTTCTTCGCATTGCATCCGTCGATGCCGGAATTCGCCCGCATGGTCAGCGCCAAGCAGGCGGCGGTGATCCATGCGGTCGCAACGCCGTATCGCGAGCGCTCGCATTTCGACGGCCAGGACGTGCTCGAAAGCGGCTTCGCCGGTCCTGGACGCGTGCAGTCCGGCTGGCTCAATCGCGCACTGGAGGTGCTGCCGCGCGGGCCGCGCGTTGCAGGCGCACTCGCGGTCGGGCCGACCGCGCCGCTGGTGTTGCGCGGCGCCGCGCCGACGGTGGGCTGGGCGCCCGTGGCCTTGCCGCAGGCCGACGACGACACCGCGATGCGGCTCGTCGATCTCTATGCGCATCGTGATCCCGCGCTTGCATCGGCGCTGTCGCAAGGGCTGAAGCTGGAGAAGGTCGCGTTCGGTGACGACATGAAGCCCAAGCCGGGCGGCAACCAGATCAACGCGATGCGCCAGGTGGCGCGTGGCGCGGCGAAGCTGATGGCGGCCGATGACGGTCCGCGCATCGCCGCACTCGCCTTCGACGGTTGGGATACGCATGCCAATGAAGGCGGTGCGGTCGGCCGGCTCGCACAGTTGCTGTCGGGCCTCGATGGCGCGCTTGCCGAGTTCGAGAGCGGGCTCGGTCCGCGCTGGCGCGATACGGTGGTCGTGGTGGCGACCGAGTTCGGCCGTACGGCGAAGATCAACGGCACGCAGGGCACCGATCACGGCACCGGCACGATTGCGCTGCTCGCCGGCGGCGCGGTGAAGGGCGGCCGGGTGATCGCCGACTGGCCGACATTGAAGCTTGCGAGCCTCTATCAGGGCCGCGATCTCGCGCCGACCACCGATCTGCGCGCCGTGTTCAAAGGCGTGCTCGCCGATCATCTCGGTGTGAGCGAGCGCGCGCTCGGCGAGACCGTGTTTCCGGAGAGTGCGGCGGTGAGGCCGATGAAGGGGCTGGTGGCGTAAGGCCGCTGCCGCGTCGATCGTCGCTGCCTTCGATTGTTCCAGACATCGCCGCATCCGCGCCGATCGTGGCAGGCGCGTCGCGGCGCGAAGTCTGCTATTCCTGGATGCAGCGGCATATCATCCAGGAGATCAGCATGTTCATCGCCATGAATCGTTTTCGCGTCGCCAAGGGCTCGGAGGCCGGCTTCGAGCAGGTCTGGCTGTCGCGCGACAGCCACCTCGACAAGGTGCCCGGCTTCGTCGAGTTTCATCTGCTGAAAGGACCGGAGGCCGAGGATCACACGCTCTACGCCTCGCACACGATCTGGGCGTCGAAGACCGCTTTCGAGGACTGGACCAAGTCCGAAGCCTTCCGCGCAGCCCACAAGGGCGCCGGCGACAACAAGCCGCTCTATCTCGGCCCGCCGCAGTTCGAAGGATTCGAAGTGCGACAAACGGTGGGCGGCAAGAAGTAGCTGTTTCCATCAGGGGCCGCCTCAAAGGCGGCGCGCTCCCTCTCCCCGTCCTTCACGGGGAGAGGGAGCGCACCCTGCTTGCGGCAATATCTTCGCAAAAGCCGCTTTGAATGACAGGGGCCTGCTGCGGTCGTTGATCGCGTCATCCGCCGGTCGCACGAAGCGGCTGATTGACGCGCAGGCGATGGAATGTGCGCCCGAGGAACTGGAGCCTCACGAGTCCGTTATTGCAGGTCGGAGCAGAGAACCTGGTGTCGAGGCGGGGCCGCATCATCGGCGCGTCTGTTTCGCTCCCAGAGACAACGACCGCGCGCACTGCCCTTCCTCGCTCGGAAAGAGAGTTCGATGATCAGCAGACAGCCGCTCAAGGCCCGCACGCCTGAGGAAGTTCTCGGACTCATCAGCGCTCTGGCCGTCGCGATTTTCGCGGTCATCATCATCTCGCTGCTGTATTTCGGTCGTGACATTCTGGTCCCGGTCGCCCTGGCCATCCTGCTCAGCTTCGTGTTGGCTCCATTGGTCGCGCAATTGCAGCGGTTTCGCGCGCCGCGCGGACTGGCTGTGGTCAGCGTGGTCGTTCTCGCATTCGTCGTGATCTTTACACTGGGCAGCCTGCTCGCCACGCAGCTCACCCAGCTCGCCAGCGAGTTGCCGAGCTATCAATCGACGATGAGCAACAAGATCCAGTCGTTCCGCGACACCAAAGCGGGGCGGGGGACACTCGAGCGTGCATCGGACATGCTCAAGGACCTGGGCAAGGAGCTCGACAAGCCGAAAGAGCCGGAGGCGGCCCGGCCTCCGAGCGGAGGCCTGCGAACCAATTCTCCGTCCGCCCAGGCGCCGATCCCGGTGGAGGTCCGGCAGCCCGATCCCGGAGCGCTGGACAGTCTGCGTACGCTGATTTCGCCGCTCATTCATCCCTTGGCGACGACCGGCATCATCATCATCTTCGTCATCTTCATCTTACTTCAGCGCGAAGACCTGCGTAATCGTCTCATTCGCCTTGCGGGTTCATCCGATCTGCAGCGCACGACAGCCGCGCTCGATGACGCGGCCTACAGGCTCAGCCGGCTGTTCCTCACGCAACTCGCCGTCAACGGCGCATTCGGCGTCGTGATCGGCACGGGGTTGTGGTTCATCGGCATCCCCAGCGCGATCCTCTGGGGTATCCTCGCCGCAGCGCTTCGGTTCGTGCCCTATATCGGCGCCGTGATCGGCGCGGCGTTTCCGCTGGCCCTGGCGGCAGCGGTCGACCCTGGCTGGTCGATGCTGATCTGGACGCTGGTTCTGTTCCTCGTGGTCGAGCCGCTGGTGGGCCACGTCATCGAGCCGATGGTCTATGGGCGCAGTACCGGTCTGTCCCCCGTCGCCGTGGTCGTTTCGGCCGCGTTCTGGACCGCGCTGTGGGGACCCATCGGACTCGTGCTCGCAACTCCGCTGACGGTCTGTCTGGTGGTCATCGGACGACACGTCGAAAGCCTGGAGTTCCTGGACGTCATGTTCGGTGATCGTCCGGCGCTGTCCCCTGCGGAGATCTTCTACCAGCGCATGCTGGCCAACGATCCGACCGAAGCGGCCGGGAAGGCAGAAGAGTTCTTGAAGGAGCGCTCGTTGATCGCCTATTGCGACGAAGTCGCGGTCAAGGGGCTGCAACTGGCCCAGGCCGACGCCGACCGAGGGGCGCTCGCCGTCGATCGCCTTGCGACGATCCGGGACGCCGTTGCCGAGTTGACCGCGGATCTTTCCGATCAGACCGATGGTCCGTTGTCGAAAAGCGAGTCCATCAGCGATCCGGAAACGGCATCGGCCGTCGACGGCCTGGTCACAAACCAGGCAGGCGACACGATTCCCGTTCTCGCCAGGGACAGGCTCGCCGAGGAATGGCAGAGCGAACAGCCCGTCCTCTGCGTCGCGGGGCGAACCCCGATCGACGAAGCGGCCGCGTTGCTTCTTGCGCAACTGTCATCGGCTCATGGGTTGGGCGCGAAGGTTTCGGGAGCAGAGTCGCTCTCGACGGCCAATGTCATCAAGCTGGAGCCTGCAGGGGTTGCGATCGCCTGTCTCGTTTATCTGGGCAATTCAGGCGTTGCTCATATGCGCTATTCCGTGCGTCGCCTGAAGCGGCGGCTCCCCAGAGCCAGCGTGATGTTGGTCTGCTGCGCGGCGGATGTCGATCAGGACGCTGCGAAAGGGCTGCAAGAAGCTACCAAGGCCGATCTGGTCGCTGCCAGCATGGGCGAAGCTGTCAGAATGTGCGTCGAAGCCGCACAGGCCAAGGCCCCTCAGCGCATTGCTGCCCCAGTGCAGCAACGGGACACGGTGACGAACGTCGCGTGAGACGCAACGCGTTCCTGCCCTGCTCTCCCGTGATGATCGCGGGGCCACTCAGGTCGCTGACCAATCGTCACTTGCGGAGTCGATTTTCGCGTCCGACGGGGAACGCCGGGCAAAAAAATGCGGCCCCGGTCAGAGACGGCGACTGACGGGGACCGCTGAAACGCGTGATCGGTGACGGGGGGGTGATCAGGCGCTCGGGGGAGCCTAGGCCCGTGCCGTGACGGCTGCGTGACAGCCGCTCGGCTCACACCGTCTTGCGGTAGACGATGAAGCCGGAGCGGTCGGCGATCTTGTCGTAGAGCGCCTGCGCGGTGGTGTTGGTCTCGTGGGTCTGCCAATAGACGCGTGGCGCGCCGGCGGCGCGGGCTTCCGCATAGACCGCCTCGATCAGCGTGCGGCCGACGCCCTTGCCGCGGGCGGCTTCGCTTGTGAACAGGTCGTTGAGGTAGCACAGCGGCCCGATCGTGGTGGTGGCGCGGTGAAACAGATAATGGGCGAGGCCGATCAGTTCGCCGCCGCTCTCGGCGACGAGGGCATGCACGGGTTCATTGGCGTCGAAGAAGCGGTCCCAGGTGGTGGCGGTGATCTCCGCCGGCAACGCGGTTGGCCCCGATCGGCCGTAGAAAGCATTGTAGCCGTCCCAGAGGGGCAGCCAAAGATCGTAGTCCTCGCGCGCGAGGGGACGCACAATGAGTGATGCATGCATGAAAAATGAGCCGCCTTTTCGATTGTCGACGGCTTTCGATACGCATGGCCGCGCCTGCGATCAACCAGAGACTGGCTGCACCGGGCCGGCGCTGGGCGGACTCATCAGCTGGACATGTGTCGTCCGACCGTCTTCGGTCAGCGGCGAGAGCGAGAGCTCGCCCCGCCGCTCGATGATGATCAGCAGTGACGCCGCCAGCAGGATCGCGAGGGCCAGGGTCACGGCAACGATTACGACCGTTGATTTCATCGCCATTTGCAGCGCGAGACAATCATCGCCTGTTGTCGCGAAAACCGCGAAGGGTTGTCAAAATGGCTTGCTGCTAAGCGGGCATCGAGATGACGGCCTGGATCGACCAGATCACGACGGTGACGCTCACGCCCAAGGAGACCGTGCTGGCTGCGATGGTTGCGGCCACCGCAGTGGTCAGGCTGGGCGAGAGGGTGAGCGTCGCGTTGTCGTGAAAGCCACTGACAGGCCCCTGGAAGGCCTCTTCATGCTGCGCCGGGCCCAGTGGGGAGGCCTGGCCGCGGACCCAGTTGAACTTCGGAACGGAAGCCATACGCCACCGGCACATGAAGTCGAAATCCCTTACCCCTACATCCGCGAGCGAATCACTCGCAGAGGTAAATTCTAAGGTCACGCTGGGCAGGATTGCGGCGGTCAGCGACCAAAAACGGCAAAAAAATGGCGCTAGCGGTATTTGTTCCCGCCTTCGCGTGTATTTTCCCCGCTCTTCTACGGGTGGTCGGTAGTCTTACGGTGTCGGCTCAATCGTAGTCGGCGGCGATGCCGGCGGAGTCGATCAGTGCCGGCTGCCAGTCCATCGCGACGAAGCCTGGCGTCTGCTCGACCCGGCGCAGCCAGCTGCGGATTTTGGGGAAGGTCGAGAGATCGAAGTCGCAGCGATCGGCGACATGGGTGTAGCCGTACAGCGCGATGTCGGCGACGGTCAGCTGCTTCGCCGCGAAGTAGTCGTTGCTCTTGAGATGATTCTCCATCACCTGGAGCGCCGCGTAGCCGCGTTCCATCCAGTCCTCGAGCGCATGCGTCTGCAGATCGCGTCCGCCCTTCACCAGCAGCAGCCAGAAATAGGCGGCGCCGATATTGGGCTCCAGCGCATGCTGCTCGAAGAACATCCATTGCAGCGCTTCGGCGCGCTCGATGCGCTGCTCCGGCACCAGCGGCGTGCCGCCCGCGACGTACCACAGGATCGCATTCGACTCGGCGATATAGCGGTCCTCTCCGACCTCCAGCAGCGGCACCTGGCCACTCGGATTCTTGGCGAGGAAGTCCGGCGTGCGGCTCTCGCCGCGCAGAATATCGATCTCGATCGCCTGATAGGGCGCGTTCAGAAGCGCCAGCGCAAGGCGAACCTTGTAGCTGTTGCCCGAGCGCTGCATCGAATAGAGCTTGTACATCCGGCCAATATCGAGTTCGAGGAATCGTCGCTTTGCAGAATCACGCATGCGGACGCCAGATCGTCCCGCAATGCGGCCAGACAATGATGCCGATGGGCGCGGGCTGCAAGAGCCGACGGATGGAAAAAGTCGAAAAGCGCTACTGCACTGCACTCGCGAACAACAACTTTCCAACAGCTCCACACGATCGAGATCAAGCTTGCGCGATCAAGCCTGCGAGATCACGCTCGTGCGATGCGCGCGTGTCCGTCGATCTCGGCGGCGCGATCGGACAGCGCGCGATGCAGGGTGAGCGCGAACAGAATCACCAGTGCGGCGAGGCCGAGCGGGATCGTCGTCAGCGCGGCGACGCTGCGCGACACAAGCGGCACGATCCAGGCGGCCGCGAGCACGCTGAGCTCGTAGTCGCGAAAGCCGTTGGCGAGGCCGTGGCGGACGAAGAAGATGATCGCGACCGCAAGCACGACGAGGTCGTAGTCGAGAACATAGGGTGTCGCCAGCAGGCTCGCGCTGGCGAGCGCCGAAGCCTTGAGATCGAACGCCGCGTCGCTCCGCCACAGCCAGGCGAGGCCGGCGGCGAGCGACAGTGCAAGCAGGCCCTGCACCGTGTAGGCGGTGCGGACATCCGCGCCCCAATGCCGGGCGGCCGAGAACACGGACTGGATCTTTTCCCAGCCGGTGCCGCCTTGCTCGAGCACCACGTTCTGGGTGAAGGTCATCGACTGAAAGAAGGCATGCCAGACGTCGCTGCCGAGCACGGCGAAGCTGATCGCGACCAGTGTCGCCACGGTGGCGGCTGCGGCCGTGATGGTCGGCCAGCGTCCGCCTGCGACCAGCGCAACCGGAATCAGCACGCCGAATTGCGGCTTGTAGGCGAGCAGCCCGATCAGCACGCCTGCGGCCCATGGCCTGCCGCGCTCCAGCGAGAGCAGCGCGCCGCCGAGCAGGGCCGCGGTGAAGAATGCATTCTGGCCGTGGCCGATGTTGACGAACACCGCGGGGAAGGCGCCAGCGACCAGCAGCGTCTCGGTCCGCGGCAGGATCGCGCGCATCACGGCGAGATAGGCGGCGAGGCTCGACACCACCCACAGCGCCAGCCCGCCGGCATAAGGCAGCAGGGCGGTGATCGCGGCGATCGCGAAGAAGAAGGGCGGATAGTGCCAGCCGAAGAACGGCACGTCGCGGCCGTCGAACACGGCCTTTTCCATCGCATGCTGCAACGGCGGGTCATAGGCGTCGGCGGCCTTGCCCTGAAGGGTCAGCACGCCTGCCGCATAGACGTTGGAGAAATCGGTGCCGATCGGCTTGCCGTTGCGGTCGATCAGGCCATCGGACAGCGCGATCCAGCCGGCGATGGCCGCGATCGTGACCGCGAGCAGAAGCCAGCTGTAGGACTTGATCCGCGCGGCCGTCAGCCAGTCGCCGGATCGCAGGGCGCTCCCGATAGTGGTCATTTCGGCCTGAAAATTGGGACAATCGTCTGATCACGCTAGCCGGGTGGCTTTAACGTTCCCTAAACTCTTGGGAGCCATGTGCCCAAGCTTCTTGCGATGCCAGCCTGCGGGCCTTAAAAGCAGGCGTTTCCCAAACATGACTGGTCGTGGCCCGAACGAGGGTCATCCACGACGCCTGCATAGGAGCTGATGATGTCCTTTCTCGCCGCTGCGCTCGACCGTGTGAAGCCGTCCGCAACCATCGCGGTCACGGATAAAGCGCGCGTCCTCAAAGCGGCGGGCCGCAACGTCATCGGCCTCGGCGCCGGCGAGCCGGATTTCGACACGCCGGACAACATCAAGGACGCCGCGATCAAGGCGATCCAGTCCGGCAAGACCAAGTACACCGCGGTCGACGGCATCCCCGAGCTGAAGGAAGCCATCATCGGCAAGTTCCAGCGCGAGAACGGCCTCACCTACAAGCCGAACCAGGTGATCGTCGGCGTCGGCGGCAAGCAGGTGCTGTACAATGCGCTGATGGCGACCATCAATCCGGGCGACGAGGTGATCATCCCGGCGCCGTATTGGGTCAGCTATCCGGAGATGGTGGCGCTGGCCGGCGGCGAGCCGGTGCCGGTGGTCTGCACCGCGGCGCATGGCTTCAAGCTGCAGCCGGAGGCGCTGGAGAAGGCGATCACGCCGAAGACCAAGTGGCTGATCCTGTGCTCGCCGTCGAACCCGACCGGCGCGGCCTACACCAAGGCCGAGCTGAAGGCGCTCACCGAGGTGCTGGTCAAGCATCCGCATGTCTGGATCATGACCGACGACATGTATGAGCACCTGGTCTATGACGACTTCGTGTTCACGACCCCGGCGCAGGTCGAGCCGTCGCTCTATGACCGCACGCTGACCGTGAACGGCGTCTCCAAGGCCTATTGCATGACCGGCTGGCGTATCGGCTATGCCGGCGGTCCGGCGCATTTGATCAAGGCGATGGCGACGATCCAGTCGCAGTCGACCTCGAACCCGTGCTCGATCGCGCAATGGGCGGCGGTGGAAGCTCTCAATGGCCCGCAGAACTTCATTCCGGCCAACAACAAGGTGTTCAAGGAGCGCCGCGATCTCGTCGTGTCGATGCTGAACCAGGCGAACGGCATCGAATGCCCGCGGCCGGAGGGGGCCTTCTATGTCTACCCGTCCTGCGCCGGCACCATCGGCAAGACCGCGCCGTCGGGCAAGGTGCTCGACAACGACGAGGCCTTCGTCACCGAGCTTTTGGAAACCGAGGGCGTTGCCGTCGTGCAGGGCTCGGCGTTCGGCCTCGGCCCGGCGTTCCGTATCTCCTACGCGACCAAGACTTCGGACCTCGAGGACGCCTGCAAGCGTATCCAGCGCTTCTGCGGTAATTTGAGGTAATCGGGCAACAACCGGTCCGAATTTCGGACAGTCGGATTCTGCCCCGGAAAGCGCCATGTTTTGAACATGGCGCTTTTCTTTTGTCCGAGCGTCAAGTTCAGTGGCGTAGGGTTGGAGTTCGATGCGGCTGCTTCTGCTGTCGATCGTGTTGCTTGTGTCGGTCGCGCTGTCAGCGGCATCCCACGCCAACCGGCCGATGCGCGCCGGCGTGCTCGAATGCGAAGGACGCCGCACCGCCGGCAAGCTTGTGATGTCCCAGGCCCGCCTGCGCTGCGTGTTTCGCAGCCAGGGCCGCGAGCCCGAGCGCTATGTCGCCAAGGTCCGCCGCTACGGCCTCGATCTCGGGCTGACGGACGAGACCCGGATGGCGTGGGCGGTCAACGCACCGGTCAATGATTTCGGCCGCAGCGAGCTGCGCGGTCGCTACGGCGGGCTGGCCGCCAATGCCGCCGCGCTGGTCGGCTTCGGCGGCAGCTTCCTGGTGCGCGACTCCGACCGCTCCGCCGCCCTGCAGCCGATCAGCCTGCAGGGCCAGACCGGCCTCAACCTCGCGGCAGGAATCACCGAGGTCGAACTGGTGCCGCTGCTGCCGATGCATCCGAGCCCGAGCCGGTCATCGTCCTACTTCTCGCGGTTCTATCGCTGACCATTGCGCGCCGCGACGATCCTCGATTTCGTTCACGACAATGCCTTGCACCAGCGGCGCGCCGTTCATGTCGTCACGTCCGCGGATCAGATGAACGGCGCGTCTATTCTGGTGCGGGTGTAAGCCTTGTGGCATAGATGTGATCGCCCGTGATCATCAGTCCGATCGGCGGGGTCTGCATCGCATCTTCATTTCAGCCGGAGTTTATTCATGCGCTCGACCATCCTCGCTGGGCTCACTGCTGCTGTCCTCTGCATCGCGGGCGCCGCCCAGGCGCAAGATCGCGTGCGGGTCGGTGTCCTCGAATGCCGCGGCGGCGCCAGCGTCGGATTCATCGTCGGCTCGGTGACCCATCTCGGCTGCGTGCTGCGCGCCGACGGCATTCCCGAGGACCGCTATGTCGCGACGATCCGCAAGGTCGGCCTCGATCTCGGCATCACCCAGGAATCGCTGCTCGCCTGGGTGGTCTATGCCCCGGTCGCGCGGCTCGGGCCGGGCGATCTCTCCGGCGATTATGCCGGTGCGCAGGGCTCGGCCTCGGTCGGCGTCGGCCTCGGCGGCAACGTGCTGGTTGGCGGCTCGGCCAATTCGATCGCACTGCAGCCGCTCAGCGTGCAGGGCCAGGTCGGCCTCAGCGTCTCGGCCGGTCTGGAAAGCCTCGAATTGCGTCCCGGCCGTTGATCGTCTCTTTGCCGTGAACGGCCACTCTTCCCGCAATTGTGCGGGAAGAGTGACGCCTCGCTTGCACTGCAGCAACGTTTTTCGCCGCCAGCCTGCTTGCCAAAGCGGCAGACGAGGCAGAGCATTCGGCTTTGCCGACCCAATCAAGGGCCGAGCTCCACAACAAGGAGGCGGCGAATGGGACAAGATCTGAGAAGTCCCCGAGGTCCACGGTGCATCGCGCTGGTGGGCCCTTTCCAAAGCGGTAAAACCACTCTGCTTGAGGCGATTCTGGCGCGAACCGGCGCGATCCCGCGCGCCGGCAGCGTCGATGCCGGCACGTCCGTCGGCGATGCCAGTCCGGAGGCGCGGCATCACAAGATGAGCGTCGCGATGACGGCGGCGACCGCCACCTTCATGGGCGACAGCTACACCTTCCTCGACTGTCCCGGCTCAATCGAATTCATCCACGACATGCGCGCCGCGCTGCCGGCCGTCGATGCCGCGATCGTGGTGTGCGAGGCCGACGAGAAGAAGCTGCCGCAATTGCAGATCATCCTGCGCGAGCTGGAGGAGCTGCGCATTCCGCGCTTTTTGTTCCTCAACAAGATCGACCGCGCCAATGCGCGCATCCGTGAGACGCTCGCAACCCTGCAGCCGGCCTCATGCGTGCCGCTGGTGCTGCGCCAGATTCCGATCTGGAACGGCGAGCTGATCGAGGGCTTCGTCGATCTCGCATTGGAGCGCGCCTTCATCTATCGCGAGCACAAGGCGAGCGAGGTGATCGATCTCGAGGGCGGCAATCTCGATCGTGAGAAGGAGGCGCGCTTCTCGATGCTGGAGAAGCTCGCCGATCACGACGATTCGTTGATGGAGCAGCTGCTGGAGGATATCCCGCCGCCGCGCGACGCCGTGTTCGACGATCTCGCGCGCGAGCTGCGCGAAGGTTTGATCTGCCCGGTGCTGCTCGGTTCGGCGCTGCGTGAGAACGGCGTGCTCCGGCTGATGAAGGCGCTGCGCCACGAGGCGCCCGGAATCGCTGAGACCACCCAGCGGCTCGGCGTGAAGGACACCAAGGAGGCGCTCGGCTACGTCTTCAAGACGCTGCATCTGCAACATGGCGGCAAGCTCTCGCTGACCCGCGTGCTGTCCGGCCATCTCGACGACGGCGCCACGCTGCATGCCGCCTCGGGCGAGGTGGCGCGCGTGTCCGGCATTCTCGCCGCGACCGGCGCGCATGACAGCAAGCGCGCTGGCGTCGAGGCCGGCGAGACGATCGCGCTCGGCAAGCTCGATGCGGTCAGGACCGGCGACACGGTTGCGACCGGAAAGGTTGCGCCACAGGCGCTGGTCAGGATCGATCCGTGCTCGCCGGTGCTGGCGATCTCGATCGCCGCCGTCGACCGCAAGGACGACGTCAAGCTCGGCCAGGCCCTTCAGCGGCTCCACGAGGAGGACCCGTCGCTGACGATGGTACAGAACCCGCGCACCCATGACACGGTGCTGTGGGGGCAGGGCGAGATGCATCTGCGCGTCGCCTTGGAACGGTTGCGCGACCGCTTCGGCGTCAACGTCAAATCGCACACGCCTGCGATCGGCTATCAGGAGACCATCCGCAAGCCGATCACGCAGCGCGGCCGCCACAAGAAGCAGTCCGGCGGTCACGGCCAGTTCGGCGACGTCGTGCTCGACATCAAGCCGCTGCCGCGCGGCGAGGGCTTCCAGTTCACCGAGAAGGTGGTCGGCGGCGCGGTGCCGCGCAACTACATCCCGGCGGTGGAGGAGGGCGTCGTCGACGCGCTCACGCGCGGTCCGCTGGGCTTCCCCGTGATCGACGTCGCGGTGACATTGACGGACGGCTCCTATCACAGCGTCGATTCGTCCGATCTCGCGTTCCGGACCGCGGCGCGTGTCGGCGTCAGCGAGGGCCTGCCGCAGTGCCAGCCGGTGCTGCTGGAGCCGATCCACACCGTCGAGATCGTCTGTCCGACCGACGCCACCGCGAAGATCAACGCGATCCTCTCGGCACGGCGCGGCCAGATCCTGTCGTTCGACACCCGTGACGGCTGGCCGGGCTGGGATTGCGTGCGGGCGATGATGCCGGAAGCCGAGATCGGCGAGTTGATCGTGGAACTGCGCTCGGCCACGGCTGGCGCCGGCAGCTTCACCCGCCAGTTCGACCACATGGCCGAAGTGACGGGCCGCGCCGCCGACCACATCATCGCCTCGCATCGCGACGCGGCCTGAACCCCGCCTCCGATCTGACCATCACCGGCCCGCCATACCCCAGGGGGATGGCGGGCCGTTTGGCGTTCCGGGTGGCCGCGCCGTGCGGGGACAGGCCGGTGGCCGAGTTCCAGCTTGCCTCGTATGGGCGAGTGATGTATTTTACATCATTGTCTTTGTTTCATACATCAATTATGGTGTGTGCTACTTGAGGCCATCGTGATCACGTCGTTCCAGATGCGGGCAGCGCGTGCGCTGCTCGGGATAGATCAGAAAACCTTGGCCGAGCTGGCCGGCGTGTCGCTGCCGACGATCCAGCGGATGGAAGCCTCTACGGGCAACGTCCGTGGCGTCGTGGACTCGCTGACCAAGGTCATCGATGCGCTCAATCGTGCGGGCGTGGATCTGATCGGCGAGCATGCCCGCAGCGAGGATGGCGGGCGTGGCGTTCGCCTGAAGGACCCGGGGCCGCCCAACCGCGTGGGCCGTCAAACTGATGCTGCGCGCGATAGCGCGTCTTGACGCGTATCGCGCGGCACGGGGCACCTCGGCGCCCCGTGTGAGACGCCTCATGGGCTGCAGGGCGGCCGGATGAGGCGACGGGAGCGTGATGGACATGAGCATCGCAAGCGAGCACGGCACGCGGGGGCGGGTCGGACATCATGAGCCGACCTTCGCCGAGCTCTATTCCCCGAAACTTCTCACCGTCCTGCGCGAGGGCTATGGCCTCGGCGATCTTCGCGCCGACGCGCTGTCGGGCCTGACGGTCGCCATCGTCGCGCTGCCGCTGTCGATGGCGATCGCCATCGCCTCCGGCGTCTCGCCGGGCCGCGGTCTCTACACCGCCGTGGTCGGCGGCTTCCTGGTCTCGCTGCTCGGGGGCAGCCGCTTCCAGATCGGCGGCCCCGCAGGCGCCTTCATCGTGCTGGTCGCCGCCACCGTCGATCGCCAGGGTCTCGATGGCCTGCTGATCGCGACGATGATGTCGGGCGTGATGCTGGTGATCGCCGGCTATCTGAGGCTCGGCACCTACATCAAGTTCATCCCCTATCCGGTCACGGTCGGCTTCACCGCGGGCATCGCAGTCATCATCTTCGCCAGCCAGCTGAAGGACCTGTTCGGCATCACGCTGACGGCCAAGGAGCCGGGTGAATTGATCCCAAAGCTCACGGCGCTGGCGCATGGCGCGCCGACGGCGAACGTCTCCGCGGTCGCGCTGGCCGCGCTGTCGATCGCGATCATGGTCGGGCTCAAGCGGCTGCGGCCGACCTGGCCCGGCATTCTGATCGCGGTCGTGGTCGCGGCTGTCTTCACCTACGCGCTGCATCTCCCGGTCGAAACCATCGGCACAAAGTTCGGCGGCATTCCGCGCGAATTGCCCGCGCCAGCGCTGCCGGCGCTGTCGCTCGCCAAGATCCAGGCGGTGTTTCCCGACGCGATCGCCTTCGCGCTGCTCGGGGCGATCGAATCGCTGCTCTCGGCCGTCGTCGCCGACGGCATGACCGGCCGCCGTCATCGCTCGAATTGCGAGCTCGTGGCGCAGGGCTTCGCCAATGTCGGCTCGGCGCTGTTCGGCGGCATCTGCGTCACCGGCACCATCGCGCGCACCGCGACCAATGTGCGCGCCGGCGCGCGCGGGCCGGTGTCGGGCATGCTGCATTCCGTGTTCCTGCTGGTGTTCATGCTGATCGCCGCGCCGCTGGCGAGCTACATCCCGCTGTCGGCGCTGGCCGCCGTGCTCGTGATCGTGGCCTGGAACATGGCCGAGAAGCACGAATTCGCCACCCTGGTCCGCTCCTCCTGGGGCGACGCCACCGTGCTGCTCGCGACCTTCGGGCTCACGATCTTCCGCGATCTCACCGAGGGCATCCTGGTCGGCTTCGCGCTCGGCGCCGTGCTGTTCATCAACCGCATGGCGCAGATGACCGGCGTCGAGGACGGCTCGCCGCTGGCCGCCGAGGACCGCGCCGACTTCGAGGATGGCGCGCGCGTGCCCTATAATTCCAAGCTCAGCGCCGACAAGGACGTGCTGGTCTATCGCATCACCGGCGCGTTCTTCTTCGGCGCGGCCTCGACCGTCGGCACCGTGCTCGACTCCATCGCCGACCGCCGCAAGGCCTTCGTGGTCGACTTCGCCGCGGTGCCGTTCCTGGATTCGACGGCGGCCAACGCGATGAGCCGCGTCGCCGCCAAGGCCAAGCGGCAGGGCATCCGCCTGTTCATCACCGGCGCCTCGCCGACCGTGCGGCGGGCGCTGCTGACGCATGGTGTGCGGCCGCCGCTGGTGCGCTACCGCGAGACGATCGAGCGGGCGGTCGCCGACATCAAGGGCAAAGAGGCGCCGCGGGACGAGATCGCCGACGGGCTGGCGGCGAGCTGAAGCCGACGCCGTATCCTCGCCCGGATCGCGGCCGACAGCCGTCCCCATCCCCTTGCCCGGTTCCGGAGCATTGACTCCGGCCGGAGCTTGTCCGATGTCACCGCCATGACCGTCGCTGCCAAATCCCGCGCCGCGTGCCTGATCGGCTGGCCTGCCGCGCATTCGCGCTCGCCGCTGATCCATCATCATTGGCTGCACCAGCTCGGCATTCCCGGCGGCTACACCATCGAGGCGGTGCCGCCCGAGGAGCTGGCGGATTTCGTCACGCATCTTCACCAGCACGGCTTCGTGGGCGCCAATGTCACGATTCCGCATAAGGAGCGCGTGCTCGAATTGACCGAGCCGGACGCGCGCGCCCGCGCGGTCGGCGCCGCCAATACGCTCTGGTACGAGCATGGCGTCTTGCGCGCGACCAACACCGACGTCGAAGGCTTCATCGGCAATCTCGATGCCGCAGCGCCCGGCTGGGACCGGACCGACGAGGCGCTGGTCCTCGGCTCCGGCGGCTCGGCCCGCGCCGTCGTGTTCGGGCTGCTGGGGCGCGGCATCGGCCGCGTTCACGTCATCAACCGCACCGCCGCGCGCGCCCAGGCGCTGGCCGATCAGTTCGGCAGCCGCGTCGCCGCCGAAGGCTGGGACCGCGTCGGCGCGCTGCTGCCGCGGGCGGGCCTGTTCGTGAACACCACCTCGCTCGGCATGCATGGCCAGCCGCCGCTCACGCTCGATGTCGCGCTGCTGTCGCCGCACGCCGTCGTCGCCGACCTCGTCTATGTCCCGCTGGAGACGCAGCTGCTCGCGGCAGCGCGGGCGAGGGGGCTGCGCACCGCGGACGGGCTTGGCATGCTGCTGCATCAGGCCGTGCGCGGCTTCGAATTGTGGTTCGGCCGCTGTCCGCAGGTGACACCCGAGTTGCGCGCGCTGGTCGAGGCCGATCTCACAAAGGCTTGAAGCTGGAATAAGCGCCGAGACCGGGCGTTTCTCTCCTCATGCGTCCGCGTCCGGCCTATGAAGCGCGGAGCTTTCGCCTCAATCCTGGAGCCCGAGCATGTTGGTCCGCCCCCTTCTGATTCGTCCTGTCGTCGCGCTCGCGATGGTTGCGGCGACGTCCGTTCTCGCGATCTGCCAGCAGGCCCCGGTGCCGACACGGGTCCGCGGCGCCATCGAGAGCATCGATGCGGATACGATGACGGTGAAGGCCCGCAGTGGAGAGCTGTTCAAGCTGCATATGGCCGGCGACATCAGCGTGAGCGGTGTCGTCAAGGCCGAGCTCTCCGATATCAAGCCTGGATCGTTCATCGGCGCCACCACGGTGCCCGGCCCGGACGGCGCGCCGAAGGCGGTCGAGATCCACATCTTCCCGGAGGCCATGCGCGGCACCGGCGAGGGCTCGCGGCCCTGGGATCTCAAGCCGAACTCCAGCATGACCAACGCCACCGTGGCGGAAAGCTCGGTCTCGACGGACGGTCACACGCTGCTCGTCAAGTACAAGGGCGGCGAGAAGCGGGTCGATATCACGCTGGATACGCCGATCGTGACCTTCGTGCCCGGCGACAAGTCCGAGCTGAAGGCCGGCGCCAAGGTGATTGCCACCATCAAGCCGCTGCCCGACGGCTCATTCGAGGCCAGCCGCGTCAGCGTCGGCCGCGACGGGATCACGCCGCCGATGTGAGCTGCCCTTCTCTGTGCGCTCAACTGCGTCTCCGTTAACGGTGTCGTCCCTGCGAACGCAGGGACCCATACCCCCAGGGAGGAGTTGAGGCGCAGTGGCAATTGGCCTTTCGCCCAACACGAGGGCCGCGGAGTATGGGTCCCGGATCAGCGCCGCGCCGCGCTGACGCGCGTCACGGCTTGTCCGGGACGACAGCTTTTGCATGGTGGCAGTCGGGGGCGCGTAAGCTGATTAGTCCGAGCACCTTGCTCGCCGATTCTCGAACTAATCCGCCAGCACCTTGCGGTCGATCTCGGCCACGGTGTTGACGCCGCACAGGCCCATCGTCGTCAGCAGCTCGTTGCGGATGATGTCGATGGCCTTGGCGACGCCGGCCTGGCCGCCGGCGCCGAGGCCGTGGGCGTAGGCGCGGCCGATCATGCAGGATTTGGCGCCGAGCGCGAGCGCGCGCATCACGTCCTGGCCGGAGCGGATGCCGCCGTCGAACATGATCTCGATCTTGTCGCCGACCGCTTCCGCAATCCCCGGCAGCACGTGGATCGAGGACGGTGCGCCGTCGAGCTGGCGGCCGCCATGGTTGGAGACGACCATCGCCTGCGCGCCGGTTTCGACCGCGAGCTTGGCGTCCTCGATGTCATGGATGCCCTTGATGATCAGCTTGCCCGGCCAGATCGAGCGGATCCAGTCGACGTCCTTCCAGTTCAGCGAGGTGTCGAACTGCGCGGCGGTCCAGGCCGAGAGCTTGGTGAGATCCTCGGTGTTCTTCACATGGCCGGCGATGTTGCCGAAGGTGCGGCGCTTGCCCTGCAGCACGCCCTGCACCCAGGCCGGCTTGGTGGCGAAGTCGAACAGCTTCGACAGCGTCCATTCCGGCGGCACGCTCATGCCGTTCTTGATGTCCTGGTGGCGCTGGCCGATCACCTGCAGGTCGACCGTCAGGCACAGCGCGGTGCACTTGGCCGCGATCGCGCGCTCGACCAGGGCCTTGATGAAGCCGCGGTCCTTCATGACGTAGAGCTGGAACCAGAACGGTTTCTCGACGCTGCCTGCGATATCCTCGATCGAGCAGATCGACATCGTGCTCTGGGTGAAGGGAATGCCGGCGGCCTGCGCGGCGCGGCAGGCGTGGATTTCGCCGTCGCCATGCTGCATGCCGAGCAGGCCGACCGGGGCCAGGATCAGCGGCATCGAGGAGGGCTCGCCGAGGATGGTCGTCGACAGGTCGCGCTTGGAGACGTCGACCAGGATGCGCTGGCGAAACTTGATCTTCTGCAGATCGTCGCGGTTCGCGCGCAAGGTTTCCTCGGCATAGGAGCCGCGGTCGGCGTAGTCGAAGAAGGCTTTGGGGACGCGGCGCTTGTGGAGCAGGCGCAGGTCTTCAATGCAGGTGACGTGTTTCATCGCGGTCTCGGCTCCCCCACCAACGGTCTCGCTTCTTGGGCTGGCAGTCCTCTACCATCTTTGCGACGGCTGCCAAATCCGGCTTCGGCATGCGGAGACTCTGCCAGCGTCGGCGCGCGATGCGGGAGGCCGGGCTCGCGGCGCAATGAGCGCAATTGCGGGCCGTCTGCTTTCCCGCAGAGCGGCCTTCGCAGTGCCGCATGCTCGCTCTGCGAGCGATGTGCTCTGGGCATGAAAAATTAATATTAACAATGGCTTGCGGCTACGGTGGCGGTTTCGTGGTAATGATTCATCACATTTTTTGAAGCCATCTTAGCTTTAAGGCGACTATAACCCGCGGGCCGACCGGACAGGCTCGCTTCGTGATTCGCGCCACCGGTAACGAAATCCAGAAGCTGTTGCTGGGGGTGATATGAGCCGTAACTATTTCGGGACCGATGGGATTCGTGGCCGTGCCAACGGCCTGATCACGCCGGAACTCGCGCTCAAGGTCGGACAGGCCGCAGGTCTTCTGTTCCAGCGTGGCGAGCACCGCCATCGTGTGGTGATCGGCAAGGATACGCGGCTCTCGGGCTACATGATCGAATACGCCATGGTGGCGGGATTCACGTCGGTGGGCATGGACGTGCTGCTGGTCGGCCCGATGCCGACGCCGGCGGTCGCGATGCTGACCAAGTCGATGCGCGCCGATCTCGGCGTCATGATCTCGGCCTCGCACAATCTGTTCGAGGATAACGGCATCAAGCTGTTCGGGCCGCAGGGCTTCAAGCTGTCGGACGATGTCGAGAGGCAGATCGAGCAGCTGCTCGATGAATCGCTGGACAAGAAGCTGGCGCAGAGCGCGAGCCTCGGCCGGGCCCGCCGCATCGACGGCGTGCACGACCGCTATATCGAATTCGCCAAGCGCACCCTGCCGCGTGATCTGTCGCTCGACGGCCTGCGCGTCGTGGTCGATTGCGCCAATGGCGCGGCCTACAAGGTCGTTCCGGAGGCGCTGTGGGAGCTCGGCGCCGACGTGATCTCGATCGGCGTGGAGCCGGACGGTTTCAACATCAACAAGGAATGCGGCTCGACCTCGCCGGAGGCGCTTTGTCGGAAGGTGCGTGAAATGCGCGCTGACATCGGCATCGCGCTCGACGGCGATGCGGATCGCGTGATCCTGGTCGATGAGCGCGGCCATATCGTCGACGGCGACCAACTGCTCGCCGTGATCGCCCAGAGCTGGAAGGAAGACGGCCGACTGGCGCGTCCCGGCATCGTCGCGACCGTGATGTCCAATCTCGGCCTCGAGCGCTTCCTGGAGGGGCAGGGACTCGAGCTGGTGCGTACGCCGGTCGGCGACCGCTACGTGCTCGAGCGCATGCTGGCCGACGGCTACAATCTCGGCGGCGAGCAGTCCGGCCATATCATTCTCTCGGACTACGCGACGACCGGCGACGGCTTCGTCGCCGCGCTGCAGGTGCTGGCGACGGTGCAGCGGTCGCGCCGCCCCGTCTCCGAAGTCTGTCACAAGTTCGATCCGCTGCCGCAGATCCTCAAGAACGTGCGCTACCGCAGCGGCAAGCCGCTCGACGCCGACGAGGTGAAGGCGGCCATCGACACCGGCGAGAGGCGCCTCAACGGCCACGGCCGCCTGCTGGTGCGCTCCTCCGGGACCGAGCCCGTCATTCGTGTCATGGGCGAGGGCGACGACCGCAGCTTGGTCGAGGAGGTCGTCGACGAGATCGTCACCGCGGTCGGCAACGCCGCCGCCGCTGCCGCATAGTCATCAGCGGTCCGTCTGCCCGGCAACACTCGCCATCATCTGATGGCGGTTTTTTTGTTGGCCCGGGTCCGCCCGCGGGTCCGATCGGCCCGGACGAGTTGGGCGCCTGCAGCGCGGCGAAAGTTCGATCGAACTAATTAGTCCCCA
This sequence comes from Bradyrhizobium sp. SSBR45G, assembly GCF_030159255.1. Classification (GTDB taxonomy): domain Bacteria; phylum Pseudomonadota; class Alphaproteobacteria; order Rhizobiales; family Xanthobacteraceae; genus Bradyrhizobium. The sequence goes on along the minus strand of NZ_BSCT01000036.1, from coordinate 45,347 downwards.
CCGCGCCGCGCGACGACCGGGCCGGGGCTAACCATTTGTTAGGAACAGTTGCGCAGCAATTAACGGCTCCCGCGCGCTCATGAAATATCAACCCTAATTATTAGGGTTAAGCGCTGCTTAAGTATTTGGTGCGATTGTACAGCCGTCAGTTGTGATGTGGGGCCCATTTCCGAACGCCTCACCGGCCAAAGGGACGAAGCCAATGCGTAGCGTTAAGTCTTTGATCGCCGCCGGAGCGGCCTCTCTGTTTTCCACTTTGGCCTTCGCGGCCGACATGCCGATTATGCCCCCACCCGTCTACGCGCCGCCGCCGGCAGCGGATTTCGGTGGCTGGTATCTGCGCGGCGACATCGGTTTCAGCAATCAGAAGGTCAAGGACGTTCATTACAGCCGCGAGTCGGCCTATACGCCGATGACCTCGTTCGAGCAGACGTCCGCGTTCGACACCGCCGGCATCTACGGCGTCGGCGTCGGCTATCGCTTCAACAGCTGGTTCCGCGCCGACGTCACCGGCCAGTATCGCGGCAATTCGAACTTCAAGGCGACCGACCGCTTCAACGCGACTGCCGGTGGCGTGCCCTATAGCGGCATCGACAACTACACGGCCAGCAAGTCCGAATGGCTGGTGCTCGCCAACGCCTATGTCGATCTCGGCACCTGGTGGTGCATCACCCCGTTCGTCGGCGCCGGCGTCGGCGGCTCGCGGGTCACGATCTCGAACTTCACCGACACGGGCATCAACAACCTGCCGTTCACGACCACGAGCTTCGCGACGGCACCGACGTCATCGAAGTGGAACCTCGCCTGGGCGGCTCACGCGGGTCTTGCCTACAACGTCAACCCGAACCTCGTGCTCGAGCTGGCCTATAGCTACGTCGATCTTGGTCAGGGACAGACCGGCGTGCTCTCGACCTACACCGGGACCACCACTGGCAACAACTTCAAGTTCAAGGACATCACCTCGCACGACCTGAAGCTCGGCGTGCGCTGGAATTTCGACAATCCGCCGCCGCCCCCGATGCCGCCGCTGATCCGCAAGGGCTGAGCCGAGCGATCCTCATCACAGCAATGAAGGCAGACGGCGCGGATATTCCGCGCCGTTTTGCTTTGCGTGTTCGGCCGTTCGATGGGCATGCCGGTAAAAGAATTGCCGCGCCGGGCCGCGAGGCAACCAATGATTAAGGTTAACGCGCGATGATCGCGTTTGAGAGTTCAAGTAGCTGATTTGGAGCGTTGCGATGCGTGGTCTCGTGGTGGCGGTTGCAGTCTGTGGCATGGCTTCGGCCGCGCAGGCCGCTGATTTGTCCGACCTTCCGATCCTGAGGGGCGGCCTGACGGAGGGCGTGAGCAGCGCGCGCACGAATTGGGACGGGTACTACGTCGGCGGCCAGCTCGGCTACGCGACGTCGGATATCGATTTCAGCCGCAGCGCACTGTCCCTGACCAACTACATCTTCCGCAACAGCGTTCTGCAGGGCCCGACGTCGTCGTGGTCCGTCCTCAACAAGACCCACGTCCAGGGGACGGGATTTGGCGGATTCGTCGGGCGCAATTTCCAGTGGGAGGACACGGTCTTCGGCCTGGAGCTCAACTACAACTACTACAACCGGATGGTCGGCTCCACGAGTGGCGGGCTGGCGCTCGGCATCGTCAATCCGACTGGTGTGAGCCCTCCCAGCGGCCATACCTACACTTACAATACGTCGGTGAGTTCGTCGGCGATGCTCAGGATCAAGGATGTGACCACGCTGCGCGGCCGCATCGGCTGGGCGGGCGACAGCTTCCTTCCCTATGTGTTCGGTGGCGTCGCCTTGGGCCGGATGGAGGTCTCGCGCTCGGCCTCGACCTCGGTCAGTCTGCAGGATGACTATTCGACCACTGCAACGGTCGGAGGTGTCACCGTCACCATTCCTCAGAGCACCACGACGAGCATCCCGTCGCTCTCGACGACCTACGCCGAACAGCGCTCCAACAGCTTCGTCGGCGGCTGGACCGGCGGCCTCGGCTTCGAATACATGGTGTGGGGCGGTCTGTTTGCGCGTGGCGAGTGGGAATACGTCAAGTTCCTGTCGGTCAAGGATACGTCGGTGACGCTCAACTCGTTCCGTGCCGGCGTGGGCTACAAATTCTAGATCGCCTGACCTGGGCGACGACGGGACGCAAGTCGGCTCGTTTCCGGTGCCTCGATCGGCAAGAACATCATGACCCCAAGCTCGATTCGAATCCGGCCCGCGCAGCGCGAGGATGTCGTGGCCATCGTCGCGATGCTGGCGGACGATCATCTCGGACGGGCGCGCGAGCGCCTCGAGGAGCCTTTGCCGGACTCCTATTTCGAGGCATTCGCGGCGATTTCGCAGGCAGCCAACATCACGCTCGTCGTCGCCGAGGAGGCGGGCAGGGTGGTCGGCTGTCTGCAGCTGTGCATCCTGCCAGGCCTGAGCTCGCAGGGCGCATCGCGGGCGCTGGTCGAGGATGTCCGGGTCGCCTCTGATCGCCGCAGCCGCGGCATCGGCGAGCAGTTGCTGCAATGGGCGATCGGCGAGGCGCGCCGCCGGCGCTGCAACCTGATCGAACTCATGACGCACCAGAGCCGCGCCGACGCACAGCGGTTCTATGAGCGGCTCGGCTTCGCCAAGAGCCATTTCGGCATGGTGATGCGGTTCTGATAGCTGCTGCTATTGCGGCAGCCGGTAGGCCGCCATCGCGTTCGGTCCGAACGCCTTGTCGCGAACCCCAAGGCCGAGCCCGGCCAGGCACTGCTCGAGCGCCTGCTTGATCGCGCCATAGCTGCCGGCGAGCAGGCAGACCGGCCAGTCCGAGCCGAAGATCAGCCGATCCTCGCCGAAACAGCGCGCCACATGCGCAACATAGGGCAGCAACCGCTCGGCATCCCAGTCGGTCCACACCGCCTCCGTCGCCAGCCCCGAGACCTTGCACCAGACATTGCCGCAAGCCGCGAGCTCGGCGATGCGATCGGCCCAGGCCTGATCGAAGCCGGTTGCAATCGGCGGCTTGGCGGCATGGTCGAGCACGAAGCGTCCGTCCGGAAACGCCCGCACGGTTGCGATTGTCGCGGGCAGCTCACGGGTGCGGACCAGCAGATCATAGGTCAGGTCGTGGGCGAACACGCTGGCGAGGCTGCGCTGGACATCGTTGCGAGACAGCCAGTCCGGATCGGCCTCGTCGTGCACCTGATGCCGGATGCCGACCAGCCGGTCGCCGCCGGGCAGGCTGCGCAGCCGGTCGATCGTGGTGCCAATCCGCGGATCGGTCAGGTCGGCCCAGCCGACGACACCGGCGATGAACGGCGTCTCGTGGGCGATTCGGAGGAACTCGGCGGTCTCGTCGAGCGACGACCGGGTCTGCACCAGGATGCTGCTGTCGAGACCGTTCTCGGCCAGCAGAGGGGCGAGATCGGCAGGACCGAACGGGCGGCGGATCGGCGCCAGCGCATCGCCCGCCATCCACGGATAGTCGGCCCGCGCCGGATCCCAGAAATGCTGGTGCGCATCGATCGCCCCGCTCATCGCCCGTCTCCCGGCAGCGGCGCGCGCGCATCGACCAGATGACTGGCGCGCAGCGCACGCCAGAACGCGGCCGGGATCGCTGCCTGCGCCATCGCGACATTGTCGGCCGCCTCCTGCGCATTGCGGGCGCCCTGCAGGCCGACGGTGACGGCGGGATGGGCGAGGCAGAACTGGATCGCGGCCGCCTTGAGCTCTGTGCCGTGCTGCCTGCACAGCGCGTCGAGCTGACGCGCGCGCGCCACCAGGGCGGCATCGGCGTCTTCGTAGTTGAACTTGGCCGGTCCGTGCGGATTGGCCAGGATGCCGCTGTTGTAGATGCCGCCGAGGAGGATGGCGACGTTCTGCTTCTGGCACATGGGGAGCAGCGTGGTCAGCGCGCCCTGATCGAGCAGGGTATAGCGGCCCGCCAAGAGGAAGCAGTCGACCGGAACGGCCTCGGCAAAGCGCGCCAGCATTTCGGACTGGTTCATGCCGGCGCCGATCGCCTTGATGCTGCCGTCGTCGCGCAACCGCTGCAGCGCGCGGAAGGCGCCGCTGACGGCCTCGTCGTAATGATCGTCCGGGTCGTGCACGAGCAGGATGTCGATGCGATCGAGACCGAGCCGGACCAGGCTTTCCTCGACCGAGCGCATCACCCCGTCATAGGAATAGTCGAAGCGCGGCCGCAGCGGCGGCGTGCCCTTGTAGTGCGGATCTTCCGCCGATGCCGTCGGGTCCGGGCGCAGCAGGCGGCCGACCTTGGTCGAGATGACATAGCTGTCGCGCGGCTGCTTGCGCAGAAACGCACCGAGCCGCTGCTCGGCGAGGCCGAAGCCGTAGAGCGGCGCTGTATCGAAGAAGCGCACGCCGCGCGACCACGCCATCGCGATCGTCGCCTCGGCATCGGCGTCGCTGACCTGCTCAAACAGGCCGCCGAGCGGTGCTGTGCCGAGGCCGAGCCGGGTGACTTCGAGGGAGCTCCTCCCGAGACAGACGCGTTCCATTGTTCTATCCTTGTTGTTCGGCGCGTGCAGATGGCTTCATTGTGCATGGATGCATCTGACGAGACAATGACGTCGCATGCTGCGGCACAACGAAGATGGAGGGCGGAACAATGTCCGGGATCAATCCAGTGACAGCCGTTGGCGTCGTGCTGGCAACCGCGGCAACAGACGCGGTCTACGTCATGTTCACCACGGCGGTCGTTGCCAAGCGGCGTCTGTCCGCGGCGACCTGGAGCTCGATCTGGTACATGCTCTCGTCATTCGCCGTGATCAGCTACACCGAGAACTGGGTCTATGTGGTCTTTGCCGCCATAGGCTCCTGGGTCGGCGCCTACGCCTCGATGACCTTCCTGCATCGCCCGCCCGGCGGACAGGCGCCGCTCGGCGCTGCTCCCGAATGAACCGCATCCTCTTGTATGCCAGCACGACTGCGTGAACGCGCCGACGGGCGCGTGCGAAGTTCCTTGACGAGGAACAGCCCTTCCCGTAATCACCGCGGCGGGACACCTCCCCCCAACGGGAGGCTTACTATCTGGAAGGATAGACGATGACTGCAGCGAAGCCTTCGCAGCGGCCTGTTGTGCCGCATTTCTCCTCCGGCCCCTGCGCCAAGCGCCCCGGATGGACCTCCGAAAATCTCAAGGACGCGCCGCTCGGCCGCTCGCACCGCGCGAAGGTCGGCAAAGCCAAGCTCAAGCAGGCGATCGAGCTGACGCGCGACGTGCTCGAAGTGCCGGCCGACTACAAGATCGGCATCGTGCCGGCGTCCGACACCGGCGCGGTCGAGATGGCGCTGTGGTCGCTGCTCGGTGCGCGGCCGGTCACCACCATCGCCTGGGAGTCCTTTGGCGAGGGCTGGGTCAGCGACGTCGTCAAGGAGCTCAAGCTCAAGGACGTCACCAAGCTGCACGCCGGCTATGGCGAGATTCCGGATCTTTCGAAGGTCGATCCCGCATCCGACGTGGTTTTCACCTGGAACGGCACCACGTCAGGCGTGCGCGTGCCGAATGCCGACTGGATCAGCGCGAGCCGCGAAGGCCTGACGATCTGCGACGCCACCTCGGCGGCTTTCGCGCAGCCGCTGGACTGGCCGAAGCTCGACGTCGTCACCTTCTCCTGGCAGAAGGCGCTCGGCGGCGAGGCCGCGCATGGCATGCTCATCCTGTCGCCGCGCGCGGTGGAGCGGCTCGAGAGCTACAAGCCGGCCTGGCCGCTGCCGAAGATCTTCCGCCTCACCAAGGGCGGCAAGCTCAATGCCGGCATCTTCGAGGGCGAGACCATCAACACGCCGTCGATGCTGTGCGTCGAGGACTATCTGGACGCGCTGAACTGGGGCAAGTCGATCGGCGGCCTCAAGGCGCTGATCGCGCGCGCCGATGCCAACACCAAGGTGCTGGCTGACTGGAAGGCGCGGACGCCCTGGATCGATTTCCTGGCGCAGGACCCCGCGATCCGCTCCAACACCTCGGTGTGTCTGAAGGTCGTCGATCCCGCGATCACGTCGCTGTCGGCCGATGCCCAGGCTGACTTCGCCAAGAAGCTGGTGGCGCTGGTCGAGAAGGAGAACGCCGGTTTCGACTTCGCGCATTATCGCGATGCGCCGGCGGGCCTGCGCATCTGGTGCGGCGCCACGGTCGAAGCGAGCGATGTCGCGCTGCTGACGCAGTGGATCGACTGGGCGTTCGCGGAAGCGAAGGCCGCGCTGCCGAAGGCTGCCTGACGCACATTCGTTGTGCCGTCATTGCGAGCGAAGCGAAGCAATCCAGAGCTGGGAAGTAGAGCCTGGATTGCTTCGTCGCAAGAGCTCCTCGCAATGACGGAAATCAGCTGCGTAGGGTGGGCAAAGGCGCAACGCGCCGTGCCCACCATCAACGCCACCTGACGCGAAAGACGGTGGGCACGCTGCGCTTTGCCCACCCTACGGTTTCCGTCACTTCATCCCATTCCGGCGCGCTGCGCTGCCCCTCTCTCGCGAGAGGCGTGAAGGACCATCGTCATGACCAAGCCCAAAGTTCTCATTTCCGATGCGCTGTCGCCGGCTGCCGTGCAGATCTTCAAGGATCGCGGCGTCGAGGTCGACTTCCAGCCCAATCTCGGCAAGGACAAGGACAAGCTTGCCGACATCATCGGCGACTATGACGGCCTTGCCATTCGCTCGGCGACCAAGGCCACGGCCAAGATCATCGAGCGCGCCAAGCGGCTCAAGGTGATCGGCCGCGCCGGCATCGGTGTCGACAATGTCGAGATCCCCGCGGCGACCGCCAAGGGCATCATCGTGATGAACACGCCGTTCGGCAATTCGATCACGACCGCCGAGCATGCGATCACGATGATGCTGTCGCTGGCGCGCGAGATCCCGCAGGCCGACGCCTCGACCCAGGCCGGCAAGTGGGAGAAGAACCGCTTCATGGGCGTCGAGATCACAGGCAAGACGCTCGGCGTGGTCGGCTGCGGCAACATCGGCTCGATCGTCTGCGACCGCGCGCAGGGCCTGCGCATGAAGGTGATCGGCTTCGATCCGTTCCTCACCGAGGAGCGCGCGCGCGATCTCGGCGTCGAGAAGGTCGAGCTCGACGAGTTGCTGAAGCGCGCCGACTTCATCACGCTGCATACGCCGCTGACCGACAAGACCCGCAACATCATCGACGCGGCCGCCATTGCCAAGACGAAGAAGGGCGTGCGCATCATCAATTGCGCGCGCGGCGGCCTGATCGACGAGCAGGCGCTGCTCGCGGCGCTCGACAGCAAGCATGTCGCGGGCGCAGCCCTCGACGTGTTCGCCGAGGAGCCGGCGACCAGCAACGCGCTGTTCGGCCATCCCAACGTGATCTGTACGCCGCATCTCGGCGCCTCCACCACGGAAGCGCAGGAGAACGTCGCGCTGCAGATCGCCGAGCAGATGTCGGACTATCTGCTGACCGGCGCGATCTCGAACGCGATCAACTTCCCCTCGATCACCGCGGAGGAAGCGCCGAAGCTGAAGCCGTTCATCGCGCTCGCCGAGAAGCTCGGCTCGTTCGCGGGCCAGCTCACCGAGAGCAGCATCACCAAGATCCAGATCACCTATGAGGGCCAGGTCGCGGAGATGAAGACCAAGGCGCTGACCTCGGCGGTTCTCGCCGGTCTGCTGCGGCCGATGCTGGGCGAGGTCAACGTCGTCTCGGCGCCGGTCATCGCCAAGGAGCGCGGCATGATCGTCGACGAGGTGCTGCGCGCCGGCGAGAGCGATTATGAGAGCCTGATCTCGGTCGCGGTCACCACCGGACAGCAGGAGCGCGCAGTGTCCGGCACGGTCTATGCCGACGGCAAGCCGCGTCTCGTCGACATCAAGGGCATCCGTGTCGATGCCGAATTCGGCAAGTCGATGATCTACGTCACCAACGAGGACAAGCCTGGCTTCATCGGCAAGTTCGCGAGCCTGCTGGGCGACGCCAAGATCAACATCGCGACCTTCCACCTCGGCCGCGTCGCGGCCGGCGGCGACGCCATCGCGCTGGTCGAGATCGACGGCGCGGTGCCGGCCGAGCTGCTCGCCAAGATCCAGGCGCTGCCGCAGGTCAAGCAGGCCAAGGCGCTGGCGTTCTGATCGCGCCAACTGTTCGGTCCAACCAAAAGAGGCAGTACGGCCTGATCGCCGTACTGCCTCTTTTTTTCTGGTCGGCATTCGCATGATCATCTTCCCGGAGCTTCGATTGAACCGGGCCTTCTCTGCTCGCGTCTAAAGCCGTGCAAAGGACCGGTCGATCCGGTCCTGCTGGGTGCTGGGAGTGCGGAGAGAGCGATGACGATACGAAAAATCGGCCTTGTCACCACGGGTCTGATGCTCGGAGCGGCCCTGACAGCGCCTGGCCGCGCTGCCAACCTCGATGCGACCTCCATCGTCGACGCCGTCACCGTGTATCCCGATGGCGCGACCGTGACCCGGATCATCTCGCTCGATCTTCCCGCCGGCGAGACCACGGCCATCGCCAAGGATTTTCCGCTTGGGCTCGATGCCTCATCGTTGCGCGTCGAGGGCGAGGCCGGAGCGAAGCTCGTGATCGGCACCGTCGACGCCAAGCCGCCGCGCGCGGCGCCGCCGGTCAACCTGCCCGACATCGACAAGCGTATCGAGGCGTTGAAGGACGAGCGCGCCAACTACGACGGCGCGATCGCCGCCGCGCTCGCGCGCAAGAAATTTGCTGAACGGTTCGCCGAATCTTCTCCAGCCGGATTGGGCGAGAAAGGCGAGGCTCGCCCGATCACGGAGTGGCGCAACGCCTTCGCCGCGGTGGCAGAGGAGGTCGGCCAGGCCGACACGGCCATTCGTGACGCCGAGCGCAAGCAGCGCGAGATCGATCGCGAGATCGCGCGATTGCAGGCGGATCGTGCGGCCAAGCCGCCGAGCAGGATGGAGGTGCAGATCGAATTGTCGTCCGCGGCTGCGACCAAGGCGACGTTGCGCGTGACCTACGCAGTGCGCAACGCCCGCTGGGTGCCGCTCTACGACGCCCGTCTCGAGACCTCGGCGAAGGACCGCAAGCCTGCCCTGGAGCTGGTGCGCCGCGCCGAGATCCAGCAGAGCACGGGTGAAGACTGGTCCGACGTCGCGCTCTCGGTCTCGACGGTGCGCACGGGCCGCGGCGGCAGCGCGCCCGAGCTCAGGACGGTGATCGCGCAATATCCGCCGCCGCCTCCGCCGCCGATGCCGCAGCGTCCGGCTGTCAGCGCGGCAAGGGGAGTCGCGGAGAGCCGCGCGCAGGAGTTCCATTTTGGAGGAGGAACCAGCTTCGGGGACGCCGCGGACAAGGCCATCGAGCAGCAAACAGTCGCTGACGTCAGCGCATTCCAGACCGCTTTCCGCCTTACAGGGCGAGTCACCGTGAGTGCCAATGACGGCGCCAAGAGCCTGCGCATCTCGACGACGACGATCGCACCCGAGTTGATCATTCGCGCTGCTCCGGTGGTGGATCCCACGGCCTATCTCGAAGCGAACTTCCCGCAGGCGGAGGACGCGCCGCTGCTGCCGGGCAAGGTCTCGATCTATCGCGACGGCATGTTTGTCGGCACATCGAGGTTGGCCGCGGCCGGCAAGGACGAGACGGTCCGGCTCGGCTTCGGCGCCGACGACAAGGTCAAGGTGGAGCGGATCGTGCTCAAGCGCAACGAAGGCTCGGCCGGATTGATCATGACGACGGCGAAGATCGACGAGCGCGCCTTCAAGACCACGGTCCGCAACGCGCATGACTTCCCGGTCAAGGTCGCGATCCAGGATCAGCTGCCGGTCAGCGAGAACGAGGAGATCGTTGTCGAGATGCTGCCGGGTACGACGACTCCGACGGCGAGCAATGTCCGCGACCGGCGCGGCGTGACCGAGTGGGTGCTTGATGCCAAGTCCGGCGAGACGAAGGAGATCACGTTCGCGTGGCGAGTTCGTTGGCCGAAGGACAAGGCGATCGTGATGAGCCCGTCAGGCTAGCCGATCTGCGGTGGAGTCATCCGATGCGCGGCCGTCGGTTCGCGTTGCGCATCATCGCGATCGTCCTATCAACTTAAGATCGGGCCGCAGCAGCCGTCGAGGCTCGGACGCCAGGCTCCGGACATTGCTTCATCCGGTCCGACGCAGCTGCGGCTTGAATGAGTCGAGATTGCCCTCATCCGAACTTAAAGCCGTCGTAGATGCCCGGCTGCCGTGTCTTCGCCCCAGACGCGGACGCAGGTGTCGATCGGCGGCGTTCGGAAGGTTGCGACGGCAGGAGACTGGAAAGACAGGCTTTTGGTGACGAGCCCTCAGTGCAGAACATGACCGGCGGTTCGCCGTGCATGCCGAGCTGATTCTTTCTCAACGTTTCCGGCATTCCAAATCGTCATGACGATATCCGAATTACCGTGCCCCATGGTCGTCTCGGCCGGCCTCATTCTTGCGTCCCGTCTGCGCGTGTCGATCGGCGGACAGGAACGGAGGCCTCAGTCTACAAGATGCAAAATTCATCCTTCGCCTCGTGCATCACGCGGCGTTCGCATCGCGCAGCGGTTCTTTCTGCCGTCGTGCTGGCCGGAAGCGTCAGCGCGGCCGTTTCGGCCGACAATGTGAGCCTGGTCCGGGAGCTGGCCGGCCGCGTCGGTCCGATCATCGGTTCGTCTCAGGCCTGTACGAGCATCGCGCCCCGTCGCGTGCAGCTGATCCTCGGCAAGTTTCAACAGGCGATCCGCGAGGCCGCGGCCAATCCGAACGATCTGAACGAGCTCGCCAGAGAATTCGAGCGAAACGTCGCCGAGGGCCGTGCCGCGGTCAATGGCGGGCGCGCCGATTGCAGGCTGGTCGAGCGCCAGCTCACTGAGCTCGAGCGAAGCGTCAGCGCGCCGCCGCCGGCCACGGCGCCCGCCGCGCCGGCTGCTGTTGCCGCGACGGGCGCGATCAGGCCTGCTGCGTCCGGCCCCGTGCGCGGCGTGACCGATCAGGAGATCCGCTTCGGCATGGTCATTCCCTACACGGGAAGCGCCAAGGAGAACGGGCAGAGCTACAAACGCGGCATTGAGGTCGCCTTCGCGCGGACCAATGCCAGCGGCGGCGTCAATGGCCGGATGCTCAAGCTGATCGCCGCGGACGACGGCTTCGAGCCGACCCGGACACCGGATGCGATGAAGCTGCTCTGGGACAGGGAGCAGGTGTTCGGTTTCCTGGGCAATCTCGGCACGCCGACCGCGGCGGTCGCAGTCCCGTTCGCGCTCGAACGCCGCGTGCTGTTCTTTGCGCCGTTCACCGGCGGCAGCGTGGTGCGGCACGATCCGCCGGATCGCTACGTCTTCAACTACCGGCCGAGCTTCGTGGAGGAAGCCGACGCCGCGGTGCGCTATCTGCTGAAGATACGCAAGATCAGGCCGAACCAGATTGCGGTGTTTGGGCAGAATGACGATCTTGGCGAGCAGGGCTTCGCGGGTGTCGCCAAGGCCTACCGCGCGGCCGGCCTCAGCGACGCGTCGATCCTGCGTCTGGTCTACACCCGCAACTCGATCGACATGGACGGGGCGGTCGCCCAGCTCAAGGCGCAGAAGGTGCCGATCCGCGCGATCGTGATGGTCGGGACGACTCGGCCCGCGGCAAAATTCATCGAAAAGACGCGCGACCTGTTTCCCGGCATGATCTACACCAACATGTCGATCGTCGGCGCCACCGCGCTTGCGCAGGAACTTGCCATGCTGGGGCCGCGCTTCACCGAGAACGTCATCGTGACGCAGGCGGTGCCGGCCGTGTCGGGCTATTCGAGCACCGTGCTCGACTTCAAGACGGCGCTGGCGCAGGCATCTCCCGGCGAGACTCCCGACTACATCTCGCTCGAAGGCTACATCGCGGCCAATCTCCTGATCGATGCGCTGAGGCGCTGCGGCCCGCAGCTCGACACCGAACGGCTGGTCGAGGCGCTGGAAAACACCCGCAATCTCGACATGGGACTCGGCGCCTCGCTCAATCTGAGCCGTGGCGATCATCAGGCCCTGCACAAGGTCTGGGGCACCCAGCTCGACAAGTCCGGCTCCTATCAGCCGATCGATCTGGAATGATCCCAGGATGAATCGCGCCGGCCTCGCGAAGGCGGGCCGGCCTGATCCCGCTGCGGTCAGCCCTTGATCGCGGTGATGACGATCTCGATCAGCGCCCCGCCGCCGAGATCGGCCACGCCGACGGTGGCCCGCGTCGGCAGATCGTCGCCAAAGAACTCGGTCCAGGCCGCATCCATTTCCTTCTTCTTCGACAGATCGGTGACGAAGATCTGGCCTGAGACGACGCGTGTCTTGTCGGTGCCGGCCTGCTTCAGGAAGCCGTCGATCTTGCCGAGGATGTTGCGGGTCTGCTCGCCCATCGACACCGACGTGTCATCGGCAATGGTGCCGCCGACAAAGACGAAGCCGTTGGCCTCGACGATGCGGTGATGGATGGCGGAACGGATCTTGCGGGTGATGGTCATCATGTCCTCATGTCGTTGATGAAGGGGGGGAATTCTGAAAGCGCGTGATGCTGAGACCAGTGATGCGGGTCTGGGTGCCGCCGTGCACGATGAGCTCGGCCATGACCGCGCCGGCGCCGGGGCCGAGCTGGAAGCCGTGCGCCGAGAAGCCGAACTGGTGATACAGCCCGTCATGCACGGCGCTCGGGCCGAACACCGGAATGTCGTCGCGCATGCGCGCCTCGATGCCGGCCCAGGCGCGCATGATGGTCGCGCTGCGCATCACCTCGAACAGCTCGGCGACGGTGCGCGCACTCTCTGACAGCTTGCGCCAGTCGAGCACCGTCTCGTTGCGGTCCTGATCGGGGATGGCAAGGTGACCGCCGCCGATCAGCACCGTGCCGTTCGGGAACTGCTTGAACGACAATTTTCGTCCGCGCAGGATGACGACGGGATCGATGAAGTGGGCGACGGGCGAGGTGATCATCAGCATCGGCGCGATGGTCTCGACCGGCACGGTCTCGCCGAACTGGTCCGCAACGCGGCCAGCCCAGGCGCCGGCCGCATTGACGAGCACCGGCGCGGCGAAGGTGTCAGTGCCGACATCGACGAGCCAGAGCTTGCCGTCCTTACGGATGTTGGTCGCAGGCATACCTTCGCGAATCGTGGCGCCGAGCTGCTCCGCCTTGCGGCGAAACGCAGTGGTGGTGCGCGCCGGCTGAGCGGCGCCGTCGCGCCGCGACACCACGCCGCCCGGGCAACTCTCGGCCACCGCCGGCACGAGGCGGCGCAACTCGGCGCCGTCGATCAGCTCCTCATGGGTGAACCCGCGTTCGTTGAGGTCGGTGACGCGGACGCGGCAGGCGTCGAGCTCCGCCTCGGTCTCCGCGACCAGCACCTGGCCGTAGCTCTCGAAGCCGCAATCATCGTCGACCAGCTCGCCGATCCGTTCCCAGAGTCCCATCGAGCGGATCGACAAGGGAATCTCGGCGACATCGCGCGCGAGCTGGCGCACGCCGCCGGCATTGACGCCAGAGGCGTGGCGGCCGGCATAGTCCTTCTCGATCAGCACCGGCTTCAAGCCGGCGAGACAGAGATGCAGCGCGGTGGAGCAGCCGTGGATGCCGCCACCCACGATGATGGCATCCTTGCGCACCGTCATCCGCGCACCACGGCCTTGGTGGCCTCTTCGGTCTTCGGCAGGTTGGCGAGCTCGGACAGCATGATCGGCTTTACCGGCGCGCGCAGCCGATAATAGCCGATCTCCTGCGGGCTCTTGCCGCGCGCCTCCGCCATCAGCTCGGTGACGGTCAGGCCGCACAGCCGGCCCTGGCACGGACCCATCCCGGTGCGGCGATAGGCCTTGAGCTGGTTCGGCCCGGTCGCGCCGATCGCGACGGAGTCGAGCACATCCTTGGCGGTGATCTCCTCGCAGCGGCACACGATGGTGTCGCCCTGCGGAATGCGAAACTGCTTCGCCGGCTGGAACAGCGTATCAAGGAAGGCGCGACCGCGCTCGGCGCGTCGCAACTGCGCGGACACATCAGACACCTTGGCGTTGGACCGGGAGGCTTTGATCGCGCTGCCTGCCGCAGCGCGACCACGCCACACCGCCGCCTGCGCCCCGCCAATGCCCGCGCCGTCGCCAGCAATCGCAATGCCTGGAATCGAGCTGTTACCGAGCGCATCCAGCACGGGAGTCCAGCATAGCTGCAGTTCGTTCCAGCGATGCTCGACGCCGGCAGCCATCGCCAGGTTGACATTGGGCACCACGCCCTGATGCAGCAGCAAAAGCTCGGCCGACAGCGTCTCGCGCTTGCCGCCCGCCGTGACATAGCTGACGGCATCGAGCTTGCCGTTGCCCGCGGCCGCGAGCTCCGTCACGCCGCCCGTGACCGGCACCTTGGCGCGCACCTCGCGCATCATCGCGAGTCCCTTCATGAAATAGGGCGAGGTCACGAAGCCGAAAGCGTGTGGCAGCGCGGCCATGTAGTTGGCGCGCGGGGTGGTGTCGAGCACACGGTCGATGCGGCCGCCGAGCCGCAGAATCTGTGCGGCAAGCAGCCACAGCAAAGGTCCCTGCCCAGCAATGACGGTGGGGCAATCCGGCACGAGACCTGAAGATTTCAGCATCGTCTGTGCTGCGCCCGCTGTCATCACACCTGGCAACGTCCAGCCGGGGATCGGGAACGGACGTTCCTGCGCGCCGGTTGCGATGATGACGCGCCTGGCCTTGATGAAGGCAGATCCGCCGCCTACCGACACACCGATTTCGAGGTTGCGGTCCAGGCTCCACACCGTGGCGCGGTGGATGATCTCGGCGCCGCTGTCGCGTGCAGCCTTGGCGATCTCGGCACCGGACCAGTAGTCGGTCCCCAGCAGTGCTTCCTCCTTCACCGGCGTCGAATTGATGGCGCGCCAGACCTGGCCGCCGGGACCCGCGTTCTCGTCGAGCAGCAAGGTCGACAGGCCTGCGCCGGCGGCGTCCGCTGTCGCCGCAAGGCCGGCCGGGCCGGCGCCGATGATGACGACGTCGTATTGATCACGTTTGGGCGCCGCGCTCATTTGCCGATCTCCCGCTTGCCCTTCTGGATTTCGATTTGCATGCCCTCAGCGACGGGCACCAGACAGCCCTGCCGGTTGCCGACGCCGTCGATGGTGACGAGGCAGTCGAAACATACGCCCATCATGCAGTAGGGCAGCCGCCTGGCGCCGCTGACCGCCGTCGCGCGTCTGACGTCGAGGCCGGAGGCGAGCAGCGCCGCCGACACCGTGTCGCCTTCGCGCGCGGCGACCGCCTGGCCCTCGACATGGATCGTCACCGATCGCCTGCTATCACCGTCTGCGCGTTTGAACATCGTCGTCTCCGTGGCGGCGTTCGCCGCGATCTCAGTAGTAGCCACTGCCGCCGGCTCCTGCCGCAGTCTCGAAGCGCTTGGCGGTGAACGCGCCGACCAGCTCCGTGTCCAGCGCGCCGTCCTTCACCATCCGCGCGATCTCGAAGGCGTGGTTGGCGGCCAAGGTCACGCCGGAATGGCAGCAGGCGACGAAGGCGCCGGAATGCGTCTCCGACTGCTCATAGATCGGGAAGCCGTCCTTCGGCATCACGCGGATGCCGGTCCAGCTCCTGACGACGTTGAGCCGCGCCAGATGCGGGAACGTGCGCTGGGCGCGATCGGACATCACAGCGTTGATCGGATGGTTCTGGACGCGATCGTCGAGCTCATCCTCCTTGCTGTCGCCGATCATCACCGTGCCCTCGTCGGTCTGGCGGATCGTCGTCAGCGGATGCGGCAGGAACGGCATGGTGCGCTCGGTCACGACGATCTGGCCGCGTGTGGGACCCATCGGCGCCGACAGGCCGACCATCGGGGCCAGCGTCGCGTTGGCGTTGCCGGCCGCGAGTACGACCTTGGCCGCGCGGATCTCGCCTTGCGCCGTCGCCAGCCTGAACTCGTTGCCATCGCGCACGATCGCGCTGACCGCACGTTCCGGCAGATAGTCGACGCCGAACGCCTTCATGCCGGCATGCAGCGCGCGGAAGGTGCGCAGCGAATTCACGTGGCCATCATAGGGGCAGAAGCTGCCGCCCGAGACCTCCGGCCCGATCAGCGGCAGCATCTTCTTCACGTCTGCCGCCGGCATCATCTCCATCCGATAGTCGGCCGCGCCGGTCTGATTGTGCATGCGCGCAACGAGCTGGCTGCGCTGCTCGTACTCCGCCTCGCCCAAGGTGAGATGGAAGCCGCCGTTCTGCTGCAGCACGACGTCGAGGCCGGTCTGCGCCTTCAACTCCTCGGCCAGCTTCGGCCACGCCTTCGAGCCGCGCACGGTCCAGCCGGTGTAGGCCGGCATGCCCAGGCCTTTGCTCTGCACCCACACCAGCGCGAAATTGGCACGCGACGCCCGCTTGGCGATGTCGCCCTCGTCGAGCACGGCGACGCGCTGGCCGAGCCGTCCCAATCCCCAGGCAATAGCGGAGCCGAGCAGGCCGCCGCCGACGATGGCGACGTCATAGTCTTTCATCGGAGTGTCTCCTATCGTCCTGCGTCGCCGCCTTTGGCTGTCAGCACGCGGTCGAGCCCGTAGATGCGATCGAGCAGAATCAGGACGGTCATGGTGATGGCGATGACGCTGGCCGACACCGATGTCACCAGCGGATCGATGTTGTCCTGGATGTAGAGGAACATCCGCACCGGTAGCGTCTCTGTGCCCGGCGTCGCCAGGAACACGGTCATGGTCAGGTCGTCGAACGACTGGATGAAGGCGAGCATCCAGCCCGAGACGATGCCGGGCAGGATGGCGGGCAGGGTGACGCGGCGGAACATGGTCCAGCCGTCGGCGCCGAGCGAGATCGCGGCCATCTCGACCGAGCGGTCCATGCCGGTCGCGGACGCGAGCGTCAGCCGCAGCGCGAACGGAAACACGACGACGACATGGGCGATCACCAGCGCGACGAAGGTGCCGCCGATGCCGACCGAGGTGAAGAAGCGCAGGAAGGCGATGCCGAGCACGACATGCGGGATCATCAAGGGCGACAGGAACAGCGCCGACAAGGCATCGCGGCCGCGGAAGCGATAGCGGCTGATCGCCAGCGCCGCCGGCACCGCGAACAACAGCGCGATGCAGGACGACAGCGCGCCGAGCCACAGGCTCACGCCGAAGGCGTGGACGAACTCGGGATAGTTGGCGAGCGCCCTGAACCAGCGCAGCGAGAAGTTCGTCAGCGGGATCGACAGAAAGCCGTCGGGCGTGAACGCGACCCAGCACACGACCACGATCGGCGCCACCATGAAGACGACGAACAGCGTGTGGAAGATCAGCGCCAGGGGGCCGTTCCGGCTCATCGGAACATCTCCTGGTAGCGGCGCTCGATCAGCGTGTTGGAGCCGACCACGATCAGGATCAGCGCGATCAGCAGCAGCACGGCGACCGCAGCGCCGAGTGGCCAGTTCAGCGTGTTGAGGAACTCGTCATAGGCGAGCGTCGCCGCCACCTTGAGCCTGCGGCCGCCGATGATCGCGGGCGTCGCGAAAGCGCTCGCCGACAACGAGAACACGATGATGGCGCCGGACAGCACGCCCGGCATGATCTGCGGCAGCACGATGCGGCGCATCACGGTGAGCGAGCCGGCACCGAGCGACAGCGCGGCGTTCTCGATCTGCGGATCCAGCCGCTGCAGCGCGGTCCACACCGCGAGCACCATGAACGGCATCATCGCGTGCGCCAGCGCGACGACCATGCCGGTCTCGGTGAACATGAATTTGACGGGCGAGTCGATCAGGCCTGATGTCATCAGGAGCTTGTTGGCGAGGCCGTTGTTGCCTCCGAACAGCAACGCCCAGCCGAGCGTGCGCGCCACCACCGAGATCAGCAGCGGGCCGATGATCACCAGGAGGAAGAGTCCCTTCCATGGTCCCTGCATGCGGTTGAGGATGTAGGCCTCGGGCACGCCGAACACCGCCGTGATCAGGGTCGCGAGCGCGGCCACGCGGAAGGTGCGCCAGAACATCTCGGCGTAATAGGGATCCTCGACGATCTCGCGCCAGTTCTTCAGGATGAAGACCGGCTCGATGCCCTTGTATTGCCCCCAATCGTGGAACGACAGCATCACCGTCATCGCCAGCGGGATCACGACGACACCGGTGAACAGCATCAAGGCCGGCAGCGCCAGCGTCAGGCCCGCGCGGGCCTCGCCTGCCGACGGCGGATCGGCGCTGATCACCGCGCTCATGCCGCGCCTCCCGCTGAGCGCAGGCTCATGTCCGCGGCGCGCCAGGCGAGATGCACGGCCGCGCCATGCTCCGGCTGTCCCTGGCCGTCGTTCTGCCGGATCACGATCGCTGGCCCGCATTCGGTGTCGCACTGGAACAGCCAGTGATTGCCCTGGAAGATGCGGCTGGTGATGCGTGCCGCCAATCCGGCATCGCCGAAGCTGATTCGCTCGGGGCGCACGCTGACGGTGACGGCCCCCGTGACGCCGGCCGGCGCCGGTGCGCTCCACCCGCCGGCGACGAGTTTCGCGGGCGCCACGGTCCGATCGACAGCCGCCGCGAATTCGTTGGTCTTGCCGAGAAACTGCGCGACGAAGGCTGAAGCCGGCTGCTCATAGACCTGCTGCGGCGTGCCGATCTGCTCGATCCGCCCCTTGCTCATGACCACGATGCGATCGGACAACGACATTGCCTCGATCTGGTCGTGGGTGACGAGGATGGTGGTGGTGCCGAGATTGCGCTGGATCTGGCGCAGCTCGATCTGCATGTCCTCGCGCAGCCGCGCGTCGAGATTGGACAAGGGCTCATCGAGCAGCAGCACGCTCGGGCGGATCACCAGCGCCCGCGCCAGCGCGACGCGCTGCTGCTGGCCGCCCGACATGCGGCGCGGATGGCGGCCCTCGTAGCCGGCGAGCCCGACCAGCGCGAGCGCGGCGCGCACGCGCTCCTCACGCTCGCTGCGCGAGACTTTCCGCATCTCCAGGCCGAAGGCGACGTTCTCGGCCGCCGTCATGTGCGGAAACAGCGCGTAGCTCTGGAACACGATGCCGAGCCCGCGCTTGGCCGGCGGCACCGCGACGAGATCCCTGCCTTCGAGCCGGATCGCGCCATGCGAGGGATCGAGGAAGCCCGCGATCATCTGCAAGGTCGTGGTCTTGCCGCAGCCCGACGGTCCCAGGAACGAGATGAACTCGCCCTTGGTGACGGCGAGGCTGAACTCTTCGACGGCAATGTTGGGGCCGAAGGATTTGCCGACCCGATCGAGTTCGAGCAGTGACATGCGGGTGGATCCGTAACTAAAAGCTTGCCGACTCAAGTGGCCATGCATCGCGCTGCTTTTCTTCAGTCCCGGCCTGCGGCAAGGCTATCGCATTTGATGACATCGTCGGACCACGACAGAAGCGCCTGCCAATGTGTCGCTCCGTCATGCCCGGGCTTGTCCCGGGCATCCACGTCGTTCCGAGTGCGCTGGACGACGTGGATGGCCGGGACAGGCCCGGCCATGACGGCGTGGGAACAGAGGGATCCAACACGTCGAGCGCCATATGCGATAGCGTTCCGCCTGCGAGGAGAGGGAGCGGAGTGCCCAGGGCGAGAAGAAGCTGCAGCTCAGCGCTCAACCTCGCGATTCCAGCGCTTGGTCCATTCCTCGCGCTTGTCGTTGACCACGCTCCAGTCCGGCGCATAGACCTTGGCGGCACGCTCGCCGATCGGCGCCATCGCGCCGATGCCCTCGGGCACCACGACGGACTTCACCACCGGGCCATAGCCGTATTCCTTGAGCATCGTGAGCTGAATCTTCGGATCGAGCAGCAGCTTGATGAAGCTCGAGGCCAGCGGCGAGACCGAGGGCTTGGCGATCGGGCACGCCGTCGTCAGCAGGCTGACGGCGCCTTCCTTCGGGTAGACGAAGTCGACCGGAAAGCCGGTATTGGCGAAGCTCTGCACCCGGCCCGAGCCCCACACCGCGATGACGGCCTGGCCCGACTGGAACAGCTCGGTCATCTTGCCCGGCGACGGTTCATAGGCGAGCACGTTCGGATTGATGTCGGTCTTGAAGATCTTGAATCCTGCATCGACATTGCTCTCGCTGCCACCGTTCATCTTCGCCAGCATCAGCAGCACGTTGAGGCCGTAGGTGTTGTTGATCGGCGGAATGACGAGCAGCTGCTTGTATTTCGGATCCTTGAGATCGTTCCACGAGGTCGGCGCCGCCCAGCCTTTCTCGGCAAACACCTTCTTGTTGTACATCAGCCCGGTGGCGACGAGGCCGATGGCGACGGCCTTGTCGTCCTTGAAGCGCGCGACGTCCAGCAGATCGCCGGGCAGTCCGGTGACCTTGTCGCAGAAGCCGAGCTGGATCGCCTGATACATCGGACCGTCGTCGACGATGGCGACGTCGATCTGCTGGTTGCCCTTCTGCGCCTGCAGCTTGGCCAGCGTGTCGGTGGAGTTGCCGGCGACATATTCGACCTTGACGCCGTTGGCCTGCTCGAACGGCGGGATCACCTCCTCGCGGATGGTCTTCTCGAACGAGCCGCCATAGCCGGCGACATAAAGGGTTTTCTGCTGCGCCCAGACCTGGGACGTGGAGGCCAGGGCGGCGATGCTGACCGCGGCCAGAAGGTGAAGGTGCTTCATAAGGACGGATCTCCCAGGTTGCCGATGACGGCGGTATTTCATGACCGCCGGGGAGAACGGAGCGATCGTGCAGCTGTCGGCATCCAATAACCCGAGCCGGCAGCCTAAAAAACGAGCCATCCCTCACCCTGCTGAAAAAGATCGCAGTGGAGGCTTTGATCGTCCAATGAATAATGGCACCCTCTCCATGCCGAAATATTATGGATGGAGCGCATGGCCCGGATCAATTCGCGGCAGGTCGAAGCCTTCCGGGCGATGATGCTGACCGGCAGCGTGACGGAAGCCGCCAAGCTGATGGCGGTGACGCAGCCGGCCGTCAGCCGGCTGCTGCGCGATCTGCAGGCCTTGCTCAAGATGGAGCTGTTCGAACGGCGCGGCACCGGCCTCGTGCCGAGTGCGGCAGCGACCGCGCTCTACATGGAGGTCGAGCGCTCCTTCGTCGGTCTCGATCGCATTGCGGCCGCCGCAGAGGAAATCCGCGGCCGGCGCACCGGCACGCTGCGCATCGCCGCGCTCCCCGCTCTCGCCAACGGCTATCTGCCGCGGCTCGCCGGTCGCTTCCTGCAGGAGCGGCCGAACCTCAACCTCGCCTTCTTCGGCGTGATCTCGCCCATCGTGATCGACTGGGTGCTGAACGCGCAATGCGATGTCGGCTTTGCCGAGGTGCCGATCGCCCATGCCGGCCTGCCGAGCATCAAATTGCCGGCGCTGGCGCGCGTCGCGGTGCTGCCGAGTGGGCATCGGCTCGCGGCCAAGACATCGCTGGTGCCGCGTGACTTCGAGGGCGAGACATTCATCTCGCTGTCGGCAGGCTCGACGAGCCGCCACCTCATCGACCAGGTCTTCCATCGCGCGGATGTTCAGCGGGTCCTTCGTGTCGAAACGACGCTGTCCGAAATCATGTGCGGCATGGTGTCGTCGGGGCTCGGAATCTCGCTCTCCGATCCGTTCACCGCGCGCGAGTTCGAGAACCGCGGCGTCGTGAGCCGGCCGTTCCTGCCGCACATCGATTTCGAGTTCGCAGCCGTATTCCCGCCGCAGCGCAGCCCGTCGCCGGTCGCCTTGGACCTGGTGGAAGCGGTTCGGGATGCGCTGGAGCAGCTCGCGCGCGATGATGGCGCAGCGGCCTGACGTGAGGCCGAGTCGCGCGCCTTGATCCAGAACAAGCCGCCTGCAAGCGAGCCTGCTATCCGCCAGAGACCTTCGCGCGCACGAGCACCGGACTGGAGCGAGCTCGATATGGAATCCGATCCGAACGCCCGCAAGCAGGCCATCGCCGTCGGCTACATCTTCCTCGCCGGCGTCGGCATGCTGCTGCTGCAATGGCTGCTGACGACCTACAACACCGTCGAGACCATCCCCTACAGCCAGTTCGAGCAACTGGTTGAGCAGGGCAAGATCGCCGAGGTCTCGGTCAGCCAGGACACCATCCAGGGCAAGTTCAAGGACAAGCAGCCGGACGGCAAGACCTCGTTCGTCACCGCGCGGGTCGATCCGCCGCTGGCCGAGAAGCTGGCAACGAAGGGCGTCACCGTGACCGGCGTTCCCTCCGGCGGCGTCATTCAGACGCTGCTGGCCTGGATCGTGCCGGCGCTGATGTTTTATCTGATCTGGGTGTTCCTCGGCCGCAAGGTGATGGACCGCCAGGGCTTTGGCGGGCTGATGTCGATCGGCAAGTCGCGCGCCAAGGTCTATGTCGAGACCGACACCAAGGTGACCTTCGCCGATGTCGCCGGTGTCGACGAGGCGAAGTTCGAGCTGCAGGAGGTGGTGCAGTTCCTCAAGGACCCGAAGAGCTATGGCCGGCTCGGCGCGCATGTGCCGAAGGGCATCCTGCTGGTCGGCCCGCCCGGCACCGGGAAGACCTTGCTCGCGCGCGCCGTCGCTGGCGAGGCGGGCGTCGCCTTCTTCTCGATCTCGGGCTCGGAATTCGTCGAGATGTTCGTCGGCGTCGGTGCTGCGCGGGTGCGCGATCTGTTCGAGCAGGCGCGCAAGGCCGCGCCCTGCATCATCTTCATCGATGAGCTCGATGCGCTGGGGCGCAGCCGGAGCGGCGGCGGGCAGTTTGGCGGCTACGACGAGAAGGAGCAGACGCTCAATCAGTTGCTGGCGGAGCTCGACGGCTTCGATCCGAGCTCCGGCGTCATCCTGCTCGCCGCGACCAACCGGCCGGAGATTCTCGATCCCGCCCTGATGCGCGCCGGCCGCTTCGACCGTCAGGTCCTGGTCGATCGCCCCGACAGAAGCGGGCGGCTTGCCATTCTGAAGGTGCATGTTCGCAAGATCACGGTCGCCGACGGCGTCGATCTCGACAAGGTCGCGGCCCTGACGGCCGGCTTCACCGGTGCCGACCTCGCCAACCTGATCAATGAGGCGGCGATCGCCGCGACCCGGCGCAAGGGCCACGACGTGACGTTCGACGACTTCACGGCCGCGATCGAGCGCATCGTCGCCGGTATCGAGAAGAAGAGCCGCGTGCTCAATCCCGCCGAGCGTCGGCGCGTCGCCTATCATGAGATGGGCCATGCGCTGGTCGCGGCCAATCTCGCCGGCGTCGATCCGGTGCAGAAGGTCTCGATCATTCCGCGCGGCGTCGGCGCGCTCGGCTACACGATGCAGCGGCCGACGGAGGACCGCTTCCTGCTCGCGGTCAGCGAGCTGAAGAACCGGATCGCCGTGCTGATGGGCGGACGTGCCTCGGAGCAGTTGATCTTCGACGGCGACGTCTCGACCGGCGCCGCCGACGATCTGCAGCGCGCCACCGAGATCGCCATCGAGATGGTCACCAAATACGGCATGGATGCGAAAGTCGGCCAGCGCACCTATGCGCCGCGGCCGCAAGTGTCGTTCCTGCAGCCGCAGGATCAGATCGTGTCGGCGGCGGACATCACCGGGCGCGAGATCGATCTGGCGGTGCGGGACCTGATCGCGGAAGGAGGCGTGCGCGCCCGGGCGATCCTCGAAGATCACCACCAGGATCTGGAGCGCGGCGTTGCGCTGCTGATCGCCAAGGAGACGCTGACCGCCGAGGAGTTCGCGCCGCTGCGGCCGGTATCCTCCTCTGCCACGGCCCAGGAGTCCGTCAGCACGGTCTGATCCGGATTTCTACGGAGATCGTTCGCAACCGAACCCTAACCAACATCCGATCAATTTGTCGCCGTTGATCTTGACGGGTCGCGGATTTCGATCGGGCGGAGTTGCTTGCGTGCTGCTGAACAATCTGAAGATTGCCCCCAAGCTTGCCATCGTCGTCGGTGTCGCGCTGCTGGGCCTCGCCGCGGCCGGGACGTTCGCCGGCAATCTCATGCAGAAGGAGATGGTCAACGCCCGCATCGAACAGTGCCGGGCGATCGTCGAGACCGCACGCAACATGGCCATCGGCCTCATCAAGGAGGTCGACGGCGGCAGGATGACGAAGGAGGCCGCGATCGACGAGTTCGTCAAGCGCGGCAGCACGATGACCTTCGACAAGGGGATGGGCTATCTGTTCGCCTACACGATGGACGGCAACGTCGTGTTGTCCCAGGACCCGAAGCAGCGCGGCTCGAATGTGATCGATTTCGAGCTCAATGGCCGCAAGCTCGTCGTCGAGCTGCGCGACGGTGTCGCCAAGGACGGTGAAGTCACCCTGCGCTACGAATATCTCAGGCCGGGCCAGGAGCAGCCGACCCGCAAGATCTCCTATGCGGTCATGATTCCGGGCTGGAACACGTTCGTGGGTACGGGCGTCTATGTCGACGATCTCGACGCCAAGATGAAGCCGCTGAAGTGGCTGATGTGGATGGCCTGCGCCGGCATCGCGGTCATCGCCGGCGGCATCGCCTGGCTGATCAGCCGCAGCATCAGCGTGCCGCTGAATCGCCTCGGCGTCCGCATGCGCGAGATCGCCGACGGTAAGCTCGACGGCGAGATCCCCGGCGTCGGCCGCGGCGACGAGATCGGCGGGATGGCGGCCACCGTCCAGATCTTCAAGGACAACGCGCTGCGGATGCGCGAGCTCGAGCATGCGGAGGCCGCGACCCAGCAGCGCGCCGAGGCGGAGCGGCGTGCGGCGATGCAGAACCTAGCCGCCGACTTCGAGCGCAGCGTCAACGGCATCGTCCGCTCGGTGGCCTCGGCCGCCGAAGGCATGCAGCACACCGCGCAGTCGATGACCTCGACCGCGAGCGATGCCAGCTCGCGTGCCTCCACCGTCAGCGCCGCCACGCAGAGCGCGAATGACAATGTCGGCACCGTGGCGTCCGCAGCCGAGCAGCTGTCGAGCTCGGTCAACGAGATTTCCCGCCAGGTCGCCCGGTCCAGCGAGATCGCGAGCAAGGCGGTCGGCGATGCCGAGCGCACCAATGCCACCGTCCAGGTGCTGTCGACCGGCGCCGAGAAGATCGGCGAGGTCGTCAAGCTGATCCATTCGATCGCGGCCCAGACCAATCTGCTTGCGCTCAACGCCACCATCGAAGCCGCGCGCGCCGGTGAGTCCGGCAAGGGATTTGCCGTCGTCGCTTCCGAGGTCAAGGCGCTTGCCAACCAGACCGCGAAGGCGACCGAGGAGATTTCGGCGCAGGTCGCAGCGATGCAGACCTCGACCCAGGACGCGGTCGCCGCCATCAGCGGCATCACCCAGACGATTGCGCAGATGAGCGAGATCACCAACTCGATTTCGACCTCGATCGCGCAGCAGGGCGATGCGACGCGCGCGATCGCGCGCAACATCCAGTCGGTCGCCGCCGGCTCGAACGAGATCAGCACGCATATCGGCGGCGTCACCAAGGCCGCGGAAGCGACCGGCATGGCCGCCTCCGAAGTGCTCTCCAGCGCCCGCGAGCTCGACAGCCAGTCGGGCCTGCTGCAGCAGGCGGTCGACGGCTTCATGGCGAAGGTGCGGACGGCGTAGCCGGAGCAGCGGCGGGCGCCTGCGAAAGCGCCGGTCAGGGCTTGCCGGCGCTCACGCGGCCTTGGCGCCCCTGGTGCGGGACGCGATGATCACGCCCGCGATGACCAGCGCATAGCCTAGGAGGTGGAACAGCTTCAGCTCCTCGCCGAGCAGCAGGATCGCGAGCACCGAGCCGAACAAGGGCACGAGGTGCAGGAACGGCGCGGCGCGGTTTGGCCCGATCAGGCCGATTCCCCGGTTGAAGAACAGATAAGCGAGCGTCGAGGCGAACACCACGACGTAGCCGAGCGTCAGGATGGACAGCAGGTCGAACTGCAGCACGAAGCCCGATGAATATTCCCAGACGGCCAGCGGCAGCAGCAGCACTGCGCCGACGGCCGTACAGGATGAGATCAGCGACAGCTGGTGCACCGCCGGCCGGCGCGTCATGGCGGCGGAGTAGAGACCGAACACCAGCAGCGCGCCGGCGAACATCAGATCGCCGCGGTTGAACTGGATCGCGGCCAGCGCGCCGAGATCGCCGCGCAGCAGGATCACCAGCACGCCGACGAGTGACATCGCAATTCCCGCGAATTGCGCCGGCGTCAGCCGCACGCCGAACAGCAGCAGCGACCATAGCGCGACGAACAGCGGCGTCGACGACTGGATCAGCAGCCCATTGAGCGCCTGCGTATACTGCATCGCCCAATAGGACAGCGCGTTGTTGATGGCGAAGCCGGTCAGCGAGAACAGCAGGATCAAAGGCCAGTGGGCGAGCAGCGTCCGCCAATCCCTGACCAGGTGCGCCCGCGCGAACGGCCACAGCATCAGGAACGTCCCGATCCAGCGGATGCAGGACAGCGTCAGCGGCGGGACATGGCCGGCCACATAGCGCGCAAGCACGATGTTTCCGGCCCAGAACAGCGAGGCCAGCGTGAGCAGCAGGTAGGGCTGGTTGTTGAGCCAGGCGAACAGCGAGGGTGGCGGGGATGGGGCGGGCAAGGATTCGGCTTCTCTCGTGAAGCAGAGGTTGTGCCCGAAATGGCGCCCGGGACAAGAGCGCCCGGCGGATTGCCGCCATGTCGGAAGGCGACGGAACGTCTTTACAAAACGAATATTCGTTTTATATGTGAGCGCCGCTTATGGGTCCAGCCGTCCGGGCAGGAGTTGCGCATGCCGAAGCTGAAACCGGCGACGATGGCCGCGCGTCGCGGAGAGATCCTGCAGGCCGCCGAAGCCTGTTTCGCGCGCCAGGGATTCCATCAGACCACCATCTCCGACGTCATCGCCGAATCCGGTCTGAGTGCGGGCTGCATCTACGGCCACTTCGCCAGCAAGGAGGACCTGATCCAGGCGATCGGCGAGCACCGGCACGACCGCGATGCCGGCCTCCTTGCCGCCGCGCGCGACATTCCGGACCCGCTCGAAGGACTGCGGGCGATTGCACGCGCGTCGCTGGCGGACATGCAGAAGGAGGACGGGCTGCGCAGTCGCCGCATTGCCTTGCAGCTGTGGGCCGAGGCGCTGCGGGATGACGCGATCCGCGAGCAGGTCGCCGACGGCATCCGCAGGCCGATCGCCCTGGTCACCGAACTGCTGCAACGCGGCCAGCGGCTCGGCGTCGTCGACCGCGCCGTCAATCCGCGCAGCATCGCCCGCACCATGGTCGCGATGTTTCAGGGCTTCGTGCTGCAGCGGCTGTGGGGCGAGCCGTTCTCGTCGGCCGAGGCGATGGCAGGTTTGGAGGCGCTGCTGGCGGGCCTTGCGCCAAGACGATGATCCGCGGCTTCGGCGCGCGGCAGCATTCGGGGGGTCGCGATGATGAATGTCCTTGATCTCATCGGCGGTCTCGGCACCGGCCTGATCAGCGGATTCACTTCGGGCCTGCTCGGTGTGAGTCCCGGCGGCGGCCTCGTCGTGTTCGCGGTGCTGCTGCTCGGCGCGCAACAGCACGCCGCGCAGGGGCTCTCTTTGGTCGCGCAGATCCCGCCGACGAGCGCCGCCGGCATCAAGCGCTATTGGGATGAAGGCAGCCGGGCGCCGCTGGTAGTGCTGCTATGGCTCGGACTAGGCTTCCTGCTGGGCGGCGTCATCGGCGCGCTCATTGCGAATGGAACGGCCGCGGGCATCCTGCGCTGGGCCTACGTAATCTACCTGCTGCTGCTCGACGTGCTGCTGCTGCGCCGGTCATCGGACCGGGGACTGGCCAAGACGGCGGATGCTGCGGCTGATCCAGGCTGGCTTGCACTTCTGGCGGTCGGCAGTGCGGCCGGCCTATCGTCTGGCTTTCTCGGCATCGGCGGCGGGCTGGCGACCGTCGTTGGCTTGAGCGCGGTGCTCGGCATGCCCCAGCATCGCGCCCAGATGATCAGTCTGGCGCTAACCCTGGTGCCCACGACGATTCCATCCGCCTGGATCTATTGGCAGCACGGCGCTCTGCCGTCCTGGCCGGTCCTGGTTGCGGTGATCATCGGACTGGCGTTCGGCACCGATCTCGGCGCACGCCTTGCGAACCGCGCATCCCCTGCGCGACTGCGGCTCCTGCTGATCGGCTTGGTATCGCTGATGGCCATCGGCATGGCGCTCAAGGCCGCCAACTAGCCGTTCTTCGCCGTGACTCTCTCACGTGGCCTGCTTGCGCGAGGCGACGTAGACGCCGCTCAGCACCAGCGCGAAGCCGATCACATGGAAGATCTGCGGCTGCTCGCCGAGGAACACGAACGCCATGATCGAGCCGAACACCGGCACGACATGAAAGAACGGCGCGGCGCGGTTGGCGCCGATCAGCAGCACGCCGCGATTGAAGCAGAGATAGGCGATGGTCGAGGGAAAGATCGCGACATAGAGCAGGGACAGCAGGTTCCGGGTGTCGAACGTCATCACCGGGCGCGTGTTGAGCTCCCAGATCAGGAGCGGAATGAGGCTCGCCGCGCCGCATCCGAAGGTGAAGGCGACCATCGACAGGCCATGGATCTGCGGTCGCTTGATCGTCAGCACCGAGTAGAAGCCGAACACCGCCATCGCGACCAGGAAGATCAGGTCGCCCTTGTTGAAGCTGATGTCGGCGAGCGCCGCTGGATGGCCGCGCGTCAGGATGAGCAGCACGCCGACCATCGACAGCATGATGCCGATCGCCTGCGCCAGGGTGAGATGCACGCGCAGCAGCAGCAGCGACCATAGGGCGACGATCAGCGGGCCGCCGGATTGCAGCAGCAGCGTATTGAGGGCCTGGGTGTATTCGAGCGACCAGTATTGCAGTGTGTTGAAGGCGCCGATGCCGGTCACCGACAGCGCAATCATGATGCCGAGCCGCGACCGGATGGCGGGCCAGTCCTGGCGGAGCTGCTTCCAGGCCAGCGGCAGGATCAGCAGGAACGCCAGCGACCAGCGCAGGAACGACAACGTCACCGGCGGGATGTGGCCGGCGGCGAGCCGGCCGACGATGGCGTTGCCGGCCCAGCACAATGCGGTGATGCTGAGCAGCACGTAGGGCTGGTTCGCGATCCAGGCGCGCGCGGGCGCGGTGGACGCGGTGGGATCGGCGGCGGACATGCGGCGGTGTTGGTCCCGGTTCGTGCGCCGCGGCGAACGGCCCGGCGCTCCAGGCCGCTGTTCCTCCCCGGCGCTCTCGACAGACACCAAATGCAGCTGCCTATCAAGAGGGCAGATGCATCGCGACTATGCAGCGATGATCGTCGTCAAGGCCCCGCATTATGGGGCGCCCCGCCTCGTTGCGTCCGGCGTCCGGATCGCACGGCCAGCGATTTGAGCCCCTCGGCACAGACCAGATAGGCAACGACGAGCGCCGCGATGGTGGCAAGCACGATGACGGGCGGTACGACAAAGCCGAACCAGGCGCCAGCCGGCGTGAAGGGCAGGCCGAGCGCGACGACCAGCGCGACCAGCGACGACGCCGTCAGCATGGGATCCGCCCGGTTGCTCCATGGTCGCGCGTTGGTCCGGATGATGAAGATGACGAGAATCTGGGTCGCCATGGATTCGAGGAACCAGGCCGTGCGGAACTCATCGGGGGTCGCATGGAACAGATAGAGCAGCGCGCCGAAGGTCAGGAAGTCGAACACGGACGACAACGGACCCATGATCGCGGCAAAGCGCATCAGCCGCTTCATGTCCCAGCGCTGCGGCCGCGCCGTGGCCTGCGGACTCACGCGGTCGAAGGGAATGCCGAGCTCCGACAGATCATAGAGCAGGTTGTTGAGCAGGATCTGCGTCGGCAGCATCGGCAGGAACGGCAGCACCATCGATGCGGCGGCCATCGACAGCATGTTGCCGACATTCGAGCTCGCGCCCATCCGGACATATTTCAGGATATTGGCGAAGGTGCGCCGGCCTTCTTCGACGCCGTCGGCAACGACGTCGAGATCTGACGCGAGCAGAATGATGTCGGCGGCCGACTGCGCGACGCCGGTGGCGCCGTCGACGGACAGGCCGATGTCGGCGGCCTTCAGCGCCGGGGCATCATTGATGCCGTCGCCGAGGAAGCCGACGACCTCGCCCGAGGCCTGCAGCGCCTTGACGATGCGCGACTTCTGATCGGGCGCGAGCCGACCGAAGGCGTCGGCGGATCGCACCTGCACCGCGAGCGCGTCGTCGCTGAGCTCGGCGATGTCGCTGCCCGACAGCACGCGGTCGGCCTTCAGCCCGACCAGGCCGGCCAGCCGTTTGACCACGACGGGATCGTCGCCCGACAGGATCTTCAGCGCGATGCCGGCGCGGGCCAGCTGCGCAATGGCGGCTGCCGCGGTCGGCTTGGGCGGATCGGCGAAGGCGCATAGTCCTTCGAAGATCAGTTCCTGCTCGTCATCGGTCTCGATCTCGCGCGGCGCACCGCTCCAGGGCTTTGACGCGATCGCGACGGTGCGCAGGCCTTCACTTGCGAGCACGCGAACATGCTCGCGCACGGCTGCGTGCGCAGTCTCGTCCATCGGCTCGATCGTCTCGCCGCGCCGCTGCTGCGTACACAGCACGATCACCGCTTCGGGCGCGCCCTTGACGATCAGGATCTGGTCGGCGCCGCGCATCGCCAGCACGGAGCCGAGCCGGCGCGAGAAGTCGAAGGCCTGCTGTCCGCCCAGGCTCCATCCAGCAGCCGCCTGCGCGGCACCGGCCATCAGGGCGGTGTCGAGTGAGCCGCGGTCGCCGCCCAGCGTCGCCGCAATGGCGCCGAGCTCGCCCGGGCGGCTCGCATCGCTGCCGTCGGGCGCGACGCTGCGCGCCAGCGTGATCTCGGCGGATGTCAGCGTTCCCGTCTTGTCGGTGCACAGCACGGACATGGCGCCGAGATCGTGAATCGCAGCGAGCCGCTTCACGATCACCTTGCGCTTGGCCATGCGCAGCGCGCCGCGCGACAAGGTCACGGTCGTGATCATCGGCAGCAGTTCGGGCGTCAATCCGACCGCGAGCGCGACCGAGAACAGCAGCGAGTCGAGCACGGGGCGGCCGAACACGACGCGGACGGCGAGCACGATGACGACCAGCGCCAACGTAAGCCGCGCGATGACGAGGCCGAACTCATGAAGGTCGCGCTCGAACGGCGTGCGCCCTTGCGTTTCGGCGAGCGCCGAGGCTGCCGCGCCAAACATCGTGTTCGGCCCGGTATTGACCACGATGGCGACGGCTTCGCCGGTCTGCGCCACCGAGCCCCGGAACAGCGCATTCGACGTGTCGTTTTCATCGCTCGGAAGGCTGGCCTGTTTCGTCACGGGATAAGGCTCGCCGGTAAGCGCAGCCTCGCCGGCGGTGAACGCTTTGCTCTCGATGATCAGTGCGTCGGCAGGGACGATGTCGCCGGCGCGGACCCGCAGCAGGTCTCCGGGCACGACCGCGTCGACGTCGATTTCACGATAGGCGCCATCGCGCTTGACCTCGGCTTTCAGGGCGACCGAGCGGCGCAGCTCTTCGGCGGCCTTGACGGCATGCCCCTCCTGAACCGTGTCGAGCCCGATCGACAGCGTGAGGATGAGAACGATGATCGCGCCGCCGATCTCGTCTCCGGTCACCATCGAGATGATGCCGGCCACCAAAAGGATCAACGACAGCGGTTCGAGCAGACGGCGGAGCACGGCACGCAGCGGACCCACGACATGCGACGGCGAGTCGGCATTGTGCCCGTAGCGCTGCAGCCGTCGTTCAGCATCGGCCTCGGTGAGGCCGTCGAGGCCGCAGCCGAGGGCCTCGCTCGCCTGTGAAGGCGAGAGGCGCCAGAACCGGTGCAGGCCGGGGGTGCTATCAGTGCTCACATGCGCCCGTTCATGTTCGTGGATCGCGTGTCATGGCGACCCCGTTTGATTTGCATGAACGATCGCGCCGCGGTTGACCTAGCGCAACATCCCCGCAGCCACGATCACTTAGCTTGCCTGCAGCGCGCCGCGGGCTGGCGGCCGCGTCATCATTCCGTGAAGGATGGTTCCGGCCTGTCGCCGGGCTCCCTCCGTATCGAAGGGTTCTGTATTGACGACCATGGCCGATCAAGCCGCAGCTCCGGCACCCCGCACCAGGACAAGCCTTGTTCATACCGCGTGGTCGACGCTCTGGGCGCATCGCTGGTTCGCGCTTGCCGTGGTGGCGCTGCTGGGTCTCGGCGGCTGGCAGAGCGTCCGCGTCATGCTTGGCCCAGCCATCGTGGTCGATCAGGTTCAGCGCGGCGATCTGGTCGAGACGGTCGTCGTCAGCGGCCATGTCGAAACGCCGTTTCGCGTCGAGATCGGCAGCCAGATCACCGGCACCGTCGAGGACGTCCTGGTGCTTGAGGGCCAGCGGGTCATCAAGGGCCAGCCGCTGATCTCGCTCGAAGCGCGCGAGCTGAAGGCCGCGGTGGTGCAGGCCCAGGGGCAGGTGGCGCAGGCCGAGGCGCGGATGCGGCAGCTCGCCGAGCTGACCCTGCCCTCGGCGAAGGAAGCGCTGCGCCAGGCCCAGGCGACCTTGCTCAATGCGCAGCAGACCTATGACCGCACCTCGCAACTGACAAACAATGGCTACGCGACGCGGGCGGCGCTCGACGAGGCGCAGAAGACGCTCGACGTCGCGCTGGCACAGAAGCGTGCAGCCGAGTTCCAGGTCTTCACGGCGAGCCCCGGCGGCAGCGACTACGTCATGGCCGAGACGCAGCTGAACCAGGCAGCTGCCAATCTCGACACCGCGCAGTCGCGGCTGGGCTACGCGACCATCTCGGCCCCCCGCGACGGCGTGCTGATCACGCGCAATGTCGAGAAGGGCACCGTGGCACAGGCCGGCAAGGCGCTGCTGGTGCTGGCACCCGCGGGGGATGTCCAATTGGTGCTGCAGATCGACGAGCGCAATCTGGGCAAGCTGGCGCTGGGGCAGACCGCGCTGGCCTCGGCCGACGCCTATCCCGACCGCCGCTTCGCCGCGGTCGTCAGCTACATCAATCCCGGCGTCGACATCTCGCGCGCCTCGGTGCAGGTCAAGCTGACGGTGAAGGATCCGCCGGACTATCTGCGCCAGGACATGACGGTGTCGGTCGATATCGAGGTCGCCTCGCGCAAGGATGCGCTGGAGCTGCCGGTGCGCTCGGTTCATGATCTCACCTCGGGACGGCCCTGGGTGCTCGGCGTCAAGGACGGGCGCGCCGTCAAGCAGCCGGTGCGCGTCGGCATCCGCGGCAATAGCCATGTGGAGATCGTTGATGGCTTGAGCGCCGGCGACGTTGCGGCGCCTGCCAATTCCGGTGTCGTGACCGGCCAGCGCTTGCGTCCGGTGCTGCCGTGAATCGCTGGATTCCGTTCGAGTGGATCGCGGCGGTGCGCTTCCTGCGCGAGGGCCGGCTGCAGACTCTGTTCATCATCGTCGGCATCGCGATCGGCGTTGCCGTCATCGTGTTCATGTCGGCGATGCTGGCAGGCCTCGAGGCGAATTTCATCAAGCGCGTGCTGACGTCGCAGCCGCAGATTCAATTGCTCACGCCGGACCAGGTCGCGCGTCCGCTGCGGAACGGCAATGGCGTCATCGAGGACGCCATTGTGCAGCGTCCGAGCCAGCGCGTGATCTCGATCGACCAGTGGCCCAAGATCCGCGACCAGATGCTGGCGATGCCGGAGGTCGCTGCGGTGTCGCCGACCATCTCGGGCTCCGCCCTTGCGATTCGTGGCGACGCCAGCCGTGCGGTGACGCTGTCCGGCATCGAGCCGGAAAGCTATTTCACCATCGTGAAGGTGCCGGACTACATCGTGGCCGGCGAGCCGCGTTTGACCAGCGAGACCATCATCATCGGCACCGAACTGGCCAGGGACCTTGGCGCCGTCGTCGGCGACAAGCTCAACGTCCAGGCGGCCTCCGGCGCCAACCGTGTCTTGACGGTGGCCGGCCTCGTCGACCTCGGCAACAAGGGCGTCAATCAGCGCGCGGCCTATGTCGCGCTGCGTACCGCGCAGTCGCTGCTCGGCATGGTCGGCGGCGTCACCACGATCGACATCACCGTGCACGACATCTACGCGGCAGAGGACATCGCGCAGCGCATCCAGGCGGCCAATCTCGTCAAGGCCGACAGCTGGATCAAGACCAATTCGCAGTTCTTCACGGCGGTACGCGCGCAGGAGACGTCCAACACCCTGATCCGGGTGTTCGTCGGGCTCTCGGTCGCGTTCGGCATCGCCGCCGTGCTGATCGTTTCGGTGATCCAGCGCTCTAAGGAGATCGGCATCCTCAGGGCGATGGGCACCTCGCGCGGGCGGATCCTGCGCGTGTTCCTGCTGCAGGGCGGGATGCTCGGCTTCATCGGCTCGCTGTTCGGCGCCGCGTTGGGCGCGGGGGCTCTGATGTATTGGCATGCCGTGCAGCGCCAGGCTGACGGCTCGGAATTGTTTCCCTTGATCCTCGAGCGCCGGCTGTTCGTGATCACGGCGCTGCTCGCGACCGTGACGGGCCTGCTCGCAGCCACCGCGCCGGCGTTGCGCGCGGCCAAGCTCGATCCTGTGGTGGCGATCCGTGGCTGAGGCCCTGTTGCGCCTGGAGAAGGTCTGCAAGGCCTACAATGTCGGTCTGCCGAACGAGACCGAGGTGCTGCATGACATCGATTTGGAGGTCGACAGCGGAGAGTTCGTTGCGCTGATCGGTCCGTCCGGCTCGGGCAAGAGCACGTTGCTCAACATCGTCGGCCTGCTCGACCGGCCGACCTCCGGCCGGCTGACGATCAAGGGCCAGGACACCGCCGCGCTCAGCGATACCGAGCTCACTCATCTCCGCGGGCACACGATCGGCTTCATCTTCCAGTCTCATCTTCTGATCTCCGCCTTCACGGCCAAGGAGAACGTGATGATGCCGCTGCTGGTCGATCGCGGCTTTCCGAGTCCGGAGATCGAGGCCCGGGCAGGCCGGCTTCTCGACCAGGTCGGTCTGGCGAAATTTGCCGACAACCTCGCGACCAACATGTCGGGCGGCCAGCAGCAGCGCGTCGCAGTGGCGCGGGCGCTGGCGATGAACCCCGATCTGGTGCTGGCGGACGAGCCGACCGGCAACCTCGACACCAAGTCGGCGGAGGCCGTGTTCGATCTGATGCGGCAGGTGAACCGGGATGTCGGCACCAGCTTCCTGCTGGTCACCCACAACCTCGATCTGGCGCGGCGCTGCGATCGTATCATCGAGGTTGTCGACGGCTGTATCCGGACCTGACAGCGCGGTGCTGAAGCGAGCAGCCGGGGCTGCCGGGGTTGCAGCTTCGATCGCAGATTCGCCGCCGTTCCAGTGCTGAATGGGCATGCCCGGATCAATGCGCCGCCAGAAGCGGATGGCCGGGCCGCCCGATCCGCAGCCGGGGCGGCATGAAATTTTGGGGCTTATCAAAGGCTTGGTGGCGCTGTTGTGTGCTCCGAAGGCCCGTTCTTGCTTGCCTAGCCCGGCGGCTTCCTTTATCCGGTGGGTCGCCTCGCAAGCGAGCGGTCCCGGCCGCGATTTGGGCTGGGCGCATGATTGGCCAGGCTGGCCCTTCATCGGAAGCGATATTCGTAGAGCCGATCGTGCTGTTTTGGATCTTGGCAGAGGAAAGAGCTGCGCATGGCTAACGTCGTCGTCGTCGGCGCCCAATGGGGTGACGAGGGGAAGGGCAAGATCGTCGACTGGCTTTCGGAGCAGGCCGACATCGTCGTGCGCTTCCAGGGCGGCCATAACGCCGGCCACACCCTCGTCATCAACGGTGCGACCTACAAGCTGGCGCTGCTGCCGTCCGGCGTGCTGCGCTCCGGCAAGCTGTCGGTGATCGGCAATGGCGTCGTGTTCGATCCCCAGGCCTTTCTTGACGAGGTCAGCAAGCTGCAATCACAGGGCGTTGCCATCAGCCCGGACAATCTCCGCGTCGCCGAGAACGTCACCCTGATCCTGCCGCTGCACCGTGAGCTCGACGCGCTGCGCGAATCCGCCAGCGCTGCCACCGCGATCGGCACCACCCGCCGCGGCATCGGCCCGGCCTATGAGGACAAGGTCGGCCGCCGTGCGATCCGCCTGATGGACCTCGCCGATCTCGATACGCTGCCGCACAAGATCGATCGCCTGCTCGCCCATCACAACGCGCTCCGCCGCGGCCTCGGTCTCGAGCAGATCGACGGCCAGCAGATCCTGCGCGAGCTGACCGCCTTTGCGCCGAAGCTGCTGCCCTATGCGGAAACGGTCTGGCGCCTGCTCGACATCAAGCGCCGCGAGGGCAAGCGCATGCTGTTCGAAGGCGCCCAGGGCGCGCTGCTCGACGTCGATCACGGCACCTACCCCTATGTGACCTCGTCCAACACGGTGGCCGCGCAGGCCGCGACCGGCGCCGGCCTCGGACCGGGCGCGATCGGCTACGTGCTCGGCCTGTGCAAGGCCTACACGACCCGGGTCGGGCAGGGACCTTTTCCCACCGAGCAGGACAACGAGACCGGCCGCAAGATCGGCGAGCGGGGCCGGGAATTCGGAACGAACACCGGCCGGCCGCGTCGGTGCGGCTGGTTCGACGCGGTGCTGGTTCGCCAGGCCGTGCGGACCTGCGGCATTAACGGTCTTGCACTGACCAAGCTGGACATTCTCGACGGTTTCGACACGATCGAGGTCTGCACCGGCTATCGGCTGGACGGCAAGGAGATCGATCATTTCCCGGCAGGCGAGGGCGCACAGGCCCGGGTCGAGCCGATCTATGAGACCATCGAAGGCTGGAAGCAGCCGACGGCGAACGCGCGCTCCTGGGCCGACCTGCCGGCCCAGGCCATCAAATACGTCCGGCGCATCGAGGAACTGGTGGGTTGCCCAATTGCGCTGCTTTCCACGAGCCCCGAACGCGAGGATACTATTCTGGTCCAGAATCCTTTCGAGGCGTGAAGGGACCCGACAGCGAAGCCCGCGAATTGAGTTGATATGGCCGACTACTACCCGCTGATAGCCCGTGCCATTGCCGGATTGGACCCCAACGCTCCCGGCGAAAGCCGGCGCGCGCTTTACGAGCGGGCTCGCGCGGCGCTGATCGCGCAGTTGCGCAGCGTGCAGCCGCCGCTCAGCGAATCCGAGATCACGCGCGAGCGGCTGTCGCTCGAGGAGGCGGTCCGCAAGGTCGAGGCTGAAGCGGCCCAGCGCGCCCGCGATGCGCAGCGGGCGTCGGGCGGCGCTGCCCGTCCGGGCGATGCGCTGCGCCGGGCCGGCGCGCGCAATCCGGAGGCTCCGGCCACGCCCGCGGCTCAGCCCGGGGCGACGTCCGATCCGGCGGCGGCTCCCGCCCCGCGGCCGCGACCGGCTGCTGCACCTCCCGCTCCTCGCAACGAGCGTCCGCCACTCGGTGCCGAGCCGGCAGAGGCCCGTCCAGCCCGCTCCCCACGGCCAGCCGAGCCGCCTCCTGCAGCCGCAGCACCCGCCACGCCGCCGCGGCCGCAGCCGGCCCAGGCCGCAGCCCCGGATGCACCGCAGTTACGCGAGCGTCCGGCTGCTCCGCGACGGGGCCAGGACAACAACATCCCCGCTGCGTCGACGCCGTCGATGCGCGGTTTCCGCGACATCACCGCCGATGTCGATGATCTCGGCAAGGCCACCGCCCAGGCCAATCGTGCCGCGCGCAAGACCTACGCCAATGTTCCGGCGACCGACCTCGACCGGCTCGAGGACGACGATGATCGTCCACCATTGCCCGAGGCACCTTATTCCTACGACGAATCGGTCCAGGAGGCCGAACGATACTCGGTGCCGGCCACCTCGACCCGTCCGCGGGCCGCGGCGGAGCGCGAGGCCAAGAAGAAGCCGGAGCGATCCGGCTCGACGTTCCCGTTCAAGGCCGCGATTGCCGCCGGCATCGTGCTGATTCTGATCGGCGCCGGAATTCTGTGGGGCCGGCCGCTGGTCGGCGCCGTCACGGGCCTGTTCAAATCGTCCTCGACGGTCGAGGCGCCCAAGGACACCGGCGCGCCGTTGAGCAAGCCGAAGATCACCGACCGCGTCGGCCAATCGCCATCCTCGGACCAGATTGCGCCGGTGGCCCAGAAGGTCGTGCTCTATGACGAGGATCCGGCCGACCCGAAAGGCAAGCAATATCTCGGCTCGGTGGTCTGGCGCACTGAGCAGATCAAGGCCACGGGCACGCAGAAGGCCGACATCGCTGTGCGCGCCGACATCGACATTCCGGATCGCAAGTTCAAGATGACGATGTCGTTCCGCCGCAACACGGATACCTCGCTGCCGGCGAGCCACACCGCCGAGCTGACCTTCATCCTGCCGCAGGATTTCACCGGCGGCGGCGTCGGCAACGTGCCGGGCATCCTGATGAAATCCAACGAGCAGGCGCGCGGCACGCCGCTGGCCGGCCTCGCGGTCAAGGTCACCGACGGCTTCTTCCTGGTCGGCCTGTCCAATGTCGACGCCGACCGGACCCGCAACGTGCAGCTCCTGAAGGAGCGTTCCTGGTTCGACGTTCCCCTGGTCTACAGCAACCAGCGCCGGGCGATCATCGCGATCGAGAAGGGAGCCCCCGGCGAGCGCGCCTTCAACGACGCCTTTGCGGTGTGGGGGGACTGAGCAGTCGGCACGCGCTTTGTGCGCTTGCCTGATCGGCGAGCCAGGAGGTTTGGCATGAAGCGATATCTGATCTTCGTTGCCGTCGGGCCGGCGCTCGGCGGGTTCGCGCTGCTGCTGGTCACCACCTACATGTCCGGCTACTGGACCGATACGAATCCGGGTGAGGTCGCCAAGCTGTTCAAGGTGTTCGTCACCTCGCTGCAGTTCAGCTATCTGTTCGGCTTCCTGCCGGCGCTGATGATGTGCGCGATCGATGACATCCTGTTCCACGTCCGGCGCATCCCGCCGGTTGCGCGGATGCTGATCGTGGGCGGCATCGCCTTCCTGCTCGCCGGCTTCAACTATGCATCGCACGGCTCGGAAAACGGGGCCGTCCAATGGATCCTGTACGGCCTGGTCGGCTTCATTCCGGCGACGGTGTCGTCCTGGCTGGTGCACATCTATGTCGACGAGACGCCGCCGGCGGTCGTCACCGAGCCGCCAGCGGCGTAGGCGCGCATGGGGGCCTATCGGCCGTTGCCGCGGCAGCGGCCGCCCGGGCCGATGTGAAAGCCGCGCGGGCAGGCGTGGGCTGCCGGATTGGCGAAGTTGCGCAGGCAGCCGCCATAGGGCCCGCGGTGCCAGCCCGGGCCGCACCCGCCCGCCACCTGAATGACGGCCGGCTCCGGCCGGGATTGGATCGAGGCCAGCGGCAGCGCGGATGCGCTGGCGCTCATCGCCGCCATCAGCAGGGCGCTGGTGAGAATGGTCCGCATCGATGATCTCCCTGAAGCTGAATGAGCTAACCGCCGGCGGCGAAGGCGATGCCGGCGCGCACCTCGCCAATGGCCTGATCGATCAGTCCCATCGCGCGCTCGCGATGTCCGCCCTTGTTCGGGGTCGCCTGCGCCAGCTCGGCCCGCGCGGATTGCAGGAGGGCAATGGTCTCGGTCATGTGCGGCTGAGCCCCCAGCGCATAGCCGATCCCTAGACAGGCCGCCAAAGCGGCGCCTGCGCCGAGCTTGCGAGTCGCGGAAGACATGGTCATTTTCGATCTCTCCTCGCACTCATGGTCGTTCGACGTGGAAGGTGGAGGCCGCAGCGCACGTTGGCGTGCGTCCGTCCGCATCGCTAGTTGAACCGGTTGGCGCTGTCTTGGACTAATCGGCATCAACGGGCGAACGATTTGGACTGATCGGCGCTCTCCTCTGCCATCCCGACGCTCCCTGGACTTCAGCCGCGGTTCATCCCGCTGCTGCCACAATGACTGCGTTGATTTTGAGTTTTCGCATTTCCGGGTCCGATTTCGATGACCATTGTCAGGAAAGTGCTGTCGACCGACATGCTGCCGAAAGCGCTCGACGACAGGCAGCGCTTCTTGTGCTTTGCCGAATTGTTCGAGCACTTCTCCAACACCGGTGAACTTGATCCCGCCGAGGACGTGCCATTTCGCGCCGCAATGAACGCGATCCATATCGGCACGACGTTGCTCGGCCGTTGCGACGGTACCTTCACCCGTGTCAGACGCGAGCGGCGCCAGGTCCTCGCGACCAATGACGACCGTTACTGCCTGGCGCGCAACGCCGGCAGCCGTGAGGCGATGGTCGTTCATCGCGGACGCGAATTCGTGCTTCGGCCGGGCGCCATGGTGCTGCTCAAGCTCGACGAGCCGTTCTTCAGCGCCGACGGTGCGAGCCACAAGCGCTTCGTCAACGTGCACCTGCCGATGATGACGTTGCGATCGATGGTGCCTGATGTCGACGATCTGGTCGGACAGGAATTGGAGCCGGGCGGGGCGCTTTCGCTTGCCATGGACTATAGCGAGCTGCTGCTCGCCCGGCCCGCCGCGGCCGACGAAGCGGGCACGGCCGTCGCCCAGCACCTGCTCGACCTGGTCGCCCTGGGCCTCGGCGTGCGCGGCGAGGTCGCGCTCAAGGCCCGGCGCGGGGGGCTGCGCAGCGTTCGCCTGACCGGCGTGCTCGCGATCCTGAACGCGCGCTTTGCCGAGCCGGACTTTTCGGCGCAGAAGCTCGCGACCGCCGCCGGCCTGTCGGAGCGCTACGTCAACGACCTGCTCTACGAGGCCGGGGCGGGCTTCTCCGCCCGGCTGAACGAGTTGCGCCTGCGCAAGGCGATGGACATGTTGGCGGGCGGAGGTCGTATCAGCGATATTGCGTTTGCCTGCGGCTTCAACGACCTGTCCTACTTCAACCGCTGCTTCAGGCGCCGCTTCGGGCTGACCCCGACCGGCGCCAGGGGCCGATAGCCCGATTCCGGCGACGATCCGACGCAACTTGTGCCCGGGCCTGTGCGTTTCTATGTGATGGGTATGCAAGATCACATTCCGACCTCGTCCCGTCGCGCGTCCGGGCGCGCCTCCCAGGCGCAATTCGACGCCAACGAGGCACGTGGTCCGGTCATCGACCAGGACGGGCGCGAGATTCCGCACGGGCCGTTCCAGTCCTCGTTCAATGGCGCCTTCGTCGGACCCGGCGGGGTGCGCTTCGACTTCAACACCGCCAATCCGTTCGGCAACCTGACCCGCGAGCAGCGCATTGCCCGGCTCGAGGCGGTGGCGAAGCTGCTCGACGTCGCCTTCGTCGTGCCCGGCACGAACATCCGCTACGGCCTCGACGGCATCATTGGCCTGATCCCGGTGGTCGGCGACCTCATCGCGACTGCGCTGTCGCTGTGGCTGGTGCGCGAGGCCCGTGCGCTCGGCGCGCCCTGGCACGTCATCACCCGCATGCTCGGCAACGTCGCGGTCGAGGGCGTCATCGGCATGGTCCCGATCGCGGGTGACGCGTTCGACGTGCTGTTCCGCGCCAACATGCGCAACGCCAAGATCCTGAGGCGGTGGCTGGATACCCAGCCCCGGTAACGAGCGCCAGAAGCTAATATTAAAAGGGCCCCAGAAAAAAACTGCCCCGCTCGAGGCGGGGCAGGGTGTCGTCTGATGGTCTGGCGGCCGTCAGGCGGCATCGGCGTCGGGCGCCTTGTCCTCGACGGCGCGGCGCGGCAGCGGAAATGCCTCGCTCTCATACAGGGTGCGGATGCCGTTCTGGTCGAACCGGGCTTCCTCGACCTGCAGATAGGCGCCATTCAGCGAATCCGCGGGCAACTCCTCCATGGCGAAGCGCACGGCCTCAGCCGCGGTGCCGAACCGCCGATAGGCAAAGCCCGCCCGCTTCTTCTTGCGAATGGCGGCGGGAAACAGTTCGGCAGAGGTGTTGAAGTTGAACGGACGCAGTGGACGCATGGTCTGAGACCTCTTCTTGTCGGCTTAGAACGCTGACGCGAGCTTTCGAACGATCCAGCTTGGCAATCGCGCCAGCGTTTGCGGGGGTGGAGGGCGGTATTTTGCCGCTCCAGGCGGCCCGGCCCTGCATGTCAGTTACGGCCCCTAATATAGGCCGATTTGACAGAAATGCGAATCCTGCCGGCTCACATCGTAAATCTGGCCTGCTTCGGGCTCTGATGAAATATCCTATTTTTTCAACAACTTAATTGATCTGCAACTTGTGAATGCAGGAGAGGCCGCTGCGCACGGCGAAAATCTCGCGCATTGTGACCGATTTTGACCGCCCCGAAGCGGCGGCTCGGGGCCTGGTGGCCCCCCGGTACCGCCCGATGAGCGGCGCCGGGAGGAACCAGGTGCACCTCAGCGCGGCTTCAGCTTCAGCGCCGCCGAGTTGATGCAGTAGCGCAGTCCGGTCGGCCCCGGACCGTCCGGGAAGACGTGCCCGAGATGACCCGAACATTTCGAACACAGCACCTCGGTCCGGACCATGCCGTGGGTGGTGTCGGTCTCCTCGTCGATATGGCTCTCCTTGGCCGGCTGGGTGAAGCTCGGCCAGCCGCAGCCGGAATCGAACTTGGCGTCGGATTCGAACAGGGTCTGCCCGCAGCCGGCGCAGATATAGGTGCCCGCGCGATGCTCATGCTCGTACTCGCCGGAGAACGGACGCTCCGTCGCCTTCTCGCGCAGCACGGCGTATTGCATCGGCGACAGCTCCTTGCGCCACTCCGCCTCGCTCTTCACGACCTTGTCGCTCGTCTTGGTGTCGCTCATTCTTCATCCCTCCGGCGGACCCGAATGGTCCGCCCCTGTCATTGTGCGCGTCGGTTCCGGTCGATCGCCTCAGTTGGTGGCTTTGGCGTTGCCGACCAGCGTCGGCTTCTCGATGTAGTTCTCGGCGAAGATCTTCTTGAGATTGTCGATCTTCGGCAGGTCGTTATAGGCAATATAGGGCTGGCTCGGGTGCAGCGTCAGGTAGTCCTGGTGATAGTCCTCGGCCGGGTAGAACGCCTCGAGCTTGCCGACCTTGGTGACGATCGGCTTGCCGAACAGCTTGGCCTTGTCGAGCTGGGCGATATAGGCCTCTGCGACCTTCTTCTGCGCCTCCGAGGTGGTGAAGATCGCCGAGCGATATTGCGGGCCAGAGTCCGGGCCCTGGCGGTTCAGCTGGGTCGGATCGTGCACGACGGAGAAGAAGATCTGCAGGATCTTGCCGTAGGAGATCTTCTTCGGGTCGTATTTGATCTGCACCGACTCCGCATGCCCCGTGCTGCCGCTCGACACCGTGCGGTAGTCGGCCGTCGCCTTGGTGCCGCCGGCATAGCCGGACACCGCGCTGACGACGCCGGCGGTGTGCTGGTAGACGCCCTGGACGCCCCAGAAGCAGCCGCCGGCCACCACCGCGGTCTCGAGCCCGTCGGACGCCGGCTGATCCTGCGCCGGCGGCGGAATCACCACCGCCTCCTCGGCGGCATGGAGGGGCTGCCACGCCAGGATGCCGGCGGCGGCGATGGCGCCGAGCACGGCCGTCTTCAGGAAAAGGGAGCGGGTGAGGCGCATGTTCGATCCTCGGTTTGGGTTATCTGTGTCTCATTTCGCCGGCCGAAACACTGGCCCGGCCGGGCCTCTGTCGCAAGATACGTTGCATCCCCGGCGGCGTTACGGGAGCGGCCACACGACTGCGTGAACGCCGCCCGGTCCCCCGCGGCGGGCCGCGCTGCCGGGCCCGCTGGCCCGGCTCGAACCGGAGCGCAGTTCGTTCGACCAATCGATGTCCCGCCAGCTCCATTCGAGATTCGCCGCGCACATGCCCCGACTTGCCTCGTTGCTGCTCCTGGTTGCTTTCGCCACGCCGGCTGCGGCCGGTCCGCTGCTGACCGACGACCTCGTCACCT
This sequence comes from Bradyrhizobium sp. SSBR45G, assembly GCF_030159255.1. GTDB lineage: Bacteria > Pseudomonadota > Alphaproteobacteria > Rhizobiales > Xanthobacteraceae > Bradyrhizobium. The sequence goes on along the minus strand of NZ_BSCT01000036.1, from coordinate 1,739 downwards.
GCCGCACCCGGCCGGCCGATACCAGCATCAACTCCAATGCCAGCATCCAGCCCAAGGCGCGGGTGGAGGCGTGCGAACGGCTGATCTCCCGCGGCGGCCTGACCGGCAAGGACCTCGCGATGGCGCTCGATGTGAGCGCAAGTGCGGCGATGACGAAGCTCGATTTCGACAAGGCGATCGAGACGTTTACGGCCGCCATCGCCGCCGACCCCGACAATGCCTATCTGGTCGATCGCCGCGGCATCGTCCATCAGCGCAAGGGCGAGGATGACCTCGCCGTCGCCGACTACAACCTCGCCCTTCAGAAGCGGCCGACGTTCGCCGCTCCCTACAACAACCGGGGCACGATCCAGCTGCGCCACGGCGCGCTGCAGAGCGCGCTTGACGATTTCAACGCGGCCGTCCGCTACGCGCCGAAGATGTATGTGGCCTATTCCAACCGCGGTCACGTGCGAACCCTGATGAAGGACTTTGACGGCGCGTTGTCCGATTTCGACGAAGCCGGCAAGATCGATTCCGAGGCGACGACCGCGCCGTTCCACCGCTGTGAGACGCTGACCGCGATGGGCCGGTTCGACGATGCCTTCGCGGCCTGCAACACGGTGCTCGCCAGGAGCCCGAAACATCAGGGGGCATTGTGCGCGCGGGCCGAGGCCTCTCTCGCCAAGGGCGATCTCGACGCCGCGCTGAAGGACCTCAACACGGTGCTCGCCTTCAACCCCAACAATGTCCGCGCCCATGCCGATCGCGGCCAGCTGTTCGAGCGCAGGCGGGATCTCGCCCAGGCGCGCGCGGACTATCGCTCGGCGGCGTTCGCGCTGATGCCGTTCGACGAGATCGACGTCGCCAATGCGCGCAAGTTGGCGCGGGACCGGCTTGCGGCGCTGAGTCCGCAAGGGCCGGGGGCGTCGGCGACGGTGCGCCGGGTCGCGCTCGTGATCGGCAATGGCGACTACAAGTCGGTGCACGTGTTGCCCAACCCGCCGCGCGACGCCAGGCTGATCGCCGACACCCTGCGCGGGCTCGGCTTCCAGTCGGTCATGCTCGCCAATGATCTGTCGCGCGACAAGTTCTTCGCTGCGCTGCGCAGCTTCGAGGCCGAGGCCGAGAAGGCCGATTGGGCCGTGGTCTATTATGCCGGGCACGGCTTCGAGATCGGCGGGGTCAACTATCTCGTGCCTGTTGATGCGAAGCTCGCCGCCGACAAGGATGCCGAGACCGAGGCGGTCGCACTGGAGCAGGTGCTGGCCGCGGTCGGCGCCGCGCGCAAGCTGCGGCTCGTCATCCTCGATGCCTGCCGCGACAACCCGTTTGCGCCTGGCATGAAGCAGACGCTGGCCTTGAAGCTCGTCGACAAGGGCTTCTCCAACATCGAGCCCGGCGCCGGCATGATGGTGGTCTACGCCGCCAAGCACGGCGCCACCGCGCTCGACGGCGAGAACGGCAACAGCCCGTTCGCGACCGCGCTCGCCCGCACCATCAAGGAGCCGCGCCTCGAGGTGCGCAAGCTGTTCGACATCGTCCGCGACGACGTCTGGGCGGCGACCAAGCAGCGCCAGCAGCCCTTCACCTACGGCTCGCCGCCGGGACGCGAGGATTTCTTCTTCGTGGCGGCGAAGTGAGCGTCGTGCGGGGGCTGCGCGTTGCATCGATTGCGAATGAGATGAGTGATGTCCACGCCACCCTCCGCCGTCGTCCCGGGCTTGACCCCATAGGCGCTAAGATAGTTTTAGCATCAT
>NZ_BSCT01000035.1 GCF_030159255.1 Bradyrhizobium sp. SSBR45G | reverse complement strand
GTCGCTATCAAATGATGCTAAAACTATCTTAGCGCCTATGGGCGTTCGCCGGGACCCATACTCCGCGGCGGTTGTTGTGAAGAAAGACTGGGTCGACATCGTGCGCAACAACATCTCCCTGGGGTTATGGGTCCCGGCGTTCGCCGGGACGACACTGGAATCCTGGGCGAGAGCGCTCGTCCGCCCCTAACGCCGGCGATCTATCGCCGCATGCGTTCGCAGTCCCGCGGCGCGTTGCGCCCGAGCTATGCCGATCGCTTCACCCTCCTCAAAAACAGAGGGCGCAGGGAAGGCCGGGCGCTGGCCGCGCCCGTGGCCCGCCTGCGGAAAAAAATGCAGGCGGCAGGTACCACAGGTCTGGCCGAAAACGCCCGGCCCTCCCCGCGCGATGGTTTTGACGGCTGCTTCGCGTTCTCCCCGGTGCGCCGGCTTTTGGCCACCGTGCGCGACGACGCGCTGTCCGCGCGCCGCCGCGGGGACACCAGCATCGGGGTGCCAGGACCGCGCGACTTGACCGTGCGTGCATCATTGTTCGTCGGCGCGAATGATCACGCTGCAACGACACACGCCCATCGCATTCCGCTGCCGACGTCCATGACGACCGCGATACGTCCCCTCCGACGCAACGGAACGGGCTGGACTGTAATGCTGATTTTGCGAAATCGCCAAGCGATTTATTTTTTGCAGGTGGGCTGGACAGGTTTTGCGACAGGCAACTGATTTGCCCGACGAGCTCTCCGTCGGCTCCCTTGCGTGTTCATGGTCCAAGTGCAGTGCCGCGCTCGGCTTTCGATCCTCATGGTGAGGAGCGCCGCGCCGATCAAGTCAATTGCCAGGCGAGGTCATCGTTCGCGGCGCGTCTCGAACCATGAGGCCCAGATCGCGAGGCCCAGGTCCGGGCCTCGCCCTTCGAGACGCCCGCCTTCGGGCGGGCTCCTCAGGGTGAGGGTTTGGAGTCAGCACAAGGCGACAGAAGCAGGGATCGAAGTAGAAGCACCTCTTATCAAGGGGGCACAATCGGCCTCGATCGTGCCCACGATGCGTCACAGCAGAGGCCGTCATTGATCCAAATCAAACGGCTCGAAAAATGCTCGGCAGACCCCGATCAAATCCTTGATGTTCCTCGATTTGATCCAGATCAAACGGCCGCAGGCCGACCGCAGCATGGCCCAGGGACGTCCATATTGGCCGTCAAAAAGCGCCACATCTCGCCGTCAGATTCTGCGTAACAGCATGCGCTGCGACACGAAGTCACAGGGATTGCGGGACTAACAACTCCGCGCCTGTGAACGTGACGTCGGCGCGATCGTGAAGATCAACAATGCGTCCTGGGAAGCAATGCAAAACATCAGCGCTCAACGTTCGTCCCGACACGACCATGCTCCGCAATACAGAGACGCCCGGCCGCTCGCCCATGTGGCGGTCAACGTGGCTCCTGCGAGGTATCAACCGGCGGCACAACCGGGCAGCCGCAGCACCGGACGGGCCGAGCGGCGGTTCTGGCTGACGATGCAGACGGTCATGCTGGTCGTCGGCGTGCTGCTGGTGAATCTGCTGCTGTTCTTCCCTCCCCTTGGCATCGCCCTGATGTGGAATCTGCTGATTCCGATCGCGCCGGCGCTGGTGACGATCTCGCCCGGCCTGTGGCGCAACATCTGTCCGATGGCGACCTTCCATCTGCTGCCCAACAAGATGGGCATCTCGCAGAACATCCGGATGCCGGAATGGGGCGCGGCCACGCTCGCGGTGATCAGCGTGACGCTTCTTTTCATCGTCGTGCCGATGCGGCGCATCGGACTCAATGTCGATGGACCGCTGACGGCGCTCATGCTGCTGTCGGCTGCGTTCATGGCGTTCGCGATGGGCTCGGTGTTCGAGATGCGCTCGGGCTGGTGCACCTCGCTGTGCCCGATCCACCCGGTCGAGCGTCTCTACGGCACCAACCCGGCGCTGACCTTCAAGAACGCCCGCTGCAACATCTGCGAGGCCTGCAGCAATCCGTGCCCGGATTCGACGCCGGAGCTGACGCCGACCCAGGGCGTGCCGACGAAGGTGCAGCAGTTCCTCGGCAACTTCCTGATCGGCAGCTTTCCCGGCTTCGTCTGGGGCTGGTTCCAGGTGCCGGATTATCCGCCGGAGCAGGTCGGGAATGCCGAGATCTTCACGGCCTATGTCTGGCCGTTCGCCGCGGCCATCGTCAGCTACATCCTGTTCAGGATCGGCGAGCACATGCTGCGCTACAAGCCGGCCACCCGCACCCGGATGCATCGCATCTTCGCCGCGACGGCGATCAGCACCTACTACTGGTACCGCCTGCCCGGCCCGGCGTCGCTGCTGCCGGACTGGTTTCCGCTGGTCTCGCATCTCGTCACGACGCCGTTCTTCTTCTGGTTCCTGGTGCTGCGCTCGCCGAAGGTGAGCTGGCTGAAGCGGCCGGTGATGGCCTCGAACTACTGGTCGAGCCGGTTCGAGAGCACGGCCAACAAGAACCTGATCCGCGTCTCCCCCGGCAAGGTGTGATCGCGCGGACCTCTTCCAACCCTGCACATCGTCAATGCGTATTCGATCGAGGAGTGAACCATGTCGAACTTCAGGACCGTCACCGTCAAGGGCCGCCAGTTCCGCGTCCGCGCGGGCGACGTGCTGCTCGATGGCGCGCTCGCCAACGGCGTCGAGATTCCGTTCGACTGCCGCGCCGGCACCTGCGGCACCTGCATGGTTCACGTCTCCAAGGGCCAGACGGTGTGCGGCGAGACCCACACGCAGGGCATGATCTATGCGTGCCAGGCGCGCGTCGTCTCCGATCTCGACGTCGAGATGGAGGACGTGCCCGAGATCGACACCTCCAAGGCCCGCCTCGTCGGCCTGCGCGAGGTCGCGCCCGACATCATGGAGCTGATGATCGCCCCTGAAAAGAGCATCAGCTATCTGCCCGGCCAGTACTTCAAGTTCACCTTCAACGGCTATCCGGCGCGCGCCTATAGCCCGACCGCCTCGTTCGACGGCCGCATCGGCGGCCGCGTCATCCATCTCAACATCAAGAAGGTGCGCGGCGGACGCGTGACGACGGCGCTCGGCAGCGGCATTCGCCCCGGCCATCGGCTGCGCATCCAGGGGCCCTATGGTCATGCCTTCCTGCGGCCCGGCGGGACCGGCCGGCTGATCCTCGTCGGCAGCGGCACCGGCTTTGCGCCGATCTGGGCCATCGCGGCGATGGCGCTGCGCGAGCAGCGCAACCGGCCGATGGTCATCATCGCCGGCGCCAAGAAGCTGCCGCAGCTCTACATGACGCCGATCCTGGCGCAGCTGGCGCGGCTGCCGAACGTCACGATCATCCCGACCGTCGAGGAAGGCCCGATCAATCATCCCTCGATCCGCACCGGGCGGATCGAGCCGCACATGCCGACGCTCACCGCCTCCGATGTCGTCTATGCCTGCGGCTCGCCGCGCATGGTCAGCGCGCTCGCGGGCATGGTCGAGAAGGCCGGCGCGACCTTCTATGCCGATCCGTTCGACTCCGCTCCGCCGGAGGCGCCGTCCGGCCTGATCGGACGCATCAAGACGCTGGTGGCACGCCGGCCGGCCGAGCCGGAGCCAAGCCGCGACGGCGGCAAGAGCCGCGAGGCCTCGCTCGACCCGTTCGAGCGGGCGCTGTCGCTTGTGCCGAAGGATCCGATCGAGGACGACCTGGCCCCGCGCCGCCCCGCCGAGCCGCGCCGCAGCACGGCCGCCGAACGCGACCACGCCCTGTCGCTGGTCCGCGAGCGCGCGCTCGGTGATCTGTCCCAACTGCAGGAGCGCCCGCGCCGCGCTGCCGCGCAGATGGCGTCGGGGCATGTGTGAAGAGCCAACAGCGGCAACTCCAACCTCGCCGTCACTCCGGGGCGCTCGCGCCAGCGAGCGAGCCCGGAGTCCATAACCACTAATCTGTATTGTGGAGCGCGATCGTAACTCAGACCATTTGCCTCACGCCCGCTGCGGCGTATGGATTCCGGGCTCGCGCTGCGCGCGCCCCGGAATGACGGAGTTTCTGGAAACCGCGTGCCTCAGATCAATTTCCGGCGCGCCAGGCTGCGCATCAACGCCCCAACGCCGAACGTCCAAGGCTCGCATTCGTCGCTGTTGCGCATGCGGTTGACGAGGCGGCCAAGTTGCGGGGCCGAGATGGTGACGATGTCGTCGCGCTTATGGGTGAAGCCCTGCCCCGGGGCATCACGGTCCTTGACGGGGGCGAACATGGTGCCGAGGAACAGCGCAAAACCGTCGGGATATTGATGCACGGCGCCGATGGTCTGGGCGACGAGGTCGGTCGGATCGCGGCTGATCTTCGAGATCGAGGAATGGCCGTCGAGCACGAAGCCGTCGCTGCCGGTCACGGTCAGCGCGACCTCCATCTTGCGGACATCGTCGAGCGAAAAACTCTTGTCGAACAGGCGCAGCAACGGGCCGATGGCGCAGGAGGCGTTGTTGTCCTTGGCCTTGGACAGCAGCAGCGCCGAGCGGCCCTCGAAGTCGCGCAGGTTGACGTCGTTGCCGAGCGTCGCGCCGACGATGGCGCCGCGGCTCGACACGACCAGGACGACCTCGGGCTCCGGATTGTTCCAGGTGGATTTCGGATGCAAGCCGGCATCCATGCCTGACCCGACCGACGACAAGGTCGGCGCCTTGGTGAAGACCTCGGCATCGGGGCCGATGCCGACCTCGAGATACTGGCTCCAGGCGTTCTGCTCGATCAGCACCTGCTTCAGATGCATCGCCTGGTCCGAGCCGGGCTTGAGCTTGGAGAAATCGTCCCCGACCAGGCGCACCACTTCTTTCCGGATCGCCTCGGCGGAGGCCGGATTGCCGCGCGCGCGCTCCTCGATGACGCGCTCCAGCATCGAGATCGCAAAGGTGACGCCGGCCGCTTTGAGCACCTGCAGATCGACCGGCGCCAGCAGCCACGGCTTGGCCGGATCACGGCGGTCCGGCGGCGTGTTGGCGAGGATGTCGGCGAGAGCGCCGATGCGCTCGCCCTTCATTGCATTCAGGGCCGTTGCGGGATCGTCGTGCTCGCACAGCGCAGTGACGGTCGGGAAGGCCGCGGTGACGTCGAACACGCCGTCGTCGCGGACGGCGACCACGGCCGGGCCGTCCACATCAGGGCGCCAGATACGGCCGACCAGCGTGCCGCTGGCACCATCATCGGGCAGGACGGATTCGGGCGTGAGTTCGATCATGTCGGCGTGCTCCCCTGTTGTTGTTGTTGCGCGGGGCACACCTAGCATCGGCAACGGCCGGCTCCAAGCCACGCCAGTCTCATTCTGTGCCGAGCGAAGCGGCGGAACACCGCTCAGGGATTCGGCGAGCTCTCGCCGGCGACCTGCAGCAGCTGCGAGCGGCGGACGCGCTCGCGGTGGGCGGTGTAGAGGCCGCTGGAGACGATGAAGGCGGCGCCGGCGATGGTCCAGACATCCGGCACCTCGCCGAACACCAGGAAGCCGAGGATGCTGACCCACAACAGCTGGGTGTAGGAGAACGGCGCCAGCACCGAGGCATCGGCATAGCGGAACGCCAGCACCACGATCCACTGCCCCATCGTCGAGGCGACGCCGATCAGCACGCCGAAGCCGATGTCCTGCCAGGACGGCGTGACCCAGACAAACGGCACCATGGCCGAGACCATGCAGACGCCGACGATCGACGAATAGGTCATGATCGTGATGGCGTGCTCGCGGCCGCTCATCATGCGCGTCATGATCAGGGTGCAGGCCCAGGCGAACGCCGAGGCGATCGGGAACAAGGCGGCGAGGTGGAAGGCACCGGTGCCCGGCCGCAGGATGATCAGCACGCCGCACAGGCCGACGGCGGTCGCGATCCAGCGGCGCAGGCCGACCTTCTCGCTGAGGAAGATGATCGACAATGCGGTGACGAACAGCGGCGCGACGAAGCCGGTGGCGGAGGCCTCCGCAATCGGCAGATAGCGTAAACCGGTGATGAACATCAGCGACGAACCGAGCAGTGCGACGCCGCGCAGCAGCTGGAACTTGAGCCGCTCGGTGCGCATCGCAAACAGCGGCGAGCCCGGGATCATCGCCGGCACCATGATCGCTGCGAAGATGACGAAGCGGATCCAGGTGATCTCGATCGAGGGCAGCGTCTTGGAGAGGTATTTCGCCGTGACATCCGACGTGCCGAGGAACACCGTCGACAGCAGGATCAGCGCGATGCCGCGGAACGGCCGGTCGGCCCGGGCCGGCGCGCGCTTGCGGGCGGCGTTCGGCTTCTGCTGCGCGGGGGTCGGGATTTCGTCGAGTCGCGCGGCGGCAGCCGCACTCGGAGGCGGGGTCACGGTCGAACTCGGACGTTGAGAGGCGGAACGATTCGGTGAGCGGCGACAAAACGCCAATCACGCCGCCGCGACAACCCATTGAAAGCGGGCAGCATCTATGCGCTGGCCACGCGCCGCGGTAGCAAAACTCCGTAATACTCCGTGATGCTGCACTACAGCATCGGCAGACCGCGCGGCTTCGGCCCGCGCGGGAAGGCGCGATCGATCGCGGCGATCTCGGCCGCGGTCAGCTCGACATCGCCTGCGGCAGCATTGTCTTCGGCATGCTCCGGCCGCGAGGCCTTGGGGATCGCGAGCAGCGACGACGCACGGGTCAGGAAGGCGAGCGCGACCTGCCGCGGCGTGGCCTGATGCTGCTCTGCAATTCGCTGCAGCACCTCGCCGCCGTCGCTGCGGCGTTCCGGAAAGTCGTCATGCCCGAACGGCGAATAGGCGACCACGGCGACGCCGTGCTGGCCGCACCACGGGATGACGGCGTGCTCGATGGCGCGCTCCTGCAGATGGTAGAGCACCTGGTTGCAGGCGATCCTGCCGGGGCCTGCGACCTCGAGCAGCTCGTCGAGATCGTCGACGTCGAAATTGCTGACGCCCCAGGATGCGATCTTGCCGGCGGCCTTGAGCTCCTCGAAGGCTGCGACCGTCTCCTCCAGGGGATACGAGCCCGGCCAATGCAAGAGATAGCAGTCGAGGCGGTCGGTCTTCAGCCGCTTCAGCGAGCGCTCGCAAGCAGTGATGGTGCCCTTGCGCGAGGCGTTGCTGGGCAGCACCTTGGAAACCAGGAACACCTCGTCGCGCCGGCCGGCGATGGCCTCCGCGATGATGAGCTCGGCGTTGCCGTACATCTCGGCGGTGTCGATGTGGCTCATGCCGCGATCGAGCCCGCGGCGCAGGGTGGCGATGGCGCGGCTGGGGTCGGCGTGGTCGAGATACCAGGTGCCCTGCCCGATGACGGAGACGCTGGCCCCGCCGGTTCCGAATGTCTTGTGCTTCATGGCGCCGAGCATAATGGATGGCGCGGATGGCGTCGATTGCCTCGCGTCGTCATTGCGAGGAGCCGCAGGCGACGAAGCAATCCAGAGTCGCCGGGGGACTCTGGATTGCTTCGCTCCGCGCGCAATGACGACGTTGAGCTAGCTCGCCACCTTCACGGCCTCGGCAGCCTGTGCCGGCGCCTGCGCGATCAGCCGCTTCATCTCGGGGATGCAGGAGCCGCAATTGGTGCCGGCCTTGAGCTGCGCGCCGATCGCGGCCGGCGTGCGCGCGCCGGCGGCGATGGCGTCGCAGATGGTGTCGCGGCCGACGCCGAAGCAGGCGCAGACGACCGGGCCGCCACCGACGCCATCGGGCGCGCGGCCCGACAGCAGCATGCGGCGCTGATCGTCATCGAGGCTGTCGGCTGCAAACATCGTCTTCACGACATTCCAGTCACCGGCATCATGGCCCGGGCCGACGAACACGCAGGTCTCGAGCCGGTCGCCGGCGTACGACGCCGCGCGATAAACGCCACCGCCAACATCCATGTAGTCGGCGACGTCGTCGGTGGCGCGCGCCCTCAGCCAGGCCGGCCAGCGCATGAGGTCGCCATTGTCGGCGAACAGATAGCCGAAGCCGCCCGGCACCGTCGCCCGCACCCACCACAGGTTCGGCGGCAGCGGCAGCTCGGTGCGCGCCAGGACGAAGCCGCGGAACACGTACTCATAGGAGCTGATCGCGGCCGGCGTCGCCTTGGCCTCGGGCTGGCCGGAGAACGGATCGGTGTGCGAGGCGACCAGCGCGCCGACGCGGCCATGCGAGGAGTTGGTCGCGTTCCAATGGATCGGCGCGAACAGCATGCCGCGCTGCTGGCGCTCGCTGACGACGACCTTGAGGATGCACTGGCCGTGCTCGGTCGTGACCTTGGCAAAACCGTCATGCATCAGGCCGTAGCGCAGCGCATCGTCCGGATGCACCTCGACGAACGGCTCCGGCAGATGCGCTCCGAGACGCGGGCTGAGGCCGGTGCGAGTCATCGTGTGCCACTGGTCGCGGATGCGCCCGGTGTTGAGCCGCAGCGGGCGCGCGGCATTGGTCTCGCTGCGCAGCGCCGGCACCTCCGGCGCGACGAAGCGCGCCTTGCGGTCGTTGGTGTAGAAGGCGCCGTCGGCGAAGAAGCGCGGCTCGGGCGGCTTGCCCGCGCGCACCGGCCATTGGATCGGCGCCATCGTCTCGTATTCGTCGTCGCTGAGCGTCGCCAGCGCGCCGATGTCGAAATCGCGGGCACCGTCGTTCTCGAACGCCGACAGCGCCGCATGCTCGCGGAACACGTCGGCCGCGGAATTGTAGTTGAACGCCTGTGCGAAGCCGAGCCGCTTGCCGACCTCGCTCACGATCCACCAATCCGGCTTGGCCTCGCCGGCCGGCGCCATGAAGGCGCGCTGGCGAGAGATGCGCCGCTCGGAATTGGTGACGGTGCCCGACTTCTCGCCCCAGGCCTGCGCCGGCAGCAGCACATGGGCACCGACGTCCACGGTGTCGTTGGAGCGGACGTTCTCGGAGACGACGAACAGCTCGAGCTTCTTCAGCGCGGTGCGAACCAGATCGGCGTCCGGCAGCGACACTGCGGGATTGGTGCCGATTACCCACAGCGCCTTGATCTCGCCGCGCGCGATCGCCTCGAACATCTGCACCGCCTTGAGCCCCTCATGGGTGGCGATGTTGGAGGCCTTCCAGAAGCGCCTGATACGGTCGATGTCCGGCGGCGTGAAGCCCATATGGGCGGCGAGCTGGTTGGCGAGGCCGCCGACCTCGCGGCCGCCCATCGCGTTGGGCTGGCCGGTCAGCGAGAACGGCCCCATACCCGGCTTGCCGATGCGCGCGGTGGCAAGATGGCAGTTCAGGATCGCGTTGACCTTGTCGGTGCCCTGCGCCGACTGGTTGACGCCCTGCGAGTACAGCGTGACAGCCTTTGGCGTGTCGCGGAACAGCTTGAAGAAGGCGGCAACGTCGGCCTCGGACAGGCCGGTCGCGAGCGCGGTCGCAGCCGCACTGCCGGCGAGGCTGCGGGCGCGCGCGAGCGTCTCGTCGAAGCCGCTGGTGAAGCTCGCGATGTAGGCGTGATCGAGCGCGCCGGTGTCGGCGAGATGCACGAGAAGACCCGAGAACAGCGCCGCATCGGTGCCCGGCTTCAAGCCGAGGAACAGGTCCGCTTCGCTGGCGGTATCGGTGCGGCGCGGATCGATGACGACGAACTTCGCGCCACGGCTCTGCTTGTTGGCGAGCATGCGCTGGTACAGCACGGGATGGCACCAGGCGGCGTTGCTGCCGACGAAGACGAGCAGATCGGCGTGGTCGAGATCCTCATAGGTGCCGGGCACGGTGTCGGCGCCGAAGGCGCGGCGATGGCCGGCGACCGAAGAGGCCATGCACAGCCGCGAATTGGTGTCGACATTGGCTGAGCCGAGAAAGCCCTTCATCAGCTTGTTGGCGACGTAATAGTCCTCGGTCAGCATCTGACCGGACAGATAGAACGCCACCGCATCCTCGCCGTCGCGGGCGACGATGTGCTTCAAGCGGCTCGCGACGTGGTCGAGCGCATCGCTCCACGCCACCCGCTCCATGCCGTGCTTGCAGCGGATCATCGGATGCAGCAGACGGCTCTCCTGCCCCAGCGTCTCGCCGAGCGCCGAGCCCTTCGAGCAGAGTCGGCCGAGATTGGCGGGATGCACCGGGTCGCCTGAGACGGCCGCGCCGCCGCTGCCGTCTGGCGTCGCCAGCACGCCGCAACCGACACCGCAATAAGGACAGGCGGTGCGCACCGTACGTAGCTTCGGATCGACTGTCGTCATGGTCGTGCGTGGCCCCTTCTCACGCTGCCCGTGGCCGCGCCGCCGCGCGGCCGAACATCATCTCCGTGCGGATCGAGACGATCGATTCGCGATTGCGGATCAGATCGCGATACCACAGCGCATCCTGAGTCTCGCCGATCAGCACGGCGCCGGTGAGGCGCCCCTCGGCAATGACCAGCTTCTTGTAGATGCCGCGCCTGGCGTCGTTGAGAACGATCGTCTCGCTGCCCTCAGCCCCGATGAAATCGCCGGCCGAGAACACCGACACGCCCGAGACCTTGAGATTGGTCGAGACGACACTGCCGCCATAGGCGGCCTTGCGGCCCGCCAGATGCCGCGCCAGCACCCGCGCCTGCTCATAGGCCGGCTCGACCAGCCCGTAGCAAGTGCCGCGATGCTCGGCGCATTCGCCCAGCGCGAAGATTCCTGGCGCAGAGGTCTGCATCGCGTCGTCGACGACGATGCCGCGGTTGACCGCGAGCCCCGCCTCCTTGGCGAGCGCGACGTTGGGCCGGATGCCGGCCGCGAAGATCACCGCATCCGCAGCGATCCGCCGCCCGTCGGCCAGCTCGACGCTTTCGACGCGGGCCTCGCCATGAATGACCGCCGTGCTGGCATTGAGCAGAACCTCGATTCCCTTGCGCGCGACCAGCGCCTTCAACAGCGCGGCGGCAGGCGCATCGAGCTGCCGCTCCATCAGGCGATCCATCAGATGCACCAGCGTCACCGTGGCGCCGGCGCGCGCCAGGCCATAGGCGGCCTCCAGCCCGAGCAGTCCGCCGCCGACGACCACGACGCGCGCCTTCTTGGCAGCCAGGCTCAGCAGCACGTCGGCGTCGCGGCTGTCACGGAACGTGTGCACGCCCGCCAGATCGGCGCCGGGTACGGGCAGCCGCAGCGGCAGCGAGCCGGTGGCCAGGACGAGGCGGGAGAACGCGACGTTCTCGTCGTTCTCGATCTGCAGCTCGCGCCGTCCGACGTCGATGCCGGAGACACGCGCGCCATATTTCAGCGTCACGCCGCGCGCACGCCACCAGTCGGCAGGCTTCAGCTCGATCTCGTGCGAGGCGACCTCGCCGGCCAGCACCGACGACAGCAGCACGCGATTATAGGCGAGCCGTGGCTCCTCGCCGATGACGGCGATGGCGTAGCGGCCGAGCGCGGTCTGCGACAGCTCCTCGGCCAGCTTTGCAGCGGCCATGCCGTTGCCGACGATGACGAGCGGTTCACTCAAGACGCCTACTCCGCCGCTTCAGCCTTGCCGTAGGCCTCTGAGATCATGTAGCCGGACAGCGTGCCGTAGGCCGCGGTCCAGGCCTCGGCGACCTCAGGCGTCCAGGCATCGCCCAGCCCCTTCTCCAGGGTCCACAGCAGCGCCGCTCCCACCACCGGGTAATGCTCCGGCTTGGCGCCATAACCGACGTGCCGCTTGGCGAGCGCGCTCGCCGCCGGCAGCACCGCTTCCAGATTCGACAATCCGCCGACGACGACCGCCAGCGTGCCCATCAGCTTCTTGCGCTGCTCGGTCATATCCGTGGGAAACATCGCCTTGACCTGCGGCGCCACCTCGAACAGGCGGTCGTAGAAGAGGATCGCGGCCTGCGCCGAGATCGGCGCAACCTTGGCAAAACTGTCCTGAACGAGCGTGATCTGAGACGGGGTCATCGGCAATTCCTGAGCTGAAAACGGACAAGAGCCTGTTGGTCGTCTCACGCGGAGAGTGGTTCGATTCCCTCTCCGCGTGCCGTCTTCGTCAGGCCGCCTCGACGAAGCGGTGGCGCTCGTAGAGGAATTCGAGCACGCGCTGGCGGCACTTGACGTAGGTCGCGTTGGTAGCGAGTTCGAGCCGCTTGCGCGGGCGTGGCAGCGCGACCTCGAGCACCTCGCCGATATGGGCGCTCGGGCCGTTGGTCATCATCACGATGCGATCCGACAGCAGCACGGCCTCGTCGACGTCGTGGGTGATCATCAGGATGGTGTTGCCGAGCTTCTGATGCAGCGCCATCACCGAGTCCTGCAAATGCGCGCGGGTCAACGCATCGAGCGCGCCAAACGGCTCGTCGAGCAAGAGAACCTTCGGCTCCATCGCCAGCGCCCGCGCAATGCCGACGCGCTGCTTCATGCCGCCCGAGATCTCGTTCGGACGCTTGTCCTTGGCATGGGCCATCTGCACCAGGTTGAGATTGTGCAGGGTCCAGGCGTCGCGCTCGGCCTTCGTCTTGGTCTTGGCGAACACCTTGTCGACGCCGAGACGCACGTTTTCGTAGACCGTCAGCCAGGGCAGCAGGCTGTGGTTCTGGAACACGACGGCGCGGTCGGGCCCGGGCGAGTTCACCTCGCGCTCCTCCAGCAGCACGCCGCCGGTGGTCGCCGTGGTGAGGCCGGCGACGATGTTGAGCATCGTCGACTTGCCGCAGCCGGAATGGCCGATGATCGAGACGTACTCGCCCTTCTCGATCGTGAGGTTGATGTCCTTGAGCACCTCGGTGGTCGCAGTGCCGCGGGTGAAGATCTTGTCGACGTGGTCGAGCTTCAGATAGGCCATGATCTGTTCCTCTCAGTTCGTCGCGGTGCCGCGGGTGACGATCTTGCCGACGAAGGCAATCAGGCGGTCGAGCACGAAGCCGATGATGCCGACATAGAACAGCGCCAGGATGATCTCGCTGATATGCGAGGAATTCCACGCGTCCCAGATGAAGAAGCCGATGCCGACGCCGCCGATCAGCATTTCGGCTGCAACGATCGCGAGCCAGGACAGGCCGATGCCGATGCGCAGGCCGGTGAAGATGTAGGGCGCCGCCGCCGGGATCATGATCTTGGCGAAGAACTCCAGCGGATTGAGCTGCACCACCGCCGCGACGTTGCGATAGTCCTGCGGAATGTTGCGGATGCCGACCGCGGTGTTGATGATGATCGGCCACACCGAGGTGATGAAGATCACGAAGATCGCCGAGGGCTGGCCGTCGCGGAAGGCCGCGAGCGACAGCGGCAGCCAGGCGAGCGGCGGGATCGTGCGCAGCACCTGGAAGATCGGATCGAGACCGCGCATCGCCCAGACCGACTGACCGATCAGGGTGCCGACGCCGACGCCGACCACAGCGGCGATGGCATAGCCGATCGCGACGCGCCGGAGGCTGGCCTCGAGGTGCCAGAACAGGCCCTTGTCGATGCCACCATGGTCGAAGAACGGATGGAAGATGAGCTCGCGGGTCTCGCTGAAAACGCGCGACGGCGGCGGGAGCGCCGATCCGGCGCGGCGGCACAAGAGCTCCCACACGAGCAGGAACAGCGCCAGCACGATCAGCGGCGGCACGACACGCACCGCGACCTCGCGCACCATCTTCACATAACGCTCGGCCTTCGGCGGCTGCTTCGGCGTCATCGTCACGACGGACGCAGACGTGGACGCCGTCGGCACGGCCTTGGGAGCGCGATCATTGGTCAACGCTGGCATGGACATCGGAAGCTTTTCTCCGTGCAATGAGAGGGGCCGCGCGCTTGTCCGCGCGCGGCGGGTCTTGATCAGGCGTCGATGCGCTTGATCGACAGCGACTTCAGATAGGCGGCCGGATCTTCCGGATCGAACACCTTGCCGTCGAAGAAGGTCTCCTTGCCGCGCGACTTGGCGGTCGGGATTTCCCCGGCGGCAACGTTCATCTCCTTGGCGGCCTCGCGCCAGATGTCCTCGCGATTGACCTTGGCGATCAGTGCCTTAGCGTCGAAGCCGGCCTCGTACTTGCCCCAGCGGATGTCCTCGGTGATGAACCAGAGGTCGTGGCTCTGGAACGGATAGGATGCGAAGTCGCGCCAGTACTTCATGATGTGCGGCGAGTCCTCGACCACCTTGCCGGTGCCGTAATCGAACTTGCCGGCAGTACGACCCGCGACGTCCTCGACCGGGCAGTTGATCCACTGCCGCTTGGCCATGATGGTCGCAAGCTCCTGCTTGTTCTCCATCTTGTCGCACCACTGCTGGGCTTCCATGACCGCCATGGTCAGCGCCTTCGCGGCCTTTGGATATTTGTCGACGAAGGCTGCGCGCATCGCGAAGGACTTTTCGGGATGCTTGTTCCAGATCTCGCCTGTGGTGACCGCGGTGTAGCCGATGCCCTGGTTCACGAGCTGCGCATTCCACGGCTCGCCGACGCAGAAGCAGTCCATGGTGCCGACCTTCATGTTGGCCACCATCTGCGGCGGCGGCACCACGATGGTCTCGATGTCCTTGTCGGGATCGATGCCGCCCGCGGCCAGCCAATAGCGGATCCACAGATCATGGGTGCCACCGGGGAAGGTCATCGCGGCCTTGATCGACTTGCCGGAGGCCTTCTTCTTCTCCAGCGCCGCCTTGAACGGCGCGGTGTCGAGGCCGAGCTTCAGGTCGGCATATTCCTTGCCGACGGAGATGCACTGCGCATCGAGGTTGAGCCGCGCCAGGATGTACATCGGCGTCGGCTGGTTGTTCTGCGTCACCTTGCCGGATGAAATCAGATAAGGCATCGGCGTCAGGATGTGGGCGCCGTCGATGCCGTTGCCCTCGGAGCCGAGCACGAGGTTGTCGCGCGTCGTGCCCCACGAGGCCTGCTTCTGCACGTCGACATCGGGCATGCCGTATTTGGCAAAGAGACCCTTGTCCTTGGCGACGAACAACGGACCGGCATCGCTCAGCGCGATGAAGCCGAGCTTGGCACTCGTGACTTCCGGCCCTGCCCCCTGGGCGAAGGCGCCCGCCGGCAGGTTCAACTTGGCGGCCGCGAGCAGCGCTGCGGTGCCGGCACCGGCCTTCAGGAGCTGACGGCGGCTGAGGCCATTGCGGCGGGCAGGATGGGCGGTCTTCGTCATGAGTGCAGTCGTCCTTTGTGTAAAGCGCTCGATGGTGGAATGGCCCGTCCGTCAGTCGCCGTCGATCGCGCGCAGGGGCGCGTTCCGAGGAGAGCCTCGGAAGGGGCAGCGTCAGATCTCGGATGGGGTTTGCGCAGACGGCATCGATGGCGTCGAGTGCCATCTATTCAAGCTTCATGCCAAGGACCTGGCGATCCGGAAGTCTTGATGAATCAATCGTCTAGGCAAATCGACAGGGAGCTTTGGACGGCGGCGGCCGCACGTAAAATTTGCGATTCGCCCACTTCCTGTGCGTTGCACAAGAAGTGGGCGCAGCGTCAGGCACTATTCGGCGGCCTCGGTCGCCGCCTCCGGCAGCATCGGCTTGGGTGCGGTCCCGGCGCCCGGCTTCATCCGGAAATCATAAGTCATGAGGTGCCAGGGACCCGCGGCGAGCTTGCCGTCCGGCATCACCGGGTCGGTTCGCGGCTCGACCTGCGCGATCAGCTCATCCTTCACACCGAACACCACGTCGCTGTCGAGATAGGCATCGCCGCCGATGAAGACATGGGTGATCAGCGGCTCATGGCCCTCGGCATCGACCAGGAAATGGACATGGGCCGGCCGCATCGGGTGGCGCCTGGTGTTCACGATCATCTGCCCCACCGGACCGTCGGTCGGAATCGGATAGCTGCGCGGCAGAATAGTGCGGAAGAAGAATCGCCCCTCGGCATCGGCGATGAAGCGCGCCCGCGACGACGGACCATCGCTCGCATAGGACGGCCGCTGTGAATCGTAGAAGCCTTCGTCATCCGCGTGCCAGACATCGACCGTGGCGCCCGAAAGCGGCGCGCCCGACAGATCCGTCACGCGCGCCTGAACGAACATCTTCTCGCCTTTCAGGTTGGCCGAAATGTCGGTGCCGTGGGGCGTCACCTTGTGCTCGCCGACATAGAACGGGCCGAGCACCGTGGTCTCGGTCGCCCCGGCCCTGTCGCGGTGATTGATGGCGTCGACCAGCATCGACACGCCGAGCACGTCGGACAGCAGGATGAACTCCTGCCGGCTCGCGGTGCAGGTCTGCCCGGTGCGGGTCAGGAAATCGATGGCCGCAGCCCATTCGTCAAAGGTGGGTCCGGTGCGGCGGACGTAGTCGTGCAGCGACTTGACGAGCTCCTGCAGCAGATACTTTGCGCGCGCGTCGGGCGTGCCGTCAAAGCTCGTGACGACGGCGTCCGTGAGCTCGGCTTCGTTGAATTGTGTCATGGCCAATCCTCCCGAGGCGGAAGGGTACACGACGCATCCCTGGCCTGCCATTGGAAGTGGGGCGTTTTTCGGCTATCACCCGGGACAAATGACCATGCGCACATGGCCCTCGCGCAGGTCCTCAGAAACCAGATCACAGCGGAGACGCCCGATGCTCGCCCCGACCCCCGCCTCGCCCGACACCGTCGGCATGTCGAAAGCCGCGCTCGACCGCATCGATGCCCATCTGAAGCAGCGCTACGTCGACGCCGGGCGTTTTCCGGGCGCCCAGCTGATGGTCTATCGCCGCGGCAAGATCGTGCACGCGAGCTCGCTCGGCCATGCGGATGTCGAGCGCAAGGTGCCGGTCACGAACGACACGATCTATCGCATCTACTCGATGACCAAGCCGATCACCTCGGTCGCCTTCATGATGCTGGTCGAGGAAGGCAAGGTCGCGCTCGACGAGCCGGTCGCGAAATACATTCCCGAATGGAAAAATCTCGGCGTGTTCGTCGCCGGCACCGCGCCGGCCTTCATCAGCCGGCCGCCGACGCGGCCGATGCTGATCGTCGACCTGTTGCGCCACACCTCGGGGCTGACCTACGGCTTCCAGCAGCGCTCCAACGTCGATGCCGCCTATCGCGACGCCAAGATCGGCGCGGTCGAGAAGGCCGGCACCTTGCAGTCGATGATCGATGATCTGGCGAAAATTCCGCTGGAGTTCTCGCCCGGCGAGGCCTGGAACTACTCGGTTTCCACCGACGTCATCGGCTATCTCGTCGGCAAGATCGCCGACATGCCGTTCGAGCAATTCCTCAAGGAGCGGATCTTCGACCCGCTCGGCATGATCGACACCGACTTCCACGTCCCGGCATCCAAGGCGCATCGGCTGGCCGCTTGCTACTCGGCCGATCCGGCCGGCATGATGTCGTTCCACGCCGCCGACCGCAAGGGCGGCCTGACCTTGCAGGACGACCCGGCCACCAGCACGTTCCTGAGCCCGCCCGACTTCATCTCCGGCGGCGGCGGCCTGTGCTCGACCACGGCCGACTATCTGACGTTCTGCCGCGCACTGATCAATGGCGGAGAACTGGGCGGCGTCAGGCTGCTCGGGCCGAAGACCTTGAAGCTGATGACCTCGAACCATCTGCCCGGCGGCGTCGACCTGCCGGCGCTGTCGCGCTCGATGTTCGCGGAAGCCGCTTATAACGGCATCGGCTTCGGTCTCGGCTTCTCGGTGACGATGGATCCGGCCAAAACGCTGATCCCCGGCACCGCCGGCGAGTATGCCTGGGGCGGCGCCGCCTCCACGGCGTTCTGGATCGACCCGGTGGAAGAGCTGATCACGATCTTCATGACCCAGGTGCTGCCGTCGAGCGCCTATCCGATCCGCCGCGAACTGCGGACGATGGTGTATGCCGCCATTACTGAGAGCAACGTCTAGCAGCTCGGCTGTGGCGGCAAAGCCGCCGGGGGAACCGGGAAACGCCGCGCAATGTGCTTGGCGCGCACGCGATGCTTTCCTATGTTGACAGCGATGTGAACGGCTGCAACCGTCAATCCTTGCGGACGCAGCCGCTCCAGCCTGATATCCGCTCGCGGCAGACGATCGGCTCGACGCCACGAATGGCCTCGAGTCCACTGCCACGGGGCACGTCGATCAAGACCACTATCCATGGGGCCTGCGTGCCAAAGCTCTCCCTGCCCGTCCGGCTCGCTCTCCTGGTCGCAGGGACCACGCTGCCGCTCATCCTGTTCGCGGGCGGAATCGTCTTCCACAACTACACGCAGGACCGCAGCGATGCGCGGCAGCGCGTGCTCGAGACCGTGCGCAGCATCCGCCTGACGCTCGATGCCGAGATGCAGCGGATGACCGGGGGCATCCAGGTGCTGGCGCTGACCGACGCGCTGACCACCGGCGACTTTGAACGTTTCCGCCCGATCGCGATGGGCTTCCTCGAACAATACGGCAAGAACGGCACGATCCTGGTGGCCGATCGCAATGGGCGCCAGCTGTTCTCGTCGGCATCGACCGACACGGCCAACCTGCCGCTGCGCAGCAACCGCGCCATCACCGAGCGCGTCTTCGAGACGCGGCGACCGCAATATTCCGACCTGTTCTACGGCGTCGTGAAGAAGAGCCTGATCGTCACCGTCGAAGTGCCCGTGTTCCGCGACGGCGAGGTCATCTACGACATCTCGTTCAGCCCGCCGATCGAGATGTTCCAGACCATCCTGGAGAAGCAGCGCCCGGGCGACGATTGGGCGCTGTCGCTGCTCGACCGCAAGGCGATCGTATTCGCGCGGGTGCCCAATCCTGTCGATACGATCGGCAAGCAGGCGTCGTCATCGGTCTATGACCGCATGCTCAGCGAGCATGAGGCGACGCTCTCCAGCGTCTCGCTCGAAGGCGTGCCGCTGCTGTCGAGCTTCACCCATTCCAGTCTGACCGGCTGGATCATCGGGGCCGGCATCACCGAGAACTCGCTGGTCGCGCCGCTGTGGCGCAACCTCGCCATCACCAGCCTGATCGGCGGCATCATGCTCGCGATCGGCCTCGCCTTTGCGGTGCGGATGGCGACCACGATCGCGCGCGCCGAGATGCTGCACGATCTGCTGATCGAGGAGCTCAACCATCGCGTCAAGAACACGCTGGCGATCCTGCAGGCGATCGCGGTCCAGAGCTTCCGGAGCGCCAGCCGCTTCGAGCGCGAGAAGTTCGAGGGCCGGCTCGGTGCGCTCGCCGAGGCGCACAACCTGCTCAGCAAGGAGAAATGGCAGGGCTCCGAGCTCGACGACGTGATCAACCGCGTGCTCAAGCCCTACCGGCTGAACAATCCCGAGCGCATCCGGATCGCCGGCCCGAAGGTCGCGCTGTCACCGCGGCTCGCCGTCGTGCTGTCGATGATCGTGCACGAGATCGCGACCAACGCCGCCAAATATGGCGCGCTGTCCAACGACACCGGCATGGTCGAGCTGTCCTGGGAGTTCAATCAGCCGGACGCCGCCAAGAAGCTGCCGGGCCGCCTCCGGCTGGTCTGGCAGGAAACCGGCGGCCCGGTGGTCTCGGCCCCGATCCAGCGCGGCTTCGGCTCGCGCCTGATCGAGCGCAGCGCGCGCGACCAGCTTGGCGGCGAGGCCACCGTCGACTTCCTGCCGCCCGGCGTCGTCTACACCATCACGTGCAAGCTGGACGATTGAAGCGGCGCATCAGCCGAACCTCTGCAGCGCCGGGAAGGTCTCGAGCAGCCAAATGCTGAAGGTCGAGACCGCCCCCGTCAGAAAGCCGATGCCGGTGACGATCATCAGCACGCCCATGGCGCGCTCGACGTTCACGAGATGGCCGCGCATCCGCATGAACAGCGCCGAGAACTGCTCGATCATGAAGGCGGCGACCAGGAACGGAATGCCGAGACCGGCGGAATAGATCGCCAGCAGCCCGGCGCCCTTGGTGACGGTGGATTCGGCAGCAGCGATCGAAAGGATGGCCGCCAGGATCGGGCCGATGCAGGGCGTCCAGCCGAAGGCGAAGGCGAGCCCCATGACGTAAGCGCCCCACAGGCCGACCGGCTTGGGGATCGGCAGCCGTCCCTCGCGCATCAGGAACGCGATCCGGGTCAGGCCGAGGAAATGCAGACCCATCACGATGATGACGATGCCCGCCAGGATCGACAGTTGTTCGGAGAAGGCACGGATGAGGCCACCGATCAGCGAGGCGCTGGCCCCCAGCATCACGAACACGGTCGAGAACCCCAGCACGAACAGCGCGGCGGAGATCATCACGGCCCGCCGCGATGCGGCAGGCGCCTCCTCGTTCTCGATGTGCTCGATGGTGGCGCCGGTGAGGTAGACCAGATAGGGCGGAACCAGCGGCAGGACGCATGGCGACAGGAAACTCACCAGGCCGGCGATGAACGCCGCCGGAATCGATACGTTCTGAATCATGCGAATCCCACGCTGCGTCCCATCGGCGGCGTCCTGACGCCCGGGGCATGACGCTTCATGCCGCCGATACCGGGATTACGCAACAGAGGTGCCGAAGTTACGGCCGATGGCCCGCCACCCGCATGGCATGGCAGCCGAGCGACGCCAGACTGTACATGATCGCGTGATCAGACTGCGATAAGGCAGAGGCGACGCCTGATCGGCACAGAATGCGCCCTTTGAGGACCTGCCATCTGCGACTCGAACGCGCGCCGGTCCAATTCAGGCCGATCTCACCTTGCCGTCACGACATATCACAAATGCGCTAAATGCACCTTTGTGCACATAACGAACTGTGCTACTTAACGACTCGCAGGAGCGGCTGACGACGCTGGCCCGGCTGCAGCTTTGGATCACGCAGCTTGTCCGGATTGTCAGACTGAACCATTTCATCGCAGAGCGACTTCAGATCGTCTTCGCTCAG
Source organism: Bradyrhizobium sp. SSBR45G (assembly GCF_030159255.1). Classification (GTDB taxonomy): domain Bacteria; phylum Pseudomonadota; class Alphaproteobacteria; order Rhizobiales; family Xanthobacteraceae; genus Bradyrhizobium. The sequence goes on along the minus strand of NZ_BSCT01000035.1, from coordinate 61,099 downwards.
ACGGTTCAGCTTCATGCGCAGGTCGAGGATGGCGACCGAGATCAAATGCGCCGATTCGCGATTGCCGGTCGCGACCAAGGCCGCGCGGCACTGTTCGAGCGATGCGAGCACTGCAAACATCTGTTCGTCCGAATTGGCCACGGGCGTCGTTCCGTTCTAGCGTGCGACGAGAAGGAGCCGAGCAAATGCCGGCTCGCGGATGGCTTTCCAACACGTCATCTGTTGCTCCCCTGCGCGCGTCCCAAACAGCTCCGCTGCGCCCCCCGCGCTCAAAGCTGTGGTCGGCTCGCCGGCGTCCCGCGACGTAACCGTGCGACGACGCTGGATAGAATCAGGCATCCGACGAGTCAGCGCCACCATCCGTTCATCAAGATAGCATGACACTGCGCCATCTTCGAATACCATTTCATTGCGGTTGAAGCAAAAACCGTCGATGTTCGAATCGATTCGCGCTAAGCGTGTCCTTGGCATACATTGTGTGTACCCCTGCGCGTCGGCAGGCGGTAAGACCATGCTGCAAAGGACCGAAGCCGAAAGACTCGTCTCGAGCGTCAATGTCTCAACCAATCCATGGCACCCAAGCGGCCATGTTCCGTAGTTTATCGGTCTCACTCTAGCAGGCGGAGAGAGCTTGTATGCGCGTTGTGGCGGAACGGGGCGTTCCTCAGAAGGAACGCAAGGAGGTCGCGGCCTCCCATGCGACTCTGGCTCCTGCCACGCAGGCGGAGCCGTCGGTCGCCGCAAAGGCCGGAGACGAAGCAATCGGAGACCTTGGCGACGACGGCTTGGCCGCACAGGGCTCGCTGCCGGGCAAGGCGCCGACGCGTCCCGTCTCGAATCGCCCTGCCCCAGCCAAGGCAGCCGTCGGCAAATCGGCCTTGCCCAATCTCACCGACTGGGACGCGGCACGCATCTTCCTTGAGGTCGTCAGGGCCGGCAGTTTCCGCTCGGCAGCCGAACGGCTGACCTTGTCGATCAATGCCGTGCGGCGTCGCATCGATGATTTCGAGCGGCAGATCGGCGCGACGCTGTTCACGCGCGACGTTCACGGCGCGCGCCTCACCGACGAGGGCGCGCTGGTGGTCTCGGCCGTCGAGCGCATGGAAGCCGCCTCGTTCGAGCTGCTGCGCGCGGGCGACGGCCTCGCCAGCGCCGCGTCCGGCGAGGTCCGTGTCGCGGTGACCGAGGGACTCGGCACCTTCTGGCTCGCGCCGCGGCTGGTCGAGTTTCAGCAGAACTTCCCGAACGTGAATGTCGATCTGTACTGCGCGATGCGCTCGGCGGACGTGTCGCGTCACGAGGCCGACATTGCCATCCATTTGTCACGGCCGGCGGCGCTCGACGTCAAGCTGGTCCGGCTCGGCCGCATGCACCTGATGTGCTTTGCGAGCGAGAAATATCTGGAAACGTATGGCGCGCCGAAGTCGATTGACGAGCTCGTCAAACATCGGTTGGTTCTGCAAGTGGCGGATGAAGCCGCGGCCAATACAGCTTTTGCGACCATCTTTCCCGGCTATGAGCAGCGGGACCTGATTGCGATGACCACCAATGTCTCGAGCGCCAATTACTGGGCGGTTGCCCACGGCGCCGGTATTGGGGTGTTTCCAACCTATGCGAGTGCTCTAGGTGGGAAAATCATACCCCTGGAGGTTGATGTCAAGTGGTCCTACGATATCTGGCTGTCATACCATGCCACCACAGGACGCATCCCTAGGGTGCGTCACATGATCGACTGGCTCGTGGAGGCCTTTAACCCTGCTAAATACCCGTGGTTTAAAGACGAATTCATTCATCCACAGCAACTTAAAACAGTATATATGGGTGAACCCCTGACCCATTTATTCGGGGGATTTCCGATGGAAGGACGGTAAAATCAGTATGAACAAATCAGCGGCAAAGAAGATGAAGCAGCGCAGTGCGGGCAAGCCCGACATTGAACTTGGCAAGCGCATTCGCCTCCGGCGTGTGGAGCAGAAGATCTCGCAGGCAGAGCTGGGCGAGAAGCTCGGCGTGAGCTTCCAGCAGGTCCAGAAGTACGAGAAGGGCGTCAACCGTGTCGGCGCTGCGCGTCTGCAGCAGATCGCCACCGCTCTCGACGTGCCCGTGACGTTCTTCTACGACGGCGACAACAAGGCCCGCGAGGTCGAGAGCCTGCTGTTCCTGGACAGCGCGTTCAGCCTTCGCCTGCTGCGTGCCTACAGCAAGATCAAGGACCAGACCGTGCAGCGTCAGCTGGTGTCCCTGATGGAGTCGATCGCAGCGAACGAAGAATAGAGTCGGCGGCCTGATCATTCAGGCAGCCCGCCTCGTGATGGGTATGGGCCATCTTCGCTCGAGGGCGCAACTTGGGGGCGCCGGGCGCGCAGCCAGCTCGGGCGAGTTCACAGCGTCGGCCTGCGGGCCGATCGATCGACACGGCTGGTCCTCCGGCCTTCTGATCCGCCCAGCGATGGTTGCGCGGTCTGAGGTCCCGTCACCTCTCTTCTGCCTTTTCTGCCGTCATAGGAAGTGGCGGCATGACTGCGGTTCGCCGGGCGCGGCTCACCACTCGCTCGCGCATTGACGCCGCATGGCTCGCGGTGAACGATAGGGAGACCCCTGTCGCATCCCGGATCTCCATGCCGACCATCTCAGAGCCGCCCACTGCCTTCGCCGAGGGCAAGATCCTCCTGACCGTCGATGACCGGGTCGGGATCATCACCTTCAACAATCCCGACAAGCGCAATGCGATGTCGCTCGAGATGTGGGAGGGGCTGGGCCAGGCGCTCACCGCCCTGCGCGACGATGCCGACATCCGGGTCGTGGTGCTGACCGGCGCCGGCGACAAGGCCTTCGTGTCCGGTGCGGATATCAGTCAGTTCGAGCAGACCCGCCACAACGCCGAGGCCTCCGAGGCCTATGCGCAGAGGAGCGCCGCCCAGCGCGCACTGCTCGCGACCTACCCGAAGCCGACCATCGCCTGCATCCGCGGCTTCTGCCTCGGCGGCGGCTTGCAGATCGCGATGCTGACCGACATGCGCTTTGCCGCCGAGGACAGCCAGTTCGGCATCCCCGCCGCCAAGCTCGGCATCGCCTATGGCCATGACGGCCTGCGCAACCTCGTGTCGCTGGTCGGCCCGTCACAGGCCCGGCTGCTGCTCTATACCGGGATGCGGATCGATGCCCGCGAGGCGCTGCGGATCGGCCTGGTCGACCGGATGATGGCCGCTGACGAGCTGGTGCCGGCGACCCTCGAGATCGCCCGCACCATCGCCGGCAACGCCCCGCTGGCGGTTCAGGCCGCCAAGATCACCATCGCCGAGGTGCTGAAGGACGAGAGCCGCCGCGACATGGAAGCCATCAAGCGGATCGGCGACGCCTGCATGGATTCGGACGATTTCCGCGAGGGCCGCCGCGCCTTCATGGAGAAGCGCAAGCCGGCCTTCACGGGACGCTAGAGCGCCTCCAGAACCGCCCTGGTCACCTCGGCCGTCCCGGCGCTGCCGCCGAACTCGAATGGCTTGAGGCCAGCTGCATACACCTTGTCGACGGCCTGCTCGATCCGCTGGGCCGCCTCGGCGGCGCCCTCGATGCCACGGGTATCGGCCAGCCAGTCCAGCATCATCGCGGCCGACAGAATCATCGCGGTCGGGTTGGCCTTGCCCTGCCCCATGATGTCGGGCGCAGTGCCGTGGCAGGGTTGGAACACCGCATGCGTGTCGCCGATGTCGGCCGACGGCGCCATGCCCATGCCGCCGACGAGGCCGGCAGCGAGATCGGACAGGATGTCGCCGAACATGTTCTCGGTGACCAGCACGTCGAAATCCCACGGGCGCTTCACCAGCATCAGCGCACAGGCATCGACGTAGAGATGATCCGCCTTCACATCCGGATGAAGCTGAGCGACCTCGTCGAAAATCTTGCGGAAGTAGGCGAAGGCCTTGAAGACGTTGGCCTTGTCGACGCAGGCTAAGGTGCCCGGGCGGCCGCGCGCCTTGCGGCGGGCGGCGAGCTTGAAGGAGAAGTTGAAGAGACGCTCGGAGGTCTTGCGGGTGATGACGAGGGTCTCGCGCGCATCCTCATGCGTCACCACGCCTTTCCCCATCGAGGCGAACAGGCCTTCGGTCGACTCGCGGATGACGACGAAGTCGATGCCCTTGCTGTCGGCGCCGACGATCGGGCTCGGCACGCCCGGGATCAACCGCGCCGGCCGCACGCCCGCATAGAGGTCGAAATGGAAGCGCAGCTCGATCTGCGGCGCGATCTCGGTGTTGTCGGGATAGCGCACCGACGGCAGGCCGCAGGCACCGAGCAGGATCGCATCCGCCTCGTCGCACAGCCGGATGGTGGACTCGGCGATCGAAACCCCGGTCGCTAGATAGTTGTTGGCACCGGCCTGAGCCTCCGTGAAGCGCAGCGACAGCCCGGCCTTGGCCTCGACCTTGCGCAACACTTCAAGGGCCGGCGCCATGACCTCCGGCCCGATACCGTCACCGGGGAGGACTGCGATGTGGAGTGCGTTGGTCGAGGGCATGTTTTTCTTCGTCGCATGAGGGATTTGGCGCCGTCATTGCGAGCGAAGCGAAGCAATCCAGGGCCCTGGTTGAGACTCTGGATTGCTTCGTCGCTTCGCTCCTCGCAATGACGATGACGAGGGTGTGTTCTACGGCGTCAGCACGGCGCGGCCGACCAGTTGGCCCTTCTGCAGCTCGCGCAGCGCGTCGTTGGCCTTGGCGAGCGGCATCGGCGTCACCGGGATCGGCGCGATGTGCTTGGTGCGGACGAGGTCGAGCAGTTCCTTGGTCTCGCGGAGATTGCCGACATAGCTGCCCTGGATCGTGACCGCCTTGATCGGGATGAGCGGCAGCGCCCATGGCGCGCCGCCGCCGAACAGGCCGACGATGACGAGCTTGCCGCCCTTGGTCAGGCAGTCGAAACCGAGCTGCGCCGTGGCAGGATTGCCGACGAGATCGATGACCGCCCGGATCGGCTCGCCCGCCGCCTTGTTGAGCTGCTCCAGCGCGTCCGGCGCCTTGCCGTCGACCGCCGCCAGCGCGCCTGCGGCAAGCGCCGCCTCGCGTTTGCGGGCATCGATGTCGACGACGATCGCGCCCTTGCCGCCCATCGCCTTGAGGATCGACAGCGCCATCAGCCCGAGGCCGCCGGCGCCGAAGATCACGATCGGCGTATCGAAATCCTTCTCGACCTTCTTGAGCGCGCTGTAGGTCGTGACGCCCGAGCATGCGTAGGGCGCAGTCGTCACCGGATCGAGCCCGTTGAGGTCGATCAGGTGGCGCGGATGCGGCACCGTCATGTGGTCGGCATAGCCGCCGTCGCAATAGACGCCGAGCGAGGCCGGCTTCAGGCACATGTTCTCGTCGCCGGCGAGGCAGGTCGCGCAGGTGCCGCAGCCGATCCAGGGATAGACCAAGGCGACGTCGCCGACCTTCAGCCCGCCCTTCTCGGCTTCGGTGACCTCGGGTCCGAACGCCACGATCTCGCCGGCGCTCTCATGGCCCATGGTCCGCGGCAGCGACACGCCGCGATCCCTGAGGGACAGCGGCTTGCGGCCATGGCCGAGATCGTAGCCGCCTTCCCAGATGTGCAGGTCGCTATGGCACACGCCGGCCGCCTTCACCTTGATCAGCACCTGCTTGCCGAACGGCTGCGGAGTCGGCTCGTCGACCTCGGTCAGCGGCGCGTTGAAATCGGTGACCTTGAAGCTCTTCATGCTTTCACTCCCGTGGTCCGGACGGCGGCGGGACCGGACGGCGCAACGACGGACGGGCGACGGCGGCGCACGGCAACGGCGTCACGACATCTCCTCCCGGCATGCGCGTCCGGCGGATCCGGACTGTTCTTGCAACCTCGCGACATTGGCCGGAAACGCGCGGAGCGGCAAGACCACGCGCGCTGCGCGCGATCATGGCTGCCCTGCAGCCTTTTGCCTCAGCGAGCTCAACGTTTTGCGGCGTCGATCGCAGCCGCCTCGCGCAAGATATCGGCGGTATGCTCACCCAGGCTCGCCGCCCGCGGACCGGCTGTGACCACAGCCTCGGACATCCGGAACGGCAGGTTGACGACCTTGAAGCTGCCGGCGGCATCCTCGACGTCTGCCAACGCACCGCGATGCGCGATCTGCGGATCGGCCAGCGCATCGGCCACGCTGCGATAGGCCGAGCTCGGCACACCACCGGCGTTCAGGGCGTCCAGGCATCCGGCCACGCTCAGTTGGCGCGACCAGGCTTCGACGCCATCCATCAGCGCCCCCCAGTTTGCCCGCCGGTCGGAATATTTCTCGAACCTCACGTCACCAACCCACTCCGGATGGCCGATCACGGTCATCAGGTTCTGGAACGTCTTCTCGCTGGCGATCGCGATCATCACATAGCCATCCCGGCACTCCGCGGGACCAAAGGTTGGCCGCGATGGCTGCGCGACCGGAAATTGCGACCATTGGATCTCGTTCAAGGTCAGGCTGAGCATCGATTCCAGCATCGAGCAGTCGATGTGCTGGCCGCGCCCGGTGCGCTCGCGCTGATAGAGCGCCGATGCGATGGCGCCGAAGGCGTAGGTCCCGGTCACGACGTCGGCGTGATAGATGCCGCAATAATCGGGCCGGCTGCGTCCTGGCTGATAGGAGAGGTGCGCCATGTCATAGCCGGAGGCGGCATGGATCACCGGCGCATAGGCCGGGAGTTCCGCCGACGGGCCGGTCTGGCCGTAGCCGGAGATGGAGCAGTAGATCAGCCGCGGGTTGAGCGCGCTCAGAACCGCAAAGTCGAGGCCGAGCCGCTGCATCACGCCAGGCCGGAAATTCTCGACCAGGACATCGGCCGCTCCGACCAGCCGACGCACCGCCTCGACCGCCTCGCGCGACTTGAGATCGAGCACGACGCTCTTCTTGCCGACGTTGAGCTGACCGAAAGCCGTCGAGCAGCCGCCACGGACCGGCGGCCGGGTGCGCATCGTTTCACCTTCGGCTGACTCGATCTTGATCACGTCGGCCCCCATGTCTGCAAGCATGCGTGCACAATGCGGACCGGCGATCGTGGTCGAAAAATCCAGGACGCGCAGGCCGTCGAAACATCCCTTCACACGGCTCTCATGCTCTCCATCTAAGTTCACGCGTACAGCTCCCCTGTTCTGGCGTTTCTTCTGTGTCGGGCGCGGCCGAAACTGGCGAAAGGCCGCCGCGGCCGCGCTGATTTACGAAGCGTAAGCCATCGGACGCCGAGCCCGTCTTGTCCAGATCGAACCATTCGATGTCGAAAGCGTTCGCCTCTCACCGCCGTGCGGCGCGCCATTTTCTTCATGACCAGATTTGGACCTTTTCTTGCATAGGACAGCCATGGGGCTTGATCGAGGACATCTCTTGCGGGTTCTGTTCGTTACGACCGAAATGGACGATTTCGTCCGGGTGGGCGGACTGGCTGCGGTTTCCGCAGCACTTCCCCGGGCCCTGCGCTCACACACCGACGTCAGGATCATGTTGCCCGGCTACCGGGACGTGATCGAGCAACTCACTCACATCGAGATCGTTGGCCAATGCGCCGCCCTGGCAGAGATGCCGGCGTGCGCACTCGGACGATCATCGACACGCGATGGCCTGCCGGTCTACGTCCTGCTCTGCGACGAGCTGTATGACCGGCCGGGCAATCCCTATGGCGACGAAAGCGGGCAGGACTGGCCCGACAACGACATCCGCTTCGGCCGTCTTGCCGCGGCCGCCGCCGAACTGGCTGCGGGCACACTGGACACGAACTGGGCAGCCGATCTCGTCCACGCCAATGACTGGCAGGCGGCGCTGGTGCCGGCCTATCTGGCGTGGCGCGGGGTCGACGTGCCGTCGATCCTCACCATCCACAACCTCGCCTATCAGGGCCTGTTTCCGCGCGACTCGTTGCGCCGGATCGGCGCGCCGGAATCGTCGTTCCACATCGACGGCCTCGAATTCTACGACAAGCTCTCGTTCCTGAAAGGCGGCCTGGTCTATGCGTCGCACCTGACCACGGTCAGCTCCACCTACGCCCAGGAGATCACGACCTCCGAGCTCGGCTGTGGCCTCGAGGGCCTGCTGCGCCAGCGCTCCAGCGCGCATGAGCTGACCGGCATCCTCAACGGCATCGACGAGAGCTGGGACCCCCGCTACTGCCAGCAGCTGGCGCAGCCGTTCGCGGCCGGCGATTGGGACGGCAAGAAGGCCAACGCCGATTATGTCCGCAAGCAGTTCGGGCTCGCGGTCTCGCGCGGTCCGATGTTCGGCATCGTTGCGCGCCTCGTGCATCAGAAGGGCATCGACCTGGTGCTGGAGGCCGCCGACGAGATCGTCGGCGCCGGCGGCCAGATCGTCGTCACCGGCACCGGCGAGCCGGCGATCGAGCGCGCGCTGATGGAGGCTCACCGGCGCCGTCCCGATGCGATTGGGGTGGCAATCGGATTCAACGATGCCCAGGCCCGGCGCATCTTCGCCGGCAGCGACTTCACCCTTATGCCGTCGCGCTTCGAGCCGTGTGGTCTCAGCCAGATGTATGCGCAGCGCTTCGGCTCGCTGCCGATCGGCCATCAGACCGGCGGCCTCGCCGAGACCATCACCGATGGCGAGACCGGCTTCCTGTTCGAGAAGCCGTCGGCGGAATCGTTCCTCGGCGGCGTGAAGCGCGCCTTCTCCGCCTTCACCAGCACCGAACGGCTGAACGCAATGCGGCTCTCGGCGATGGGGCGCTCGTTCAGCTGGGACCTGTCGGCCGCCTGCTACAACGCGTTGTACCGGAAGATGCTGGCTTCGTAGTCGAGGCTGGTCCCGCCGCCACCCTCCCCTGGAGGGCAGGGCTATCGCATATGAAGCGGAGGAACTGTCCCGGCGGGCAATCCTGCCAATTTGTTACTCCGTCATGCCCGGGCTCCGTCCCGGGCATCCACGTCGTTCCCAGCATGCCGAGCGACGTGGATGGCCGGGACAAGCCCGGCCATGACGACGTGGAGAGAGACGAGCGCAAACTGCGATCGTCATATGCGATAGCCCTGCCCTGGAGGGGGAGGGTGAAACTGAGATCGCGGCGCCTGCTGTCGTCGTCATCGGGACTTTGGCGATGAGAGCAGCATGCGTTTCCTCGAAATCCAGTGCGATAAATAGCCCGGATAAGCGCAGCGACATCCAGGCTGCGCTCAAACAATAAAGCCCGGACAACGTCCGGGCTTTTTTCATTGGCGCCTTAAAGCTGCAACCTTTACGCCGCGCGCACCGCTTCGAGGAAGTTGCCGACCTCGCGCTTGAGGCGGTTGGAATCGCCGGCGAGCGATTTGGCCGACGACAGCACTTCGGCGGAAGCCGAGCCAGTCTGAGCCGCACCGCGCTCCACATCCGTGATGTTGGACGAGACCTGCTGGGTGCCGTGCGCGGCCTGCTGCACATTGCGGGAGATTTCCTGCGTCGCCGCGCCCTGCTCTTCGACGGCGGCGGCGATCGCAGCGCCGATTTCAGCGAGCCGCTCGATCGTCGAGCTGATCGCCTGGATCGAGCTCACCGATTCCTGCGTCGCGGCCTGGACCCCCGAGATCTGCTGCGAGATTTCTTCGGTCGCCTTCGCGGTCTGCTCGGCGAGGGCCTTCACCTCGGTCGCGACCACGGCAAAACCTCGGCCGGCATCGCCGGCGCGGGCGGCTTCGATCGTCGCATTGAGCGCCAGGAGATTGGTCTGCCCGGCGATGCTGTTGATGAGCTCGACGACGTCGCCGATCCGCGCCGCGGCCTGCGACAGCTCGGCGACCCGGCCGTTGGTCTGACGAACCTGCTGCACCGCCTCGCCCGCCATGCGCGCCGACGACTGCACCTGACGGCTGATTTCGTTCACCGAGGACGAGAGCTCCTCGGTGGCGGAGGCCACCGACTGAACGTTGGCGGATGCTTCCTCCGATGCCGCCGCCACCACCGTGCTCAGCTCCTTCGAACGGTTGGCGGTGTCGGTCAGCGTATCCGCCGACGTCTCCAGCCCCGAGGCGGCCGACGACACGGTGTTGACGATGTCGGCGATCGTCGATTCGAAGTTGCGCGTCAGCGTATCCAGCCGCCGGGCCCGATCGATCTGCGCCTGCGCGTCGCGCTGCGCGGCCTCATCGGAGTCCTTCTTGGCGATCAGGGCGTCCTTGAAGATCTTCAGCGCGCGCGCCATGGCGCCGATCTCATCCTTGCGGGACTCGTTGGGAATGTCTGCGCTCAATTCGCCATTGGCGAGGCGCAAGGTCACGCCGGTCAGGCCGACCAGCGGGCCGATGACGCCGCGGACGACGCCGATGACCACGGCGACCGACACGATCACAACCATCAGCAGAACACCGAGCGCGATGGACAGGCGCAGCCGTGCCGCACTGATGGACTGATCGATCGCCTGATGGGCCGACTTGAGTGCGGCGTCGCGCAGCACGATCACGTTGTTGAGCATCGGCGTGGTCCAGCGCCCCCACTCCTCCGCCGTGATCGGCGACGGCTGACCGTCGCGCCCGGCGGTGACGAGCTGACGGTAGCGGCGCTCGCCCTCGCCCATCAGTGTCGAGCGCACATGCTCGAGCGCCGACGCGACTTCCGGCGTGTTGCGGACGCTGCGCGCGGCAAGTTCGATCTGCTGCCACAGCAGGGTCACCTGGCCGCTCTGCTCGGTCACCTCGGCCAGTCGGGCCGGCGTCCAGTTGGTGTTCTGAATGAAAAAGCGCAGCACCGCGGAGCGCGCGCCGTTGATCGTGCGCATCGACTGCGACAGCTGCGCCAGCTGGCCCGATGGCAACAGGTTCTCGACATCGCCGCCGACCCGCGACAGCTCGATCGCCGTCTCGTCGATCGCCGCGTTCAGGGACTCGGCTGCACGGCCGAGACCGTCGGTCGTCGTCGCCTGGATGTTCGCCGGGCGCTGCGCGGCCGGAAGCGGCGCGGCGCTGCGCGCCGCGGATCGAACGCCGCGCAAGGTCTGCTCCGCGGCATCGAGACTCGCGGTCGGCAGACCGGCGGCCTGCGCTGCGGTCTTGGCCTGCAGCAGCGCCTCATCGGTGGTTGCGATGGCCTTGTCGAGCTTTGCAATGTCGTCGGCCGACGCGGACCCGGCCGCAGCGAGCAGATTCCACTGGCTGCGCTCGAGCGGGATCTGGGCGTTGACCTTGAGCGCCAGCTCGAAGGCATCGAGGACCCGGGACCCCTGCTCGCGCTTGCGCAGATCGCCCCATCCGCTCCAGGCGAGCACGACGGCGAAGGCCATGGCAAAGAAGCCGGTCAGCAGGTTGCCCGCGAGGATCTTCCATTTCAGACTGACCGCGCCCGCCTCGGCCTGCGGGGTGGTGCTTCGGATCGCTACACGGTCGGACATTGGCCAATCCCAATCGGATGTTGCCTCGCAGGCCACATGGTGAGCACGACCGCGCGCAGCGAAGCTGACGCGTGGCACCCCGTACGGACAGCGAAAAGGCGTTGCGGCAATGGTGCCGCCGCCGCAATGATTAAGAACAAACTACAACTAATCCCTTAAACCGAATCGACGCCGACGGTACTCGGATGCGGGGCAACCGGACGATAGAGTGTCGATCGTGATTGCAAGCCAACGCCCGCTATTCGGCCGCGGCCAAGGGATCGTGCAGCACGACCCCCGACAGCGGATCAAAATCGCCAACCCATGGCATCCGCTCGAGCACCGATTGTGTTTGCTGATAGCCAGCGTTCCAGCGCGTGGTAATGCCCCGCTCGGTGAAATCGATGTCCTTGGTGTGTCGCTCGCGATCGAGTTGCGGCGCCAGCAGCTGGACGACATGCATCCGGGTCTGACAACCGTAGCTTGCAAGCTCGCGCAGCGCCGGATCGTTGCGCGCCGACTCCGGCAGCCGCGCGGCCAGCTGATTGATGACGTGGCGCAGCCGGTGCGTCTGCTGATGACGCTCGATTTGGCTGCCGATGCGGTTCGAATATTGAACGTCCTTGTGGCGGTTGAACACCTCCGCCATGGTCACAGGCTCAGGTCCCTGCGGATTCCACAGATTCACGGCGAAGATCAGCGAGTCCTTGCGCGGATTGTCGTCGAACACGACCTCGGTCGGGGTGTTCGAGAGGATGCCGCCGTCCCAATACAGCTCGCCATCGATGCGGACCGCTGGAAACGCCGGCGGCAGCGCGCCTGACGCCAGGATGTGGCGGACATCGATGATGCCGTCGCGGCTGTCGAAATAATGCATCCGACTGGTCCGGACATGCGCCGCTCCGACCGTCAGGCGGAGCCCGCCCTTGTTCAGAAAATCGAAGTCGACCAGCTCCTGCAACGTCTCGCGCAGCGGAGCGGTGGAGTAATAGCCGGCGTGCTCGGCGCCGAGCGGATAGGCCTCCCCGGCCTGCGCCATCGCGTTGGGACGGAAGAAACCGGGGATGCCCTGGGTCACGGCGGTCCAGCAGGACAGCAGCTCGTTGAAATCCGGAAAGGCAGTCGGCAGCGTCCAGGCCGGGCTGCGATGCATCCGCTTCCAGAACTCTTGCAGCCGCGTCATGCGCTCATGCACCGGGTTGCCGGCGATCAGGCCGGCATTGATGGCGCCGATCGAGGTTCCGATCACCCAGTCCGGCTCCAGGCCGGCGTCGTGCAGCGCCTGGTAGACGCCGGCCTGATAGGCGCCGAGCGCACCGCCGCCCTGCAGCACCAGAACCACCTGTCCCGGGACGTGATGACGATCGATCGCCGGACCCGCCGCGTTATCGATCTCGGTCATGTCTGCCCCTCCATCCACACGGCGTATTGGTCTGTTCGTCAACGAGACGCCGTTGTTACGCCATCCAGCCATCGATACCGCGGCAATAGCGCACCATCTGGCAGGCGCAAGGCCGCAACGACTCCTAAGGCCCCTCGCACGATGACGTCGCGGGGACGGGCCTGCGGTTCGCAGCGATATTGCACGCCATCAGGTGGGATGTGCGACCGATGATGCCAATGCCGGGCGTTCAGGGCCGGCTCGGCGCGGCCTCGGGCTGAACCGGCGCAACGGGCTCATCGTCGTCGGCGATGGCGCGCCACGCCGCGCCTTCGAGATCCTCATACTGGCCGCTCTTCAGCGACCAGAGGAAGCCGACCAGGCCGGCCAGACCGAGCGCCAGGGCCAATGGCACCAGAATGATCATGACTTCCATGAGGTGGCCTCCCCGGCGACCTTGCGGGCGCGCAACGCGTTCAGCATGACCAAGATCGACGAGCCCGACATTGCGGCCGCCGCGATCAGCGGGGTCACGACGCCGCTGATCGCCAAGGGCACCGCGAGGACATTGTAGCCGACCGCGAGCCACAGATTCTGCCGCATCAGATGCAGCGCCTTGCGGGCGTAGTCGATCGCGGCCAGCACCGGCGCCAGCGGCCGGCCGAGGAACACGAGATCGGCCGTGGCCTGGCTGAGATGCGCGGCCGAGATCGGCGACATCGAGACGTGGGCGGCGGCGAGCGCGGGCGCATCGTTCATGCCGTCACCGACCATCATCACCTTGACGCCCGAGCGCTTCAGTTGCTCAATCCGCGCGATCTTGTCGGCGGGCGTCACACCGGCACGCCACTCGCCGATGCCGAGCGCCTTGGCGGCCGCGGCCACCGCCGCCTCGCGATCACCCGAGAGAATCTCGACCTTGATGCCGCGCCGCTGCAGGCCGGCGATGATCTTGTCGGCATCCGGACGAAGGCCCTGGCGCACCGAGAACAGGAAGGTCTCGGTGCCGCGGCGGAAGGCGACGACGGACGCCTCGGGATCGACGTTGCCGTTCTGCGCGACGAGCGCCTCGGCGCCGCAGAAGGCCGGACGGCCCAACCGGATCTCGACGCCATCGACGACGGCGCGAACGCCCTGCCCCGGCTCCTCGGTCGCGCCCATCAACGGCGACCGAGCCTGCGCGGCCTGCGCGACGGCCGCTGCGACCGGGTGATGGCTCGACAGCGCGAGCTGGCCTGCAAGCGCGAACACATCGGCCGGGATGTCGGCGGCGTTGACGACCTCGAGCTCCGGCAGCGTGAGCGTGCCGGTCTTGTCGAAGATGACGTGATCGGCCTCAGCCAGACGCTCGATCGCGTCGCCCGCATTGAGCAGCACGCCGGATTTGAACATGGCGCCCGAGGCCACCGTCTGTACCGTCGGGATTGCAAGGCCAAGGGCGCATGGACAGGTGATGATCAGCACCGCGATGCCGGTGACGATGGCGTCGTGCCAGCCAGCGCCGGCGAGCACCCAGCCAAGCACGGTGAGCGCGGCCGTCGCATGCACCACCGGCGCGTAGAGCCGCGAGGCGCGATCGGCGAGCCGCATGTAGCGCGAGCGCGCCTGCAGGGCATTGTCGAGCAGACGAGTGATCTCGGCCAGCAGCGTGCCCTCGGCCGCGGCCGACACACGGACACGCAGCGTGCCGGAAATGTTGAGCGAGCCGGCATAGACTGCCGTGCCCTGCTCGGCCGGCACGTAGAGCGTCTCGCCGGTGATCAGGCTCTGGTCGATCTCGGAGCGGCCCTCGATGACGACGCCGTCGACGGCGCAGCGCTCGCCGGGCCGCAGCAGCACGAGATCGCCGGCACGAACGGCAGCGACCGGGACTTCGGAGATCTCGTCGGGGCCGACGAACTTGGTCGCGGTCTCCGCCTTCAGCGCGGCGAGATTGCCGGCGACGGCGCGGGTCCGCCGCCGCATGTTCTGGTCGAGATAGCGGCCGACCAGGAGGAAGGTCAGCAGCATGATCGCGGCGTCGAAATAGGCGTGCTCGGCGTGATGGAAGGTCTCGACGATCGACATGCCCAAGGCGAGGATCACGCCGATGCAGATCGGCACGTCCATGTTGACGTTGCCGGTCTTCAAGGCGCGCCAGGCGGAACGGAAGAACGGCTGGCCGGCATAGGCCACCGCCGGCAGCGCGATGACGGCCGAGAGCCAGTGGAAGAAGTCGCGCTGCTCCGGCAGCATGTCGCTGACATTGCCGGACCATACCGGAACCGACAGCATCATCACGTTCATGGTCGCGAACGCCGCGACACCGAGGCAGCGCAGCAGGAAGCGCGATTCCTCCGCCTCGGTGGTTTCCGCGCTCGCCTTCTCGAACGGATAGGCCTTGTAGCCGAGCTCGGCGAGCCGATCGATGAACTTCGCCGGGTCGAGCGTGCCCTGCTTCCATTCCAAGGCGACGCGGCGGTCGGTCAGATTGACGCGCGCCAGGGTCACGTCGGGCAGCGCGGAGAGGCCGCGCTCGATCTTGGCCATGCAGCCGGCGCAGCTGACGCCTTCGACCGCGAGATCGATGTGCTTCAGACCGGCACCGAGATCCTTGACGTAATGGGAGAAGTCACGCGTCACTTGCATGATCGGAAGTCCCTTTAGTTCAGCAGCACGCGGTTCTTAGACATGAACAGACGCCGGCCGCTGGAATCGCCTTCGATCACGAGGTCCCACTGACCCGGCGCAATCGCCTCCGCGGTGCCGCGATAGACGCCGCTGCCGATCTCGGCGAGCGCAACGTCCTGATCGGCGCGCTTGTCGGCGGGACGCTCGAGCCGGCCCTGGAAGGTCAGGCCCGAGACCGGATTGCCGCTCGCGTCACGCGCACTGACCTGAACCACCGCAGCGCCGCTTGCACCGCGCTCGATATGCGCCTCGACGTTCCAGCGCCGCGCCTCCTGCGCGCGCGCAGCCGCGATTTCCTTCTCATAGCCGAGGCTGGCGCTATAGGCGCTGTCGACCTCGGTGCCCGGCAAGGTCGAGATCGCCATCTTCATCATGTAGACGTTGACGCCGATCACGAGCCCGAAGAAGGCGAGGAGCATGGCGAGCACCATGCGTCCGGTCAGCTGGAAAGACGGGTTGGAACGGCTGGCCATTGACGGGCTCCCCTAGCTTACGGGCTGACGAAATTGTCGGTGGCGGAGGCGACGACGCCGAGGCCGATGTCGGTGACGTGGAACTTCACCGGGATCGACTTCGCGGGATTGTTCTCTTCGGGCGCGGTCACGAGCAGGCGCAGCTCCTCGGTCTGGTCGCGGCCGATCACGATCATCGGCCGGTCAGGCGTCACCGAATCGGCGCCGACGACGTGAACGGTCGAATTGACCGGCCCCTCGATGTCGATGGCGATGACGCGATCGAAGCCGTGCTTGTTGAGAACGCGCACCGTATAGGCGTTGCGGATCGAGCCATCGGACAGCTTGATCGCGATCGGGTTGCGATCATGCAGCACGTTGACCTCGAGCAGCGAGCGGGTCGCGAGCTTGTAGACCATGGCCCCGCCGACGACGGCGATGATCGCGGCATAGGCCACGGTGCGCGCGCGCACGAGCTTGTAGATCGGCGGCTTGCCTTCCTGGCGGCGATGAATGTTGATGTCGTTGTCATACGCAATCAGCCGCGTCGGGCGACCGATCTTGGTCATGACCGTGTCGCAGGCGTCGATGCACAGGCCGCACTGGATGCAGTCCATCTGCGATCCGTCGCGGATGTCGATGCCGGTCGGGCACACGGCCACGCACTGCTTGCAGTCGATGCAGTCGCCGGCGGGCTGGCCCGCCGCGCGCAGCTCGGCGGCCTTCTTGACCGACATGCGGCTCTCGCCGCGGTCATAGCGATAGGTGACGTTGAGCGCCCATTCATCGGTCAGTGCGGCCTGGATGCGCGGCCATGGGCACATGTAGACGCAGACCTGCTCGCGCATGAAGCCGGCGAGCGTATAGGTGGTGGCGGTGAGGATCGCGATCCAGATATAGGCCAGCGGCGGCCCCTGGAAGGTGACGAGCTCCTTCACCAGGGTCGGCGCGTCGCTGAAATACAGCACCCAGGCGCCGCCGGTCCACCAGGCGATCATGAGCCAGATGGAATGCTTGAGCACGAGCTCGGAGATCCGCTCCAGCCGCATCGGATCGTTCGCGGCATCCTTCTTCATGCGCTCGCGCCGGTCGCCCTCGATCAGGCGCTCCACGGCATAGAACAGGTCGGTCCAGACCGTCTGCGGACACAGATAGCCGCACCAGATGCGGCCACCGATCGCGTTCATCAGGAACAGGCCGATCGCGGCGATGATCAGGAGGCCGGTAAAGTAGTAGACCTCCTGCGGCCACAGCTCGATGAAGAAGAAGTAGAAGCGGTGGTTGGGGAAATCGATCAGCACGGCCTGGTCGGGGGCGCCGAGGCCGCGATTCCAGCGCACGAAGGGCAGGAAATAATAGACGCCGAGGCAGACGCCCATCAGCCCCCATTTGATCCGGCGGAACGTCCCCGTGACGCTCTGCGGATAGACCTTTTTTTGCGCGGCGTAGAGCGGACCGTAGTCATCTACAGGCTGCAGGTCGTCCGGTTTTACCGTCTGGTTCATGGCTGGCGCGTCATGGCTGGGGTCTTCTCGCAGTTGCGGCCGAAGGTATGCCCACCTCCGGCCGCTCGGTTGATCCAGCTCAATTGAAGGGAAAGTTCCGTTGGATTTCCGTTACTTTCCTCCGCCGAGCGAGTGGACATAGACCGCCATGGCCTTGATCGTGACCGGGTCGAGACGGCCTTCCCAGGCCGGCATGACACCTGCGCGACCATTGGTGATGGTCTCGATCAGGGTCGCCTCCTCGGAGCCGTAAAGCCAGATCTTGTCGGTCAGGTTCGGCGCGCCGACGTCCGGATTGCCCTTGGCGTTGTCGCCATGGCAGGCCACGCAGTTCTCGGCGAAGACCTTGGCCCCCGCCTTGGCGTCATAACCCGGCCGGGTCGGCAGGCCCGCCAACTCGCGGACGTAGTTGGCGACCGTGACGATCTCCGCCGGCTTCAGGACTCCGTCCTTGCCGAAGGCGAGCATCTGGCCTTCCCGCGCCTTGGCATGACCCGAGCGCACGCCGTACAGCAAGGTCTGCTGGATCTGCTCCAGCGAGCCGCCCCACAGCCAGTCGTCGTCGTTCAGGTTCGGGAAGCCCTTGGCGCCGGCAGCTCCGGTGCCGTGGCAGGCAGCGCAATTGTCGCCGAACACGGTCTTGCCCTTGGCGCGGGCCAGGGCCAGCATCGCCGGATCCTTCTCGATGTCGGCGAGCGAGGCGGTGGCGAGCGCCACCATCTTGGCGCCGCGGATCTTCTCGAGATTGGCGAGCTCGACCGCCACGTCCGCGCGGGACGAGTAGCCGAACAAGCCTGCCGTGTTGCTGGAGATGGTCGGCCAGGCCGGATAGACGATCCAGTAGCCGATCGCCCAGACGATGGTGATGTAGAAGGTGATCACCCACCACCGCGGCAGCGGGGTGTTGAGCTCCTTGATGCCGTCCCAGGCATGGCCGGTCGTGGCCGTGCCCGTGACATTGTCGACTTCGGTATGGTCAGCCATGATGAATTACTCCTCGCGCAACGGCATGCTCGCCGCTTCGTCGAAAGCGGCCTTGTTGCGAGGCCAGAGGGCATAGGTCACGATCGCGATGAAGATCGCAAAGAAGATCGGGGTCCACAGCGTCGTCACGAGTGACGACGCGATGTTTTCGACTGCAATGATGGGCTTCATGATGTTCGCCTCTCGATCTCAGCGCAGGTTGGCTTTTTCGTTGTAGATCTTGAAGTCGACCAGGGTGCCGAGCATCTGCAGATACGCGACCAGGGCATCCATTTCGGTCGGCGCTCCCGCCTTGCCGTCGAAGTTGCGCACCACCGCCTTCGGATAGCGCTTGGTGAGCGCCTCCGCACCATTGCCGTCCGGATCGACCTGGGCCTTGAGGTCGGCGGCCGCGTTGGCGATCTGGTCGTCGGTGTAGGGCACGCCCACCGCACGCAGCGTCTTCAGGTGATCGGCAACGTTGTCGCCGTTGAGCTCGGTCTCCTTCAGGAAGGGATAGCCGGGCATGATCGACTGCGGAACGATGGCGCGCGGGTTGCTCAGATGGGTGACGTGCCAGTCGTCGGAGTACTTGTTGCCGACGCGGGCGAGGTCAGGACCCGTGCGCTTGGAGCCCCACTGGAACGGATGGTCGTACATGCTCTCCGCAGCCAGCGAGAAGTGGCCATAGCGTTCCACCTCGTCGCGCAGCGGACGGATCATCTGCGAGTGGCAGAGATAGCAGCCCTCGCGGACGTAGATATTGCGGCCGGCCAGCTCCAGCGGCGTGTACGGCCTGACGCCGTCGACCGCCTCGATCGTGCTCTTCAGATAGAAGAGCGGAGTGATCTCGACGAGGCCGCCGACCGCGATCGCCAGCAGGATGCCGACGATCAGGATGATCGAGTTCTTCTCGAAGACTTGGTGTCGTTGCCAGAATGACATGGTTGGATACCTCACTCCGCCGGCTGAAGGGCGACGGGCGACTGAACTTCTTCCTCACCGACACGGACCGTCATCCAGAGATTGTAGGCCATGATGAGTGAGCCGATCAGGAACAGCGCGCCACCGGCGGCACGGATGATGTAGAAGGGATGCATCGCCTCGACGGTCTCGATGAAGGAGTATTCGAGGAAGCCGAGCGCCGTGTAGGACCGCCACATCAGGCCCTGCAGGATGCCCGAGACCCACATCGCGGAGATGTAGAGCACGATGCCGAGCGTGGCCGTCCAGAAGTGCCAGTTCACGAGCTTGAGGCTGTAGAGGCCCTTGCGGTTCCAGATCCACGGCACGAGGCAGTACAGCGCGCCGAAGGACACGAAACCGACCCAGCCGAGCGCACCGGAGTGCACGTGGCCGATGGTCCAGTCGGTGTAGTGGCTGAGCGAGTTGACCACCTTGATCGACATCATCGGACCTTCGAAGGTCGACATGCCGTAGAAGGCGACGGAGACGACCAGCATGCGCAGCACGGGGTCAGTCCGCAGCTTGTCCCACGCTCCCGACAGGGTCATCAGGCCGTTGATCATGCCGCCCCAGGAGGGCATCCACAGCATGATCGAGAAGGTCATGCCGAGCGTCTGCGTCCAGTCCGGCAGCGCCGTATAGTGCAGATGGTGCGGACCGGCCCAGATGTAGAGGAAGATCAGCGCCCAGAAGTGGATGATCGACAGCCGGTAGGAATAGATCGGCCGCTCCGCCCGCTTCGGGATGAAGTAGTACATGATGGCGAGGAAGCCGGCGGTCAGGAAGAAGCCGACCGCGTTGTGGCCGTACCACCACTGGAACATCGCATCCTGCACGCCGCCCCAGGCGACATAGGACTTCGAGCCGAAGAACGACACCGGCAGCGCCGGGTTGTTGCCGAGGTGCAGCACCGCGATCGTGACGATGAAGGCCAGGTAGAACCAGTTCGCCACGAAGATGTGCGGCTCCTTGCGCTTGATGACCGTCGTCAGGAAGACGAGCAGATAGACCACCCAGACGATCGTCAGCCACAGATCGGAGTACCATTCGGGCTCGGCATACTCCTTGCCCTCGGTGACGCCGAGCAGATAGCCCGTGCCGGCGATGAGGATGAAGAAGTTGTAGCCGACCACGACGAACCAGGGCGCGAGATCGCCGGCCAGCCGCACGCGGCTGGTCCGCTGCACGACGTAGAACGACGTCGCCAGCAGCACATTGCCGCCGAAGGCGAAGATCACGGCCGAGGTGTGCAGCGGCCGCAGACGGCCGAAGCTGGTCCAGGGCAGATCGAAGTTCAGCGCCGGCCAGGCCAGCTGGGAAGCGATGATGAGGCCGACGGCAAAGCCGGCGATGCCCCAGAACATCGCCATGAACGAGGAGAACTTGATCGGACCGAGATTGTAGTTCGGCCGGCCATTGATCTCCTGCGGCGGGAGTTCGCCGCGCTCGAAGTAGCGGTTGAGGATGAAGAAGACGGACGCCGCGCTGGCGGCAGCCGCGAGCGAGGCGTGAAACGCGAAGGCCGTATCCAGTGCCTTCGCCGCAGCGAAGACGCACAGGAAGGCTGTGACGGCAAAAGTGAGCGACAGGCCACTTTCGCCGATGGTCATGGATTTTGTTGAGGACGCGCTCATGCGGAATCTCGCTGAAAGAACACGAGCCCAGCAACCACAATCGTTCACACGTGGAATTGATCGAAATCAACTTTGCGACCAGTTCGCCGGAAACCGCGGGAGTGTTGCACGGCCCGATGCCGCCAGCTCCAACCGTCGCGATCCCGATGATCGCGCAACAGGATTCGCACGCACGAAAAAAGCCCGCGCGCGAAACCGCGAGCGGACCTCATAGCAAACCCGATCCTCAGACTTTCGTCTACGGACGCGGCCTAAGACGTGGTGTCCGGGGCCAGGCCGCTCAATCCTTGTCGCTCAATCCTTGTCGCTCAATCCTTGGCAGCGGCGGCGAGCGCCCGCACGAGATCCTCGCGGGCAATGATCCCGACCAGGCGGTTGTTGCCGTCAGTCACCGGAAGGCTGCGGATGCGGTGCTCGACCATCAGCTGCAGCACGCGCGTCAGCTTGGTATCGGGCCTGACATAGATGAACTCGGACGTCATCACGTCGGCGACGGTCCGGTTCATCAGGTCGCTGTAGCGCGGCAGCATCTGATTCGGTGTGAACGCGAAGCATTTCAGCACGTCGAATTTGGTGACGATGCCGATCACCTCGTCGTTCTCGACGACGGGATAGGTGTTGAAATCGTCGCGGTCGAACATGTCGCCGAGCTCGCGAATCGTCGTCTCGCGGGTCACGGTCGTGATGGTCCGCGTCATGTAGCTGCCGGCGGTGTCCTCGAGAAATTTGTACAAGGCGGCAATCCTGTGATCGAATGGAGCGGTTGGAGGTTCAGTGCGACAGCAGCACGCAGCGCTCGGTGCGCGTCACCAGATGTTCGGTAACACCGCCGAGGACGAGCTCGCGGAATCGGGAATGGCCATAGGCGCCGGCCACCACCAGACCGGCCGTCAGATCCGCGGCGATGGCATCCAGCTTGGCGGCGACGTTGCGCCCCTGCCCCGGCTCATCGACCCGGGCCGACGCGACTATCTTGTGACGGCCGAGCCAGGCGACCACGTCGTTGAGCCGCGCCTCGCAGGCGTCGTATTCCGAGATGTTTTCCAGGATCTCGACCACGACCACGTCGCCGGCCTTGGCGAGCAGCGGCAGCGCATCGGTCAGCGCACGGCGCGCCTCGGGTGTCTCCTTCCAGGCCACCAGCACGGTCCCGAGATCGAGCCAGCTGGCCGTGTCGGGCACCACGAGCAGCGGCCGTCCGGCCTGCATCACGAGGTCCTTGGGACTGGCGATCGCAAACGCATCCGACATGCCGGGCGCCACGCTCCCGGTGACGAGGATGTCGGCGGCGCGGGTCTGCGCCAGCACGTAGCGGGCCGGGAAATCCAGCGCACTCCGCCAGCTCAGCGGCGCCGCGCGGTCACCGACCGTGGTGCGGAATTGCTGCTCGAGCTCGGCCAGCCGGGTCTGCAGCGCGGCCTCGCCCTGGTCGATCAGGTCCTGGGCCTGCTCGCCCGTCGTGAAATACAGCGGCGGGGTGAATTCCGCGGCCGCCACGCCGATCAGGCCGGCATCGAAACGGGCGGCGAGATCGCTGGCGACCTGAAGACGGGCCTCATTGGGCTGGCTGAGCGCAAGGCTCACCATGACTGTCGCGAGCGTCATCCCGCCTCTCCAAACATTGCTTCCATGCAGCTCTTAGAGGTGAAATCGCCTGCCATGATGAGATAGATCAATGTGCGGGACCGGAACACGGGCGGCACGACCGGTGGAACCCGGTCAAAAATGGCAGAAGGCCTTGAAGTGCCGAACCAAAGTTTAAGTCAGCCAGGGTTGCAACGGCGCAATCTGGTATAGACTGTCGCGATGGCCGGCACCCGCCGCCTCCCGCGCGACAACGGCTTCCCGTCAACCTGCGTCTGGCAACCTGCTTTCCGGCAACAACGGCGAATCGATCGAAGGCTTCGAAGTGCGCGGCGTGACCCAACCCTTTCCCGACGCATCCGTCAGACCCGAGGACGCCCGTGGGCTGGGCTTTGGCGCGTGGGATCTCGACTTCGCCTCGGACGAGTTCTACTGGTCGGTGACGACGCGCCGGCTGTTCGGGATATCAGCCGACGAGCCGGTGACCTACCGCTCCTTCCTGTCCCTGCTCGCGGCCGACGATCGCGCCCCGGTCGAGGCGGCGATCGAGCATGCGCGCCACCAGGGCACCGGGTTCGACATGTCGTTCAAGGCGGCCGGCGGCGGCCACTGGATCCGCGTCCTCGCCGGCATGGTTCCCGACGAGGCGGGCAAGCCGCGGCATCTGCGCGGCATTGCGCTCGACATCGATCAGGAGAAGCGGCTGGAGGAGGCGCTGCGGCTGCGCGAGCAGCACTTCCGCTCGATCCTGGACACCGTCCCGGACGCGATGATCGTGATCGACGGTGACGGCATCATCCAGTTCTTTAGCACTGCCGCCGAGCGCATGTTCGGCTATACCGAGGAGGAGGCCGTCGGCCTCGACGTCAGCGTGCTGATGCCGGAGCCGGACCGTTCGCGCCATGGCGCCTACCTCACCCGCTATCATTCCAGCCGCGAGCGCCACATCATCGGCATCGGCCGCATCGTGACCGGACGCCGCCGCGACGGCGCGACGTTCCCGATGCATCTGTCGATCGGCGAGATGCAGTCCGCCGGCAAGCCGTATTTCACCGGCTTTGCCCATGATCTGACCGAACATCAGCAGACCCAGGCGCGACTGCGCGAATTGCAGTCGGAGCTCGTGCACGTGTCGCGCCTGAGCGCGATGGGCGAGATGGCCTCGGCGCTGGCGCACGAGCTGAACCAGCCGCTCGCCGCGATCAGCAACTACATGAAGGGCTCGCGCCGGCTGCTCGCCGGCAGCAGCGACCCCAACACCGGCAAGATCGAGAGCGCGATGGACCGCGCCGCCGAGCAGGCGATTCGCGCCGGCCAGATCATCCGCCGGCTGCGTGATTTCGTCTCGCGCGGCGAATCGGAGAAGCGGGTCGAAAGCCTGTCGAAGCTGATCGAGGAGGCCGGCGCGCTCGGCCTTGCCGGTGCCCGCGAGCAGAACGTCCAGCTGCGTTTCCAGCTCAATCCGGACGCGGACCTCGTGCTGGCGGACCGGGTCCAGATCCAGCAGGTGCTGGTGAACCTGTTCCGCAACGCGCTGGAGGCGATGTCGCATTCCGCTCGGCGCGAGCTGGCGGCCACCAATCGCAAGGTCGGCGACGACTTGATCGAGGTCGCCGTGTCCGATACCGGAACGGGGTTCCCCGACGACGTCATGCCCAATCTCTTCAAGACCTTCTTCACCACCAAGGACACCGGAATGGGAGTCGGCCTCTCGATCAGCCGTTCCATCATCGAGGCTCATGGCGGGCGCATGTGGGCCGAGAACAACGCGGCGGGCGGCGCGACCTTCCGCTTCACCCTGCCCGCCGCCCCAACCAAGGTTGAGCATGATGGCTGAACGGGCCAAGGTCTATGTGATCGACGACGACGAGGCGATGCGGGACTCGCTCAACTTCCTGCTCGATTCCTCCGGGTTCGAGGTCACGTTGTTCGAGAACGCGCAAGCCTTCCTCGACAGGCTGCCGACGCTCGCCTTCGGCTGCATCCTCTCCGACGTGCGCATGCCCGGCATCGACGGCATCGAGCTGCTCAAGCACATGAAGGCTGCCGGCAGCAGCTTTCCGATTCTGGTGATGACCGGCCATGGCGACGTGCCGCTCGCGGTCGAGGCGATGAAACTCGGCGCGGTCGACTTCCTGGAGAAGCCGTTCGAGGACGAGCGGCTCGTGGCCATGATCGAGACGGCGATCCGGCAGGCCGAGCCGGCCGCCAAGACCGAATCGATCACGCAGGACATTCTCGCCCGCATCGCCAGCCTGAGCCCCCGGGAGCGCCAGGTGATGGATGGATTGATGGCCGGGCTCTCCAACAAGCTGATCGCGCGCGAATACGATATCAGCCCGCGCACCATCGAGGTCTACCGGGCCAACGTCATGACCAAGATGGGCGCCAACAGCCTCTCCGAGCTGGTGCGGCTGGCGATGCGCGCCGGGGCCTTGAAGGATTGAGCTAGATCAAGCTGGCTTGACGGAATCGAGTGTTATGCTGTGCTTCGGTTCAACATGACATTCTCGCGGCACGTGCCATGTCGGTTCACAGCAAACCTACGGTCTACGTCGCCGACGACGATGCCGACGTCCTCGGCTCGCTGCGCTTCCTGCTGGAGGCAGACGGCTTCGACGTCCGCACCTTCCGCAGCGGCATCGCGCTGCTCAACGCATCGGATCACGCGCCGGTCGATTGCTTCGTCGTCGACTACAAGATGCCCGAGCTCAACGGCGTCGAGCTCGCCGTGCGGTTGCGCAAGCAGGGCGCGACCGCGCCCGTGGTGCTGATCACGGGGCATTACGACGACCGGCTGGAGGCGCGGGCGGCTGCTGTCGGCATCCGGGATTTCCTGCTCAAGCCGCTGCTCGACGACAATCTGGTCAAGCGGATCCGCAAGGCGATCGCCAACGGGCATTCGGCCACCGCCCAGCGCGCCTCCTGAGCGGCCGCCTCCGTACATTTACGTAAGGGGCCCCCCTTAAGATATCGCGCGAAATGTCCTTAACGGGAGCCGCCATGTACCACTTGGCCATCCGCCGCAAGGAGATGGTCATGCTCAATCAGTCGATTGCCAATTCGGTCGTCAACCCCAACACCCCCCGTACGGCCCCCTCTCCTGCTGCGCCCTCTCCTGCCGCTCCTGCCGTCAACCCCTTTGCCGAGATCACCGGCCATGCCGGGCTGATCGCCAGCGAATTCTCCTATAAAAAGGACGAGGAGATCTACGGCGAGGACGAGCCGTCCGAATACGTCTACCAGGTCATCTCCGGCGCCGTTCGCAGCTACAAGCTGCTCTCCGACGGCCGCCGCCAGATCGGCGCCTTCCATTTGCCGGGCGACGTGTTCGGCCTGGAATTCGGCTCCGTGCACCGCCTCGCCGCCGAGGCCATCATCGACACCACCGTGCGCCTCGTGAAGCGCCGCAGCCTCGAACAGGCCGCCGGCACCGACGTCGCGGTCGCCCGCAAGCTCTGGACCATGACCGCCGGCGACCTGCGCCATGCGGAAGACCACATGCTGCTGCTCGGACGCAAGACGGCGATGGAGCGCGTTGCCACCTTCCTGCTCGAGATGGACCGCCGCCTCGCCGTCGCCGGCATGATGGCGCTGCCGATGTGCCGTCGCGACATCGGCGACTATCTCGGCCTGACCCTGGAGACCGTGTCGCGCGCGCTGTCGCAACTGCACAGCCAGGGCGTCCTCGGCTTCTCCGGCGCCCGCCAGATCGTGCTGCGCAACCGCCAGCGCCTGCGCAGCATGGACGCGTGAGCGTCCATCGGCCCTCACGCGGCGCGCTCGTGCTGCCGCCCCGTTTCGGGCATCAGGAGCGCGATCAGCACAAGCCCTGTCAACGCCACGCCTGACAGGCCCATGAAGGCGGTGGCGCTGCCGTAGCGATCGCTGGCGAAGCCGGCGATGACGGTAGACAACGATCCGCCGATGCCCGACGCCGTCCCGACGATTCCCTGCGCCAGACTGAAATGACCGCTGCCGAAGGCGACGTCGGCGACCGTCAGCGGAATCATCACCGCGAACACGGCGGCGGTGACACCATCGAAGATCTGCACCGCCACCAGCACGACAGGATCGTGCACGACGGCAAACAGCGCGCCGCGGATCACCAGCGCGGCAAACCCCAGCATCAACAGCGGCCGGCGGCCCCATTGCTGAGCCACCGCGCCGACCGATGGCGAGGTCAGCGCCACGATCGCCTGGGGCACGACGATACAGAACGCGATCAGCATCGGCGCCCATTCGCTCGACTTCGTCGTCACCACGCCGGCCATCAGCGGCAGCATCGCCGCATTGGCGAGCTGCAGCAGGAATACGCCGAGTGCGAACACCAGCAGCGCGCGCTGACGCAGCAGGCCGAGCAGGTTCGACAGCCGCGCAACCTCTCTGTCCTCCCGATTGGCCCGGCCATGCGCACGCGCGATGTCGATCTCGCGCTCGCGGATGCGCGACAATGCGATCAGCGTGGGGAACGCGAGGATGAACGTCACCAGAAAGACCGCGCGGCTGGACAGCAGATAGCCGCAGGTCCCCATGACCGCGGCCGCGACGCCATTGCCGAGCGAGGCGAAGCGCGCATTGCGGCCAAGACGCTCGGCCATGCCGCGCGGCCCGACCAGGCCGAGGCTGAGGGCGGCGATCGCAGGACCGAGCACGCAGCTCGCCGCGGCGTGGAACGTCGCAGCGCCGGCCACGACGAGAAAGATCGGCCACACCGCATAGGCGAGCGCGCAGCAGCCGATGGTGGCGACGGCCAGTCCCGCGACGCGCCGCTCCGATTTCGCGGCATCGATGATCGCGCCGCCCGGCATCTGCCCGATCAGCCCGACGAGGCCGCCGATCGACAGCACCAGACCGATCTGCGCCTGCGTCCATTTCTGGGTCGTCAGATACACCGCGATGAACGGACCGAACCCGGTCTGCACGTCGGCGAGGAAGAAGATGAACCAGTCGAGCCCGCGCAGGCTCTGCTGCGACGGCGCAGGCTTTCCAGAGGGGCCGTGGTCTGGCGCGGCGCCGGCGCGCGCGCCGCCGTCCGAGCCATCTGGCTCGGGCGCGCGGTCGGGCGGTATGGACGGCCGGGCAATCGGCATCGCTCTCAACGGCTCAATTCATGACGGTCGCAGGACATAAGGATCCACCGTGTCCGGAGCACGCAGGCGTGCCGGACCGGCGGTCTCACGCATCAGCTCAATGATCGAAAATCCAGGGCGACAGCTTGCCGGCGGCACCGAGCACGACGACAGGCTTGTCCTCCTTGTACTCGGGCGCGGCCTTCACCTGCTCCTTGTTCAGGTCCAGCGTGACCTGATCGCTCTTGTCAGCGATGTGCTTGAAATCGAGCGCCGTCCAGTCGACCACGATCTTGCGGCTGCCGACGCCGAGGAAGCCGCCGAAATCGATCACCGCGGCCCGGACCGTCCCGGTGAGATCGACGATGACGTCGACGATCTGCCCCATGTCCTCGCCGGTGGAGCTGCGCACGTCGCGGCCGAGCACGCCATGCGCATCGCGCGCGCCGAGGATCGTCACCGAGGGCGGCGGCGCCGGCTCCTTGACGGACGACGCCGCGTCCTTTGCCGGCGGTGGCGGTGACGCTTGCTGCGCGTAGCCCGCATTGATCTGCAGGCCTGCGAGCAGCGACAGCCCGACGCCGAGAGCGCGAGCGTTGCGCCGCCGATGCACAGCCCACCGCGTCATTGCGCCAGCACCAGCGAGACCTGGATCTGGCCGCGCCGCCGCAGCACCTCCATGGAGATGTCCTCGTCGTGGCGCCGGATGCGCAGATCGATCGTCGAGGTGCCGAGCCGGAGATCGCGCAGCACCACCCAATCCAGGAACTCCGGCAGTCGCGGATTGCGCAGTCGGATCTCGCCGCGGCCGGCGTCGAACTCGAGCCCGAGCGCGGCCTCGAGCAGGGTGAACGGCGTCGCGCTCGCCCAGGCCTGCGGCGCGCAGGCCACCGGATACAGCGTCGGTCCGCGATGCTTCTCACGACGGAAGCCGCAGAACAGCTCCGGCAGCCGGCGCAGATCCATGTAGGCCGCGGCCTCGAACAGGCCCTTGAACACCTGCTCCACCGCATGTTTCAGCCCGTAGCGCGACAGGCCGAGCGCGATCAGCGCATTGTCGTGCGGCCAGATCGAGCCGTCGTGATAGGACATCGGATTGTAGCGCGCCTCGCCGGCGGCGACGGTGCGAATGCCCCAGCCCGAGAAGAATTGCGGCCGCAGCAGATCGGCGGCGACCTTGCGGGCGCGGTCCTCGCGCACCATGCCGCTGAACAGCAGTTGGCCGGCATTCGAGGTGCGCACCCGGCAGGGCTGCTTGTCGCCGTCGAGCGCGAGCGCATAGGTGCTGAGGTCCTCGCACCAGAAGGCATCCTCGAACCGTTCGGCCAGCCGCGCCGCCTCCGCCTCGAGCCGGTCCGCCATTGCGGACTTGCCGAGCAGGCGCGCCGATCGCGCCGCAAGCTGCTTGCCGGCGAAGACATAGCCCTGCACCTCGGCGAGCGCGATGTTGCCTTCGGCGAGGCGTCCGTCGGCATGGAAGACCGCGTCGTAGGAATCCTTCCAGCCCTGGTTGGCGAGACCCTGCTCGGAGGCGCGCTGATATTCGACGAAGCCGTCGCCGTCCGGATCGCCGGGCCCGTCGATCCAGCCCAGGGCCAGCTCGATCGCCGGCCATAGCTCCAGCAAGGTCTCGATGTCGCCGGTACGCTCAATGTAGAGCCCGGCCAGCAGCACGAACAGCGGCGTCGAATCGACGCTGCCATAGTAGCAGGCGAACGGCACCTCGCGCAGCGCCGCCATCTCGCCGCCGCGCATCTCGTGCAGAATCTTGCCGGGCTCGGCATCCGCGAGCGGATCAGTGTTGCGCGCCTGATGCGAGGCGAGCCGGCGCAGCACGCCGCGGGCGATGCGCGGATCGACCCAGAGCATCTGCAGCGCCGTGATCAGGCCGTCGCGGCCGAACGTCGTCGAGTACCAGGGAATGCCGGCATAGGGATAGCGCCCCTCCGGCGTGTCCGTCATCAGGATGTTGAGGTCGGCCGCCGCCTGGCACAGCACCTCGTTCAGGATGTCATTGGAGGTCTCGATGCTGGCGGCACCGATGGTACAGCGGCGCATCTCGCGGCGATGGGCGAGCAGGCTGCGGAAGAACCGCCGGGGCCGCTCGCCGGCCTTGGCATTGCACATCACGGCCACGAACAGCGACGCGGATTCCTGCGGCGCCAGCTCGAAATGATAGGTCGCGACGTTGACCGTCAGGTTCGTCGGAATTGGATCGAAGCTCACGTCGGTGGTGCGCAGGACATTGTCCAGCCCGCGATAATGAAGCACCACCTCGGATGGGTCGACCAGCCGGCTCGAGCCGATGCCGCGATGCGGCCGCACCGAGCCCCGCACCTCGAACAGATCGGCAAAATCATTGTCGAAGGTCAGCTTGAGATCGAAGCTGGCGTTGCGATCGCCATGGTTCTGCAGCCCGATGCGCTGATAGGCGGTGCCGTGCCAGAGAAAGATCGTGCGCACGATGTGCAGCATGTCCTTCGGCAGCACCAGCCGGCCCTGGCTGTAGATGTCCGGATTGGTGAGATCCACCGTCAGCGCGGAGTTGTCGTCGCGCAGGCTGGAGCCGAGCAGCAGCGGCTGGACGTCGTCCAGCGTCAATTCGAGCCGCGCGAGATAGCGCGTGTCGGAATTGAACAGGCCATCCGGTCCGCCGGCCGAGGCGCCGATGTCGCCATGACCGTCGAGCACGATGAACGTGTCGTCGTGCTTGAGCGATCGCCGCGGCCGGGCCGCCGGCCCCGTCATGGGAATATAGAACGGCTGCTCGGCGGGCTCGTCGCTCCAGGTGATCGATGACAGCGTGCTTGCGGCTTCGGCGGACATGTTGACCTCATGCGATATTGAAGTGCCCACACAACCGAGAGTGCACATTCTCGACGCAACCCGACGGCAGCGATCAGGCGGCGAACTTGGCGAGCCGATTGATCTCCTGGGTGACCAGCTCCCGATACGGGCCCTCGCCCTGCATGAGCCGGTCCGGCGCGCCGTCCTCGATGATCCGGCCCGATCTCAGCACCACGACCCGATCGAAATTGCGCAAGGTCGTGAGGCGATGCGCGATCGCGATGACGGTGCGCCCGCGCATCAGGCGGCCGAGCGCCTCGCGGATCGCCTCCTCCGACTCGCTGTCGAGCGCGGCGGTCGCCTCGTCCAGCAGCAGGATCGGCGCATCCTTGAGGAACGCCCGCGCGATCGCGATGCGCTGGCGCTGGCCGCCGGAAAGCTTCACGCCGCGATCACCGACCATCGTCTGCAATCCCTCGGGCAGGGTCTCGACGAAATCGCAACGCGCCGCGATCGCGGCCCGCAGCACCTCGTCGTCGGTCGCGCTCGGACGGCCGTAGCGGATGTTCTCCAGGATGGAGCGATGAAACAGCGAGATGTCCTGCGGCACCACCGAGATCGCCTCGCGCAGGCTCTGCTGGGTCACCCGGGCGATGTCCTGGCCATCGACCGTGATGTGGCCGGCTTGCGGATCGTAGAACCTTTGCAGCAACGTGAACAGGCTCGACTTGCCGCCGCCGGACTGCCCGACCAAACCGACGCGCTGGCCCGGCTGCAGCCGCAGCGAGAAGTTCTCGAACAGCTTGTGACCGCCGGGATAGTGAAACGTGATGTCGTTGAACGCGATCGCGGCCCCGCTCTTGACCAGCGGCTCGGCCTCGGGGTGATCGCGCAGCTCATGCGGCTGCAGCAAGGTCGCGATCGCCTCGCTCATGCGCGCGACGTGCTGCGTCACGTCGACCAGTGCCACCGCGAGATCGCGCGTCGCGTTGAGAATGCACAGGCCGAGCGTACACACCAGCACGACATCGCCCGTCGTCGCTCCGCCGCGCTGCCACAGCGAGATCGCCCAGGCCATCAGGGCGACCGTCAGCACGATCGTTACCGTCGCGTGGAGAATGCGCAGCTTTTCGAGGTAGCGCAGACTGCGCCCGCGCGCCTCCAGCTCCTTGTTCACGGTCGCGTCGAACCGGTCGTGCTCGTGGCGCAGGCCGCAGAAGGCGCGGACCAGCGGCATGTTCGAGATCACGTCGACGATCTCGCCATCGACCATCGCGGCCTTGTCCGCGAAATCATCGTGCAGCGGCTTGCCAGCCGCCGCCAGGCGGAACATCGCCAGCACCATCATGGCGGCAATCAAAAGCAGCGCGATGGCCATCGGGCCGCTGACGGTTCCGATCAAGCCGATCGCCGCCACTGTGGCAAGGCATGGTGGCAGCACGTTCCAGACGAACATGTTCTCGACCGTGAACACGGCGTTGGAGGTTGCCGTGATGCGGCTCGACAGCATGCCCGGCAGGCGGTCGCCGAAATAGCTCGGCGAATGGCCGGTGAGATGGCGGAAGATGTCGCGACGAAGATCTCCGGTGACGCGGACGAAGGTGAAGCTCGCGATCCAGCTGGCGACGCGCCAGAGAATATTGTCGGTCGCAATCAGCGCCATCAGCAGCACGAATGCGGCCCAGACGTTGCCGCCATGCGCCGGCCCTGCGGAGAGGCTGTCGACGAGCGCCTTCACGCCATATTGCGTGCCGACCGAGCAGGCAACGGCACCGATGACGGCGATCAGAATGATGAGATGGGCGACTGGGCGTTCGCGCAGATAGCGCATGACGAATGGAAACGGCCGGTGCGCGTAACCTGAAAGCTGATCCATGATCTGTCCGTGAGAGAGATAGCGCGTCTTGCTGCTGCGGCGGTGATGAGCGATCGGAACCGGTCAGGAACGATGCATCTCGAGTTCCCGCAGCATTGTCGTTGCGGAGTCACCATGTTTCGACATTCACAGCACTCACAGGGTTGGAAGCAGGAGATGGCAGTCATGAGACGTCGCGTGGAACGGTGTCTCGAGACCCTTGCTTGGAAGAAAGTGTCCTGCATCAAGGAACTTCGCAAATGCGAGAACGTTCCCGTTCAGCTATCGCCGGATCGCGGAGGAGCCCCTTCCTTGATCACATATAGGAGACGATGAGATGCGCATTGCGCAGGTTGCTCCGTTGACTGAGGCAGTGCCTCCCAAGCTTTACGGCGGTACCGAGCGGGTGGTCCATTGGTTGACCGAAGAGCTCGTCGCCCTCGGTCATGATGTCACGCTGTTCGCGAGCGGCGATTCCCAGACATCAGCCAGGCTCTGCCCCACCTGGCCGAGAGCCTTGCGACTCGATGGCTCGGTCCGTGATCCCAATGCCCTGCACATGGTCATGCTGGAGAACGTCCGGCAACAATGCGACGATGAAGCGTTCGACGTGCTCCACTTTCACCTCGATTATTACCCGTTCTCGCTGTTCCACCGGCAACCGACGCCGTTCCTGACCACGTTGCATGGCAGGCTCGATCTTCCGGAGCACCAGCCGGTGTTCTCCGTCTTCAAGGATGTTCCCGTCGTCTCGATCTCGGATGCGCAGCGCCGACCTGTTCCGAATGCGAACTGGATCAGCACCATTCTGCACGGCCTTCCGGCGACGCTGTTGACGCCAAGGCCGGTGACGCCGAGCTATCTCGCCGTGCTCGGACGGGTCGCGCCCGAGAAGGGCGTCCATCGTGCCATCAAGATCGCCATGCGATGTGGCATTCCGCTCAAGATCGCGGCGAAGGTCGACCGCGCCGATCAGGACTATTACGATCAGGTGATCCGGCCCCTGATCAAGGACAATCCGCTCGTCGAGTTCATCGGCGAGATCGGCGATCATGAGAAGCCGGAATTCCTGTCGGGCGCGCTCGGCCTGCTCCTGCCCATCGACTGGCCGGAGCCGTTCGGCCTGGTCATGATCGAGTCGATGGCATGCGGCACGCCCGTCATCGCGTATAACCGCGGCTCGGTGCCGGAGGTCATCGACAGCGGCGTCACCGGCTTCGTCGTCGAGGACGAGCTCAGTGCCGTCGCCGCCGTCAACCGCCTGCCCGATCTCAGCCGCGCCGCCGTCCGCACGCGCTTCGAGCAGCGCTTCACGGCACGCCGCATGGCGCTCGACTACGTCGCAGCCTATCGCAAACTGGTCGAGAAGGCCGAGCCCCGCATCAGGCTGGTCAGCAGCGCCGAATAGCTCACCGCGAAGGCCGGGTGATTTCACCCGGCCTGTTGCATCCATCAGGTGACCACCGCGCGCTTCGGCTCGACGATCTCGAACATCCGCGGGAATTCGTCCATCAGCGACATCAGCTCGGCGAGCCGCATCGGGTTGCCGACGAAACTGATCTTTCCGGCGGCGACCGCTTCCGGAAATGTCGTCGCCTTGGCAATGACCTCGTCGAGGGTGGATCGCGCCAAGGTGAAGCCGGCATCCGCGGTGGAGGCCTGCACGCCGACCGCGTAGGTCAGTGCGCAATTCTGCAAGGTGAGTACGAAGCGCTCGGCGGTGTCGGTGAAGGTCCAGTTCAGCACGATGTGCTTGCCCTCCGCCTTGGGGCCGTTCAGGCGCACTCCAAGCACGTCCCACAATTGCTCCGTGCGCAGCGCCGCCAATGTCTCGCGCGGCATCCCCGGCCGGGCCGGGACCTCCGGCATGCCGTGGCGCAGCTCCTGCGCACCGAACAGATAGGCGTTGCGCCAGGTCGCGCTCTCGGCGGCAAAGCCGAGCTGCTCCAGCGTGTCGGCGAGCAGCGCGCGGGCCTCGGCGTTGTCGGGTTTGGCGAAGACGAGATGACCGACGACTTGCGCCACGAAGCGAAACTCGCCTTTCGCAAAATCCGCCCGCGCCCGCGCCAGCAAGGCTTCGGCGCCGCCCATGTACTCGACATATTTCCGGCCGGCCTCGACCGGCGGCAAGGAATCGAGATTGACCGGATTGGCGTCGTACCAGCCGAGATATTTCTGGTAGATCGCCTTCACATTGTGCCGGATGTGGCCGTAATAGCCGCGCGCGTGCCACGCGCCGTCGAGGCTCTTGGGCAGCGTGATCTGCTCGGCGATTTCGCTCGCCGTCAGGCCGTGATTCATCAGCCGCACGGTCTGGTCGTGCGCGAACTTGTAGAGGTCGCGCTGCTCGCGGATCATGTGGTCGACACGGCTGGCGCCCCATACCGGCCAATGATGCTGGCCGCACATCACCTCGGCCTTGCCGCCCCACAATTGCAGCGCCTCGCCGAGATATTTCGACCATGCCAGCGCGTCGCGGACGTCGGCGCCGCGAAACGGCAGCAGGTTGTGGAAGTTGTGCGTGCAGTTCTCGGCGAGGTTCAACAGCCGGTAGCGCGGCAGGTAGAAATGCATCTCCGCCGGCGCCTCGCTGTTCGGTGCCATCTGGAACTCGAAGCTCACGC
The DNA here is from genome assembly GCF_030159255.1 of Bradyrhizobium sp. SSBR45G. Taxonomy (GTDB): domain Bacteria; phylum Pseudomonadota; class Alphaproteobacteria; order Rhizobiales; family Xanthobacteraceae; genus Bradyrhizobium. The sequence goes on along the minus strand of NZ_BSCT01000035.1, from coordinate 26,294 downwards.
CGTCGATGGTCCTGGTGTCGCCGGTCGCCATGATGAGGTCGGTCGGCCGCAGCAGGGCCACGCCGCCCGCGGCCATGGTCTTGCCGAGACCGCAATCGACGTGCCCCTTCGGACCCTTCGCCAGCAGCGGCCCGAACTGGTATTGCGCCCGGCGCAGCATCGCCGGACCCGCAATGATGTTCTCGGACACCGCGTGCTCGATGAACAGGTTCGGCGCGAGCAGCGGCACGCGGCCGCTGGCGACCGCGTCCTCGTCGACGACGCCACGCGCGCCGCCCCAATGATCGGTGTGGGTGTGGGTGAACATGACCGCCGTCACCGGCCTGACGCCGCGATGCCGATGATAGAGATCGAGCGCGGCGCGGGCGCCCTCGATCGAGGTCAGCGTGTCCACGACGATGACGCCGGTGTCGCCCTCGATCAAGGTCATGTTGGCGATATCGAGCCCGCGCACCTGGTAGACGCCGGGCACGACCTCGAACAGGCCGTGATGCATGTTGAGCTTCGCCTGGCGCCACAGGCTCGGATTGACGGTCGGCGGCGCCTCCTCGGCGTCGAGGAAGCCGTAAGGCGCGAAGCTCCAGACGCTGCGCCCCTGCGCCGTCGTGACCTTGGCCTCGTCGATCGTGCCGAGAAAGCCGCGCGCCGCATCGTCGAAATCGGCGGTATCGCCGAACGGCAACGTCTCCAGCATCGCCTGCTGCGCCGCGCTCACGGCCGCGCTGGCGTCCTTCGGCTCCTTGGAGCTGTTACCACTGACCGGCGCATTCATGGCTGCTTCCTCCCGCAACGAACCTCGTTCGCGGGATGCTAGTGCGGGAGATCGTCGAGCGCAAATTGCACCGCGCGGAACGGCGTTCAAAGCACGTGATCGACGGCCTCGTCGATCACGGCATAGATCGCATCGAGATCGTCCGGCGTGACGCAATATGGCGGCATGACATAGATCGTATGGCCGAGCGGCCGCAGCAGCACGTCGCTGGCGCGGAAGAACGCCTGCAATTTCGGCCCGATCTCGGCGAGGTAGCCCGGCTCATCGGCGTGGAGGTCGAGCGCCGTGATGGTGCCGCAGCGCCGCAGGTCGGAGAAGCGCTCGTCATAGCGAAAGCGTGCCAGGGAGCGCTCTTGCGATTCGGCGACCGAGGCGAGCCGAGCGCGCGTCTCAGGCTGGCGCCATAGCTCGAGATTGGCGCACGCCGCCGCACAGGCGATGGGATTGGCCGTATAGGAGCTGGAATGGAAGAACGTCCGCGCGCGATCAGTCGAGACGTGCGCCTCGAAGATGGCGGCGCTGCACAGCGTGACCGCGAGCGGCATCGCGCCGCCGGTGAGGCCCTTGGCGTAGCAGGCGATGTCGGGCGCAACGTCTGCCTGCTCGCAGGCGAACAAGGTGCCGGTGCGGCCCCAGCCGGTCATCACCTCGTCGGCGATGAACAGCACGCCAAAGGCCTGGCAGATCCGATGCATCTCGCGCAACACCGCGGGCGGATACATCAGCATGCCGCCCGCGCCGAGCACCAGCGGCTCGACGATGAAAGCGGCCGGCCGGTCGCGCTCGCAGATGGCGGCCAAGGCATCGAGCGTCGCCTGCTCCTGCCCTGCTGCGGGAAACGGCACGACGGCGACATCGAACAGCAGCGGCTCATAGGCGGCATTGAACACGCCGCGCGCGCCGACCGACATCGCACCGATGGTGTCGCCGTGATAGGAATGCTGCATCACCACGATGCGCGTACGCGGCGCGCCGATGTTCCTGAAATAGCCGAGCGCCATCTTCAGCGCGACCTCGACGCTGGTGGCGCCTGAGTCGGAGAAGAACACGTGGGCGAGGCCCGGCGGCGACAGCGCCAGCATGCCGGCGGCGACCGCCTCTGCGGGCGCGTGGGTATGGCCGGCGAAGATCACCTGATCGAGCTGCTCGGCCTGCTGCTGGATCGCACGCACGATTTCGGGATGACAATGACCATGCGTGATCACCCACCAGGAGGCGATCGCATCGATGATTCGCCGGCCGTCGCGCGTTTTGAGATAGGCGCCCTCGCCGCCGACGATCGGCGTCATCTCGGGCTGCAGCGCGTGCTGCGTGAACGGGTGCCAGATCGGCGACGCCGGCTTCCGCATCATCGCTCGAAATCCCCGCGCTGGAATTGAGCCGCGAACGCCTGTTGCAGTGATTGCGGCGTCAGCGGCGTGAGCCAGGGCAACCGGCCCAGGCGCTTCACCGCGCCGACGCGGCAGATCGTGTCCTCACTGTCCGGAGCGGCGTCGCCGATGAAGGCAATGCCGCGCACGTCGATGCCGCGGCTGCGCAGTGCCGCCAGCGACAGCAGCGAGTGGTTGATGGTGCCGAGGCTGGTGCGCGCGCAGAGCACGACCGGAAAGCGCCAGCGCGCGAAGACGTCGAGATAGAGCGTATCGACATCGAGCGGCACCATGACGCCGCCGGCGCCCTCGATCACGACGGGCCTGTCGCCCGCCTCGGGCGGAACGAGGGACTGCGGATCGATGCGGATGCCTTCGCGGCGCGCCGCCAGATGCGGCGAGGCCGGCTCGGCCAGCCGGTAGGCTTCGGGAATCACGCGATCATCGCCGAGATCGCCGAGCCGCTGGACGCGGCGGGAATCCGTCTCTTCCGCAAGGCCAGCCTGGACCGGCTTCCAGTAGCAGGCGCCGAGCAGCGCCGTGAGGCCGGCGGCGAACACGGTCTTGCCGATGCCGGTGTCCGTTCCCGTGACTACGATGCACTGCGCCATCGCGGCCTCCCTTCGAGCTCAACGAGCGCATCGAGCAGCGCCGTGACCGCGGCCTCGTCGACATTCAAGGTCAGCGACAGCCGCAGACGCGCGGTGCCGGCCGGCACCGTCGGCGGCCGAATGCCACGGATGTCGAAGCCGCGCAGTTGCAAATCGCCGGCGAGGTTCATCGCGCGCGCATTGTCGCCGACGACATAGGGAATGATCTGCGACGACGACCACGTCTCGCCGAAGCGCGCGACGATCTCGCGATGGGCAAAGGCCACGAGCTGCGTGAGCCTCTGCTGCCGCTCCGGCTCGTCCTGCAGGGTTGCGAGCGCCTCGGAAACCGCCACCGCCATCAACGGCGACGGTGCGGTCGCGAAGATGAAGGGACGGCAGCGGTTGATCAGCGTGTCGCGCAGCACGCGGCTCGCGGTGACCAGCGCGCCGGCGGCGCCAAGCGCCTTGCCGCAGGTATGAACAATCACGATGTTGTCGCGGCCGTCGTAAGCCGAGGCAAGGCCGCGGCCCTGCGCGCCACGCACGCCGGTCGCGTGCGCCTCGTCGATCAGCAGAAAGGCATCATGACGTTCGGCAACCGCGATCAGATCGTCCAGCGGCGCGATGTCGCCATCCATGCTGTACAGACTTTCCACCACGATCCAGGGCCGGCCGATGCCCCCGTCCCTGCGCCAAGCGAGGATCCTCTCATCGGCCGATTGCGGATCGTTGTGGACGAATTGACATGTCTCGGCCCGGCCGGCCCGTGCGCCCTCATGCGTGCTGGCATGCACGAGTGCATCGAGCACCAGCAGGTCGTCGGCTTGCGGCAGCGTCGTCAGCACGGCGAAGTTCGCCATGTAGCCCGAGCCGAAGAACAGCGCGCTGTCGGCCCCGAAGAAGCGTGCCGCCTCGGCCTCGAGCCGTTCATGCTCCGCGCAATTGCCGCGCAGCAGCCGCGACCCGCCCGCCCCCACCGGCGTGCCGGCTTCTATCGCGGCCGCGACCGCGCGCTTCATGCGCGGCGCCTGGGCCAGGCCGAGATAGTCGTTGGAGGAGAAATCCAGACCTGATCTCGGGCTGAGGCGCCGCAGCCGGTCATCGGCTGCGAGATCTTCCAAGCCCTTGGCGTAGCCTGCGAGACGATTGGCGGACGCTTGCATGAATCACTTCCGTTGTCGGCGAACGCATCAATGACGGTGGTGTTGCATCAGGACAGCGCCCGTTTCGGAGCGTCGCCCTCATGGTGAGGCGTGCCGTAGACACGTCTCGAACCAGGAGGCCGAGATCCGGGCCTCGCCCTTCGAGACGCCCGCCTTCGGCGGGCTCCTCAGGGTGAGGAGTGAAGGTGGCTCCGTCGCAGGCAAGTCGTGGATCGAAGCACGCGCGTACTCACTCTCTCCATGAACACGCCTCTCATGGCCGACAGGGGCTGTGCGGTGCCGCATTCGAAGCTCTCCCTCATGGTGAGGAGCGCCGCACATGCGAGCGAGCCGTCGCGAATAGTCGAAATGGCGGCGCGTCTCGAACCATGAGGCCCCCAATGCTGCATCACGCAATGACTGACCGATACGCCGCTTCGCTTGCATCACTTGGCGCACCCGCGCGCGCCGCCAACGACGACGTCATGCCGAGTCGCGCGAGCAGATCGGCATCGCGCGCGGCTTGCGGATTGGCGGTCGTCAAAAGCACGTCGCCGATGAAGATCGAATTGGCGCCGGCGAGCAGGCACAGGCTCTGCAGTTCGTCGCTCATGTATTGCCGCCCCGCCGACAGCCGCACCACGCTCCCAGGCATCATGATCCTGGCCACCGCGATCAGTCGCACCAGCGCAATCGGATCCGGCCGCGCGGCGGTGGCGTTGACCGGCACGCCCTTGACCTCGTTCCACAGGTTGACCGGCACGCTGTCGGGATGCTCGTCGAGATTGGCGAGCAGCACCAGCATGCCGAGCCGGTCGTCGACCGCCTCGCCCATGCCGATGATGCCGCCGCAGCACACCTTGATGCCGGCGTCGCGGACATGCGCGAGCGTGTCGATGCGGTCCTGCAGAGTGCGCGTGGTGATGATGCGGTCGTAGAATTCGGGCGAGGTGTCGACGTTGTGGTTGTAGAAGTCGAGCCCGGCGTCCTTGAGCCGCTGCGCCTGCGGCGGGGTCAGCATGCCCAGCGTCACGCAGGTTTCCATGCCCAGATCCTTCACGGCGCTCACCATGTCACAGACCTGATCGAGGTCGCGGTCCTTCGGGCTGCGCCACGCCGCGGCCATGCAGAAGCGCTCGGCGCCGGCCTGTTTCGCACGCCGCGCCGTCGCGACGACAGCATCATGATCCATCAGCCTAGTCGCCTTCAGGCCGGTGTCGTAATGCGCGCTCTGCGAGCAGTAGCCGCAATCCTCCGGACAGCCGCCGGTCTTGATGCTGAGCAGGCTCGCCGTCTCGACCCGCGAGGGATCGAAATGCCGGCGATGCACCGACTGGGCGCGGAACATCAAATCCGGGAACGACAGCCCGTACAGCGCCTCGGCCTCGGCCCGAGTCCAGTCGTGACGAACGGGATCGCTCTCCTCGCGCTGCCCCTGCGACCCTCCAACCAACTCTGCCATGCTCAAACCTCGCGCAAGATATAGATTATTTTATCTATTATCTATAATACATCCCTATCGATGCACCGTAGCCGACGTGTTGTTGCCCTGCACGCGCTATTTTGATAGATAATCTATGACCATGTCGGATGAGAATTTCACCACCGTCCAGCGCATCGCTGATGCCATCACCGAACGGATCGTCAGCGGCGCCCTGCCGCCGGATGCTCCGCTGCGGCAGGATCATGTCGCCCGCGAGTTCAGCTCGAGCCACGTGCCGGTGCGCGAAGCGTTCCGGCAGCTCGAGGCGCTCTATCTCGTCGTCGCCGAACCACGGCGCGGCGTGCGGGTGGCACCGCTCGATGCGAAGTCGACCAAGGAGATCGTCGAGATGCGGGTCGCGCTCGAAGTCGTGGCACTGCGCAACGCCGCGCCGCGCTACACGCCGACGCATCTCGCCGCCATCGAGCTGGCGCTGATCGAGGCCGACAATGCCGAGACGATTTCGGAGTTCGAGACCGCCAACCGCGCCTTCCACCGCGCGCTGGTCACGCCCTGCGCGATGCCGCGCCTGCTGGCGAGCCTCGATGGACTGCGCCTCGCCAACTCCCGTCTGGTGCTCGCCATGGCCCGCAACGCCGGCTGGCGCCCGCGCACCAACCAGGATCACCGCCTGATCCTGCAGGCGCTGCGCGCCCGCCAGATCGGCCACGCCTGCGAGCTGCTGACACGGCACAACCAGACCATCGAGCGGCTGGCGCGGCCGGGCGGCGCGTAGCGGCGCACAGAGACTCTGACGGTTACAATTGAGGGCCGCTCACGCCCGGCCTGCTCAGGGCCGTGACGTGAGGGGGCTGCAACCTGCCCCTACGTCACATCGATATGATATTCGGCTCGCCGGACGGCTACCTACTTGGTACACAAAAGTTTACAGCGGCGTGGGCCGCAACAAAGTTGAGAGTCCGCTTCGGATCCTAAGCCGATGTCGATCACGCGAGCATAGAATTGAACGAGTTTCGTCAAAAGCAACTAACGCTCCGGGAGCACTATCCAGATATGCGACTTCGATTTATCGTCTCCATCATACTATGTGCGACCACCTCTTACTTCAGCTGCCCAAGAGCGGCACACGCTGTCGAGTGGATCAATTGTATCGATCCGTACTACCGTAAACTGAATCTAGCGCCAGATGGCCAAGGCCCACTCGAACTTGCGAAGGTCACTTGCCAACGCATTCCGTTTGCACTGTTTGATTTCAAGCAGGTTGCCATGGTATCGCCGGACGGTCGCTTAGTCATGTACCTTCAGGGCGGCGGCGACTATTCGGCGGAACGGAAGGTGCTGAATGTCTCGCGGCTCGATGCGCGCGATAGCTGGAGCAGCTACGCGCTGAACATGGGCCCGTTGTGGCAATTCGGTCAGGCCGAGCACTCGGTACCGGCCTATGGATGGGCATCGGACTCGTCAGGCATCTGGACCGGGACACGGGAAAACATCGACTCCGGGGGAACCACCAGTTCGGGCTTGCAACCCGTGTTGATCTCCTTGCAGGACGGCAGCATCCGCAACTTTGCCCCACCGCGTCACAAGGCAGGCCCGCTGGACGGCCTCATGTGGGCGGACGGTGACGGCCTAGCTCTGGCTTACTTCGGAGCGAGAGGCCAGTCGTATCAGCCACAGCGTCACGACAGACATCCCACGTTTGCCATGATCGATGCAAAACGCGGCGTCGTGTTGGACACGCTTCCATTTGACGTCTTCGAACGACTTAAGGATGCCTATTATATCGCGAACGTGAACAACGCCGCAGTCACTCGACTGCACGATGGTCGGATGCGCGCCGTGCTGAGCGCTCTCGACCAGTGGGTCACGTGGACCCAAGGGGAGCCGCCGCGGATCCTGCCCAGTCCCTATCCCGATCGCGAGGAGGCCAACAACAAGATGTCGATCTCGCCGGACGGATCTCGCCTGCTCGTTGCGCGGCTCCGCTGCGACGAGGGCTACGATGAGACAGAAAAGCATTCTTCAAGAAGTCGTTTCTGGCCCCCTTGCAAGCCGGTCGAAACCGTCATTGCCGCACTGTTCGATGCCGACACAGGGCATCGGGTTTGGGAGGTTCGCGGAACCGTTCGTCGGCTCGATTTCTACCCGAACCCGGCCATCAGCCATGATGGGCGCTATGCGCTCATCGGACTACCCCCAGATGGGTCTAATCCTCTCCTGGGCTTGATATCAATGGACGATGGCCGGATCTTGCAGCGTTTCCACTCGCCAGGACCGGGATCGCTCAACTCCATGGGTTTCCTGGAGGGCGACAGTGGCGTATGGGTCCACAGCGAAGGCGTCACATCGCTTTATGACCTTCATACCGGCGTACAATAGTGCGGCGAACGGCCTTGCCGGCCTCAGCACTTCGGATCACGGGACTAAACGGTTGCTTAGTAAGGCGCGATGGCCTGAAGCACTGCTGAGAGCTATAGCCACCGACCGCTCTGCCCTCAGAATGAAGGGCGCCCCAAGCCAGGAGCATCCCCATGCAACAGCGATGCACGCCGCATCACGGATCCCGATGTTCGAGGAATTCCTTCACCGGCCCGACGAAGGGGTGCATGAACTGGCCGAGCATGCCGCCGGGGATCGGCTTCACCGTACCGTATTTCACTGGCCAGCGATCTGCGGGCAGGTGCCAGGTTCCGCCCAGCATATCGAACAGCGGCGTGTGGGCCGCGTAGTTCTTGTCGAGGGCCTCGGCGTCCGAGGCGTGGTGCCAGTGATGGAATTGCGGCGTGACGATGATGTAGCGCAGCCAGCCGACATCCATCTTGATGTTGGAATGGATCAGCACCGACTGTACGGAGATGAAAATGAGATAGGCGAAGATCGTATCCTGCGGGAAGCCGAGCAGGACGATCGGCACAAGCACCAAAGCGCGCGTTGCCAATGGCTCGAAAAAGTGGAGGCGCGATCCCGAGAGCCAGTCCATGTGTTCGGGCGAATGATGCACCGCATGGATACGCCACAGCCAAGGCACCTCGTGATAGGCGCGGTGGGAGACGTATTCGACGGCATCGGCCGCCAGGATCACCAGCACGAAGCGGACGATCGCCGGCAGGGCCACGACATGCGCCTGCAGGGACGGGCTGATCGCCCAGGCGAACGTGTCATGGGCAAAATGCGTCGAGACCACCAGGAAGATGCCGACCAGCAGGTGGTTGACGCCGAAATAGGCGAGATCGAGTCTCCAGCCGGGACTGAGCGGCCCTTGCTCCGGCCGCACCCGCGGAAAGATCCACTCGAGCAGCACGAACGCTGCGCCGGTGAAGAAGAGATCGAGCACCAGCCAGTCGAGGCCGAGGTAGACGCGCGGCTGGAGAAAATCCGGTGTCGGCACGTAGGGCCCACCCAGCAGCGTGGCGAGGAACAGCGCGCTGAGGCCGATCGCAGCCTGCAGCCGCGGGCCGCCAAGCACGATCCCGAGGACGCCGAGCCAGGCACCTACGACCATGGCGATCGCGAGGGTCAGGCGGAGCAGTTCGACGTCGTAATGGACCCGCAGTTCGGGTGTCGTGAGAAAGGCGGGATAGCGCAGGCATAGCACCGCAGCGACGCTGAGCACGCCGATCGCGGCGCAAAGCGAACTGCCGATGCGCCCTTCGCCGATCCGCGGCCTCGAACTGTCTTGAGCCATCGACGGCCTCCCAACAAGGATTCTTGAGCGCGTAAGCATAGGCGCGCGAGGGTTTTTCAAAATTCAACGGCTGGGGTATGTGGATAGTCGATAAGCGTTAAAATTGCTGGAAGTCGAAATCCCGTTTGGACCAATTCCAGACGATGCGCTGCAATCTCTCAAGCTTTCTTAATTCTGGTAGATGCTGTTTTACGCGCCGCGCAGTAGGTAAGGGCGACTGGCGGATAAACGATTTTGGCTGAGTGTGCGATGTTCGACGACAATGTAACGATTAAAATCTTGCTCGCGTTCGTGGCGGCCGCCGCTACGGCACTCCGACTCGTGCTCGCCGACGGAAGAACGCGGCGTTCGCAACCAAGATTGTCGTTCGCTGCCGATACATGGGCAACAGAGAAATTTGGCATCTGGTGGGCAGGAAGAGGAGTGATGGTTTTGGCAATCTTCGCCGCCGGGATCTGTTTTGCCTTTCTCGGTACGGGAAGTTCTGCTGGTTCCTTGATCCTCTCGGGTTTTTCAGTTGTGGGAACCGCCCTGGAATTTATTCGTAGTAAAATGTAGCTGCAAGCTTCCGCCGACGATCCCATGTCCGCTTCGGTTCAGAAGCAGACATACGTGCGGGAAGCCGCAGCACTGCCGTGGTCTGTCACCCCCCGGGGCCGTCCTTCAGGATGTAGCCCATCAGGTCGTCCACATTGTGCTCGAGATCCCGGATGATGTTCTTGACGACGTCGCCGATCGAGATCACGCCCACGACCTTGCCCGCGTCCAGCACCGGCAGATGGCGAAAGCCGCGCTGCGCCATCATGGCCATGCAGGCGTCCAGCGGATGGTCCGGCTTGACCGTCACCGGGTTGGCCGTCATCACCTGGTCGACCTGCGTCTGCTTCGCATCGAGTCCGGGCAGCAGCACCTTGATGGCGCAGTCCCCTTGGGTCACGATGCCGACCAGCACGTCGTCGTCGATGACCAGCACCGACCGGACCCGGTTGTCGCGCATCTGGCGCAACGCTTCGACGACCATGTCGCTGGAACGAACTTGGAAAAGGGCGCTACTTTTCTGGGCCAGAGCGATTCTGACTGTGCTCATCGATGTTCTCTTGCGCTCCCTGGTCTGTGTCGCCTTGACGGTCTGCATGGAAGCGTAGCCGAAATAGGTGGCCGCGTCAGCATTGCGTCGTCGCCGACGCATGCCAGCGATGGTGCGCTGCGGTGTGGCCGCAGATGAGCCGCGAGCCGGGACTGATGGAGAGGAAGCACACTCCCTCCCCTCGTCGTTCCGGGGCGCGCGGAGCGCGAGCCCGGAACCCATACTCACAGGATGCCGTGTGAGGCACCCTCGTGGTCCCACCTCGCCTCACAACGTCTCCCTGTGGTTATGGATTCCGGGCTCATTCGCGCTGCTTCAAAACGGCTGCGCCGTTTTGCGCGCGAATGCCCCGGAAGGACGGAGCAATGCAGCAGCAGCATTCCAGATATCGGCGTGTGTGTCCGCGGACGGAGGCACGGCGAGATTGGCCATACGCGGTCGCCCCGCCCCGCAGCCCCGCGCATAAGCCCATGCGCGCGTGACGGCTGGGGCCCTCGCCCGCTCCCGTGTACATGCAGTTGCGTACGGCGCCCGCGAACCAAAGGTCTCCAAAGTCCACATGTCCAACCGCCACCACGCGACCAAGCATGCCAGCGACGGCGTCGATGGACTGCCCGCCAGCCAGCGCCCCTGGGCGATCGCGGCGATCTTCACCGCGCTGTCGATGGCCTCGCTCGACGTCGCCATCGCCAACATCGCGCTGCCGTCGATCTCGGCCGATCTTCACGTCTCCCCCGCCGAGGTGGTGTGGGTCGTCAACATCTACCAGATCGCGCTGGTGGCAACCCTGCTGCCGCTCGGCGCGCTCGGCGAGATCGTCGGCCATCAGCGGATCTATCTCGGCGGCCTTCTGCTGTTCACCTTGGCCTCGGTCGGCTGCGCGCTGGCGTGGTCGCTGCCGACGCTTGTCGTCGCCCGCGCCCTTCAGGGTCTCGGCGCCAGCGGCATTATGAGCGTCAACACCGCGCTGGTGCGCTACGTCTATCCCGGCAAGATGCTGGGCCGCGGCCTCGGCCACAACGCGCTGGTGGTCGGCATCTCCTTCACGTTCGGCCCGACCATTGCGTCAGCCATCCTCTCGCTCGGCTCCTGGCCATGGCTGTTCGCGATCAACCTGCCGTTCGGCCTGATCGCGATCGCGATCGGGCTGAAGATGCTGCCATCAACGCCGCGCGCCGATCACGGCTTCGACTTTCTCGGTGCCGGGCTCGCGGCGCTCTGCCTCGGCCTGTTCATCACCGGGATCGGCAGCGCAGCCCATGGCGCGACGGCTTACATGGTGGTGGCGGAACTGGTCGGCGCGCTCGTGCTCGGCATCATCCTGACGCGACGCCAGGCCGATCATCCGGCGCCGATGCTGCCGATCGACCTGTTCCGCCGCGGCGTGTTCGCGCTGTCGGCCGCGACAGCGGTGTGTTCCTTCTCGGTCCAGGGCCTCGGCTTCGTATCGCTGCCGTTCTACTTCGAGGACATATTGCAGCGCTCGCAGGTCGAGACCGGGTTCTTCATGACCCCGTGGCCGCTCGCGGTGACCATCATGGCGCCGATCGCCGGACGGCTGTCGGACCGCTTTCCCGCCGGCCTGCTCGGCGGCATTGGCCTCGTGATGCTCGGGTCCGGCATGGCGCTGCTCGCGATGCTGCCGGAGGATCCGAGCATAGCGAACATCGTCTGGCGCATGCTGATCTGCGGCATCGGGTTCGGCTTCTTCCAGGCGCCGAACATGAAGGCCATCATGTCGAGCGCTCCGCCGCATCGCAGCGGCGGCGCCAGCGGCATCGTCGCCACCGCGCGGCTGACCGGACAGACCACGGGGGCGGCGCTGGCCGCGCTCTGCTTCAGCCTCGCCGGCCGCGAGGGCGCCACCCTGGCGCTCGCGCTCGGCGCGGGTTTTGCCGCGCTCGGCAGCGTGATGAGCTTCCTGCGGCTTGCGGTTGCACCACCGCGCGGTTCGTGAGACCGAACAACAAACAACCCCAGGCCATCACAAATCTTCCGCGACGCAAACGCATATTCTTGATTTGAACGTTGCAAACGTTCGCGCCACAGTGCGGCCCTCAGTTCAACTGGCGAGTTGAACGAAAGGGATCTGCGATGGCAAACCTGACGATCAATGGAAAATCCTATACTCTCGATGTCGAGCCGGACACGCCGCTGTTGTGGGCGATCCGCGAGAACGCCGGCCTGACCGGCACCAAATATGGTTGCGGCATCGCACAATGCGGCGCCTGCACCGTGCATCTCGACGGCACCGCCGTGCGCTCCTGCGGGATCACCGTCTCCGAGGCGGTTGGCAAGCAGATCACCACGATCGAGGGGCTCGCGAGCGACAACGGCCTGCACAAGGTCCAGCAGGCCTGGCTCGAGAACGACGTTCCGCAGTGCGGATATTGCCAGAGCGGGATGATCATGGCCGTCGCGGCGCTGCTCAAGGACAATCCGAAGCCGAGCGATCAGGACATCAACGACGCCATCACCAACATCTGCCGCTGTGGAACCTTCGCGCAGGTGCGCGAGGCGATCCACGCCGCCGCGAACGCCTGAGGAGGCCGGCATGAACCAGCATGTGACGCCGCGTCTCAACCGCCGGTCCTTCGTCGTCGGCGCCGCCGCGCTCGGCGGCGGCCTCGCGCTCGGCCTCGACATTCCCTTCGGCGGCCCGCAGATCGTGCGCGCCGCGGATGGCTCACCCGAGGTCAACGCCTGGGTCGTGATCCGGCCCGACGACACCGTCGTGATCCGCATCGCCCGCTCCGAGATGGGGCAGGGCTCGCTGACCGGTCTCGCCCAGCTCGTCGCGGAAGAGCTCGCCTGCGACTGGAGCAAGGTGACGACCGAATATCCGACGCCGGGCCAGAACGTCGCCCGCAAGCGCGTGTGGGGTGATTTCTCCACCGGCGGCAGCCGCGGCATCAGAAGCTCGCAGGACTATGTCCGCAAGGGCGGCGCCGCCGCGCGCATGATGCTGATCCAGGCCGCCGCCGATGAGTGGAAGGTTCCGGTGGCCGAATGCACCGCGGCCAACAGCGTCATCTCGCACAAGGCCTCCGGCAAGACCACGACCTACGGCAAGGTGGCCGAAGCAGCCGCGAAGCTGACACCGCCGGCCGACGTCAAGCTGAAGGACCCGAAGGACTGGACGCTGATCGGCAAGGGCGTGAAGCGGCTCGACACCGCCGACAAGGTGACGGGCGCCATGATGTACGGCGCCGACGTCACGCTGCCGAACATGCTCAACGCCGCGATCAAGGATTGCCCGGTCACCGGCGGCAAGCTGAAGAGCTATGACGAGGCCAAGATCGCCGGCATGAAGGGCGTCAAGAAGGTGGTCGCCATCGACGGCACCGCGGTCGCCGTGGTCGCCGACACCTGGTGGCACGCGAAGACCGCGCTCGATGCGCTGCCGATCGTGTGGGACGAAGGCGAGAATGCCAAGGTGTCCTCGGCCTCGATCGGCAAATGGCTGGCGGAGGGCCTGGAGTCCGGGCCCGCTTACGTCGGCAACGAGAACGGCGATGCCAAGGCGGCGCTGGCAAGCGCGGTGAAGAAGGTCGAGGCGGTCTACAACTATCCCTATCAGAACCACGCCACGATGGAGCCGATGAATGCGACCGCGGTCTATACGGCCGACCGCTGCGAGGTGTGGTGCGGAACGCAGAACGGCGAGGCGGCGTTCGCCGCGGTGCTGGAAGCCTCAGGGCTTCCGGCGGAAAAGTGCGAGGTCCACAAGCTGATCCTCGGCGGCGGTTTTGGCCGGCGCGGGCAAACTGATTACGTCCGCCAGGCGGTGAAGATCGCCAAGGAGCTGCCGGGCACGCCGGTCAAGCTGATCTGGTCGCGCGAGGAGGACATGACGCATGGCCGCTATCACCCGATCACGCAGTGCAAGCTGACCGGCGGCTTTGACGCCGACAACAATTTGACCGCGCTGCACATGCGCATCTCCGGCCAGTCGATCCTGTTCAGCCTGCGTCCCGAAGCGCTGGTCAACGGCAAGGATCCCGCGACCTTCCAGGGGCTGGCGTCCTCGGGCGAGGCCACGATCGGCTACTCGGTGCCGAACCTCCTCATCGAACATTCGATGCGCAACCCGCACATCAATCCGGGCTTCTGGCGCGGCGTCAACGTCAACCAGAACGCGATCTATCTCGAATGCTTCATGGACGAGCTCGCCGCCGCGGCCGGCCAGGACCCGCTGGAGTTCCGCCGCAAGCTGATGAGCAAGAACCCAAAACATCTCGCGGTGCTCAATGCGGTGGCCGAGAAGATCGGCTGGGGCTCCGCGCCGCCCGAGGGCGTGTATCGCGGCCTTGCCCAGCTCCATGGTTACGGCAGCTATGTCGCCGGCGCCGCCGAGATCTCCGTGATCGACGGCACCAAGATCAAGGTCCACCGCATCGTCGCCTCGACCGACCCGGGCTATGTCGTCAACCCGGCGCAGGTCGAGCGGCAGATCGCGGGCTCCTTCGTCTACGGCCTGTCGGCGCTGTTCTATGGCGGCTGCACGGTCAGGGACGGACGCATCGAGCAGACCAATTTCGACAGCTACAACTCGATGCGCATCGCCGAGATGCCCAAGGTGGAAGCGATCATGGTCCCGAGCGGCGGGTTCTGGGGCGGCGTCGGCGAGCCGACCATCGGCGTCGCCGCGCCCGCAGTGCTCAATGCATACTTCGCCGCGACAGGAAAGCGCATCCGCTCGGTGCCGCTGCGCGACCAGAACATCACCTTCGCATGATCAGCGTGACGGCGGCTGTTGGGAACAATGGCCGCCGCCGTGCTATTGCAAGACCATGACGATGTCTCGGCCGCGCACGCGCAGAGAGGTCGGCGGCCTGATCGCGGCGAGCGCAGCCCTGATCGCCGCCCCAGCCGTGCTGCGCGCGCAATCCGCGGCACGCGTGATCGTGATCGGCGGCGGCTTCGGCGGCGCCAGCTGCGCCCGCGCGCTGCGCCAGGCCGACAGCAGGCTCGACGTCACATTGGTCGAGGCCAGCAAGACCTTCACCTCGTGCCCCCTGAGCAATGAGGTGATCGCCGGCCTGCGCGACATCGGCGCCCAGCAATTTGGCTACGACCGCATCGCCGCCGAAGGCGTGCGCGTCGTGCTGCAGGCGGCGACCGCGATCGACGCGTCCGCGCACAAGGTCACCCTCGCCGACGGCACCACCCTCGCCTACGACCGTCTCGTGCTGGCGCCGGGCATCGACATCGATTTCAGCGCGTTGCAAGGCTACGACGAGGCGGCCTCCGCCGTGATGCCGCACGCCTATAAGGCCGGCGAGCAGACGCTGTTGTTGCGGAAGCAGATCGACGCGATGGCCGACGACGGGACGGTTGCGATCGCCGTGCCCGCCAATCCGTCGCGCTGCCCGCCGGCGCCGTACGAGCGCGCCAGCCTGATCGCGCATCATCTGAAGACGCACAAGCCGAAGTCGAAAGTGCTGATCCTCGATGCCAAGGACACCTTCTCGCAGCAGAAGCTGTTCGAGCAGGCGTGGAACGAGCTGTACCCCGGCATGATCGAACGCATCCCGCTGTCGCAGGGCGGCCGCGTCACCGGCGTCGACGTGGCCACGCGCACCGTGATCACCGAGTTCGGCAACTACACGCCCGATGTCGCCAACATCATCCCGCCGCAGAAGGCCGGCCGCATCGCTGTGATCGCCGGCGCTGTTGACCGCACCGGCTGGTGCCCGATCGAGGCCGCGACCTTTGCCTCGAAGCTGGTCCCCGATGTCCACGTCATCGGCGATGCCTGTCTCGGCGGCGGCATCCCGAAATCAGCCGGCGCGGCGCAGGCGCAGGGCAAGGCGTGCGCGGCCGTGATCGCGCGTGATCTGACCGGACGGGCGTCCGAGCCACCGCCGTTGACCGGCGTCTGCTACAGCACCGTCGCGCCGGACTACGCGTTCTCGTTGTCGGGCGTCTACCAGCCCAAGGGAGACCTCTTCGCGGAGGTCGAAGGCGGCCGGACGAGTCCGCTCGACGCGCCGCCCGCCGCCCGGGCAGCCGAGGTGGAGGCCGCAACGGCCTGGTTCAAGGCGCTGACCCATGATGCCTTCGGCTAGCCGGCTCATCGCGATGATCATCGCCGCCCTGCCCGCGGCCACCGTGGCGCAGACGCTCGCGCCCTATGCGATCAGCGGCGACGGCATCCCGGACTCCCTCACCGGCCAGCCCGGCGACGCCACGCGCGGCCTCGCGCTCGTGCTCGCGCGCAGCTCGACCTGCATTCTCTGTCATTCCGGCCCGTTTCCGGAAGCGCGCTTTCAGGGCGATCTCGCGCCGACCCTCGCCGGCGCCGGCAGCCGTTCCACGCCCGCGCAGCTCCGGTTGCGGCTGGTCGATGCCTCCAGCATCAATCCGGAAACGATCATGCCGTCCTATTACCGCATCGACGGCTTCGCGCGCGTCGGTTCCGCCTGGCGTGACAAGCCGATCCTGTCGGCGGAACAGATCGAAGACATCGTCGCCTACCTCGCGTCCTTGCGAGAGTGAGCCCATATGGACAGCATGTTCGCACCCTCCCACCTCTCGCGACGCCACCTGCTGCAACTGGGAACGCTGGCCGCCGCCGGTGCACTGCCGCTGATCACCGTCCGGCCCGCCCAGGCCACGCCGGCGATGCTGGCGTCGGCCATCCGCAACCTCGTCGGCGAAGCCAATATCAAGGTCGGCAAAATCCGGCTCGACATCCCGCCGCTGGTCGAGAACGGCAACACCGTGCCGATGACGGTCAGCGTCGATCACCCGATGACGCCGGAGAGCTACGTCAAGAGCATCCACGTCTTCAACGAGAAGAACCCGCAGCCCAACGTCGCCAGCTTCCATCTGTCGCCAGCGGCCGGCCGCGCCCAGGTCGCGACCCGCATCCGGCTCGCCGACACCCAGAAGGTGGTCGCGATCGCAAAGCTCTCGGATGGCTCGTTCTGGTCGGCGACGGTCGACATCATCGTGACGCTCGCCGCCTGCACCGAGGAGATGCCGTGATGGCTGCAGCCCTGGTCAACGTTCCCGCGAAAGCCAAGCGCGGCGCGGTCATCGAGATCAAGACGCTGATGAGCCACGTCATGGAAACCGGCTATCGCCACACCGCGGCCGGCGAGGTGGTGCCGCGCGACATCATCACGAGCTTCATTTGCCGGTTCAACGGCACCGAGATCTTCCGCGCCGATCTGTTTCCGGCGATTGCAGCAAATCCCTTCCTGTCGTTCTTCACGACCGCGAGCGAAAGCGGCCGCTTTGAGTTCGAATGGATCGGCGACAACGGCTTTGTGGCCAACGCCACGGCGTCGATCACGGTCGAATGATGCGGCGAGCTCTGTTCGTGCTGGCTCTGCTCGGCGCAGCGCTGCCTGCCGCGGCCGGCGAGATCGCACCATCCGAGCGCCGCTCCGGCTATGACTTCATGTCCTCGGACACCAAGGCGATGCAGGACGACGACACCGCCAATCCCGGCATGCTGTCGGTGCTCGACGGCGACACGCTATGGAATACGAAGGCCGGTGCGGCCAACAAATCCTGCAGCGATTGCCATGGCGACGTGTCCGTCAGCATGAAGGGCGCGACCGCGCGCTACCCCGCCTTCAATGCCACAAGCGCCACTCCGATCGATCTCGGCCAGCGCGTCAATCTCTGCCGCACGCAGCATCAGGAGGCCGCCCCGTTGGCTCCGGAGAGCAGCGAGCTGCTGGCGCTGACGGCGCTGATCGCAAAGCAGTCGCGCGGCATGCCGATCATCGCCGGCGACGACGCGCGACTCGCGACGTCCATCGCGCGCGGCCGCGAACTGTTCTTCCAGCGCGAGGGCCAGCTCAATATCGCCTGCAGCAATTGCCACGACGACAATGCGGACAGGCATCTCGCAGGCTCGGCGATCACGCAAGGACAGCCCACCGGTTACCCGATCTACCGGCTGGAATGGCAAGGCATGGGCTCGCTGCAGCGGCGCATCCGCGGCTGCATGACCGGCGTCCGCGCCCAGGCTTTCGACTTCGACGCAGCAGACATGATCGCGCTCGAACTCTATCTGATGTCGCGCGCGCATGGCATGAAGATGGACGCGCCAGCGGTGCGGCCGTGAGGATCGGGCTCGCGATGAAGCGCGGCAAAGACAGGATCACTTCGCTGCTCGAGCGCGCCCTCTCCACGCGTCATTCCGGGGCGCGCGCAGCGCGAGCCCGGAATCCATAACCACGAGCCGTCATTGGACGAAGACAAGCGCCACGGGCAGCCTCTGGCCTCATGACGGCCTGTGGCTATGGATTCCGGGCTCATTCGCGCTGCTTCAAAATGGCTTCGCCATTTTGCGCGCGAATGCCCCGGAATGACACCGGGGGATGTTGGAAGCGCTGGACCAGGAACAACAATCAGTTCAGCACGGACTCATCCCAAAACCGTCCTACCCGCATCACGGCCCGAGCTTCCGCCCCTTCCTTGCACCCGCTGCCATCGCGTCGATTGCAGCCGCCGGGCCTTCCGAGGCCTGCTTCATCAGCGGATCGGCGGCGATGAAGTCGATGAAGGTGCGGACCTTGGCGGAGAGATATTTGCGGCTGGGATAGACCGCCATCAGCGGCGCCTTGATCGTCAGCGCCTCCGGCAGCACGGTCTCGAGCCGGCCCGCGGCGAGATCGTCGGCCATCAGCCAGCGCGGCAGCACCGCCATGCCCATGCCGGCGACGGCGGCATGGTGCAGCAGGGTCTCGTTGCCGCTGATCAGCACGTCCTTGAAAGCCAGCGCGACCTCGCCCTCGGGTCCGGACAGCGTGATCGTCCGCAGCGGATACAGCGCATATTTGAGCATCGCGTGACCTTCGAGATCGGCCAGCGTCGTCGGCCGCCCGGCGGCGGCGAGATAGCTCGGCGCGGCGACCAGCTGCATCAGGACCTGCGGCAGCGGACGCGCGATCAGCCCATCGCCCGGCGCCGCGGAGACACGCAGCGCCAGATCAAACCCCTCGTCGACGAGGTTCACCAGCCGGCCGCTGAGATCGAGATCGATCACCACGTCCGGATAGCGCGCGCGATAGGCTGCGAGCATGCCGGCAAACAGCGGATTGGCGAACCACACCGGCGCGCTGACTTTCAACGTGCCGCGCGGGATCACGGTCGCCTTGCTGACGACGGCCTCTACCTCCTCCAGCGTGTCGAGCATCTGCCGCACCTGGTCGAAATAGACCTGGCCGGCCTCGGTCAGGCCGACCCGCCGGCTGGTGCGGTTGAGCAGCCGGGTCGACAGCCGCTGCTCGAGCTGCATCACGTGCTTGGAGGCCATCGCCGGCGACATGCTCAGGCGGTCGGCCGCCGCGGCAAAGCTCTTCAGCTCGGCGACCTGGCAGAACACCCGGATACTGACCAGCGTATCCATCCGTCATCAACCCACAGGAAATGATCCTTCAACGATAAGCATAATGATCAAACGAGAGGAAATCATCAATCTTCGGTCTCCAGTTCATCTTGGAGACCGCCCATGTCCAGCGCCGCATCGACCACCGACCTCGCCCCACTCCAGCCCTCGCTGGCCCTCCGCATCGGCCTGTGGGTCGCCCAGACCCTGCTTTTCCTCCTGTTCTGCTTCGCAGGCGTCACCAAGGTCTTCACGCCGATCAAGGAGCTCGCCCAGATGATGCCGTGGGCCGGCGAATATTCAGTGGCCTTCGTCCGCACCATCGGCCTGATCGATCTGGCCGGCGGGCTCGGAATTCTGCTGCCGTCCCTCACCCGCGTCGTGCCGCGCCTGACCGTGCTGGCCGCGATCGGCTGCGCCACGCTGCAGGTGTTCGCGTTCGCCTTCCACCTCTCGCGCGGCGAAGGCGCAGTCACGCCCTTGAACATTCTGCTGCTGGCGCTGTCGCTGTTCGTGCTGTGGGGCCGCAACAGCAAGGCGCCGATCGCGCCGCGCGGCTGAGCCGGCCCTTCCGGTGCCGGCCACCCAGCGCCGGCGCATTCCGCGCTATGAAGGAAGCCATGATGAGCGAACCGATTCCTGACGTGTCGCGCCGTGGCCTCCTCGCTGGCGCGACGGCCCTCGGCGTCCCAGCCCCCGCCGTGCCGGCCGTCGCCCAGCGGCGCGCCGGCATCGTCGTGCTGATCGACCGCAACGACCCGCATGTGATGGGCCACGCCATCAGCTACACCGCCAACCTCTCCAGGCATTTCGCCAGCAAGGGCCAGGTCGCGCCGCCGATCGAGGTGGTCGCCAACGGCTCGGGCATCGACGTTTTCCGCGCCGACAAGTCCCAGCTCAAGGAGCCGCTGGCTGCGCTGCGCCAGATGTATCCGAACGTCGTCTTCAGCATGTGCGCCTCGTCAAAATCGATCGCGGAGAGCAAGGAGAACGTCACGATCGAGCTGATCGATGGCGCGAAGCTGGTGCCGTTCGGCATCGGCCGCATGGTTGAGTTGCAGATGAAAGGCTGGGCCTACGTCCATGGCTGATCAGAGCGCGCATCCGTCGCGGCGCCGGCTGCTGCAGCGAAGCATCCTGCTCGGCCTGGGCCTGATGCTGCCCGGCCAGGCCGGTGCGCAAGTGCCGGACCCACCGCTGTTCGGCGCCGGCCGCAGCCAGTTCGTTCTGGTGCGCCCGCGCAAGGCGCTGCCGCCGTTGCGGCTGCAGGACATGACCGGCAAGGACGTGATCCTGGCGCCGAAGCCCGGCCATGTCACCCTCGTCAACCTCTGGGCGACCTGGTGCGCCGCCTGCAAGACCGACCTGCCGATGCTCGCCGCACTCGACAAAGCCCAGCTTCACGGTCTCGACGTCTGGACCATCTGCGCCGACCGCCGCGACCTCAAGACCATCCGCCGCTACGCCCAGGAGACGGCGATGCCCCGCCTCTCCTTTGCCGATCCGCATGCACAGGCGACGCATCCGACCGATCCGGAGTCCTCGGTGTTCGCGCTGCCGGCGATGCCGATCACCTATCTGATCGGCACCGGCGGCCTCATCGAAGGCTACATCACCGGCGCGCCAGAATGGATGTCGCCGGCCGGCCAGGCGCTGCTGCGCTACTATCTCGATCTGCCGGCCGCCTGACGCTCCAAAGCAAAACCGGCGGCAGAGCCGCCGGTTCGCCTGTCCATCAATGTTGCGAACTATTCCGCCGGCGCGGCATGCATGTCGGCATGCGGCACGTAGCTCTCGGACATGCCCATCCGGCCGAGCGAGAACAGCCCGCCCGCGACCACGGCATAGGCCAGCGCCACCGCCGGCGTGACGCCGAACCCGCCGCCAATGCCGACCGCCTCGCCGTGCATGAATCCGAAATAAGTCATAACCGCGCCGGCCAGCGCGAACGCCGCCGCTTTGGTGAAGTCCCGTTCGATCACGAACACGCCGATCGCGCCGAGCACGAGGCCGGCGAGGATCGACCCGCCGCCCATCACTTCGAGGCCATGATACAGCACGCCCTGCTGCGGGAGTGCCGCGATCGCAGCCGTCTTGACCGCGTCAACCTTGTCGGCGGCGAGGCCTCCCACGCTCTGCGCCGCCGTCACCGTCGAGGCCAGCATGGTGTCGATCTGCAGCTTGGCCCAGGCGGCGAGATGCGGCGTGAAGGCGAGCACGATCGCCGGCGCATGCTTGACCGGCGTGGTCTGGAACGCCTGCGCGCCGATCAGCATGCCGATGTAGAGCAGGATCGGCGAGATCGCGACCACCGGCACCAGCGCCAGCAGCACCGAGATGATGCCGAGCCAGGACAGCACGATCACCATCAGGCCTGTTGCCGCCGAGTAGCCGATCCGGCCGCCCATCGCCTTCCAGCCGGGATGGCCGATATAGACCGCGTTGATGAACGGGTTGCCCATCATGCAGCCGATCAGGCTGACGATGCCGTCGGCGGTCAGCACGCGCGTGGTCGGATATTCATCGCCGGCCGCTTCCGCGCTCTCGACGTTATCCATCGCCTCGACGAGGTCGTAGATGCCGAACGGGATCGCGGTCACCAGGATGATGCCGAGATATTCGAAGCCGGAGAACACCGTGCCGAAGGCGGGCAGCGGCACCGAGAAGCCGAAGCTCGCAAAGGCATCACCGACGCCCTTGACGCTGAGGCCGCCGAGACCGAGGCCGAACAGGTTCGAGCCCCAGGCGATGATCATGCCGACCGCGATCGCCACGAGGCCGGCCGGCAGCCCCTTCGGATATTTCACGCCGCCGAACCAGCTGACCAGGATGATGGCGAAGCACACCAGGCCGATCTGCGGCGTCATGTACATCTCGAGCGCCGGACGCATCGAGATGAAGGTGACGGAGACGCCCGCCAAGGTGCCGAGCAGCGCCGCGCGCGGCGTGATCTTGCGGATGTAAGGCGCAACGAAGCCGCCGATCATCAGGATGAAGCTCTGGAAGAACACCCAGACGAGGCCGGCCGACCAGCCCTTCAAGGGATCGCCGGTCTTCAAGGTGATCGGCAGCATGATCACGAAGGTGACGATGAACATGTGCGGGACGCTGACGCCGGACGGCAGCGCGCAGACGTCGGTGCGTCCGGTCTTCTGCGCCAGGCGGTAGGCGAGGAACGCGTAGTAGAAGGTCGACAGGCACATCATCAGGCCAAGCGCCGGCAGGATGCGGCCGAACACCAGGCTGTCCGGCATCTTCAGCACGAAGCGCAACAGCCCGGTGAGGACCAGCATGTTGACGAGGATGTTGGTGCCGAAACCGAAGAACGCGTTCCAGTCTCCCTGTGTCCAGAGCACTGGCTTGAAATCTGCTTTGACCGAGCTTGCCGTCCCGCTTCCGCTCATCGCCTTGCTCCCCTGTTGCCTGCAGCGACTACATCGTCGAACTCATTGGTCTCTACGCTTGGCTCTCAACACTTGGCTCTCAAAACTTGGCTCTCGAGATCTCGCTTTCAGCTCATGGCTTTCAGAACCGCGGCCGACTCGGCGACCCAGCCGAAGATGCCGCCCTGCGCCTTGATCATCTTCAGGCCCATCTCGTGGAATTCCGGAAAGTAGGACGCGCAGCCGTCGGACACGACGACGCAGCGATAGCCGCGATCATTGGCCTCGCGCACGGTGGTGTTGACGCAGACCTCGGTGGTGACGCCGCACACCAGCAGATTTTCGATGCCGTGATGCTTCAGCACGTCGCCCATCTCGGTCGCGTAGAACGCGCCCTTGCCGGGCTTGTCGATCACCACCTCGCCATCGATGGGATAGAGCGCGGGAATGATGTCGTGCCCGGCCTCGCCGCGAATGAGGATGCGCCCCATCGGGCCGGGATCGCCGATGCGCAAAGACGGCGCGCCGCGCTCGACCTTGGCCGGTGGTGCGTCAGACAGATCCGGCTCATGGCCCTCGCGCGTGTGGATCACCAGCATGCCCGTCTTGCGCGCCGCCGCCAGCACGCTGGCGATCGGATCAACCGCCCGCGCCAGTTGCGACACGTCGTTGCCCAGCGTCTCGCCGAAGCCGCCCGGCTCCATGAAGTCGCGCTGCATGTCGATGATGACGAGCGCGGTCCTGGACAGATCGAGCGCGATCGGCTCCGGCTCAGCGATGATCGTTGCGGTTGCCGATGCAACTGGGTTCGCCATGTCAGCCGCCTGCCTCCCCACGAGAATGCGTCGCAGAAGACGAAGCAAGCGCTGTGCCATTGTGTACAATGCGGCGGACACCGACGGCCGTGATGAAGGATAAACTAATTCAATGAGTTGCCGGAGATCGCCGAGACTGCCCGGTTACTGAGCAGGTTTGCGACGGGCGGCAACAGCTCATTTCGTGAGCTGCCATTGCATGCAACGTCAACGATGCTGCATTTCCGTGCGCCACAGCGAGTGCCACCGCCCCAAGCCTCCCTTTCCACTTACTCCAGGCTGAGCACCAGTTATTCCCGCTGTTCGATCACATGATCGAAGCGAACGAGTCATGCAGGTCTTGCTGCCGTGCATGTGCCCGGCCATCTCGAACCTTCCGCCCGGCGCCCACGCAACATCCGTTATTGGTGACAATCTGGGGTCACCGGCCATGCGCGGGCAAGGCGGCTTTTGACCCGAAGCAGATCCCGAATTGTTCCCATGCTGTTGCGAGCAGTCGCAGCGCTCGACATCGATGATTGCTGGATTGGCGGCGGCGCCATTCGAATTTCTGCGCACGCGTTCCCGTATCACCGGTCAGCGCACGGGCTGAGCGGCGAAGGCTTGCGGCCAGGGAATCTGCTGCCAGGGCACGGGTGAGACGACAGGCTGCGGAGCCGTTTTGGGCGGCGGGCAGGTGTCCACCAGCAACTTCAGGGCGTTCTGCAGGCCGTCGCCGTCGACCGGGATTGTCGCGTCGTCTGCACGCGCGACGGTCGATGGGCCCTCCATCAATTCGGCAGCCGACGCCGCCAGTGCCCGCGCCTGGCCGAAGTCGAGCAACGCGCCCCACGTTTCACCGCTGTCTGATCTGCGCGGCGGCGAGAGGAAGTTCAACCGGACCTCCCGGCTCACCAGCGCCAGCGATGCAGATCCGGCGCCGGAGGGCGCATTGCGCTCGACATCGAGCTCGAAACGGTCCTGATTGAAGCAAACGAGCCGAAGGCGCGTGGCGCGGAACGAGGCCTCGCCTTCCTTGCGGACGAGAATGGTCTTGGAAGCGACGCCGCGATCGACGACCTCGAACATCCAGGGACTCTCGATCCGCTCGCGCCGATCGAGCGCAAAGCGCGCGATCTCCTCGCGCGTCAGGTTGCGCATGCCCTCGAAGGGCACGGAGCGCGACACGGTCCACAGGCGCGGATCCGCGCCGAGCTCGCTGATATAGTCGAGCACCATCCGGTCCAATCGTGCCATGTCCTGCTGCAACGCCTGTCCGCGCACCTCGTCGGTCGGCAAGCCGCCGGTGTAGTTCCGGAAGACGCGCGGCGCATGCACCGCGAGCGTTGCATCCGGGGCGATCTCGCGGATGGGCGCGCCCAGGATCAGGAAGGGACAGGCCGAGTCGCACATCGCCCCGCGCGTCCAGACCTCGCCGTGCAGCTCGCGCCCGGACTGCTTGAGCCTGGTGCAGGTCTCGCCGTCCTGGGTCTCGAAGCCGCACTCCCGCAACGTGGTGCGGCCGACGCGAACCACGGCCTTGCGCTCGCGCAGAAGGGTGCCGATGGCGAGCGCCTGCTCGAGAATGCCGCCCGGAGAATTGAAGTAGATCGGCAGCTTGCTTTCGCCGATCTGCTCCATGAACTTGCGGAAACGCGCCGCCGCGCCGAGGTCGATCGTGCCCTCGGCCGCGATCCAGCTGTCGCAACCCGCGCCACAGGCATCGGCGGTGCCTCTGACGAGGGCAAACGAAATCGGCGCGAAGGCATCGGCCGCCTGCAGTGACGTTCGCGCGGGACGTGCGGCCAGCTTTATCTGTGCGGCGGGCTTCGTCATCGCAGCCAGCTTGGTCGCCGCCGGCGCGGCTGCAAACGACGCACCACTCGACAGCACGAACCCGAGCAGCACTGCCGCGACGCAAATGCCACGGCGCCAACAAACAGAGAAAGGCGTCTTCCCTGCAGACACCATTGTCAACACGTCCCCATGCCCCAACACACGAAGTTGTATCATATCGGCCCGCCGCGGCAACGCGAAGCAATCGGTGTTGGCTGACGAGCTGAAACGGATTGCACGCGTCCTGGACGTCAGCGTTGACGACCTGATCTCCGACGAAATTTTCCCGTGACCCGCTGCGAACGGCTGCGGCGCCGTAAGCGGCTTAAAACCTCAACGAGCACGTCAAAATTTGTGAAGGGTTTCGGATGCCGCCGACCGCCCGTGTCCGCGACCAGGCCGATCGAGCCCCCTGCGTGGCTACCGATAAAATTAAAGCACTTGCGTATTTTCAGAAATCATGATCATCTGCGCGCATCCCGCCTCACCGCAGAGGGGCGTTGCGCGCGATCGTCACGACACGCGAGGCGGGGATGCGATGGCCGTGGGAGCTCGCAGCATGTCCTTGTCGGGCGTGCGGACGAACGAGCGCCTGCGGACGTGAAGTCGCAGCGTCCTGATACCCCGACGCTGGTATCAAGCCGCGATGGCACGGATGTGCCGCGTGGCGATGGTGGCCAACAAGCCCGGCGCACCAGGGAGACTGCGTATAAGCGTGAAGACCATCGCGCAGGGAATGCCGGCTACGGCTGCACCTGTGGTACCTGCCGCCTGCATTTTCTTCCGCAGGCGGGCCATGGGTGAGGCCTTCACCCGGCATTCCCTGCGCCCTCTGC
>NZ_BSCT01000034.1 GCF_030159255.1 Bradyrhizobium sp. SSBR45G | reverse complement strand
GACAGGGAATCAGACGTTCTTCCCGTATTCAATATCGATGTGTGAATACGGTAGCGCGCGGGGGAGGGAGACGAGACAGCGAGGGCGTGGCTACTCCGCCGCGTCCATGATCGCCGCCGTTGCAAACTCCGGCAGCGCGGCGTTCGCCTTGGCACGGTAGATCAGACAGGAGCAGCGCAGCAGCGACGCAAAATTCTTCACCTCGCCGTGATGGTCCAGCACCTCGGCGTAGAGCGTGGTCACGAACTTGGCGAGGCTCATGCCTTCCTTGGCGGCGATCTCCTCGAGCGTGTCCCAGAACGCCATTTCGAGCCGGATCGACGTGCTATGGCCGCCGATCCGCAACGAACGGGTCTGCGACTCATAATCGCGCTGAGGCTGGTGTGCGAACAGACGGCACATGATGTTCCTCCGGCAGATTGTGATTTTGAGGAAACGATATACCGGCCCCGCCGGCCTCACAATCCCGTTGGAGAACGCGGCATTCGTCTGCCGCACTGCATAAAAAACGCTATTCTCCCGGCCACAAATTCCGCGCCGCGGTGGCGGCACCAACAGCGCATCCGAATCCGACGACAGTCCGCACCATGCCCGTCCGCCAGCTTCCCGAACAGATCATCAACCGCATCGCCGCCGGCGAGGTGGTCGAGCGTCCCGCGAGCGTGGTCAAGGAGCTGGTCGAGAACGCGATCGACGCGGGCGCCAGCCGCATCGACATCTTCACCGACGGCGGCGGCCGGCGGAAGATCGCGATATCAGACGACGGCGGCGGCATGACCGCCGCCGATCTCGCGCTCGCGGTCGAGCGCCACGCAACCTCAAAGCTCGACGACGAGGATCTCCTGCAGATCCGCACCCTCGGGTTCCGCGGCGAGGCGCTGCCTTCGATCGGCTCGGTGGCGCGGCTCTCGATCACGACGCGGCACAAGAGCGAGCCGCACGCGTGGGCGATCACCGTCGACTGCGGCGACAAGTCCGATATCGTGCCGGCGGCGCTGAACCAGGGCACCCGCGTCGAGGTCGCCGACCTCTTCCACGCCACGCCGGCGCGGCTGAAGTTCCTCAAGACCGACCGCACCGAGGCCGAGGCGATCCGCGAGGTGGTGCGACGACTGGCGATGGCGCGGCCGGACATCGCCTTCACGCTGGCCGGCGAGGAGCGCGCGCCGGTGACCTGGGCCGCCGCTTTGCCCGGCGCGCCGGGACAGCTGACGCGGCTCGGCGACATCCTCGGCGCCGACTTCCGCAGCCACGCGATTGCGGTGCGCAGCGGGCGCGAGAGCGTTGCGGTCGAGGGCTTCGCCGCCGCACCCGCACTGACGCGCGCCAATGCGCTCGGACAATATCTGTTCGTCAACGGCCGTCCCGTACGCGACAAGCTGATCCTTGGCGCGGTCCGCGCGGCCTATGCCGATTATCTGCCGCGCGACCGGCATCCTGTGGTGGCGCTGTTCGTGACGCTCGATCCGCGCGAGGTCGACGCCAACGTCCATCCCGCCAAGACCGAGGTCCGCTTCCGCAATGCCGGCCTGGTGCGCGCGCTGATCATCCACGCGCTGAAGGAGGGCTTGGCCCGCGAGGGCCGCCGCACCGCGGCCAATGACGGCGGCGCGACCATCGCCGCATTTCGCCCGGCGTTCACGCCGCCGCCGCGGCCCAACCCGGGGCCAATGAACTGGGACTGGCAGCGCTCGCCCTCGGCGCCGGTCGCGCCGGTGCCGCGTCATGACGAAGCGGGCGGAATGCCCTCCGCGAGCTTCGGGCTCGCCGAGCCGGCGCAGGCCACCTTCGATGTCGGCACGCCGCGCGCCGATCTGCGCCTGCACGAGCAGGCGGCCGCGCCCGATCTGCTCGACCGTCCGCTCGGCGCCGCACGCACTCAGATCCACGACACCTATATCGTGGCGCAGACCCGCGACGGCCTCGTCATCGTCGACCAGCACGCCGCGCATGAGCGCATCGTCTATGAGCGGCTCAAGGCCTCGCTCTCGGCGCATGGCGTGCAGCGGCAGATCCTGCTGATCCCCGACATCGTCGAGCTCGACGAGGCCGCCGTCGAGGCGCTGCTCGCGCGCGAAGAGGAGCTGGCCTCGTTCGGCCTTTCGATTGAATCCTTCGGCCCCGGCGCGGTCGCCGTGCGCGAGACGCCGTCGCTGCTCGGCAAGATCAACGCGGCCGGGCTGCTGCGCGATCTCGCCGAGCATATGGAAGAATGGGGCGAGGCGCTGCCGCTGGAGCGCCGGCTGATGCACGTCGCCGCCACCATGGCCTGCCACGGCTCCGTCCGCGCCGGCCGCCGCCTCAAGCCGGAGGAGATGGACGCGCTCTTGCGCGAGATGGAGGAGACGCCGAACTCCGGCCAGTGCAACCACGGCCGCCCGACCTATGTCGAGCTCAAGCTCGCCGACGTCGAGAAGCTGTTCGGGAGGAGGTAGCACCAACGATCTCGAGAGCGACGAGGAGTGGCACGACGGCAGCTACAAACACGCTGCCGTCCCGGGCAAGCCGCAGCGGCGCAAGGCGCCGCGGAGGCGCCGACCCGGGACCCATGCGCCGCAGCAGACGTGAGGAAAATGAACGACGTGGCGAGCAGCCTGCGCCCCGACGCCATCCTATGGTGATGGGCTCCTGCGTTCGCAGAGGCGACAGCGAGCAAGGATCAAGGGCGGCGCAGGAACACGAACTCGGTATCGTCATAGGCGCGCCGCTCGAGCTCTTCGAACCCCTCGGGCGCCTTGAACGCGGCGGCCTTGGACTCCTCGACGACCAACAGCGCCGACGGCACCAGCCAGCCGCCGTCGCGCAGTGAGGCCAGCGCCTTGTCTGCCAGGCCCCTGCCATAGGGTGGGTCGAGAAACACTAGCGCAAACGGCTCGACCGGATGCGCCGGGCCGAGATCGGTGGCGTCGCGGCGATAGACCTTGGTGACGCCGCCGAGGCCGAGCGCCTCGACATTGTTGCGCAACAGCGCCCGCGCCTCGGCGCCGTTGTCGACGAACAGCGTGAACAATGCGCCGCGCGACACCGCCTCGATGCCGAGCGCGCCGGTGCCCGCGAACAGGTCGAGCACGCGCGCGCCGTCGATCGGATCGTCGTAGGCGTGGACGAGGATGTTGAACAGCGCCTCGCGCAGCCGGTCCTGGGTCGGCCGGATGTCACGCGAGGTGGGAGACGCGATGTTGCGGCCTCTCAGCCGTCCACCGACGACACGCATCGCACCACCCTACTCATCCAGCGGCGTGATATCGCGCTTGCCGTGATAGCCGCGCTTCGGCCGCCGCGGCGGGCCGTAGCCGGCCGCCTCGTTCTCGTTGCGGGCGCGTGCCTCGTCGCTGCCGGTGCGCTGCACGAGCACGCGGCGGCCCTTGCGGTCGGCGACGACCTCGCGCTTCGGCTTGGGCTTCGGGTCCGGCAGCGGCTCGCGATTGGACTTGCTGCCGCCCGGCCCGAGATCGGCGCCCGACTGCGCGATCACCTTCTCGCCGAGCTGCTCCCGCAGCACCCGGGTCTTGACCTCCTGCACCTCGCCCTCAGTGAGCTCCAGCAACTGGAACGGGCCGTAGGACACCCGGATCAGGCGGTTCACCTCGAGGCCGAGATGCGCGAGCACGTTGCGCACCTCGCGGTTCTTGCCCTCGCGGATGGCAACGACGAGCCAGACATTGGCGCCCTGGTCGCGTTCCAGCGTGGCTTCGATCGGACCGTATTTGACGCCGTCGACCTCGACGCCCGCGGCGAGCTGATCGAGCTGGGCCTGCGTGATCTCGCCATGGGCGCGGACACGATAGCGCCGCGTCCAGCCGGTGTCCGGCAGCTCCAGCACCCGCGCCAGCCCGCCGTCATTGGTGAGCAGCAAGAGGCCCTCGGTGTTGAAGTCGAGCCGGCCGATCGAGATCAGGCGCGGAAGGCCCTCGGGCAGATTGTCGAACACGGTCGGGCGGCCCTCGGGGTCGCTGTGCGTCGTCATCAGCCCACGCGGCTTGTGATAGAGGAACAGCCGCGTGCGCTCCCGCTCCGGCAGCGGCGCGCCGTCGACCTGGATCACGTCGTTCTCGGTGACGTCGAGCGCCGGCGAGTTGATGATGCGGCCGTTCACGGTGACGCGGCCCTGCGTCACCATTTCCTCGGCGTCGCGGCGCGAGGCAAGGCCGGCACGGGCCAACACCTTGGCGATGCGGTCGCCGGGCTTCTTGGGCTTGGCCGGCTCGGCAGGAGCGCTGGCGCGGGCGCTGCGCTTGTCGGTCTCGGGCTTGCGCTCACGATAGGCGCCACGGCCGCCGAACGCCGGGCGCTTGGCGAAGACCCGGCTCTCGTCCTCATTGTCGCGGCGCGGCCGGTCGGCGAAATCACCGCCGCGGCCCTCGCCGCGCGGATGCTCCTGCCACTCGCTGCGGCCTTCGGGACGCGGGCGCGGACGATCGAACTTGCGGTCGTCGCCGCGATCGCGCGGCCGGTCGAATTTCGGACGGTCCGACGCGGGGCGGTCGGATCTCGGGCGATCGAACTTGGGACGATCGGAGCTGGAACGATCGAATTTGGGTCGGTCGAATTTGGGACGATCCTCGCGTGGGCGATCGGACTTGGGACGGTCAAACTTGGGACGGTCGAAGCTGCGCGCACCGTCGCGCGGCGGCCGGGCGCCGCGCTCTGGACGATCGCCACCCTCACTCTTCTGCCAGGGCTTGGACTCGCCACGGTCGGGACGATCACCGAATTCCTTGCGCGGACCGCGCGGGCCTGCGCCGAATTTGCGCTCGCCGCGATCGCCATCAGCGCCGCGGGAGAAAGTCTTCTCGCCACCGAACTTGCGCTCCGGCCGATCGCCGCTGCGCTGCGGACGGTCACCAAAGCTCTTCGCCGGACGCGGACGATCGCGCGCGCCCTCGCCACGCGGCGTATACGGGCGCTTCTCACCATCGCGCTCCCGCGCGGCGTAGGGCTTGCGCTCGCCGAACTTGCGCTCGGACGACCGCGCCGCCGGACGGGCGTCGTCGCGATCGGCGCGCGGCGTGTACGGACGCTTGCTGCCGCCGCCCGCGTCGCGGTCGAATTTCGGCCGGTCGCCGCGCGGCTTGAAGGCGCGCTTCTCGCCGTCCTCGCCCCGCGGCGGACGCGCGGTAAACGGCCGGTCGCCGCGCGGGCGCTCGTCGCGATTGAATTTCGGCTTGTCGCCGAAGGACTTATCGCCGAAGGACTTGCCGCCAAAGGATTTACGCGGCGCGGCGCCGTCCTCGCGACGGCGCGGCGCGCGGCCCTCGTCGAACGACCGCTTGTCGCCGTCGCGCTTGGCGAAGCCCTTGCCGCCCGCGCCTGCGCCTGCCGTGCCGCGCTTGGCGAACTTCTTCTCCGGCCCGCGCGCGGCGCCCGAGCGTCCCTTAGTCCCCTCGGACCGCCCCCGCGGGGCGGCCCCGCGGCGGCCGCGGGAATCGTTGTCTTTGTCGGTGTCGCGGGGCATGAAGGTCTCACTTTGAGGTGCGGGACATCGCGTGGTACGCGCGCTCTGAGCAGCGCCTGTCACGCGGGAAATCGAGGTCCGGTTTTGCTGAAGGGCGATGCAGTAGCAGACTTGTCCGGGCATTACGAGCCATGAACGCTCCTTCTTTCATGGATCTGGCGCTGAAAGCGGCCGAATCGGCCGCAATTTCCGGTGAGGTGCCGATCGGCTGCGTCGTCGTTCGCGACAACCAGGTGATCGCCACCGCCGCCAACCGCACCCTGACCGACCGCGACCCGACCGCCCATGCCGAGGTCCTGGCACTGCGCCAGGCCGCGCAGGTGATCGGCAGCGAGCGGCTGGTCGATTGCGACCTCTACGTCACGCTGGAGCCGTGCACGATGTGCGCCGGCGCCATCTCCTTCGCTCGCATCCGACGGCTGTATTACGGCGCCGCCGACCCCAAGGGCGGCGCCGTCGAAT
This sequence comes from Bradyrhizobium sp. SSBR45G, assembly GCF_030159255.1. Lineage (GTDB taxonomy): Bacteria > Pseudomonadota > Alphaproteobacteria > Rhizobiales > Xanthobacteraceae > Bradyrhizobium. Next base: position 78,828 of record NZ_BSCT01000034.1, on the reverse strand, counting down.
CCGGCGTCCGCTTCTTCGCGTCTCCGACCTGCCACCACGCGCCGGAGGTCTATTCGGCCGTCGGCGAACAGCAGGCGTCGCAGATGCTGAGGGAGTTCTTCAAGGCGCGGCGCTGACGTCACTCGCGCAGAAAAACTCCCGCAACAGCCTCGCCGTCTCGGTCGGATTCTCCTCGGTGAGGAAATGCCCGGAATCGACCGGCGCGCCTCGAACATTGGTCGCCCATGTCCGCCAGGTGTCCAGCGGCGTGGCCGCCGCGGTGGCGATGCCGGCATCGCCCCACAGCGCCAGCATGGGGACCGTGATCGTCTTGCCGGCGTCGCGATCGGCCTTGTCGATCTCGTAGTCGGCATAGGCGCCGGCGCGATAGTCCTCGCACATCGCATGCACGCGGGCGGGATCGCGGAACGGCGCGAGATAGTGGGCGAGCGCACGCGGATCGATCGGATCCAGCGTCTTCGCCTTGGTCTGGCTCGCCATCTTCTGCTTCAGGAAGAACTCGCCATGGCCAGAGATCAGCGTCTCCGGCAGCGGCGCAGGCTGGGCCAGGAAGGCCCAATGATAGATCTTGAGCGCGTAGGCGCGGTTCATGCGCTCCCAATAGTCATAGGTCGGCAGGATATCGAGCACAGCGAGCTTCGACAGCCGGCCGGGATGATCGAGAGCCAGGCGATAGGCGACGCGACCGCCGCGATCATGACCGGCGAGCGCAAAATGGACGTAACCGAGCTGCTCCATGGCCTCGATCATCGTCTTGGCCATCGCCCGCTTGGTATAGGGCGTGTGGTCGGCGTCGCTCTCGGGCATGTCGGACCAGCCGTAGCCCGGAAGGTCCGCGATGATCAGCGTGAAGCGATCGGCAAGCGACGGCGCCACGCGGTGCCACATCACATGCGTCTCGGAAAAGCCGTGCAGCAACAGCAGCGGCGGACCGCTGCCGCCGACCCGTGCGAAGACGCGGCCTGCGGAGGTGTTGATCCATTCGGATCGAAAGCCTGGAAACAGATCGGCGAGATCAGACATGCCAGCCTCACGGGAACCGATCGCGCGATCAGCACGGCGCCGATCGCGACCTATGCTACCGCCGGGCAGCGAGAGGCGCAAAGCGAGATCCGGACCGGCAGCGAGCCCACGCCGCTCATGAATTGCGACTGCACCCGGCGCACCCGCCCGGCCAGCTCGATCCGCTCCGTGCGGCGGAGCAGCTCCGCGAACAGCGCGCGCATCTGCATCCGCGCCAGCTGCAGCCCCATGCAGATGTGCGGACCGCGGCCGAAGGCAATATGCGGGTTGGAGCTGCGATCGATCCGGAACGCGGCCGCATCGTCGAACACCGCCTCGTCGCGATTGGCGGAGTGGAAGAACAGGGCCAGCGACTCGCCCTCGCGCACGGGCTGGCCCGCGACCTCGGTATCACGAAGCGCGGTGCGCATGAAGTGGCGCACCGGCGTCGTCCAGCGCAGCATCTCCTCGATGGCGCTATCGAGCAGGTCCGGCTCGGCGCGCAGGCGGGCGAACTGGCCGGGCGCCGTGAGCAGCGCTTCCAGGCCGCCGGCGAGCGCGAGCGCCGTGGTGTCGTGGCCCGCGGTCACCAGCAGGATGAAGTAGGAGATGAGCTCGTAGTGCGGCATCGCCTGGCCATGCGGCGCGGCATGGGCGATCAAAGAGGCGAGATCGTCACGCGGATGCGCCCGGCGATCGGCGACGACGGTCTCGAAATAATCGCGCAGCGCCAGCATCGCCATGCGCATGGTGTCGCCGGGCGCCTCCGCGAGGCGCCGCTGCGGGTCCTCCGCACCCACGAAAGCCTGCGCGAGCCGTGCCAGCCTGATGTCGTCGGCCTCGGGCGTGCCCAGCATGCGGCCGATCACGCGGAAGGTGAACGGCACCGCCACGTCGCGAGCGAAATCGCAGGCGGCACCCTGCGAAGCCACCCGTTCGATGACCTCGGCAGCCCATCGCGACAGCCAGACCTCCATCTCGCGCAAGGCCGGCGGCGCAAAGGCGGACTGTATGATGCCGCGGTAGACGCCGTGATCGGGCGGATCCATCTCGGTCAGGCTGCGCACGAGTTGCGGCTTGCCGGTGATCCGCTGCAGCACGGCTTCAGAGGTTTCGCTGGCAAGATAGGTCCGCGGGCCCGCCGCGAAATCGCCGCTGCGAGTCTCCATCGAAACAATGTCCGCGTAGCGCGTGACCGCCCAGAACGGGCGCACGCCTAGACGTTCGACCCAATGCAGCGGCGCGTGCTGGCGGAGCAGCGCGCAGGCGCGTTCCAGCCGCATGGGGTTGGCGTGACCTCGCGAGGAGATCAGCACGTCCACGGCGCGTTCGACGGCGGCATTGTGCCGAGCGGCTTTCGAACGGGACGACGGAGCCGCAGACATCGGTGTGACGGACTCGCTGGCGACGGCCTGATCAGGCGCGCGGCGCACCAGGAGCGTGAACTCCTTCATGCCATAGTTTCTGATGAGCTCGACCTGCGCCGAAAATGCCTGCTCGCAATAGGCGGCCCACACGTCCGGCGTGGTGCGATACAGGCGCGCCGTGACAACGCCATCTTCGAGCTTCTCGTCAGCTCCTGCCTCGATGAAATTGACGGCGAAGCCGCGCCGGCTGGCCGCGTACATGCGCTGCAACATGGCCCTGACATAGTCTTCCCAGGCCTCACGCGAATAGCCGACATTGACGTTCATGATGCCCGAGGCCACCGAATAGTCGGCAATGCGCGGGCTTTCGGCCGCGACGGAGAACCGTCGTCGTGGGCCGGCAAAGCGGCGCCGCGCCCGGCTGATCATGGCGCGGGACAGGTCAATGCCGAGATAGTCGATCTCACAGGATGGGAAGCGCGCCGCGAGAAAAGGCACCAGCGCCCCATAACCGCAGCCGATGTCGTTGAGGCTGAAGGGCGCTGACGCATCGCACAGCTTCATGAGCTGCACGAAGCGCAAGCCCTGCGTCGCTTCGCACGACCAGTCAACACCGCGCGGCGTCGCGCCATGACGCGCGACGCAGGCGGAGTAGTAGGCATCGACATCGGAGCAGATGGCATCGAGCGGGGATGGGTCAGGCTCGATGGCGCTGCCCGCCGTCCCCTTCATTTCTTGCCGCGCTTCTGGACTCGCCTGGTGCGGGCCTCCTCAGCCAGATTCTCGCGTGCCTCCCGTCCAGGCGTGGTTGGAATCGAAACAATCACATGGGTTTCGAGGGAGAACACCACCGGACGGCCATGCGAGACCGTCACTCTTGGATCCTTGGCTGCCGAGTGACAGACGATCGAAACTGGCAGGGCCTTCTCGGATTCCAGGTCGTCCTTGAAAGCCTTGATGACCCGGTCATGACCATTCACGCCAGCGAGATCCGAGGTGTATGTCCGGAGATGTTCCAGGAAACGATACCAGCGCCGACGCTCCGTCCAATCCTGCGGCACGATCCCAAGCAAGGCGAAAGATTGCTGCAAGCCATGCTGAAGTGAAAAGACTCCAAACTCGCGCTGCAGCTCGACCATCTCCGGCAACGCCTCAGCTTCGAAACGCCTGTTCAACTGTACGAGAATATCGAGTGTCGTACTGTCCTTGATCATCATGCCCATGTGCCCAGCCTCCCAATATGCTTCATGGAAAGCGGTCATACTGCACGGGTCACTTAGTACCTTCAAGGGAGGATCGGCACTCTATCAACATGGGTTTGTAGATCTCGGCGCCGGAAACCTCCAGCAAGCGCTCCGCGTCGATCAGCGACTGGAGCGCTTCCGTATCGTTGCGCAAAGTGGAATCGGACGCGCGGATCATACAGCGCAGCAACACGGCACGAAGCTCGCCGATGCGATCAGTCCGGCGGCGGGAGACGTTGATGGCTTCGCCCGAAACCTCCAATGCGCCTTGCATGTCCCCTGCACGATACAACGCGTCAGCCAGGTCGCCCAACATGCGGGCTTCGAATTCCAGGCCCGCCCTGGCCCGCCTCGAGTACTCGATCGCCTCGCGAAAATCATAGGCTGCATGTGTCACATCGCCGGCAACGGCCCGGGCGATGCCGGCACCCGCCAATGCCTGTACCCGAAGATATGGCATGCCCGACGCTTCCGCGATCTGCTGCAGTTCGACCGAATGCATCGCGGCATCTTCGGCGCGACCTTCGTATCTGGCGAACTCTATCGCCGCGAAATGAGGGATGAACCGCACGACTGGGGCCGCCCTATCAGCAGGCGTTTCCAGCAGCTCAGCAAGCTGAAGCTGGAGCTCTCCAAATCGGCCGAGCTGCAGCAGGATCCGGGCCTTGAGGCATTTGATCCAGTACTCGACATCGAAACCCATGATCTGATTGGGATTGAGGCCCAGCGTCACATTATCGTCAAAGCCGCTTTGCCGCGCGATGGCCTCCTGCGCCGTCTCGGCGGCCGAGAGCGCCTCGCGAACCCGCCCGGACAATAGAAAGGCCTGTGCCAGCATGGCGTTGACGGTTGCGTAGCGGCCGACATCCCCCTCCTCGGACGTCAGCTTGACCGCATTCTGCACCAGATTGACGTAGTCGTCGGCTGCTCCGGTCGAGGCCAGGACCCGCCCGTAAGCGCCCAGCACGAGCGGCTCATGCATCTTGTCGGAGGAACGGGCATAGCGCAGAGCCTCTTCCGCGAAGGGTTTGACCTCCTCCGCGGAGATGCCCTCACGCCATCCGAAGTTGAGAATCTGGGCGCTGGCCAGCGAACGTAGGCGTTCCACATGCTCGGACTCCGGCAGTGCCTGCAGCATGGCGCGGATCTTCTTCCACAGCCGCAGGGCCTCCGCGGTGTTGGTGCGGCCGATCCAGCGCGCGGCGCGCTGCAGGTGCTCGACGGCCGGGATCACCTGGCCGGCGAACTCATAATGCGAGGCGATCAAGGCGGCGAACTCATCCTGTGCGCCCCAATCGAGGGTCTCGATCGCCTTTGCCACCGCGGAGTGAACCGTGCTGAGCCGGGAGCGCAGCGGCATCGAATAGGCCACCTCCTGGATCAGCGGATGACGAAAGGCGAGCACACCAAGATCGAACGGCGGCAGATCGTAGAGAAGATCGGCCTGGCGGAGCTGCGCGAGGGCGTCGTACAGCTCCGCATCCGCAAGACCCGTCACGGGCTTGAGCACCGCGAGGGCCACCGAACGACCGATCACGGCGGCCGTCTCCAGCACGGTCTTGGCCGTCTCGCTGAGCCGGTCGATGCGAGCCGCGACGACCGCATGTACGGTCGGCGGCAGCGGAATCGATCCGATGCCGCCCTTGAGGCGGTAGGCGCCGCGCTCACCCTCGAAGCCGCCACTCTCGGAGACCGCGCTGGCCAGTTCCTCGAGGAAGAACGGATTGCCCTGCGCGCGCTCGACGATGTCGCCGGCGAGATTCTGCAGCGACGAATCATCGCCAAACACGCCGCGCAGCAATTCGCGCGCCTCGGCCGAGGCGAGCGGAACGATATGCAGCTCGTGAAACGCGGTCCGTTGCATGAAGGATGCGGCAAAGCCGGGCCTGTAGTTCACCACCAGCAGCGTCTTGGTGCCGACGGTGGCTTCGGCGAGCGCCTCGACGAACTCCTCGCTCGCTTCGTCGATCCAATGCAGGTCCTCGATCAGAATCACCATGGCGCTGTCGGCAGGCGCCGAACGGAACAACGTCTTGAACACGTTCAGGAGGCGGATCTTGAACACGCCGGGATCGAGCAGCAGCGCAGGCCGCGCCGGATCGGCGAGGCTCATGAAATCCAGCAGCAGGACCAGCGCCGTGTCGGGCATCGCGATCGCTTCGAGCCGGTCGACCACGCGCTGGCGCGACACCTCGACAGGCTCCTTCGGCCGGATGCCGAAGAAGTCGCGCAGCAGTTCGAGCACCGGCTGGAACGGCGTCGCGCGGCCATGCGCCAGCACGCGCGCCTCATAGACCCGAATGCCCTGGCGGCGGCAGTGCTCGGCGAACTCGAAGCACAGCCGGCTCTTGCCGATGCCGGCCTCGCCGACGACGCCGACCACGGCGCCGCGGGCCGCCAGCACGTTATCGAGCTCGCGTTCGAGGACGTCGAACTGGGCCTTGCGACCGATCAGCGGCAGCAGCCGCTGGCCGCTGCGGAAGACATCGCTCGCCGGCGCGTTCAGGCGACCGATCAGCCTGTAGATCGAGACCGGCGAGGCGATCCCGCGAACGGTGTGGGTGCCGAGCGGCTCGGCTTCCACGAACTGACGCGCACCGGCGTAGGTCTCCTTGCTGATCAGGATGGAGCCCGGCTCGGCCATGTGCTCCAGGCGGTTGGCCAGATGAACGTTGGCCCCTGCCGCATCGTAGGTCTGGTACATGCTGTTTTCGACGACCTGGACGATGACTTCGCCGGTGTGCAGGCCGACCCGGACCTGCAGATGCGGGTCGGCCAGCCGGCCGATCGAGTCCTGCATCGCCAGTGCGCCGAGACAGCCGCGCACGGCATGATCCTCATGCGGCACCGGTGCGCCGAACAGCGCCATGACGCCGTCACCCTGCGTCTTGTTGACGACGCCATCGTAGCGGTGGACCGCCTCCTTCATGAGGTTGAGCACCGGATCGAGCCGCTGCATCGCAAGCTCGGGATCGCCGAGACTGTCGATCAGCTGGGTGGAATCGCGAATGTCAGCGAACAGGATGGTGAGGCGCTTGCGCTCGCCGCCCTTGCTGCTCAGCGTCCGCAGCACACGCTGGGCGGCCTGATCCGACGCGGCAAGCCGCCCCGACAGCGGAGAACCGCATTGCCCGCAAAAACGATTCGACGGGCTGTTGGTCTCGTTGCACGCCTCACATTTGAGGCCGAGCGGCTCGCCACAGAGTTCGCACGAGGCTCTCTCCGCCTGATTCTGCTTACCGCACCGCGCGCATTCCATGGCCCCTCCGTTCCACGGCGGAACTGATTCACGCCTCGCGGCATGAGCCTATGGAACTGCCACAATTTTCGCGGGAAACATAGTCTGAACGGCGGAACCAAGGCATGCGGAAACTGGAAACTCTCTCTATCTCCAGCCGGCCGCATCGCTGGAGGTCGTAGCTCAGCCCTCGCCGCGCTCCTGCGCCAGGGCCTGCCAGGCGATGTCACGGCGGCAGAAGCCATCGGCCCAGTTGATGCGATCGACGGCTTGATAGGCGCGCGCCTGTGCCTCGGTCACGGTCTTGCCCGAGGCGCAGATGTTGAGGACGCGGCCCCCATTGGCGACGACGGCACCATTCTTCGCCACCGTGCCTGCGTGGAAGATTTCCACGCCTGCGACCTTGGCGGCATCATCAAGCCCCTCGATCACCCTGCCCTTGCTGTAGTCGCCTGGATAGCCCTTGGCCGCCATCACCACGGTGACGGCCGCGTCCGGAAACCAGCGCAGGTCGAAATTCTTCAACTGTCCGTCGCATGCCGCCAGCATCGCCGGCACCAGGTCTGACATCATGCGCAGCATCAGCACCTGGCATTCCGGGTCGCCGAAGCGCACGTTGTATTCGAACAGCTTGGGGCCCTGCGCGGTCAGCATCAGGCCGGCATAGAGAATGCCCTTGAACGGCGTGCCGCGCGCATTCATGCCGTCGATCGTCGGCAGGATGATGCGTTTCATGATCTGGTCATGAATCTCCTGCGTCACGAACGGCGTCGGCGAGTATGCGCCCATGCCGCCGGTGTTCGGCCCCTGGTCGTGATCGAACACCCGCTTGTGGTCCTGGGCGGACGCCAGCGGAATCGCCGTTTCGCCGTCGCAGAGCGCGAAGAACGACACTTCGCGGCCCTCGAGAAACTCCTCGATCACGACCTCGGTGCCGGCGACGCCGAAGCCGCCGTCGAACATCATCCGCACGGCGTCCTCGGCCTCGGCGAGCGTCCTGGCCACGACCACGCCCTTGCCCGCCGCCAGCCCGTCCGCCTTCACGACGATCGGCGCGCCCTGCTCGCGGACATAGGCCAGCGCTTCCGGCGCATTGTCGAAGCGGCCATAGGCGCCGGTCGGAATGCCGTATTCGGCGCACAGATCCTTGGTGTAGCCCTTGGAGCCTTCGAGCTGCGCGGCAAGCCGGCTCGGTCCGAAGATCTTGATGCCGGCGGCCCCGACGTCGTCGACGATGCCGGCCGCCAGCGGCGTCTCCGGCCCCACCACCACCAGATCGACCTTGTTCGCCCGGCAGAAATTGATCACGTCAGCATGATCGGTCACGTCGAGCGCGACGCATTCGGCCTCCTTGGCGATGCCGGCATTGCCCGGCGCGCACCACAGCTTGGTGAGCAGCGGGGAGCCGGCGATCTTCCAGGCGAGCGCGTGCTCGCGGCCGCCGGAACCAATCAGGAGAATGTTCATCGTCGATGCCGTCGCAAGGATATGGGCCAATTTGGACGCCCCAATTGCCCGGCCCTCGCAACAGAGTCAAATCATGGCTCAGGCGGTTTTGCGGCGGCGCCGGCGATGATTTCCTGCAGACCGGCGACATGGCGGGCAAAGGCGGCCCGGCCGGCGGCGGCCAGCGTCACCGTGGTCTGCGGCTTCTTGCCGACGAAGGCCTTGTCCACGGTCACATAGCCGGCCCGGGCCAAAGTCTCGATATGGGCACCGAGATTGCCGTCGGTGGCGCCGGTCAGCTTCTTCAGCCGGACGAATTCGAGACCCGTGCCTGGCGGCAGCGCATTCAGGGCCGCCATGATCCTGAGCCGCAGCGGCTGATGAATGATCTCGTCGAGCTCCGCCAATTCCGCTAGCCCCGCCGCATCCACAGACCGCCCACGATCAGGCCGCCGCCATTGACGAACGCCATCCACAGCGGGAACGCCGCGCCGATCGAGACATAGCCGATCAGGGTCAGCGCCGTGACGAGAAGCCCGAAGACCGTGAACGCGATGCCGAACCACAGGCCGGCGAGACAATAGAACAGCATGAAATAGATCGGCCAGAACGCGCCCATCTCGCGCGGCCCGAAATGACCGATCGCCTCGACGAAGAAGCCGAAGGCGAACAACATGACGAAGGCGAGCAGCGCCCTCACATCGAAGCTGCGCCCCCCCGAACGCGCCTTCTCGGCCGCGCCCAAGACGACCGAGCCGGCGATACCGAGGACATAGACCGACAGCCAGGCCTTGTCGGCGTAGGACGGCGTCAGATAGGTCACGAGATTGCCGACGAAGACCAGCGCGCCCCACAGGATCATCATCAGGCTGGAGAGCCTGTAGATCTGCGATCTTCGGACGCGCCGGGTGACATCCTCGATGTCATCGAGCGCACGCGCGGCTTCCAGGCTGTCGATCATCCGCCCCTCAATGCGTGGCGACATCCTCGGCAATCGCGCTGACGGCCTGCGGCGCCGAGACGATCTCCATGTGATTGACGCCGGCGATCAGCTTCACGTCAACTGCGGGCACGACGGCATGCACGGCGTCGGCATATTTGTCGGCGAGCATCAGTTCGTCATCGGCGCCTGCGATCAGGGTGACCGGATGCTTCGCCGCGGTGAGATCGGGCTTGTAGCCGCGGGTCGCGAAATTGCGCAGCAGGCGGTAGCTGTAGGTCGAGGCGACGAACTTCTCCGCGTTCGGCCTGACGGCAAAGGCCAGCGCGGGCAGCGCCTCGCAGCACCTCAACCCGACCCGATCGAGCAGGCCGAGCGCCAGGATGCGCGGAATGTCGGGGCTGGCCCAGCCGCCGGAATTGTCGCGGTTGGTCGGCGCATCATAGCCGAGATAGGGCGACAGCAGCACGGTGCGCGCGAACAAGTCCTGGATCGGCCCGCTGGCCGCGCGCAGCGCGAAGCCGCCGCCCGCCGAATGCCCGAGCAGCACGATCGGCTGGGCGGGCACCGATGTCCTGACCTCCTTGACCAAGTCGGCCAGATCATCCTCGAGCTGGCCGAGATAGCCGATGTCGCCACGGGTGCCGGAGCCGCCATGACCGCGGATGTCAGGCGCGAAGGTGTCGATGCCCCGGGCGGCGAGCCCGTCCGCCAGCGCATGCACGGCGACGCTGGAGCCGGACGAGCCGTGCACCAGGATGGCGACCTTGCCGATCGGCGTCGCCCGCGCCGGATAGTGCCGATAGGCCAGCTCGGTGCCGTCCCGGGCGCTGAAGCGCTGCAGGGGCGGCATGGTGCTGCGGTCGACACGACCGACGGTCTCGGAGATCGACTTCAGCTCGGGCGGGCGCGCCAAGGGCGTCGCGATCATCACGGCCAGAACCAGCGCCAGAGCACCCGCGAGGCCGAGTCCCCAGCCGATCAGCCGGCGCATAATCTTGATGCTCCTCCACATGGGACCCTCTCCACTCTCGCCTTATCTAGAGTACTCTGTATTGCAGAGTTATCGAAAAGGCAACGGCTTGATTGGCGGTGCGGCGCGAAAGCCCCTACCTTGGCGGCTGCCCCCAAACCGAATCAGCCAGCGATGCCGCCTGCGGAAGCCCTGCCCAACGCGCCCGAATTCACCGTCTCCGAGCTGTCCTCCGCGCTGAAACGCACGGTCGAGGACCAGTTCGGCCACGTCCGCGTGCGCGGCGAGATCACCGGCTTTCGCGGCCCGCATACGTCCGGCCACTGTTACTTCTCCCTCAAGGACGAGAGCGCCAAGATCGAGGCGGTGATCTGGAAGGGCGTGCACGGCCGCATGCGCTTCAAGCCCCAGGAGGGGCTCGAGGTCATCGCCACCGGCAAGCTCACGACCTATCCGAACTCCTCGAAGTACCAGATCGTCATCGAGGCGCTGGAGCCGGCCGGCATCGGCGCGCTGATGGCGCTGATGGAGGAGCGCAAGCGCAAGCTCGGCGCCGAAGGGCTGTTCGATCCCGCCCACAAGCAGCTGCTGCCGTGGCTGCCGGAGGTGATCGGCGTGGTTACCTCGCCGACCGGCGCGGTCATCCGCGACATCCTGCACCGGCTCGAGGACCGCTTTCCGCGCCATGTGCTGGTCTGGCCGGTCAAGGTGCAGGGCGAGGGCTCGGCCGAGCAGGTCGCGGCCGCGATCCGCGGCTTCAATGACCTGCCGGAGGACGGCCCCATCCCGCGGCCCGACGTGCTGATCGTCGCGCGCGGCGGCGGCTCGCTGGAGGACCTCTGGTCGTTCAACGAGGAGATCGTGGTCCGCGCCGCGGCCGAGAGCATGATCCCGCTGATCTCGGCGGTCGGCCACGAGACCGACGTGACCTTGATCGATTTCGCCGCCGACAAGCGGGCGCCGACGCCGACGGCGGCTGCGGAAATGGCGGTGCCGGTGCGCAGCGAGCTCATGCAGGAGGTCGCAAGCCTCGCGCGCCGCGTCAGCGTGTGCTGGCAGCGCAGCCAGGAGAGCCGCCGCAACGAGCTGCGCGCGGCCGCCCGCGCCCTGCCCGGCGCAGCCGAGCTGCTGGCCATTCCCAGGCAGCGACTGGATTCGGCGGCCGCGAGCCTGCCCCGCGCGCTCAAGACCAACACCAACGTGCACTTCCGCCAGTTCGCAGCCGCCAGCGCCAAGCTCACCTTGCGGGTGCTGCACGGACAGATCTCGCAGGCCGATCACCGCCTGGTCGTCTCCTCCGAGCGCCTGTCACTGTCCGCGCGGACTCTGCTGCACCGGCGGCGCGAGCGCTTCGAGGTCCTCGATGCCCGCTTCAAGGCGTCGCGGACAGCCTATGCGCAAGCCAAGCGCCAGGCCATCGCCCGCGAGCGCGACCGCACCGAACGGCTCGCCGATCGCGCCAGCCGTGCACTGACGACGTCGATCTCGCGCCTGACGGCGCGTGTCGATCACGCCGGCCAATTGCTGTCGGCGCTGTCTTATCGGAGCGTGCTGGCGCGCGGCTTCGCCCTGGTGCGCGACGAGTCGGATCATCCGCTGCATCAGGCGACCCACATCCAGCCCGGTGCGGCGCTGTCGATCGAATTCGCCGACGGCAGGATCGCGGCGACGGCCGGTGCCGGAGCCCCGATTCCGACCACGGCGCAGGCCGCGCCGAAGCCCGCGCGCGAGAGCAAGCCCGCAGCACCGAAGCGCACGACCGATCCCGCGGATCAGGGCAGCCTGTTCTGACCCCTCAACGCGCCAGCCAATCGGCGACGAGCTTCTGGGCGTCGGCCCGCGCCTCCGGATCGGAGCCGACATGACCGCCCTCGGGGGCCGCGGCATCGGCGCCCGCCACCTGGTGGACGGGCAGATTGACGCGATCGAAATCGTGATAGGCGCCGGGATAGACGACGATACGCGTCAGCGCGCTGCGGCCGCGCGCGCCGTCGATCATCTGCCGGCACGCCGGCGGTGAATACACATCATCCAGGCCGCCGATCAGGATCAACGTCGGGACACGCGCGCTCCAGCCCAGCCCCGACGAGGCGCGGCAATCCGGATAGAAGGCGATAGCCGCACGGAAGTCCGGCGAGACATGATCGGGCAGTTGCGGCCGGACCGCCCAGAGCAGCGCACTCGCACCGCTGGCCCAGCCGACCAGGCTGATGCGGTCCGGCACGGCCCAGGATTGCTGCAGCAGCCACTTCTGCGCGATCACGATGTCGGCAACGCGATCGCGCCGGCCGCTGATGCGGCGGTCCTTGACCCGGCATTGCGGACCAAGCCCGCGCGAGCCGTAGCTGTCCGGCAACAACACCGCCTTGCCGTCCTTCACGAGGTCCACCGCCCAATCGCGATAGCGCGGCAACACCGGGTCGGAGCGGCCGGCCAGTCCGCCGCAGCCATGCAGCGCGATCACGACGGGAAACGGGCCCGCCGCGCTCGGCTTGTAGAGCTGCGCGTGCAGCACGTAATCTCCGGAGGGAATCTCGATTGCGGCCGGGGCCGGCAACGATTCAGCAGATGCCGCGGATGCCGTGGCGCAGATCAGAGAGACGACGACGGCGACGAGGGAGCGCATCAAACCAGCCGGGCGAGACAAGCGGCGGATAGCCTGAAATCTAGCTAGCACGGAGTTTCCGGCCGAAGCATCACAAATCGGTGGGTTTGCGGAAGCGACAGAGCTCCCCATCTGTGCTAGGAAACCCGCCGAAATTGGCGTGTCGTGCCGCCGCTGGCGTGCATGAATTGGAGATCGCGGACGTGCTCAACAAGTTCGGTCCCTCGGGCCAGGGGGAAGCGCAGGTGCAGTATCTGGATGGTGATTTCCGCGTTATTTCGCCAGGAAGCTACGTGCGCTGCGCCGTCACCGATGCGCGGATTCCGCTCGATGAGCTGAAATATTGGAGCGTCGACCTGCAGGAAGCCTATGCGCTGCCGAGCGCCGTGCTGCAACGGCACTACCCCGGCGCACTGAAGGCGAGCGGCTGAGGCTGCCGCGCGGCGGACAGCCGCTGCGCGACGAATGTACGCAGAGCGGCGACATCACTGACCTGCAGCGTGACCGGAAATGCCGTCAGCGCAGGGTCTGGCTGGCCCGCGTCCTTGCGGCGAAGCCGCACGAGATCTTTCTCGGTCGTGACCAGGGTCAAGCCGCCGCGCCTGGCAGTTTCCTCCAGCGTCTTGATGTCCTCCGCGCTGAAGGGATGGTGATCGGGAAACGCGCGCTCGGCCTTGATGTCGAGCCCGCAGGCCCGAAGGGTCCTGAAGAAGCGCTGGGGATCGCCGATCCCCGCAAACGCAAGGATGGGCCAGCCGGCAAGCGCTGCGACGACCCGCGGGTCCGGCTGCAGCTGGGCTCTGAAAACCGGTTTTCCTGCCGCAGCCACGCGTGACGCAACGGCCTCGCCTGCATCGCCGCGGCCGACGACGATCAACGCGTCGGTGCGCGCCAGTTGCGGCGGCAGCGGCGCGCGCAGCGGTCCGGCGGGAAACACCTGCGCATTGCCGAGTCCGCGCGCGCCATCGATCACGATCAGCGCGAGATCCTTGGTGATCGACGGATTCTGAAATCCGTCATCCATCAGGATGACGGACGCGCCCTGCGCCTTCGCCAGCCCGACGCCTTCGGCCCGCGCGCGCGACACCACCACGGGCACTTGCGCGGCCATCATCAGCGGCTCGTCGCCGACGTCGGCCGCATCATGCGTCGCCGGATCAACCAGCACGGGCCCCTGCAGCCGCCCGCCATAGCCGCGGCTCAGCACAACCGGCTGCTCGCCCTGCGCGCGCAGCAAAGCCGTCAGCGCCAGCACGGTCGGCGTCTTGCCGGCGCCGCCGACGTGGAAATTGCCGACGCAGATCACGGGCACGCCGGCATCGATGCCGCTCTGCGCCATGCGGCGCGCCGCCACGGCGCCGTACAGCATCGAGAGCGGGAGCAGCAGACGCGATTGCCAGGACGGTGGCCGATGCCAGAAGGCCGGCTCACGCATCGCCGGCAGCCCCCATCTCCAGCCTGATCTGGAGCAGATAGGGCTCGAGCGCGGACATCGTCCGATCCAGCGCGCCGCCGAGCTGCTCGACGACGCGGGATCCGGCGGCGACGAGGCCGTTGCAAGCCGCGGGATCGGCGAGCAGTTGACGAAGCTGCCGCACCAGCGCCTCCGGATCATGCGCAAGCCGTGCCCCGGCCGCCTTGTCCAGCGCCTGGTAGACGTCCGTGAAGTTGAAGACGTGGGGCCCGTGCACGATCGCCGCCCCGAGCTTGGTGGCCTCGATCGGGTTCTGGCCGCCATGCTCCACCAGCGAGCCGCCCATGAACACGATCGGCGCGAGCCGGTAGAACAGGCCGAGCTCACCCATCGTGTCCGCGACATAGATATCGGTCCCGGACAGCGGCTGCTCCTCGCGCGACCGCAGCGCGCCCTGCAGCCCCGCACTGGCGACGAGCTCACCCACGGCGGGACCGCGATGGGGATGGCGCGGCACGATCACGGTGAGCAGCGATGGATAGGATCCGGACAATGCCTTGTGGGCCGCGATCAGGATCTCCTCCTCGCCCGGATGCGTGGATGCGGCAACGACCACCGGACGCCCACGCGTCATGGCGGTGAGCCGGTCCAGTTTCGCCGCATCGGCCGGCGGCGCCGGCACGTCGAGCTTGAGATTGCCTGTCGTGACGACGTTGCGGGCGCCGAGCGCGGAAAACCGGTCTGCGTCGGCGTCCGACTGGGTCAGGCAGATGTCGAAGCGTCCCAGCAGGGCGGAGATCGCCCCGGACATCCGGCGCCAGCGCGGGAACGAGCGCGGCGACATGCGGCCGTTGATCACGACCATCGGCACCCGCCGCGAGGCCCCGGCCAGGATCAGGTTCGGCCACAGGTCGGATTCGATGAAGAGGCCGAGCGATGGGCGCCAATGATCGATGAAGCGCTCGACGAAGCGCGGCGTGTCATAGGGGACGTATTGATGGATCACGTCGGCCGGGAAGCGCTTGGCGACGATCGCGGCCGAGGTCACCGTGCCGGAGGTGATGAGGATGCGGATGTTCAGGGCGCGCAGCCGCTCGATCAAGGCCGCCGCCGCCAGCACCTCGCCGACGCTCGCGCCATGAATCCAGACCAGAGGTCCCTGCGGACGGGTGTCGTGACTGAGGCCACGCCGCTCATCGGTCCGCTCCGGATCCTCCTTGCCATGCCTGAGCCGCTGCCTGATCAGGGCCGGCGCAAGCGGCACCGCCGCCGAGGACAACCCGCGGTAGACGCGCAGGGCCATCGGCAGCGGACTAGCCACGAGACGCCTCCGACACCGGAGGCGGACATGCATCGGGCCGGCCAACGATCTCATAGGCGCGGCGCATGCATTGGTTCAGCGTCGCCTCGAGGTCGAGGCGCGCCTGCTCCATGGCAGCGGCGTTGGCATCGCGCGGCACGCTGATTTCCTTGATTCCCACCAATGCGCCGCGGCCGAATGGCAAATTGATGGTGGTGCTGTCCCAATTCTTCAGGCGGACGAAGCGGCTCGTGACCATTGCGAAGGGCATGATCGGACGTCCTGACTCACGCGCGAGCATGATGATGCCGAGACCCGCAATCCGCGCGCGCTTCGGCACATCGGCGGTCGATGCCACATTATAGTTGTCTTCGAGCGCCTGCACCATCTCCCTGAAGGCCCCCACTCCGCCTTTCCGGTGGAAGGAGCCGCCGTGATCGCCGGAGCCGCGGATGGTTCCGATGCCCAGGCGCTCGGCGGCGATGGCGTTGAACTCGCCGTCGCGATGCTTGGAGATCAGCACCTTGGCGCGGTAGCTCGGCTTGTTCTTGATGAACGGCGTCAGCAGATGCTGGCCGTGCCAGAACGCGAAGATCGCGGGCATCTGCGGTTCGACGATGTCGTAGACCTCGGGCGGCTCGTAGGTGAAGCGGTTGGTCAGCCAGACCAGGCGCAGGTACTCGGCCGCGAGGAACCCGACGGCGCGCTGGAACCAGCCGCTGCGCAGCATATTGCGGATGAGATGTTTCAAGTCGGAAGCTTTGCGTCTTACTTCGCGTCCTGACCGGGATCGAGCAGCCGGTGCAGGTGAACGATGAAATAGCGCATGTGGGCGTTGTCGACGGTCATCTGAGCCTTGGCTCGCCAGGCGGCGTGGGCCGACGCATAGTTGGGGTAGACGCCGACGATGTCGACCTTGTCGAGATCCTTGAACTCGTTCTTTTCGAGGTTGACGAGCTCGCCGCCGATCACGAGGTGAAGGAGCTGCTGCGAGGCGCTATCTGTCATCGGGTCCGTTCCTAATCAGCGCCTTGCAGGCGACGTGGAGGGTGCAAGCCCCGGGGCGTTCAGTCCGGCGGTAATCTGCGATACTGCGCGACGATATCAGCATGTCGGTCGCGGCCCGCTGCCACCAGCACCCCGTGCACCACTTCCGGACGATTATAGAGGATCGCCTCGCCGGACAACGCGGTCATTTTACCTCCCGCTTCCTGCACGATCAGATGAGCCGCCGCAAGATCCCAATCGCGGCTTTGTCCGCCTGCAAAAGCGGCATCGAGCGCGCCATGCGCGACTCGGCACAGGCGCAGGGCCAGCGACCCGATTCGCGGGTGGAGCTCAACCCGGGTCGAATCCGGAGCCAGCCGCTCAACCAGCGGTTTGGGACCGGCCACGCGCGAAAAGTCCAGCGCGGTGCCCTGGCACGCGTGAACGGATTGATCATTGAGCGTGGTGCCCTGCCCCCGCGCCGCGAAGAAGAACTCCTGGGTCAACGGGGCATATACCGCGGCAAGGACCGGAGAATTGTCCTCGACCAATGCGACGCTCACACACCAATCATTGCGGCTGCCGAGGTAGGAGCGGGTGCCGTCGATCGGATCGACGATCCAGACCCGGCGGTAGCCGAGCCGGGTCCTGTCATCAGCGCTCTCCTCGGACAGCCAGCCATAGTCCGGGGTCGCCGATCTCAGCCTGCCCTCGAGCAGCGCATTGACGGCCATGTCGGCTTCGGACACCGGGGACGATGCCCCCTTGGTCCATTTGCGCAGCTCTGTGCCGAACATCGCATGCGCGAGCTCGCCGGCTTCGCGCACGGCCTCCTTCAGAAGCCCGGCATCTGCCGCCAGGCCGAGGTCACCGGTCTCACCGTCCGCCAAGCGTCAATCCTTCGATGCGCACCGTCGGCGCATTGACGCCATAGCGGAATTCGAGATCGCTGGCCGGAGTCATCGACTTGAAGATCTCGAACAGATGTCCGGCGATCGTCACCTCGCTCACGGCATAGCCGATCTCGCCGTTCTCGATCCAGAAGCCCGAGGCGCCGCGGCTGTAGTCGCCGGTGACGCCATTGACGCCGGAGCCGATCAGGTCAGTGATGTAGAAGCCCTGCTTGATGTCGGAGATGAGCTCCTTGGCGGTCACGACGCCGGCCTCGAGATGCAGATTGAACGGTCCCGGCGACGGCGAGGACGACACGCCGCGATGCGCATGGCCGGTCGTGACCAGGCCGAGCTCGCGGGCCGTGGCCGAGTCCAGCAGCCACGTGGTGAGGACGCCGTCGTCGACCAGCGCCGTCTGCTTCACCTTGACGCCTTCGGCGTCGAACGGCTGCGAGCGCAGCCCGCGCCGACGCAGCGGATCATCGATGATGCGAATGCCCTTGGCGAACAGCTGCGCGCCGAGCTTGTCCTTGAGGAAGCTGGTCTTGCGCGCGATCGATGCGCCGTTGATGGCGCCGACGAGATGGCCGACCAGCGAGCCGGAGACGCGGGGATCGAACACCACCGGCACCTGGCAGGTAGCGACCTTGCGCGGATTGGCGCGGGCCACCGCGCGCTCGCCGGCGCTGCGTCCGACGGCTGCAGGCGCCAGCAGATCGATGCCGTGCGGGGCCGCCGTGTAGTCGTAGTCGCGCTCCATGCCGGTGCCTTCACCGGAGATCGCGGTGGCCGAGATGCTCTGGCTCGAGCGCAGATAGGCGCCATGAAAACCGCTGCTGGTCACCAGCACCATGCCGCCGATGCCGGCCGAGGCCGACGCGCCACCCGACTTGGTGACGCCCTTCACGGCGAGCGCCGCGGCCTCCGCCTCCTGGGCGCGCCGCTCCAGCTCCGTGGTCGAGGGAACGTTCGGGTCGAGCAGATCGAGCTCGGGGATGTCGCGCGCCAGCAGCGCCGGATCGGCGAGGCCGACGTAATTGTCGTCGGGCGCCACACGCGCCATCGCCACCGCCCGCTCGGCGAGCCGGGCCACGCCGTCACCATTGACGTCGTTGGTGGAGACGACCGCCTGGCGCTTGCCGACGAGCACCCGCAGGCCGACATCGTCGCCTTCGGAGCGTTCGGCTTCCTCGACGCGCCCGTCCCGGACCTCGACGCCCTGCGAGATGCCGCGCACCGCGATCGCGTCGGCGGCATCGGCGCCGGCCTTCCTTGCGGCCTCGACCAGCCGCTCGGCGAGCGTTCTCAGGGCGGACTGATCGAACAGATCTGATGGGACGGAGGTCGACGAAGCAGCGGCTGCGGGGGAAGAGGTCACGTACACGATCCGATCGATGTCAGGGGCGGCGAAGACGGCTCAATCCAGACGAAATGTGGCCTGGTCACGCCGACTTCAAGCAGGGCGGCGACGACTCTGCGGATTGTCGGCAAATCGGCAAGGTCTCGTCAATCATGCGAGGCAAGCGGTTGTCAATCATGACGGTAAGAGGATCATGCGTGACGGCTGATTAACCAGGCTTCTTAAGCTGATACGGCAAAGGCGCGTGGCAAGGTCTCACGCATCGACCGGGAACATAATTCCGGCGGGGAGACCAGGCCGTGAGGCGTCAAACAGCAACAGGCGGAAGCAATTCCGCTGGGTCGGGCCGCGCTGTGCGGCTCGACCCTCTTTCCCTGCCCGTCTCGTTCAGCGCGCACGACACCCGTGCCGATGGCGGGATCCGGCAGATCGAATTGCACCGCGAGCGCGTGGTCCTGCGCCGTGCCGTCAGCGGCATGCGCATGGCCGTGAATCTCCGGGTCAGCGATTTCCTCGGCATCGTCCTGCGCGACGTCGACGACACGCAGATGATGCTGATCCTGCTTCACCGCGACCCTTCGCTGAGCATCCCGTTGTGCGTCAGCGAGGACCAGGACGAGATCGTAGCCGCCTGGGCGATGTGGAGCGAGACCTTCGCGCTCCCGCAGCTGCAGGAGCCGAAGCGGGACGCTGCGCCCCGGCGCCGGCGCCGCAACGCCATCCGCTCCCGTCGTCCACGTTTTCTGATGCGCCGCCGTGTCGGGCACCTGCTCAATCCGGTGTCGGTGCATCGTGGCGAGCGCGAGATCATCGCACGGGACTGATCAGGCGGCGCGCAGCGCGGCGTCAACCAGAAGTCCTGCGAACAGCAGCAGTCCGGCGTCGCGGTTCGACTTGAACAACCGCAGGCACAGCGCCGGATCGGCGATGTCGAGCCGTCGGATCTGCCAGGCGAGATGGCCGGCGAAAGCGGCGAGGCCGAGCCACGCTGCAACATGCACATGGGCGGTTGCGAATGCCGCTCCGATCAGCACGACCGCAAGCGTGTAAAAGATGCAGAGCGCCAGATGCGTCCGCTCGGCAAACAGCCGCGCTGTCGACTTGATGCCGATCAGCGCATCATCCTCCGCGTCCTGATGCGCGTAGATCGTGTCATAGGCGATCACCCATGAGATCGAGCCCGCATAGAGCAGGAGCGCGGTGGCATCGAGACGCCCGAAGGCGACCGCAAAGCCCATCAGCGCGCCCCAGGAAAAGGCGAGGCCGAGCACCGTCTGCGGCCACCAGGTGACGCGCTTCATGAACGGGTAGATCGCAACGATGATCAGGGACGCGATGCCGGTCGCAATCGCGAAGCGGTTGAACTGCAGCAGCACCACGAGGCCGATCAGGGCCTGGGCAACCAGGAAGGCCAGCGCCTGCTTGACGCCCACCTGCCCCGCCGGAATCGGCCGTGAGCGCGTGCGCTCCACCTTGGCGTCGAGATCGCGGTCCGTGATGTCGTTCCAGGTGCAGCCGGCGCCGCGCATCGCGAAGGCGCCGACGAAATACAGCCCGATCCAGATCGGCAGCATCGACAGACGGCCCAGCATCCCGGCCGCCAGCGCGGCCGACCACCAGCACGGCATCAACAGCAGCCAGGATCCGATCGGGCGATCATAGCGGGCGAGCCGCAGATAGGGCCGGCTCCAGAGCGGCGCCAGCGTGTCGACCCAATTGCCGGTCGCGTCAGCAACGCGGACGGCGCTGTCGCTCATCGGGTAAGAGGATTGCCGGTGAGCGAATCGAAGGTCGAGCCGCCCTTCTTCCCCGTGTTGGCTTCGGGCAATGCGGCCGACGTGCCGAGGACGTCGCTGAGGCCGGGCTGGGCCGGGCTGCCGCCCTTTTGCATCTGCTCGGCGACGTTACAGACCTTCTGCTGAATGCCTTCGGTGCCCTTGTGGTTGGTCTTCAACTGCTCGGCGATCTGGCCGGGAATGCCGCACCGGGCGGAGTTGGCCTCGACGTATTTGATCATCTTGATCTCGGCCTGGCTGAAGTTCCTGAACAGCTTGCAGGCCTCGACCGGGGTGGCTTTTTTCTTGCTCGCCTCCTGGATCAGCTTGCCGCGGCGCTCGGCCTCCTCGCGCAGCGGCACGAAGTCCTTCATGCAGCTGTCCGACGGGCCGGCCTGCTGCTGCGGCGGCGCGAAGCCACCACCGCCGCCTCCGAAAGCGGCCGGGCCGGCCGCCGGGGGGAATGCATTCGCAGGCGCGGCCATCGGCGCAGGCGCATTGCCGTTGATCGGCGGAAACGGCGACGCGTTGCTCTGGGTCTGGCCAGGCAGCGGTGCAGGAAACGCGCTCTGCGCCAGAGCATGGCCGGCAGAGAGCAGAACAGCAGCGACGGCGAACGGCACCAGGGGATGACGGATGATCAAGGCTGGTTCTCCGGCAAGACCAAGAATCCTCAACACTTCCCGATGAAAGCGCGATCCAGTCCGGGGCTTTTACGATTCTCGCCCGCCGAGCACAACTGCGGAGTTGATCAGCTCCGCGGCGGAGAGACGCAGCCAAAGTTCCATGCCGGTGAACCGCCCGGCTCTCGTCTGAAGTCCCGGATTCAGGCCGGAAATTCGGTCATTGAACGCCCAGGTTGCGTGAGATGGTCCGAAAGCCGGTTGCAAGCTGCATTCAAGACCGCTCCTGCGATCCCGGCAACGCCAAGGCCACCCCGGTACCGGGCACGACGTTCCAGGTCACGGTGCAAACCTTGCGCATCACCGACAAGGTATTTTCGTGATTCGCCTTCAGCTGGTCGGTGATCTTGGCCGGGATTCCACAGCTCGAGGCATGCGCAACCGCGTAGTCGATCATCTTGGTCTGGGCGAGCTCGTAGTCGTGCACCAGCCGGCAGGCCTCCCCCGGTGCGAAACGACGCCCCGTCGCGGTCTTCAGCAATTGGGCGCGGCGGGCGGCTTCGTCGCGCAGCGGCGTGAAATCCTTCAGGCAGCTCGCGGGCGGGCGAAAGCCCCCCGCCGTGACATCGCCAGGAGCCGCCGGATTGGCCATCTGGGGAGCTCCCACACTCTTGTCGTCGGCCCGGGACGGCCCGGAGGCCATGGTCACGATAGCCGCGGCGAGAGCCCAGAGGACCCAAATGGAGTGTCTGCTGATCACGTTTGTCTCTCCTCGCCAGGGCTCAGAGCCGAGGCTTCCCGCATCGTCGGGAACCGAGCCCAATGGACGATCGCCAGTCCTCGCATCATCCAAACGGTAAAATCTGTCGACAGCGCGGCCGAAACGGGCCATCGCCGGTGCCAGCCTGCAAGCCCGCGCCGGCTTTCCGGACGGCGTCCGCTCCGATAAGCAACATCCGTCCCTCGCTTCCCCCGTACGCACCATGCCCGAATACGACTTCACCGCCCCGCGCCTGTTCGTCGATGCCCCCCTGCAGGAGGGTGGCGCGGTCGCGCTGGAGCGCAACCAGAGCAACTATCTCGGCAATGTGCTTCGCCTCGGCGCCGGCGATCCTGTGCTGGTGTTCAACGGCCGTGACGGCGAGTGGCGGGCGGCGATCGCAGGCCGCAAGCGGCCCGAGAGCCTGATCCTCCAGCAGCGGATACGGCCGCAGGATCAGCTCCCGGACATCGCCTATGTGTTTGCCCCGCTCAAGCACGCGCGGCTCGACTACATCGTGCAGAAGGCGGTCGAGATGGGCGCCGCGCAGCTGCAGCCGGTCATCACCCGCCACACCCAGGTGTCGCGGATCAATGGCGAGCGCATGCGCGCCAACGTGATCGAGGCGGCCGAGCAATGCGGCATCCTCAGCCTGGCCGAGGTCAAGGATCCGGTGCCGCTGGAGCGCCTGCTGCGCGACCGCATGGCCTCCCGTCTCCTGGTGTTCTGCGACGAGGCGGCCGAGGTCGCCGATCCGCTGCAGGCTCTGCGCGGCACGGGTGAACAGGCCGGCATCGATCTGCTGATCGGCCCGGAAGGCGGCTTTGCCGCCGACGAGCGCGAGCTGCTGCTGCGGCAGCCGCAGGTGGTCAGGCTGGCGCTCGGGCCGCGCATCCTGCGGGCCGATACCGCCGGCGTCGCCGCGCTGGCGCTGGTCCAGGCGGCCCTTGGCGATTGGCGCAACCGTTAAGCTCCCGGCCGATTGTGTGGCCGGCAACGACCATTCAGTGTCGAAACCGCGGGATGAGCATGCTAAGGGGCTGCCGCCGCCGCACCGGCGGCGCGCGCTGCCATTGGAACCAAGACCGATATGACCGGACCCGCTCCGACCGGACCCGCCGCGTGGGCGGACACGCTGCTGCAGTCTTTTGCCGAGGCCGGCTATGCCCGCGCCGAGCCGGCGATCCTGCAGCCGGCCGAGCCGTTCCTCGACCTCTCCGGCGAGGACATCCGCAAGAGCCTGTATCTGACGACGGATGCCGGCGGCGAGGAGCTCTGCCTGCGCCCGGACCTGACGATTCCCGTCGCGCGCGATTATCTGGCCTCGGCCCGGGCCGGCGAGCCGGCCGGGTTCAGCTATCTCGGACCCGTATTTCGCTACCGCAGTGGCCGTCCCAGCGAGTTCCTGCAGGCCGGCATCGAATCATTCGGCCGCAAGGACCACCCGGCGGCCGACGCCGAGATGCTGGCGCTGGCGATCGAGGCCACCTCGACCGCCGGCCTCGCTGCGATCGACATCCGCACCGGCGACGTGGCGCTGTTCACGGCGCTGATCGACGCGCTCAATCTCTACCCGGTGTGGCGGCGCCGGCTGATCAAGGACTTCAACCGCAAGCGCACCCTGGAGCAGGACCTGGAGCGGCTGGCGAGCGCCGCAGTGGCGCCGCGCAACGAGTATGAGGGCGTGCTCGCCGCGCTAGCCGGCTCCGACCGCAAGGCGGCGCTCGCCCTCGTCACCGACCTGATGTCGATCGCCGGCGCCACCGCCGTCGGCGGCCGCACGGTGGCCGAGATCGCCGACCGCTTCCTGGAGCAATCGACCCTGAAGAGCGGCGCGCTGCCGCGCGACGCGCTCGAGCTGATCAAGCGCTTCCTCGCCATTGCCGGCAGCCCGGCGGAGGCGGTGACGCAGCTCCGCGCGCTCGCCGCCGACGCCAGGCTGGACATTTCGGCGGCGATCGACGCGCTGGAAGCCCGCGCCGGCTTCATGGCGGCACGCGGCATCGACATCGCGAAGGTGCGGTTCGCGACCGCCTTCGGCCGCGGCCTCGATTACTACACCGGCTTCGAATTCGAGCTGCATCGCCCGGCCAATGGCGACGAGCCGCTGGTTGCGGGCGGCCGTTACGATGGCCTGCTGAGTCAGCTCGGCGCCGCCGAATCCATTCCCGCCGTCGGCTTCTCGATCTGGATCGAGCGCCTGGCCACGAGCAGCGCCGCGGGGCAGCCCGCGCGCGGGAGAGCATCATGAGCGGCCCCCTCGTCCTCGCCGTTCCCTCGAAGGGGCGCCTGCAGGAGAATGCCGAGGCCTTCTTCGGCCGTGCCGGGCTGACCCTGTCCAAGCCGGGCGGTGCGCGCGATTATCGCGGCACCATCGCAGGCCTCGACAATGTCGAGATCGCCTATCTCTCTGCGGGTGAGATCGCCTCGCAATTGGCGCGCGGCACGGTGCATCTCGGCGTCACCGGCGAGGACCTCGTGCGCGAGAGCATCACCGATGCCGACAAGCGCGTGCTGCTGATCGACACGCTCGGCTTCGGCGGCGCCAATGTCGTGGTCGCCGTGCCGCAGGCCTGGATCGACGTCCGCACCATGGCCGATCTCGACGATGTCACCACCGGCTTCCGCGCCCAGCACAATCGCCGCATGCGCGTCGCCACCAAATACATCAACCTGACGCGCAGCTTCTTCGCTTCCCACGGCATCGTCGACTACCGCATCGTCGAAA
The DNA here is from genome assembly GCF_030159255.1 of Bradyrhizobium sp. SSBR45G. Taxonomy (GTDB): domain Bacteria; phylum Pseudomonadota; class Alphaproteobacteria; order Rhizobiales; family Xanthobacteraceae; genus Bradyrhizobium. The sequence goes on along the minus strand of NZ_BSCT01000034.1, from coordinate 54,173 downwards.
GCGCCGGCGCCACCGAGGGCGCTCCCGCCGTCGGCACCGCCGAGCTGATCGTGGACATCACCAGCACCGGCTCGACGCTCGCCGCCAATGGGCTGAAGGTGCTCGACGACGGCGTGATCCTGCGCAGCCAGGCCAATCTGGTGGCCTCGCGCGATGCCGACTGGTCAGAGGGCCCGCGCGAGAGCGCGCGGATCATCCTCGACCACATCCATGCCCGTGCCCGCGCCAGCAAATACCGCGAGGTCCGCACCCGGTTCAAAGGGTGCGACGCAGCAATGCTGGCCGAGGCGCACAACCGGTTCGGCGTCGTCGCGCCGTTCGGCGGCCCGACCTCGTCGGGCATGCTGACCCTGCACTGCCCGCCGGCGCAGATCTACGCGCTCGGCAGTTTCCTGCGCGCGCATGGCGCCGAGACGGTGTCGGTCGCCTCGCTCGACTACGTGCTCGACCGCGAGAATCCGCTGTTTGCCCGCCTCGAGGCCTTCCTGCGATCATAAATCGCCGTTCATCGTAGCGACAGGTGAACGCGACTACCATATGTTGGTAGGAGAACGAGGACTCTGAGCGATGTTGGGAACTGACGTGTCCGACCTGACCACGACCGCGGCCGATGCCGCGTCGCAGGGACTGTCGATCGTTATCCCCGTCTACAACGAGGGCGCGGGCCTGACGGCGCTGCACGAGCGGCTGAACAATCTCGCCCGCACGCTGCGCCAGCGCTTCGGCCTCGCCTGCGAATTGGTCTATGTCGACGACGGCAGCCGCGACAACACGCTCGCGATCGCGCGCACCCTGCAGGCCGATGCGCTCGACGTCCAAATCGTGTCGCTGTCGCGCAATTTCGGCAAGGAGGCGGCGCTGATGGCCGGCCTCGATCATGCAAGGCGCGGCGCCGTGCTGTTCATGGATGGCGACGGCCAGCATCCGCCGGCGCTGGTCGAGCAGCTCGTCTCGCACTGGATCAAGGACGGCTACGACGTCGTCTATACCGCCAAGGCGCATCGCGACAACGAGCCGTTCCTGCGCCGCGTCGCCGTGCACGGCTTCTATGCCCTGATCAACTGGGGCGCGCGCCAGAAGATTCCCGAAGACGCCGGCGACTTCCGCCTGCTGTCGCCGCGCGCGGTGGCCGCGCTGCGCCAGCTGCCGGAGCGCAACCGCTTCTTCAAGGGCCTGGCGAGCTGGATCGGCTTCCGCCAGGTCCGCGTCGACTACGAGCCGGCGGCCCGCGCGCATGGCGTCACGACGTTCAACGTGACCAGCCTGCTCGGCCTGTCGATCGAAGGCCTGACCTCGTTCTCGGTCGCGCCGCTGCGCTTCGCGAGCCTGCTCGGCATCCTCCTGGCGTCGGGCGCGTTCCTGTTCGGCCTCTCGATCCTGTGGGAGACGCTGACCACCGGCAAGTCGGTGCCCGGCTATCCCTCGCTGATGGTCGGCCTGATGACGATCGGCGGCGTGCAGCTGATCATGATCGGCATCATGGGCGAGTATATCGGCAAGATCCTGTCCGAGCTGAAGGCGCGGCCGATCTACTTCGTCGCCGAGCACAGCGAGAAGCGCGCCGCGCTCGATGCGCGTAGCGACGGCTCTGAGCGGAACGCCGCCGAATGAGCGACGCGCCGCACCGGCGCATCTGGCTGTGCGCCGACGACTACGGCATCAGTCCCGGGGTCAACAGCGCCATCCGCGACCTGATCGCGCGTGGCCGCTTGAACGCGACCTCGGTGATGACCGTGGGCGCAGCGATCGGCCGCGACGAGGTGAGCGAGCTGACCAAGGTCGCCGCCGACAGCCCGCGCTGCGCCATCGGTCTCCACGTCACGCTGACCGCGCCGTTCCGACCGCTGACGATGCATTTCCGTCCCGCTGAAGGCGGCATGTTCCTGCCCTTTCCCAAGCTGCTGCGCGCCGGGCTGGCCCGCCGGCTCGATCCGGAGATGATCCAGGCCGAGGTGCTGGTTCAGCTCGCCGCCTTCGCCGAGCTGTTCGGCCGCGCGCCCGATTTCGTCGACGGTCACCAGCACGCCCAGCTGTATCCGCAGGTACGCGAGGGCTTTCTCGCCGCGGTGAAGGACGCAGCACCGTCGGCCTGGGTCCGCCAGGGCGGCCGCAACCTTCCGCTGCGGCAGCGGCTGGCAGCGCCGAAGGCACTGCTGCTCGACGCGCTCAGCGCGCAATTCCGACGCCACGCCAGGCGCGCCGAGATCGCATTCAACCCCGCCTTCGCCGGCGCCTACGACTTCACCAAGGCGTCGGATTTCGGCAGCCTGATGGACGGCTTCCTGAGCCAGCTGCCCGAGCACGGGCTCGTGATGTGCCATCCCGGCTTTGTCGACGACATCCTCGTCGCGCTCGATCCTTTGACCGCGCAGCGCGAGCATGAACATGCCTATCTCGCCGGAGAGCACTTCCCCGCTTTGCTGGACCGTCACCGCATGACGCTCGCCTGAACCATCTTTGAAAGCTCACGACGAACAAAACGCCTGATGGCGGCGTTTCATCCCGAATGGAGGCGGTGTGGATGGTCGAAAGCGCTGCGCAAGCCCGAAAGACACCAAACCCGAAAGACGCCTTGTCGCATACGGAAATTTAATCCGCGGCCCGACTGGCCGGATCACAAAGTCCCCCTAAATCTTGGCCGCGCTTCGCCGGAACAAGGCTCAGCGGCAGGAGAACCACATGACACCGCAAGAACGCCAACTCATCGACGATCTGTTCGACCGGCTTGCCAGGCTGGAGAGTGCGCCGCGTGATCCGCAAGCCGCCGCCGCCATCTCCCAGGGCCTGCAGCAGGCGCCCAATGCCGTCTATGCGCTGGTGCAGACGGTGCTGGTGCAGGACGAGGCCTTGAAGCGTGCCAACGCCCGCATCGAGGAGCTGCAGCACGCCCAGGCGCCGCAGCAGGCTCAGTCCGGCGGTTTCCTCGATTCGATGCGCGACAGCATCTTCGGCTCGGGCAGCAGCCGCGGCTCGGTTCCCAACGTTCCTCCGCCGTCACCGAGCCGGCCGGTCTGGAACAGCGGACAGGCGCTTCCGCAGGGTCAACCTGGGTATCCCGCTCAGCCGGGCCCCTATGACCAGGGCGGCTTCGGCCAGCCTCGCGGCGGCATGTTTGGCGGCGGAGGCGGCTCGTTTCTCGGCACGGCGGCGGCGGCCGCAGCCGGCATGGTCGGCGGCTCGCTGCTGCTCGGCGGCATCCGCTCGATGATGGGCGGCGGCCAGCATCAGGCGTTCGGTGACACCACGATCATCGAGGAGCGCGGCGGTGGCGCCAGCCCGTGGAGCGATCAGTCCGGCGGCTCGCTGGCGCGCGACGCCGGCCTCGACGATATCGGCCGCTCAGGCGACGGCGGCGGCCGGGCCGGCCTGTTCGATCAGGCGAGCTATGACGACAGCGGCAATGACAGCGACGCCGCCGATTTCGACGCCGACGACAATTTTGGCGGCGATGACGGCGGCAGCGAAGACGTCTAGCGCTGCAACGTCTTGACGAGTCCTGAACTGCGAAGGCCGCCCCACGGGCGGCCTTCTTCAATGACGGCCTTTGCGTGCCTCAGCGAGCCTCAGAGCACGATGACCCGCGTGCCGACATTGACGCGGGTGTAGAGGTCGATCACGTCCTCGTTGCGCATCCGGATGCAGCCCGATGACACGTTGGTCCCGATCGTCCAGGGCTCGTTGGAGCCGTGGATCCGGTACAGCGAGGAGCCGAGATACATCGCGCGGGCGCCGAGCGGGTTCTGCGGGCCGCCTTCCATGTGACGCGGCAGGTCGGGCCGGCGCGTCAGCATCTCCGGTGGCGGCGTCCAGTCCGGCCACTCGCGCTTGGCCGAGATCGTCTTCACGCCCGACCAGGTGAAGCCGGGGCGGCCGACGCCGATGCCATAGCGCAGCGCCCTGCCCTCGCCCTGCACCAGGTAGAGGAACTTGTTCGGTGTATCGATGACGATCGTGCCCGGCCGTTCTTTGCCGTCATAGTCAACGATCTGTTTCTCGTACTTCGGATCGATCGGACGCTGCGTCTGCTCATAGGCTTCCTCGTCCGGAGATCCCTGCTGGGGTGCCGTGCCCGGCATCGTCGGCTGCGGCCCGTAATAGGAGGGCTGCTGCTGGTACGTCGGCTGCCCCGGCGGCGGAGCGCCGCGTCCGCCCTGCGGGTCGCCGAACAGGAATTCGATGAAGCCGCCGCCCATCCGCGAACGCTCGACATAGGCGGTGCGCACCGGCGCGCTCTGCGGCGGACCGCTGTAGATCACCGTCGGCTGCTGAAATCCCGCCTGAAATCCCTGGGCTGCGGCCCGATCCAGACCTGCATGGAAGACGCATGCGCTGGCCAGCAGCGCTGTGGAGAATGATCTGAACATCGACGTACTCTGTACTGTTTCGTCTGGAGACTGTTCTCGCCGGAGGCTGCAAGGCCGCCGCGTATCGTCAATAAAGAGCAAAACCCGATCGCTTTGGTAAACGCAGGGCCCTCCGGGATTCACCATCGCTGCACTTGGCGGCGGATTCGGTCGCTAGCGTTTATTTTGCGTGAAGGCCGAAGCGGCATGGTTAATCGTTGATGCCGAGCGCACGCGGGCGTTGCGCGACAGCGGTTCCTGGCGTGAACGCGATGTTAAATAGCCTCCGCGTAGAACTGTGCTCAGTAAAAGGTCAGGGACACCCTCATGCCGGTTCGCAAGCGTTTCCGTATCGAAGAAGCCATCGTCGGCCATATGCCGGAGCCCGACTTCGTGGGCGGCGAGATCGGCCCCAACCACAAGGAAATCATGGACGAGCTCCGCGCCATCCGCGCCCAGATGGCGAACGCCATCCGCAGTGGTGGAAGCAGCACGGCCAACGCGGCGATCGAAGAATCCGCTCAACGCGAGGTCGCCGAAGCGCGTGCGCTGCTCGATACCTATCGCGCGCAGATCGAGCAGTGCGAGAAGCTGAAGGTCGAGCTCGACCTGATCCACGACGCGATCAACCGCACCAAGGGCGAGATCGCCACGCTCCATGCCAAGAGCTTCAACGGCGAGGAGATGGCCAAGGTCAATGGCGAGCTCGGCGCCGTGGTCGGCGGCACCGAGCAGGCCACCCAGCAGATCCTCGAAGCCGCGGAGGCGATCGATCAGGCCGCGAGCGCGCTCGGCAAGGTCGACTCGGCCGACCAGCAGAAGATCCTCAGCGAGGACATCCAGGAACGCGTCGTGTCGATCTTCGAGGCCTGCAACTTCCAGGACCTGACCGGCCAGCGCATCAACAAGGTCATGACGACGATGAAGTTCATCGAGCACCATATCGTGGTGATGATGGACATCTGGGGCGGCGTCGACGCCATCAAGGCGCATACCCCGCCGATCGTCGACCACCGCGAAGGCGACGCCAAGCTGCTCAACGGCCCGAAGGCGGAAGGCGACGTCGGCCACGCCTCGCAGGACGACATCGACGCGATGTTCAACTGAGCCGCGATCGGCCCGCGATCGCGGGCGGTGAGACCCAAACAAAACGCCGGCATTCCTGCCGGCGTTTTTCGTTTGTCGGTGCCCGTGGAACCAGGCGCGCGGAACTCAGGCGCGCGGTCCGCAGCGGACATAGACCATGGTCTGGTAGCGGGTGGCCGCATCCTTGTCGACGAAGCGGGTGATCAGCACCCGGCCGTCGAACGAGACGACCTCGCGATCCTGCTCGCCACCGGGGGGACCCGCGGGACCGATGTAGTTCTTGCCGCCGGCCGAGCCTTTCAGGCGCAGCTCCTGCGGGGTCGCCTGGTCGGCCAGATGCATGATCACGCCGCCGGATTGTCCCTGCCCGATCGTGTAGGGCTGCTTGCATTGCGCCAGCGCCATCTTTTCGGTCCGCGCGCGGTCGTTGGGATTGTTGTAGGCGGCGAGGCCCCATTTGCCGACGAGGTCCTCCGGGCGGATCGTCGACGGAACCTCCGGCTCGACGGGCGGCTCGGATTGCATGGGAGCAGACGGCGACAGGCTGAAGCCCGTGCACGCTCCCAGAAGCATCGTGAGCGCCGACACGATACCGAGATTGGCAATCGGCCGCACGCACCGTGAACTCGTCATGGCATCCCCTTAAGGAACAAGATCGTAGCTGCCCCGTCCGGCAACCAAGCGCAAAACACGCGTTAGAGCAACGACGTCGGATGACGACGCCGCTCCACTAACATGTCCGGCCCAGTTCAGCATCCCCTTAACAGCCTGAACAAGGGCTTAACCGCCGGCCTTTGCTTGACAGGATCGGCGGCAAGCCATATTTCCGGCAGCGGTCTTTAGCACTCGGAGGGCACGATTGCTAAGGCCGCGAGTCAGTTGGTGCCACGTGGGCGCCAAATGTGGCCGCATTCAGATTTCCTCCGACAGCAACCTACCAAAGCACCCGCAAAGGGATCCGTCATGGCTAAATCGAAGTTTCGTCCCCTGCATGATCGCGTCGTGGTTAAGCGCATCGACGCCGAAGAGAAGACCAAGGGCGGCATCATCATCCCCGACAGCGCCAAGGAAAAGCCCTCGCAGGGCGAAGTCGTCGCCGTCGGCCCGGGCGGCCGCGACGAGAGCGGCAAGCTGATCCCGATCGATGTCAAGGTCGGCGACCGCGTGCTGTTCGGCAAGTGGTCCGGCACCGAGGTCAAGCTGGACGGCGAGGAGCTCCTGATCATGAAGGAGTCCGACATCATGGGCGTGGTCGCCTGATCCGAACCGCCTGATCCGAACCGCTCTGGGCGGCACGCGCCGCCCCGGGCGACCAGCACTTTGCAGCCTCGTTCAGGCGACAGGCAGGCGATCACGCCCCTGGCCGTCGAGGTCCACTCCAGGAGAGTTTTGAAATGGCAGCCAAGGACGTCAAATTCGCTGGCGACGCGCGTGACCGCATGCTGCGCGGCGTCGACATTCTCGCCAATGCCGTCAAGGTGACGCTCGGCCCGAAGGGCCGTCACGTCGTCATCGAGAAGAGCTTCGGCGCCCCGCGCATCACCAAGGACGGCGTCACCGTCGCCAAGGAGATCGAGCTGGAAGACAAGTTCGAGAACATGGGCGCGCAGATGCTGCGCGAGGTCGCCTCCAAGACCAACGACACCGCGGGTGACGGCACCACCACCGCGACCGTGCTGGCCCAGGCCATCGTGCGCGAGGGCGCCAAGGCGGTGGCCGCCGGCATGAACCCGATGGACCTCAAGCGCGGTATCGACATCGCTGTCGCCGCCGTTATCAAGGACATCGAGAAGCGCGCCAAGCCGGTCGCCTCGTCGTCCGAGGTCGCCCAGGTCGGCACCATCTCCGCCAACGGCGACGCCGCGATCGGCAAGATGATCGCCCAGGCGATGCAGAAGGTCGGCAACGAGGGCGTCATCACGGTCGAGGAGAACAAGTCGCTCGAGACCGAGGTCGACATCGTCGAAGGCATGAAGTTCGACCGCGGCTACCTCAGCCCCTACTTCGTCACCAATGCCGAGAAGATGACCGCCGAGCTCGACGACGTCTACGTGCTGCTGCACGAGAAGAAGCTGTCCGGCCTGCAGGCCATGCTGCCGGTGCTCGAAGCCGTGGTGCAGTCGGGCCGTCCGCTGCTGATCATCGCCGAGGACGTCGAGGGCGAGGCGCTGGCCACCCTGGTCGTCAACCGCCTGCGCGGCGGCCTCAAGGTTGCCGCCGTCAAGGCGCCGGGCTTCGGTGACCGCCGCAAGGCCATGCTGGAAGACATCGCGATCCTGACCGGCGGTCAGCTGATCTCGGACGACCTCGGCATGAAGCTCGAGAACGTCACGGTGAAGATGCTCGGCCGCGCCAAGAAGGTCGTGATCGACAAGGAGAACACCACGATCGTCAACGGCGCCGGCAAGAAGGCCGACATCGAGGCGCGCGTCGGCCAGATCAAGGCGCAGATCGAGGAAACCTCTTCGGACTACGACCGTGAGAAGCTGCAGGAGCGTCTGGCCAAGCTCGCCGGCGGCGTCGCGGTGATCCGCGTCGGCGGCGCGACCGAGATCGAGGTCAAGGAGAAGAAGGACCGCGTCGAGGACGCCCTCAACGCGACCCGCGCTGCGGTGCAGGAAGGCATCGTCCCCGGCGGCGGCGTGGCGCTGCTGCGCGCCAAGAAGGCGGTCGGCCGCATCACCAACCCGAACTCGGACGTCCAGGCTGGCATCAACATCGTGCTGAAGGCGCTCGAAGCCCCGGTTCGCCAGATCTCCGAGAACGCCGGCGTCGAGGGTTCGATCGTGGTCGGCAAGATCCTGGACGAGAAGTCCGAGACCTTCGGCTTCGACGCCCAGACCGAGGACTATGTCGACATGGTCGCCAAGGGCATCATCGACCCGGCCAAGGTCGTCCGCACCGCACTGCAGGACGCCTCGTCGGTCGCCGGCCTCCTGGTCACCACCGAGGCCATGGTCGCCGAGCTGCCGAAGGATGCCGCTCCCGCGATGCCGGCCGGCGGCGGCATGGGTGGCATGGGCGGCATGGGCTTCTGAGCCCCCGCGCCCTCACGAAGACGTTCAGGAAGGCCGCCTCCGGGCGGCCTTCTTTTTTGCCGAGAGTTCGCCCCGGGGGTGCAGCGACCGCAAATCGGCGCTACAGCTTAAGGCCGATTCTGCCTCCACAAGGATTTTCAGATGCGCGCGATTTTGCTTGCGCTGGCCGTGATTGCAGCGGCCGCGCCGGAACTCGGTTGGGCCCAGACCAAGAGCGGGACCAAGGCCCCCGCCAACGAGACACGCTATTTCACCGCGATCGACGGTCTGATGGATGGCAATGCCGACGTGATCCTGAAGGAGACGCGCCAGGGCAAGACCGTGACCGCGGCCACGCTCGACGTCTGCTACCCCGTGGCGAAGAATTCGGACCGCAAGGACCGCTTCGTCGTGAGCCTCACGGTCAACGGCCAGACCCTGACCGGCGCGACCCAGAGCAACGGCGCCAAGGAGCCGGTTACGGTGAAGCTGAACCGCAAGCCGACCGGCGACACCTTCGAGTTCCGCGGCCAGATCGCGATCGGCAAGACCGTGACCGAAGTGGCGTCGACCGACAATTCCGACGTCAGCGAGAAGGAGTTCCTGGAGAGCCAGTCGACCGACGACGGCATCAGCGCGCAGCCGAAGGACTTCACCGACGTCTCGCCCGAGGCGATCTCCGTGCGCCTGAAGCTGGATGCGGTGCCCGAGTTCCTCAAGAGCCTGAAGGGGCAGGATGTCGAAGTCTCGCTCTCCAGCCTGATCGTCAGCTGCGATGCCCTGCGGGCCGGCGAGCAGACCATCAGCATGACGGTCGATCCTGATCGGGCCGGCGCCCTGATCGCCAAGGCGCGGGCCACCAACGGCGTCGTGACGGCCGGCTGGACGGCAGGCACGGTCGAGATGGACCGCACCATCCGCTTTGCTGCCGCCGACTGGCGCGACGGCGACAAGATCAACCGCGACAAATTGGCGAGCGCGATCTCCGACGTGCTGGCCAAGACCTACAACGCCAAGCCGACGAGTGCGGCCTGGAACCCGGTCACCGGCAAGCTGAAGCTGACCCTGAAGCGGCCGAGCCAGCTGATGCCGTCTCTCGAGCTCACCGACGTGATCGAGGTCACCAGCCTGGTCTCGCCGGACAAGCCCGGCGGGGCAGACGCCCTGATCCTGTGGATCAGCACCCCGACGACGACCACGATCGACGAGAACTCCGCCGCCAAGCTGGTCCTGTCGGACGAATCTTCGGGCGATGAGGAAAGCGACACAAGGGACGATGGCGGCGCCATCGATGAGCTCGCGAAGGCCTTCAAGGCCAAGCGCTGGGACGCGGACAATTCCGTCTGGAAGTAAGGCGAGCCACGGCTACTCGCCACGATCTCAGTCTCACCCTCCCCTGGAGGGCGGGGCTATCGCATATGGCCTTCGAAGTGTTGCGCTCGTCTGTCTCCGTCATGGCCGGGCTTGTCCCGGCCATCCACGTCGTCCGGCATACTGAGAACGACGTGGATGCCCGGGACAGAACCCGGGCATGACGGTGCGGAGACGGTTTCGCGAAAAACTCAGATTGGTCATATGCGATAGCCCTGCCCTCCAGGGGAGGGTGGCAGCGGGGCTGACTTCAAAGTTGCGCTGCCGAAGCGCGAAAGTGCGTGAGCTGGAAACGCTCGTCTGCGCTCAATTGGTGTTGAGCCGGAAGCGCAGCGTTTTCGGTCCGACGAAGATGATCAGATCGCCCTGACGCTTCCAGTTGGTCGCCGCGCTCAGGGCTGCGATCAGCTCGTCATCGGCCTGGGCCCGCGCCGCCGGGCAGTTGCGGTCCTCGATCTTGCCGGCGATGAAGACGATGGTGTTGCCGGCGACCGAGAACTGGCCCTTGCCGCCCTTGCACCAGAGCTCGAGCACGGTCTCGCCGTTGTCGCCGATGTCGAGATCGGGCACCCGCTTCGAGCCCGGCTGCGGCAGCGCATCGAGCGTCATCTCCATGCCGAACGGAAATTCTTCCGCCGAAGCTGCCGCGAGCGGCACGCCCGACATCAACAACGCCGCCGCCAGACCGGCGAAGGCTTGCTTCACGACTCGCATCTATCCTCTCGACAGTTGATCACGCGCAGGGCCCGCCTTCTAGGCGATTGGCCGGGCGGTCGCCAGCACCGCTCCCGCACAAATGTGACCCAAACATAGCAAACCCCGCATCGCCTGGGCGACGCGAGGTTTTGTTTCGCCGATGGCGCTACTTCAGCACCATGGCCGTGAACGGGTAGACATAGGCCTGCAACGTCACGAACAGGCCGACCAGACAGGCCAGCACGATCGAGTGCAGGAACACGTAGCGCAGGATCGAGCTCTCGTGGCCGTACCAGTTGGTGGCGGTCGAGGCGACCACGATCGACTGCGCATCGATCATCTTGCCCATCACGCCGCCGGAGGAGTTCGCCGCCGCCATCAGCACCGGCGACAGGCCGAGCTGCTCGGAGGTGATCTTCTGCAGATTGCCGAACAGCACGTTCGACGCCGTATCCGATCCCGTCAGCGCCACGCCCAGCCAGCCGAGCAAGGTGCCGAAGAAGGGATAGAGCACGCCGGTGGCCGCAAAGGCGAGGCCGAGCGTGGCGTCGACGCCGGAGAGGCGGGTCAGCGTGCCGATCGCCAGCATCGCCGAGATCGTGATCAGAGAGATCGCGCACAGACGGATGGTGCGGCCATATTCGGCGATCAGCTTGCCCGGTCCGACGCCCATCAGGAAGCCGGAGATGATCGCCGCGATCAGCATGCCGGTGCCGGTGAAGGTCAGATAGGTGAACGAGAACACCGCGCCTTCAGGTGTCGGCTTCGCCGCCACCGGCGGCATCTTGTTGATCAGCTTGTCGAGCTCGGGAACCGGATAGCTCCAGGTGAAGATCGAGTTCGCCCAGGTCTTGAAGGCGCCGTTGCCCCAGATCAGCATGATGATGCAGACGATGATCCATGGTAGCAGCGCGCCCCACAGCTCGCCTTGCGTCAGCGGCGTGCGGTCGAGCGGCTTCGCCGCCGCCATCGTGGCCGCCGATTCGTCGCGGCCGCGCAGCGCCGGCGACAGCCACAGCTGCCTCGGTTGCCAGACCTTCAGGAACAGGATCAGCGCGCCCATCGAGATCAGCGAGGCGCCGATGTCGACGATCCACGGGTTGATGTAGTTCGAGATCAGGAATTGAGGCACCGCGAACGAGACCGCGGTGACCAGGATCGCCGGCCAGACATCCTTCATGCCCTTCCAGCCGGCGAACGCCCAGATCACCCAGAACGGCACGATCAGCGAGAACACCGGCAGCTGCCGGCCGACCATCGCGCCGAGGATGTAGGGATCGATGCCGGTGACCGAGGCGAGGCCCTGGATCGGCGTGCCCAGCGCGCCATAGGCGACCGGCGCGGTGTTGGCGATCAGCGACAGGCCGGAGGCTGCGAGCGGCGAGAAACCGAGCCCGATCAGGACGGCGCCGGTGATCGCGACCGGTGTTCCGAAGCCCGACGCGCCCTCGAAGAACGCGCCGAACGAGAACGCGACCAGCAGCAGCTGCAGGCGGCGGTCCTCGGTGACGCCGCCGATCGCCCGCTTCAGCAGCTCGAAGCGGCCGGTCGAGACCGTGACCTGGTAGAGGAAGATGACGTTCAGCACGATCCAGCCGATCGGGAAGAAGCCGGTGACGACGCCCAGAAACGTCGCGCGCAGCGACATGTTGGCCGGCATCGTGAAGACGAAGATCGTGATCAGGTTGGTCAGGATCACGGCGACGATCGCCGCGATATGCGCCTTGACCTTGCCACTGGCGATCAGCACCAGCAGCGTCACCACCGGCACGGCGGCGGCCAAGGTCGACAGCACCGGGCTTCCCAACGGGTCGTAGATTTGATTCCAGCTCATGATGTCTCCCCCCACGTTCTTGTTGTTGGACCCGACCCGGCGGGGCGGACCAAGTCTGCCTGCCCAGGGTCAAGCCGGGGCAAGTCAGCCGCAAAACCGAGATCACAAAAGCGGCAACGCCCCACTCCGCTCAAATTCTCGCGAAATCAGGAGGCGGTCGCAGTCCCTCTTGTATGCAGCATGCTACGGTTTGCCGCAGCCAACCGACAAGCCGGTGGTCGCCGGGCCTCTTACGACTTTCGTCTAGACAGACCTCCAAGTCTGCGGAATTCTCTTTCTACCTCAGCCTGTTAAGCCCTTTTCTCAGGAGCAGCCCCTCTGTGAACAATTTGCGCTCGCTTGTCGCCATCGTCTGGCGGATCGCCATTCCCTACTTCCGCTCCGAGGACAAGGTCGCAGGCCGTTCCCTGCTCGCCGCCGTCATCGCCATCGAGCTCGCGCTGGTCGCGATCGATGTGCTGGTGAACCAATGGCAGGCCCGGTTCTATAACGCGCTGCAGGAGTACAACTGGGACAGCTTCATCTGGGAGATCGGCGTCTTCGTCGTGCTCGCGACGACCTTCATCGTGCTGGCAGTCTATCAGCTCTATCTCAACCAATGGCTGCAGATCCGCTGGCGGCAGTGGATGACCGAGACCTATCTCCGTCATTGGCTCGGCAACGCCAATCACTATCGCATGCAGCTCAAGGGCGACGCGGCTGACAACCCCGACCAGCGTATTGCCGATGACGTGAAGCAGTTCGTCGAGCAGACGCTCTTCATCACGATCAATCTTCTCAGCTCGGTCGTGACGCTGGCCTCGTTCGTCGTCGTGCTCTGGGGCCTCTCCGAAGCGGCTCCCCTCACGCTGTTCGGGACCGAATATTTGATCCCCGGCTATCTGGTCTGGGCCGCCTTGTTCTACGCCATCGCCGGCACCGCGCTGACGCATTGGATCGGTTCGCCGCTGGTCAACCTCAATTTCGAGCAGCAGCGCTTCGAGGCCGATTTCCGCTTCAACCTGGTGCGCGTGCGCGAGAACTCCGAGCAGATCGCGGTGCTGCGCGGTGAGACGGCCGAGCAGCATCTGTTGTCGAACCGGTACGGCCGCGTGGTGCATAACTGGTATCAGATCATGAGCCGGACCAAGCGGCTGACCGCCGTGACGAGCGGCTATTCGCAGGTCGCCACGATCTTTCCCTACGTCATCGTCGCCCCCGCCTATTTCGCCAAGAAGGTTCAGCTCGGCGGCATGATGCAGACGGCGTCGGCCTTCTCGAGCGTGCAGCGCGCGCTGTCCTTCTTCGTGAACACCTATCGCACGCTCGCCGAGTGGCGCTCGACCGTGGCCCGTCTCGACGGCTTCGAGATGTCGATCGACAGCGCCGCCAAGCTCTCGGGCGAGCCGCAGACCATCGACGTCGTCAGCCATGCCGGCGACAGCATCGATCTCACCCAGCTGCTCTTGAAGCTGCCGAACGGCCTGCCGCTGATCGCTGCCGACGGCTTCAGCATCAGGAGCAACGAGCGCACGTTGCTGACCGGGCCGTCCGGCGCCGGCAAGTCGACGCTGTTCCGCGCCATCGCCGGCGTCTGGCCGTTCGGCAGCGGCGCAATCAGCGTGCCCGCGCATGCCAAGCTGATGATGCTGCCGCAGCGGCCCTATTTCCCGATCGGGCCGCTCAAGGCAGCCATCATCTATCCGGCAGGGGCCGACGCGTTCAGCATCGATCAGGTCAAGGAGGCGCTCGTCGCTGTGGGCCTGCCGCTGCTCGCCGACCGGCTTGAGGAGGACGCACACTGGAACCGGACGCTGTCGCTCGGCGAGCAGCAGCGGCTGGGGATCGCCCGCGCGCTGCTGCACCGGCCGGATTATCTGCTCCTCGACGAGGCCACGGCGTCGCTGGACGAGCCGAGCGAGGCCAAGCTGTATCGGGTCATCGCCGGGCGCCTGCCGCAGACCACGGTGGTCTCGATCGGCCACCGCTCGACCCTGCACGACTTCCACGACCGCAAGGTCGAGCTGATCCGGGATGGCGACCGGTTCTCGCTGCGAGCTGCGCCGGCAGACGTCTCCTCCAGCGGCGCGGAGTCGTAGCGAAGGCCTGACGACCCGCCCCGGGCCGCCTCAGGCTATCGCATTTGGCGATCGAAGTGTTGCGCTCGTCTGTCTCCACATCGTCATGGCCGGGCTTGTCCCGGCCATCCACTCCGTGCGGGATGCCGAGAACGACGTGGATGCCCGGGACGGTGCCCGGGCATGACGATGTAGAACGGTTTCGCGAAAAACTCAGATTGGTCATATGCGATAGCCCTGCGGGCCGCCTGAAGACAGAAGGCATGGTCCTGCCTCTGTCTCACGGCCGCCCGGGCGGCCGCTCGCCGATGGCCGGCGGCGCAGGCCTATCGCTGGCGGGCTTCGGGACAGCTCGCTCACAGCAGCCGGCGGCTCATCGGCAGCCGGTTCCGCGCAGCCATTGAAAGACTCGGAGAGGCTGGTCGCAGCTCGGCGCGGCGATCAGCCCAGCGTTCGCTTGGCGCCACGTCCAGCGCCCGCAGGGGCGAATCGAGGGCCATGCACCGCTATCATCAGGCGGCCCGTGGCGCTTGCCAGCCGAGCGGCGAGAATGAACGGCAATCCCCGGAAGCCTCCCATCCAAAAGCAGAAGGGCGGCAGATTGCTCTGCCGCCCTTGCTTGAAAGTGTCGATCCGCCCAGGCGATGATTACTTCAGGTTGGTCATCGCGGTCAGGTCGAACGAGAGCTTGGCGATACCGGCGGCGCCGCACCAGTTGGAGCTTGCGCCGAGCGGGTTGTTGCCGGTGACGGTGGTGGTACCAGCCGCCGCGTTGAAGGCACCCGTGAAGACGCTGCAATCACCCTTCGACAGGTTCGAGTCGGAGTAGCGCAGATCCAGCGTGAAGACCTTGTAGGTGAAGCCGACGCCGATGTTCCAGGTGTTGTAGTCGGCGTAGTGGATGCCGGTCGGGAACGCGGGCGTGCCGTAGAAGCTGTCGGTCTTGCCGAACCACTGACGACCGAACTCACCCGACACGTACATGCCGACGCCGCTCGAACCGAACACGGTCGACGGAGCGGTGTACTTGGCGGTCACCGAGGCGTAGTTGCCCCAGGCGCCGGAGTTCAGGAAGCTCGGCGAATAGAACTCGGTGACGCCGAACGCCCAGTTGTCGTTCACCGTGTAGGTGCCCTTGCCGTACACCTCGAAGAAGCTGACGTCCTTCTTCATGGTGTTGCCGTTCAGCAGGAAGTTCGCGGCGCATTCTGCACCCACGGCGCGGCCGGTGAAATCGGTCGGAGCGCCGTAGAAACAGGTTCCGCCCGGATACAGGTAGCCCCACACGCCGATGTCGAAGGCGAAGGCGCCGAAGGTCGGGCGGATACCGCCGTAGATGTCGACCTCAGCCGCAGCGCGGTTGGTGAAGGAGATGCTCTCGGCCGACACGCCAACGTAGAACTGCAGGTCCTTGTTGACGTTGTAGCGCGGCTCGAAATAGGCGGTGACCGACGGCTTGTGGTTCGACTGGGTCACGCCGCGGAACACGTAGTCGCTGACGATACCGCCGCCGAAGGCGACATCCCAGGGATCGAACGCCGGAGCCGGCGGCGCCTTCAGGGCCTTCACCGCCATGTCTGCGGCCGAAGCCGAACCCGAGATCATTGCCAGCGCCGTTGCCAACAAAGCCAACTTTTTCATGAAGATCCCCATCACCCTAGTGTCGTGCAACGGTCCGAAGCTTGGCCCCCCAGGGCGCAATAAGACCGGCCGCGTCATCCGGATGCAATTTGTGACAGGCTGCCGCCGCAGGTGAAGCAAAAAAGCGCGGCATCTGCCGCCTTTTTGAGCGTTTTGACATTTCTGCGGCAGGTTCTCAGAGCCTGTTGCATTTGAACAACAAATATCCGTGTCCCAGGGCATGCCACCGTGCAGATGCAGCCGCAGGCCGGCCGCCTTTTCCACATCGTGGCCGGTCGAAAACAGCCTGAAAAACCTACGGATTCGCCCCGCCGTAGAATTGCGGGCCGCGCACCGGGTCGCAACAACGCGTCCCAACACAACGCATCCCAACGACAACGAGGCCGCAGCGTCGCCGCCACGGCCTCGTGATGATTCGGGTTTAACGGCGACGGACGCTCAGCTCTCGGAGCCGGCCTCACCCTCATGTTCGTCTGCCGCCGGCGTCGCCCAGCTGGCCTCGCCGGCCGTCTCGGTCTCGTGGAGCTCGGGGGTCTCGACCGGTGCCGCCTTCTTGGCAGCGCGCTTCTTGGCAGCCTTCTTCGGCGCAGCCGGAGCTTTGGCAGCCTTCTTCGCGGGAGCCTTCGCCGATCCCTTCTTGGCAGCGGCCTTCTTCGCAGGCGCCTTCTTGGCAGATGCCTTTTTCGCAGGAGCCTTCTTCGCAGGTGCCTTGGCCGCCTTCTTCGCCGCCTTCTTGGCCTTCTTGGCAGGAGCCTTCGCCGCCTTCTTGGCGGCCTTCGCAGCCTTCTTGGCAGACTTCTTCGCCGTCCCCTTGGCCGACTTGGCCTGCGCCATCACCTTGCTCTTGTCCTTCTTGTCGTCCTTGGCCGTCTTGTCCTTGGCCGTCGTCGTCTTCGCCATCAGAAACCCTCCAGTTGCCGTCGAACGATCGCATCATCCGGCGGGAGACGGGCCGGCAGTCCGCACGCGCCCATCTCTCAATTCAGTCCTGGTCGCGGACCACCCGTCGCCCAGTCGAGAAGCTCAATGGTGTGGACGACGGGGATGGTGGTGCCGCTGGCAATCTGCATCATGCAGCCGATATTGCCTGCCGCGATCACATTCGGCTTGACGGTCGCGATGTTGGCGACCTTGCGATCGCGCAGCTTCATCGCGATGTCAGGCTGGAGAATGTTGTAGGTCCCCGCCGAACCGCAACACAAATGACTCTCCGGTATATCTTTCACGACGAAGCCGGCCTTGGAAAGCAATTCTTTCGGAGTGCTCGTGATTTTCTGCCCGTGTTGCAGCGAGCATGCGGAGTGATAGGCGACGACGAGGTCATCGTGATCCGCCGTGGTGTTCAGTTCGAGGCCGGCGAGATACTCGCTGATGTCCTTGGCCATCGCCGAGACATTGGCCGCAGACGCTGCAAATTGCGGGTCCTCGCGCAGCATGTGGCCGTAGTCCTTGATGACGGTGCCGCAGCCCGACGTCGTCACCAGGATGGCATCGAGACCGCCGCGCGCAGCCTCCGCGGTCCACACCGCGACATTGGCCCGCGCGCGCGCCAGCGCGTCGGCGTCCTGCCCCATGTGATGGGTGAGCGCACCGCAGCATTGCTCGTCCCTGACCAGCACGACCTCGATGCCGTGCCGGGTCAGCACGTTGATGGCCGCCTGGTTGATGCGCGGCGCCAGCGCTGCCTGCGCGCAGCCCTGCAGCAGCGCCACGCGGCCGCGGCGCGCGCCCTGCGCCGGAAACACGCTGCCGCCGGCAGGCCCCGGCGGCGGCAGGGCGGCCGCGGGCGCGAGCTCCAGCATCGCCCGGAGCCGCCGCAGCAGGCCCGGCGACGGCCCAGCGGAGGACGCCGGCAGCAGCGCCTTGAACGGCCGCCCCAGCCGCGCCAGCGTCATGGCGATGCGAAACTCGCGCGGCCGCGGCAGCACATAGCCGAGCACGGCGCGCAGCAGCCGTTCGCTGAGCGGGCGCTGATAGGTCTCCTCGATCCGCACCCGCGCCTGGTCGACGAGGTGCATGTAGTGCACGCCGGACGGACAGGTCGTCATGCAGGCGAGGCACGACAGGCAGCGGTCGATATGCTTGACCACATCGGCGGTCGGCGCCTGGTCCTTCTCCAGCATCTGCTTGATCAGGTAGATGCGGCCGCGCGGGCTGTCGAGTTCGTCGCCGAGCAGCACATAGGTCGGACAGGTCGCGGTGCAGAAGCCGCAATGGACGCAGGCGCGCAGGATCTTGTCGGCGACCGCGATGTCGGGATCGGCCAGCTGCGCCAGGGTGAACTCGGTCTTCATGACGCAACGCTCCGCCTGACACGCCCGCGGTTGAGAATGGTCCTGGGGTCGAAGGACACGCGAACCCGCTCCTCCAGCGCGGCGACGCCGGGCGACTGCGGCTGGAACACATCCACGGCATGCCGCATCTCGTCCCAGGCGCGCAGCAGCATCGCGTGGCCGCCGGCCGCCTCGACCTCCTTGCGCACGAGGCCCGCGGAGGCGTCGGGCTGCGGCGGCAGCGCCGCCCAGATCAGGCCGCCGCCCCAATCATAGATCGCCTCGCCGCCGGTCTGGCGCGTCAGCGCCTGCCCGATGGCGGCGCCCGACACCGGCGGGCAGACGATCCGCCACACCGGCCAGGCGCCGAGCGGACCATTGGCCGCGAACGGCAGCACGTCCCTGACCGCGCTCCACACCCGGGCCGAGGCGTCATCCTCGATGATCTCGACCGCGCCGAACGTCGCGAGCTGCCTGGCGAGCGAGGCCGCGCGATGCGCCGCTGAGGCCGTGATGCCCTCGAGCCTGAGCACGGTGACCGCCTCGCGCGGCGAGCCGATCAGGCTCAGCCCCTCGACCTCGGGCCGCAACGACGAGGCCGGCAGATGAGCGGCGCCGGAGACGTCGAACGGCGAGCCCAGCGCCGCGGTCATCGCCCGGTTCGCCTTGAGCTCATCGAGCCCGCGCAGCACCAGGCTGCGCTCGGATTCCGGCCGCGGCATCACCTTCAAGGTCGCCTCGGTCATGACCGCCAGCGTGCCCCAGGAGCCCGCCAGCAGCTTGCAGAGATCGTAGCCGGTGACGTTCTTGACCACCTTGCCGCCGGTCTTGAAGCTGTCGCCGAAGCCGGAGACGGCATGCGCCCCGAGCAGATGATCGCGCACCCCGCCGGCCCGGATGCGCCGCGGCCCCGCGAGCCCGGCCGCGATCATGCCGCCCAGCGTGCCGCGCCCCGTGGTTCCGAGCAGCGGCCCGGTGTCCATCGGCTCGAACGCGAATTGCTGGCTCTTCGAATCGATCAGCGACAGGAGGTCGCCGAGCGGCGCGCCGGCCTGCGCCGTGATGATGAGCTCGTTCGGCTCGTAGCCGATGACCGCGTTCAGCGCCGACAGATCGAGCACGGCGTTGGTCGCCGTGAGCTGGCCGATCCGGCGCTTCGAGCCGTGGCCGATGACATCGAGCGGCTGCTCGCTCGCGATCGCGGAACGAACCACCTCCTCCACGTCGGCTGCGTTGCGTACTTTGAGGGCGTCCACCACTGCTGGCCTTGCTCATTGATGATGACCGGCAGCCCAGCGCACCGGGCAGCCACCGACGTTGGCGCCTTTCTAAAGCGTTGCGAGCCGGACACAAGGCCGGGCGAGACGGAACGTTCCAAGCGATCTGCATGACGCCCGGCCGGCTGCGAGGCGAGCGATGTGGCAGACGGCGGTGCCCTCCCCCTCCCCGTTCTTCACGGGGCCGCGACGAGCTTCGCTCGCGCTGAGAGGGTCGGGGTGAGGGGCAGCCGCACGGAAGTGTCAGCCCGTAGGGCGGGTTAGCGAAGCGTAACCCGCCGACTCTTTCGAGCCACATGGCGGATTACGCCTTCGGCTAATCCGCCCTACGCCTGCATCTCCGCATCCATCCTTCGTCCGTCATCGAAGGATCGCCCTCACGAACCGGGCTATCAATCCCCTCGCAGACCATCAACGAGAGGACCAATCCCCATGACCGGATACGCCATCGCAACGAAAACCGTGAACGAGGCCGTCAGCGGCGGCAGCCTGCTGGTGGTGGCGCAATGGGAGGCCCGGCCAGGCGAAGCCGACCGCGTCGCCGAGATCCTGTCGCGCTTCCTCCCCGAAGCGCAGCGCGAGCCCGGCGCAAAACTGTTCCTGATCTCCCGCGCCAAGGACAACCCGGCGCAGTTCCTGTTCTACGAACTGTTCCGCGACGAGGCGGCGTTCAAGGCCCACCAGGAGAGCGAGCATTTCAAGACCTACATCGCGGGACAGGCCGTGCCGTTGCTGGCCCGGCGCGAGCGGGTTCAATATGGGCTGATTTAGAACGTCAACAAACCGAGATTGGGTGGATGGCGGCCTGCCGGCTTCTTGACACGCAAGTGGGCAGTCCGCCGTCTGAGGCGCTTTTGCAGAAATGCCCAGCGACAGGCCGGGGGGACATGCCACTCACGGCCAGACCGTGGATATTCCGATCATGCGCGTACTATGGCACTCCTACGACTCTTTGAATTGAATGCACTATCACCTTGACCCCGTAGTTCTATTGCTACTACTCGGAACCGGGTTGCCGCTGCAGCTCCGAACCAGGTTCTTAGTTCAAACGAAATATCGGAAGGATGTGACCGGTTCACCCTCATCCTCACCGTATTCGTCCAGAATGCCCCCAACACGACGGGCAAAGGAAAGTGTCACTGGCCACTTGCCGCGAATGTCGGCAGTATTCCAGTTCATGCGAGTTAGGTTGAGAACGTCTTGCGCTGCCGAAATATGATCCCCGTCGCCAATGCGACGGATTTCAAAGGGTTGCGGGACATGCGGTCCAGGGTATGTGCCGAGCTCAGGCATGTAGCCGGATGTAAAAAGATAGCTTCGGGCTTCATTAACGGAACACAGCGTGCCGACCTTGGGCGGGTAGGCGCCAAACCGGATTAGCCGAAATGCACTGGGCACAAGCGTCACCATTTCGACGATAGGAATGTCTCGCAGCGCTTCCGAGAAACCCTTCTGCTCGGCCTGATCGAAGAAGGTCGTCTTGTGCACGACCATACGCAGGGGTGCGCCGCCGGTTCGCTTTTCATATTCGACAAGAACGTTCTTGCAGAGATTGAAAGCCTGATCTTCGGACAGATGAAGATTTCGTCTC
Organism: Bradyrhizobium sp. SSBR45G; assembly: GCF_030159255.1. GTDB lineage: Bacteria > Pseudomonadota > Alphaproteobacteria > Rhizobiales > Xanthobacteraceae > Bradyrhizobium. The sequence goes on along the minus strand of NZ_BSCT01000034.1, from coordinate 32,987 downwards.
TGATCGGCATCCGCTGGCACGCCTTGCCCTCGGATAGCAAAGCCTTCCCCCTCGCTTGAAAACGCTTGAGCTAGAGTCGACTGCACGATATGGCGTTGTGTCGTTCGAAAATGATGAAAGCTGATGCCAACGAAACACGTCTCGGGTCCATCGGTAGGCAATCGCCAAGGCACATTGCCGGCCTTGTAGTAAAGTCCAACGGTAAAATTCCAGGCGCGGGTTGCGGGGTCCTCGTTGTAGGGACCGTCAACCAATAGCCGCTCAGTGACAATCTGTATCGGCAGCTTGTTTGCCATAGCGCGAGCCTTCAGGGCGTGCCGGAGGTCGCGCTTCAGAAAATCCTCTTCGGTTTGCTCGACCTCTTGCAACATGTCGAACATGTCCATTTGTCGACTTTCGCGCGACTTCGCGATCGCTTTCGCTTTTTTCTTTTCCTCCGCCGTCAAGTCGCGTTCTACCGAACGAACCTTTTTTAGGACATCGTCAGGGATGCAAACGATAACCAGATCCGGCCGGTTGGTGTCCCTTTTTGCGAGACGGGCATGGGCATCACTGTATAGATCGACAACCTTCTGGAAGCTTTTGAACAGATCATCGTCATCCAGCGCCTCCTCAAGCGGATTCCGACGTTCGTTGTCGAGATGCACCGACCATCCGTCTGAATCGACGAGTGACATGTGAAACGTCTTTGCGAAGCCTGGAAACGGCTTTTGTAGCAGCGATGGCGTACCAAGTACTGGTACGGGCGCGCGACAGCGCTCAAGCCAGCGCCGCGTCTGATCGACGAGCTGGCGCGGACCAATGATGCCGACCTTAACCTGGGTCTGGCGGGCAGCACCAAATCGCAGGTCGAAAGGCCCGGCGAGATCGAGCCCGACCTTTGGGTCGGATGTTGTCACAGCGCCGCCAAACTGGAGTTGTGGTGGCCTGAGTTCGCGGACGGCGAGCCTAATCGTCATTACCTTGATCTCGCTCGTCTTCTTCCCCTTTATCGCGATCTTCCGACTGTGCCTCTTCCTCTGCGAGTGCGCTCAGTTCGTCGTCCAGATTCTCGAGATCAGCCTCAATTTCGCTATCTAGATCTTCGGATTCACTAAAGGCAGTAGAACTAAAGGCTACGGTCGGCTGACTTCGAGACAGCAATATCGTCGGAGCATAGCTGGAAAGATCGTTCGCACGCTCAAATGTGAGGGCAAAGACTCCCTCCGCATCTTCGGAAAGGATGGATGCCCAGAAGGTGACATCGTGGTGAACGGTTGGATTAAAATCCCGTGCAGCTCGACGTGTGGACAAAATGTTAATCTTTTCTCGCCCAATCGGCTTACCAACGCCGTCGCGGGTGAAGGCATAGCCGGGCGTCAGGAGGACTGCCCAATCGCCTCCGAACGGCATTACCGTAAATCCAAAGGCTTTGTGCTCGTAGTAGAGAACGTCTTCGGTACCACGGCGGACGCGAGCCTTCACAACCGTGCGTGTTGCTCGTTTGACACGCCCCTGATAGGTGATTTTTCGCTCGCCCCGCTCCTCTTTCGGAAAATAGGCTCGGCGGCGCTTGTAGTCGATCGCGAGTCCGAGTTTGCGCAGATGCTCGAAAATCGCCTCGTTCATCAGCTTTAGCAGGATGTTCTCGCCGTTCGGCTGATCGAGGAGTTCGCTAACCGTGAGCGACTCGACCTCTCCCTCGTCGAAGGGCGATACAAGATCGCGGGCGATTTTTTCCAGATCATAGAGGGTGAAGAAGCGGCCATCATGGACATGGCCAGGTGGCACGGCCAAACCTGCAGCTTCTTTCTTGAGCCGCCATGCCGCGGTGGAACTGGTGGCTGTGTGCCAGATCTTGGCTGGCATCTCCTCGATCGGCAGAAGGTTGGTCGTATAGCGTACAGTATCCGTAACAGCCGGAACGGCGGTATTAGTGACCTCATCCACCGCCTCCGGCCGCGCGCGGATGGTGACAACGAAATTCTGGTTGTTCGCGTCGGGCCCGAAATGGACCTCTCCGTTGTTGTTCAAAGTGAGTGACCAAACGTCGCCAAGCCCTGAGCCTGAGCGATCCATTTGTCCGCCGCCGTAGAACAAGTCGGTGATGACCGGATTGCGATAGCCCTTGATGCCTCGACTACCACTCCTGACGACTGTCTCAAGTGTCCTACCGGCCATTTGGGCCGCAACTTCGGCAATGATGCCACCCGGGCTCGCGACACGTATCTCGCTTGGCGTCACCTCCATCCTGACCGGTCCCTCGCGGTCGTAGTCGCGGTGGACAAGCGCATTCACCACCACCTCCTTGAGCGCAAGACTGTCGTAAGGATACGCAGTCCGAGATATCTCTTCCTTTAAGCGAAATGATACGTTGACGAGAGCAAGCAGATCGGTCAGCGCGTTCAGCTGCGACCAGAGATTTCCGGATATATCCTGTTCAACGGAGATTAAGCCATCCTCGTCAGGCGTGCCGGTGGCAGCGTCATCACCGAAGCAACGCTTGATCCAATGGATAGGTCCTCGGGCCGAGAATGCTACGGTGGCTTGAGCGGTTTTACGTTCGGGCGAAGGTGCAAACAAGAGCCACCCCGCGAGCGTCGGACGGAGATCGTTACCCACGGTCCTGAGAAGATTTCGGACCCTGGCCTCCTCTCTGAGCCATGCGCGATCGGGATTTTCTGGCGCGCTCAGACCGAGACGTTTGGCATATTGCGTCAATCGCTGACGCAACATCTTTTCATCGAGATCGTCGGCCTCGGCCTTCTCGATAGCTCGCATGTCAGAGGGCAAATCGGTCTGGCCGTAGGCATGGCTCCGCCGTATCGGCTGCGCGCCTTCGGATCGCAGCCGGTCCCATAGATCATACTGAAGTAATTCATCGAACCCGGCGATGCGGACGATCTGGAAATTGGTGCCTATCGCTGCTGCGAGCTCTTTGACCAAGGGCGAAAGCGGCTGCAGCATGTCGCTCTCGCGAACACACCAGTACACTCCCTGCGCAAAGTTATTTGTGGCATTGATCTGCTCGAGCAGGAGATCCCTCATAACCGATGGCTCGTTGCCTCGATATCCCACCGCGATCAGCGGATGATCTCGCAATAGCGGGACCAATCGCTGGACGATCGGCTCGTCCAGCTTATCCACCTCGTGATCCAGGTTCTTATCTGAGTAGTGTTCGACGGATCCGTGCAAATAGACGAGTTGGGGATCAGGTGAGGCCGCATTGAATCTGACGAGATCGTCGGGCGTCTTGATTGAAACCAGGAAGTGCGGCTTGTTCTCAAGAACTTTCGCTTCCTCGATACAATGATCGAAGTTGGTCGTTAGTACGGTGTTGACCCACCCTTCGTTGAGAATGCGCACCAGCGCCCGATAACCGCTCCTTGGAGCCACGCCTGGCGCAATCAAGCGCTCGAAAAAATCACGACGTTGCTTGCGGACGCCAAAGAGCTTTTCAATGATCTTGGGATATTGATCGGCGAGCGGAACGTGCTCCGAAAACCATGGCTGCCGGCAAAGCCATGGCCAATAGTCGGACCGTTGAATCCGGATATCCTCGGGTGAACGTCCGGCCTCTCTACACCAAGCCCAACGCGCCGCCTTTTCCGCCGTAGCGCCAGCAGCCGGAATCCCTGACGTGACTGACGCTCCCGCGCCCAGAAGGAGTACGGGACTTGACCCATCAAGCAGCAGCGACCGGATATGACCCGGTGTTGACGTCTGAAATGTCGGTTCGTCCGGCACACTCTACCCTTGCTGCCGCAGCGAGACCGCTCATTGATGCCGCGGTCTGTGGATGCATATCCCACAGTTAAAATGATTCGCTTGCTTCTACGCCATCGGCCCACAACCTTTAGTATGGTTGTTCACCCTATACACAGCACGGAGGGCGAGCGGCGGGACGAATACCACCTTTAAGATATGAGCATCCGATTTTATATCACAAATTGTCAATAGCCCGTCAGAGGCCGCTCAGGCTGCAAACGCAAAGCTGCGCGTCCTGAGACACTTTTCTGCACACCGACCACCGTTCCCATCTCGAGTCGACGCGCCGGGCAAATCACCTTCGCCCTTTGCGCGATCTCATTGCACATTGCGGCTGTGAGGGAAAAATCGCTCGCGTGAAAAAACTCATTTCGTGAGCTATTTCAATGCAGAGCGGCAGGCCTCCTCCGAACCATGAAATTCTCCTCTTTCGCTTTTACAGAAATCGTGTATGACTCCCCACATCCCGCCTCACCGAGAGGGGCGTACGCGCGGTCGTCACGATATGCGAGGCGGGGATGCGGTGGCCGTGTCGGGTCGCAGCGTGATTTCGATCATGCCGACGAACGATGTCGACGCGGACGTGAAATCGTGTGGTCCTGGTCTCCCGGTGCCGAGACCAAGCCTTGCGATGCTCGGTGACGGGCATGCGGGCGACGGGGGCAATCAAGCCGGTCCCCGGGGAGAGCACGTATAAGCGTTAAGACCGCCGCGCAGGGAATGCCGGATGTTCGGCTGAACCTGTGGTACCTGCCGCCTGCATTTTTTTCGCAGGCGGGCCATGGGTGAGGCCTTCACCCGGCATTCCCTGCGCCCTCTCGATGGTTTTGGAGGGTGGTGTCGATGGCATGGTCCGGGCGTCAGGCGCCGCGGGGATGCGGACGTGTGTCGGCGATGATGTGGATGGGAGGCAGGCTCTCTCCGTCGTCATTCCGGGGCATCGCGAAGCGATGAGCCCGGAATCCATAACCACAGGCGGATGTTGGTGGAGCGAGGTGGAGCTGGCGGCGTGCCTCACACAGCGGCCTGTGGTTATGGATTCCGGGCTCGCCCTGCGGGCGCCCCGGAATGACGCGGGGAGAGAGTCGTCGCGTGAGCGGGCAGCGACGGGTGTTCGCGAGATGGAATGGGGACTGGTCAGAAAGGCTCTCTCCGCCGTCATTGCGAGCGAAGCGAAGCAATCCAGGGTCCCGCCCACGACTCTGGATTGCTTCCGCCTTCGCCCTACGGGCTTCGGCGGACATGTCGGCGCAAGGGCGCCTCGCAATGACGTGGAGAGGCCGGCGCGCCTCAGAACCTCGGCAGATCCGGGAACGCCAGCTTGCCGCCGTGGACGTGCATCCGCCCCAGCTCCGCGCAGCGGTGCAGGGTCGGAAACACCTTGCCCGGGTTGAGCAGGCCCTGGCTGTCGAAGGCGCATTTCACGCGCTGCTGCTGGTTGAGGTCGATCTCGGAAAACATTTCCGGCATCAGGTCGCGCTTCTCGATGCCGACGCCGTGCTCGCCGGTCAGGACGCCGCCGAGCTCGACGCAGCAGCGCAGGATGTCGGCGCCGAAGGCTTCGGCGCGCTCCATCTCGCCGGGCTTGTTGGCGTCGTAGAGGATCAGCGGATGCAGGTTGCCGTCGCCGGCATGGAACACGTTGGCGCAGCCGAGCTGGTATTTTTCCGACAGCTCGCGGATGCGCGCCAAGGCCTTCGGCAGCGCACCGCGCGGGATGGTGCCGTCCATGCAGAGATAGTCCGGCGAGATCCGCCCCACCGCGGGGAACGCCGCCTTGCGGCCGGCCCAGAACAAATTGCGCTCGGCCTCGGAGGTCGAGATCCGGCAGGTGGTCGAGCCGCAGCCATTGGCGATCGCTTCGACGCGGCCGATCAACTCGTCGACCTCGACGCCGGGGCCGTCGAGCTCGATGATCAGCAGCGCCTCGACGTCGAGCGGATAGCCGGCATGGACGAAGGCCTCGGCGGCGTGGATCGCCGGCTTGTCCATCATCTCCATGCCGCCGGGGATGATGCCGGCGCCGATGATGCGCGCGACGCATTCGCCGGCCGCCTCGACTTCGGCGAATCCGACCATCAGCGCGCGGGCCGTCTCCGGCTTCTGCAGGATGCGCACCGTCACCTCGGTGACGACGCCGAGCAGGCCCTCCGAGCCGGTGATCAGGCCCATCAGATCATAGCCGGCGTTCTCGGCGCACTTGCCTCCGATGCGCAGCACCTCGCCGGTCATCAGCACGATCTCGCAGCCGAGCACGTTGTTGGTGGTCATGCCATATTTGAGGCAGTGCACGCCGCCGGAATTCTCCGCGACATTGCCGCCGATCGAGCAGGCGATCTGCGACGACGGATCGGGCGCGTAGTAGAAGCCGGCATGCGCCACCGCCTGGCTGATGGCGAGGTTGGTGACCCCGGGCTCGGTGACGACGACGCGGTTGTCGAAATCGATGTCGCGGATGCGCTTGAACTTGCCGAGGCCGAGCAGCACGCCGTCGGCGAGCGGCAGCGCGCCGCCCGACAGCGACGTGCCGGAGCCGCGGGGAACCACCTTGATGCCTTGGTCATGGCAGTATTTCAGGACCTGCGAAACCTGCGCCGTGGTCTCCGGCAGCACCACCACCATCGGCGGCTGCCGGTAGGCCATCAATCCGTCGGACTCGTAGGGGATCATCTCCGCGGCGCTGTCGATGACGCCCTCGCCGGGCACGATCGCACGCAGTGCAGCAACGATCCCGTCGCGGCGCGCCAGCACCGCCTGATCGGCTTCCGGCATCATGATCGCCATCGCGTTGTCTCCGGCTCGATTGGTGTCGGCCTATCAATCACAACCGAAACGCTTTGGATAGGCAGCGGATCAGCCGGGCGGCCTGCGGCGGGGCACCGCGCTCCGCCTTTGTGCTGCCTTCCGCCGCCGCTTCCCCGCTTGTGCGTCGCCCGGGGCCATGCCACAACCTGCGCACAAACTCGTCTCGTAACCCCACAGAGCTTGATCCATGAAGAAACTGACTTTGAGCGCGCTGGTCATGATCGCCTCGTCGTCGCTGGCGACGGCCGCGCTGGCGCAGGACGCTGCCGCCGGCAAGACGTCCTTCAACAAGTGCCTGCCCTGCCATGCGATCGGCGAAGGGGCGAAGAACAAGGTCGGCCCGGAACTCAACGGCCTCGACGGCCGCAAGTCGGGCAGCGCGCCGGACTACAACTATTCCGAGGCCAACAAGAATTCGGGCATCACCTGGAACGAGGCGGTCTTCAAGGAATACATCAAGGACCCCAAGGCCAAGATCCCCGGCACCAAGATGACCTTCGCGGGCATCAAGAACGAGACCGAGGTCAACAACCTCTGGGCGTATGTGTCGTCGTTCGACAAGGACGGCAAGCAGAAGCAGTAAGCCGCCACCGGCTGCGCCCGGCGCAGAGGATTGCAAAGCCCCGGCCGACGGCCGGGGCTTTTCTGTCAGGGCCCCGATGCGTCCACGGGCGCGACCGCGGCGACCATCCGCTCGACCTCACTGGCCACGAGCTCCGGGACGGCGTTCTGAACCATGTGGCCGAGCTCCGGCAGCACGATCAGCCGCGCCTGCGGGATGACCTTGGCGAGCGGGCGGGAATGGATGTCGGTGTAGACCGTCCTGTCGGCGTCGCCCGCCACGATCGTGACCGCAGCCTTGATCTCGCCATACCGCGGCGACTGCTCGATGACCGCCTGCTTCAGGGTGACGAGATCGCGCGCGTTGGCCATGAATTCGCGCGGCCGCAACAGCAGCGGCGTCGCGGTCTGCTCGACGAAATCGTCCGGCATCTGCTGCGGCGCGAACACGCCGCGGGCGCCCGGCGCCATCAGCGCCAGGCCGAGCGGCAGCGTGATGGTATGCGCCAGCAACGGCCCGACGACGGGCGTGGTGACGGCGACATTGTAGCCGCCGACCCCGCCGCGCCAGGGATAGGCGACCGGCGCAAGCATCACCAGGCCGGCGACACGGCTGGGAAAGTCGAGCGCCATCCGCAGGCCGAGCGCGCCGCTCCAGGAATGCACCACCAGGATGACGCGGTCGACGCCGAGACGGCCGAGCGCTTCGTCGAGCATCCGGGCCTGCAGAGCGGGCGTCGAGTCCTCGTCGCGCTCGCGCGGGCTCCAGCCATGGCCCGGACGGTCGGCCAGCAGCACCCGGTGGCGCTGCGCCAGGAGATCGCCGAGCGGCTTGCGCATCGCCTCGAGGTTCGAGCTCGCACCATGAAGCAGCAACAATGGCGGCCCCTGGCCGTCGCGCGGCCCGATATCCACAAGATTGATGCTGGCCCCGTTGACATCGACGGCCTGCCCTTGCGCCGGATAGCGGCGCTCGACCACCACCACGCCAGCCCGTGTCACGAGCGCCAGCAATGCCAAAGCGCCCACTAAGAACATTGAAATCATTGATAGTTTTCTGCCGGTCACAAGGACAGTTACGGGCGAGAAGGCCGAGAGTTGCAGATCCAAAGGCGATGCCGGGTCGTTTCGGCCGCAAATCCTGTCATCACGGCGTCGTCGGCCATTTTATAACCATGGTCGGGACTTTTCCTCGCAATCGGCTGATGACCGTGAATTACTTCCGGTTGGGTCATTGCACGAAGTCACCTGCGATGACCGGCCCTGCGTTTAGTTTGGTGTTTTGGGAGGGGGTTACCGATGAGCTTTCGTTCAAGCGAGGCAGCAATCGACGAGATCGTCGCAAGCTGCAATGGCGACATCCGCGGCGCGCTGAAGGCCCTGCTGCTGGTCAACGAGCATCTCGAGGCCGAGATTGCCCAGCTCTACGCCGCCGCCGTACAGTACGGCCTGCCGGAGCGCCGCAGCACCGCCTTCCACTGAGCGGCCGGCCCGCGCACGGGCAAGCCGATCAGTCCTCCTGCGTCAGGTCCTTGTTCGGGCACGCGTTGATCGTGGATCGCGCGAGCTTGGCGTCATCCTTCGATCTGAAGGGACCGGACGCGAACCAGATGTCGCCCATGATCGAGATGACCGGGTTGCTGGTCACGATCTCGCAGCGATTCGTGGCGCGATTCCCGACCACCCAGAACAGATCCGGATCATCGGCCCGCGCGGCCGACAGCGTCACCATCACCAGCGCTGCCGTCAGCACCGCCCGCCGCATTGCGTCTCTCCTGCCGCGCTTCGTCGTCGAGAGGCAGCTAGGTTCGCGCGGCCGCACCGGCAAGGACGGCCGTCCGGACATGGTTAATCGACCGTTACGGCTAGATGTCGCGGCCCTCGACCTTCTCGGTGAGGGTTTTGACGAGATCCGGCACCTTTTCCAGGTGCGGATTGACCTCCAGCGCCTTGCGGAAGGCATCCAGCGCCCGTTTTTCCTCGCCGAGGTCCTGCATGATCATGCCGAGGCCGGCGAGCGCGCCGAAATGCCTGGGCTCGCGCAGCAGAACCTGCTGGATGTCGGAGAGCGACCGGCCATAGTCGTTCTGAAGGTAATATATTGTGGCCCGGCGATTCCAGGCTTCGACATAGTCGGGACGGAGCTTGATGACCGAATCGAGCAGCTTGAGCGCCACCTCGTTCTGCCGCGCGTCCATCGCGGCTTTGGAGCGCGACATCAGCAGCGCGACGGTGTCGCTCGGGGTCTGCAGCCAGATCGCCCAGATCCGGGCCTCGACGTGCTTGGCGCTGATGTCGTCAGGGGCCGCTTTCAGGGCACCGAACAGGAAATCGAGGCCCTTGGTCCTGTCGGCGCCAACCTTCGGCAGCTTGGCGGGCGCCTCGGGAGGCTTGGGCTTGGTGACCGCCTTTGGGTCACCCTGCGCAGAGGCAAGGTGCGGAACCGAAAGGACGAGGGTAGCGAGCAGGACCGCCCGCAGAGATCTGATGACCATCCCGCAAGTCTAGACGCAGTCAGCGCGTCCTGCAAAGCAGCACGCGCGTCAAAGACCCGTGAGCGGGTTTTTCCCGATGGGGGATATCTCGTCGATCAGCCCTGGCGCGCCTTGAAGCGGCGCTGGACCTTGTTGATCACGTAGACACGGCCCTTGCGGCGGACCAGACGGTTGGCGCGATGGCGGCCACGCAGCGACTTCAGCGAGTTACGGACCTTCATGGGACATCCTGATACGTTGAAAGGCCGTGTTGGACAGGCCGGAAGTGGCAAATAGAAATCGAATTCCGCTAGCGACCAAGTCGCCCGGATCGGCCCGGTTTCTAACCACCGACCCGCCGGATGTCAACGATTGTGGCGCCGACTTCAACAGACCCCGCGCCGGAGGAGGGTAAGAGAGGAACCAGCCGCCGGCCGAATTGGCGATTGCCAAATTCGTTATATGGTATAATCAATTTTACAAAGCCAAGAACCAACCACCGGGAACGCCCATGCCCAAGCTCGCTCTGCCCAAGATCGACGACGTCGTCGCCATCGACATCCACACCCATGCCGAGGAGCCCTGCGGCATGCACGGCGACGACGGCTATGATGATTTCCAGGCGCAGATGGCCGAGTACTTCAAGTCGCCGCACAAGCATCCGCCGACCGTGCCGGAGACGGCCGCCTATTATCGCTCGAAGAACATCGCCGCCGTGATCTTTCCAGTCGATGCCGAGCGCGAGACCGGCTTCCGCCGCTACAAAAATGAAGAGATGCTGGAGATCGCCTCCGAGCATCTCGACGTGCTGATCCCCTTCGTGTCAATCGATCCGCACAAGGGCAAGCTCGGCGTGCGCGAGGCACGCCGGCTGATCGAGGAGTACGGCGTCCGCGGCTTCAAATTCCATCCGACCATGCAGGGCTTCTACGCCAACGACCGCCTCGCCTACCCGCTCTACGAGGCGATCAACGATGGCGGCGCGATCGCGCTGTTCCACACCGGCCAGACCGGCGTCGGTTCGGGCATGCCGGGCGGCATGGGGATGCGGCTGAAATACTCCAACCCGATGTACATGGACGACGTCGCGGCCGATTTCCCCGACCTCAAGATCATCCTCGCGCACCCGTCCTTCCCGTGGCAGGAGGAGGCGCTGTCGGTCGCGACCCACAAGCCGAACGTCTACATCGACCTCTCCGGCTGGTCGCCGAAATACTTCCCGCCGATCCTGGTGCGCTACATCAACTCGATTCTGCAGGACAAGATGCTGTTCGGCTCGGACTGGCCGGTGATCACGCCCGACCGCTGGCTCGCCGATTTCGCCAAGCTCGACATCCGCGACGAGATCCGGCCGAAGGTGCTGAAGGCCAACGCCCGCAAGCTGCTGGGCATCTGACATCGCTCCAGGCGCGGTGACCACCTGTCATCGCGCCGGTCTGCTTTTCGACAGGTGAGCACCGTGCCCTTCAAAGCCGTGGTCTTCGACGCCTATGGCACGCTGTACGACATCCAGTCGGTCGCGACCGTCACCGAGCAGGCGTTTCCCGGCCAGGGCGACATCATCACGCAGATCTGGCGCATCAAGCAGCTGGAATATTCCTGGCTGCGCTCGCTGATGCAACGCTACGAGGATTTCGCCACCATCACCCGCGAGTCCCTGATCTACACGCTGCGCGTTCTCGGACTGCAGGCCGATGCAGCCACACTTGATCGCATCACCGCCAAGTACCTCGATCTCGAGCCCTACCCCGATGCGCAGGCCGCGCTCGCCGCGATGAGAGATCATCGGCTCGCGATCCTCTCCAACGGCAGCCCCGCGATGCTCGACGGCCTCGTCAAGGCCAGCGGCTTCGGCACGTTGCTCGATGCCGTGATCAGCGTCGATGCCCATCAGATCTTCAAGCCGAGTCCAATGGCCTACGCGCTGATCGAGGAGACGTTGGGTGTTGCACCCGCCGAGGTGTTGTTCGTGTCCTCCAATCCCTGGGACGTCTGCGGCGCCAAGGCGTTCGGATTGAGCGTCGCCTGGATCGAGCGCGTCAGTCCGCAGGCCCTGGCCGCGGCGTGCAGCGAGACCGCGCTGGTCGCACCGCTCACCTTGTTCAAGGCGCTCCGTACCCAGATGGACGAGTTGGGTTTTGCGCCCGATTATCGTATTGCTGCGCTGTCCGAATTGCCCGAGATCGCCGCCACACATGAGCCTTGAATCCGTCCGCGCCTTCTTCGCCGAAAAAGCCCCCGACATCGACGTCCTCGTCTCCAGCCAGAGCTCCGCGACCGTGGCGCTCGCGGCAGAGGCCTATGGCGTCGAGCCGGCCCGCATCGCCAAGACGCTCTCGCTGCGCGTCGGCGACCGCGTCATCCTGATCGTTGCCGCCGGCCATGCGCGGATGGACAACAAGAAGGTCAAGGCGGCCTTTGGCGGCAAGCCGAAGATGCTGGGCCTCGACGAGGTCGCCGACATCACCGGACACGAAGTCGGCGGCGTCTGCCCGTTCGGGCTGAAAGCACCGCTGCCGGTCTATTGCGACGTCTCGCTGAAGGCGTTCGACATCGTCGTGCCCGCGGCTGGCTCGACCCACAGCGCGGTGAAGATCACGCCGGACCGCATGGCCGAGCTGACCGCGGCCGAATGGGTCGACGTCTGCGAGGTTTCGAACTAGCCGCTACTCCACCTTCCCGATCCGTTGCACCGCGGCGATCAGGCGCGCGCTGTCGGCGTCGATGAACTTGGCAAACTCGGGCGCATCCTGATAGGCGACGACGCTGCCGACGGCCGCGAACGTCTTCAAGACCTCCGGGCTCGTTGCGGCCTGCGCCATCGCTTCGCGCAGCCGTTTCACGATGCCCGAAGGGATTGCGCGCTGGCCGAACAAGCCAGCCCAGATGTACATCTCGACATCCCGATAGCCGAGCTCGATGAAGGTCGGCACGTCGGGAAAGCTCGGGACGCGCGACGCGCCCCAGTTCGCGAGAACACGGAGCCGTCCATCGTCGACCTGCGGCTTCAGCGTGCCTGGCGCGGCGGCGATCGCCTGGACTGTGCCGCCGAGCAGCGCCGTCAATGCCGGGCCGGCACCGCGGAACGGAACATGTAGCAGCCTGATCCCCGCGCTCGATGCAAACATCTCCATCGCCACGTGGAGCGTGCCATAGGGTCCCGACGAGCCATACGGGATCTCCCCCGGACGCCTGAGTGCGTCGTCGACAAGGTCCTTTAACGTTCGCCACGGCGAAGAAGCCGGCACTGCCAGCAGCGTTGGATCCGCCAGCACTCGCGCGATCGGCGTAAATTGCGAGACCTCATAGGCAACGGGTCGCCCGAACAGGCGGTCGGCCTCAGGCAGCACCGCGAGCGACGACAGCGTCATCAGCAGCGTATAGCCGTCCGGCGCTGCGCGTGCCGCCTGTGCATTGCCGACCGAACCGCCGGCGCCACCGGCGCGGTTGTCGACGATGACAGCTTTGCCGAGAATCCGCTCCAGCGCAGCGGCAATGGGCCGCGCCGCAAGATCGGCCTGGCCGCCGGCGGGAAACGGCACGATCATCGTGATCGTGCGGCTGGGGTAGACATCCTCCGCGGCAGCGAGATCCGGCAGCAAGCTCTGCATGAGCGGCAACGCGGCGGCGGTCCGCAAGAACCCGCGGCGGTTCATCGGGAGCTCTCCCTGGCAAGTCTTCTTGTCGTGCGCGTCCGATCCTAGCGCGAACGATTGCATGCGGGCAAAGCGAGATTTCGTTGTGCGCGCTTCGCGAGCAGTTGCACTGCAACGAGCTCATTAGATCGAGTTCGATCGTGCCCTCTTCCCCTTTGCCAGCTCCTTGACCAGAAACTCCGAGAGCACCTCGACCCGCGCCGGGCGCGGGCCGCCGGGCGGCATCACCAGATGCATCGCGCCTTCGGGCTGGCTCCAGCCCTTCAGGATCACCTCGACTTCGCCCGACGCGATCGCATCGCCGATGATGAAATCCGGCAGATCGGCGATGCCGAGACCTGCGACGACAGCAGGCAGGACAGCCTCGCCATTGTTGACGCGTAGCTGACCTGCCGGCCGCACGCTGGCCTGCTCGCCGGCCGCGTTGGTGTAGTGCCAGACGCCTGCGGTCGACAGATAGGCGTAGCCGAAGCATTTGTGCTCGGCGAGATGCATCGGATGTGTCGGTCGTCCATGCTTCTTCAGATAGGACGGCGCCGCCACCGTGTAGCGCGGCATCGTGCAGAGGCGGCGTGCCACGAGCGAGGAGTCCGGCAGCCGCGCGATGCGCAGCGCGAGATCGAAACCTTCGCCGATGAGATCGACGGTGGCATCGCTCATGTGCAGATCGATCGCGACATCCGGATATTGCTCCAGGAAGGCCGGCAGCAGCGGCGCGATCATCTTGACGCCGAAGGTCATCGGCACGGCGAGCCGCACCAGGCCGCGCGGCGTCAGCGATTGCGCCAGCGCCTCGGTCTCTGCCGCCTCGCCGTCGGCGAGCAGCTGCGCGGCGCGTTCGGACAGGCGCTGGCCGGCATCCGTCAGCGCCAGGCGGCGCGAGGTGCGGTTGAACAGCCGCGTGCCCAGGCGCTCCTCCAGCCGGCTTACCGCCTTGGAGACGGAAGCCTTGGAGAGGCCCAGATCCTGCGCGGCGCCGGCGAAGGAGCGCAGCTCGACGACCTTGGCGAAGATCGCCATCGCCTCGAAATCGGGAAGTCGCGCCATAGGCTCGAATCTCTATTTTGGAAACAATAGGTTTCAATAGTTTCTATTTATATACCTAGGCTCATCCCCTATTCCAATGCCCAACAGCACGGCGGCTGACGGCCGACCGTCGCAACCTCAGGAGCAGACCCATGATCGAATTGAAGCCCTTTGCGGCGCTGGGCGGCGCCGACCACGGCTGGCTGAAGGCCAAGCATCATTTCTCGTTCGCCAGCTATTACGACCCGAAGAACATGGGCCACGGCGCCCTGCGGGTGTGGAACGACGACGAGATCGCGCCGAACACCGGCTTTCCCGCCCATCCCCACCGGGACATGGAAATCATCACCTATGTCCGCGAGGGCGCGATCACCCACCAGGACAGCCTCGGCAACAAGGGCCGGACCGAAGCCGGCGACGTGCAGGTGATGAGCGCGGGCAGCGGCATCCGGCACTCCGAGTACAATCTCGAGCCGACCACGACGCGGATCTTCCAGATCTGGATCGAGCCCGCCACCGAGGGCGGCCAGCCGACCTGGGGCGCCAAGCCGTTCCCGAAGTCGGACCGCTCCGGCAAGCTCGTCACCCTGGCCTCGGGCTTTGCCGACGACGCTGAAGCGCTTCCGATCCGCGCCAAGGCGCGCGTGCTTGGCACCACGCTGAAGGCCGGCGAGACCGCCGAATATGCGGCGGACAAGGCACGGCACATCTACATCGTGCCGGCCGCCGGCAGCGTCGAGGTCAACGGCGTCCGCGTCAACGCCCGTGACGGCGCCGCCATCCGCGACGAGGCGACACTCAAGATCACCGCGCTCGAGGATTCCGAGCTGGTGCTGGTCGACGCCGCCTAGCGCTTTCTCACAATCCCGGCCGGCCCTCCGGCCGGGACGTTCGTCCCGATCACCCCCGCCCCCACGGAGCACACCATGACCAAGGTCCTCGTTCTCTACTACTCCGCCTATGGCCACATCGAAGCGATGGCCAATGCCGTCGCCGAGGGCGCCCGCGAAGCCGGCGCCACCGTCGACATCAAGCGCGTTCCGGAGCTCGTGCCCGCCGACGTCGCCAAGGCCTCCTACTACAAGCTCGACCAGGCCGCGCCGATCGCCAAGATCGAGGATCTCGCCGACTACGACGCGATCATCGTCGGCACCGGCACCCGCTTCGGGCGCATGGCCTCGCAGATGGCCAACTTCCTCGACCAGGCCGGCGGCCTCTGGGCCAAGGGCGCGCTGAACGGCAAGGTCGGCGGCGCCTTCACCTCCACCGCGACCCAGCATGGCGGCCAGGAGGCCACGCTGTTCTCGATCATCACCAACCTCCTCCACTTCGGCATGACCATCGTCGGCCTTAACTACGGCTTCGCCGGCCAGATGAAGCTCGACGAGGTGACCGGCGGCTCGCCCTATGGCGCGACCACCATCACCGGCGGCGACGGCAGCCGGCAGCCGAGCGAGAACGAGCTGGCGGGGGCGCGCTATCAGGGCCGCGTGATCGCCGAGACAGCCAAGAAGCTGCATGGCTGATGCGACTGGGGCGGCCCTTCCGCAAACGAAGGGCCGCCCCATCTCGCAAACGTTGGAAAGATGTAAAGGAGTTCGCAATGCCCGCCATGCTCGAACTGGTGACGCTGGCCCGGCTGGCCCGCCATCCCCTGCAGATGATGGCGCGCCATTGGTACTGCAAGGGCCTCTATCGCGCGAGCCGCGGCCAGCGCCGCTGTGCGGAATGCACGGCCGCGCCAGCGGCCAAGACCGCTACAGCGGCTTGATCTGCACCTTCTTGAACTTCACGATGCCAGAGCCGTATTGCAGGGCGATCGGTCCCGCCGCGTGCTTGCTGTCGTCGACGTCGGCGGTCTTTTCGCCGTTGAAGATCACGGTCAGCCGCGTGCCCTTGGCGGTGATATCGAACGTATTCCACTTGCCGCCGGCCTTCGGCATCGGATCGACCTTCGAGACGTCGACGATCGCGCCGGTGCCGTATTTCGGATCGGGGCGCTTGTCGAAGATATTGACCTCGTAGCAGATGTTGGAGTCGATCTTCTCCGCCTGGTCGCAGCGGATGAAGATGCCGCTGTTGGCGGCGTCGTCGACCCAGAACTCGGCCTTGATCTGGAAATCCTTGTAGCTGGTCTTGGTCACCAGATAGGACGGATCCTTGCCGTCGAGCTTGTCGGCCATCAGGCTGCCGTCCTTGGCTTCCCAATTGGCCTTGCCGACTTCGGTGAACTCCACCTTCTTGTCGCCATCCACCAGCGTCACCCAGCCGTCATCGGCCGACGCCGTCCCGATCCAATTCAACGCTGCGCCCGTCATGACCAGTCCAGCCGCAAGCACGCCCCAGCGATAACGCATCGAAACTCCTCCCTGCAATTTTCTATTGGTCCGCCACGATAGCAAAGCGCCGGACAATGCAAACGAGTTTCGATGCTGCACCTGCTCTGTCGTCGCCCGCTCCTACACCGCCGTCGCGCGCGCAAAATCGACATAGATCTCGCGCAGCCGGCTCGCCACCGGACCCGGCTTGCCGTCGCCGACCGGTTTTCCGTCGATCGTGACCACCGGCTGCACGAACGAGCTCGCGCTGGTGATGAAGGCTTCCTTGGCGGCGAGCGCCTCCTCCACCGTGAACAGCCGCTCCTCGACCTTGAGCTGGCGCTCCTCGGCAAGTTTCACCACCGCCTTGCGTGTGCAGCCCGGCAGGATCGCGTTGGAGTTCGGCCGCGTCACGATGACGTCGTCCGGGGTGAGGATGAAGGCCGAGGACGAGCCGCCCTCGGTGACGTGGCCGTCCTCGACCATCCAGGCTTCGCCGGCGCCGGCCGCAGCCGCGGCCTGCTTCGCCAGCACCTGCGCCAGCAGCGCCACGCTCTTGATGTCGCGCCGCGCCCAGCGGATGTCGGGCACGGTGATGACGCCGATCCCGGTCTTGGCCGAAGGCGCGTCGACGATGTTCTTGGCCGTGACGAACATCACCAGCGTCGGCTTGACGTCGCCCTTCGGAAACGGGAAGTCGCGGCTCTTGTCGGCGCCGCGCGTCACCTGCAGATAGACCATGCCCTGGTCGAGCGCGTTGCGCGCCACCAGCTCCTTCTGCAGCTCCTCGATGCGCGAAAGACTCTCCGGCAACGCCAAGCCGATCTCGCCGACCGAGCGCTCCAGACGCTGAAGGTGCGAGGCGCTGTCGATGAGCTTGCCGTCGAGCACCGCCGCCACCTCATAGATGCCGTCGGCGAACAGGAAGCCGCGATCGAGCACCGAGACCTTGGCCTCGGACAGGGGCACGAAAGCGCCGTTGACGTAAGCGATCGGGTCCAAGGACGTGTCTCCTAGTAGCTCGTGTTCGAACTATGAGTTATCGGATATCGGGCCAAAAGAGCCTCTGCCAATGAATTACTCGTCATGCCCGGGCTTGTCCCGGGCATCCACGTCGTTCTTCCTGGCCGGTCGACGTGGATGGCCGGGACAAGCCCGGCCATGACGACGCGGAGAGACATGGGCTCGAACTCCATGCACTTGTGCGGCGACAGAACCACGGCCTGCAAACCACAACTCCCTCAATGCGACAAAATCTTCGACAGGAACTGCTGCGCGCGTTCGCTGCGGGGCTGGCCGAAGAAATCCTCCTTCTTGGCGTCCTCGACAATCTCGCCGCGGTCCATGAAGATGACGCGGTGGGCGACCTTGCGGGCGAAGCCCATTTCGTGGGTCACGACCATCATGGTCATGCCCTCGCGGGCGAGGTCGACCATGACGTCGAGCACCTCGCTGATCATCTCCGGGTCGAGCGCCGAGGTCGGCTCGTCGAACAGCATCGCGATCGGGTCCATGGCAAGGGCGCGGGCGATGGCGACACGCTGCTGCTGGCCACCGGAGAGCTGCGCCGGAAACTTCTGCGCCTGCTCCTTCAGGCCGACGCGCTCCAGGAGCTTCATGCCCTTGGCGGTCGCCTCCTCCTGGCCGCGGCCCAGAACCTTCTGCTGCGCGAGGCAGAGATTGTCGATGATCTTGAGGTGCGGAAACAGCTCGAAGTGCTGGAACACCATGCCGACGCGCGAGCGCAGCTTCGGCAGGTCGGTCTTGGGATCATTGACCTTGAGGCCGTCGATGGTGATCGCACCGTCCTGGAACGGCTCCAGCGCGTTGACGCATTTGATCAGGGTCGACTTGCCGGAGCCGGAGGGGCCGCAGACCACCACGACCTCGCCCTTGGCGACTGAGGTCGTGCAGTCCTTCAGCACCTGGAAGCTCGGGCTGTACCATTTGTTGACGTGGCTGATTTCGATCATGGGAGCCGACTATCTGATGATGGAGATGCGCGCCTGCAGGCGGCGGACGAAGTAGGACGCGACGCAGGAGATGGTGAAGTAGATCAGGGCTGCGAACAGGTACATCTCGA
Organism: Bradyrhizobium sp. SSBR45G; assembly: GCF_030159255.1. GTDB lineage: Bacteria > Pseudomonadota > Alphaproteobacteria > Rhizobiales > Xanthobacteraceae > Bradyrhizobium. The sequence goes on along the minus strand of NZ_BSCT01000034.1, from coordinate 14,317 downwards.
CCAGGCGGCCGTCGCGCTGCGCGACCTTCGACGCCGCGCCGAGGAAGTCCGGGATCGAGAGCACGTAGACCAGCGAGGTGTCCTGGAACAGCACGATGGTCTGCGTCAGCAGCACCGGCAGCATGTTGCGGAACGCCTGCGGCAGCACGACGTAGCGCATGGTCTGCGCATAGGTCAGGCCGAGCGCCGAGGCCGCGGCCGGCTGCCCGCGCGAGATCGACTGGATGCCGGCGCGCATGATCTCGGAGAAATAGGCAGCCTCGAACAGGATGAAGGTGATCAGGGAGGACGCGAACGCGCCGACCTTGATCGGCCGCGACGAGCCGGTGATCCACTGCCCGATATAGGGGACCAGGAAATAGAACCAGAAGATCACCAGCACCAGCGGCAGCGAGCGCATGAAGTCGACATAGAGCCCGGCGATCCAGCCCATCACGCGATAGCCCGACAGCCGCATCAGCGCGATCATGGTGCCGAAAAACAACCCACCCGCCGCCGCCAGTGCAGTCAGCGTCACGGTGAAGGTCATGCCGTCGATGAACAGATAGCTCAGCGAGCGGCGGATGACGTCGAAATCGAAATTGGCCAGCATCTCATTTGCCCGTGATGTAGCCAGGAATCGCCACCGCGCGCTCCAGGAGGCGCATGCCGATCACGACGATGATGTTGATGACGAGATACATCAGGGTGGCGGCGCTGAACGCCTCGAACACCTGAAACGAGAATTCCTGCATCGCGCGCGCCGCACCGGTCAGCTCGATGAGACCGATGGTGATCGCAACCGCGCTGTTCTTGACCGTATTGAGAAACTCGGAGGTCAACGGCGGCAGGATGATCCGGAAGGCCATCGGCAGCAGCACGTAGCGGTAGGCCTGCAACGTGGTGAGGCCGAGCGCGGTCGCGGCCATCTTCTGGCCGCGCGGCAACGAGCCGATGCCGGCCGCCAGCTGCACGGCGACACGCGCCGACATGAACAGGCCGATGCCGACAGCGGCCGTATAGAACGGCGCATTCGGCATCTGCTTCAGCCACAGGCCGATCGTGCGCGGCAACAGCTCCGGCAGCACGAAAAACCACAGAAACAGCTGCACCAGCAGCGGCATGTTGCGGAAGAACTCGACATAGGCGAAGCCGATCCAGCCGGCCAGCTTCGACGGCAAGGTGCGCAGGATGCCGACGATCGTGCCGCAGATCAGCGCGATGACCCAGGCCGTCAGCGAGGTCACGATGGTGACCTTGAGCCCCGCCAGCAGCATGTCGAAATAGGTGCCGGCCCCGGTCGGGTTCGGCTCCAGGAAGATGTGCCAGTTCCAGGTGTAGTTCACGGGGGCATCCTAAGAGGGGATTAGCTCGGTAGCCGGATCACGCAACTTTCGCCGAGAGCTCCCTGCGCTCCCTCCCCCCTTGCGGGGGAGGGTCGGGGTGGGGGGTCCACACAGGCAGTCTTTCCTGAGACCCCCACCCCCGACCCCCCCCCCCCAGGGGGGGGGGGGGGGCGCCGGTTAGTTGCGAGATCTGCGGCCTCACATCACGGCTTGTACGAATCCGGATCGGGCGAGTCCGACGGCTTGGCGAATTCGGCCTTCAGCTCCGCCGACAGCGGGGTGTTGAGGTTGAGGCCCTTCGGCGGGATCTTCTGCATGAACCACTTGTCATACAGCTTGGCGCCCTCGCCGCTGGTGTAGATCTTGGCGGTGGCGGCATCGACGACCTTCTTGAACTGCGGATCGTCCTTGCGCAGCATGATGCCGTACGGCTCGGGCTTGGAGAACGCGTCGCTGGAGACGACGTAGGCGGCCGGATCCTTGGAGCCGGCGACCAGGCTCGCCAGCAGGATGTCGTCCATGACGAACGCCACGGCGCGGTCGGTCTCGACCATCAGGAAGGCTTCGGCGTGATCCTTGGCCGGGATGATGTTGATGCCGAGGCTGCGCGCGGCGTTGGCTTCGGTCAGCTGCTTGATGTTGGTGGTACCGGCGGTCGACACCACCGTCTTGCCCTTCAGATCGTCGATCTTGGTGATGTTGCTCGCCTTCTTCGAGACGTAGCGGCTCGCGGTCAGGAAGTGGGTGTTGGTGAAAGAGATCTGCTTCTGGCGATCGGCATTGTTGGTGGTCGAGCCGCACTCCAGATCGATGGTGCCGTTGGCGAGCAGCGGGATGCGGGTCGACGACGTCACCGGGTTGAGCTTGACCTCGAGCTTGTCGAGCTTGAGCTCCTTCTTCACGGCATCGACGATGCCCATGCAGATGTCGATGGCGAAGCCGATCGGCTTCTGGTTGTCGTCGAGATAGGAGAACGGAATCGAGGAGTCGCGCACGCCGAGCGTGATGGCGCCGGTCTCCTTGATGTTCTTCAGGGTCCCCGTCAGGTCCTCGGCCTGCACCGGGCCGGCGCACAGCGCGGCGGCGACGGCCAGACCCATTAGGCGAAGCTGCTTCATCATCGATCTCCTCAATCCGGCTGATCGCCGGATGCTTGCATGAATCAGAACGAACTCAAAATTGCTCCCGGCCTCGGACGATCTTTCGGCCGGTGAGCGCGGGCACCATAGACCGCCCTGCGGCGGGAAATTCTCGGACGCTTGCGACAAATTGCCTGTCCTGCATCCCGTTGGACAAGACATTCGGGCCGATACGGCGGCGCCGAACGTCGTGATGGTAAACTACGAGGCCTGCAACGGTCGGACGACCAGACGAAAGTTGCACGCCGATGGTTCCCGCGTGGCAGCTGAAGCGCACCGACCGGGGCCTCATGGTTCGAGACGCGCCGCGCGCCATAAGTTCGAATCCCATCTTCCTGATCGGCGCTTCGCTCCTCACCATGAGGGACACGACCGAGTCTTGCCAAGCCGCCGGTCCTCGCCCTGAGGAGCCCGCCGAAGGCGGGCGTCTCGAAGGGCGGCCGCAGGCGCGCTGAGCACGACCGCGGCGCCGCCTCTGGCAATGAGACATGAGCACCAATGACACGCGACGTGTGCTCATGCCCAAGCTTCCTCACAACGGCTTCTGCAGTTCACCCAGATCCCAGAACAACCCCGCCATCAGGCCGAGCGCCTCCTCCGTGACGTCCAGAAGAATATGCTCGTCCGGCGCGTGCTGCGAGCAGCCGGGATAGGAGTGTGGAACCCACATGGTCGGCATCTTCAGCACGTCGGCAAAGACGTCATTCGGCAGCGAGCCGCCGAAGTTCGGCAACACGGCGGGCGCCTTGCCGGTGCTCATCCTGATGGACTCGGCCGCCCATGTGATCCAGGGGCTGTCGATGTCGGCGCGCGAGGCCATGAAGCCCTGCGTCATGCTGACCTCGATCATTGGAAAGCCGTGCGCGGCGAGGTGGGTCTTCACATCCTCGACGATCGTATCGACCTTGGTGCCGACCACGAAGCGCAGTTGCAGCACGGCGCGGGCGCTGCCGGGAATCGCGTTCGCGGGCTTGTCGATATTGCCGGAGGAGATCGCCAGCACCTCGAGCGTGTTCCAGGCATAGAGTCGCTCCGCCGGGGTCAGCCCGTCCTCGCCCCAATTGTCCGACAGCGCCGGCTCGTCGGCGCTCGGCTCCACCTTCACGTCGGCGAGGATGGCGCGGACCGCATTGGTGAGACGCGGCGGCTTGAGCTGCTCCAGCTTGATGCGGCCGTGGCCGTCGACCAGCGTCGCGATGGCATTGGCGAGGATCGTCGCGGGATTGGCGAGCACGCCGCCCCAATTGCCGGAGTGATTGCCGCCCTCGCGCAGATTGACGTCGAGATGCAGCCGGATGCCGCCGCGGCAGCCGAGAAAGATGGTCGGGCGCGCGGTCGACAGGCGCGGGCCGTCCGAGCCGATGAAGACGTCGGCCTTCAGGGCCTCGCGATGCAGATCAGCCACCTTGGCGAGGTCGGGCGAGCCGATCTCCTCGCCCATCTCAATGATGAACTTGGCATTGAAGCCGAGCTTGCCGCCGCGCGCCTCGCGCACGGCGCGCAGTGCCGCCATGTTGATGCTGTGCTGGCCCTTGTTGTCGGCGGTGCCGCGGCCATAGAGGCGGTTGCCGTCCGGCGTCACCGCCCAGGGATCGCGGCCATCGCGCCACTCGCCGGTCATGCCGTCGACGGTGTCGCCATGGCCATAGCTCAGCACCGTCGGCGCGCTGTCGCTCTCATGATAGGTCGCGATCAGGAACGGCGATTTGCCGCTCGGCGAGGCCACGATCTCGGAGGAGAAGCCGAGCGCGGCGAACGACGGCGTCAGCTCCTTCGTCAGGTACGCGGCGAGCTCGTCCTTGCGCTCGGGATTGAGGCTCTCGGTGCGGTAGGCGACCCGGCGGCCGAGCTCGGCCAGAAAGTCACCACTCGTCAGGCTCTGACGGGCACGGGCGATTGCATCAATCCTGGTCATGGCGCTTTTCCAGTCACAACGAAGGCGGCGTCATATCGGGATCGGGTACAAAGCGGAAGGGGCTCGCTTTGAATTCAGTGCTGATATCAGGAAGGTCTCGGATTTCGGAACTTCGCAGGGATCGATGATATCTGTGTGTCGGGATGCGCGCTTCCGTTCTCGCGGCGCAAGGAGCGTCCGAGGTCTGCCGGTGCGGTGCCCTCGCAAAGACGGAGGGCGCGGGGAATGCCGGGCGCTGGCCGCAACCCATGGCCCGCCTGCAGAAAGAAAAGCAGGCGGCAGTCACCACAGGTTCAGCCGGACATCCGGCATTCCCCGCGCGACGGTTTTCACGTGTATAGCGCGCTCTCCCCGGTGTCCGGCTTGATAGCCACCGTCGCCGGCAGGATCATCATCACCCGCCGACTTGGCGCCAGCATCGGGGCGCCAGGACCACACGCCTTTACGTCCGCAACGTACCGTTCGTCGGCGCGGGTCTCCCCACGCTGCGGTCCATCAGCGGCCATCGCTCCCCGCCCCGCGTGTCGTGACGATCGCGCGCAACGCCCCTCCGTTCGAGGCGGGATTTCGGGAATAAAGCATATCTTCGGATATTCGTAAAGTGTTTTCTAGCAGCGCTGCTCAAGAGGTCGTCATTCCGGGGCAGCCAGGTGCGGGATGGCGCAGCCGTCCCGCACTTGGCTGAGCCCGGAATCCATAACCACAGGCCGCGGTTGGAGAGGCGGTGATCACGCCCAGCGCGCTTCCACACATCCGCCTGGGGATATGGATTCCGGGCTCACACAGGTCGCAGACAGCTTCGCTGTCCACGACCTGCGTGCCCCGGAATGACGGCGGTGGGGATGAGGCAGCGTCGGCTCAATTCACCGCGTTGCTCACCATCACCTCGATCAGCTTGGCGCCGGGGCGACGGAACGCTTCCGATAGAGTCGGCTTCAACTCGCTGGGATCGCTGACACGCAGCGCCTCGCAGCCAAGCGACTTGGCCAATCCTGCAAAATCCACGGACGGGTCGGCGAAATCCATGCCGATGTAGTTGTCGTCGCCGTGGAACGAGAGCAGCCGCTGCTTGATGATGCGGTAGCCGCCATTGTTGATGATGACGACCGAGAGCGGCAGCTTGTGATGGGCTGCGGTCCACAGCGCCTGGATCGAATACATCGCGCTGCCATCGCCAGAATAGCACACGACGGGCCGATCGGGATTGGCGAGGCTCACGCCGACCGAGGCCGGCAGGCCCCAGCCGATGCCGCCCGAGGCGAGGGCGTGATAGTTGTAGCGGTCGCGATAGGGCCACAGCGCGGTCATGTGGCGCGCGGATGTGAGGCCCTCGTCGACCAGGATGCCATGCTCGGGCATCGCCTCGGCCACCTGCAGCGCCAGATAGTCGGGGTCGATTGGCGTCCGCTCGCGCGCCGCTTCGATCTGCGTCGTCAACGTGCGGCGCCGCGCGCTCCAGTTCTTCGATGACAGCTCCGCGATGCGCTCCTGCACACGGGCCTGCAGGGCCGCGCCGCCGAGCTCGCGCAACAGCGGCGTGAGCTGAAGCAGCGTCTCGCGGACATCGGCCTTCAGCGCGATCTCGGCACCAAAATTCTTAGCCAATTCCCAGTCGACCAGGCCGATCTGCAGGAGCGGCAGGCCCTCGGGCAGCGGCTCGATCTCGCTATGCACGGACATGCGCAAGGGATCGGCGCCGAGCACGATGAGGAGATCATGCGGCGCCAGCAGGTCGCGCACCTGCTTCTGCGCGCGCGACAGCGCGCCGATGTAGCAGGGATGCTCGGAGAGAAAATGCGACCCATAGGGCGCGGATTGCTGATGCACCGGCGCGCCGAGCGCCGATGCAAAGTCGGCCGCCGCCTGCAGCGCATCGCTCTTGACGATCTCGTCGCCGGTGATGATGACCGGCCGTTGCGCTTTCAGAATGCGCTGGGCGAGCGCCTGCAGCGCGTCGGCGGACGGCCGCACGCGCGCATCGACGCGGGTGGAGCGGCCAAGGTCGATGCCGGCCTCGGCGTTGAGGATGTCGCCGGGCAGCGAGATGAAGACGGGCCCGGTCGGCGGCGTGGTCGCGACCTTGGCGGCGCGCCTGATGATGCGCGGCAAGTCCTCCAGCCGCGTCACCTCGACCGCCCATTTCACCAGCGGCTCGGCCATGCGCACCAGCGGGCCGTACAGCAGCGGCTCCATCAGGCCGTGGCCCTGCTCCTGCTGGCCGGCGGTGAGGATCATCGGCGTGCCCGTGAACTGCGCGTTGTAGAGCGCGCCCATCGCATTGCCCAAGCCCGGCGCGACATGAACGTTGCAAGCGACGAGGCGGCCGGAGGCGCGGCTGAAGCCGTCGGCGATCGCGACCACCAGGCTCTCCTGCATCGCCATGACATAGGTGAGATCGGGATGGTCCTTCAGCGCATGCATGATCGGCAACTCGGTGGTGCCGGGATTGCCGAACAGATGCGTGATGCCCTCGTCCTTGAGCAGCGCGAGGAAGGCCGAGCGACCGGTGGTGCGGTTCTTCATACGATTCCCTCCGAGCAACACAGCTTTGTTTGTTGTAGCAAGCCCTCACCGCGTCATGGCCGGGCTTGTCCCGGCCATCCACGTTGGTCGGCACGCGCGGATGGACGTGGATGCCCGGGACAAGCCCGGGCATGACGACGTAGAAGGAGACGAGCGAGAACCTTTGATCCTGACTCGTCGCAATGACAGCAGACCGAGCGCGGGCGCTACGCGTTCACCGTCGCGTCGTAGACTGGATAATCCGTGTAGCCCTTCTCCTCGCCGCCGTAGAAGGTCGGGCGATGATACGGCGTCAGCGGCCAGCCGTGCTGCAGGCGGGCGGGCAGGTCGGGATTGGAGATGAAGTAGCGGCCGAAGGCGATGGCATCGGCGTGGCCCGCCTGGATCGCCGCTTCCGCGGGCTCGCCGGTGAAGCCGCCGGCGCCGATCAGGACGCCCTTCCAGACTGGCCGGAACAGCGCGAGCGCCGAGGGCACGTTCTGCCAGTTGACGTCGGCGCGGCCGGCGCCGGAGGAACGCGGCTCGATCAGGTGCAGATAGGCAATGCCGAGCCGGTTCAGCGCCTCGATCGCGTAAGTGTAGAGCGGCATCGGATCGGCCTCGCCGGAGCCGTTGGCGATGCCATAGGGCGACAGCCGCACGCCGACCTTGTCGGCGCCGCAGGCATCGATCACCGCCTGCATGACGTCGAGCAGGAAGCGGCAGCGATTCTCGATTCCGCCGCCATAGCGATCGGTGCGCTGGTTGCTGCGGGTCTGCAGGAACTGCTCGATCAGATAGCCGTTCGCGCCGTGCACCTCGACGCCGTCGAAGCCGGCGGCGATCGCATTGCGGGCCGCCTGGCCATAGGCCGCGACGAGGCCGGGGATTTCGTCGGTCTCCAGCGCACGCGGCGTCTCGTAGGCGGCGGCCTTGCCGTCCGCGGTCATTGCCTTCAAATCATCGCCGATCGCAATCGCCGACGGCGCCACCGGCAGCGCGCCGCCGGGCTGGAACGAGGAATGCGAGACGCGGCCGACATGCCAAAGCTGCAGGAAGATCAGCCCGCCCTTGGCGTGAACGGCGTCGACGACGTGCTTCCAGCCGGCGACCTGCGCGTCGCTGTAGATGCCCGGCACGTTCGGGCTGCCGGTGCCGGTCGGCGCGACCGGCGTCGCCTCGGCGATGATCAGCCCGCCGGGCGTGGCGCGTTGCGCATAATAGTCGACGTTGAGCGGCCGCGGCGCCAGCGTCGCCTTGTCGGCGCGCATCCGCGTCAAGGGCGCCATCACGACGCGATGCTTGAGATGATATGGACCGATCGTCAGCGGTGAAAACAGCTTAGGCAGCATTTCGTCCCCAGATGTCATTGTGATTGTCGATTGGCATCATCTTGTTCGCAAAACATGATGGTGGCAATGTCCGCCCCACGTCAGTCCAAGCAGACCCTCCATGCCGAAAGCGAGCGCCCTGCCCTCCCTGAGCCTGCGCATCGATCTCGATGATGGCAGCCGGATCGGGCCGGGCAAGATCGCGCTGTTGGAGAACATCGACCGTTACGGCTCGATCTCGGCGGCGGGGCGCGCCATGGAGATGTCGTACAAGCGGGCCTGGGACCTCGTCGACGAGATCAACCGGGTGTGCCGGCAGCCCGCGGTGGCGCGGCAGACCGGCGGCCGCAACGGCGGCGGCGCCGCGCTGACGGCGTTCGGCGAGCTGTTGGTCGAGCGTTACCGCCGCATCGAGCGCGACGCGGCGAACGCGGTCAGGAAGGATCTGGCGGCGCTGCGCAGCGAGATCGAGAAGCCGAAGAAGGCGCGCGGCGCCAAGGCCGCGCCGTAGCCGGTTCCAGCCGGATCGCGAAGACCTGTCATGCCCTGGGCCGGATGATCTTGCGGCCGCGCCCAGACGTCATACACCAGCATCCCATCGTCCTGCCGGAGAACCCGCCCATGTCCCATCCTGCCCTGTCGCCCGACCACACCGCCGTCGTCACCGGAGGCGCCTCCGGCATCGGCCTCGCTGCCGCCATGCGCTTCGCCGCGCGCGGCCTGAACGTGTGCATCGCCGATGTCGACGAGGCCCGGCTGCGCGAGGCGGCCGCCAAGGTCACCGCCGTGGCGACGCGCGGCGAGGCCGCGGTCATGACCGTCACGGTCGATGTCAGCAGCCGCGACAGCGTGGTCGCGCTGGAAGCGGCGGTGCGCGCACGGTTCGGCGCGGTCGACGTGCTGATGAACAATGCCGGCATCCAGCCGGGCAGCAAGATGTTCGGACCGGAGGACAATTGGCAGCGCATTCTCGGCGTCAATCTGTGGGGCATCATCCATGGCGCGCAGGTGTTCGCGCCCAGCATGATCGCGCAAGGCAAGCCTGCGCTGATCATCAACACCGGCTCCAAGCAGGGCATCACCACGCCACCCGGCGATCCCGCCTACAACGTCTCCAAGGCCGGCGTGAAGGCGTTCACCGAGGCGCTGCAGCACGAGCTGCGCAACACGCCGGACTGCAAGGTCACGGCGCATCTGTTCATCCCCGGCTTCGTGTTCACGCCGCTGACCGCCAATGGCCGTGTCGAGAAGCCGGCGGCGGCATGGACGCCGGAGCAGACCGTCGACTTCATGCTGGAGCGCGTCGCCGCCGGTGACTTCTACGTGCTCTGTCCCGACAACGACGTGCCACGCGCACTCGACGAGCGGCGGATCCTGTGGGCGGCGGGTGACATCGTCGAGAACCGGCCGCCGCTGTCGCGCTGGCATGCTGATTACGCCGACGCCTTCGCCGCTTTCGTAAAGAAATCGCCATGATCCGGCCACGTCCGGCAACGGCATGACCTGACGACGAAGCCGCACGCCGAGTTCCCCGACGCGTCGGATCGTCGCAACGCGACCGATGCGTCGGTCGCCGTCGTCGCGAGGCGACGAATCGTGGCGATGAAATCTTTTGAAACTCATTCGTTTGCTGCGCGGCACGGCTCCGCAGGGTTCGCCGCGGCCTCGGCAGGGCACGGAACGTCAAGCGCCGCGATGTCGCAGCGCTGCCGTTAGCGCGGTCTCCGCGCCGCACGACAATCTGCCGCAGACGCCTTCCACGACCTTTGCGCGAAGCAGCCAAAAAGCAAGCAGCAGATGGGCGCATCACCGCACCCGATCAGCCGCGACGTCAGCGTCGGCCGGCGCGCTTTGGTGCGCAGCCAGGGGAGTCCATCGGACATGACGCGCCATCACCGTCACCATCACAGTCACCACCACGATCACCATCACCACAACGACCATCACCAGCATCATCATCACAACCATCATTGCCAGCCGGCGCCGACGCCACCTCCGGCTCCCACACCTCCTCCGACGCCGACACCGCCGCCAACACCGACGCCACCCGCGCTCGGCTTTGCCGATCTCGGCGTGGTGTTCAACGACGCGACGCGCTTTCTCGAAGGCGGGCTGTGGCGCAACGTGGTGGAGGAAGGCGGGCAAGGGCTCGGCAGCGTCTTCAACTACACCGGCGATCTCACGGTGATCCAGGACGGGCTGAAGGCGATGGTCGCGGCCGGCCAGTTCACCGGGCAGACGCTCGCCAACGTCAACACCATTCTCGCCGACATCGCGACCGCGCAGGATGCCGCGCTGGCCTCGGTGACCGGCGGCGGCGCGTTCGGCAGCATCGCCGCTGCGGAGGCCGCGCTGCGCAACGCGCATCTCGACATCCTCAAGGTCGTCAACACCGATGCCAACCTCGCCGGCCAGGCCACCAATGCCGACGGCGTCACCGGCTTCCTCGAGGTGCCGGCGCTGCTGCCCGACGGTGTGACGGCGGCGACCGCGGCCAAGGGCACGCTGGCCGAGCTCGGCCTGATCTTCAACGATGCCGCCAACCGGCTGCTCGGCGGAGTCAACGACAGCAATGTCAATGTCATCCAGGACGATGTCGACGCGCTGATCGCGGGCCTCAACGCGCTGGTCGCGGCCAATCCGCTGCAGTTCGGCGGCCTCACCGGCGTGCACGCGCTCGCCATCATCGACCAGCTCGCGCTCGTCAACACCCACATCAACGGCGCGGCCGGCAATGTCGACATCGGCCGAGCGCTGAACGACGACTTCCTCGACATCATCGACATCGTCGCCGGCGACACCAACCTCGCCAACATGGCGCAGCAGAACGGCCTCAACGGCTGGACCGGCTTCGGCGATTTCCTCAATCCGACGCCGGCCTATCAGGACAACCAGGCGCAGACCGAGTTCTGGGGCATGTTCATCGCCAAGTCGAACGCGCTGGGCCAGGCCGCGATATCAGCCGTCAATGCCGGCGACGCGGCGGCGATGGCGCAGGTCACCGCCGACCTGATGACCTTCAAGAAGGACGTCACCGATTTCGACGCGGCGCAGGGCGGCATCTTCCAGGCCCGCTTCGACAACGAGCTGCTCGGCGACCAGAGCACGCTCGGCGCCGAGATCGCCAAGATCCTCGAGGGCTTCCAGACCGGCAACAAGGCGCTGGTCGCCGCGGCCGCCGACCAGATGCACCAGAACGCCGCCGATGTCGGCGGCAACAACATCCCGGTGAACGGCGGCGCCTATGACGTCAACGGCACCACGGTCGCCCAGGTGCTGGCGACCACGGGCGGTGCCGCCGCCGCTGATGCCAGCAGTGGCGATGCGGGCAGCGCCGCGACCGCCGCCGTGCTCGCGGACATCCTGGCCGCGCCGGCCTCGAACGTGATCATGCTGCCGAATGCTGCACCGGCTTCACAACACGCCAGCGCTGCCGCGGTCGACGGGCCGGCGATGGAAGGGCCGATGATGGACCTGTCGCACCATCATCAGCATCATCACATGTGGGCGTGATCCGCTGACGTCTCAGGCGCCTGCACCAGCAGGCGCCTCACCAGCGCGAGCGCGGTTTCCGTGGCCGGATCGGCCGCGATCACGGAGACCGCCAGCACGATGAGATCGACCGGCTGGTGCGACAGCACGATCACATGCGTCGCATGCCGCGCCGCCATCAGCGCCACCATGCGCTCGACGGCGGGATCGGTCGCCGCCCATTCCCAGGGCGCGTCGGCCCGGCGCAACACGCGCCGTGAGGCGAGAAACGCCCGCAGCAGCGGCGGATCATACGCCGTGAGCTCGGCCTCGCGGCAGCGGCGCGCGGTCTCGAAGATCGGCTGACGCGCCAGCTCGGCGATCAGCTCGTCGCGCGTCGCGGCGGTCGCGGCGCCGATCGACTCCAGCACGCCCGGCTCGCGCGCCTCCAGCACCGCCCGCAAGGCATCGCCCAACAGGCCGATCGTCAGCACGCCGGCCACTGCGACCGCACAGAAGCGCATCAATTGCGCCGCATCGACGTCCGACGACAGCGCGGCCGCGGCGGCGCCGAGCAGGGCTGCGCCGGCGATCCGCAGCAGAGTGAGCAGCGCGCCCTGCCGCTGCGCCTCCGCGCTCGCGCCCGCAATCAGCATCGCGGTCACCGCGAGCAGCGCGCCGAGCGCCCCGAGCCGCACCGGCATGTCCGGCGCCAGCACGCGGAAATCGGTAATGATGAAGGGAATGACCATGACGGCGCCGAACGCGACGCGATCGATGGCGCGGTTCTCCCAGGCGAGCAGGCTGGCGCGGTCGCGGCGGAGCAAGAGCCACGCGCAAACCGCAAAGCCTACGAGCTGAAACGCCGACAGCACGACCGTATGATGGTTTTCGAGCTCGACCGGACCGAGCACTCCGGCCAGCGCGAGCACGATGCCGCCGATCAGCGCGGCGGCCTTCAGCCGGCGATGTGCGTGACGGCGCAACAGGCCCTCGGTCACGATCAGCGCGCCGAGCGGGACCAGCGCCGCCGGGATCAGCGAGATGCGGTCGAGCGTGGCGTTATCCGTCCACCAGGCGATGCCGCGCAGCAGGAACAGCAAGGCGACCAGCGCGAGCAGAGCGACGAGCCGCGCCGTCAGCGGACCGTGGGAGTCGCGACGGTGCAGCATCGCCGCGGCGACGGCGAGGCCGATCGCGCCGCAGAGATTGACGACGGAATCGGCGACGATGCCGGGCATCATGGCGCGCTCTCGCCGGACGGCAGCCGCGGACGCAAGGTGCCGAACGCCCTGCTGTCGTCGAACCAGTGCACCAGCGGCAGGATCATCCGCTGCAGCGCCAGCACCGCCGAGGTCGCCAGCAGCGCCGGCAGCGATCCTGAAGGAATCTCGCGCAGCAGATAGCGGCGGGCGGCGGCGAGGTCGATACGGCCGAGCTGCAAGAGGTCGTCGCCCCTGACGTAGTCGAGCTCGCGCGCGCAGAAGCCGTTGTAGACGTCGTCGCGATGCTTGGGCGCCTCGTCATACGTCTTCTTCAACGCATCCGAGCCGCCGGTATAGGCATTGGTGATGACGAAGCGCGCCTCGTCGAAGCCGGCCTCGTCGCCGACGCCGAACACCGCGCGATGCGCCCGCATGATGCCGCGCGCGAGCTGCAGATGATCGAAGCTCGCGCGCGCCTCGGGCTGCGGCGACGGATAGACGTCGGAGAAGGTCTCGCAGACCATGCCGGCCACCGCCGGCACCTGCGTGACGTTGGAGATCCATTTCGGCCGCAGGCCGTCGCGGATGAACAGCAGCAAAGTGGTGAGACCATAGAGCACGCCGGACAGGCCCTTGCCGCGCGCCTCGGGATCGACCATCACCAGCCCGAGATGGATCACCTGCTGCGCCTCGCCATCGCGCGCCACCTGCATCACCGCCAGCGCATTGAAGGCGATCGGCCGGCCGCTGGCGGCATCCGACACCAGCGTGATGATGGCGCGGGCAAGCGCCTCGCGCCGGCCAGAGAAGATGCCGTAGGTGAGATCGCCCGCCGGCAGCGTCTTGCCGGCAATGCTGCGGAGATCGGCGACCAGCGCGACCAGCGCCGCGTCGTCCAGGATCGTGCCCGGGCTCTCGACGATGCGCGTGCGGAAATCCGCATGGGTGCGCAGCGACAGGTCCATCGCTTCCTGGCCGAGCGCGGTCAGCCAGAAGCCGAGATTGTCCCTGAGACGCCTGGCCGCTGCGACGATGTTCATTCCGTAGATCCACTCGCCATAGTCAGCGACCGTGCCTTGCTCCGCAAGGCCTAACCTGACGCCGTTAATGCGTGACCACGACGATGGATGGAGCCTCAGTCACGGTAAACGCAGCTTGAACGATGACAAGCGGCGGACGCAATCGCATCCACCGCCTGTTCGTACCGGGCCTGATGGTTCGAGACGCGCCGCAAGCGGCGCTCCTCACCATGAGGGTCAAGCTCCGAGCCTGGCACTGCACAGCGCTGCAAGTGGCGTTGCACAGAAACCGAGAATAGCGGGTTCATCGAGAGAGAGCGCGCTCGATCCACGACCTGCCTGCGACGGAGCAAACTTCGCCCCTCACCCTGAGGAGCCCGCCGAAGGCGGGCGTCTCGAAGGGCGAGGCC
>NZ_BSCT01000033.1 GCF_030159255.1 Bradyrhizobium sp. SSBR45G | reverse complement strand
CCGAGAAGAAAACGTCGCTATCAAATGATGCTAAAACTATCTTAGCGCCTATGGGGTCAAGCCCGGGACGACGGCGGAGTGCGGAGCTGTCAGCCGTGCAGCATCCGCCAGAGGATCGCGATCAGCGCGCCGGCCAGCAGGACTGAGGCAGCCAGGGCCTGCACGCCGAAACCGGGCCCGCGCTTCTCGGCGGCCTTGGCGTAGGACACCAGGTACATCGCGCGGCCGGCGATCCAGACCAGGCCGATCAGTGCTGCGATCACGTCGCTGACATAGATCGCGAACAGCCACAGCGCCGGCAGGAAGATCGGCAGCCATTCCAGCGTGTTCGCCTGCACGCGGAAGACGCGCTCGAAATCCGCATTGCCGGTGACCGCAGGAGCCTTGACGCCGAAGCTGGCGCGCGCCTGGGCGACACGGAAGCCCATGTAGAAATACAGCATGAGCGCGAGAACGGTGACGAGTGCGGTGAAGTGATACATGGCGGTGTCCCCCGGTGATGCGCTTCAATACCCGGTCAGCTCGAGATATCCTACCCCGGTGTGGCTGCCCTTGAAGCTGATCGGTCCTTCCCAATACGGCACGCGGGTGCCCATCCAGGCCTTCGGGTTGAGCGGCGCCGAGTCGATGGCGATGCCGAGCGCCGATATCTCGACGCGCCAGCCGACCGGCAGCTTGCGCTCGCCGATCGCAACGGTCTCCGTCGGATTCATCACGATGCCGTCGGGACCGAGCGGGCGCGAGGCGCCGTCTGCCGTGACCCAGGTGCCCGATGTGTAGTTGCCGTTGCCCTGCCGCATCCGGTACAGCATCAGCTTCTCGCCGCCTGAGAAATGCAGCGCAAACCAGTCCCAGCCGCTCTGGTCGGGGCTCAGCGGCTGGCTGCTCCATTCGCGGTCGAGCCACGCCTGGCCTGTGACTTCGACCGGCTGGTCGTCGAAGGTCAGGCGGCCGCGAGCGCGGTAGAACGGCTGGCTGTAATAGTAGGACGCCTGGCCGCGCTCGGATTTGCGGCTGTAGCCATTGATGCCCTGAAGTACGACGGGGCGATCCGCCTCCAGATGCAGCGCGTAGGAGAAGTCGGGTGCACTCGCGCTCATGTCGAGCGGCGCCAGCGCCTGATCGTCGGTCGTATCAGTGCCGCGCAGCTGCCAGTCGTCGATCCAGGCCTGGAACGGCTTGGCCTCGACGCCGGCCTGGCCGATGCCGCCGCGCGCGTATTTTTCAGTCGAGCGGTGACTGTCGGCGCGCGTCACCGCGGCATGCGCCATCCAGAGCTGCTGATTGTCGAACCCTTCGCCTTGCGGTCCGGGCCGCGCTGCCGAGCGGAACAACGTCCATTGCAGGCCAAAGGCCTTGCCGCTGGGACCGCTGAGATTCGCCGTGATGTACCACCACTCGATGCGGAAATCGTTGTGCGGGCCGTGGTCGGCCGGGAAGCTGAACGTCTTGCCCGGCGTCACCGGCGCAAAGCCGTCGGCGCTGTCGCTCAGGCCGGCAAAGCCCTGTGCGTGCGCAAGGCGCGGCAGCGCCAGCAGGCCAAGGCCGCCGATCAGCCTGCGTCGCGTGAGAGTGGCTCTAGCGCTCAATGGTGAAGGTCCTCACGAGATCGGCCGGCTGCATGCGCGCCAGCCGCAGCACCGGCAGCAGCGAGGCGATCAACGCCGCAAACAGCGTGACGATCAAGAGCCTGATCAGCTGCAGCGGAAACACGTCGAACGGCAGCCGCCAGCCGAATGCTTTCACGTTCACGATCGCGATCAGGCACCACGCGACCAGAAGCCCGAGCGGCAGCGCCAGCAGCGCGGTGAGGCCGGCGAGCGACAGCGTCTTCAACAGCTCGACCTCGGCGAGGCGCCGCCGCGTCAGCCCGATTGCCCAGAGCGGTGCGAGCTGCGGCAGGCGTGAATTGGCCAAGGTGAGCAGACTCGTCAGCAGCGCGATCGCTGCGACGCCGAGCGTGAAGGTATTGAGTGCGCCGGTCACCGCAAAGGTGCGGTTGAAGATCTGCCGCGACTCCTGCTTTACGGTCGCCTGGTCGACGACGTTGCGGCCATCGAGCCCGAACTTGTCGGTGAGCGCCGCGATCACTCCCGGCACGTCGGCAGGAGCCGCGCGCACCGCCATGCGCGTCATCGGCGTGGCCGGGAAGCGCCGCGTCAGCGCGGCGACGTTGACGGTGACCTGTCCCTTCGGATTGCCATAGTCGGCATAGATGCCGGCGATGCTGATGCGCCAGTCGCCGGCGGGCGCGGGAATGTCGAGGCTGTCGCCGAGCGAGAGGTTCAGCCGCCGCGCCAGCTGCTCGCTGACGAAGCCGGCATCGCCGCGCACCAGCTGCTTCCAGGGATTGTCGCCGGCCTGCAGCAGCGGCCAGTGCTCGCGATAGGTGTCGTGATCGGGCAGGCCGAGCACGTCGATCGGCGCGCCCGCCACCTGCACCTCGGCGCGGCCGCCCGGCAGCACCGCCTGCACCTCGGGCCGCGTGCGCAGCCAGGCCTGGAGGTCGCGCGCCTGCGCTTCATCCGCGGCGCTGATGTAGATATCGGCGGCGAGCCGGCCGTCGAGCCAGACCAGGAAGGTGCGGCTGAAGGTCTCCACCATGGTCGCGACGCCGACATTGACCGCCAGCGCCATGAGCAGCGCCATCAGCGCCAGCGACAGGCCCGAGATCTGCTGGCGGCTGTCGGCCCAGAACCATTGCGCCAGCGCTCCGCGCGCGCCGCGCTCGCCGAGCCGCAACACCAGCTGCAGCACGGCCGGCAGCAGCAGCGCCGCGCCCAGCATCAGCGCCGCGAGCACGCCGAAGCCGGCCAGCAGCGATTGTCCGAACCACAGCAGCAGGCCGGCCGCCGCGAAGAAGGCAAGCGCAACGCTGCTCTGCAGCCGCAGCCAGCGGCGCTGCGCCTCCTGCCAGGCGTAGGGCAGCGCGGTCGAGAGGATCGGCAGCCGCATCGACTTGATCAGGCTGGTCGTGGCGGCTGCGAGCGCGCCGGCGACCGAGATGATGAGGCCCGCGAGCCACCATTCCGGCCGCAGGTTCAGCTCGCCCGGCACCTGCGCGCCATAGAGACCGCGCAGCGACGCCGCGACGTTGGGCAGCAGCGCCGCAGCAATGACATAGCCGCAGACGAGGCCGACGAGGCCCGCCACCAGCGCGAACGCGATGAGCTCGCCGATCAGCACGCTGTTGAGCTGGCGCGCCGACACGCCGCATGCGCGCAGAGTGCGTAGCACCGGCAGCCGCTGCTCGAAGGCGAGCCCGATGGCGGAATTGACGATGAACAGGCCGACGACAAAGGACAGCAGGCCGAACGCGGTGAGGTTGAGATGGAAGCTGTCGGTCAGCCGCTCCAGGTCGGTCTCGGCCTCAGGCTGCACCAGCTGCAGCCGGCCGGCTGCAAACTCCCGCAACGGCGGCAGCTTGCCTGACATCTTGCCGACCAGCAGCCGCGAGATCTGGCCGGGCTTGTCGAGCAGTCTCTGCGCGTCGCTGATGTCGACCACGAGCACGCCGGGCGCAAGCTGCTGCTGCGCCATCAGCGGCGGCAGCAGGGCGTCGTTGCTGAGCCGCGGCGCCGCGCTCTCTTTCAGTCCGAGATCGGCCAGCGTCTCAGGTGAAATCAAGGTGCGATGCGGCGGCGTGAGAAATGACTCGAGCTCGCTGCGTCCGACCGTGGGCGCGTCGCCGACTTCCTTGGGGATGCTGAACGGCTCGATGCCGAGCAGCCGGATCGAGCGGCCGTCGATCTGCACGCGGCCTTCGACGACCGGCGATACCGGCCAGCCGGCGCGGCGCAACTCGGCGAACACGCTCGAGGGCAGCATCTTGCCGTCGGTCGCGACCAGCATCGGCGTGCGCGCGCCGCCGAAGATCGCGGCGGCGCGGTCATACGAGCTGCGCGCCTGCTGGTTCAGCGCCTGCACGCCGCTCCACAGCGCGGTCGCCGAGATCAGTCCGATCAGCAAGGTCGCGAGCTGCATCGGATGCCGGCGCCAGTGACTGAGTAGCACGGCGAGAATCCACAGCGCGCGTCTCATGCGACGCGTCCGGCATGCAGATGGACGTGGCGGTCGAGCATCGCGGCGAGCCGCGCGCTGTGCGTCACCATCAGGAAGCCGCAGCCGGTCCGGGTCACCAAATCGCGCGTCAGCGCCATCACCTCGTCGGCGGTGTCCTCGTCGAGATTGCCGGTCGGCTCGTCCGCGAGCAGCAGGCTCGGCTTGATCGCGAGCGCGCGGCCGATCGCGACGCGCTGCTGCTGGCCGCCGGACAATTGCTCGGGATAACGCTTCAGCAGCATCTTCAGCCCGAGCCGCTCCACCAGTTCGGTGTGCCACGCCGGATCGTGCCGTCCGGCCAGCCGGGCCTGGAAACTGAGATTGTCCTGCACCGACAGGCTCGGCACCAAATTGAACTGCTGGAACACGAGGCCGAGCCGCTCGCGCCGGATCGCCGCTCGCCCGGCATCGTCGAGCGCGCCGACGGACGCGCCATCGAGAATGATCTCGCCGCCATCCGCCGCATCGAGTCCCGCAATGAGATGCAGCAGCGTGCTCTTGCCCGAGCCTGACTCGCCGGTCAGCGCGACGCGTTCGCCGGAGGCGAGGTCGAGGTCGACGCCACGCAGGACTTTGATCGGCTCGCCGCCGGATCGATAGGACTTGGTGAGTTCACGGACACTGAGCACGCGCATGACCGGGGTTGTTGCATCACAACATGTCGATGGCAAACGCGAACATCATTTGCTCGTTCGTCGAGAAGTCCACGATGTGATGGCCGTTCGCTCGTGACCAGGTTGCGTGGGCTTCGCCGTGCAGCCCGAGAGGGTAAATTCTCGCGTTGCAACAACAACTTAGCGCGCGGGCCCGTTGCCTGCCGAGCCGCTTCGTGCGTAGCATCGTCGAAACGCCCGAACCACAGGGGCGGATCAAAACAATGACGGGGAGGGAACATGGCCGCGCCAACGACGCTCTCGCGCACATCCCGCGCAAGCTCGCAATCCACGCCGAAAGGCGCCTGGAAGATCACCTTCCTGCTGTTCCTGTTCATGCTGGTGAACTTCGCCGACAAGATCGTGGTCGGATTGGCCGGTGTGCCGATCATGACCGAGCTTAATCTGAACGCCGAGCAGTTCGGCCTGCTCGGCTCGTCATTCTTCTTCCTGTTCTCGATCTCGGCCATCGTGGTCGGCTTCGTCGTCAACAAGGTGCCGACGCGCTGGGTGCTGCTGGCGCTCGCGCTGATCTGGGCGCTGGCGCAATTCCCGATGGTTGGTACCGTCGGCTTCATCACATTGTTGATCTGCCGCGTCATTCTCGGGGCCGGTGAGGGGCCGGCGGCGTCTGTCGCGGTTCACGCGGTCTACAAATGGTTTCCCGACGAGAAGCGCGCGATGCCGACCGCGATCCTGTCACAGGGCTCTGCCTTCGGCGTCATCCTTGCAGTGCCGGCGCTGAACTTCATCATCGTGACCTACGGCTGGCACTACGCGTTCGGCGCGCTCGGTGTCGTCGGACTGATGTGGAGCGTGGCGTGGCTTTGGCTGGGCCGGGAAGGCCCCTTGGCCGAGATCGAGATGGCCGGCTCACGCGAGCAGCGCGTGCCCTATCTGCGGTTGCTGACGTCGCGGACCTTCGTCGGCTGCGCTGCGGCGACCTTCGGCGCCTATTGGGCGCTGTCGCTCGGGCTGACCTGGTTCACGCCGTTCCTCGTCAAGGGGCTCGGCTTTTCGCAGCAGCAGGCCGGCTTCATCTCGATCCTGCCCTGGATCTTCGGTGCGTGCGTCGTGCTGACGACGGGCTTCCTGTCACAGATGCTGATGGCGCGCGGCGTCTCCACGCGCATGGCCCGCGGCGTGCTCGGTGCGACTCCGCTCGTGATCGGCGGCGGACTGATGGCCTGCATGGCGCATGTCGACAGCGCATCGGCCCAGATCGCGCTGCTCGTGGTCGGATCGGGATTGTGCGGCTCGATCTACGTCGTATGTCCGCCGATGATCGGCGAGTTCACGCCGGTCGCGCAGCGCGGCGCCGTGATCGCGATCTACGGCGCGCTCTATACGCTCGCCGGCATCATCGCGCCGGTCGTGATGGGCAAGATGATCCAGGCCTCCGGCAGTCTGGTCGAGGGCTACATGTCGGGCTTCACCATCAACGCGGTCATCATGGTCATCGCCGGCCTGCTCGGGCTTGCGCTGCTCTGGCCCAACAGCGAACGCGGCCGCCTGCAGGCGCATGAGGCTGTCGCGCCGGAGTTTGCGTGAGGGGTGGTTCGGGCGGCATGATGGATGAGCTTAGCGCCGCCTTGCCACAACGCTAGCCTTACATTCGGTGTCGTCCCGGGCAAGTCCGGCAACGCGAAAGCGTTGGCGGACGCCGACCCGGGACCCATACGCCGTGGCGGACCTGGCTGGGCGAGATCGGTCGGACATCGTGCCTCACAGATCTCCCTGTGGTTATGGGTCCCGGATCGGCGCGCGCGTGCCGCGCGCTTGTCCGGGACGACAGCGAGGATATCGTTGGCTTCGTGCCTACACAGCTAAACGACGAACCCGGTCAATGCGCGCTACCACGCGCGCCCCTGACCAGCCGCCCCGGCCGAGCGCCCGTGGCCTCACCCTGCCGGCGCGTCACCACGCCGGAGACGATCGTCGCCTCGTAGCCGTCGACCTGCTGCATCAGCCTGCGGCCGCCGACCGGAAGATCGTAGTGGACCTTGGGCGGGTGTAGATGCAGCCGGCCATAGTCGATGACGTTCACATCCGCCTTGTAGCCGGGCGCGATCAGGCCGCGATCGTCGAGGCCGACGGAGAGGGCGGTCTTGCGCGATTGCGCGGCGACGACGAAGGGGATCGAGAGCCTGTCGCCGCGGCGGCGGTCGCGGGTCCAGTGCGTCAGCAGATAGGTCGGGAAGCTGGCATCGCAGATGATGCCGCAATGCGCGCCGCCGTCGCTGAGGCCGGGCACGCTTCTGGGGTCGCGCAGCATCTCATAGGTGGCGTCGAGATTGCCGTCGGCATAGTTCAGGAAGGGCACGTAGAGCATGCCGCGGCCCTCGTCCGACAGCATCGCGTCATAGGCCAGCTCCTCCGGCCGGCAGCCGCGGGCGCGGGCCTGGGCGCCGAGCGACCGCTCCGGCGGCTGCTCGTAGTCCGGCGGATCACCGAGCTGGTACATCTTGTCGTAGTTCGGCTTGAAGAACAGCGGGTCGTCGGTTGCGCTGGCCTGCTCGCTGAGGATGGCCGCGCGCACCTGCGGATCCTGCATCCGGACCACGCGCGCGGGTAACGGCAGATGCGCGATCGCCTGATAGCTCGGATGCGTCTGCAGCGGGTTGCGCGACAATTCGAGCCCGAGCAGCAGCCCGACCGGGCGCGCTGCGATCTGCGCCGTCACCGACAGGCCGCGCGCGGCGGCTGCATTGATCTCGGCCAGCGTCTGCCGCCAGCGCTGCGGCGCACGGTCGTTCTGCGTCACCGAGAACGAGATCGGGCACTTCGTCTGCTCGGCGATGCGCAGCATCATCGGCAGGTCTTCGTGGATGGTGGAGATGTCGAGCACGAATTGCAGCACGCTGCGGCCGGCGCTCTGCATCGCCGTCGCGATCGTCATCAGTTCGTCCTCGCCAGCCTTCAGTGTCGGCGTGTAGTCGCCGGTCGAGGTGCGGTGGTTGAGCGTGCGCGAGGTGGAGAAACCGAGCGCGCCGGACTTGACCGCATCGCGGGCCAGCGCCGCCATCGCGCGGTTGTCCTCTGCTGTGGCCGGATCGCGCCGGGCGCCGCGCTCGCCCATCACATAGACGCGCAGCGCCGCATGCGGCAGCTGGGCGCCGATGTCGAGATCGAACGCGCGCTGGCCGAGCCATTCCATGTAATCGGGAAAGCTCTCCCACTCCCAGGGAATGCCGGCTTCGAGCACCGGCTCGGGAATGTCCTCGACGCCTTCCATCAGCTGGATCAGCCGCTGATGATCCGCGGGGCGGCACGGCGCGAAGCCGACGCCGCAATTGCCCATGACCGCGGTCGTGACGCCGTTCTGCGATGACGGCGAGATGTCGTGGCTCCAGGTGACCTGGCCGTCATAGTGGGTGTGGACGTCGACGAAGCCGGGCGTGACGAGCTTGCCGCGCGCATCGATCTCCTCGCGGCCGGATGCCGCGACCTTGCCGACCTCGACGATGCGGCCGCCGGCGATGGCGACATCGGCCTCGAAGAGCTCGCCGCCAGATCCGTCAGCAACGGTTCCGCCGCGGATCACGAGATCTGGCTGGGTCATGGCGTGTCTTCCCCGGATGTTGTTGTTGCGTGCATCATCGGCGGTCGGGCGGTGATGTCAACACGCGGGACGTGAGGGCAGCGTTGCGACAGAAGCCGCCGCCGCGGTGCCTATGACTGTGCCCTCTCCCCTTGCGGGAGAGGGCGTCGCCGGCCTATCCATTCACTCGGTCGGGTGAGGGGTATCTCTCCACGAGTGTAGCGCGGAGAGATACCCCTCACCCAACCGAGCTTGCCGAACCGTCCTGCATGCCCTTTCCCGCAAGGGGAGAGGGCGCAGTCATGGGCACTGCGCTCATCTTCCTGTGTCCAGGCGCTTTGACGATAAGCTTGATAGTGACGACTAACAGCTAAGCCGTCGCCTTCTTCGGCTCGGTGAAAAACGCCAGCACGATGGTCAGCAGCATGAACACGACGGAGGTGCCGAACACCCAGCGCGGCGCGTGCATGTCCATGATCCAGCCGAACAGCAGCGGGCTGATCACGCCGGCGACATTGAAGCCGGTGGAGACGATGCCGAAGGCGCGGCCGGCGGCGCCGGGAGGGGCGGCTTGGCGCACCAGCATGTCGCGCGACGGCGCGATGACGCCGCTCATGAAGCCGGCGGTCAGCATGATCGCGACCAGCAGCACGGTCGGCAGGCTGACGAAGGTGATGATCAGCACCAGCACGGCGTTGATGGCATAGGCGACCGCCGCGACCAGGTTGTGATGGCGGATGCGGTCGGCGAGATAGCCGCCGGCGAGCACGCCGACGGCGCTGGCGCCGAGAAAGGCGGTCAGTGCGATGTTGGCGGTCGAGAACGAGATGCCGTAGCCGTTCATGAAGGCGACGACGCCGAAACTGGAAATGCCGATATTGGACAGGCTCAGCAGCATGAAGAACACAGTGAGCAGCATCAGCATCGGCGTCAGCAGGCTCGGTGGCTTGGCCTTGGTGCCATCGGCGCGGACGTGATGCTGATGCTTCGGCACCTCTGGCACGTTGCCGGCGAGCAGCAGCAGTGCGGCGAGCGGGCCGACGAGGCCGGTGGCGATCAGCGCGCCGGAGCCGCCCACGGTCGTCACCAGAGCGGCGACGACGGCGGGCGCGACGGCGCCGCCGAGATAGCCGGAGAAGGTGTGCACGCCGAAGGCGCGGCCGATCCGCTTCTCCTCGATATGGGCTGACAGCAGCGCGTAGTCGGACGGATGATAGACCGCATTGGCGAGGCCCATCAGCACCGCCGCCCCCATCAGGCTGGCGTAGGTCAGGTAGACGCCGAGCATGGCGAGCGACACGCCGCCGAGCGTCAGGCCGAGCAGCAGGATGCGGCGCGCGCCGACGCGGTCGACCAGATAGCCGACCGGCGCCTGGGTCAGCGCCGACACCACGGCAAACACGGTGAGCGGAAGGCCGAGCTCGACATAGCCGACGCCGAGCTTCTCCTTGAGATAGGGGAACAGCATCGGCAGCACGTACATGTGGAGATGGCTGACCCAATGGGCCAGCGAAATCAGCGCCAGCGTGCGCACGGAAGAGGCGGCCCGGACCGGAGCACCGGTATGTTGCGATGCGGCGAGAACGTCAGCCATGGTCGATCCGATCGGCTCCGGGGGTCTGAAATTGGCCTGGGTGTCACTGCGGGCCGCGAATGGCCGCCTCTTCCGCGGCATGGCGCGGCGAAGCGCCACACTATCGGCGATTGTGGTTCACTGTCCATGAACGCGGCTGCATGGCACGTGCGCGCATGCTGCGCCCGCCGACATCTGTGGCAGGCCGATCATCTTCGGCAGTCGCCTGCGCGCATCCCATGACGCGCGGCGCGTGGCGCGCAGACAACTCCGGCGAGCGGTGAAGCGGGTCTGCCATCGGCGTGCCATGCATTGCGCTCACCGTGCAACCTGCTCCCGACGCAACTTGTATGGTGAGGCGGCATGACCTATGATTTTTACCGTGCGTTGGTTTGAGCAGTGCGAGTGATGTGACATGCACGTGCGTGGTCTGAGAACCGTCGTGCTGCGCCTCGCGCCTTGGCTCTGCGTCGTGCTGTTGTGGTACGCGGTGCGACTGAGCGGCTTCGTCAACGACGCCCTGATTCCAGCGCCGCAGCAGGTCGCCGCGCGCTTCATCGATCTGCTGCTGCATCACGGTCTGCTGTACGACATCTTCGCCTCCGCGCGGCGTGTGTTCGCAGGCGTGACACTGGGGATCGCCGTCGCCGTTCCCATCGGCTTCCTGATCGGATGGTACCGGCCGGCCCGAATCTTCGCCGATCCGCTGATCAATTTCTTTCGCGCGCTGCCGCCGATCGCGCTGATCCCGCTGGTCATCGTCTATTTCGGCGTCGACGAGGTCGCCAAGCTGGTGATCCTGTTCTACGCGGCGTTCTTCTCCGGCGTGATCGTGATGTACGAGGGCGTGTCGCAGATCACGCCGCTCTACATCCGCGTGGCTCAGACGCTCGGGGCGAGCGAGCTCGAGACCTTCCTCAAGGTGATCATTCCGCTCACCGTGCCGCATATCCTCACCGCGCTGCGGGTGTCGCTGGGGGTGACCTGGGCGACGCTGGTCGCCTCGGAGCTGATTGCCGCGCAGCGCGGGCTCGGCGCCACGATCCAGAACGCCTCGACCTATTTCCTGCTCGACGTCATCTATGTCGGCATCATCTGCATCGGCTGTGTCGCGCTGATCATGGACACGCTCCTGCGCCGGCTCAGCGCCTGGCTGCTGGTGTGGCAGGACCGGGCCGTCGGATGACGGGCGGTCCGGGAGCGCGACGGGCGAGGTTCGATCAGGTGTCGCTCGGCTTCGACACGCCCGGCGGCCGGCTGACGGTGATCGACGATGTCAGCTACGACATCGACGAGGGCGAGTTCATCGCCGTGATCGGTCCGTCCGGCTGCGGCAAGACCACGATGATGAACATGCTGGCGGGATTCCAGAAGCCGACATCCGGACGCGTGCTGTTCGACGGCGTGCCCGTGGTCGGCCCCGGTCCGGAGCGCGGCGTGATCTTCCAGGAGTATGGCGTCTTTCCCTGGCTCACCGTTCGCGACAACATTGCGTTCGGCCTGCGCCTGAAGGCCAATCGCGTGCCGGCGGCCGAGCGCGACGAGATCTGCGCGCATTATCTCGCCTTGATGGGCCTGACCGAGTTCGCCAATGCCTATCCCAAGCATCTCTCGGGCGGCATGCGCCAGCGGCTTGCGATCGCCCGCGCCTACGCGGTCAGGCCGCGTTTCCTGCTGATGGACGAGCCGTTCGGCGCGCTCGACGCGCAGACCCGGATCCACATGCAGACCCTGCTGCTCCGGGTGCTGGCGGCCGAACGCAAGACGGTGATGCTGATCACGCACTCGGTCGAGGAGGCGGTCTTCATGGCGTCGCGGATCGTGGTCGTGACCGCGCGTCCGGCGCGCATCAAGGAGATCGTCGAGGTGCCGTTTGCCTATCCGCGGACCGAACAGCTGCGCGAGGGACGCGAGTTCGCGGAGTTGCGGGCCCGGGTCGGCCGGCTCGTGATGGACGAGTACACGGCGCCGCTGGCGCCGACGCCATCGTTCGTTCCTGCAGACTGAACAACGACAATAAAACGACAACAGAGGGAGGCGTATCATGGATCGGCGACACTTCTTGACGACGGCGGCCGGGGCCGTGCTCGGCGGCGCCACGCTGGCAGCGCCGGCGCTCGCGCAGGCGAAAGCGCGCATCCGCGTCGGCTACCTGCACACGCTCGCCGTCGACGGCCAGATCTGGACCGGCATGGACCGAGGCTCATTCGACAAGCAGGGCCTTGATCTGGAGCTGCGCCAGTTCAACACCGGCCTCGAACTGTTCCAGGCCCTGATCGGCGGCAGTCTCGACGTGCTCGCCACCGGCGCGGTCGTCTCCAACTTTCCGGCGCGCGGCCAGGGCAAGGTGTTCCTGATCAACGACATCGAGGTGGCCACCGCCCAGCTCTGGGTCCGCGCCGATCAGGGCATCGCATCCTTCGCCGATCTCAAGGGCAAGCGGATCGCGACCACGACCGGCACGACCGCGCATGTCTTTCTCGACAAGGCGCTGCGCGCCAACAAGGTCGACCCCAAGGACGTCGAGCTGGTCAACCAGGCCATGCCGGCGGCCGTCACCGCGTTCATCTCCGGTGCCGTGCCGGCCGTCGCGCTCTGGGTGCCGTTCAACATCACGGTGCGCGAGAAGGTCGCAGGCGCGGTGAAGCTCGCTGACGCCTCGGCCTATTATCCGCAGGCTGCGATCATGGGCGGCTGGGCGGCGCGCAACGATTACTACGATGC
Source organism: Bradyrhizobium sp. SSBR45G (assembly GCF_030159255.1). Lineage (GTDB taxonomy): Bacteria > Pseudomonadota > Alphaproteobacteria > Rhizobiales > Xanthobacteraceae > Bradyrhizobium. Next base: position 83,733 of record NZ_BSCT01000033.1, on the reverse strand, counting down.
CAACCGGGCCACGCTCGCCAATCTGATCAAGGGCTGGGCGGAAGCCAACGACTATTTCATCGCGAACAGCAGCGAAGCGCTGGAGTCGCTGCAGAAGGCGCATTACCCGCAGGCGCCGCTGTCCGATCTGAAGGAGCAGTTCGCGGCCCAGAAGATGTTCACCTCGCAGCAATGGAAGCCGATGTATGCCGACGGGACCGTCGCGGCCTGGCTGCAGCAGTCGACCGACTTCTTCATGGCCAATGCGGGCATCAAGGAGTTCACCCCCGCCAGCAGCTATTTCGATTCGAGCCTGTATCTGAAGACGCTGGCGTGAGGCTCGCGATCGTCGGAAGCATGATCCGGAAAAGTGGAAACCGGTTCTCCGAACACATCATGCTCGAACGAGGGGATGAGATCGTGATGCGATGCCGTGGAACCGCATCACGATCCGAGAGAGATGCGGCGACGTCGCCGCTGCATCTCGGTCCATGACGTTCGGCGGCCTGGCCGCTACTGCCGCTTCCGCTCGTTGTCGGACCACTCGCGAAATTCGCGGAACAGCCGCTGCTTGTCCTCAGCCGTTTCCACGACCGGGCGCCCCTGTGCGCGCGCCGCACGGAACTGCTCGAACTGCGCCTGCTGCAGCAGGTCCTGCGCCAGCGGGAAGCGCTGCCATCCCGGCAGCTCCCGGTTGAGATCGACCTCCTGCCATTTCGGATGCCGCGGCGGCTTCTTCAACGCGGGCAGCCGTGCGAACAGCTCCTCGACGAACCGCGCGACCCGGCGATATCTCTCGCTGGCGGGCGGCCAGTTGTTGGTGATGAGAACGGAATCGACCGTCACGGTCGGCACCGCCTGGTTCGAATCCATCAGGCTGGGGTAGAGCGCCGGCTCGAGCTGGCCCGCCTGATAGACGTTCTGCAGGCTGCGGCTATAGGGAACCTCGAGCAGGTGCAGATTGTCCTTGGCGGAGAGCCGCGCCAGGAATCCGGCGGGCTTGCCGGAGAAGGCGACGGTGGCCGCGATCTCTCCGCGCTTGATCGCCTCGATCGCGTCGGCCTGGCTGAGATTGACCTCCTGGACCGAAATGCCGAGCAGCCCGAACACGTCGCGGGCGGTGACCTGCGTCGTCGAGCCCGCATCCGAGAAGTTCACCTTCTTGTTGGTGAGCTCCTCGATCGTCCTGATGTTGCGGCTGGCGACCACATGCATCTCTTCGGAGAACAGCCGGGCGATGTAGGTCAGCCGCGTCTCCAGGCTTGCGCCCAGCTCGCCCGTCGATGCGAAATAGCGCAGCATCTGCGTCGAGGTGATGCCGATGTCGACGCCGCGCAAATAGAGCACGTCGCGGATGTTCTGCGCGCCGCCGAGGCCGACGATCGGCAAAAGCCGCAGGTTGTCATCATTGAGAACGACCGCGAGATCATGCGTGATGTCGAGATAGGTCTCCTCCGGACTGCCGGCCACGATCGCCACCGTGTTGGCGTTGAGCTTGGCCTTCCATTGGTCCTCCACGCGCGGCGGCCGCGCGGGCTGTGCCGCCGGCGGCTGCTCGATGGCATCAGCAGCGCCCGGGAGCAGGCCTGCGATGAGAAGCGCGGTCAGGGCCGCGCCAATCGCCCTCAGCCGCCGCACACGGCGCTTGCTGCGATCGCCTGTCGTTCGCGCAGCCACACCGAGCCTATTCCAAAGCAGTTTGCAGCCTTGACTGTCCGTCATCAGACTCTCCAGGTCGTTCGTCAGCAAGCACGACAGCGTGAGCCTGGTTCGCGGTGCGCGAACCTGGCCATGGCACAACCAAAGAGCGATTAGTCGATCTTTTCACGGGCGAAGATTTAGCCGCATCAAGGCGGTTGTTTGATCGCAGCTACAATTTAAGCGGCATAATCGGCAAAAAATAAAGTTGTGATTGAGGCAGTTGTCATGATGCAGCCATACATACCTGAGTTGTTGAGTGAGATCCGGAGCCGCCGGCCGCGCGTTGTCTTGGCACGCGCATGATCGCGAAGCGGATGGTCCGGCGTGGCGTCCGATAGGATGGCGCCGAGCAAGATATAATGAGTGGCCGAAAGCAATCGGCCCGCGATCCAGATGATGAATCGACAAAATGGGAGTGGATCATGGATCGGCGCAGATTCGTTGCCGCCAGTGTCGGGTCGCTTGGACTGACTGCCATCGGCGTCTCGCCGTTTGGCCGCCCGGCGCTCGCGCAGGCTCGGACCAAGATCAGGGTCGGTCATCTTCATACGCTCGCGGTCGATGGCCAGATCTGGCTCGCCGATCATCTCGGCGCCTGGGCAAAGAACGGCCTCGACCCGCAGTTCAAGGAGTTCAAGACCGGCATCGAGCTGTTCACGGCGCTGTCGGGCGGCGAGATCGACATGCTGACCACCGGCGCGGTGATCTCGAATTTCCCCGCGCGCGGTCAGGGCAAGATGTTCCTGGCCAACTCGATCGAGTTCGCGACGGCCCAGCTCTGGGTGCGCGAGGATCAGGGTATCCGGCAGTTCTCGGACCTGCGCGGCAAGCGCGTGGCGACGACGGCCGGCACCACCGCGCACGTCTTCCTGGACAATGCGTTGCGGGAAAACCAGTTTGCGCCGACCGACATCGAACTGGTGAGCATGCCGATGCCCGAGGCGGTCAATGCCTTCATCACCGGGGGCGTCCCCGCGGTCGCGCTGTGGGTGCCGTTCAACATCGCGGTGCGAGAGAAGGTGACATGGGCGAAGAAGCTGCTCGATGCCGGCGCCTACTATCCCAGCGCGGCGGTCGTCGGCGGCTGGGCAACCACGGCGGCCTACCACGCCGCCAACCGGGCGGTGCTGTCGCGCGTGATCAAGGCGTGGACCGAGGGCAACGACATGCTGATCGCCCGGTCCAACGAGGCTCTCAACGTCCTGCACGAGAAATATTACGCGCAAGTCCCCGATCGCGACATGCGCGAGCAGTTCGGCGCCATGCGGGTGTTTCCAACCGCGGTATGGCGCCGGCTCTACAGCAATGGCGCCATCACCGACTGGCTGCAGCAGGTCTCGAACTTCTACGCGCGAATCGGCAAGATCGAGAAGCCCGTTCCCGCCGCGGACTACTTCGATCCGAACCTGTTTCTGTCGGTGATCAAGGCGTGAAGGACATCCGATCCGGCCGAAATGTCCGGGCGCAATCTAAAGGCGATGCCGAGCGCGGCCGAATTCAGGCGTTTTCTCACAGGGCCGTTTCACGGCGCTCTTTCTGCCGCATTTTGATTGTCGTATGCTATCTTAACGTGTCTCGTCGCCCGGAGTGAGACTTGGCGATGGTGTTGGGACGCGTGTGCCTGACCGCGGCTGCGTCCGAGCCGGCCATCTCCGGCGCGACGCTGGGCAGAGCACGTTTGTTGAGGGCGAGGACGACGTCGGGTGGGGACGATGTCCGAGCGGAATCACGAACCGCCTCGACTCGGCAGCGCAGCTTGTTCGTCGCTGCCGGATCAGGCCAATCAGGTCACGTCTTCAGGCGCAAATGCCGGCGTGGCGATCAAACTGAAAGAGTGGAATCGGAGTGCCGGCGACGCGCCCCAGCCGTCGCCGATCATGCGAGTCGCTGATTCGCAGCGGGCAAGGCGGCCTATCGCGCATCTGCGAGGGCACGACAATCGGGGACTTGGTAACGGGGAACATGGCGTGAGTGAGCAGGACGAAGAGAAATCTCCCAACAGCTTGCGCTACTACGCTCCGCGCCGCTCGCGGGAGTCTGGCGCGCTGGAGGCAGCCCGTCCGGAGCTGGCGCCGCCTGCGACTGACGTCGCGGCGCGCGCGGAGCCCGTTGTCGCCCCCGGCGGTGAAGGCCGTCGCGATGTGTTCAGCGAGGCCGTGGCGCGGGCGGAGCGGCAGCGGCTCGACCCGGAGTTCGTCGCTGCGCCGGCCTTTGCCGAAGGTCGCTCCGCCAGAGGCATTGGCGTTGGGTTGGCCGTCGTGACCACGGCGGGACTGCTGGCGGCGCTGGCCTACACCGTGGCATTTCCGATGCCGGGGGTGAAGAGCCAGGCCGTCGCGGCGTGGTCGAGCTTGACGGCCGGGCATCCGCGCCCGCCCCCGCCAACTCCCGTTTCAACCCTGATCGTGCGCGGCAACAGCGGCCCGCTCAATGCGCAGCTGGACCTCGGCGTCGCGGTCGAGCATGCGGCGCCGGGAATGGTCGTCTTGATCAGCAAGGTGCCGCCCGGCGCACGAATCACGGCGGGGCGCCGCATCGGCAACGGCGAGGAATGGCGCGTGCCGTCCATGGATGTTGCGGATGCCGCGATCGTTCCGCCGATCGATTTTGCCGGTGAGTTGAATCTGCCGCTCGAGCTGCACGATGCCACGGGGGCGACGCTGGTGAAGTCGTTCGTTCGGCTGTCCTGGGCCGCGCCACCGAGCCCGGTCGTCGTCACCGGCTCGACGCCCGCTGCCGAGGCCAAAGCCGTGCCGCAGGATGCCGCGCCGGTGCCGCCGGTCGCAGCGGCCACGGCGGCTGTTCCTCCGGCTGCCCCGGCCGATCCGGTGCTCGCATGGACGCCGAACGAAGTTGCGGGCTTCGTCAGGCGAGCCCAGGAGCTGCTGGCCAGCGGCGAGGTCCAGGCCGCGCGGCTGCAGCTGCTGCGCGCAGCAGAGGCGCGCGATCCGCGGGCCGCATTGCTGCTGGCGAAAACCTTCGACCCGGTCTCGCTCAAGCAGTTCGGCGTGGCCGACGCAGGAACGGATCTGGCGCAGGCCCGCATGTGGTATCAGCGCGCCCGCGAATGGGGATCACCGGAGGCGCAGCGCCAGCTCGATGCGCTGGCGAGCTATCCGCGGCGCTGAGCCAGACGACGACGGCGTGGAGCACGGCCGGCGCAAGCCGCGCGGCTTAGAGGCCCCTGCCGGCGGGGGCGCCACCATCGACGAGCGCCGCGCCGCGCTCTCCGATCATGAGGCTGGTCGCGTTGGTGTTGGCCGAGGTGATCTGAGGCATGACCGAGGCGTCGATGACGCGCAGCCGATCGACACCGCGCACCCGGAGGTTCGGATCGAGCACCGCGCGGTCGTCGGCGCCGATGCGGCAGGTGCCGACGGGATGGAACACCGTGCCGCCGGTGGTGCGTGCGAAATCCCACAGAGCGGCTTTGCTGGCGACCGCGTCGCCCGGCGCGACCTCGACGTCCCACAGCTTGCGGAAAGAGGGCTGGCGAAAGATGTCACGCAGCATTTCGAGGCCGGCGACGATGGTCGCGCGGTCGATCTCCTCGGCGAAATAATTAGGGATGATGGTGGGCTGGTCGAACGGGTCGGCGGAGCAGATCACGACGGAGCCGCGCGACTGCGGGTGACATTGCCAGACCGAGGCGGTGAATCCCGAATAGGCGTGCAACGGCGCGCCCGGTCTGTCGACCGATAGTGGCATCACGTTGAATTGCACGTCGGCGCGTCCCCCGGCGGCGAGGTGGGTGCAGGCCGCGCCGCCGACCTGGCCCGCGCCTGCCGTCAGCGGACCCCGGCCGGCGAACAGCCATTGCAGGCCCATCTTGGCGAGCTCGTAGGGATTGCGGACCTGGTCGTTGACGGAGATCTTCTGTTTGAGGCGGACGATCATGCGCGCCTGATAGTGATCCTGAAGATTGCCGCCGACATCCGGCGCATCGGCGACGACGGCAATGCCAAGCGAGCGCAGCAGGTCGGCCGGCCCGATGCCGGACAGTTGCAGCAATTGCGGCGACTGCAGCGCGCCGGCTGCGAGCAGAACCTCGCGATCCGCCGCCGCCGAGACCACCGCACCATCCTTGATCCATTCCACGCCGCTCGCCGACCGACCGTCGAACGTCACCCGGCTGGCCTGGGCGCCGGTGACGACGGTCAAATTGGGGCGATGCATGATCGGATGGAGAAACGCGGTCGCCGCGCTCGATCGCCAGTGGCGGCCGATGCCGAGCTGATAGCTGCCGACGCCGAGCGTCGTCGGGCCGTTGAAGTCGCCATTTCTCGGGAGTCCGAATTCCGCTGCGGCGTCGACCCAGGCCGCGGAGGCGGGATTGCCGGTCCGAAGCTCGGACACGGCGAATTCACCGAGGCCGCCATGATACTGGCTGTCGCCGCCCTGGTAGCGTTCGTATCGGCGGAAATAGGGCAGCAGCTCGCGGTAGCTCCAGCCGGCTGCGCCGAGCCGTTCCCAATCATCGAAGCCGGCCGGCTCGCCGCGGATGAAGATCAGGCCGTTGATCGAGGACGAGCCACCGAGCACGCGGCCGCGCGGCCACACGATCGCGCGGCGGTCCGTGAGCTCGCTCGGCTCGGTCTGGAACAGCCGCGAGAAGCGGTTGTCGTAGATGCTGCGATAATAGCCGATCGGAATCCGGAGCCAGAAGTGCCGGTCGGAGCCGCCGGCTTCGAGCAGCAGCACGCGGCAGGTGGCGTCGGCCGACAATCGGTTGGCGAGCACGCATCCCGCCGAGCCCGCGCCGACGATGATGTAGTCGTATCCGCGTGCAGCCATGGGGGATGTCCTCTCGGAAGACGATGGGCTGACGAGCCTCGACGTTCGCGCGCAAGGCCGCGCAGGCCGCATCGACACTATCGCATCGCAAGTGAGTGTCCACGAGGGAGGGGGCCGATGCAGGGCGAGACGCCGTCGAGCATGCTCCGCTCCGGCGCTGACAATATGGCGGAACGCCGTGTCGCGGGCGGCTGCCCGCTGCAGCTCACGATTGCGATGCGAATCCCGGATTGCCGTCGACGCCGGACAGCGTGACCGTGCTGGTCCCCGCTGACGTGAGGCCGACGCTGCGCAGATGCGCGGCGACGATGTCCCAGACCGGCTTGCCGTCCTGCGCGTTCATCGATGCCCAGCCGGCGACCTTGTAGGTCTTCCCCGCCTCGAGCGAGCGGCCGTTGTCGAGCGTGAGATCGGAGATGCGCCGGCCGATCGGCTCCGACGGCGCGCAGCGGTAGGACAGGCCTTCGAGCCGCACCATGTCGCCGCCCTGCTGCAGATAGGGATCCGCGTTGAAGAGATTGTCGCAGACGTCCTCCAGCACGGCCTTGATGTCAGCGCCGGTCATCCGCTGCACATAGGTCTCGGGATAGCTGATCGCGGTCTGCGCCAGCACATCCTCCAGCATGATGGATTGTCCGGCCAGCAAGGTCGGGCCCCAGCGAAATCCCGGCGACAGCGCGATCTGCGCATCGAGCTGGCTGAGCAGCGCCGCGCAGATCACGTCGTCGGTGGGGCCTTCGAAATTGCCGCGCCGGTAGAGCAGCCGGTCGGAGGTCGCGAGCTTCTCGCTCCAGGCCGCGACCTGGGGCTGCTGCGTCTGGTCGATCAGCGCCTGCATCGCGGCGTCGGGCTTCAGCAGCTCCGAATAGACCGGCAGCAGCCGGTAGCGCGCATCGGCGACGCGGCCCTTGCCGACGTCGAGATCGAGCACGGCAAGGAATTTGCCGTTCGAGCCGGCATTGGTGACAAGCGTCGCGCCCTTGGCATTGGTCACCGCGACCGGCTGCGGAATCGCATCATGGGTGTGGCCGCCGAGGATGACGTCGATGCCCGTGACACGGCTCGCCAGCTTGAGGTCGACGTCCATGCCGTTGTGCGACAACAGGATCACCGCATCCACCTTGTCGGCGCCGCGCAGGGCATCGACCAGCTTCTGCAGTTCCTCCTCGCGGATGCCGAACGTCCAGTCCGGCGTGAAGCGGCGGGGATGGGCGATCGGCACATAGGGGAAGGCCTGTCCGATCACGGCGATGCGTGCGCCGCCGATCTCCCGGATCATGGCCGGCTTGAACACGCGGCCGGAGCCGGGATCGAGCGCCTTGGCGTCGTTGAACGCGGCCTCCTCGGTCAGGAACACGTTCTGCGCCAGGAACTCGCCCTTGAAGCGGGCGAGATTGGCGCGCAGCGCCTCCTCGCCATAGGTGAACTCCCAATGTCCGGTCATGGCGTCGATGCCGAGCAGATTGGCCGCGCTCACCATGTCGGCGCCGCGCATCGCGTTGGCGAGGCCGGTGCCCTGCCAGAGATCGCCGCCGTCGAGCAGCAGCGAGCGATGATCGCCGGCATCGGTGCGCAGCTTGTCGATCAGCGTCTTCAGATGCGCAAAGCCGCCCATCCGGCCGAAGCGGCCGGCATATTTCTCGAACTCGAAGCAGGTGAACGCATAGGCCTCGGCGCTGTCGGGACGGATGCCATAGCGGTCGAGGAAGGCGCGCTCGACCAGATGCGGCGGCCGCCCCCACATCTCGCCGATGCCGAGATTGACGCTCGGCTCGCGGAAGAACACCGGCCGCAGCTGCGCATGCGTATCCGTGATGTGCAGGATGCGCGCATTGCCGAATTTCTCGACGTCGTAGAGGCTCACCGTGTCGACGGCGCGGGCGCTGCGCAGCAGCGCCGGTGCGGCGAGTACCGCGGCACCTGATGCTTTCAGAAAGTCCCGGCGCCGAATCATGGCTCGCGTCCACCGATCATGATGCGATTCCGTGGAATCGCATCATGATCGGTCCCCTTGTTTGCGCATGATCTCCGCGCAAACGCCTTCGGCGTTTGTCGCGAGGGAAAACCGGTGTCCGCCGTTCCGGATCATGCTCTAGCGGATCTCCATGTCCCTCCAGCGCTGCTTCTCGCTGGTGGCCTGGATGATCGAGGCCCTGGCGAGTGCCTCGGCCTCCTGGGCTGATTTGAGTGCAGAATCGAAGTTGCCGGACTCTGCCGCCTTCTTCGCAGCATTGAGTGCGGTCTGTGTCACGGTCCATTGGTTGCGCAGACGTCCGGCTTCCTTGTGGGCGCTCTCGGCCGCCGCGACAGCCGTGAGATAGTCGGCTTCCGACGCGGCCCGCGCGGAGCCTGCGCCAGCCGCTGCTACCATCATGGCGAACACGATCTTTTTCATGACGTGGGTGGTCGCGAAATTTCTCATGGCCGCGCTCCCGGTCCTGAAACCGGCAGGCCGTTCGACACGTAGGAGAGATAATATTCGAGGTTGCGGTATTCGTCCGACTGCGGCTCCAGCGGCACGGCGCGGGTCTGGCTGTTGCAGGTGACGATGCGGCGGCTGATCGTGCCCATGCCGCTCCATTCGGAGCGGTAGATCGGCATGGCGTTGAGGATGCCGATTGCGGGTGCCAGGATCTCGGCGCGGATGCGCTCGCCCGGGCTTTGCACGTGGCAGCTGGCGCAGGAAAAGTTCAGCTGGCCGCGGCGGGTGTAGAAATACTCCTTGCCCTGCTCATAGGCCTCCAGCGCGCGCGGATCATCCGGGATCTTGATGTCGAAGCGCTTGCCGCGCGAGGTGAACGCCATGTAGGCCGTGAGCGAGGCCATCTCGTCCTTGACGTAGGAATAGGGCGCCTCGCCATTGGCCTCGCGGCAGCGGTTCAGCGCCAGCTCCAAGGTGATGACCTTGCCTTCCTTGTCGTCGAAATACGGATAGGTCTGCCGGATGCCGATGCCGCCATTCGGGAAGCAGTCGGCATAGGTCTTGCCGTTCTTGAACGGCTTGGCGAACATCTCCTTGCCCGCGTCGAGCGCGAACTCATAAGGCGGGAACTGCTCCTTCTCCTCCCACTGCCGGCGCATGTCGGCGTTCATCGAATAGGGCCCGTTGACGAAATCGTCGAACGCGACCTTCGGGAACTTCTTGACGAAGTAGTCCTGAAACGCCTTGGCGTCGGCGGCCGGGTCGGGCTTGTCGGCGGCCGCCGCGCTCGACGCGCCGAAGGCGAGGGTGGCCGCGACGGCGAGCGCGAGGCGCATCGCGCTCATTGGATCGTCGCCGTGAGGCTGTCGGTTGCGCCGGTATTGTCGACCCAGCTCACCTTCAGCTCATCGCCCTTCGCCGCGCCCTTGAAGGCGAACTTGACGTAGGGGTCCTTGGAGACCGCGGTGCCCCAGTCCGCCAGGAACACGGTCTTGTCCTTGTGCGTGAAGGTCAGCTGCTGGATGTAGTGCGCCGGGATCAGCTCGCCCTTGGCGTCCTTGACGAGGCCGGTATCCATCGGGTGCTGGATCAGGGTCTGCACCTCGGCGATCTCGCCGTTCAGGATTGCGCGGACGCGGATGCTCGATGCCATGATGATCTCCTGCCCCTAGCCGCCGCAGCCGCCGACGGTGACCTTGACCTCCTTGGTCGCGCTGTAGAGCTTGCCGCCGGATTCGACGAGCGCGATCACGTTCGAGGTCTTGGCCATCTTCAGCCGGTTCGCCACCGCAGGCACGGTGCCCTCGGGGATCTTGTAGGACGCCGCCAGCGCGTTCGGATTCTCGGCGACGATGAAGGCGATCGAGGTGACGTTCGGCAAGGTCGTGGTCACCGCGATCGGCACCACGCCGCCATTCTCGGCGATCTCGGGCGCGTCCAGCTTGATCTTGTCGGAGGCCTCGTGGTCGCGGCCGTACAGCGCCTTGACCGCATCAGTGGCATTCTTCTGCCTGAAGGCGTCGTCCGGATATTTGTTGTCGTTGCTCGCAGCAAGGACGGGGGGCGCATGCAACACGGCATTGCCGAGGCCGATCAGCGCGACGAGGCCAGCGCCCTTGATGAAGAGGCGGCGGCTCGCCAACGGGCCGAACGAGGCAGTCATGGCAGGGTCTCCAAACATGGAACTCAGAGGGTCTGCAGGAAATCGACGATGGCGCTGATTTCCTGCTCGGTCAGGATGCGGTTGCGGCCGAACGGCGGCATCACCGTCAGTGGATTGCGCGCGGTCTCGTCATGGAGGATCGCGATCAGCCCGGCGCGGTCGTAGCGCGCCTTGAGATTCTCCAGCTTCGGACCGATCGAGCCCGGCAGGTCGCCACCCTTGATCTCGTGACAGGTGAGGCAATTGCCCTTGCCGCGGTCGAAGGCGAGCTTCTGGCCCTCGGCGGCGCCGGACTGGGCGTGGGCGGCCGTGGACGCGGCGAACGAAAGCCCGAGCGCCAGGGCGGTACGCATGACAATTGTGATCAAGGTGAAGTTCCGACGTCTCGGTGATCTCGGCAATATAGGGGCTGCAAAGCATAAAGACCATCGGCTGACAATGCAGCTATGGTGCCCGCCGCAACGCGGTTAATGGGGCCGTCCAGCAGGTGGCCGGGAGTTTGGGAATGGCGGACTATGTCGTGGAGTTCGGCCGGGATGGCCGCCCCGTGGAACCGGACGGACGGCTGGATGCCGCGGCGTTCCATCGCAACCATCAGCCGATCTGGGCGGTGCTGGCGCGGTTGCTCGATGGGGCAACGGGCGACGTGCTGGAGGCCGGCAGCGGCACCGGCCAGCATATGGTCCATTTCGCGTCCCAGCGCCCCGATCTCACCTGGTGGCCGAGCGATCTCAACGACAACCACCTGACCAGCATCGCGGCCTGGCGCAGGCATGCGGGGCTGTCCAACATCCGCGACGCCCGGCGCGTCGACCTCGCCGATCCCGGCTGGGCCGCCGCGTTCCGCGCCGCCGGCGGACCGGAGCACCTCACGGCGATCTTCTGCGCCAATGTGATTCACATCGCGCCCTGGTCGGTGGCGGAGGGCTTGTTCGCGGGTGCAGGGCAGGCGCTCTCGCCCGATGGCCTGCTCGTGCTCTACGGCCCGTTCAAGCGCGATGGCAAGCACAGCGCGGTCAGCAACGCGGTGTTCGATAGCTCGCTGCGCGAGGGCAATCCGGACTGGGGCGTCCGCGACATCACCGATCTCGAAGCGCTGGCGGCGCGCAACGGGCTTACGTTGCGTGAGACGGTGGAGATGCCCGCCAACAACATGATCCTGGTGTTCGCGCGCCGGTCCTAACGCACTCACCGTCATTGCGAGCGAAGCGAAGCAATCCAGGGCCGGGTCGGAACTCTGGATTGCTTCGTCGCTTCGCTTCTCGCAATGACGGCGGAGAGGTCAGCCTACTCCAACTCCAGCCCCACATGCCGCGCCAGGAATCGCGTGCCCAGCGTGATGAAGCTGGCGCGCTCGCGGTTGTCGGTGCCGTAGCCATGGCCGCCGGCGGCGGGCTCGTAGAACCAGGTATCGTAGCCCATGGCCTGCAGCTTGGCCGTCATCTTGCGCGCGTGTCCCGGATGCACGCGGTCGTCGCGCCGCGTGGTCGCGATCAGGATCGGCGGATAGGGCTGGCCGGGCTTGGCGGTGTGATAGGCCGAGTAGGTCTGCAGCCAGCCCCAGTCCTCGTCCTTGTCGGGATCGCCATATTCGGCGATCCAACTCGCGCCGGCGAGCAGCTTGGTGTAGCGGCGCATGTCGATCAGCGGGATGGTGCAGAACAGCGCGCCGAAGCGCTCGGGGTAGCGCACCAGCATGTTGGTGATCAGGATGCCGCCATTGGAGCCGCCTTGGGCGGCGATGCGCTTCGGCACCGTGACGCCACGGCGGACGAGATCGGCGGCGACGGCGGCGAAATCATCATGCGCGAGCCGCTTGCCGGCGTAGCGGCCGGCATCGTGCCAGGCGGTGCCGAACTCGCCGCCGCCGCGGATATTGGCCTCGACAATGGTGCCGCCGCGCTCCAGCCACAGCTTGCCGAGCGCCGCGTTGTAGGCCGGACGGATGCTATGGCCGAAGCCGCCATACGCGCTCATATACACCGGCGCATCGCCGGTAAGCTCGGCCGGCCCGGTCTGGGTATAGGGGATGCGCGCGCCGTCGACCGAGATCGCCTCGTGCCGCGTCACGACGTGCCCCTCGGCGATGAAGGTACGCGGCGCCTGCTTCAGCACGGTGGGCGCGCCGAAACCCTCGATCAGCTGCAGCGCCGGCGGCGTCAGCGGATCCTGGACGCTGGCGAGCAGGTCGCCATTGCCCGTGAGCTCGTCCGCATCGAGCGGCCAGAGGTTGACGGTGGCCAGCTCCGGTAGTCCCAGGAGCCGCTGCTGGCTCCAGCCCTGCGCCGACGGGGTCCACACCTCGAACCGCGGCCGGAGTTCGTCGAGGATCGACAGCACCAGGCATCCACCGGCCCAAGATAGTCCCTGCAGCGCGCGGCGCGGGCCCGGTTCGAACACAGGAACGAAATCGCGCGCGCCCGCAAGAAACGCTGACAGCCGGATGCCCATCACCACGTCTGCCGCGTGCGTGGTCGTGCCAATCGTCCAGGGCTGGCGCAGCTTGATCGCGAGCCAGTCGCCATCCGGGATGGCCCAGCTGTCGGTCGGCAAATCGAGCCTGGTGTGTGCGCCGGTCGCGTCGCCGAGCCAGAGATGATGGTTGAAGAAGTCGAGCCCCTCCGAGAACCACACCCGCGCCGGCGTCACGCTGCGGTCGACACCGGCCCGCACCCAGACCGATTCGCTGTTCTCGGCAGCGAAGATCACCTGCGCCGCTTCAATCGGCTCGCCGCGCCGCCACCGCCGCACCGTGCGCGCATAACCTGACGGCGTCGCCATGCCATCGCCGTAGGCGCTCGACAGCACCAGCGTATCCTGGTCGATCCAGTCGACGCTGCCCTTGGCTTCGGGCAGCGTGAAGCCGCCGTCGACGAAGCGCTTTGTCGTCAGGTCGAACTCGCGCAACACCACGGCATCGCTGCCGCCGCGCGACAGCGACAGGATCGTGCGCTCATGCGCCGGCGGCAGGCTCGACACCCAGTTCAGCGCCCAGTCCTCGCCTTCGTCGGCAGCCAGGCGGTCGATGTCGAGCAGCACGTCCCATTGCGGCTGCGCCTTGCGGAACTCGGCCAATGTCGTGCGCCGCCACAGGCCGCGCGGGTGCGCCGCATCCTTCCAATGATTGTACAACAGCCCGTTGCGCCGGCTGACGAACGGGATGTTGTCGGGCCGGTCGAAGATCGCGGCCAGGGTATCGCGGTCGCGTTCGAAGCCGGCATCGCCGAACGCAGCCAGCGTGCGCTGGTTCTGCGCTGCGACGAAGGCGAGCGCGCGCTCGCCTTCGATATCCTCGAGCCAGAGATACGGATCGTCGTCGGGCGCCGCGAGGTTCGGACGATCGTCGATGGACATGGCTCAGGCTCCGCTGGCGACATTGACGCGACAATACCGCTGGCCTGATTAACCGTGCGTCCCGAGGCTGTCGAATCAACAGCGCTGCATGGCGGTCGTCCGTTCGCGCCCGTTGCCTCCGGCATGCGCTTCCCGCAATAGTGCGGCCACAGCAGAGACGCTGGAGCGCGCTGGCGCGTCCCCACACCCCTATGATCGAGCTGATCGTGAGCGAAGACACCTCCGACGACGCCCGCGCGCGCCGCAACGTGGCACGTCTCGCCGCCGCGCAGGCGCTGACCGGCGCCAACTCCGCCGTGATCTTCGCCACCGGCGCAATCGTCGGCGTCACCATCGCGCCCAACATCGGGCTCGCGACCGTGCCGATCTCGATGTACGTGGTCGGCCTCGCCGCCGGCACCCTGCCGACCGGCGCGATCTCGCGCCGCTACGGTCGCCGCACGGCTTTCCTGATCGGCACCGGCTGCGGCGCCATCACCGGCGTGCTCGGCTGCCTCGCCATCATCAGCGGCTCGTTCGCGCTGTTCTGCCTCGCGACCTTCCTCGGCGGCCTCTACGGCGCGGTTGCACAATCCTACCGCTTTGCGGCGGCCGACGGCGCCAGCGCCGCGTTCCGGCCCAGGGCGGTGTCGTGGGTGATGGCGGGCGGCATCTTCGCCGGCCTGCTCGGTCCGCAGCTCGTGCAATGGACCATGGACGTCTGGGCGCCTTATCTGTTCGCCTTCAGCTATCTGATCCAGGCGGCGGTCGCGCTGGTCGCGATGGGCATCGTCGCCGGCGTCGACCTGCCGAAGCCCGCGCCGGCCGACCTGCATGGCGGACGGCCGCTCGGCGAGATCGTGCGCCAGCCGCGCTTCATCGCGGCCGCGTTGTGCGGCACCATCGCCTATCCGGTGATGAACCTGGTGATGACGTCGGCGCCGCTGGCGATGCAGATGTGCGGGCTCACGGTGTCGGATTCGAATTTCGGCCTGCAATGGCACATCGTCGCGATGTACGGCCCGAGCTTCTTCACCGGCTCGCTGATCGCCCGCTTCGGCGCGCCGGCCATCGTCGCGCTCGGCCTCGCGCTGGAGGCCGTCGCCGCCATCATCGGCCTGTCCGGTCTGACCGCGATGCACTTCTGGGCCACGCTGGTGATGCTCGGCGTGGGCTGGAATTTCGGCTTCGTCGGTGCCTCCGCGCTGGTGCTCGAGACCCACACGTCAGCGGAGCGCAACAAGGTGCAGGCCTTCAACGATTTCCTGATCTTCGGCCTGATGGCGCTGGGCTCGTTCTCGTCGGGACAGCTGCTCGCCCATTTTGGCTGGTCCGCGGTCAACCTCGTGGTTTTCCCACCGGTGCTGCTCGGCCTCTGCGTGCTCGCTTTGGCGTGGTCGTCGAAGCGCCGCGATGCGCGGCTCGCGGCGGTGGATCTGGCGGAGCGGTCATAGCGAGGCTGACGCGGCAACCTCAGGGCGCTCCCCTCCCCGCAAGGGAAGGGGAGCTCACCGGCTTCGTGGCCAGCCGATCGCGTCGTCAGACGCGTCCGCTCACCCCGCCTTCATCAGCCCTTCCTTCGTCAGCGCCTCCTGCACCTTCGGCCGCGCGGCGACGCGAGCCTTGTAGGCGAGCAGGTTGGGCATCGCCGAGAGGTCGAACTTCATCCGCTCCGCCCAGGTCAGGATGGTGAACAAATAGCCGTCGGCGACCGTGAACTGGCTGCCCATCAGGTAATCGCGGCCGGCGAGCTGGCTGTCGATATATTTGAACTTGCCCATCACCCGGTCCTTGAAGAAGGCCTTGGCGTCGTCGGCCAGCGCCGGCGAGAACATCGGGCCGAAATTCTTGTGCAGCTCCGAGGTGATGAAGTTCAGCCACTCCAGCAGCTTGTAGCGCTCGCCGCTGTCGCGGGCCGGCGCCAGATTCTTGCCGGTGGCCTGGTCGGCGATCATCTGGACGATGACCGGGCCTTCGGTCACGATTTCGCCGCTCGAAAGCCCCAGTGCCGGCACCTGGCCCTTCGGATTGATCTTGAGGTAATCGTCGCCATTTTCCAGGGTCTTGGCGCGCAGATCGACCTTGACCAGATCATAGGGCAGGCCGGCCTCGAGCAGGGCGATGTGGGGCGAGAGCGAGCAGGCGCCGGGTGAATAATAAAGTTTCATCGGGTATTCCCTCCGTGAGACCGTTGTTGTCGTTGGAACCGATCGGGGCGTCACACGCCGCCCTTAAATGCAATTGCATGGAATCGTCAAGATTGATGCAGCTGCATCGAATGCGCTACAACGAGGATCTGAGGATACGAGCTGGCCCATGAAACGCAAACCATCGACCGAGGCGACTGCCGCCTGGATCCGCCTGATGCGGGTCCAGAGCCGGGTGCTCGACTGTGTCGAGCAGGAGCTGAAGAAGGCCGGTTTCCCGCCATTGGCCTGGTATGATGCGCTTCTGGAGCTGTCCCGCGCCCCCGCTGGCGAGCTTCGCCCGGTCGAGCTGGAGCGGCAGATGCTGATCCCGCAATACTCGACCTCGCGGCTGATCGACCGGCTGGCTGACGAAGGTCTGGTGATCAGGCGGGAATGCCAGATGGACAAGCGCGGCCAGTTCGTCGAGATCACCGAGGCCGGGCGCGAGCTGCAGAAGCGGATGTGGTCGGCCTATTCGGCTGCGATCGAGAAGCATGTCGGCTCCAAGCTGTCGGATGCCGACGCGTCCAGGCTGTGCACGCTGCTCGACCGTCTCGGCTGTTCCTGCGGTCAGGCCGCGCAATTGTCTGCCGAAGAGGGCGCGTCGACCCGATGAAGCACCGGCACCCATTCACAGCCGCGGTCCCCAGGGGTCCGCGGCCCTTCCTGTCACCACGCGCAACCACCGAAGCGCTTCTGAACCGAGACTCCCATGGCGCGTGACCAGATCGATATGACCCCGCTGCAGTCGCGCGACGAGCTGGTGGCGTGGCTGGCGGAAGGCGTGAAGCCGCCGTCCGCCTTCCGCCTCGGCACCGAGCACGAGAAGACGCCGTTCACGCTCGAAGGCCACCGTCCCGTACCCTACGAGGGCGCGCGCGGCATCGGCGCGCTGCTCGAGGGCATGAAGCTGCTGCTCGGCTGGGAGCCGATCATGGAGCGCGGCAACATCATCGGGCTTTACGACGTCACCGGTGGCGGCGCCATCTCGCTGGAGCCGGGCGGCCAGTTCGAATTGTCCGGCGCCCCGGTCGAGACCGTGCACCAGACGCAGAGCGAGCTGATGGCGCATCTGGCGCAGGTTCGCGAGATCGCGACCCCGCTCGGCATCGGCTTTCTCGGGCTCGGCATGACGCCGTCCTGGTCGCGCGCCGACATTCCCGTGATGCCCAAGGGCCGCTACAAGATCATGAGAGGCTACATGCCGAAGGTCGGCAGCTACGGCCTCGACATGATGTTCCGGACCTGCACGGTGCAGACCAATCTCGACTTCTCCTCGGAAGCCGACATGGTCAAGAAGCTCAGGGTCTCGGTGGCGCTGCAGCCGATCGCCACCGCGCTGTTTGCCAACTCGCCGTTCACCGAAGGCAAGCCGAACGGCTATCTGTCATTCCGCTCGGAGATATGGCGCGACACCGACAATCAGCGCGCGGGCATGATCCCCTGGGCGTTCGAGGACGGCATGGGCTTCGAACGCTGGGTCGACTATGCGCTCGACGTGCCCATGTATTTCGTCAAGCGCGACGAGACCTATATCGACGTCTCCGGCACCTCGTTCCGCGATTTCTTCGACGGCAAGAATCCGGTCATGGCCGGCGAGCGTCCGACCCTGTCGGACTGGGCCAATCATCTGTCCACGATCTTCCCGGAGGTCCGCCTGAAGCGCTATCTCGAGATGCGCGGCGCCGACGGCGTGTCGTGGGGCCTGCTGCCGGCGCTGCCGGCGTTCTGGGTCGGCCTGCTCTATGACGATGTCAGCCTCGACGCCGCCTGGGACCTCGTCAAGGACTGGACCGCGTCGGAGCGCCAGAGCCTGCGCGACGATGTCCCCCGTCTGGGCTTCAAGACGCGGATCCGCAATCGCTACGCGTTCGAGGTCGCGAAGGAGTGCGTGGCGCTCGCCCATCACGGCCTGCGCCGGCGCAACCGCGTCGACCAGAGCGGCCGTGACGAGAGCCGCTATCTCGAGCCGCTCGATCACATCATCGATCGCGGCCGCTCGCCGGCGGAGGAGATGCTGGAGAAGTTCAACGGCCCCTGGCGTGGCTCGGTCGAGCCGGCCTATGACGAATATGCGTTCTGAGGCGAGCGCTCTGCGGTTCTGGCCCGTATGTCTCCTGCTTGTTCTGGGCGCTCCTGGGAGCGCTCGGTGACGCCCCCTGATGGCGACGGAGCAGGGCAAAGTGGACCAGAAGATCGAGGCGTTGTCCGACCGCGAGACGTTGCAGCTTCAGAAGCAGAGAAGCTGGGTTCGCGATCACTACGATCCCGGCGCGAAGGACCGCTACGAGACGTTGGAAGGAAAGCTCGCGCTCCTGGAGACCATCCTGCGCAACAACTGGGTTGAGCGGAACGAGACCTGGAAGCTCCAAAGCCTCGGCGTCAGCTTTGGTGATGCCCTGGTCCAGGAGCTGAATCTGCGGTGGATCGCGGTCGAGGATGAGTATGGTCGCGATCCGGCGCTCCATGATCAGGGAACGACGATTCTCCTGTTTCCTGTGACCTCGATCTCCAAACGGATCGAAAAGGGCGAAACCGTCGACGTCCGGAGCCTGTTCCGGAGCGCCTGCGAGGGTGTCGTCCGCGCGAGGGCACAATCGCCGTCCAACGGGCCTTGACGGTCTTCAGCGGCAAACAGGCCGGTTCTGGTCTGACGGAGGGCGGCTCGCGCGCCCCTTTTTGTTGCCGTTTGTGTCTCCCGTCCGGTTTGGCGCAGGTATGCCGCAGCTATGCCTTCAGCGCCTCCCAAGCGTCGGAGCCGTTCATCCGCCATACAGGTTCGTGGCGATCAAATGACCGCCCAAACACGCGAAGAAAACTCAAGCGTTAACAATGGGTCGGATGTTTCATCGGCGCACGGGGCGCCTCCTCGGGGCATGGCTGCGGGCACTCGCCTGCCTGCTCGCTTCCGCTTGCCTGACGCCGGCCGATGCCCAAACCTATTCCGACCGTCCGGGCGGCGACTATATGAGCGCGCCGGTCGCTTCCGGCGACCCGGCCGATTGCGCCCTGCTGTGCGAGCATGACCGGCGCTGCCGGGCCTGGAGCTTCAACTATCCGACGGTCATGGAAGCGGGCGCCGTGTGCTGGCTGAAGAACAGCGTGCCGGCGCGCGTCCCCGACAATTGCTGCGTCTCCGGCGTGCGCGGCGCCGGCGTGGTCGAGATCCGCAACGATGCCGTCGAGACCTCGATCGACCGCCCCGGCGGCGACTATCGCAGCTTCGACATCAAGACCACCGATCTCAAGGCCAACGACAAGGTCGACAAGACGGCCGACAAGGGCGCAGACAAGACCGGCGACAAGGCACCGGACAAGAAGGATGAAAAGGCGGCCGACTCCGAGGAGATCTGCAAGGCCGCTTGCACCGGCGACAACAAATGCCGCGCCTGGACCTTTGCGCGGCCCGGCTATGCCGGCAAGGAGGCGCACTGCTTCCTGAAAAAGGAAATCAAGCCGCCGCGGCGCCGGGCCGGGTTCACCTCGGGCGTGGTGCGCTAGCGCGCGACGAGAGAGCGCCAAACGTCGGCCGTTCACAAGGGCTTCCGTCATTGCGAGCGCAGCGAAGCAATCCAGATACCTTGCTCGGTCCTGGATTGCTTCGCTGCGCTCGCAATGACGCGGAGTAGACCCGCGTCCGGCGAGGTCGCGGCCTTGCCCTCGCTGGCGAGCAGGCTGTCCATCATAACCGTTGAAGCGACGTGCACCGTTGGCGCACCATACTCAGTGTCATTCCGGGGCGTGACGCGTAGCGGCACGAGCCCGGAATCCATACTCACGATGGTGGTTATGGATTCCGGGCTCGCGCTGCGCGCGCCCCGGAATGACGGGATGAGCGAGTTGTGCTTCTCATTCTCTCCAGTCGCGCTCACGCCTCAGCAGCGATCACCTTGATCTCCGGCCATAGCGCCTTCCAGCGCGTCGCCTTGGCCGCGTAGTTCGCCGCCGAAAAGTTGGCCGTATGGTTCGGTCGCACGATCATCTGCGCGATGTCGGCGAGACCCTTGGGCGCATAGAGCTCGTACCCATCGGCAACGGGCCGGAGGCCGACCTGCGTGTTCGCTGTGAGAAAGCGATCGATGCCGTCGGTCGATCGCCTCAACGGCGGGTAGGGGCGGCCGTGCTTGGCGGGATACCACAGATGGACGCGGGCTTGGTTGCGCACTTCGACCTTGGCATCGATACCCGCAAGCTGCGACGCGACGCGTTTGATGACGGCGTCCTCTGCCTCCCAGGATGTGTCGGGATCGGAGTAGAAGACATCGTAGTCGAGAATGCCGTGGTCGACGGGACGGCCGGTGCGGATGTTCCAGACGGTCTGAACCAGGCAGCCGGAGACGAGCCACGCATCAGGCAAGGCCGTTTCCCGCAGCACACGAATGATGGCCGTGTTGATGGGATTGCGCAGCGCGGCTGCGATAAACTCGTCTTCGGTCATGGCGGTCGATGGCATCAGGAAACATGGGTGCCGTCGACACGTTCAATACATGAGATGAGGGCGGCGCGCAGCCGGCTTCAGCCGCGATCCACCGTGGCGAGCGCCTTCTTCGACGCCAGCGCCTGCCATTGCCGGCGCAACAGCGGCTCGACGTCGGCGCGCTGCGCCTGCGACAGGCGCAGCAGCACGATCGGATAATCGAGATAATGATCAGTGAAATAGAACAGCTTCGGCCGGCTCTCGACCAGCATTGCGCGTTCGTCCGGCGGCACGCCGGGCAGCACGAGGCTGTCCCCGTCCTCCTTCAGCCGCGCCAGCATCTTCTTGCGCACCTTCAGCGCAAGCGTGCCGTAGGACGTGCCGTCCTCGACCTCCGGCCATGCCAGCGCGATTGCCCTGACATCGTCGAAGGTCACGAGGCCCGCCCGTTCAGCGCACCGCGGTGAAGAAGCGGTCGAGCCGGAAACCCGACAGCCAGGCCCAGACCGGCTGGTTCTTGAAGCCGAGATCCCAGGAGCCGACCACCGCATCGGCGCGACCGACCAGATTGTCGATCGGCAGCAGGCCGACACCGCCGTCGCGCAGGGACACGCGGCTGTCGGCGGAGTTGTCTCGGTTGTCGCCGAGCACGAACAGCTTGCCCGGTGGCACGGCCACTTCCGGCGTGTTGTCCAGGCGGCCGTTGTCGCGCATCTTGAAGATCAGATGCGACACGCCGTTCGGCAATGTCTCGACATAGCGATAGGCCGGCTCGTTGCGGCCGCTGTCGTCCTCGGCGTCGCCGATGCCATCCGGCTTGAGCGCGGCGGCCTCGCCGTTGATGTAGAGCTGGCCCTGGCGCATCTGGATGCGATCGCCCGGCAGGCCGACGACGCGCTTGACCCAGGCCTGCGAGGTGTCGCCCGGCCAGCGGAACACGACGACGTCGCCGCGCTTCGGCGTCTCGCCGAACAGCCGTCCCGTCTCCGGCAGCGTGATCTGCATCGGCAGCGACGATGTGCCGTAGCCATAGGGGAATTTCGACGCCAGCAGCGCGTCGCCGATCAGCAGGGTCGGCTCCATCGAGCCCGACGGCACGTAGAACGGCTCGGCGATCGCGCCCTTGGCGAGGAATACGACCCCGACGACGGCGAGGAGTTGCACGATCTGCCCGCCCCACGTCGTTTCCTTCAGCGGGGCTTTCGTCCGGATCTTGCTCGTAGACGTCTTCTCGAGGCTCATCGGCCCGTGCCTCCAACAGTGATGCGGTCCATGCGCAGCGTCGGCTGTCCGACGCCGACCGGCACGCCCTGGCCGTTCTTGCCGCAGGTGCCGATGCCGGTGTCGAGCGACAAATCGTTGCCGATCATGCTGATGCGGTTCAGATCCGTCGGGCCGTTGCCGATCAGCATCGCGCCCTTCACCGGCGCGCCGACCTTGCCGTCCTCGATCCTGTAGGCCTCAGTGCACTGAAACACGTATTTGCCCGAGGTGATGTCGACCTGGCCGCCGCCGAAATTGACGGCGTAGATGCCGTTCTTGACGGAGGCGATGATCTCGGCGGGATCGCGCTCGCCGGGCAGCATGTAGGTGTTGGTCATGCGCGGCATCGGGACATGCGCATAGCCCTGGCGGCGGCCATTGCCGGTCGGCGCCATGTTCATCAGCCGCGCGTTCTGGCGGTCCTGCATGTAGCCGACCAGGATGCCGTCCTCGATCAGCACGGTGCGGCTGGTCGGCGTGCCCTCGTCGTCGATCGACAGCGAGCCGCGGCGCGAGGCCATGGTGCCGTCATCGACCACGGTGACGCCCTTGGCGGCGACGGACTTGCCCATCAATCCGGCGAAGGCCGACGTCTTCTTGCGGTTGAAGTCGCCTTCCAGCCCATGGCCGACCGCCTCGTGCAGCATCACGCCGGGCCAGCCGGCGCCGAGCACGACGTCCATCTCGCCGGCGGGGGCGGGGACAGATTCGAGATTGACCAGCGCCTCGCGCAGTGCGCCGTCGGCGGCCTCGCGCCACGCCTTGGTCTCGATGAAGCGGGCATAGGGCTCGCGGCCGCCATAGCCCTTGCTGCCGCTCTCCTGGCGATCGCCCTGGCCTGCAACCACGGAGACGTTGACGCGCACCAGCGGACGGATGTCGCGATAGCTCTCGCCGTCGGGCCGCAGGATTTCCACGACCTGCCAGGTCGCGCCGAGGCTCACCGTCACCTGGCGCACGCGCGGATCCTTGTCGCGCAGATAGGCGTCGATCTCGCCGAGCAGCTTGACCTTGCTCTCGAAGCCCGGCGCATCGAGCGGATTGTCGTCGGCATAGAGCCGGACGTTGGTGTGCGGCGGCGCGCTGGCGAACGTGCCGGAATAGCCGCCCCTGACCGCGCTGACCGCATCGGCCGCGCGCATCAGCGCCGGCAGCGACACGTCGGAGGAATGCGCGTAGCCGACCGCATCATCCTTCACCGCGCGCAGGCCAAAACCCTGGCTGGTGTCATAGGTTGCCTGCTTGAGCCGGCCATTGTCGAAGGTCAGCGCCTCGGTCTGGCTGTATTCGAAGAACAATTCGCCGTCATCGGCGCCGGCCAGGCCGCGCGCGACCTCGCTCCGGACCGCATCGCGATCCAGGTTGGCGCGTTCGAGCAGGGAAGTGGTGGGAGCGGTCATGGGTCAATCCGTTGTCGGAGCGTTCATTCCAAGATAGTTGTTTTGACGCCGGGGCGCGAGGGGCAGGATGATTACCGAACGGACATGGTTGAGATCGTTCCCATTACGGCCGCTCACATCGAGAGCTTTCATCGCACGCTGGACTGCGTCGCGCGCGAACGGCGCTATCTGTCCTTCGTGCAGGCGCCGCCGCTCGAGTCGACGCGCGCCTTCATTCTGAACAACATCCACGAAGGATACCCGCAATTCGTCGCAATCTCCGCCGCCGAGGTGGTCGGCTGGTGCGATGTGACGCCCAAATCAGGGCCAATCGATGCCCGGATCGGGGTGCTCGGCATGGGCCTATTGCCGCAGTTTCGACACCAGGGGATCGGGCGGCGCCTCATGACCGCGGCCCTGGAGGCGGCGCAGGCGGCCGGCTTCTCGCGCGTCGAGCTCACGGTTTACCGCAGCAACACCAATGCGATCCGGCTCTACCAGAAGGCAGGATTCCTGCTCAAGGCGGTGCAGCCGCGGGAGGCCGGTGATGACGGCTTCGACAAGACGCTGCTCGTGATGGCCCTGGCCCTCGACGGGCGGCGCTGAGCGACGGTGTGGCTGCGACGGCACTTGGGCCGGATCGATCACGCCAGTCTGATCACATCAGCGGACGTCGGAAATTGATGTCAATCAGTCGAGACGTCAGGGTAGCTTGTCGAAACCGTCGGCAAGCCCGTTCAGGCTGAGCGGGAAGCCGATGCCTTCCTCCGGCGTCTCGAAGATAATGAAGGTCGCGGTCTTCGCCGTCTTCAGCTGGCCGAGCAGCTTGTCCTCGAGCACCACCTCGGCGACGCAGCCATTCGGCAGGCAGCGCACGAAGCCGGCGCGGCCGACGTCCTGGTTGTCGAGCTTGAGGCCGAGGCCGGAGGGCAGGAGCACGCCGAGCGGTGCGACCACGCGCATCAGCCGGCTCTTCTGGTCGGCGGTCTTCAGCATGATCACGGTGAGGCCGGCATTGGAGCGGTCCTCGGCGACCACGCTCTGAATCAGGGCGCACTGCTCGGCCTGCGCGCCCGGCGGCGTGTCGCAGCGGATCTGCCAGTCGCCATGCACCGAGCGCACCGCGCCCTGCGCCAGCGCCGGCTGCCTCATGCCGATGGCTGTCGCGAGCGTCAGCGCGAGCACCGTCGCGGCTGCGAGCCGGGTCATGACAGCGGCGCTGGTCGTGAGTCGTTCACGCACCGCGCTGAATCGGCACAAACCGCGCGAGTCACTCGCAGCTGGGGTCGACATGTCAGCTGCCCTGTCCGTTGAAACCCTGCTCCGGGTCGGTGCCATGACAATTTCCTGTGGGTGATCTGCGCATCCGACGCCATGATACGGCAATGATGGCGTCATGAGGACAGCGCCAGCAGCGTACGGCACGAAACGATACGAAATAAGGCCGCACCCCTGGTGCACGGCCGCTGCGCCCCGTCGAATCAGCCGCGCAAACGGCCGCAGTCCGTTGCCTACATCGCGCCGCACGGCTGTCAAGCGCCCGTTGCCCGCGAAACCACGGCATGCAGCAATTTCTCGGAAAAATCAACGTGCCGTCACGAACGGCGCCGCGCGCGATATCCGGCTTAAGACTGCATTGCGATAGGTCAAGAATTATGGTTTGAGAAGAAAGATTTCGTCATTCCAGTGAACTGGCCAAGGTGCTTTTCTCAAGCGTCCGCCCGAAGGCCAATTGTCAGGAGAGCGGATCGACGGCGCGCCACGTGAATCGGGCGGTGCGCCGAGGGGGAAAGTTCTGAAGGGAGCGCGACGACATGAAGATGTCGAAAGGCCAATTGAGCGCCTGCTTGCTGGGGTTGGCCGCAACGGGCATGACGCTCGTGTCGGGTGGTTCGGCGTTTGCCGAGACGGGGCAGCCGGCGCCATGGGAATACAAGCTGCAGGAAGCCGCGACGCCGGTGATGGAGAACATCACCTGGTTCCACGGATTGCTGCTGGCGATCATCACCATCATCACGCTGTTCGTGCTGGCGCTGCTCGTCGCAGTGGTCGTCAAGTTCAACGCGCGCGCCAACCCGGTGCCGTCGCAGACCACGCACAACACGCTGCTCGAGGTGGCGTGGACGCTGATCCCGGTGCTGATCCTGGTCACCATCGCGGTGCCGTCGTTCCGTCTCCTGTTCCTCGAACTCGACGTTCCGAACGCCGATCTGACGATCAAGGCGACCGGCAAGCAGTGGTACTGGAGCTACGCCTATCCTGATAACGGCAAGTTCGAGTTCGACTCGCTGATGGCGCAGGACAAGAAGCCGCGTCTGCTCGCGGTCGACAATGAGATGGTCGTGCCGGTCAACAAGGTGATTCGCGTCCAGACCACCGGTGCCGACGTCATCCATTCGTTCGCGGTGCCGTCGTTCGGCATCAAGGTCGACGCCATCCCCGGCCGCCTCAACGAGACCTGGTTCAAGGCGACCAAGGTCGGCATGTATTACGGCCAGTGCTCGGAGCTGTGCGGCAAGGACCACGCCTACATGCCGATCGCGGTGCGCGTCGTCAGCGACCAGGAGTTCACCGCCTGGA
Source organism: Bradyrhizobium sp. SSBR45G (assembly GCF_030159255.1). Taxonomy (GTDB): domain Bacteria; phylum Pseudomonadota; class Alphaproteobacteria; order Rhizobiales; family Xanthobacteraceae; genus Bradyrhizobium. The sequence continues at coordinate 58,013 of NZ_BSCT01000033.1, read as the reverse complement.
TCGAGGACGCCAAGAAGAAGTACGCCAGCGCACCGACCTCGACCTACGCGTCCGCTGCGGGCGTGTCGCAGTAATCGGCGGGGACGTAACGCGAAATTGAGGCCGCCTCTGGCGGCCCACCGGGGACACTGAGGATTGGACAATGGCGACGAACGTAGCGACACACACCGGCCATGACGATCATGCGCACGACCATCCAACCGGGTGGCGGCGCTGGCTGTATTCGACCAACCACAAAGACATCGGCACGATGTATCTGATCTTCGCCGTGTTCGCCGGCCTGATCGGCGGCGCGATGTCGGTCGCGATCCGCATCGAGCTGATGTATCCGGGCGTGCAGCTCTTCCACGAGAGTCACACCTACAACGTGTTCGTCACCAGCCACGGCCTGATCATGATTTTCTTCATGGTGATGCCGGCGATGATCGGCGGCTTCGGCAACTGGATGGTGCCGTTGATGATCGGGGCGCCGGACATGGCGTTCCCGCGCATGAACAACATCTCGTTCTGGCTGCTGCCGGCCTCGTTCGCGCTGCTCCTGACGTCGACCTTCGTCGAGGGCGAGGCCGGTGCCAACGGCGTCGGCGCCGGCTGGACGATGTATGTGCCGCTGTCGACATCGGGCCATCCGGGCCCCGCGGTCGATTTCGCGATCCTGTCGCTGCATCTGGCTGGTGCGTCGTCGATCCTCGGCTCGATCAACTTCATCACCACGATCTTCAACATGCGCGCGCCGGGCATGACCCTGCACAAGATGCCGCTGTTCGTGTGGTCGGTGCTGGTGACGGTGTTCCTGCTGCTGCTGTCGCTGCCGGTGCTGGCCGGCGCGATCACGATGATGCTGACCGACCGCAATTTCGGCACCACCTTCTTCGATGCGGCCGGCGGCGGCGACCCGGTGCTGTTCCAGCATTTGTTCTGGTTCTTCGGTCACCCCGAAGTGTACATCCTGATCCTGCCCGGCTTCGGCATGATCAGCCAGATCGTCTCCACCTTCTCGCGCAAGCCGGTGTTCGGCTATCTCGGCATGGCCTACGCCATGGTCGCGATCGGCGGCATCGGCTTCGTAGTGTGGGCGCACCACATGTACACGGTCGGCATGTCCTCGGCGACGCAGGCCTATTTCGTCGCCGCCACGATGGTGATCGCGGTGCCGACCGGCGTGAAGATCTTCTCCTGGATCGCCACGATGTGGGGCGGCTCGATCGAGTTCCGCGCTCCGATGATCTGGGCCGTGGGCTTCATCTTCCTGTTCACGGTCGGCGGCGTCACCGGCGTCGTGCTGGCGAATGCCGGCGTCGACCGCGTGCTGCAGGACACGTACTACGTCGTCGCGCACTTCCACTACGTGCTGTCGCTCGGCGCCGTGTTCGCGATCTTCGCCGGCTGGTACTACTGGTTCCCGAAGATGTTCGGCTACATGTACAATGAGGGCGTCGCCAAGCTGCACTTCTGGGTCACCTTCGTCGGCGTGAATCTGGTGTTCTTCCCGCAGCACTTCCTCGGCCTGTCGGGCATGCCGCGCCGCTACATCGACTATCCCGATGCCTATGCCGGCTGGAACCTGGTGTCGTCGATCGGCTCCTACATCTCGGCCTTCGGCGTGCTGATCTTCATCTACGGCGTGGTCGAGGCCTTCGTGCGCAAGCAGCAGGCCGCGAATAATCCGTGGGGACCGGGCGCGACCACGCTGGAATGGACGCTGTCGTCGCCGCCCCCGTTCCACCAGTTCGAGGTCCTACCGAAGGTGCAGTAAGCCCCGACGGCCTCCGATGCGGCGCCGCTCCGGCGCCGCATCGACATCTGCCGGCCGGCGCGTCGTGCGGCGCACCGACCGGATATCCGAAGCCAAAGTGCTGTAGCGCATTGGTTCAGCTCCTTTGAATTGAAGTCTGGATTCGCCGTGTCGGTCATTGATCAGAACGCCATCGCCGTCGGCCCGCGGATTTCCGAGGCCGATGTCGGTGACTATCTCGCGCTGCTGAAGCCGCGGGTGATGTCGCTCGTGATCTTCACGGCGCTGATCGGTCTCTTGATCGCCCCCGGCCATTTCCATCCGGTGCTCGCGATCACCTCGCTGCTGGCAATCGCGGTCGGCGCCGGCGCCTCTGGCGCGCTCAACATGGCGCTGGAAGGCGACATCGATTCGCTGATGTCGCGCACCGCCAACCGCCCGATCCCGCGGGGGCGCGTGACCCGCCAGGAGGCGCTCGCCTTCGGCATCACGCTGTCGTTCTTCTCGGTGCTGACGCTCGGCATCCTCGTCAACTGGTTCGCCGGCGCGCTGCTCGCCTTCACGATCTTCTTCTACGTCGTGATCTACACGCTGTGGCTGAAGCGCTGGACCGCGCAGAACATCGTGATCGGCGGCGCCGCCGGCGCGCTGCCGCCGGTGGTGGCCTGGGCCGCGGCCACCGGATCGATCGCGCCGGAGCCGCTCTGGCTGTTCCTGATCATCTTCTTCTGGACCCCGCCGCATTTCTGGGCCCTGGCGCTGTTCCGCACCGACGATTACGCCCGCGCCGGCGTGCCGATGCTGCCCGTGGTCGCCGGTCCCGATGCGACCCGGCTGCAGATCCTGCTCTACACCATCGTGCTGGTGGCGGTCGCGCTGGCGCCCTGGCCGCTCGGCTATTTCGACGCCGTCTACGGCATCGTCTCGCTGGCGCTTGGCGCCGGCATGCTGTGGCTCGCGATCGAGGTGTTCCGCAAGCGTGAGCGCTCGGCCTCGCTGCGCGCCAACCGCAAGCTGTTCGCGTTCTCCATCCTGTATCTGTTCGCGCTGTTCGCGACGCTCGGGCTCGAGGCCATCGCGCGCATGATCGCGCCGCTGATCTGGTAACGAAGCGCGGGGCAGGAAAGCATGGCAACCGCAATGGCCGATCCGAATGAGCCCGAGGGCATCGTCCTCACCGAGGCGCAGCTGCGCAGCCGGCGCCGCCGCTCGATTGCGATCGCGCTGGCGCTCGGCGTGCTGGTGGTGCTGTTCTTCGCCGTCACCATGGTCAAGGGACCGGTGGTGCTGAAACGGCCGATGTAGATGCAGGATGGTGTGAGGCAGGCCGAGATCATGGACAAAGCCGACCAGACCGTTCCGACGCACGCGCAGGTCGCCCAGGGCGCCGCCGCGCCGCGCCGTGGCGTCGGCCGCGATGCGCTGGTCGGCGGCATCTGCGGCGCCGTCGTGGTGCTGATGGTCGGCGCTTCCTATGCGGCCGTGCCGTTCTACAACTGGTTCTGCCGCGCCACCGGCTTCAACGGCACCACGCAGGTGGCGACCCATGCGCCGTCGGGTGCGCCGCTGGCGCGCCGGATGGCGGTGCGGTTCGACGCCAACGTCGCCGGCGGCCTGCCCTGGAAGTTCGAGCCGGAAAAGACCGAGATCGAGGTTGCGATTGGCGAGGTGGTCACGGTCTACTACACCGTCACCAACCAGTCGGCGCGCACCACGATGGCGCAGGCCGCCTACAACGTGACGCCGCTGACCTCGGGCTCCTATTTCCAGAAGATCAACTGCTTCTGCTTCACCGAGCAGACCATGGCCCCGGGCGAGACCCGCGAGATGCCGGTCGTGTTCTATGTCGATCCGGCGATCACGGCCGATCCAGAGAACGATTCGCTGAAGACGATCACGCTGTCCTACACCTTCTATCCCATCCGCGATGCTGCCAAGCCGGTGGCCGCGGGCGAGCCGGACAAGCCGCGGGGCAATCTGTGATGGCGCGGACTTCCGGGATGCGGAGACCATCACTGTTGAATGACGACGTGCCGGGGCGACCGGCATCGATCTGGGGAGAGACTTGCCATGGCTGAGGCGCACGCCAAGCATCACGACTACCATCTCGTCGACCCGAGCCCGTGGCCGTTCGTCGGCTCGGTCTCGGCTTTCATCATGGCGTTCGGCGCGATCGGCTGGATGCACAAGATGTTCGGCGCGGCGCCGATCGTGTTCGGCATCGGCACCATCGGCGTGCTCTACACCATGGCGAGCTGGTGGGGCGACGTCATCAAGGAAGCCCAGTACAAGGGCGACCACACCCGCGTGGTGCAGCTGCATCACCGCTACGGCATGATCCTGTTCATAGCCTCCGAGGTGATGTTCTTCGTCGCCTGGTTCTGGGCCTATTTCAACGCCGCCTTGTTCCCGAACTTCGAGGTGCAGGCCACCCGCGACGCGCTGTTCGGCGGCGTCTGGCCGCCGAAGGGCATCGAGACCTTCGATCCCTGGCACCTGCCGCTGCTCAACACGCTGATCCTGCTGACCTCGGGCACCACGGTGACCTGGGCGCACCACGCGCTGCTCGAGGGCGACCGCAAGGGCCTGAAATACGGCCTGATCCTCACCGTCCTGCTCGGCGCGACCTTCACCTGCGTGCAGGCCTACGAGTACAGCCACGCGACGTTCTCGTTCGCCGGCCACGTCTACGGCGCGACCTTCTTCATGGCGACCGGCTTCCACGGCTTCCACGTGCTGGTCGGCACCATCTTCCTGCTAGTCTGCCTGATCCGCGCCTATGCCGGCCACTTCACGCCGAAGCAGCATCTCGGCTTCGAGTTCGCCGCCTGGTACTGGCACTTCGTCGACGTGGTGTGGCTGTTCCTGTTCATCTGCATCTACGTCTGGGGCCACGGCGCCGAGGCGATGGCGCACGGCGCGCACTAAAGCGGCACGCGCGAATTCCGTCGAACGTGTTACGATGAGGGCGGCCGCCGGGTCGCCCTTTTTCGTTGGGGCACCGCCGGCCGATCCAACGTGATCTGCTTTCGTGGCCTCCGGTTCCATCACCACGAGGCGTTGCGTCCGGCAGCCCTGGGGCAAACATCATGACCGCTCATCCGCCCGTCTCCCTGGCCCAGACCGTGCTGCGCGGGCTCGCCTGCCGCTGTCCGCGCTGCGGCCGGGGCAAGCTGTTCGAGGGCTTCCTCAATCTGCGCAAGCGCTGCGAGTCCTGCGACCTGGACTATGCCTTCATCGACACCGGCGACGGCCCGGCGATCTTCATCATGATGCTCGCCGGCGCCATCGTGGTCGGCGCCGCCCTGATCGTCGAGGTCAAGTACCAGCCGCCGTTCTGGGTCCACGCCGCGCTGTGGGGACCATTGATCCTGGTGACGACGCTGCTCCCGCTCCGCGCCATGAAGTCGCTGCTGATCGCCCTGCAATTCCACCACAAGGCTGCGCCGGGACGATTGGTGGACAAGACGCCGCAATGAGGCGGAGCATGCGCGTTCGAGCCGACCATCTACGCGGCGTTGAAGGTGCGCCCCCCTCCCCGCAAGGGGGAGGGGGGCACACCGTCCGCGCCGGCCGAGAGTCGATGAACTCGCGGGCAACTCCGCGATGACGAGTGCGCCCAGCCGCAAAACCTCCTCCCGCGCCTTCGCCGCGTTCACGGTCCTGATGGTCGCGCTGTTCATCGGCCTCGGCGTCTGGCAGCTGCAGCGCCGCGCCGCGAAGCACGCGCTGATCGCAGCCCTCACCGATCGCGTCGCGGCTGCGCCAGCGCCGCTGCCGCCTCCAAGCGAATGGCGCGCGCTGACGCCGGAGCGCGACGAATTCCGCCGCGTCAGCTTCACCGCTGCTTACGCCAAGCTGCCGGACGCCATGGTCTACAGCGCCGGCTCCGCCGTGCGCGAGGACGTCTCCGGCCCCGGCACCTGGGCCTTCCTGCCGGCGCGGCTCGGATCGGGTGAAACGGTGGTGATCGATGCCGGCTTCGTCGCCAACACCATGCAGGAGCGCAGCGTTCAGGATCGCGCCGCCGCCAAGCTGGTCACCGGCGAGCCGGTGACCATCACCGGCTATCTGCGCTTCCCCGAAGCTGCGGGCCTGCTCACCGCCGCCGAGAACCGCGACAAGCGCCTGTGGTTCACCAGGGATCATCACGCCATGGCCAGGACGCTCGGTTGGGGCGAGGTCGCGCCGTTCTACATCGATCTGGAAACGCCGGTGCCGGACAACGGCATCCCCAAGCCAGGCCCGCTGTCGCCGCATCTGCGCGACGAGCACATGCAATACGCGATCACGTGGTTTGCGCTGGCTGCCGCGCTGATCGTGGCCTTCGCGGTGTGGGCGCGGGCGCGCCGGAACGGCGCGTGATGATTGACGCTTGACTTAGAGCGCGCTCGAACCCGTAGCCTGCCTGGCGTCGTGAATGAGATGAGGCAAGCATGAAGATCGGCGAGCTGGCCAGACAGTCGGGGCTGACGGCCCACACGATCCGCTACTACGAGCGGATCGGGCTGCTGCCCAGGGCCGGTCGCGATCATGCCCGCCAGCGGGACTACGACGCATCGATCCTGTCCTGGATCGAATTCCTCGGCCGCCTCAAGGCCACGGGAATGCCGATCCGGGACATGCTGCGCTATGCTGAACTGCGGGCAGGCGGCGCCGCCAGCGAGCCGGAGCGGCGCCGGCTGTTGGAGCGCCATCGTGACGCGGTCCGGGCGCGGGTCGCCACGTTGCAGGATTGCCTTCTCGTTCTCGACGGCAAGATCGCCGGCTATACCGGCAGCAGCGAGAGGACGAGTGATCATGACGCAATCCATTCCGAGCCCATCCCCGACGGCGGGCACGACGAAGACCGGCGCGATCGACGAGCACGACCGGCTGGCGCGCGGCCGGCGCGCGCTCGATAGAATCGACGGCGACGCCGGACACAATGTGATCGCGTCGCTCGCCGACATCGCGCCTGACTTCGCGACCTACATCATCGAGTTTCCGTTCGGCGACATCTATTCCCGCCCCGGCCTCGACCTGCGCAGCCGCGAGATCGCGACCATCGCGGCACTGACGGCGCTCGGCAACGCCAGCCCGCAGCTCCAGGTGCACATCCATGCCGGGCTCAACGTCGGTCTCAGCCGCGAGGAGATCACCGAGGTGATGATGCAGATGGCGGTCTATGCCGGCTTTCCCGCCGCGCTCAACGGCCTGTTCGCAGCCAAGGCGGTGTTCGCCGAAGCCGATGCGAAGGCCGCCCCTCCTGCATGAGAGTCCTGGTGTCGGCGGAAAAATCGGTCGGGGCTCCTCGCCGGCGTGATGACGGCTAGGATGACGCGTTCGTGGTCTCATCACGCGCTGCTGCCGCGCGCGCCAGCGCGGTCATCGCGCCGGCGATGACAGTGCGAATCTCAGGCGGGGCAACGCGGCCATCGGTGGTCAAGGCCGCCGGCGGCAGCGGTACGGCGACGCAGGCCTCCTCGACGATCGTCGCGCCGGCACGCTCCAGCACGGTGCGCAGGTCGGCATGGGCGTCCTGCGCGCCGCCATGGGCCGAGGGATTGATCCACCCCACCGGGCGCTGATAGAGGCTGCCGGCGCTGACGGTCCAGTCGATCATGTTCTTGAAGCTGCCCGGCAGCGAGCCGGCATATTCGGGGGTCGAGAGCATGATCGCCCGGGCGCGCCCGAGCAGGTCGCGCAGTCGCACGACCTGCTCGGGCAGCGGATCACGATCGTGGTCGGGATTGAAATGCGGCAGCTCGCCGAACCCCGCATAGATCGCCGGCGCGACACCGGCTGGCGCGAGCTCGGCCGCGGTCGCGATCGCTGCGCTGCTGGCCGAGCGGGCGCGCAGGCTGCCGCTGATCAGAACGATCACCAGCGCGTCTTGCGGTGGCATGTTGTCCTCTTTCGTCACGACCCGGCCGTACCTCGACGGAAGGCGCGCCGCGCCCTCGTTGCAAACCCGGTGCACGGCGGCCCTGCGCCGGCATCCCGGATCAGATCACACGGGGATCTCGCGCACGCTGCCGGACACCCTGACTGGCGCGCCGGCCGGCCCGTCGAGATCGATCCTTAGGCCGCAGGGCACGCCCATATCCTCGCCCTGCCGGATCACGATCGGCTCCGCGGTCGGCCAACCGAGTTCGCGCAGATGGCCGGCGAGCGCCGCAGCGGCAGCGCCCGTCGCCGGGTCCTCGTAGACGCCGCCGAACGGAAACGGGTTGCGCGCGTGGAACAGTTGCGGCGTCTCGGCGTGCAGGAGGGCGAAGGTGCAGTAGCGCTCGCGCTGCGCGAGCGCCTCGCCTCTGGCGAAGTCGTACCTGATGGCAGCGAGGCGGCCGCGGTCGCGCAGCGCAATGATCGGGTGATCCATCCCGGCATGGGCGATGACGGGCGGGATACGCGGATCGAGGTCGTCTTGCGACAGTCCGAACAGGTCAAGAACTTCGTCGAGGTCAGCAGATGTCAGCGCGCGCGTCAGCGTCGGCGGCGAGCGGAACGCAGCGCTCCACTCCGTCGGGGAATGAAGGCCATCGACGGTGATGTCGGCATGATTGAGCGTGAGCGCAAACGTACCGGAGGCTTGATGCCTGGCGAGCGCGGCGCCCAGCGCAATGGTCGCATGGCCGCAGAAATCCACCTCGGCCTGCGGCGCGAAATAGCGCACCCGCCATGACTCCCCGGCCGGCGCCGCGAACGCCGTTTCCGAATAGCCGATGTCAGCCGCCATCGCCTGCATGGTGGCGGCCTCGGGCAGCGCCTCGCAAAGGACGACACCCGCCGGATTGCCGCCGCGTGATCCGTCGGTGAAGGCTGCGATGTGCTGGATGATCATGGGGCCTCTGGTGATACATTCTCGTGAAGCATTCTTGGCCGAGCAAGCCTTTACTTCAACTCCATGCAAGCGAAGAGTGCCACGAAATCAGGGCGTGCTATGTCACAAGCGACCATCGTTAACATCCCCACCGACCGCATTCGCGACTGGGACAGTTTCCACCGTGTGTTTCAGGAGGCTCTGGGCTTCCCCGATTTCTACGGATGCAACATGAACGCCTGGATCGATTGCATGACCTATGTCGATGATCCCGACAGCGGGTTGAGCGCGATAACGGTGGCCCAAGGCGACGTTCTCATCCTCCGCGTCGATCACGCCGACGACTTGCAGCAGCGCTGTCCGGAGCAGTATCGGGCGCTTCTCGAATGCGCCGCCATCGTCAATCATAGGCGCAACAAGCCTGGAGAGTTGCCGGTTCTGGCCCTGATGCTGGGCGGCTGGTTCTAACGCCTACCGCCCCGCCCTCACATACGCCCGCTCGCCGGTCCGCGGATGAAACCACACGTCCAGCGTCTCGCCGCTGGTGGGATCGACGAAGCGTTCCTCGGTCCTGACCCAGTCCGGGCCGGGCGGCGCCGAGAGCGCGTCGCGCTTGTAGCCGCCCTGGCGGAAGAACACCCACACCAGCACGACGGCAAGGAGGACGACGAGCCAGAGCACGAGCCCGATCATGGCGTGGGTTCGATCACCGCCGCCGTGCCGTAGGCGACGATCTCGCTCATGTTCTGGCCGATCTCGGAACTGTCGAAGCGCATCATCAGAATGGCGTTGGCGCCCATCGAGGTGGCGTTGGAGACGAGCCGGTCGAGCGCATGGCGCCGCGCCTCCTCCAGCATCTGCGTGTATTCGTGGATCTCGCCGCCGACGATCGAGCGCAGGCTCGCCACCAGATTGCCGCCGAGCCCGCGGCTGCGCACCACCACGCCAAAACACTGCCCCAGCATCCGTACCGTGCGGTGTCCGGTCACGTTCTCCGTCGTCACGACGATCATGGGGGGCTCCATCTGATACTGGCCCGCTCGGGCAGGGGCGCTTGGGTTTGACAACCCAGCCACGGTTCCGGTTCAAGGGAGCCACAAGTCTTGCCATGGCGCCACGGCCAGACGGTTTTTCAGCCCATAAACGGTTGAGCTTTGTTGACACTGAGTTTGGGCGTATTCGTTCCGTCGAACGCAAGGCATGCAGGCCGCTAAGCTCTCACTGCCTGATTGGAATCGATGACGGATCATAGCTCATGCCGATGAAGATGATCGCGCTCTCCGGAGCCCTGTGTCTCCTGCTCTCCAGTTCGATGGCATGCCGCGCGAACTCTGGTCCGTGGTGCAGGCCTGACGCTGCAATCCTGAGCTTCAAGAACCAACAGGGGCACGATCTCGCAAGGGTCGAGCTGCGCGCCCTCAAGCCTGCCTGCAACCGAAATCCGGAGAAGCTTGGCGCAAGCGTGGAAAGATCGATGCGCATCGAGCATGGCGGAGGGTGGACAGATATTCCGGCGGAGTGCGTAGCGGGCGTTTCCTTTGAAGCAGATGGGTTGGCGCTGTCGGGCGACGATTCGGGGCTTGGCATAGTGCTCGCAGGGAAATCGACTGACACGGCCGAGCGCGTAAGGCTCGCCATCTACAAGTCGCGTGAAAGGATCGATTGCTTTCGCATCGAGCCATGTCCGAGCGCCGAAGATCAACCGGACGAAGTCCGCGAGTGTTACAGAGCGTTGATGCGCTAAGCGCGCGCGGCCTGCCGATGACCGCAGACCGAGCGCGTCACGCGCGCATATGAAGGTGACCTCTATCCCCGTCATTGCGAGGCGTCGTTGCGCCGACGCAATTTGTGGATGGCGCGCAATGACGGCTGCCGACTGCGTCTTTTCGGCTGAGCGCGTAGCCCTGCATGTCGCTGCGCTCATGCGGGGTTTGACCGGCGCCCCCCAAAATTCCGCCGTCGTCCCGGGCAAGCGCGTCGGCGCGATAGCGCCGGCGCGCGCCGACCCGGGACCCATAACCCCGATCGGTTGTGAGGCGGCAGGCTGGAGCAACGGCGTGTCTCACACGGGCGATGGTGGTTATGGGTCCTGGGTCGGCGTCCGGCAACGCTTGCGCGTTGTCGGACTTGCCGGGACGACACCGGGGTGAAGCCGCTCTGCGGCCTGCATTGCGTAGCAGCGCCCGCCGCACGCGTCTGAGTCGTCCGACGGGCCGCCAGGATCTACGCCTGAGCGCACCGCCAACTAACAAACCTTGATGCACCGAAACTTTCTTTTTTGCGAGCAGGTCCAACGCAATCAGCCAATCCAGTCCAGCCTGCGCGAAAATTTCTCTTTCATTTTTCCGAAATTGTGGTTGTCTCTCCCCATCCCGCCTCGTTGCGAGGGGCGTACGCGTCGTCACGGGCGTGAGGTGGGGTGCGATGGACGGGTCGGCTGCAACTGACGAGTGCGGCCGGCACGGACGGTGAAGTCGCGTGGTCCTGATACCCCGACGCTGGTATCACGCGCTGATGCGCAAGCATCATGCGCAACGGTGGCCAACAAGCCCGGTGCACCGAGGAGAGCGCGTATAAATCGTAAGCCATCGCGCAGGGAAGGCCGGGTCGCTCTGGCTGAACCTGTTCCTGCCCCGTGCACTTCTGTTCGCACGGGGGCCGCGGGTGCCAGCCGGCATCCGGTCTTCCCTGCGCCCTCCGCCTGAGGAGGGAGAAAGATCCGTAAAGCTCGGGCGCCGATCGCGCCGCGAGAACGCGATTACATGCACCGCCGTCATTCCGGGGCGCGCGGAGCGCGAGCCCGGAATCCGTACTCCCGGTCGTGGTTATGGATTCCGGGCTCGCCCTGCGGGCGCCCCGGAATGACGACTGGGAGAGATCGCGCTGGTGTCTCGGACGTGTCCGCTGCTTCGGGCTGCCCGACTGAAGGCCGCCAACACCGCTGTCATCCCCCGCGAAAGCGGGGTTCCAGTACGCCGCGGCGGTGCGGTCGACCACAGCCGCCGCGGCGTACTGGGTCGCCCGGTTGAATCGGGCGATGACAGTGGTGGAGTGGATGGTCCGCTCGACCTGATCGTGTCCGCCGTTGCGACCCACTTCGCCGAACTCATGCCCCGTAACCCCGCCGTAACCCGTCCTCGCGACCATTCCTGGCCCAACAACCGGTTTCGCAGCCTGCCCAAAACCATTATGGTGCCGGACCATGTTGCCGCCGGGCGGTTCCGATTTCGAATTCAATCAACGGGTTATGGCCTGGTGACGCAGGTCAGGAGAGCGGTTTGACGCGCTATGTTTCGACCCGCGGGGAAGCCCCCGCGCTCACCTTCTGCGATGTGATGCTGACCGGGCTCGCCCGGGACGGCGGCCTCTACGTGCCCGAGACCTGGCCGCAGCTGTCGGCTGCGACCATCGCCTCGTTGTTCGGCCGGCCCTATTGGGAGGTCGCCGTCGAGGTCATCAAGCCGTTCGTCGCCGGCGAGATCTCCGATGCCGAGCTCGGCCGCATGGCCAACGAGGCCTATGCCACGTTCCGCCACCCCGCGGTGGTGCCGCTCGACCAGATCGCGCCGCATCAGTTCGTGCTGGAGCTGTTCCACGGCCCGACCTTGGCGTTCAAGGACGTGGCGATGCAGCTGATCTCGCGGCTGATGGACCACGTGCTCGCCAAGCGCGGCGAGCGCACCACGATCGTGGTCGCGACGTCAGGCGACACCGGCGGCGCCGCGGTCGACGCCTTTGCCGGCCGCGACAATGCCGACCTCATCGTGCTGTTCCCGCATGGCCGCATCTCCGAGGTGCAGCGGCGGATGATGACGACGTCGGGCGCGTCCAACGTGCATGCGCTTGCGATCGAAGGCCATTTCGACGACTGCCAGGCGCTCGTGAAAGGGCTGTTCAACCATCACGCCTTCCGCGATTCGGTCTCGTTGTCCGGCGTCAACTCGATCAACTGGGCCCGCATCGTCGCCCAGGTCGTCTACTACTTCACGTCAGCGGTTGCGGTCGGCGCGCCGCACCGCGCCGTCGACTTCACCGTGCCGACCGGCAATTTCGGCGATGTCTTTGCCGGCTACGTGGCCAAGCGCATGGGCCTGCCGGTGCGCAAGCTCCGCGTCGCCACCAACGTCAACGACATCCTGGCGCGCACGCTTCAGACCGGGATCTACGAGGTGCGCGAGGTGCACGCGACGGCCTCGCCGTCGATGGACATCCAGGTGTCGTCGAATTTCGAGCGGTTGCTGTTCGAAGCCGGCGGCCGCGATGCGGCCGTCGTGCGACGGCTGATGGAGAGCCTGAAGCAGTCCGGCCGCTTCGTGCTGCCGGATGCGATGCTGGCCGCTGTTCGCGCCGATTTCGATGCCGGCCGCGCCGACGAGACCGAGACGGCGGCAGCGATCCGCGCCTGTTATCGCGAGGCCGGCGATCTCGTCGACCCGCACACGGCGGTCGCGCTGGCGGTGGCTGACCGCGACGGCACGGATACCTCGGTGCCGAACATCGTGCTGGCGACGGCGCATCCGGCCAAATTCCCCGATGCGGTCGAGACCGCCTGCGGGATGCGGCCGCATCTGCCGGTCTGGCTCGAAGGGCTGATGAGCAAGCGCGAGGACGCAAGGATCATGCGGAACGACCAGGCCGAAGTGGAAAAATTCATCCGCTCGGTCAGCCGGGCCGCCAAGCAGGGAATGGCATGATGGGCGTGGAAGTCACCAAGCTGCCGACGGGTCTGACGGTCGTTACCGACACGATGCCGCATCTGGAGACCGCGGCGCTCGGGGTCTGGGCCGGGGTCGGCGGACGCGATGAGAAGGCGGACGAGCACGGCATCTCGCATCTGCTCGAGCACATGGCGTTCAAGGGCACGACGACGCGCAGCGCGCGCGAGATCGTCGAGTCGATCGAGGCCGTCGGTGGCGATCTCAACGCCGGCACCTCGACCGAGACGACGGCCTATTATGCCCGCGTGCTGAAGGCCGACGTGCCGCTGGCGCTCGACGTGCTCGCCGACATCCTCGCCAACCCGTCCTTCGTGCCGGAGGAGCTGGAGCGCGAGAAGAACGTCATCGTGCAGGAGATCGGCGCGGCGCAGGACACGCCTGACGACGTCGTGTTCGAGCATCTCAACGAGCTCTGCTTCCCCGATCAGCCGATGGGCCGTTCGCTGCTCGGCACCGCCAAGACGCTGGAGGCGTTCGACCGCGACAAGCTGCATGGCTATCTGTCGACGCATTACCGCGGGCCGGACATGGTGGTGGCTGCGGCCGGCGCCGTCGACCATCAGCGCGTGGTCGAGGACGTGACGAAGCGATTCGCCAGCTTCAATGGCGGGCCGGCGCCGAAGCCGCTGCCGGCGGCGTTCGGCAAGGGCGGCTCGCGCGTCGTGCATCGCGATCTCGAGCAGGCGCATCTGACGCTCGCGCTCGAAGGCGTGCCGCAGGCGGATCCGTCGCTGTTCTCGCTGCAGGTGTTCACCAACATCCTCGGCGGCGGCATGTCGTCCCGGCTTTTCCAGGAGGTCCGCGAGAACAGGGGCCTCTGCTATTCCGTCTATACGTTCCACGCGCCCTACAGCGACACCGGCTTCTTCGGCCTCTACACCGGCACCGATCCGGCCGACGCGCCCGAGATGATGGAGGTGGTGGTCGACATCATCGGCAATTCGGTGGAGACGCTGAGCGAGGCCGAGGTGGCGCGCGCCAAGGCGCAGATGAAGGCGGGATTGCTGATGGCGCTGGAGAGCTGCAGCGCCCGCGCCGAGCAGCTCGCGCGTCACATCCTGGCCTACGGCCGGCCGCAGACCCTGCCGGAGATGGTTGCCAAGATCGAGGCCGTCAGTGTCGAGAGCACGCGCGATGCGGCACGTGCGCTGCTCGCACGCAGCAAGCCGGCGGTCGTCGCGCTCGGCAGCGGCAGGGGTCTGGACACGGCGGTGACTTTCGCCGAAGGTCTCGCCGGGCCGAAATCCAAGGCTCAGCTGCATTGAGCACGAGACCGCTGCCTGCGCGCTTAGCCGCCGCCAGATGCGCCGGTCGCGCAGGTTGAGGCGCTGAAGGGCAGGGGGGGAGCATCACCGATGGCCCTGTTTCGCTTACCGACCAGTGGACCGGCCGCGCTCGCTCCGCGCGGACACGGCCTGTTTCTGCGCGCGCCGCAGATGGCCGACTATGCGCAATGGGCCCAGTTGCGCGAGGTCAGCCGCGATTATCTGACGCCCTGGGAGCCGATCTGGCCGTCCGACGACCTGACGCGCTCCGGCTTCCGCCGCCGGCTGCGCCGTTATGCCGAGGACATCTCGGCCGACCGGTCCTATCCGTTCATCGCGTTCCGCGAATCAGATGGCGCGATGCTCGGCGGCATCACGCTGGCCAATGTCCGGCGTGGCATCGTCCAGGCCGGGACCGTCGGCTACTGGATGGGCCAGCCGCATGCCCATCGCGGCTACATGACCGCGGCGCTGCGGCTGCTGCTGCCGACCTTGTTCGGCGAGCTCAACCTGCACCGGGTCGAGGCGGCCTGCATCCCGACCAATACGCCGTCGATTCGCGTGCTGGAAAAGTGCGGCTTCACCCGCGAAGGTCTGGCGCGGCGCTATCTGTGCATCAACGGGGTCTGGCAGGATCACTACCTTTACGGCCTGCTGCATGAGGATTTCAGGGGTTAGCATTTGTGATCGGGCGGGGGGTGAGCGAGGCCGATCGGGGCTGGTTCCAGCCTCCGAAATGGGTATAGACGCCTGACTGCAGCCGCCGTCGGGCCGGCGTCCGAGGGGCCTGCCCGCGATCGCGCGGGCCGGAGCCTCAGGCCGGAGAACGTGGGGCGAGCCAGGCGAACGTGATGCCGGGGACTTCGAGATGCGACAGACGTGTGTGATTCGGGGTGGGACGTTGGCGGCTGTGCTGCTGGCCCTGGGAGTGGCAGCGACCGCACCGCCAGCGGCGGCGCAATCGTTGACCGACCGTTTCAAGAGCCTGTTCGGCGGCGGGTCCGACGACAAGGGACAGCAGGACCTTCCCGCCAGCGGCGGTCCGCCGGCCGATCCGACCGAGGGGCTGACTTGCCCGCAGGTCAACATCCGCGCCGGCGCCTCGACCTATGCGGTGGCCGCGCCGGGCAAGCAGGCGGTCGGCAACGACGTTCGCTTCCAGGCCTCGATCACCAAGACCGCTCGCGAGTGCAATCTCAATGGCGCGGAGATCGTGGCCAAGATCGGCATCCAGGGCCGCATCGTGGCCGGCCCGGCCGGCGCACCGGCCACTGTCGACATTCCGATGCGCATCGCGGTGGTCCAGGGCGGCATCGGCGAAAAGGTCATAGCCACCAAGGCCTATCGCACCACGGTGCAGATGTCCGGCGATGGCAGCGTGCCGTTCACGATCGTGGCGGAGGACATGGTGTATCCGGTGCCGCCGCCCGGCGCCAACGCCGACAATTACGTGTTCTATATCGGCTTCGATCCGCAGGCCCTGACCCCGGAGCGCGCGGCCAAGAAGCGGAAATGAGAGCAAGCGCCCGCGACAATCGGGGTGCTTGTTGAATGGTCGACGCAGCCGGTGATCGCGCCGGCCGTCGGGCGCAAAAGCAAAAGGCCGGTGCGGGGCACCGGCCTTTTGGAAGATGTTGGAGTCTGATGGACGCCGGCTCAGTTCAGCTTGCGGCTGACTTCCGCGATGCCCTTGGCGACCAGATCTTCGCCGAGACTGCCCTTGACCGTCTGCGACAGCACGGTCGCGGCGGCCTGGACGGCGGCTTCGGCTGCCGCGGACCTGACGTCGGCGAGAGCCTGGGCTTCCGCGAGGGCGATCTTGCCCTCGGCCGCCTTGGTGCGCCGGGCGACGAAGTCTTCCATCTTGGCCTTGGCCTCCGCGGCGATACGCTCGGCTTCCGCCTTGGCGCTCGTCACGATCTCCTCGGCCTCACGTTCGGCGCTGGCGCGGCGGGTCTTGTAATCGGCGAGCACCTTGGCCGCCTCTTCCTTGAGCCGCTTGGCCTCCGCCAGCTCGCTCCTGATGCGCTCGCCGCGATTGTCGAGCGCCTTCAGGACCGTGCGGTGGACACCGAGATAGGCGAATAGGCCCATCAGGATCACGAACGCGATCGCAACCCAGGTTTCCGGATCAGCGAGCAGATGCATCAGGCTGTTCCCTTCAACGATGCATCGACCGCAGCCTCGACCGTCTTGGCCGCGGGGGCCTTGCCGGTGAGCTGCTTCACGATCGCAGAGGCCGCATCCGCGGCGATGCCGCGAACGTTGCTCATTGCAGTCGTCCGCGTGGTGGCGATCGACGTCTCAGCAGCGGCCAGTTTGGCCGCCAGACTTTCTTCCAGCGCCTTGCGTTCGGCATCCGAAGAGGCCGCAAGCTTCTCGCGGGTCTCGGCTCCGATCGCCTGGGCACGGGACCGTGCCGCGGCGAGCTCGCTTTCATACGCCTTGATCGCGGCTTCGGACTCATCCTTCAGCCGCTGCGCTTCGGCCAGATCGCCGTCGATCGACTTCTGGCGGGCGTCGATAACGGCCCCGACCTTCGGCAGCGCCACACGCGATACGATCACGTACAGCGCCACGAAGGCGATCACCAGAGAGGCGATCTGGGAGGGAAAGGTTTCCTTCTGGAAAGGAGGAAACCCATGCCCGCCTTCGGCCTCCGTATGGGCGCTTGCGGTGCCCTTGGCCTCGCCGCCCTTGGCCACGCCATGACTTTCAGCCACGGGCTTCTCCTGTCCGGCTCAGGCCGTCTTAGACGGCGTACAGCAGGAGCAGGGCGATCAGCAGCGAGAAGATGCCGAGCGCTTCGGTCACCGCGAAGCCGAAGATCAGGTTGCCGAACTGGCCCTGGGCGGCCGACGGATTGCGCAGAGCGGCCGACAGGTAGTTGCCGAAGATGATGCCGATGCCGGCACCCGCGCCACCCATGCCGATGCAGGCAATGCCCGCGCCAATGTACTTCGCTGCGACCGGATCCATGACGAACTCCTTTGAGGGGTTTGGTAGAGAGGGCCGGATCAGTGGCCCGGATGGATAGCATCGTTGAGATAGATGCAGGTGAGGATCGTGAAGACGTAGGCCTGAAGGAACGCGACCATCAGCTCGAGGCCGGTCAGGGCGACCGTGAGGCCGAGCGGCAACAGCGCGCCGACCTTGCCGACGAAGCCGAGCGCGCCGAGCATGGTCACGAAGCTCGCGAACACCTTCAGCGTGACGTGGCCGGCCAGCATGTTGGCGAACAGACGGACGCTGTGCGAGATCGGCCGCGAGAAGAAGGAGATGATTTCGATCACGACCACCAGCGGCATGATCACCACGGGAATGCCGGAGGGCACGAACAGCTTAAAGAACTTCAGGCCGTTCTTGTAGAAGCCGTAGATGATGACCGTCAGGAACACCAGGAGCGCCAGCGCGAAGGTGACGATGATGTGGCTGGAGATCGTGAAGGTGTAGGGAATGATGCCGACGATGTTCGAGACGAAGATGAACATGAACAGCGAGAACACCAGCGGGAAGAACGTCATGCCGTGCGAGCCGGCGCTGGTCCTGATGGTGTTGGCGACGAATTCGTAGGACAGCTCGACCACCGACTGGAAGCGGCCCGGCACGAGCTGACGCCCGGCGGCCAGCATCATCACAGAGATGATCACGACCGCGAGCAGCATGTACGCGGACGAGGTGGTGAACGCGATCTCCTGATTGCCGATATGGCCGATCGTGAAGATCTTGTTGAGGTGGAATTGTTCGATCGGATCGATCATCCGCGTGGCGTCTCATTGTTGACCGGCCACGCCGGCGCTGTGCACTTCATTCGACGAACTTCCGCTGATGTCTCACTGGCGGGGTCTGTCGGGAGCCGTGCCTGCAGATCTGACCACGTTCACCACGCCGGCGGCGAAGCCGAGCAGGAAAAACACGATAAATCCAAAGGGCGATGTCGACAGCAGACGGTCGAAGCCCCAGCCAAGCACCGCACCGACGAGGACACCGGCAATCAACTCGGAGGACAGTCGCAGGCCACGCGCCATGGCCGAAGCCCGGGCTGCAGTGTCACCGCTGCCGTTTCCAGGTTGATCAGCCCCGATCTTTCGGCTGTCGCGAAATTCGGACAACCGTTGGTCGAGACTTCCGAGCCTTGCGGAAAGCGCAGCCTCATCGGGCGACTTGTCGCGATCCCCGTGTCCGCTGTCACCGTTCGTGCCATCCGCCATGTGCCTATCCGCCATGTGTGGAGACCCGATCCGATGCTGCGAGTGTCAGGAAATAGCGCCCCATCGCCCTTTAAAGCCGCGCGGACCATACTGACCGCATCCCCCCAAGTCAAGATTGCGTGTTGAACTGTTAGATGCCTGAATTTGCTCGATTTCTCGGCTTTTTCGTCAGATCGGTCGCAGCTGTCACTGCGCCGCATCAACAGCGTTGTGCCGAGCTGCGATCTTGCGCCGCTCGAAGTCGTCTGATCCGATGTCGCTGACGCCCAACCAAGCTCGGAACCCGGATGTCGCGCCAGATCGACTATTACTTCTCCCTGCAGTCGCCATGGGCCTATATCGGCCACCGGCTGTTCCGCGACATTGCCGCGCGTCACGGCGTCGCGGTGAACCTCAAGCCCGTCATGCTGGTCGATCTGTTCGCCGAAACCGGCGGCCTGCCGCTCGCCAAGCGCCACCCGGCGCGGCAGCGCTACCGCATCGTCGAGCTCAAGCGCTGGCGCGACCGGCGCGGGCTCGATTTTCACCTGCAGCCGAAGAACTGGCCGTTCAATGCCCGGCTCGCGGACGGCGTCGTCATCGCGGCGCTGCAGGCCGGGCTCGATCCCGAGCCGTATCTGCGGCGCGCCTTCCCGGCGATCTGGGAGCAGCAGCTCGATCTGGCCGACGCGGAGGTCATCGCGGGGCTGGCCGATGCGGCCGGATTGCCCGGGCGCGATCTGGTGACGCAGGCCGCGACCGATGCCGTGGGCGCCGTCTATGAGCAGAACCGGCAGGACGCCATCGCGGCCGACGTGTTCGGCTCGCCCGCTTACGTGCTGGAGGGCGAGGTGTTCTGGGGCCAGGACCGGCTCGAGCTCCTGGCCGACGCGTTGAAATCCGGCCGCTCCGCCTATACGTCCCACGCTGAAGGGCGGCCTGTGGCAGGTGACCGCACCTGAGGCCATGTCATGGCCGCGACACAATGTGGGCGTGCATGACGGCGGTCGCGAACGTGACTTGAAACGTGCCTTCGACTTTGCCTTGGAGATCCAGCCATGAGTCTCACGAAGCCATATCGGCGGCACCTCATTGCGCTCCTTGCGGTCAGCTGCCTGGGCGTGGAAGCGTCGGCGGCCGAGGACGCTGCGCCCGAGAGCGACAAGGGCCGCTACACGATGTCGACCACGCCCGACGGTGTGATCCGCCTCGACACCCGCACTGGCGCGGTCTCGACCTGCAACAACAGCGCCGGCGGCTGGGCCTGCTACGCGGTCCCCGACGAGCGCGCCGCGCTGGATGCGGAGATCGGCCGGCTGCAGGCCGAGAACGAAAAGCTCAAGGTCCAGCTCGCCTCCCGCGACCAGAGCATCTCCGGCAAGATCGACGAGCCGCTGCCGAAGGACCAGGCGCTGCCGAAATCCGATCAGTTGAAGAAGGCCGAGCCCAAGATCGGCGACAAGGCTGGCGAGAAGCCGGGCGAGTCGAAATCTGCCGATGGAGCGCGCAAGATCGAGATCCCGTTGCCCAGCGACCAGGACATGGACCGCATGATGGGCTTTCTCGAGCAGGCCTGGCGCCGGCTGCTCGACATGGCGCAGCGGGTGCAGAAGGACGTCTCGGGCAAGATCTGAGGCAAGATCTGAGATCGCGCCGAGGAGACCGAGCACATGCCCGCAAGATCGACATCGCGAACGGCGCCTGCAACGGCCGCTATCAATACCGTCGTGACGTCGGTTCTGACCGTGCAGACTTCGGGCCGCGGCTTCACCGATCTCACGCGCGAGGTCGAGGCCTTCCTGCGCGAGGCCGCGGCACGCGAAGGCGCGGTGACCGCCTTCATCCGCCACACCTCGGCGTCGCTGACGATCCAGGAGAACGCCGACCCGACCGTGCTGCGCGATCTCACCACGGCGCTGGCGCGGCTGGCGCCGGAGAATGCCGGCTGGGTGCACGACACCGAAGGGCCCGACGACATGCCGGCCCATATCAAGACGATGCTGAGCGCGGTCTCGCTGCAGGTGCCGGTGCATGACGGCCGCATGATGCTCGGCACCTGGCAGGCGATCTATCTGATCGAGCATCGCAGCCGCCCGCATGTCCGCGAGGTGGTGTTGCAGTTCATCGGTGCGACCTGACACCAAAAAGAGAAACTCCCGGCCTGAAATGCGGAACGGCCGCGGAGTGATCCGCGGCCGTTCGTCGTGTGAAGAGGTGCGAGCGGGGACGCCGCTCGCGCCGTGATCAGGTCGACTGGATGTCGACGTCCTTGGTCTCCGGCAGGAAGATGAAGCCGACGATCGCCGTGATCACCGCGAACGTGATCGGGTACCACAGGCCGGCATAGATATCGCCGGTCGAGGCCACGATCGCGAAGGCGGTCGCCGGCAGCAGGCCGCCGAACCAGCCGTTGCCGATGTGGTAGGGCAGCGACATCGAGGTGTAGCGGATCTTGGTCGGGAACAGCTCCACCAGCATCGCGGCGATCGGGCCGTAGACCATGGTCACGAAGATCACCAGGATGAACAGCAGGCCGACAATCGCGGCGACCTGCGGGCGGAACACGTCGAACGGATGCGCCATCTTGACGATGGCGGCGTCGCCCGCCTTCGGATAGCCGGCGGCCTGGACGGCCGCGAGAACGGCCGGGTTGCTCGCCTTGGCGTCGGTATAGGGCACGTCGGTGCCGTTGACGGTCACCTTCACGCCGGAGCCAGCCGGGCCAGAGGTGGTCGTGTATTTGACCGACTGCCCGGCCAGGTAGGCGCGGGCGGTGTCGCAAGGCTGGGTGAAGACGCGGGTGCCGACCGGGTTGAACAGGTCACCGCAGCCGGCGGGATCGGCCACCACTTCCACCTTCACCGACTCGATCGCCTTCTCAAGCGCCGGGTTGGCGTTGCTGGTGATCATCTTGAAGATCGGGAAGAAGGTGAGCGCCGCGATCAGGCAGCCGCCCATGATGATCGGCTTGCGGCCGATCTTGTCCGAGAGCACGCCGAACACGATGAAGAAGCCGGTGCCGAGCAGCAGCGACCAGGCGATCAGGAGGTTGGCGGTGTAGCCGTCGACCTTCAGGATCGATTGCAGGAAGAACAGCGCGTAGAACTGGCCGGTGTACCAGACCACGCCCTGACCCATGGTCGCGCCGATCAGGGCCAGCAGCACGATCTTGCCGTTGCCCCAGTTCGCGAAGGCTTCCGTCAGCGGCGCCTTCGAGCTCTTGCCCTCGTCCTTCATCTTCTGGAACACGGGCGACTCGTTGAGGCGCAGACGGATCCAGACGGAGACGCCGAGCAGCAGCACGGAGACCAGGAACGGCACGCGCCAGCCCCATTTGGCGAAGTCGGCCTCGCCGATGATGGTGCGGGTGAACAGGATCACCAGCAGCGACAGGAACAGGCCCATCGTTGCCGTGGTCTGAATGAACGAGGTGTAGTAGCCGCGCTTGCCCGGCGGGGCGTGCTCGGCGACATAGGTGGCGGCGCCTCCATACTCGCCGCCGAGCGCGAGGCCCTGCAGCAGGCGCAGGCCGATCAGGATCACCGGCGCGGCGAAGCCGATGGTCTCGGCGTTCGGCAGGATGCCGACGATGAAGGTCGACAGACCCATGATCAGGATCGTGACCAGGAAGGTGTATTTGCGGCCGACGATGTCGCCGATGCGGCCGAACACGATGGCGCCGAACGGACGGACCAGGAAGCCGGCGGCGAAGGCGAGCAGCGCGAAGATGTCACGGGTGGCCGGCGGATAGGCCGAGAAGAACTGCGCACCGATGATCGAGGCCAGGGACCCGTACAGATAGAAGTCGTACCACTCGAACACGGTGCCGAGAGAGGAAGCCAGAATGACGAAGCGCTCGTCCTTCGTCATGCCTCCCGTTCTCGCTTGTGTGGCTACCATTGTCGACATCGGCATTCGCTCCCCAAGATTGTTGCTCTGATGGTTTCGCCTCCGCATGCCGGACTTGGACGGCGCAGGTCGCGGAGACATTGCGCTCTCAGTAACATTGCAGTGAAACTCGCCCCAATACGACTTTCGGCCCTGCGCGCCGGGGCGCGCTGGAAAGATGGGGACATTGCGGCGGATCAAGTTCGCCGGCCGGCCATCGCGCTACGGATGTTGCGATGCACAAGGGGCGGATTAACCGCCTTTGCCTGCAGGTGGAATTGCATGCTTGCATGCAACCATTCGCCGGGCGAGTATTTCCGCAAAACAGGCGACGTGCAGGCGCGCGTTGCCGTGTCGCAAGGTCAAATCCGAACGCATGGCGGCTGCCACCACCCATCTCGTCATCGCCGATGATCATCCGCTGTTTCGCAACGCACTGCGGCAGGCCGTCGCGAGCGTGCTCGCGGAAGCGGTGGTCGATGAAGCCGGCTCGTTCGAGGACCTCACCGCGCTCCTTGAAAAGGATTCCGAGGTCGACCTGGTGCTGCTCGACCTCACCATGCCCGGCATCTCCGGCTTCTCCGGCCTGATCTATCTGCGCGCGCAATATCCGGCGATCCCGGTCGTGATCGTCTCGGCCAGCGACGACGGCGCGACGATCCGCCGTTCGCTCGATTTCGGCGCCTCCGGCTTCATCCCGAAGCGGTTCGGCGTCGAGACCCTGCGCGATGCCATCAGGAAGGTCATGGAGGGCGAGGTCTGGGTGCCCGCCGACACCGACCTCGCCGCCGGGGCGGACCCGGAAATGACGAAGCTGCGCGACCGCCTGGTGACGCTGACCCCGCAGCAGGTGCGCGTGCTGATGATGCTGTCGCAGGGGCTGCTCAACAAGCAGATCGCCTACGAGCTCGGCGTCTCCGAGGCCACCATCAAGGCGCATGTCTCGGCCATCCTGCAGAAGCTCGGCGTCGAGAGCCGCACCCAGGCGGTGATCGCCGCGGCCAAGATCGCGGGCTCGGCCTGGCGGCAGGATACGCCGACGGGGACGTAAGGCTGATCGCCCGTGAATTGGAGCGGCTACCGACCCTGAACCGCATACGTTGCATGCGAGTTGGTGCTGGGTATCGCGGTCCATTAGGACGAGGTCCGTCTCTACGGCGGGATTGCTGATCCTCATGGTGAGGAGCGCCGAAGGCGCGTCTCGAACCATGAGGCCCCAGTCCGGGCCTCGCCCTTCGAGACGCCCGCCTTCGGCGGGCTCCTCAGGGTGAGGGGCGAAAGTCGCGGCGCGTTCGCGCGATGCTTCCGCATTGCCTTTGAGAACAAGGAGGCCGAGTGGAGCGCTGCCAAAACTCAATCCGGTTCGTCGATGATCCATCGCGACACACCAACTCAGTCTCGCGGCGCATCACGCGTCCGAGCTTTGCCGAGCACCCGCCCTCTTCGAGAATGAGGGCGCAGGGAAGGCCGGGCGCTGGCCGCGCCCGTGGCCCGCCTGCGAAAAAAATGCAGGCGGCAGGAACCACAGGTCTGGCCGACTACGCCCGGCCCTCCCTGCGCGACGGTTTGGACGGCTGCTCCGTGCTCTCCCCGGGGACCGGCGTTCTTGCCCCCGTCATCCGCAACATCGTCGTCACGGACTTGGCATCAGCGTCGGGATGCCAGGACCACACGGCTTGACCGTACGCGCCGGATCGTTCGTCCGCGAGCATAAGCCCGCTGCGACCCGACGCGCCCACCGCATCCCGCGCCCCACGTTCGTGACGATCGCGATACGCCCCTCATGGCGGGCACGGGATGACGCAAGGGTTAGCATGATTTCTGGGAAAAAGAAATAGGATCCCGCGAAAGAATTCTGAATTCCAGATATCGGGGGCGGTGCGATTTCGATGACGTTCGCCGGCGCGGCGGCAACGGACGATCCGGCGTCGGCAAGGAAAGGTCGGCGACCGCTCCTCATGCCCGATTGGGCATTGACGTTGTGTCAGTAAAGTATATTGTACTAGATAATGCATACACAGTTGATGAAATCGCTTTGTCTGGAGGATTCGGGGGTTCCGATCTACGTCCAGCTGCGCGACCAGATGCTGCGCAGTCTCGGCGCCGGCGTGCTGCGCCCGGGCGACCGGATGCCGACGATGCGCGAGATGGCAGTCGCGTTGAAGGTCGACCTCAACACGGTTCGGCACGCCTATGACGAACTGGAGCGGATTGGCGCGATCACGCTCGTCAGAGGGCGCGGGAGCTTCGTCGCCCAGCCGCCGCGGCCCCTGAATGCGCGTGCGCTGGCACTTCAGGTCGACAGCCTCGCCAAGCAGACGCTCGCGACGGCGGCCGCCGCCGGCGTCGATCCCATCGCATTGGCTCAACGAATGATTGCGCTCGTCAAACAGGAGGCGTCGAATGACTAGGTATCTCGGTGCAAAGGGGGCCAACCAGCCCGCCATCGTGCTTGCCATCCTGACGCTGGGGCTCGCCGCATGGATCGCCTGGTCCGGTCGCGAGGCTGGCTCAGTCGTCCCGTACGTGGCCGCCGCGGCGGTCGCCGTCATCGCAGTCCTGATCCCGCAGGCCCTCATGATCGCCGATCAATGGGAGCGGGCCGTCGTGCTCCGGCTGGGCCGGCTGGCGGGAATCCGCGGACCCGGCCCGTTCGTCATCGTGCCCTTCATCGACCAGGTGGCCGTCTGGCTCGATCAGCGCATCCAGACCACCGAGATCAACGCCGAGCAGGCCCTGAGCAAGGATACCGTGCCGGTCAACATCGACGCCGTGGTGTTCTGGCAGATCCACGATCCCGAGCGCGTCGCGCTCGAGATCATCGATTATCGCCAGGCGATCACCCGCGTCGCGCAGACCTCGCTGCGGGAGATGGTCGGCTCGTCCTTGCTCTCGACCCTCCTGTCCGAGCGCAAGCAGGGCGACGCCGTCCTGCGCGAGGAGATCGGCCGCAAGACAGCGGATTGGGGCGTCGCCGTCCTGTCGGTCGAGATCAGGGACATCGGCGTGCCGCCGGCGCTCCAGGATGCCATGAGCCGGCAGGCGCAGGCCGAGCGTGAGCGGCTGGCCCGCGTTCTGCTCGGACAGGCCGAGCAGGAGGTCGCCCAGAAATTCGTCGAAGCCGCCGACATCTACGCGCGCAGCCCCGCGGCGCTGCAGCTGCGGGCGATGAACATCATCTACGAGACCACCAAGGAGCGCGGCGCGACCATCCTGATCCCGACGGCCATGGTGGACAGCATGAACCCGGTCAGCGCGCTGGGGATCGTTGCTGCGGCGAGCTAGATCTAAGAGGCTATGAGGGGTCCATGTCGATGGTCCTCCCGAAGCCATGCCCGCGGACCATTACCTGGACAAATTCGGCCTCGCCGAACCAGTCCTGCCATCGGAGTCGGTCGATTCGATTGCCGGTCGATTGAAACCGGATTTGCGCGCGCTCACCTCTCGGTGCCGTCGGGATGGCGATCGCCGGCCAGGCCATGGCGTCGCGATCGCCCTGGTACTCGAAGCTCAGGCCGGAATAGCGCATCAGCGGGCCATCGAAGCCTGACAGGCCGTCGATGCGAAACCACAGGTGATCGTCCCTCGGCTCGATATGCAGCGAGCCGAAGCCCTGGTGATGGTAGGTGCCGACGAAATCATCCTGCGACCAGCGAGATGCCGAAACAGGGTCGCTCGATCTCTCCCCCTCGAACCGGGCGACGCGTTCGCGGATCTCTCTGTCAGCCATGTCGTCGAAATATTTGATCCAGTCAGTCACCGTCTCGCCGCGCATCTCCTGGATGATGCGATAGGTGACGGCGAGGTGAGCGAAGCCGGCGCCGAGATTGGTTGCCACGAAGATCGCGAGGTCGCCGTCCAGATCGCACCAGACGTTGGCGCGAAAGCCGCGGATGGCGCCATCATGCTGAATGCGTCGGTTGCGCACATGCCAGCCGAGGCCGTATCCGTCGTTCGCCGTTCGATCCCTTCGCACGGTTTGCAGCAGATGCGTCTCCCGGAGCTGAGGCGCCGAGACGGGATGGGCTTCGCGCGCGCCCTCTTCCAGATGGAGCCTGAGCCAATTCGCCGCTTCGCGGGCACTCATCGAGCGGTCGATCGCCCCCTGAAGGTTATCCGTCGCCATCGGCGGCACCGTCTGAACCTTGCCGTCGATCTCGTAGTGGGGAGCGGCGAAGTTGGACGTTGCTCCCGTTGATCTGCTCCGGTCGAATTCGAGCCGCTTCAGCAGACATTCGTTCATCAGCCCGTCGAACGACTGACCCGCAGCCGCGGCCATCGCCTCCGCAGCGACGACGAAGCCGACGTTGCAATAGGTGAACTGATCGCGAAATTGCGCGATCGGCTGAACGGAGCGGGCGCGGCGCAATGTTTCCGCCCGTGTCAGGTCGGAGCCATATTCGCCAATGCTCGCGCGCGACAGGCCGGTCCGATTGGCGAAGACATCCCTGAACGTCAGCTGGTCGCTGATCCAGGGATCGTACAGACTGAACGACGGCAGATATTTGCGAATCCGATCATCCCATCCGATCACAGCGGCATCCACCAGCACCGCCGCCAGCGTGGCGGTGAAGGCCTTCGAGCACGAGCCGACCGCAAAGGCCGTATCGATGTCGGCGGGAGCGGAGGTCGCGACATCACTCACGCCATAGGCTTCAACGAGCAGCGGACCGTCGCGACGCACCACGGCGACGGCCATGCCGGGGATCCGCCAATGCTGCCGCACTTCCGCAATGAACGGATCGAGCCGGGTAGACAGGGACACGGATGGAATCTCCGAATCTGAGACCGTCGATGCTATACGCCGAGTTGTTGCAGGCTGGTTCGGCCACGGGGAGCGATTGACAGATCCTGTTATATATCTCATCGAGGCCGACCGCAGCGAGCAGCATCACGTCACGGACGGCCCGCAACAACGCCCTGTGACGCGCTGCGGTGTGCCAGGCGGAGGATCGTCCGACACGGGTGGACATGATCACGGCGCTGGAGGGTTGGTGCCGTCGCTTGTCCAGGCAATGCTGCCGCGACCAAGTTCGAGGCGATTGGTCTGAATTCGTTCACCCAATCCCCACATCTCGATTGCGTGGGTTCCGTTCTGGTTGCATTTCTGGGCAGGCACGCCAAGCCAAAGCCGGGCGCCGGTCAGGAGAGAGCCTTGGATTTCGAATGAGCCCATCGTCGCTTGGTCGATGTTGAGCCGGCTGATGCGGACCGGGTTTCGGAGGAGGTCGCCGACGCGTTTTCGGACTCGCTTCTAATGGCCGCCTCGATCTCCGAGCGACATATTGATTTCGTTTGCCGTCTGCTCGCCGATCCCCTCCTGACCGGACGGCGAGGCTTGTTCCATTTGATCAACGGGCTCTACGTCGAGCGTGAGAAGCTGTCGGACCGTCAAGTCCAACGTCTCCTCGCATGCATGGTCGCCAACTTCGAGCGTGCGGCAGATGAAGATCCGGCGTTCGCCATCGGCGACTTCGTGGCGCGCGTCGCGCCGCCCGATCGTGCATTGGCTCTGTTGGGCGAGATGACGGTCAAGGCTGGCGCGCGCGACGCCGTCTCCGGCATATTCCTGGGGCTGGATATTCTGCTGAAGCAACACAAGGAGAATGCGGAGTTTCTCGCGGCTGTGGATGCAGCGCTGATGGCCGTGACAAGGCGCGCTGCGGAATTGGAGATCGGAGACGACGCGCCCGCGCTGCGGCTCGTCAGGCAGATCGAATGCGCCTTCGCTCATCGCGAGAAGCCGGAGGTTCTGATCAATCGCCCAGTTCCCGTGGCCGATGACGAGGATGCGCTCTGGTTTGCCGGTCGGGACTGGCGTGAGATCACGCCACGGGACTGGAGGGATCATTCCGACGCATTCTTCAGGTTCACGCCGGATGCGTTCAGATATTATCTGCAGAGTATCCTGTGTCTGGTCGCGAAGAATCCGGACGAGACTCTGCTGGTGGCCGATGCGCTCATCGATTGCCTCGACCGTACGCCCAATCCCGAGTGGTGGGATCAGTTCCTGCTGGATCGCTTGTGCGGATTGCAGATGGACGAATACGACGCGATCAGCGCCTGGATCGCCATGCTCTCGGAAAGTAGCAAGCTCTATGACGGGGATTCTCTCTTGCGTGCCTATCAGACGATTCATCTCATGCACGCGGACGCCGAGAAGGAATGGTTGGAGCAGTTAAGGCGGCGATGAGCAGAAGAGAGTTTGCTCGGCCTGATATCGGGATGATTGAAGACGCCGTGGGACGGAGTGCCGGCGATGCCGAAAACGCGCATCATGTATATCGAGAATAAATCGGAGTCGCTCAATGGGCCGGCGCGGATCGGGCGCGTGACGTTCTCGAAGTCCGGCAGATCCGTCAGTTACGGAGGGCGGACCTTTCAGAGCCTGAACGGCAGGGGATACAAGGCCAACTATTTCGATCTCGACACGGGCGAACGCTACTGGATTTCCGGTCCGCGAAGGGACGGTCAGGACCGCCTATATTCCGGGAGTTCATTGCCGGTCGACATTGATCCTGACGTCACGGAGGAATATTGGCGTGATATAAGGGGAGGGCAGCCCGAATGAGTCTCGCGCATCCAGGGCTGGCGGTATCGAGCCTGATCAATGCGCGCGAGGGCTCATCCTGGATGCAATCGGCCCGGAGGCGAAATGATGAGGGCGAGGCTGGCGCAGGCTGCGGATTTGGAGCGATTGCTCGATCTGTTTCGAGCGTCGGACGTGAGCGCGCCGGTCGAGCCGCGGGACCGTGCCGAGCAGATCTGGTCCGAGACACTCGCGCTCAGATGGGTCGATGTTTTTGTTGCGGAGGCCGGTCCGCGGATCGTATCGACCTGCATGCTGATTGCGGCGCCAAATCTTCTTCGTGGCGGACGTGCCCACGCATTCCTGGACAACGTGGTGACCCACCCTGAGTTTCGCGGCTTCGGTTACGGCCGCGCCGTGGTCCAGGCTGCTCTGACCGAGGCGTGGGCGAAGGATTGCCATCACGTTCTGCTGCAGAGCGGACGCAAGGATCCGCGCGTGCATCGCTTCTATGAGAATTGCGGTTTCGAGCCGGGACGTCGGACCGCCTACGTCGCGCATCGCCCGGCAGGCTGAGTTGCGCAGGCTACCGATCCGCGCCTTGCGTTTGTGATGGCCGCGAAGCCCCCTTGGGTGCGCGCGGCAGGATCGCTTGAACAAGAAATCCAGATACGGGCGCCAAGACTTTCTGATGCCGGTCGACGGGCGGTGCAGCGTCCGGTGGCTCGGCAGATTCGATCGGTCATAAACAGGTACCTTGTAATACACAGTACCTTGTGATACCTTCTCTCCATGACGGAACAGATGCAGGTTCAGCTGAAGAAAGGTGCGCTCGAATTGTGCGTGCTGGCGCTGCTGGCGCGGGGCGAAAGCTACGCTTACGAGATTGCCAGCTCGCTTGCGGCCGGCGTCGGTATCGGCGAGGGGACGATCTATCCTTTGATGCGGCGCATGCAGGACGACAAGCTGGTCGAAACCCGTCTAGCCGAGTCCAACAGCGGTCCGCCGCGCAAATATTATCGGCTCACGCCGGCCGGCCGCGCCGCCTTCACGGCGCAGAAGCGCGAGTGGCGCAGCTTTGCCGATGCCGTCAACAGATTGCTGGGAGAACGCTGATGGACCGCACAGCCTTCTTGGGCCTCCTCAAGGACGGTCTCGCCGGGCTGCCGGCTGATGACATCGACGAGATCATCGCGGACTACATGTCCTATTTCGATGAAGCCGCCGCCTCCGGGCGCGGCGAGGCGGAGGTGGCCTCAGCGTTGGGCGACCCGCGGCGGCTGGCGCGCGAGCTGCGCGCCGAGACCGGGCTGCGCCATTGGGAGAAGCACCGCAGCCTCGGCAACTCCGCCGCCGTGCTGCTGGCGCTTGGCGGATTGGCCACCGTCGACATCCTGCTGCTGTTGCCGCTGCTGTTCGCCGTGATGCTGGTGACCCTGGCGGCCGGCCTCGTGGTCTTCGTGCTCGGTGTCGTCGGCATCGGCCTGCTGCTCAGTCTGCTCAAGATCGGACACTTCGTCTCGCTCGCCGCGATGGCGCTGCGCGCGGTGGCCGGCATCGGGCTCGTCGCCGGCAGCATCGGTGGCGGCGCGCTGTTGCTGCTGGCGCTCAATGCCGCGGTGAAGATGCTCGGCAACTACGCCCGGCTGCATTACCGGCTGCTCAGGCCGGAACACGACCCCGCTTGACCAGGATCGGAGGTACGCAATGAGTGGACGGCTAGGACAGATCGCGGTGGTGTCATTGAGCATCGCTGCAGCATGCGGGATCATCACGGCGCTGGCGTCGGCGCAGGACTGGGTCGACGGCGGTGACCTGCCTTGGTCGGGCCTCTCCTGGGTCAGGACGTCCTGGGCTGGCGCGCGAAGCTGCGGGGCGATGCCGTGGTCGTCCACGTCGGGCCCGCGCGAGCGCCGCACCGCAGATCTCGCATGGTCCGGCGGCAACGCCGTCAAGATCAGAATTCCGGCGCAGGTGCACTATTCGCCTTCGCCGACGCCACGGGCCAGCGTCACGGGTGATGCCGATCTGGTCGGCCACGTCCGCTTGCGTGATGGAATCCTGGAGTGGGACACCGCCGAGTGGGGCAGGCTGGTCGGCTGCATCCGGGCGGATGATCTCGTTGTTCAACTCTCGGGCCCCGCGGTCACGGAATGGACCGTCAATGGCTCCGCCGGCCTCGATCTCTCCGACCTCCGCCAGGACGCGTTGCGGGTCACGGCGCACGGCAGCGGCGCCGTCACCGCCAGCGGCGACGTCGGCGATGCTGCCGTCGAGGCGTCGGGCTCGGGCCGCGTGGATCTCGGCCGCCTCGTGACTCGTGCAACCACGGCAAGCCTTCACGGCAGCGGACATCTCAACCTCGCCGACGCCAAGCAGGACCAGCTCCGCATCACGCTGCGTGGCAGCGGAGGCATCACCGCCGCCGGATCGGCGCATGAGCTATCGCTCGAATCCAGCGGCTCCGGACGGGCCGATCTGGGCCATCTGATCGCCGAACGCGCCACCATCAAGGTTCACGGCAGCGGCGACGTCGACCTCGCGCCGCGCGAGGACGCCGACATTTCCGTCTCGGGCAGCGCGGTGGTGCGATTGCATGGTGCCGTCGCGCGGCTCAACTCCCACGTCTCGGGATCAGGACAGGTCAAGCAGGTGCCTTGAGGCCCGCCGGCACGCGTCGGATCACTCCCAGGAGAAGGTCGATGTCCAGTGTGATGAATGGCTGCCGCGTCCTTGCGACGCTCGTTGTCTGTCTCAGCGCCACATTGGCGCAAGCTGCCGGCCTGCGATCGATCGACATTCCAGCGGACGCCGAGGGGCCGGCGATTCATGGCATGGTCTGGTATCCCTGCGCCGAAAAGCCGGCGGAGATTCCGATCGGCGCTTTCATCCTGACGGGGGCGATGGATTGCCCGCTGGCCGGCACCCATCTGCCGCTCGTCGTGGCTTCGCATGGGCGCGGCGGTTCGCTGTTCAGCAGTCGCGATACGGCTGAGGTGCTCGCCGACCACGGCTTCGTGGTCGCGGCCATCAATCATCCCGGCGACACGGCGCGGGATCTCAGCCGCTCCGGCGATCTCTCGGTGTTCGTCGAGCGGCCGACCGATATCAGGCGGCTGATCGACGTCATGATCGGCTCCTCGCCCTTCGCGGCCCACATCGATCGCGACCGGATCGGCTTCTTCGGCTTTTCGCGCGGCGGCTATACCGGGCTCGTGCTGCTCGGCGCCGATCCGGACTGGGCGGGAGCGGCGTCCGATTATTGCCAGCCGATCCGGCGGCTGTTCTGCCAGGAGATCCTGGACAAGCGAACGCCCTCGCAGCCGCTGACGCATGATCCGCGGATCAAGGCGGCGGTGCTGGCCGATCCGCTGGCGATCTTCTTCTCGCCTGCGAGCCTTGCCCCGATCAAGGTGCCG
Organism: Bradyrhizobium sp. SSBR45G; assembly: GCF_030159255.1. Lineage (GTDB taxonomy): Bacteria > Pseudomonadota > Alphaproteobacteria > Rhizobiales > Xanthobacteraceae > Bradyrhizobium. Next base: position 25,464 of record NZ_BSCT01000033.1, on the reverse strand, counting down.
GTTCAGCTCTGGGCCTCGAGCCGCGGCGGCGACGGCGTGCTGCCCAGCCATGTCGCTTTCGTCGACGCCAACCTTCCGGCAGGACACGACTATCGCGTGGTGCCGAACTCCGGCCACTTCGCCTTCTTCCTTTGCCCCCCGGCGCTGGTCCAGGCGCAGTCCGAGCTTTGTGCCGACGCGCCGGGTTTCGATCGCGCCGCCTTCCACACCGAGTTCAACGCCGAGGTGCTCGCCTTCTTCCGGGCGCGGCTGGCCCGGCCCGCGGAGTGAGGCCTCAATTCGGTTCCGTTCGTGACGGCCCTGGAAATATGGATGGCAGTTTGCACGACTGATCCAACTCGGCCGCCCCGCTCGCTTGCCTCAGGAAACAGGAGCCTTCTCGATGACAGCCAGCAACCGCGTCGTGCTCTCCAGCGACCACGCCGCCATTCCGCTGCGGCAGGCCATTGCCGCTCATCTCGCGCGGCAGGACTGGGTGGTGGTCGATATCGGACCGACGACGCTGGAGAGCACGCATTATCCGAAGCACGGCGAAGCGGCGGCGCGGCGCGTCGCCTCCGGCGATTGCCGCTTCGGCATCATCCTGTGCGGCACCGGCCAGGGCATCATGATGGCCGCCAACAAGGTCAAGGGCATCCGTTGCGGCGTCTGCGCGGACACCTTCTCGGCGCGGATGATCCGCCGGCACAACGACGCCAACATGCTGTCGATCGGCGCGCGCGTCGTCGGCGAGGGGCTGGCGCTCGATATCGTCGACGCGTTCCTCACGGCGGATTTCGAGGGCGGCCGGCATGCGGCGCGGGTGGATATGATCACCGCGCTGGAGGCGTAGTGCCGTCGCTTGGATGCGAGCGGACCGGCAATTGCGGCAGCCAAACGGCAGGTCCGGCTGCGCCGCGTCGCTGCGGGTCAGCTTTCTCGCCGTGATGAACCTTTGAGCCCTTCGACTTGACCTATTTCAAGACGGGGGAGTTAGAGGTCGCATATGACTGCCATGGCCAGGGCTCTTTCGAGGGCTTTTTCCGAGGCATCAGGTGGTGCAAAGGACGAGTTGCTCAAACATCTGGTGCTGTTTTTCACTGCTTCATTTTTTGTATGGATATTGACGCTGACCTACGGGCTGGATCTCAGTCCCGGCCTGTTCTGATCGTTTTGTTCGCCAGTCGGGGCTGCCTGTTTTTCAGGTGAGCAGCCGCGCCTTCGAACTACTCCGCCGCCACCATCTGCTGGATCCGCCATTGCCCGAGCAGCGCGCGCAGCGAGGCCGGCTTGAGCGGCTTGTTGAGCACGGCGATGTTCTCGTCGCGCGCGGCGGCGCGGACGTGGGGGCTGCGGTCGGCGGTGATCAGGATCGCGGGCAGCGCCTCGTTGAAGCGGCGGCGGATGTCGCGGATCGCGGCGATGCCGTTGCCGCGGTCGAGGTGATAGTCGACCAGCAGGCCGGTGACGGCGCCGTCGCGGGCCTCGATGGCCTCCATGGCGGACTCCGGATCGGGCACGGCGATCACCTCGGCATCCCAGGCCGTGAGCAGCGTCTTCATGCCGTCGAGAATCGCCGGGTCGTTCTCGATGCAGACGATCAGCGCGCCCGCGATCGGCGTCGTCGCCAGCGGCGTCGCGCTGGTGACGGCGGCGGTGTGGTTGATCGCCTTGGCGATTGGCACGGTCACCGAGAAGGCCGAGCCGCCCCCGGGATTTGAGGCCAGCGCGATGCCATGGTTGAGCACCCGCGCGATGCGCTCGACGATCGACAGGCCGAGGCCGAGGCCGCGGGCGATCCGCGCGCCCTGCTCGAGCCGGTGGAATTCCTTGAAGATCTCGCCGCGCTTGGCGGGCGGAACGCCGACGCCGGTGTCCCAGACGCCGATCTGCAGCGACTGGCCGCGGCGGCGGCAGCCGACCAGGACGCGGCCCTTGGGCGTGTATTTGATGGCGTTGGAGATGAGGTTCTGCAGCAGCCGGCGCAGCAGCAGGCGGTCGGATTCGACCGGCAGCGAGGACGGCACGAAGATCAGCTCGAGCCCCTTGGCGCGCGCAGCGGGCGCGAACTCGATCTCCAGCGAGCGCATCAGATCGGCCATCTTGAAGCTCGAGATCGAGGGCGTCATCGCGCCGGCATCGAGCCGCGAGATGTCGAGCAGCGCGCCCAGGATCTCCTCGATCGCCTCAAGTGAGTCGTCGATGTTCTCGACGAGGCGCGAATCCTCGCCCGGCGTCTGCCGCTCGACCAGGCTGGTGACGTAGAGCCGCGCGGCGTTCAGAGGCTGCAGGATGTCGTGGCTGGCGGCCGCGAGGAAGCGGGTCTTGGAGATGTTGGCGTCCTCGGCGGCGCTCTTGGCGAGCGCCAGCTCGGAGTTCAGCCTTGTCAGTTCCTCGGTGCGGTCGCGCACGCGCTTTTCGAGCGTCGCATTGGCGCGCTCCAGCGCTTCCGCAGCCTCGAAGGACGGCGTCACGTCGGTGAAGGTGATGACGAGGCCGCCATCGGGCATGCGGTTGGTGCGGACCTCGATCACCATGTGGCGGTCGGCGAGGCGTTCCAGATAGGGCTCGCCCTCGGTGGTGTAGGCGGCGAGCCGGCGCGCCAGCAGCGCCTCGCTGTCCTCATCAGTCGGCGCGCCGATCGTGCCCATGAATTCGAGGATTTCCTTCAGCGGGCTGCCGATCTGCACCAGGTCCGGCGGCAGGCCGAGCAGGTCGACGAACTGGCCGTTGGAGCAGATCAGCTGCAGATCGGCGTCGAACACCGCGATGCCCTGGCGCACATGGTTGAGCGCGGTCTGCAGGATCTCGCGGTTGAAATGCAGCGCGGCGTGAGAATCGTCGAGCAGCTTCAGCGCCGCCTTGGCGGAGACCGTGCGCTTGCGCAGCAGCAGCGACATCACGAGGCGCGAGGAGGCCGCGCCGATCGACGACGCAATCAGGTGCTCGGCGTGGCGCAGCAGCTCGAAATCGGCAGGCGCTGCCGGATCGAGCGCCATGTTGCGCTGGGCGGCGAAGGTCTCGAACGAGGCGCGGGCACGGTCGGGTCCGAGATACTGGCCCACCGTGCTCTGGATGTCCTGCACGGTCACCGTGGAGCGCCAGCGCCGGAAGCTCGGCGCGCTCGGCGTCAGCTCGGCCGGCACGAACAAATCGGCCTGCAACAGCTCGATCGACGACGGCTGGCGCGCCAGCGACAGCACGATGTAGGTCAGCAGGTTGAGCGACAGGCTCCACAACACGCCGTGCAGCAGCGGCGGCAGGTCGGTGCCGAGCAGTGCCTGCGGGCGCAGCGGCTCGAAGCCGAACGGGCCGTGCTGCAGGAACAGGATGCCCGTGGTCGAGGTGTCGAGGAAGCTCGGAATGAACAGCGTATAGAGCCACACCGCAAAGCCGACCAGCATGCCGCCCATCGCACCGCGCGCGGTGGCGCGCCGCCACAACAGGCCGCCGAAGAAGCTCGGCGCCAGCTGTGCGATCGCGGCAAACGACAGCAGGCCGATCGCGGCGAGCTGGGCGGTACCGAGCGCGCGGTAGTAGAAATAGGCCATCACCATGATGGCGAAGATCGCGATACGGCGGGTGCCGAGCAGGAAGCCCGCGAAGTCGCGGCCGATCTCGCGCTGCTCCTGGCGCTGCAGCACCAGCGGCACAACGATGTCGTTGCAGACCATGATCGACAAGGCCACGCATTCGACGATCACCATCGCGGTCGCCGCCGACAGGCCGCCGACGAAGACGACGATCGACAGCCATTGCGAGTTCGCCTCGATCGGCAGCGCCAGCACATACATGTCGCTGTCGACGGCGCCGAACGGGAAGGTGACGAGGCCGGCGAGCGCGATCGGGATCACGAACAGATTGATGGCGACGAGATAGAGCGGGAACAGCCAGCGCGCGCGCGACACTTCGGCATCGCTGGCGTTCTCGACCACGCTGACGTGGAACTGGCGCGGCAGCAGCATCGCGGCGCAGAACGACAGCAAGGTCATGGTGAGGAAATTGCCGATGCCCGGCACATATTCCAGCGCGCGCTCGGCCTCCGGCGATTTCATCGCCCGCTCGATCAGCTCGACCGGCGAGAACATGACGAAGGTCACGAAGGCGCCGGCGGCGATGAAGGCGACCAGCTTGATGATGGACTCGGTGGCGACCGCCAGCATCAGGCCGTGCTGGTGCTCGGTGGCGTCGGTCTGGCGGGTGCCGAACAGCACCGCGAAGACCGCCATCGCCAGGGTCACCATCAGCGCCATGTCGCCGACGATCGGGATGTGGGCGAAGGCGCGGTCGTCGATCAGGATGGTCTGCAGCGAGGAGGCGACGGCTTTCAGCTGCAGCGCGATATAGGGCACCGAGCCGATGATCGCGATCAGCGCCACGGTGGCTGCCACCGCCTGGCTCTTGCCGTAGCGGGCGCCGATCAGGTCGGCGACCGAGGTGATGTTCTGCGTCTTGGCGAGATGGATGACGCGGCGCAGCAACGGCGTGCAGGCGCCGACCATCAGGATCGGCCCGAGATAGATCGCGAGAAAATCGACGCTGTTGCGCGAGGCGAAGCCGACCGAGCCGAAGAACGTCCAGGAGGTGCAGTAGATCGCCAGCGACAGCGGGTAGATCAGCCCTGACAGCCGGCCGCGGCTCTCCGCCGGCCGCCGCTCGCCGTCCCGGTTGCCGCGGCTGGCGACCAGGAACAGGAAGCCGATGTAGCCGAACGCGGCCAGGATCACGCCCCAGTCGTGCAGCATGGTCTTACGCGAACTCCTCGTCGCTCCGCCCCGGGAATTGTGCGGCGAACTTAGCGCTTTGCGGGAGGCGGGGCGATAGCGATCTGGAGAGGCGCGGGCATAGGGATGTCGAGCGTCTTCGTGTTGAGAGCCGAGCTCTTACGGCTCGGCCGGTCGGCTCCCCTCCCCCTTGCGGGGAGGGGTTGGGGGTGGGGGTTTCCGGGCGCTGAACTTTGTTGGCGTGCGCCTCCGGTCTTGTCCGAATCTCAACCTGGGAGCTGGACTCGTTGCACTCTTGAAGAAACCCGGGATCTCACCGAGAGCGGGACTCGCGGACCCCCACCCCCGACCCCTCCCCGCAAGGGGGAGGGGAGCGCACCGCGGTCGCGTCGACGTGTGCGGGCTCACCGGGAAAAGTTGAACAACTACTCCGCCGCCATCGCCGTCTTGTGCAGCGAGAGCCCGAGGCGTTCCCAGACCTGGAGCAGGGCTTCGGCCAAGCGGTCGATCAGGCCGTCGTCGTGGTAGGGCGAGGGCGTGATGCGCAGGCGCTCGGTGCCCTTGGCCACCGTCGGATAGTTGATCGGCTGGATGTAGATGCCGTGCTCTTCGAGCAGCAGGTCGGAGGCCTGCTTGCACTTCTCGGGATCGCCGACGAACAGCGGCACGATGTGGGTGTCGTTGGCCATCACCGGGAGGCCGGCGGCATGGAGGATTGCCTTGACCCGGGCGGCGCGGTCCTGGTGGCGCTCGCGCTCCCAGCCCGACGATTTCAGGTGCTTGATCGCGGCCGTCGCGGCCGAGCAGATCGGCGGCGGCAGCGCGGTCGTGAAGATGAAGCCCGGCGCGTAGGAGCGCACGGCGTCGATGATCTCGCCCTTCGCGGCGATGTATCCGCCGAGGCAGCCGAACGCCTTGGCGAGGGTGCCTTCGAGAATGTCGATGCGGTGCATGACGCCGTCGCGCTCGGCGATGCCGCCGCCGCGCGGGCCGTACATGCCGACCGCATGGACCTCGTCGACATAGGTCATTGCGTTGTAGCGCTCGGCGAGATCGCAGATCGCCGCGAGCGGCGCGACGTCGCCGTCCATCGAATACAGGCTCTCGCAGGCGATCAGCTTGGGCCTCGAGGGGCCGGCTGAAATCAGCAGCTGTTCGAGATGGGCGAGATCGTTGTGGCGCCAGATCTGGCGCTCGCAGCCGGACTGGCGGACGCCCTCGATCATCGAATTGTGGTTGAGCGCGTCCGACAGGATCAGGCAGTCGGGGATCAGCTTGGCGAGCGTCGCGATGCCGGTCTGGTTGGAGACGTAGCCGGAGGTGAACAGCAGCGCCGCTTCCTTGCCGTGCAGGTCGGCGAGCTCGGCTTCGAGCTGCACCAGCGGATGATGGGTGCCGGCGATGTTGCGGGTGCCGCCGGCGCCGGTGCCGACGCGGGTCGCGGTCTCGACCATCGCACCGACCACCTTGGGGTGCTGGCCCATGCCGAGATAGTCGTTGGAGCACCAGATCACCACGTTGCGCGGTCCGCTCGGGGAATGCCACGTCGCATGTGGGAAGCGGCCGGCGATGCGTTCGAGATCGGCGAAGACCCGGTAGCGGCGCTCATCATGCAGACGACCGAGGGCGGCACTGAAGTATTGGCTGTAGTCCATCACGAGACCTGACGTGCTGCGCTGCAGCGCAGCGCCTGGAACCGACCCTCTAAGCAACGGGGGCTTAAGGCCTTCTTAGAGCGTTTCCAGAGCGGCTGTCGAGCCGGAATCCCACGGCAGGAATTGGGCGTTTTGTCCAAGGATCGCGCGAGGATCGCCCGATCTGGGCCGATCCGCGCTCGTATTGCGGCGGACCCGCGGCAGCCTCAGGTGGTGCGATAATGCAGCACGCCGTCGATGGCCTGGCTCGTCAGGCGGCCCTCGACCAGCATGTAGTTGACATGGGCGATCAGCTCGCCGGCGGCAAAGCCCATCTGGTGCGGGTCGAGCACGTGCTTGTGGAACACCACGGGGACGAGCTGCGCCGAGGTCCTGGTCTCGTCGCGGCAGGCCTCCGCGATCATGCGGCAGCGCTCCTCGTGATGATCGGCGAGCTGCTTGATACGGGTCTTCAGGCCGTAGAACGGCACGCCATGGCCCGGCAGCACCAGCAGGTCATAGGGCAGGGTGGTGGTCAGGCTCGCCAGCGACGCCAGATATTCGCCGAGCGAGTTCTGGTCCGGCTCGACCGCCCAGACGCTGACATTCGGCGAGATCTTGCTCAGCACCTGGTCGGCGGACAGGAACAGCTTGTCGGCCGCGCAATACAGCATGACCTGGTCGAGCGCGTGGCCGCCGCCGGTGATGACCTTGAAGCGCCGGCTGCCGATCTCGATCTCGTCGCCATGGGAGATGCGGCGGTAGGACGCCGGCAGCACCGAGACGCGCTGCAGATAGTCCTGGCCGCGCCCGAGCAGCTTGTCGGTCAGGGTCTCGTCCATGCCGTGGCGGCGGAAGAACAGCCGCTGCGCGTTGCGCCGCTCCTCGGTGCCGCGGCTCTGGTGATAGACCGACTGCAGATATTCGACCTGCGACATCACCAGCGGGCAGTTGAAGCGCTCGACGATCCACCCCGCCAGCCCGACATGGTCGGGATGGGAATGGGTGACGATCAGCCGGCTGATCCTGACGTGCTTGAGCGGGCCGTCGAGCAGCCGCGTCCAGGCGGCGATCGACTCCTCGTTGCCGAAGCCGGAATCGACCGCGACCCAGCCGTCGCCGTCGGCCAGCAGATAGATGTTCACATGGTTGAGCCGGAACGGCAGCTTGAGCCGCAGCCACAATACGCCGGGCGCGACTTCGACGACCTGGTCCTCGCCGGGGTGCTCTTCCCAGGGGTATCGCAGGGCTTCGGCCGAGGAGTGAACAGTGTCTGTCTTGGTCATGCCTCATCGATTAACGGCCGCCGCGGGCGAGCGCCAGCCGAAAAAGACATGGCTGGACGGCATTCCGGGACGCGGCAGGCCCAGGCTACGACCTTCCTCCTCCCCCCTGAGGAGCCCGCTGCAGGCGGGGCGTCTCGAAGGGCGAGGCCCGGATGGCGACTACGCCGCCTGGATATTGGTCAGGAACGCATCGACCTCGGCGCGCAGGGTGTCGGCCTCGCGGCGCAGCGCCTCGGAGGCGGTCAGCACCTCGTTGGCGGAGGTGCCGGCCTGGGCCGAGGCGCTGGAAACGCCGGTGATGTTGTTGGAGACCTCGGTGGTGCCTGACGCCGCTTGCTGAATGTTGCGGGCGATCTCGTGTGTCGCGGTGCCCTGCTCTTCCACGGCGGCTGCGATCGCCGTCGTGACGTTGTCGATCTCGGCGATGGTCCCGCCGATGTTGCGGATCGCCGATACGGCATTGGAAGCCACCTGCTGCATCCCGGCGATCTGGGTGCGGATCTCGTCGGTCGCCTTGGCGGTCTGGCTGGCGAGGCTCTTGACCTCCTGGGCGACCACCGCGAAGCCGCGGCCGGCTTCGCCGGCGCGCGCCGCCTCGATGGTGGCATTGAGCGCGAGCAGGTTGGTCTGCGAGGCGATCGCCTGGATCAGGTCGACGACCACGCTGACGCGGCTCGCATTGTCGGCCAGGCCCTGCATGGTGGCGTCGGTGGCACCTGCTTCCTCGACCGCCTTCTTTGCGATCTGCGCGGAGGTCACGACCTGACGGCCGATCTCGGCGATCGAGGACGATAGCTGCTCGGTGCCGGCCGACACGGTCTGCACGTTGACCGAGGTCTCCTCGGCGGCGGCGGCGACCGCGTTGACCAGCGAATTCGACTGGTCGGCGGTCTGCGACATGCTTTGCGCCGTCGTCTGCATCGCCGTGGCGGAGCTTTGCAGATTGCCGAGCGCGCTGCGCACCGTCGCCTCGAACTCGGCGATCCGGGCCTCCATGCGGGTGGCCCGCTCGGCCTTGGCGGCATTCTCGCGGTCCTGCTCGGCGGCCAGGGTGCGGGCCTGCACCATGTTGTCGCGGAACACCTGCAAGGTGTCGACCATCGCACCGATCTCGTCGCGCTGCTTCGAGGCCGCAATCTCCGTCTCCAGATCGCCGCTCGACAGCAGCTGCATCGCCTGCTGCAGCCGCTTGATGCGGCGCAGGATGTTGCCGCCGACATAGAGCCAGACGAACAGGAACGAGCCGAGCAGGGTGGCGGCGCCTGCGCCGATCATGCCGTATGTGGCCAGCTCGATCTTCTGGCCGGCCGCGCTGGTCGCGCCTTCGGTCGATTTGCGCACGCCTTCGACGAGCTGCTGGACGCTGATGTCGAGTCCGACATTGAGCTTGCGGGTCTCTTCCAGCACGGTCTGGCCGTAGTCGTTGGCGTCGAGCTCCTTCTCGCGCGTCTTGAACACGCGGCCCTTGCCTTCGCCGAGCGCGGCGAGCTTCAGCGCGGCGTCGTGGATCGCCTTGGTGCCGCGGCCGCTCGGCAGCAGCTCCAGATTGGACTTCAGCTGCGCCAGCGCCTCCTTGAACTGCCGCTCGATCGTCTCCAGCGTGTCGGCGTCGTTCGCCGACAGGGCGGCAGCCATCTGCGCCACGATCAGATTGCCGGAGGCCGTCACATTGCCGAGCTGCTCGACGAAGCGCGCTGCGGCGGTGGCGTCGTCCGCCGATACTTCGGCTGCGCCGAGCACGGCGTTGAGCTGGGTCTGGGCATCCAGCATCGGCTCGTTCGCCGCCTTGGTGAAGTCCTCCTGCGCCTTGCGCAGGGCGTCGTATTGCTGGTTGTGCGTGGCCGCGACGGCCAGGCGCTCGCGCGCGGCGGAGACCAGGCTCTGATTGGCCTCGTTGATGTTCTTGATCGTCTCGGCCAGCGGCGTCATCACGCTCTTCTCGGCGCCGAGCGCGCTGATCTCGGCGAGACGCTGCTGCGTGGCCTTCTGGATCTCCTGCATCTTCTTCAGGCGCTCGTTGAGAGCGTCCTCGCTCTGCGAGCCGAGCAGTGCCGGACCGAGGCTGGCGAGGCTGGAGCTCTGCGCCAGCAGTTGCAGGCTTGCGGTGAGGCGCGGAATGTCGCGGCCGGAGAGCTCGACCATGGTGCCGCCGATCTGGCGCAGCATCAGTCCCGCGCCGATGCTGATCGCGATGGCCATGCCGGCGATCACGGTGAACGCCGCGAACAGGCTGCCCCGGACGCCCCATCTCGGGCGCAGCACTCCGAGCATCCTGCTCAAGCTGATCCGAATCGCCATCTCCCGTGTCCTCCGATACGCACTACTTATGAGTTGCTTGCTTGCCGGAAGTATCGCGTTGGGCGGTTAACAAATCCGGGAAATTTGTTCGGCGGCGCTGAATTTTCTCGCATTTTCGCATTTCACAATGCGGCATTTAACGGGATGGCAACGATGCTCCATGCGCGCCGATTCCTCCATGACAAAAAGGCCGGCATTGCTGCCGGCCTTTCCTGTGCTTGTTATTTGACGCCTGTTGTTCAGTAGCGGGCCGCGACCGGAGCGCCCCAGTTGAAACGGTAGTTCACGCCGGCCTTGAAGGTGTGATCGTCGGTCGTGAAGCTGCCGGTCGGAACCAGCGCTGCCGGGCCCGCAAAGGTGGCGCTGCCGAAATTGTAGTACTGGTACTCGGCCTTGGCCGACCAGCTCGGTGCGAACATGTATTCGAGGCCGCCGCCGACGGTCCAGCCGTTGCGATGATCGCCCGACGTGGCGAAGCCGACCGGAACACCGGCCAGGGTCACCTTCTCGTTGTTGTCCGAATAGGCGTAGCCGCCCTTCACGTAGAGCAGGCCAGGACCCCAGGTATAGCCGAAGCGGCCGGTGATCGAGCCGAGGCCGCGCTGGTTGTTGGTGTAGACGTAGCCGCCCGGGAAGGCCGCGCCGACATTGCCGCTGAGCCAGCTGTACTGGCCTTCCGCACCGATCACCCAGGTCGGGGCGAACTGCCAGTCGGCGCCGACCTGGACGCCGCCGAGGAAGCGGCCGTTGGAGTTGTTGCCGGTGCCGAGGCCGGAGAAGTTGTTGTTGCTGGAGAACGCACCGCCGAGATGGGCGCCGAGATAGAAGCCGGTCCAGTTGTAGATCGGCGCGACATAGGCCGGGGCCTTGGTGGCGTAGGGATAGGTGCGGGCGCCGAGATCGGCAGCGAAGGCGGTCGGCGCCGAAGCGAGCGCGGCGAAGGCAACGGTTGCGAACAGGAACTTCTTCATGGCGGGTCTCCAACTCGGACTAACAAGGCTCGCGCAGCGCGCGCCGTCGATGGATTGGAGATAGATCGCTTTTGAGTAAAATGCTGTCACTCGCGCAGCACAGTGCTCTCCAACCCTCCCAGTTCGCAGCCAAACATCGTCTCGTAGTTAGCGGCGCGTAAACGAGAGCCGAAGCATGAGCGCGAGGCGCGGTCCGCTGTGCCGCCGCGGCACAACTCGTTAACGCGGCTTAAGAGAGTCATGCAGCGCCGCGGCCGCATCGCGGAGTTGGCGGCGATGAAGGTCGTCATCCCCGGGAATCGCCGCGACGCCCGCGGCGATCTCGGTGAGGATCGCGGCAAGCAGTCCGTAGTTGAGATGCAGGTGAATCGACTTGCGGACGTCCTCCGCTCCCGGGCGCTCGAGGATGAGCGCCAGTCCCGATGGGTCGAGATGGGCTTCGAAGCGCGATGATCGTTCGAACGTGCCGACATAGAACTTGTCGGGATATTCCAGCGCGATTTCGGCCTTGTCCGGGACAGGTTTCGACATGCGATCTCCTTTGCGCTCCCGCTGCGGACTGCATGTCATTGTCGCAGATGCATCCTGCCACGGCTTGAGGCAGGTCAGGGGTCGCAATCGAGAGATGTAAATTCCGAAACGTCGCGAATTTGTATGGAACCATTTATTTACTATAAATTAGAATGGCTTCCGTAAGTTTTGATCCATCTCGTTGCGCTGCAACAAAAAGCTGTGCGCGGCGGGATGTCGCCTTTTGCGTGTCTTTGCCGGCGCTGAAGGCGAGACAGCACCACTTCTGTCTCGTACGAAGGAACGCACACTCCATGAGAATGCGGCTCTCCATCTCCGCGATGATCCTGGCCTTCGGCCTGGTCGTGGCCGTCGGATTAGGCGCTGTGGTCGCCACCGGCATCTTTGCCGTCCGGGAGCTGAAGGTCGGCGGCCCGCTTTACCAAGACATCAAGCTCGGCAACGATCTCGTCGCCGATATCCTGCCGCCGCCCGAATATGTGATCGAGTCCTATCTGGAAGCGACCCTTGCGCTGCTCGATCCGGACAGTCTCGGCGTCCGCGCCACGCGGCTCGCCCAGCTCAAGAAGGATTATGAGGAGCGCAGGGCGTTCTGGACCGGTTCGGCGCTGGAGCCCCGGCTCAAGGCGGAGCTGGTCGAACGGTCTGACGCGGAGGTCCGCAAGTTCTGGCAGGTGCTCGAGCTCGAGCTGATGCCGGCGCTGCGGCGCGGCGACATGCCGGCCGCCAAGCCCGCCTATCAGCGGCTCACGGCGGCCTATTCCGCGCATCGGACGATCATCGACGGCATCGTCGAGCGCGCCAACCGGATGATTGCGGAGATGGAGGCGACGGCAGCGGGGCGCGACAGCACCATCACCTGGTTTGGCGGGCTGTTGTCCGGTCTCGTCCTTCTGGTCGTCGCCGCGGGCTTGCTCGGCCTGGTGCATGGCGTCGTCCGGCCGCTGGCGCACATGACGCGGCTGATGCGGCAGCTGTCCGGCGGTGATCTGTCGGGCAGCATTCCCTTCGCCGAGCGAGGCGATGAGATCGGCGCGATGGCGCGGGCGCTCGCGGTGTTCAAGACCAATGCGATGGACAACGCGCGGCTGCAGAAGCAGGACATCGATCGCGGCGAGGCCGAGAAGGAGAAGCAGCGCGCGCTGCTGGCGATGGCGGAGGTGATCGAACGCGAGACCAGCACCTCGGTCGGCGCTGCGGCGGGTGCGTCGCGAGACGTCGAGGCGGCCGCCGGAGGGTTGTCCAGCCTGGCGCGTGACCTCTCCGCCGATGCGACGGCGGTGGCCTCCGCCTCCGAGCTGTCGCTGTCGAGCGCTCATGTGGTGGCGACGTCGGCCGAGCAGCTCAGCTCGGCGATCTCCGGCATTGCAAGCGAGGTGGCGCGGGCCACGGCCATCACCAAGACGGCCGTCACCGGCCGCGAGAAGGCCACCAGCACCATCCAGTCGCTGTCGAAGGCGGTCGACAAGATCGCCGAGGTCTCCAACCTGATCGGCGGCATCGCGCAGCAGACCAACCTGCTCGCCCTCAATGCGACGATCGAGGCGGCCCGTGCGGGGGATGCAGGACGCGGCTTCGCGGTCGTGGCCGCGGAGGTGAAATCCCTGTCCGACCAGACCGCCAAATCCACCGAGGAGATCTCGCGCCTGATTTCGGAAGTACAGAGCGCCACCAACGCCACGGTCGACGCCATGGAGGGCATCGGCGACCAGATCCAGGAGATCGACGTGGTCGCGGCCTCGGTCGCGGCGGCCATGCAGCAGCAGCGCGCCGCCACCGGTGAGATCAGCCGCTCCGTGGCGGCCTCCGCCGCGGCGGCGAAGGATGTTTCGACCAAGATCGCGAATGTCGGGCGAGGCGCTGAGGCCGTGAATGATCGCGCCGTCCAGGTCCGCACCGCCATGGCGCAGGTCTCCTCGACGATGTCATCGCTGCAGTCGGTGCTGACCAATGTCGTCCGCAGCGCGACGGCCGACACCAATGGTGCGCCGTCCGCCCGTGCGGGGTGAAGCCGCCTCGGCGTTGCCAAGGGGGCCTTGACGAACGAGCCATCGCAAAGCCGGTGATGGCCCGTCGGTCCCGGCGATGGCGGCACGACATGGACGTGCAGAGCTTAGATCGTCAGCAGCGGAGTTCCCGACCATCATAGGCGGGACCGCATTTCTACGGCCGCCAAAATTTACATTCCTTGAACAGAGCTTGCTCAAGTTGACGGTATTTCCGTTCGAAGCCGTGCGCTCCGGGCAGCGTTTGTGATCTCGTCAACGACGACGTGGTCCGGCCAGCAGGCCTCTCCGCGATCGCGGGCTCTCCAACCAGATTGTGTCTCCCGTCATGAAGATGCGCCTTTCCATCTCCGCGATCATTGCCGCGTTCGGCATCGTGCTCGCGCTCGGCTTCGGCGCGGTGGTCCTGACCAGCGCCTATGCGCTGCGCGAGTTGAAGGTCGGCGGTCCGCTCTACAGCAAGATCAAGCTCGGCAACGATCTCGTCGCCGACATCCTGCCGCCGCCTGAATATGTGCTCGAAGCCTATCTCGAGGCGACGCTGGCAATGCGCAATCCCAAGAACGTGGACACCCACGTCCAGAAGTTGGCGCAGTTGAAGAAGGACTATGAGGAGCGCAAGGCGTTCTGGAGCGGATCGGCCCTGGAGTCCGACCTGAAGACGTTGCTGGTGGAGCGTTCCGACGCCGAGGTCAGGAAGTTCTGGCAGGCCGCTGAGGGTGAGCTGATCCCGGCGCTGCGCGCTGGCGACACGGCCAAGGCCGAGGCCGCCTATGCCCGCGTCAGCGAAGCCTATGGCGCCCACCGCGCCGTCATCGATCAGCTCGTCGACAAGGCGAACAAGCTGAATTCGGACATGGAGGCGGCGGCGTCGGCCCAGGATCGCAGCATCTCGGTCGTGGTCTGGACCGTTGCCGGCGTCGTCCTGGCGCTGGTCGTCGCGGGGATGTCGGGACTCGTCGTCGGCGTCGTCCGTCCGCTGACGCGCATGACAAACCTGATGCGGCGGATCGCCCAGGGCGATCTGGCGACCGATATCCCTTATGCCGAACGCGGCGACGAGATCGGCGCGATGGCCCGGGCGCTCGCGATCTTCAAGACCAACGCGTTGGAGAACAACAATCTCCGCGACAAGCAGGAGCGTGATCGGACGGAGGCCGAACAGACGAAGAAGCGGGCCATGCTCGAGATGGCCGATGTGATCGAGCGCGAGACCGGGACATCGGTGGACGCGGCGGCCGGTGCCTCGCGCCAGGTCGAGGCGGTCGCCAGCGGACTTTCCGATCTCGCTCACGAATTGTCGGCAGATGCGCAGTCGGTGGCGGCGGCCTCCGAGCAGTCGCTCGCCAACGCCCAGACCGTCTCGGCGGCGGCCGAACAGCTGAGCTCGGCGATCCGCGAGATCTCCAGCCAGGTCGCGCGCGCCAGCACCATCACCAAGTCGGCCGTGACCGGGCGCGAGAAGGCCAAGACCACGATGCTGTCGCTGACCAAGGCCGTCGACAAGATCGCCGAGGTCTCGAACCTGATCGGCGGCATTGCCGAGCAGACCAACCTGCTGGCGCTCAACGCCACCATCGAGGCGGCGCGCGCCGGCGACGCCGGCCGCGGCTTCGCCGTGGTCGCGGCGGAGGTCAAGTCGCTGTCTGACCAGACCGCCAAGTCGACCGAGGAGATCTCACGCCTGATCGGCGAGGTGCAGGCGACCACGCAGGCCACCATCGACGTGGTCGAAGGCATCGGCAGCCAGATCTCCGAGATCGACGAGGTGGCCGGCTCGATCGCCGCGGCGATGGAGGAGCAGCATGCGGCGACCCAGGAGATCAGCCGTTCGGTCCACTCCTCCGCCAGCGCGGCGCGCGACGTCTCGTCCAAGATCGGCAATGTCGGCAAGGATGCCGGCATGGTCAACGATCGCGCCGCCGAGGTTCGCGGCGCGATCGGCGAGGTGGCCTCGAGCCTGAGCGCGCTGCGGGCCACGCTGGTCAAGGTCGTCAGGACGACGACCAACGAGGCCGACCGCCGGCAGTCGCCGCGGATCAAAGCGAGCCTGCCGATCAAGGTGACCGACGACCGCAAGGGGCCGGTGAAGGCCGAACTGGTCGACATTTCCGAGGGCGGCGCCTGGTTCCGCTTCGACCCGGAGCCCGGGATCGGCGATCGCGGGAGCCTGCAATTCGCCGGCTTCAACGGCGACGTCCCCTATCAGGTCCGCGCGCGGGACAAGGACGCGTTGCGCGTCGAGTTCGAGCTCGGCGCCAAGCGCGAGTCGTTCGTGTCCTGGTTCAGATCATCCTTTTCGCGGCAGGCGGCCTAGCGCTGCCGCACCAGCACCGTTCAGACGGCAACGCCTCCGTTCCCACCAGGAAACGGAGGCGCTGCATTTTGGGAGCGCTTGTCTCCACGCGCCGTTGTCATCGGCGGGCGGGCAAGAGATCGCCGATCCGGACCGGGAAGCGCCGGACGCGAATGCCGGTGGCATGCGCGACCGCATTGGCCACGGCACCCGCCGAGCCGGTGATGCCGATCTCGCCGACGCCCTTGATGCCGAGCGGGTTGACGAACGGATCGTGCTCCGGGACCGTGAAGGCCTCGATCGCCGGAATATCGGCACTCACGGGCACATGGTACTCGCCGAGATTGGCGTTCATGATCCGCCCGCTGCGCCGGTCGGTGATGGCTTCCTCGTGCAGCGCCAGCGAGATGCCCCAGATCATGCCGCCGATGAGCTGGCTGTTCACCAGCTTCGGGTTGATGATGCGCCCCGCAGCGAACGCGCCGATCATCCGGGTCACCCTGACCTGGCCGAGATCGGGATCGACCTTCACCTCCGCGAAGACGGCGCCGTGCGAGCTCATCGCGTACTGCGCGTTGGCGGCCGGGTCGGGCATGCCCGCGCCGGAGCCTTCGATCTCGTCGAGGCCGGCGCGCGCGAGAATGTCGGCGTAGCTCTCGCCGCGGCCGTCGTCGTCGCGCCGCAGCAGCCGGCCGTTGCGTGCGATGACGCCGGCATTGCCGGCGCCGTAGAGCGGCGAGCGCTGGTCCGCCGTTGCCAGCTCGGCGAGCTTCGCGATGACCGCGGCGCCGGCATTGTGAATCGCGGTGCCGACGGTGGCGGTGTGCGCCGAGCCGCCGGCGATGCCGGCATCCGGCAGATCGGAGGTGCCGGCCTTGAACGTCACCTGATCGAGATCGAGCGCAAGCGAATCGGCTGCGATCTGCGCGAAGGCGGTCCAGGCGCCCTGGCCCATGTCGTGCGCACCGCTCTCGACCACGCCGCTGCCGTCGCGCCGGATCACGGCGCGCGCCTGTCCGGCGAACATCAGCGCATGGAACGTCGCCGTGCCCATCCCCCAGCCGACCAGGAAGCCATCCTTGTCGCGCATCGTGCGGGCTTTCAGCGGCCGCTCCCACCAGCCGAACCGCTCGGCACCTCGCGTGTAGCACTCGCGCAGCGCCTTGGAGGAGAACGGCTTGCCGGTGGCCGGCTCGACCTCGGCGTAGTTCTTGACCCGGAAGGCGAGCGGATCGAGGCCGCAGGCCTCGGCCATCTCGTCGACCGCGCTCTCCAGCGCGATCGATCCCGGCGCGAGGCCGGGGGCGCGCACGAACAATGGCGTGCCGGTGTCCATGCGCACGGCGTCATAGGTGGTCGCGAGGGCAGGCGCGGCGTAGAGCGTATGCGTCACATGCGCCGCCGCTTCGTAGAAGTCCTCGAAGCGCGAGGTCGCGACCCGGGCATGGTGATGGATCGCCGACAGCTGTCCCGTCGCGCTGGCGCCGAGCTGTAGCGTCTGCCGGGTCGGCGAGCGGTGCCCGAACGGGCCATAAAGCTGCTCGCGGCGCACGACCAGCTTTACCGGGCGCCCCAGCATCTTCGCGGCGAGAATGCCGAGGATCTGCGGCCCGGCGATGAAGCCCTTGCCGCCGAAGCCGCCGCCGAGATAGGGGCTGCGGATCAGGATGCTCTCCGGCGGAATGCCGAACAGCTCGGCAAGACGTCCGCGCATCATCACGAGGCCCTGCGTCGGCGTGTCGATGACCAGCGTCTCGTCCTGCCATTCGGCCACGATCGCATGCGGCTCCATCGCATTGTGATAGTGCGCGGGTGTCTCGTAGGTGGCGGTGATCTGCCTGTCGCTGCCGGCGAGCGCGGCCTCGACGTCGCCATGGTAGCTCTCCGCGGGGTAGCCCATGCCGACGACAGGCGGCACATAGGCCTCATCGGAATCGAGACCGATGTGAGCCGCTTCGGCCTCGTAGCGCGGGGCGAGCAGCGCGGCGCCTTCCGTCGCAGCCTCCAGGCTCTCGGCGATAACGACCGCGATCGGCTGGTTGGCGTAGCGCACGCGATCGTTCTGCAGCGCCTCGAATCTGAAGGCAAAAGGGTTCGGCTTGCCGTCGGGATCGGCTGCCAGGGCAGGGCGGTTGGCGGAGGTCATGACCTCGACCACGCCGGGGTGGGCCTTGGCGGCGTCGACGTCGAGCGCGACCACGCGTCCGCGCGCGATGCTGCTGACGGCCAGCACGGCATAGAGCAGGCCGGGCGGATTGTTGTCGGCGGCGTAGCGCGCCGCGCCGGTCACCTTGGCGCGGCCGTCGACCCGCGTCAGCGACTGGCCGATGTTGGAGCCGTGCCTCAGATGCGCAGGATCGCGCGAGAGATTGGGTTCAGGCGTCATGAAGCACTCCTGGGATGGAGGAGAAGGGGGAGGCCGGCAGCGCCGGCATGCGCGATGGCGTGCCTTGCGCTGCGGCTTGCAGCGCGCGCACGATCAGGCTGCGCGCGAGCGGGATCTTGTGGGCGTTGTCGCCGGAGGGCTTTGCCTCGCGCAGCGCAGCCTCGGCAGCCTGCTGCAGCACATCGGGCTCGGCCGGCCGGCCCGCGAGCAGCGCCTCGGCGTCACGCGCGCGCCACGGCCTGGCGGCGACACCGCCGAGCGCGACACGCGCCTGCTTGATCGTCCCGTTCTCGATCACGAGCCCGGCCGCGGCGGAGACGACGGCGAACGCATAGGAGTTGCGCTCGCGCACTTTCAGATAGCGCGCATGCCGGGCGAAGGCGCGCGCCGCCGCGGGAAGGCGGATTGCGACGATCATCTCCCCCGGCGCAAGCACAGTCTCGCGCTCCGGCGTCGTGCCGGGCAAGAGATGCAGCGCCTCCAGCGCGACCTCGCGCCGGCCTGAGACGCCTTCGATCTCGACGACGGCATCGAACGCCGCGAGCGGCACGCAGAAGTCGGACGGGTTGGTGGCGATGCAGGCCTCGCTCCAGCCGAGCACGGCATGCTGATGGCTGTCGCCACCGCGCGCGTCGCAGCCCGCGCCGGGGGTGCGCTTGTTGCAGGCGGAGGCCGCATCGTAGAAATAGGCGCAGCGTGTCCGCTGCAGCAGGTTGCCGCCGGCGGTCGCCGCATTGCGCAGCTGCGCCGACGCGCCGGACAGCAGCGCTTCCGCCACCGCCGGAAAGTCGCGCGCGAAGCCTGACTCATGCGCGAGATCGGCATTGCGCACCAGCGCGCCGATCCTGACGTCGCCATTGCCTGATGTCTCGATCCGCGTGAGCTCCGTGAGCTGGGTGATGTCGACCAGCCGCGCCGGCCGGACGACATTGCCCTTCATGAGATCGAGCAGGTTGGTGCCGGCGGCGAGATAGGTTGCGCCGGGCGCACTGGCCGCGGCGATCGCCTCCGCAACCGTGGACGGCTTCACATAGTCGAACCTGTTCATGCCGCGCGCTCCGTCGTATCAGAGAGCGTCGCCTGCGCGTCGAGCACCGCCTCGACGATGCCGACATAGGCGCTGCAGCGGCACAGATTGCCGCTCATGCCTTCGCGCACGCGCTCGGGATCGGAGCCCGCCTGGCCCTCGTTGATGAGGCCGACCGCGCTCATGATCTGGCCGGGCGTGCAGAAGCCGCATTGCAGGGCGTCCTGGGCGATGAAGGCCTCCTGCACGGGGTGCAACTGATCGCCGGTGGCGAGACCTTCGATGGTGGTGATTTCAGCGCCGTCGAGGCTGACGGCGAGCGTCAGGCAGGAATTGATGCGGCGGCCGTCGACGAGGACGGTGCAGGCGCCGCACTGGCCGCGGTCGCAGCCCTTCTTGGTGCCGGTGAGATGAAGCCGCTCGCGCAGCAGGTCGAGCAGGGTGACCCTGGGGTCGTCGAGCGCAAGCGTTCGCGGCTCACCGTTGACGGTGAGGCTGACAGTCCAATTCATGCGTTGTTCCGATCGGTGCGATGGCCTAATCGGATCGCAGCGGGCACGGCCTTGACAAGCTGTGCTCCGTCCAGATCCAGCGACCGCGGGACGACAGCTGAGGAAGGTTGGCTGTCCCGGGTGGCAGGTCCAGTTATACGGAGGTATCCTCCGTTTAGCAAGGGGACGTGAACGGTCGGTCATCAAGAGCTGGTGAGATGGAGACGAAACCACAAGACCGCCTGCGCAAGCCGCGCGCCGATGCCCAGCGCAACCGCGAGCGCGTGCTGGAGGCGGCCAAGGCGGTGTTCAGCGTCGGCGGCGCCGAGGCCAGCCTGGAGGCGGTGGCGCGCCAGGCCGGCGTCGGCATCGGCACGCTGTATCGCCATTTCCCCACCCGCGAGGACCTGTTCGAGGCCGTGTATCGCCGCGAGGTGGAGCAGCTCGCGGAGCTGGCGGAGGAGCTGAAGAGCGAGCCATCACCGGTCGAGGCCCTCAGGCGCTGGCTGCGCTCGACGGTGCAGTTCGTGGCCACCAAGAAGGGCATGATGGCCGCGCTCGCGATCGTCATGAACGCCAACTCCGAGCTCGCCGCCTATTCACACGGCCATCTCACCCGCTCCATCGGCGCGCTGCTGACCCGCGCCGTGGATGCCGGCGAAATCCGCAACGACATCAGCGCCGACGACGTCCTGCGCGCGCTGATCGGCATGTGCTACATGCACGACCAGACCGGCTGGCAGCAGAGCGTGCTGCGGCTGCTGGATGTGTTCGTGGATGGTCTGCGGGTGGCGAAGGGGCGGGCGTGACCGTACCTCACGCGACGCGTGAGCTGAACATCGGCTTGCCTACGCCATCACGCTCGACTGCACTCTCGTCCGGGCGATGTCGTGTCGAACCGGATGCTCCCTCCATCGTCATTCCGGGGCGCGCGCAGCGCGAGCCCGGAATCCATATCCACGATTGTTGCCGAGATGCGCGTTGCCTCCACACGGCCGTCTCGCTCCCTCGCCAAGGCCTATGAGTATGGATTCCGGGCTCATTCGCTGCGCGAATGCCCCGGAATGACGGGCGGGGCATCGACTGATTGCGATGACGCCGGCTCTCCACACGCCGCGCAGAATTTCGCGCGCGGTGTTCTCAACGGCTTCCCACACGACGTGCATGGCGGACCGAAATCACTTCGTCGATGATGCCAGATCGCAAGAGCATTCGTCTCGTCGAAGCCGGTCAGCTCCCGATAGCGTTGCAGCGCGCCCGCTTTACTGTCGACTGCGGGGATGGCTTGCTGGAGGGTGCATTCATTCGCCCGCCGATATTCTTTGATGTCGTCGATCCGTTTCCTGAGCAGCGGCTCGATTTCCGCCCACTCGTGCTCCTCGAGCATCGGCAGCTCAATCCGACAACGCCAGCAGTAGGCTGTGATGGCCATCTCACCCCCTGAGCCACTCCACCAGCGCCTGGGCCGTCTCCTCCGGTTGCTCGGGTTGCGGCAGGTGGCCGCAATTCTCCAGCACGACCAGCCAGCTGCCGGCGATCTCGTCGGCCATCTCCTTCGACAGGCTGTTCGGAATGGTGTTGTCGGTGTCGCCGGTCAGCACCAGGGTCGGGCAGCGGATCGCGGTCAGCGTCGGCCGGGAGTCCGGACGCGACATGATGGCCGTCAGCTGCCGGACGAAGCCGTCGACGCCGACCTCGTTGGCCATGTCGTGCACGAGCTGGCGCAGCCGCGGATCGTCCTGGCGCGAGGGGTGGACGAAGCCCGACAACAGCTCGTCGACCACCGCATGATAGTCGCCATCCCTGGCGCGCGTGATCATGGTGCGGCGGCGCGCGCTCGCCTCGGGCGTATCGGGCCGCGCCTGGGTGTTGATCAGCGCCAGCCTTGCCACGCGTTCCGGCGCCTGGCGCATGATCTCGAAGGCGATATAGCCGCCCATCGAATGGCCGGCGAGCGCGAAGCGCGGCGGCGCCTCGGCAAGGATGCGGCGCGCGATCGCCGGCATGTTGTCGTCGCGGATGTGGTTGGCGATCATCACCGGCCCGAGCCGCCACAGCGCCGGAACGACGGGCGCAAAAATGCGTGGCGACGAGATCAGCCCGGGCACCAGCACGAGCGGCAGCGTGTCAGTCATGGCCTTCCTCCCTGGAATGGCGTTACCCTTGTCGAGCCGGGTAGTTGGTTGCCCAGGATGCCATTTACGCGCGAGATGCCGCCGATGTCCAACGAAGTCGTCCGGTTCGAGCTGCGTCGTCAGAGCGACGATCTCGTCTATAGCTTCACCCGCATGCACCGTCCCGACGGCAGCATCGGCTTCAAGCGCGCCGACGGCGACCATTGGATCGTGTGGAAGCCGGACTGGGGCTGGATCGCCTGGGACGATGGCTCCCAATCGTGCATGGGCCGGCCTTGGAACGTGCTGCCGCAGCATCAGGGCGCGGCGCCGCCGGAGGGCGACTGGGTGAGCCGCAAGGCCGCGAAGTCGTACGTCTATACCCTGGTCCATCTCGCGAGGTGAAACCACGCCCCTCCGTGTTGTCGCGCGAGTTGCCGGGCTCATCGCGCGCAATCCCTGCGCGCCGGGCAGGGATGATCCCCGTGCTCGGATCGGGCGCAACGCCGCTCCGACCGGCGCTCTGCCGAGGAGATCGAGAACGCCGTGTCATTCGCGGCAATCTGGTGGCGTCGTGCGCAATTCGGGCTTGCCGCGCGGATCTAATTACTTCTGCTGCGGATCATTCCACCATCGCGCGCAGCGTGATGATACCTGGAGCACGTGTCAATCGTGGCAAACGGGACTTGATGTCACGATAAGATCACGTAATGGGCGCGGCATCAGCGTCGGGCGTCATTCGACTACAGCGATTAGTTATCGCCGAGCGAAACTACACGTGGATCAGAGCTTGCCCAGGCCGCTCTCGGGCAAGGCCGTGAGTTGGTAGCACTGTGCTGACAGTGGAGGTATCGGCGCTATTGTCGCACGTGACGCGTCGCCGCGCGCTCGCCGTGATTGCCTGGTTCTCGTGGTCGCAGATGTCAGCGTGAGGCAGGCGCAAGACGACGGAGCAGGTCATCGGCGCCAGGCGGCGTCGTGCGACGCCGGCGGAGCGGCGCGCGTGGGCCGTGAACGAGACCTCGTCGGCGCATAACGGCGCGCCGCCCGCGCGGGTCACGCGCGGGCGGCGGCAGCCTTCGACGATTGATGGAAGGTCAGACCAGCAGGGGCTGGACCGTGGCCGCGAGCTGCTTCAGCAGCGGCAGGAAGCGGTCCTTCATTTCGTCGACCCCGATGCGGTCGACGTGCCCGCCGATATTGGCCGCGGCGACGATGCTGCCATCG
Source organism: Bradyrhizobium sp. SSBR45G (assembly GCF_030159255.1). GTDB lineage: Bacteria > Pseudomonadota > Alphaproteobacteria > Rhizobiales > Xanthobacteraceae > Bradyrhizobium. Next base: position 2,494 of record NZ_BSCT01000033.1, on the reverse strand, counting down.
TAGCGGCGGATCGGCACCGACACCGAGCGGAAGCCTTGCTCGGCCTCGCCGTCGACCAGCGAATATCCGTCGCTGCGCACGGCGATGATCGAGGCAATGATCGCCTCCTTGTCGATGGTCGTCTGCGGCGTCATCGGCGTCAGCGACATCTGCTCGATCGTCTGGCGCAACTGATCGTCGGGCATCCTGCTCAGCAGGGCACGTCCGACCGACGTGCAATAGGCGGGGAGCCGATAGCCGATTTCGAGGCCGGCGGAGAACATCCGCGTCGGCGTGGCGCGCGCGATGAAGACGACCTGATCGCCGTCGAGCACGGCGAGCGAGCAGACCTCCCGGGCCTCCGTCGCCGTCACGTCCATCAGCGGCTGCATCACGGTATTGATCTGGTTCGACGCGAGGTAGCTGGATGCTAACAGCAGCACGCGCGGGGTCAGCGAGAACAGCCGATCGTCACCATGGACGAAGCCCGAAGCCTTCAGCGTCAGCAGGATCCGGCGCACGGTGGCCCGGGCAAGCCCTGTCAGCTCGGCGGCTTTGCTCAACGTCATTGGCCGGCCCTCGCGGCTGAAGGCTTGTATCACCCGCAGTCCACGATCGAGCGCTTCGACGAACTCAGGTCCGTCTCCACGCGCCTGCTTCTTCTCCTCATCAGTCCGCTTTAGTTTTGGCATCGGCCTGACACGATCCGCTGTTGTTGTTTTCGGCCGCAGTGAAGCTGCTGTCCGTTTGCCCCTGGGCTTCGGTTGTAGCTTTTTCACTTGCGCTTCTCCCCACTTAAAGCGAATCTAATCTTGGCGAACATGTGTTCGTCTAGCGAACATTATTAGATGTTCACGTGACGCTCAACGCCCGACTTGCGACGGAACAGGAGAGACAGCCATCATGATGAGCAAGGAGCAGAACGACCTGATCACGCGCATCGGACCCAGTACCCCCGCCGGTAAACTAATGAGGATGTATTGGCAGCCGGCAGCGCTGGTAGACGAACTGGCCGTCGAACGGCCAGTTCGCGCGGTCAAGCTGCTCGGGCAGGACTTCGTGCTCTTCAAGGATGCGCAGGGCCGCTACGGACTGCTCGACCGGGATTGTCCGCATCGCGGCGCCGACCTCGCCTTTGGACGCCTGGAGAACGGCGGACTGCGCTGCGCGTTCCATGGCTGGCTGTTCGATGCCGATGGCCAGTGCCTGGAGACGCCCGCGGAACCGGCCGGCTCGCCGCTGTGCAAGAACGTCAAGCAGCGCGCCTATCCGGTGGTCGAGAAAGGCGGCATCGTCTGGGCCTGGCTCGGCGAGGGCACGGCTCCGGCGTTCCCGGATATCGACTGCTTCACCGCGCCTGACACCCACACCTTCGCTTTCAAGGGCCTGATCGACTGCAACTGGCTGCAGGCGCTCGAGGTCGGCATCGACCCGGCGCACGCCTCGTTCCTGCACCGCTTCTTCGAGGACGAGGACACCTCGACCGCCTATGGCAAGCAGTTCCGCGGCGCTTCCGCCGACAGCGATCTGCCGATGACCAAGGTGCTGCGCGAATATGATCGCCCGATCATCAATGTCGAGCGCACCGAATACGGCCTGCGCATCATTGCGCTGCGCGAGATCGATGCCGAGCGCACCCATGTCCGCGTCACCAATCAGCTGTTCCCGCACGCCTTCGTGATTCCGATGAGCACGGAGATGACGATCACGCAGTGGCACGTGCCGGTCGATGACGAGACCTGCTACTGGTACGCGATCTTCACCTCCTACGGCGCGCCGGTCGACAAGGCGAAGATGCGGGCGCAGCGGCTCGAGCTCTATGAGCTGCCGGACTATCGCTCGCGCAAGAACAGGAGCAACGACTACGGCTTCGATCCGCACGAGCAGGCGACCGCGACCTACACCGGCATGGGCAACGACATCAACGTCCACGACCAATGGGCGGTGGAGTCGATGGGCCGGATCCAGGACCGCACCCGCGAGCATCTGGGACAGTCGGACAAGGCGATCATCCAGTATCGCCGCCTGCTGCGCGAGCAGATCGAGACGGTCGCGCGTGGCGAGACGCCGATGCTGCATCTCGATGCGGCCGAGGCCCGCAGCGTGCAGGGCCCGGCGACGATGGACGGCATCGGCCCGACCCGCGGCTGGGAAACCTACTGGATGGAAGTCGACGTCCGCCGCCGCCGCGGCGCCTCCTGGGCCGCGCCCGTCCCGGCCGATATCATCCGGCTCGCGCCGCATCTGAGCGCCGCGGAGTAACCGCAAGCGTGAGTGCGTATATGTCCTTCGGCGTAGTTGGCGGTCTCCTGCCCCGAGCACGGTGCGCTCCCTCTCCCCGTTCTTCACGGGGGCGCGACGAGCTTCGCTCGCGCTGGGAGGGTTGGGGTGAGGGGCAGCCGCGCGGGAAGTGTGCGTGGAGAGACCTGTACCCCCTCACCCGGATTGCATCTTCGATGCAATCCGACCACTCCCCGCAAGCGGGGCGAGGTCAGGAGGTCAGAGGGACCGAGTA
>NZ_BSCT01000032.1 GCF_030159255.1 Bradyrhizobium sp. SSBR45G | reverse complement strand
CGCGCCAGCCTTGAGGCCGGCCGATCGCCGGCCTACCTCAACAGCACAGTTGCTCATGCGGCACCAGGACGCGCGGAAATGTGCCAGTGATTTGCCCGACGACACAAGCGCTTTGTTGCTGCGACAGAGTAGCGCGACGGGCAGATTCCCGAGCGATAGAATGAAAATAACGAAGATCGCGCGATCCCGTCCACTTTCGCCTTTAGAGCCAACGCGACCAGAGATCCAGCCGTCTTTAACCGAGAAGACGCACGAGTTGTTCGATCGCGGACCGCAACGCCGCAGCGATGCCTCCGTAAGACGCGGTCGCAATGGTGACACTCGTCCCAATCAGATTATATGTCCGCTCGAAAAAGCCGAGAGCACCTAGGATGACTCGCTTCTTCATTGTCACCGGGGCACTAGGCGACAGTCGATCGTCCGCGACAGTATGGCCGTGTGAGGACAGAGGAAGCCGAGATCTACCGCCAAGCGCTTCGCTCGGTTGGGTTGAAATTACTCGAGCGAACTCCGTCATCTTGTCGATAACCGCCAAGAACTCGTCCGTCGTCGCGCCGGCCTTATGTGCTTCAAGCGCCGCTTTCGACACCGTCTCAAATGGTTCAGTGAGCCTATTGCCTTCTGCCTGATCTTCCCGAAGCTGAGTTGCCCCGTAAACGGCTTCGCGCGTCGCATCGAGCGGAAAATGCTCAACTATGCGACGATGGTTTTCGTCGAAAAGATCAAAGGCTGTGCGCATGCCGGGCTCTAACCATTCGTCCTCGGCATGGCGAGCACTCACGGCCGCCGCAATAATTCCCGCGTCATCTTTCAAGAGTCCTAGTATTGGCTGGCTGCCACGAACCTTTAGCTCTCTGTCGTACGAGCGAAGTGAACTCCTAAGATACCCGGGCGCGTTCTTTGGCAGATCGCCCAAAATGACCTTAACAAGGTTCCGTTGACGCAGAGGAAGCAGAGCAATATCGCCTTCGACGCTAGGGATATCGTAAGCTTGATTTGGATGTACGTCTAACCGTCCGTTCAAGTTAATTGATGGCTGAGGACTCGCAAGCTCAGCCAAACGTTCCAGCGTGTCTCTTCGTCTATCCATATCCGTTGTTGACGGTGGGATTTTCGATTCTGGAGGCCGCTCCTCTGCTAAGCGCTTGTCCTCTATTTGAGTAAGCCTGTTGTCCCTGCTCGGTTGCTGCCGACGCCGCCTGAAAGGATTCCACCATTCACTAGAAGCCAAGCGCTCGGTAGCCTTGACCGGCTTGAGATTCGACATGTCAATCGCCCAGACCTCGATCTCGGCCGTCGTCGGGCGATCCTTGGGATTGGGCTGCAGCATCCGGTCGAGCAGTGGACGGATCCGCTTATCAATACCCCGAAGATCCGGCACTCGCCGTCTCTTCTCGACAAGTTGAAACATGGTACCACTCATATTGAGCTTCTCGCCGGTCAGAGCATAGAACAACACAAGTCCCAAGCTGTAAACGTCAGATGCCCAACTGACCTCGCCACCATGAAGACCGACTTGCTCCGGCGAAGCGTAATTGTGCGTTCCGACGAGAGCCGAGCCGATAACTGTGACATCACTCAACCGCGTCGAACGAGCGATGCCAAAGTCGATGATCTTAGCCTTCGTAAAATCATTCTGAGGAACGATGACGTTACTGGGTGATAGATCGCGATGGATTACTCCACGCTCATGCGCAGCCCTAAGCCCCGACGCAACTCGTCTAGTTAAAAGCAGCAGTGAATCAAAACTCAAGGGGGCCACGTCCAGCATGTCGGCGAGCGACCGGCCTTCCACGAATTCCATTGCTAGATAAGGACGCTGCAGCACGGGCTCGACGGTGAACACGAAATATCGAACGATGGCGTCGTGCATCAGATAATGGAGAGCCGCAGCCTCTCGGCGAAACAACTCCAGTGCCAAAGGATGCTCCGCCATTTCCGGGAGCAGCATCTTGATGGCCACACTCGTGCCGGTCTGGATCTCGTGTGCCCGGTAGACCTCGCCAACCCCGCCAACACCAATCAGCCGGTCCACTTCATAGATGCCGTTGAGCCGCGTCCCCGATGGGACACCTTTGTGAGCAACTCGAATTGGGTCCTGAGTGCTCACCTTCCCACCCGCGATTTCCTGACTTGCCGTGTATTCAGCAACTAAGTCCGGTGGTGAATGCCCAACGTCTCGCGATATAGGCCTTGCTCGACGAATGCGCTTCTCACAGAAAACGGCATCGCACGTTTCCCCGAGCCCACCGAATCAAAGCAGCTAACGAAATCTGCGGCAAGACGAATTTGCGCGCAGAAGTTGCCAATGCCAGAGGTAATCCCGTAGGCGCGAGTAAGGTATGTGGAGTGAAGCGATCTGAAGAACGACCATCCTGCTAGGCGTAGCAGCATCATCAGCAGACCAGGCGCTGACGTAGGCAAAGATCCTTGCAATTTCCTCCAATTGCTTTCCCAATGGGAAGGAAAAGCTGAGTCCAGAGCATCTTTGGGTTTCACAACCAACGGCCAGACAGTCGTGATGAACCTGCCCTCTAAACTTCCGCTGGCCTGCGAGCGCAGGACCGAAGGTAAAAAGCAGAAAGAATAAATGGCTGCGGCTGCCCTGGTCCGTTCAAAGCAGCTGCCGCGACCGCCCAAATAAGGGCAGATGGTTATAGCAAGGAGCTATGAGGCAACGCGATCCAAAGGCTGCAGCAGGCACTCTGGATCGCTTCGCTGCGCTCGCGATGACGTGCGGAGGGAGCGTCGCTCCACCACGCTTGCGACGACGCGCGGTGCGAGCGCAGCAGTCTCAAGCGTCAGTTCTCCGTCACGCCGGCTTCGTGCGGGGTGAACTGATAGACCGAGGAGCAGAACTCGCAGGTGACGACGACCTTGTCGTCCTGCACCATGTCGGCGCGATCCTGGGGCGAAAAACTCTTCAGCATGTTGGCGACGGCGTCGCGCGAGCAGGAGCAGCGCGCCTGCAGCGGCACGGTGTCGAACACGCGGACGCCGCGCTCGTGGAACAGGCGGTACAGCAGCCGCTCGCCGGACAGCGCCGGATCGATCAGCTCGACGTCCTCGACGGTCGCGACCAGCGACTGGCCCTCGACCCAAGCCTCGTCCTCTTCGACCGTGTGCAGCTCGGTGCCTTCGGGCGCATCGCCGGGATGCAGGTCGGCCTGGCGCAGCCGCTCGGGCGCCTGCGGCAGGAACTGCGTCAGCAGGCCACCGGCGCGCCAGCGGTGCTTGCCGCCGCTCCATTCCTCGCCGACGGCGAGGCGGACGCGGGTCGGGATCTGCTCGGAGCGCAGGAAGTATTCGTGCGCGGCCTCCTCCAGGCTGCCGCCGGTGAGCGCGACGAGGCCCTGGTAGCGGCTCATGTCGGGACCCTGGTCGATGGTCATCGCCAGATGGCCCTTGCCGAGCAGGCCGCCGGAATCCTTCGCCTCCGCAAGGCGCGCCTCGTCATAGCGCGCATAGGCGCGCAGCCGATCCGGTGCCTGGAAGTCGACCACCAGGAACGAGACGGGCCCGTCGGTCTGGGTCTGCAGGATGAAGCGGCCGTCGAACTTCAGCTGCGAGCCGAGCAAGGTCGTCAACACGATGGCTTCGCCGAGCAGCTTGCCGACCGGCGCGGGATAGGCGTGCTTGGTGAGGATGTCGTCGAGCGCCGGCCCCATGCGGGTGAGCCGGCCGCGCAGGTCGAGCGCGGCGACCTCGAACGGCAGCACGGCGTCGTCGACCGGCACCGACGAGGGCGCGCGGCTGGTGTCGAGATGGATGTCGTTGTCGGGGGAGGAGGCTGTCATGGCGCCTATTTGGGGACGATGCAGGGAAAGTGAAGGGGGCCATGGACCTAGCCCATGGCGCGGGCGCGGTACAGCCTCCCGCCGGCACGATCATGTCCGTGACAGGCCCTATCGGAGAGGTGCCTCGCGTCGAGGGCCGCACGAGAGGTCGGCGGCGCAGATGCCGCATCTCGGCCGAACGCTGAACGCCGCCGCCTCGTCACCAACCCCATGCGCCGGCTGACGGCGAATCCGCGATGACAGTGCGACCAGAGTCTGACGCGGATCGCGTTGCTGCGTCAGGTTCTCGATCGACGGCGGGTCGCTGCGAGCGATCCGATGCCGCCCCGCGCCTTTAACACTCCGTTCAACATGATGCGATCGCCTCGCCCACGACAAACGGGCCGGTAAGACAACATGCAGGAGCTTCTCTCAAGCTTGCGGCATGACGCTTCGAACTGACGATCCATATGCGCCAGCAGCATTCTCCGCGCGCCTTCCGGAGACGCTCGGCGCGGGCCGGGCGCCGGACAAAGCTTCAGCTTCTGCGCTCCCTGAGAAGCGCGAGCTCCGCGCCGTCCGGCTGCTGCTGATCGCGCTGTCCCTCTACAACGGCATCTATCTCGTCAGCTGGTGGCTGTCGTCGCCGCAGCCGGCGTTCGGCGACTTCTCCGGCCTGTGGTCGTTCGGCAAGTTCGCGGCGCTGTCGGGCGCAGGGATCTACGATCCGTTCGCGCTCGCCGACTATCAGCAAAGGCTGGATCCCGCGCTCGGTGGCGGCGGCTTCCCATATCCCTATCCGCCGACCTTCCTGCTGGCGCTGATTCCGCTAGGCCAGATGGCGCTGCCCGTCGCCTATGTCTGCTGGATCTCCGTCACCTTCGCAGCCTACGTGATCGCGACCCTGGGCCGCGACTGGCGCTCGCTGTCCGGCCTCGCGCTGCTCGCCGCGCCGACGACGCTGATCAACGCGATCACCGGCCAGAACGGCTTTCTGTCGGCGGCGCTGCTGATCGGCGGGCTGCGCCTGCTCGCGAGCCACCCCATGACAGCCGGCGCCCTGCTCGGCCTGCTCGCCTACAAGCCGCAATTCGTGCTGCTGATGCCCGTGGTCCTGCTGGCGTCGCGCAACTGGCGCGCCATCTTCAGCGCGATCGCCACGACCGGGATCGTCGCAGCGATCACCAGTGCTGCGATCGACGAATCGATCTGGCTGCAATGGATCGCGCGCTTTTCGGACTATCAGGCACTGCTGCGGGCCAACCAGTCCAGCCTCGATCACATGATGCCGACATGGATGGCGGGCGTGCACGCGATCGGTTCGCCGCCATGGGTGGGTTATGGCATCCAGCTCGCGGTCTCATTCGCCGTCGCCGTGCTGATCTGGCGGGCGAGCCGGCGCGGCATCGATGACCGGACCATCGCGCTGGTCGCGATCGGCAGCATCGTCGCCACGCCCTATGCGATGATCTACGACATGCCGATGGTCGCCGCAGGAATTGCGATCCATTGGAAGGCGCGGATCGATGCGGGGGCGCCGATCTCCGCCCTGGAGATCGGCGTCGTGATCGTGCTCGCCGCTTGCCTGCTCGCGATGATCGGTCACGCGCTCCCGTTCGTGGCGGCACTTCTGCTGATGCTGCTGGTGCTGAGCGTCGCTGGCGCGTGCGACCGGTTCGGCCGGCAACTGCCGGCGCTGAACGTCGCGCCGCCGGCTGCGGGCTGATTGCTCTCGGTGCAATGCAAGGGATGACGATGGGGAATCGTCTGCGCTAGGCTGGCGGTGAGAGATCCACGACATCGCATTGGCCATGCCGCACAGCTCATCCCTGCTCGCTTTCGCGCTGGTCTCGCTCGGCATGGTGCTGACGCCCGGGCCGAACATGATCTACCTGATCTCGCGCGCGATCACGCAGGGCCGCGCGGCGGGACTGGTCTCACTGGGCGGCGTGGCGGTCGGCTTCGTGGCCTACATGCTCGCCGCGGCGTTCGGCATCACGGCGCTGCTGTTCGCCGTCCCGTTCGCCTATGACGCGCTGCGCCTCGCCGGCGCCGCCTATCTGCTCTATCTCGCCTGGCAGGCGGTGAAGCCGGGCGGACGCTCGCCGTTCCAGGTGAAGGAGCTCGCGATCGACGGCCCGCGCAAGCTGTTCCTGATGGGGCTGGTCACCAACCTTCTGAACCCGAAGATCGCGATGCTGTATCTGGCGCTGCTGCCGCAGTTCATCGATCCGGCTTCCGGCAGCGTGCTGACGCAGTCGATCGTGCTGGGCGCGATCCAGATCGTGATCAGCGTCAGCGTCAACGCCATGATCGCGATGGCCGCGGGCTCGATCGCGCTGTTCCTGGCGACGCGGCCGGCCTGGTCGCTGGTGCAGCGCTATCTGATGGGCACGGTGCTCGCCGGGCTCGCGGTGCGCATGGCGCTGGAAGCGCGGCGGGGATAACGGCTTTCGCCTGCCCGCTCGCGGGAGGTCGGCTCGCGCGAGCGTGAGACGGGTGGGGAATTCGTTCGTCGACGTGGTACCGCCCGTGTGGCTCTCGCTCCCCCGCAAGCGGGAGAGGGAGCGCACCGCCGATGTGGAGACCGCGTCGCGCCACTGGCGGAGAGGCGCCGGTAAACCCTCAATCCAGCTTCGCCTCCATGCCGCGCTTGACGGCGGGGCGGGCCATCAGGGTGTCGTACCAGCGCTTGACGTTGGGGAAGTCGGCGAGGTCGACCTTGTGGCGCGGGTGGCGCCAGGCCCAGCCGAGGATGGCGAAATCGGCAATCGACAGCGGCCCGGCCACGAATTCGTGGGACGCGAGCCGGCGGTCGAGCACGCCATACAGGCGGACCGTCTCGGCCATGTAGCGCTTCAGGCCATAGGCGCGGTCCTGTTCGTTCGACAGCGCGATGAAATGGTGCACTTGGCCCGGCATCGGGCCGAAGCCGCCCATCTGCCACATCAGCCATTCATAGACCGGGATCCGCTCCGCCAGCGATTTCGGCAGGAATTGTCCGGTCTTCTCGCCGAGATAGAGCAGGATGGCGCCGGATTCGAACACGCTGACCGGCTTGCCCGCGGGGCCATCGGGATCGACGATCGCCGGGATCTTGTTGTTGGGGCTGATCGCCAGAAACTCCGGGGCCATCTGGGCGCCCTTGGTGATGTCGACCGGGATGACGCGATAAGGGAGCCCCATCTCCTCCAGCGCGACCGAGATCTTGCGGCCGTTGGGGGTGTTCCATGTGTGCAGCTCGATCGTCATGGGCGTCCTTCCCGATTATCCCTGCTGGGTCGCTCCCCCATTAGCTCGAAACTGCGCGCCGCTCCAAACGTAGCGTTGTTGATGGGACGCCGTGGCCGCTGGCCTCCGGCGTCCGAGCCCGATAGATTGCGCCACCCAAGAATCCACCCAAGAACCGACCCTCAGGGGAAAACGCCGTGTCCAAATCCGCCTCCCGCGCCCGCCTCCTCGAGATCATCCGCAGGCGCTCGTTCGGCCGTGGCGAGGTCACGCTGGCCTCCGGCCGCAAGAGCGATTTCTATTTCAACCTGAAGCCGACCATGATGGACCCGGAGGGCGCCACGCTGCTCGCCGAGCTCACCTATGAGGCGCTGAAGGACGACGGCTACGACTATATCGGCGGGCTGGAGATGGGCGCGGTGCCGCTGGCCGGCGCGATCGCCCAGATCTCGTGGATCAAGGGCCACCCGATCGCGGCCTTCTTCGTGCGCAAGAAGCCGAAGGAGCATGGCGCGAAGCTCGCCATCGAGGGCCTGACCCGCGACGAGACCCTGGCCGGCAAGCGCATCGTCGTGGTCGAGGACGTCACCACCACCGGCGGCTCGGCGATGAAGGCGGTCGAGACCTTGCGCGAGTCCGGCGCCGAGGTGGCGCTGGTGTTCACCATGGTCGACCGCGAGGAAGGCGCCGCGGAGGCCTTCGCGGCGGCGGGCCTGCCGTTCCAGGCGCTGTACAAGGCGCGCGAATTCCTCTGAGGCGCGCGCGCGCGGCGCATTTCACCGCCGCGCACACCGCTCATTTACCAACGCCCGTTAAGGTTACTGCAAAGCAGATGGCGCCATGCTTTGGGGCATGGCCCTTTCGATCGTACATGATCGGCGGGACGCAGGCCGCGTCCACTCGAGGCTTTGCGGTGAACCTGTTGGCGATGGAGTCGGGCGTTGCGTAGCGTGTCGTCGTTGGGTCGGACAGCCTGCCGCATGGTGGTCGCGGGCACCATCGGCCTCGTCGCGGCCGGCGCGCTGGCGCCGCAGATGGCACGGGCCCAGGGCCTGTTCGATCTGCTGTTCGGCGGCTTCAACAAGCCGCAGGCGCAGCGGCCGGCGACGCAGGGCGGCTTCTTCGCCGATCCGTTCGGCACCAATCCGCAGGCCCCGGCGCAGCCGCGTGTGACGTCGAGCGGATCGGGCGCGGCGTTCTGCGTGCGCAGCTGCGACGGCCGCTACTTTCCGCTGACGCGCGGCCTCGCCTCGCCGGTGCAAATGTGCCAGGCGTTCTGCCCGGCCAGCCCGACCAAGGTCTATTTCGGCTCCAACATCGATTACGCCACCGCTGCGAACGGCGAACGCTATGCCGACAGCGAGACCGCGTTCGCCTATCGCCAGGCGCTGCGCGCCGACTGCACCTGCAACGGCCGCGATCCGGCCGGGCTGGCGCCGGTCGACCTGTCGCTCGACACCTCGCTGCGCCCCGGCGACGTGGTCGCGACCAGCGACGGGCTTGTCGCCTATTCCGGCACGCGCGGCAGCGGCGGCCAGCCGGCGGATTTCAAGCCGGTGGCGTCCTATCCCGGGCTGAACGCGGATACGCGGGCGCGGCTCGGCGAGATGAAGGTGGCGCCGGTGCGCGCCGACATGATCGGCGCCGATGCACAGGCGATGGCCCTGCCGGCTGACGTCAATGTCAGCACCGCGCCGCCGATGACCATCGCGCCAAAGCCGGCCAGGAGCCGGGTGAAACAGGCGGATGTGGACTGAGCACGGGCCGTGCGCCACGGCGCACAAGAGTGCGCCGGCGTGCAACCCCGCCATCATGCTGGACTGCTTCCGCACCTCGGCAGCGGGATTTCAGAAGAGCGGCTCGTACGCCCCGGCGCGACGGCCCAAACGACTGCCAGAACTAGCGCCCGACGATGACGCCGATGACGTTCGGGGCGGTCAGATATTTGTCCTCGATCGCCGCGCGCGCGGCGGCGCGGTTGTCCGGCGTCAGCAGGCCGCGCTTCTCGGCGAGGATCATCCAGCAGAAGCCCCACCAGTCGGTCAGCATGCCCTCGTCATCGACCAGGTCATAGCCCTGCTCGGCGGCAAAGATGCGCGCCCGCGCTTCGTCCAGGCCGTCGAGAAAGGTGTGGTCGGTGGCGGAGAACAGGTCGTCCGAGATGTCGTCTGTCGTGTAGCCCCAGACCGACATGCAGACCGCGTTGAACGCGCGGTCGATCTGGTCGTCGTCGACGGCCCGCCGCCGCGCCATCTTGTGCAGCCGCGTCAGGGTGCGCGCAAAATCGGCAATGCGGGTCAGGGCCAGGGGATCGAAGGCGATGGTGGACATGGCGTCCTCGCGTGATGCACTGATGCCGGGGTGTGAGCGGATCGAATCGCAATAGAGATAACGATCGCGTGCTAAATTGTTCTTAATTTGTTCCTCATCGATTGTCCATCCCCTCCTCAGGACGTGTCGCCGCCGATGCAGCCTCCGACCCCGAAAGCAGACGCCGCCGATCGCAAGCGCCTTGGCTTTCTCCTGCGGGAGCTGTGCGTCGACCTCGGCTTCTGCACTCGCCTGACGGCGGATGCCCTGCTGTGCGGAGGACAGGCACTGGGTGCGCGAGAATTCGCCAACGCCGTGCTGCTGGCCGAAGGCATGGACCCGGAGCTGGAACCTGCGTGGCGCCGGCGGATCGAGGAACGGTTCTGCGCCCGCTTCGGCTCGCGATTCTCGATCCCGGCCCGTCGGGATGACCCAAGGGAGCCGTGTGCACCTGCAGCATGATGCCCCCATTCGACTCGCGGAACCCGGCCCGAACTTTGCATAATTTTCGGTCATCGACCTGTGCGGGGCCGCCCTTGCCCGGGTTTCGATCCGCGCCCAACCATCGTATGCTTTTTCCTGGTTCCTCGTAGCATCACAGGTTTTCCAAGGTGACAGATCAGCCGTCCCAGCGCAGCTTCGTAAGCACCGGCCAGCCCGTCGACGAATTGGCGGTTGCGGAGATCAAGAACGACGTCCTGGCCAAGCTTCGGCTGACGATCGGCAAGGAAGCGAGCCAGGCGACGCAGCAGGACTGGTACCACGCCGCGGCGCTGACCTTGCGCGACCGGATCGTGCATCGCTGGCTGACCGCCGACAAGGAGAGCTACGATGCCGGGCGCAAGCGCGTCTACTATCTCAGCCTCGAATTCCTGATCGGCCGTCTCTTCACCGACGCGCTCAACAACATGGGGCTGATGAAGGTGTTCGAGACCGCGCTCGGCGATCTCGGCGTCGGCCTGATGGATTTGCGCAAATGCGAGCCGGATGCCGCGCTCGGCAATGGCGGCCTGGGGCGGCTCGCGGCCTGCTTCATGGAGAGCATGTCGACGTTGCAGATCCCGGCGATCGGCTACGGCATCCGCTATGATTTCGGCCTGTTCCGCCAGGTCATCCTCGACGGCTGGCAGCACGAATATCCCGACGTCTGGCTGTCGTTCGGCAACCCCTGGGAATTCCAGCGCCCCGAGGTGGTCTACCATGTCCATTTCGGCGGCGGCGTCGAGCATGTCGACGACAAGGGCCGCGCGCGCGCGGTCTGGCATCCCGGCGAGACCGTGCAGGCGGTCGCCTATGACACGCCGATCGTCGGCTGGCGCGGCCAGCATGTGAATGCGCTGCGGCTGTGGTCGGCGCGCTCGCCCGACCCGCTCAAGCTCGACGTGTTCAATTCCGGGGACTATCTCGGCGCCTCGGCCGAGGAAGCGCGGGCGGAAGCGATCTGCAAGTTCCTGTATCCGAACGACGAGAGCCCGGCGGGACGCGAGCTGCGGCTGCGCCAGGAATATTTCTTCGTCTCGGCCTCGCTGCAGGATCTGGTCAAGCGCCATCTCGGCTCCGACGGCCAGCTGCGCAGCCTGTCGCAGAAGGCGGCCGTGCAGCTCAACGATACGCATCCTTCGCTCGCAGTGGCCGAGCTGATGCGCATCCTGGTCGACCTGCATAATTTCCGCTGGGACGAGGCCTGGAAGATCACCGTCGCGACCCTGTCCTACACCAACCACACGCTGCTGCCGGAGGCGCTTGAGACCTGGCCGGTCGAATTGTTCGAGCGACTCCTGCCGCGGCATCTGGAGATCATCTACCGCATCAACGCGCAGCACCTGGCGCTCGCCGACCAGCGCGCGCCCGGCGACATCGACTACCGCGCCTCGGTGTCCCTGATCGACGAGAAGAGCGGCCGCCGCGTCCGCATGGGCCAGCTCGCCTTCGTCGGCTCGCACCGCATCAACGGCGTCTCGGCGATGCATTCGGATCTGATGAAGGAGACCGTGTTCCACGATCTCAACCATCTCTATCCCGGCCGCATCACCAACAAGACCAACGGCATCACCTTCCGCCGCTGGCTGACGCTCGCCAATCCCAAGCTGACCACCCTGCTGCGCGAGGCCTGCGGCGACGCCATCGTCGATGATCCGACGCTGCTTGCGAGCCTCGAGAGCTACGTCACCGACAGCGCCTTCCATCAGAAGTTCCGTGCCGTGAAGCACCACAACAAGGTGCAGCTGGCGCGGCTGATCGGCGAGCGCATGAACGTGCGGCTCGACCCGAACGCGCTGTTCGACGTGCAGATCAAGCGCATCCACGAATACAAGCGGCAGCTGCTCAACATTCTCGAGGCGGTCGCGCTGTATCAGGACATCAAGGACGACCCGCAGGCCAACTGGGTGCCGCGGGTCAAGATCTTCGCCGGCAAGGCGGCGGCGAGCTATCGCTACGCCAAGCTGATCATCAAGCTGATCAACGACGTCGCCGAGGTGGTCAACAACGATCCCGATATCGGCGGCAAGCTGAAGGTCGTGTTCATGGCCGACTACAATGTCAGCCTGGCGGAAACGATCATTCCCGCGGCCGACCTGTCCGAGCAGATCTCGACCGCCGGCATGGAGGCGTCCGGCACCGGCAACATGAAGCTGGCGCTCAACGGCGCCATCACCATCGGCACGCTGGACGGCGCCAATATCGAGATCCGCGACAATGTCGGCCCCGAGAACATCGCGATCTTCGGCATGGAGGCCGGCGACGTCATGCTCCGCCGCAAGCAGGGGCTGGACGCGAGCGACGTGATCCGCCGCTCGCCGCGGCTGGCGCGCGCCATCGACGCCATCGCCACGGGCGCATTCTCGCCGGGCGAGCCCGGCCGGTTCGAGCCGATCGCCCACGCGCTGCGCCATCTTGACCACTACATGGTCTCAGCCGATTTCGATTCGTACTATCAGGCCCAGCGCGGCGTCGATGCACGCTGGCAGTCCGAGCCGGACTGGACCCGGGCCTCGATCCTCAACGTCGCACGCATGGCGTGGTTCTCCTCCGACCGCACCATCCGCGAATATGCCGACGACATCTGGAACGTCCCGGTCGGCCCGCTCGCCACGGCGCCGGCGCAAGCCAAGCGGGCGTGAGGGACGATAGGTACTTAGTTGGTCGTCATGGCCGGGCTTGTCCCGGCCATCCACGTCGTTCGGCATCCTGGGAACCGCGTGGATGCCCGGGACGGGCCCGGGCATGACGGAGTAGCTGGCTGGCAGGGTACGCCATTGTCAGCACCTGCATTGCGTTTCTCCTGACGGCCATCATACGATGATCGTCAGGAGCAACGCATGACCGAGACGCCGCCAAGCCATTTGTTCGACGACGCCACCCGCGTCACTGCCGGTGACAGCCGCTGGCAGGGGCGGACCAGCCCGGACTACTGGGCCTTCGTCGGGCCGTTCGGCGGCGCCACCGCGGCGACCGTGCTGCGCGCGCTTGTCGAGCATCCGCAAATCCAGGGCGATCCGCTGGCGCTCACGGTGAACTATTGCGCGCCCATTGCAGAAGGACCGTTCGATCTCGACGTGCGGCTGGTAAAGGCCAACCGCTCGTCGCAGCACTGGTGCGTCGAGCTGAGCCAGGGCGATGCCGACGCGGCGACGCTCGCCACCGCGGTGTTCGCCGAGCGGCGGCCGTCCTGGTCGCACCAGCCGGCGACGAAGCCCGACGCGCCGCCGTTCGAGCAGGTCAAGCGTCATCCCGACACCAACATGTCTTGGACCAAGCAGTACGATTTCCGCTTCATCGCGGGCCGCCCGGCGTTCGGCGCCTCGTCGTCGGGCGAGCCGCACAGCAGCTATTCGCGCCTGTGGATCTCCGACCGCAAGCCGCGCACGCTCGACTGCCTGTCGCTGCTGTCGATGTCGGATGCGTTTTTCGGCCGCGTCTTCCATGCCCGCGGCGAGCTGGTGCCGTTCGGCACGGTGTCACTGACGACGTATTTCCACGTCAGCCGCGAGGAGCTGGCGGCGGAGGACATCACGCATGTGCTGGCAACCGCGGACGCCAAGGTGTTCAACCGCAGCTATCAGGACCAGCACGGCGAGCTGTGGTCACCATCCGGCCGCCTGCTCGCGACGACGACGCAGATTGCGTATTTCAAGGCGTGAAGGCCCAGGGCGCTTCAACAACCTCGGTGTCGTCCCGGCCTTGAGCCGGGACCCATAGCCACCGTATCGAATTTGGCGAAGGCTGGAGCTACCTGCACGACTCACCACGCCGTCCTGTGGTTATGGGTCCCGGCGTTCGCCGGGACGACAGCGGTGGGTGTGGCGCGACCTCGGCCGCTCCGCGTTGGCGGATAGGCGAAGGGTCAGTCGCAATGCGGCTGACCCGGAAAAGCGAGCCAGCCTACTCCGCGGCCAGCTTCAGGTCCGGCGCGGCGGCGCGGACGTCGGCGTCGACCTGGGCTTCGAACTTTGCAAAGTTCTTCTGGAACATGCCGACCAGCGCACGCGCGGTCTTGTCGAACTCGGCCTTGTCCTTCCAGGTGTTAACCGGATCGAGGATCTCGCTCGGCACGCCCGGCAGCGCGGTCGGCACCGCGAAGCCGAAATACTTGTCGGTGCGGAATTCGACGTTGCGCAAGCTGCCATCGAGCGCCGCGGTCAGCAGCGCGCGCGTCACCTTGATCGGCATGCGCGAGCCGGTGCCGTACTTGCCGCCGGTCCAGCCGGTGTTGACCAGCCAGCAGTCGACATTGTGGTCGGCGATCAGCTGCCGCAGCATATTGCCGTAGACGGAGGGATCGAGCGGCAGGAACGGCGAGCCGAAGCAGGTCGAGAATTCCGGCTGCGGCTCGTTGCCGAGGCCACGCTCGGTGCCCGCGACCTTGGCGGTGTAGCCGGACAGGAAGTGATACATTGCCTGCGCCGGCGACAGCTTTGCGATCGGCGGCAGCACGCCGAAAGCGTCGGCGGCGAGCATCACGACGTTCTTCGGATGCGGCGCGCGGCCGGTGCGCGAGGCGTTCGGGATGTAGTCGAGCGGATAGGCCGAGCGGGTGTTCTCGGTCTTGGAGCCGTCGTCGAAATCGGGAACGCGGCTGTCCTCGTCGAGCACCACGTTCTCCAGCACGGCGCCGAAGCGGGTCGACGCCGCAAAGATCTGCGGCTCGGCTTCCTGCGACAGCTTGATGCATTTGGCGTAGCAGCCGCCCTCGAAGTTGAACACGCCGGACGGACCCCAGCCGTGCTCATCGTCGCCGATCAGGGTGCGGTTCGGATCGGCCGACAGCGTCGTCTTGCCGGTGCCGGACAGGCCGAAGAAGATCGCGGTGTCGCCCTTCGGGCCGACATTGGCCGAGCAGTGCATCGGCATCACGCCGCGCTCCGGCAGGTAGTAGTTGAGCGTGGTGAACACGCTCTTCTTCATCTCTCCGGCATAATAGGACCCGCCGATCAGGACGATCTTGCGGGCGAAATCGATCGCGACGACGTTCTGCGAGCGCACGCCGTGACGGCTCGGGTCGGCGCGGAAGCTCGGCATGTCGATGATCGTGAGCTCCGGCACGAAGGTGTCGAGCTCGATCGCCTGCGGACGGATCAGCAGGGTGCGGATGAACAGCGAATGCCAGGCGAGTTCGGTGAAGACGCGCGTCTTGATCCGGAAGCTCGGATCGGCGCCGCCATAGAGATCCTGCGCGAACAGGCTCTTGCCTTCGGCGTGCTTGATGAAGTCCTGATACAGCGCCTCGAACTGCTCGGGCGTGATCGCCTGGTTGCCGGCCCACCACATCTTCTCGGTGGAGGCGTCGCGGACCGTGAACTTGTCCTTCGGGCTGCGACCGGTGAATTCGCCAGTATCCGCGCACAGCGCCCCATCGGCCGACAGCACCGCCTCGCCCGCCGCCAGCGAATATTGATAGAGCTGGGGAGCGCCGAGATTCCAATGCAGCTGCTTGAGATTCTTTAAGCCGAACTTGTCGGCACCGAAGGCACCGTTGCGAATACCCGTCTCTTGCACGAAGAACCCTCCTGAGAGCCCGCACCAGTTGCGCGCGAAATTCGTGGCGCGTTGCGCGGTGACCGTTACCGTTTACATCGCCTTACCAAAGCGCGGTCGCCGACCTAATACTGATCAACGCCGGTCTTGCCAAGACGATCCGATCGAATTGGTTATTGCCGGCGGCTGATGCGCGTCACTCATTTTATGCGCACATTTGCTCAGCAGAGCAGCAATCGGCATGCAGTCCCGTGCATGCTGCAACGCAACAGATATATCAGCGCACTTCGGTTTCGCCGAGCAGCACGAACGGCGCCCAAACCGAAGGATACGCATTGCCAAGCGAAGATTGGTCATCGAGGAGCGCCAGCATCGCTTGTCGAAGAGCCTCGCTGCGTCCCATGGTCGGACGATCCTTCAGCCGGTGAAACGTGTCGGTCATCAGCCGCGTCGCGGCGGCCGAATCGACGGCCCAATGCGTCACCAACAGCGCCCGCGCGCCGGCATAGAAGAACGCCCGCGCGAGACCCGACAGCGCCTCCGCGCCCGGCCTGTCACCTGCGATGGTGTTGCAGGCCGACAGCACGACGAAATCGGCCCTGAGCTTCAGCTGCGCGACTTCGCTGGCCGTCAGCAGCCCATCGTCGAGCGCCGACGGGACCGCAGGAATGCTGAGCGCAAGCGACGGCTCGGCGATACCTTTGACGTCGCCGGCCACGAGGCCATGGGTCGCGAAATACACGATCCGGTAGTCCGCCAGCGGCGCGCGCTTGACGGTGGTCTCGCTGGCGTCGTTGCCGAGGTGGAGGTCCGAGGAGGCCACGCCGAGATCGCCCGCGACCGCGTTCAGCTCGTCGGCGGTATCGGGCAGCCGAGGAAGCGCGCGTGCGAGCTGAGCGCGGTCGACGCCTGCACCGCGCCAGAAGTCCGTGTACGCCAGCGTCGCGATGCTGCGCGCGGCCTGCTTCCCGGCGCCTCCACGGGACACGCCGGCGGCGGCAGGATCGAACACGGGATCACCGAAGCCGATCATGGGCCTGCCGCCGCGGTCGCTGCGGGCCTGGCCGCGCAGCGCCTTGAGGCTGCCGAGCGATGGCAGCACCGCGACCGCCTGCCGTCGCAACAGCCAGGCCGCATCGCGGTAACCGGTCATGCTGTCGGGGACGGCTCGGGCCGGCGGCGCCGTCACCAGCAGATGGAACGGCAGCGCGGTCAGCGCGCCCGACGGCACGATCAAGAGGCTGCGCTTGTCCTTCGTCAGCGCTTCCGCCGGCGCCAGCAGGGACGCGTAGAGCTCATTGGCAACGGCAAGGTCGAACAGATCGGACGTCGCGGCGTTTTCGGTCGCCACCCCCGGGGAAAGACCATGGCGGAATCGCATGACGTCGCGCGCGAGCGCATCGGCGCCGCGCGGGATCTGATACCACTCGAAGCGATCGCGCGTGATCGCCAGCACGAAGGCGCTGTGGTCGAGCACCGCGTAGGCGACCAGCGCCTCGTCCTCGGCCAGTTGCGGCTGGATCTCAGCAAGGCTCATCGGCGCCGGATTCGACAGCGCCGCAAACTCCGGAAACTCCCGCGCCAGGGTAGCGCGCAGGTCGGCGCGCTCGGCCGTGACGGTCGCCAGCCGTGCCTTGTCGCGCTTCTCGGCGGAGAGATCACGCTGTGCCGCAGGGCGCGACACCGCGGCAATAACACTCTTGTCGAGCGTGTCGCCTTCCGCCGCGAGATCCTGATCCTTGCGCACCAGCTCGGCGAGGCGATCATTGCCGGCGGCGAGCCGGACGGCGAGCTTGTCGACCGCGGCCGCAGCCTGCGACTGGGCGCTGCGCTGGATCACATCGATGGCGCCGTCAAACGCCTTCCCCGCCGCCAGGCTGCCGTCGCGCCCGGCCGCAAACAGCACCGGCAGCGCCACCTTCGGCTGCGCCTGGCCGCGCTGAATGGCGCGATCGACCAGCGGCAGCGCATCCGGGATGCGTCCCGCAGCCTGGTAGAGTCCGGCGAGATTGTTCAGCGCCGTCACCGCATCCGGATGATCCGGCCCCAGCGCCCGCTGGCGGATCGCGAGCGCGCGGACGAACAGCGGCTCTGCCTCGTCGTAACGCTGCTGACGCTGCTTCAAATCGGCCAGATTGTTGAGCGAGCGCGCAACATCAGGATGATCGGCGCCGAGCAGCTTCTCACGAATGGCCAGGGATTGGCGGATCAGCGGCTCCGCCTCGCCATAGCGGCCGTCGCTCTTGGTGAGCTGGCCGAGATTGTTGAGGAGGGTTGCGACCGGCGCGCTGTCAGGGCCGGCGGCCTTGCGGTAGATCGCGAGTGCACGCCTGAACAGCGGTTCGGCGTCGCCATGGCGATCCTGGCGTTCGTAGAGCGTGGCGAGATTGTTCAGGGCCTGGCCAACGTCGGGGTGGGCGGCTCCGAGCGCCCTCTCGCGGATCGCCAGCGCACGCGCGAACAGCGGCTCGGCCTCGGCGTAGCGCTGCTGGCGCTGATACAGCGCTGCCAGATTGTTCAGCGCCGGGGCGATCTCGACGCTGTCCAGCCCGAGCGCGGTCTCATAGAGCGCCACCGCGCGCTTGTAGTTCGGCTCGGCCTCGGCATCGCGGCCGAGCGAGGCCAGCGCCTGGCCGAGATTGGTCAGCGCCGCCGCAAGATCGCGCTTGTTGGACGTCGCCTCGAGGCTCGCCACCATCGCCTGCGCCAGCGGCAACGCCTCGCGATATTTGCCGGCGCGGCTCAGCGCGATGATGCGACCGCTCTCGGCGGCGAGATCGGCCGTCGCGAGGGCTGGATGGAGCAGCGCGCTGCCCGCCAGAATAGCTGCGAACGCAATTGCCACGCGCTTGCAGGAGGGCATGCTCAGATCTCCGCCAGGGACGGAGATTTGGTCGCAACCGCGCGCGGTCGCGTTCAAAGTGCGGATCTTCGTCAGACCCCGCCGTTTGCGCGATCTGCCTCGCCTCGACGCGGCCGGACAATCGCATCTGACGTTCTAATTATCGCACTCGTCTGGATCCATTTCGTCATGGCCGGGCCTGTCCCGGCCATCCACGTCGTCCGGCGGACTCGGAACGACGTGGATGCCCGGGACAAGCCCGGGCATGACGGAGCAACTCATTGGCAGCACTTCGTGCCGCAAGTGTGCCTCACCCCATTTGTCACAGCGGGAGCGAAGCTCGTCGCACCTCGTGAGGAACGACGAGAGGAGGCGCATCGCATTTGCCGCGCGACATCGACTCAAGCGGAAGCGACACTCAAACTAATTAGCTGCCGCCTTTCGCCCTGGCCTCATCAGCAAGCCGGACCAGCATCTTGCGCAGGCTCCCTGGCGTGGTAACGCGCTCGGGAAAATCCAGCCGCAACGTCCGGCCGTCGGCCATCAGATCGAGTCCGTCTGGATCGCAGCCGCTGCAGCGCCATTCGGCGGCTTCGGCGCCGAGCAGCTTCGTCGCGTAGAGGCCGAGTGCATCGCGATGATCCTCGTTCATGTGATCGACAGCGCCCTGCTCGGAGGCGATGAGATCGGCAGCATCCGACACGTCGGTCAGGAACTGCTCCGGCTTGAGATCGACGATGCGGCCGAAGCCGGCAACGAGATGCGTGCCTGCAGGACGAATGAGGAAGAACGAGAAGTCGGCGAAATCGGCGTAGTCTGCAGCGGAAGGATGCGCATTGAGATACCGACGGCGCAGCATGTCGCGGTTCTCATCAGTCGCCTGCTCGGCGTGCCCCGACAACATGATCCGCGATCCTTCGAGCGGATCTCCGGGTGCGCGCTCATCGAGCATCAGCGACACGCGCGAATCCGCGAGCACGTTCTTCGTGTGCACCGCCAGACGCGAGATCAGGATGATCGGAGCACCATCGGGCGCGGACGCAACGTTGACCAGAGAACAATAGGGATCGCCTGAGCCCGTCATCAAGCTGGCAAGTGCGCCTTGGCGACTTCGGCGCAGAAGAGATTGCGTGACGCGGTTAGGGTTAAAGCTCGGAGGCATCGTCTTTCCCTCGTTCAACCTGTTGCAATGAAGGCCTTTTTTCGGCTAAACGAGCCTCAAACCTGGGCGGGGCACAAAACTTTGCCATGCTATTTGTGGAACTCGGTCACACTTCAGCCCAGCTTGCATTGCTCGTTGACCATGTTCGAAGCCCATATAAGCGGCCCTTAGCTCGATTCTCGCTGTCTCAGCTAAACAGACTCTGAAAGCAGGCTCATGCCCACAATCGCCTTGGTCGATGACGACCGTAACATTCTGACATCCGTCTCGATCGCGCTCGAGGCTGAAGGCTATCGCATCATGACCTACACCGATGGTGCGTCGGCGCTCGACGGCTTCCGGACGAGTCAGCCTGACCTTGCCATCCTCGACATCAAGATGCCGCGCATGGACGGCATGGAGACGTTGCGGCGGCTGCGCCAGAAGTCCGACCTGCCGGTGATCTTCCTCACCTCCAAGGACGAGGAGATCGACGAGCTGTTCGGCCTGAAGATGGGTGCGGACGACTTCATCCGCAAACCGTTCTCGCAACGCCTCCTGGTCGAGCGCGTCAAGGCCGTGCTGCGCCGCTCGCAGCCGAAGGATCCGACGGCGCTGCCGAAGGAGAACGACGCCAAGGCGCTGGATCGCGGCCTCCTGCGCATGGATCCGGAGCGTCACACCTGCACCTGGAAGAACGAGCCGGTCACCTTGACCGTCACCGAGTTCCTGATCCTGCAGGCCCTGGCGCAGCGCCCGGGCGTGGTCAAGAGCCGCAACGCGCTGATGGACGCGGCCTATGACGACCAGGTCTATGTCGACGACCGCACCATCGACAGCCACATCAAGCGCCTGCGCAAGAAGTTCAAGATGGTCGACGAGGAGTTCGAGATGATCGAGACCCTCTACGGCGTCGGTTATCGCTTCAAGGAAACCTGACGCATTGCCTCCCGCGGCGTCATGCAATTTTACGCGCTGACGTCGCAGCCGGGATTGGCTAGACTGCAACGCCTGCGCATGGTCGAGCGCAGACGCCGGAATGGGGCGATGGGTGCGGCGGATTTTAAGGTCTCGCAGGAGCACGCCGCACATGCCTCACCAAGTTCGGAATCGGAGCGCTCACATTGCTCGATCGCACGCATCCTGATCCGGCACTGAACGCTGAGGACGCCGCAGCCGCGATCGCCGCGGAGGTGGCGGACGAGACCCCGCAGGTGTCCGGCTGGCAGCGTCCGCTGAGCTGGCTGCGCCGCGCCGGGCAGTTCCTGTTCGCGCTGTCGTTCTCGAGCCTGACCCGCCGCATCGTCTCGCTGAACATCGCCGGCCTGCTCGCGCTGGTTGCGAGCATCCTCTACCTCTCGCAGTTCCGCGCCGGCCTGATCGACGCCCGCGCGCAGAGCCTGCTTGTCCAGGCCGAGATCATCGCAGGCGCGATCGCGGCCTCGGCCACGGTGCAGACCAACACCATCACGATCGACCCCGATCGTCTGCTCGACCTCAAGCTGGGCGAGAGCTACGGCGCGCCCGACGAATATTCGCCGCTCGATTTCCCGATCAATCCGGAACGCGTCGCGCCGGTGCTGCGCACGCTGATCTCGCCGACCAAGACGCGCGCGCGCATCTACGACCCCAATGGGGGGCTGCTGCTCGACAGCCGAAACCTGGAGAACGTGCTGCGCCTCGATCTGCCGCCGCCGTCCAGCGAAAAGCCGGGCCTGGTGGAGCGCGCCTTGATCTCGGTCCGCACTTGGCTCAACCGCGGCGACCTGCCGCTGTACCGCGAATACAGCCCCGAGAACGGCAACGGCTACGAGGAAGTCGCCGACGCGCTGAAGGGGCAGAAGCGTAGCATGGTCCGCGTCAACTCGCGCGGCGAGGTCATCGTCTCGGTCGCGGTGTCGGTGCAGCGCTCGCGCACCATCCACGGCGCCCTGATGCTGTCGACCCAGGGCGACGACATCGACCAGATGGTCACCGCCGAGCGCCTCGCGATTCTCAAGGTCGGCGGCGTCGCCTCCGCCGTCATGATCGTGCTGTCGCTGCTGCTCGCCAGCACCATCGCCGGTCCCGTCCGCCGCCTCGCCGACAGCGCCGAGCGCGTCCGCCGCCGGATCAAGACGCGTGTCGAGATTCCCGACTTCACCCGCCGCCGCGACGAGATCGGCCATCTGTCCGGCGCGCTGCGCGACATGACCGACGCGCTCTACAACCGCATCGAGGCGATCGAGATGTTCGCCGCGGACGTCGCCCATGAGCTCAAGAACCCGCTGACCTCGCTGCGCTCGGCGGTCGAGACGCTGCCGCTGGCGCGCAACGATAACAGCCGCGCCCGCCTGCTCGCGGTGATCGAGCACGACGTCAAGCGGCTCGACCGGCTGATCTCCGACATCTCCGATGCCAGCCGGCTCGACGCCGAGCTGCAGCGCCAGGACATGACCCTGGTCGACCTGCGCCGGCTGCTGAACACGCTGACCTCGGTCGCCAACGAGACCACCAAGCTCGGCACCGACGTCGCCGTCGAGGTCCGCTTCGAGGGCCGCGGCTCGAGCGACACCTTCTCGGTGCCCGGCCATGATTCGCGGCTCGGCCAGGTGATTTCCAACCTGCTGTCGAACGCGCAGTCGTTCTCGGCGGCCGGCGGCAAGGTGCGCATCACCTGCCGTCGGGTGCGCTCCGAGATCGAGATCACGGTCGACGATGACGGTCCGGGCATTCGCGAGGATGCCCTGCAGCGCATCTTCGAGCGCTTCTACACTGACCGCCCGCACCAGGGCTTCGGCCAGAACTCCGGTCTCGGCCTGTCGATCTCCAAGCAGATCATCGACGCCCATGGCGGGCGGATCTGGGCCGAGAATCGGCCCGGCCCGGTCGATGCCGACGGCAATCCGACCTCGGCCGGCGCCCGCTTCATCGTCCGGCTTCCGGCGTCGTGACCACCGCTGCTGCGAGCATCCATGCGTCGGCCGTCAAGGTCGGGGACCAGGCGGTGCTGGTCCGCGGTCCCTCGGGCTCCGGAAAATCACGCCTGGCGTTCGATCTGATTCTCGCCGGACGGGCCGGGCAGATCCCGCCGGCCGTTCTGGTCGGCGACGACCGTGTTCATCTCGCCACACGTGGCGGAGAAATGTGGGTCAGCCCTGCCCCCGCTTTGGCCGGCCTGATCGAGATTCGCGGGCTCGGCATCCGCTCCTGCGACTACGTGTCCGAGGCACGAGTCGGCCTCGTCGTCGATTTGATGGCAGAGGACGCGGAACGGCTTCCACCCCCGCACGCGCTGTCCTGGAATGAAAACGGTATTGAATTGCCGCGGATACCGGTCGGCAAGGGGTACCAGCCCCTCCCCCTGGTTGTGGCCGCACTAACCACGACCAAGAGTTCATGACCCGGTAATCTTTCGGCCAATTGTGTGAAGCGAATTGGTAACCATATCACCCCCACTATCGCCACCCGATAGACCGTCGCCAGCTCCCCTTTCCCTCCGCCTGAATCCGGGAGAATCGCGAATATGCCCTCTTGCGCGGGGGCTCCGGATGGTCAAAGTGGCGCGTTCGTGCGGTGCACCCAAGGCGCCCGCGAGGAGTATCCGATGATTGGCCTGGTACTGGTGACCCATGGGCGCCTCGCCGACGAGTTCCGAGCAGCGCTCGAACACGTCATGGGTCCTCAAAAACAAATTGAAGCGGTTACGATTGGCGCCGACGATGATTCCGATCTCTGTCGCAGCGACATCATCGAAGCCGTCAACCGTGTGGATACCGGCGACGGTGTCGCCATCCTGACCGACATGTTCGGCGGCACGCCGTCGAACCTGGCGATCTCCTGCATGAGCCGGCCGAAGGTCGAGGTGCTCGCGGGCATCAACCTGCCCATGCTGGTCAAGCTCGCCAAGGTCCGCGAGGAGCGCTCGCTGCCTGATGCCATCGCCATGGCGCAGGAGGCGGGGCGCAAATACGTCACCATCGCCAGCCGGGTGCTTGCCGGCAAATGAGCGATGAGGACGCGCCGCAGGACAACATCGCCGGCCCGGCCGTGCCCGCCGGCGCGTTGTCGCGCGAGCTCCTCATCACCAACAAGCGCGGCCTGCATGCGCGGGCCTCGGCCAAGTTCGTGCAGATGGTCGAGAAGTTCCAGGCCGAGGTCTGGGTGACGCGCGGCGGCGAGACCGTCGGCGGCCGCTCGATCATGGGCCTGATGATGCTGGCCGCCGCACCGGGCACCAAGATCCTGGTGTCCGCGACCGGCCCGGAGGCGCAAGCCGCGCTGCAGGCGATCACCGACCTGGTCAACGACAAGTTCCACGAAGAAGGCGTGTGAGGTTTCGCTTCGCCGTCATTCCGGGACGCGCCTCGTTAGAGGCGCGGGCCCGGAATCCATAACCCCGGGGCTGCGTTCGTGCCGCCGTTCGTCCAACAGCGGGCTCCATCAGAACGGCTTGTGGTTATGGATTCCGGGCTCAGCCCTTCGGGCTGCCCCCGGAATGACGACCCTCTCCCCGGCGACAGACTCGAATCACATTGCGCGCCAGTTACCTCCCCGGGCCCTGAATATACACCTTCCAAACGATTGCAGGGCCCGCCAGGCCGTGGAAGAAGCGCTGGGTGGTCATCACCAGCGGCTCGGCGCCGGGCGCTTCCTTGGCCATCCAGGCCTCGCAGGCGGCGATCCGGTTGTCGGTGGTGTCGCAGACGCCGATGAAGCCCTCACGTTTCAGATCCGCGAGCGAGCTGAGGCCCGAGCCCCAGGTCTCCGCCGCCGAATAGGGCACGGTGAACGGCCGCGGGTGGTCCGGGCTGTAGAAGGTCATCGGCGTGTCCATCTCGGAGAAGCCTGCGACATGCGGCCAGGCCGAGCCGAACCGGGCGCGCCAGGCCTTGGTCAGCTGCTCGGCGAGCTGCGACCGCGCGCCATAGCCGGTGACGCCGTTCGGATTGGCGGCCATCTCCCGCCGCGCGATCCAGGGCGATGCGGCCAGCGTAAGCAGCGACAGCACCAGCCAGACCGCCGCGAGCCGCGGCAGCATGACCCGCCGCAGCCGCAGCGCCGGGATCGCGACCAGCGCCAGCGGCACCAGGAAGAACAGCGAGATGCCCCAATCGGTCTTCATATAGATGGTGAGGGCGAGGCCACCGAGCGGCGGCCCGACCGCGACGATCGCCTGCACCAGCCACACATTGAGCGCCTGGCTGCCATTGACGCCCGGATTGGGCCCGCGGCGCCAGTTGTCGAAGGCAAAGCGCGGCGGCCAGGCGAGCACCAGCGCCGCCAGCGCGACCGGCAGGGCCAGCAGCGCGGCATTGTGCCCGACATAGCCCATCACCAGCTCGGCGGCGCGGCCGCGATCCGACAGCGTATAGACGTCGCCGGCATAGGTGACGGTGACGAAATCGACGCTCCACAGCCAGACCAAATGCGGAATCATCGCGACCAGCATCGTGGCGATGGCGACCCACGGCGCGGGCGAGGCCAGGAAGCGCAGCCGCTCGGGGTGCAGCAATGCCGCCAGCCCGATCGCGCCGATCATGGTCAGCACCCAATATTTGGTCAGCAGCGCCGCCGCGCCGGCGAGGCCGAGCCAGACGCCGGACACCGCGCTGCGCTTCTCGAAGGCGTGGAGATAGGCCAGCATCAGCAGCGGCAAGGTCAGCAGCTGGAGCAGATCGGCGTTGTATTTGAATCCCTTGAAGTTGAAGATCGGATACAGCGCGACCATGACCACGACGAAGAAGGCCCGCCGACGGTCGACCACCTTGAGGCTGGCGAACCAGATGATGACGAGCCCGGCGCTGTCCACCGCCATCGCCAGCGCATAGGTCGCCCAGTCCCTGACCGGAAACACCTTGAACCACAGCCCGGCGATCCAGCCCGACAGCGGCGGATGCTTGCCATAGCCGAACAGCAGGCGGCTGCCCCAGGCATAGGCCTCGGCGACATCCATATGGATGTCCTGGGCGGCCTTCAGATTGGTCAGGATCGCCGTCCACAGCACGGCGTGGACGACGGCAAAGCCGATCACGACCCAGGACGACGTCGCAGGCGCGCAGGCGCGGGCGACCAGCCATGCGGCCAGCCGCTGCGGTCCGAGGCGGCTGCGCGGGCGGAGCGCGGAATGCGGCAGAGAGGTACTCGACATCCGCCCTCGGTAGCCTGTTTTGGGGCTACGGGGAATCAGCTTGGCGTGAAGAAAGGCCCTGGAAATTCAGCAATATGGTTGCTGGTTGGGGGCTCGGGATGCTATCTGCGCGACCCATGACGACCGTCCCCATTCCCAACATCCGCAACTTCTCCATCGTCGCCCATATCGACCATGGCAAGTCCACTTTGGCCGACCGCCTGATCCAGATGACGGGCGGTCTGTCGGACCGCGAGATGGCGGGCAAGGAGCAGGTGCTCGATTCGATGGACATCGAGCGCGAGCGCGGCATCACCATCAAGGCGCAGACCGTGCGCCTGCGCTACCACGCCAAGGACGGCAAGGATTACATCTTCAACCTGATGGACACGCCCGGCCACGTCGACTTCGCCTACGAGGTGTCGCGGTCGCTGGCGGCCTGCGAAGGCTCGCTGCTGGTGGTCGACGCCAGCCAGGGCGTCGAGGCGCAGACGCTTGCCAACGTCTACCAGGCGCTCGACAACAACCACGAGATCGTCCCGGTCCTCAACAAGATCGACCTGCCGGCGGCCGAGCCGGAGAAGATCAAGCAGCAGATCGAGGACGTCATCGGCATCGACGCCTCCGACGCCGTGATGATCTCGGCCAAGACCGGCCTCGGCATCCCCGACGTGCTCGAGGCGATCGTCACCCGGCTGCCGCCGCCCAAGGGCGACCGCGACGCGACCCTCAAGGCGCTGCTGGTCGACAGCTGGTACGACGTCTATCTCGGCGTCGTCGTGCTGATCCGCGTCGTCGACGGCGTGATGAAGAAGGGCAGCCGCGTCCGGATGATGGGCACGGGTGCGGCCTATGACGTCGAGCGCGTCGGCTTCTTCACGCCGAAGATGACCCAGGTCGACGAGCTCGGCCCCGGCGAGATCGGCTTCATCACCGCCGCGATCAAGGAAGTGGCCGACACCCGCGTCGGCGACACCATCACCGACGACCGCAAGCCGGTGACCGAGATGCTGCCGGGCTTCAAGCCGGCGATTCCGGTCGTGTTCTGCGGCCTGTTCCCGGTCGATGCCGACGATTTCGAGACCCTGCGCGCGGCGATGGGCAAGCTCAGGCTGAACGACGCCAGCTTCTCGTTCGAGATGGAGACCTCGGCCGCGCTCGGCTTCGGCTTCCGCTGCGGCTTCCTCGGCCTGCTGCACCTCGAGATCATCCAGGAGCGGCTCTCCCGCGAGTTCGATCTCAATTTGATCGCGACCGCGCCAAGCGTCATCTACAAGATGAAGCTGACCGACGGCGAGGAGATCGAGATCCACAACCCGGTCGACATGCCCGACGTGGTCAAGATCGCGGAGATCCAGGAGCCCTGGATCGAGGCGACGATCCTGACGCCGGACGAATATCTCGGCAGCGTGCTGAAGCTGTGCCAGGACCGCCGCGGCAATCAGAAGGAGCTCACTTATGTGGGCGCCCGCGCGATGGTCAAATACGACCTGCCGCTCAACGAGGTGGTGTTCGACTTCTACGACCGGCTGAAATCGGTCTCCAAGGGCTATGCCTCGTTCGACTATCATTTGACCGACTACAAGCCGGCCGATCTCGTCAAGATGCAGATCCTCGTCAACAACGAGCCGGTCGACGCGCTGTCGATGCTGGTGCACCGGACCCGCGCCGAGGGCCGCGGACGCGCGATGGTCGAGAAGATGAAGGACCTGATCCCGCCGCACATGTTCCAGATCCCGATCCAGGCGGCGATCGGCGGCAAGGTGATCGCGCGCGAGACCGTGCGCGCGCTGCGCAAGGACGTCACCGCCAAGTGCTACGGCGGCGACATCACGCGCAAACGCAAACTTCTGGAGAAGCAGAAGGAAGGCAAGAAGAAGATGCGGCAGTTCGGCAAGGTCGACATCCCGCAGGAGGCCTTCATCGCCGCCCTCAAGGTCGACAGCTGAGGCAAGGCTGCCTCGCTTGGCTGAAGGCGATGCCTGATTTTGCGCGCGGTTGAGCAAGTTCGGGCTCCCGTACAACTACGGTATCTGTTCCTTAATGGTATTCTGGGACCCTTGCTGCAAAGCAAGGAATGCCCGGAATGTCCCGTCTTCGATCGATCTCCGCCCGCCTCATCATCGCGCTTTCGCTCACCGTCGCCGCCGCCTGTGCCGTGCTCGGCACCTTCTCCGTCATCCAGCAGCGCGCGCTGACCCGCCTCGCACTGGAGCAGCAGCTCAAGCTGCAGTTCGACAGCGTGTCCGCCGGCATCGACTATGAGGGCCGCGCGGCGCTGGCGGTGAGCTCGACGCTGGCGGCGCTGCCGCCGATCGGCGACGCCTATCTCAAGGGCGACCGCGACGCGCTCGGCGCGTTGCTCGGCGGCGCCATGACCTCGCTGAAGGCGCAGGGCATTCCGCTCGTGAACGTGTGGGCGCCGCCCGCCACCAACTTCTATCGCGTGCATGAGCCGAAAGTGTTCGGCGACGATACGTCGAAGCGGCGGCTGACGGTGGTGCAGGCCAACCAGACCGGGCGGCAGATCGCCGGCGTCGAGCAGAGCCGGCTGTCGCTCGGCATCTTCGGCATGACGCCGATCATGCGCGACGGCAAGGTGATCGCGACCGTCGATGTCGGCGCCGCGTTCGGCAAGGAGTTCGTCGACCGCGCCAAGCAGCGCTTCGGCATCGACCTCGCGGTCTACTGGATCAACGACGGCCAGCCGAAGCGGCTGTCGTCGACCTTCGGCGACGACACCGTGGCGACCTCCGACGAGGTGCTTGCGGCGTTCAAGGGCAATCAGCTGCAGCGCGACGCCACGTTGAACGGCCGGCCGGCGGCGGTCTTCGTCGGACAGATCCGGAACTACGCCGGCGACCCGATCGCCGTGCTCGAGCTGATCAAGGACACCACCGCCTATGAGGCCGCCGCCGCCGCCGCGCAGCAGCAGCTCATCATCGGCACAGTCGTCATCCTGCTGCTCGCCGTCATCATCGCCTTGTTCGTCGCCCGCGGCATCTCGCGCCCGCTGGTCGCGATCACCGCCGTGATGCACCGGCTGTCGAGCGGCGACACCGAGGTCGCGATCCCCGGCGGCCAGCGCAAGGACGAGCTGGGCACCATGGCGCAGGCGGTCGACGTGTTCCGCCGCAACATGATCGAGACCGCGAGCCTGCGCGAGGCGCAGGAGGCCACGCAACAACGCGCCGAGCGCGACAAGCAGGCGCTGCAGCGGCAGATGGCCGACCGCTTCGAGGCCGACGTCAAGAGCGTGGTCTCGTCAGTGGCCAAGGCCACCGCGGACATGGCGCGGGTCGTCCAGGAGATCACCGTCAGCGTCAACGGCACCTCGCAGCAGGCTGCGGCGGCGGCCGCTGCCTCCGAGGAAGCGTCCAGCGGCGTGTCGACGGTCGCAGCCGCGTCCGAGGAGCTCGCCTCGTCGGTGACCGAGATCGGCCGCCAGGTGACGCATTCGAGCAAGGTGGCCGATGCCGCCGTGGTCAAGGCGCGCCAGACCACCGAGATGGTCGGCAGCCTCGCCGCCGCCGCCGAGAAGATCGGCGACGTGCTGCGCCTGATCGATGCCATCGCGAGCCAGACCAACCTGCTGGCGCTCAACGCCACCATCGAGGCGGCGCGTGCCGGCGAGGCTGGCCGTGGCTTCGCCGTCGTGGCCGCCGAGGTCAAGGAGCTGGCTGGCCAGACCGCGAAGGCCACCGAGGAGATCGCCGGCCAGGTTACCTCGATCCAGGCCGCGACCTCCGACTGCGTTGCCGCTATCGGCGGCATCAGCGGCACCATTCAG
Organism: Bradyrhizobium sp. SSBR45G; assembly: GCF_030159255.1. Taxonomy (GTDB): domain Bacteria; phylum Pseudomonadota; class Alphaproteobacteria; order Rhizobiales; family Xanthobacteraceae; genus Bradyrhizobium. Next base: position 74,342 of record NZ_BSCT01000032.1, on the reverse strand, counting down.
GAGATCAGCGGCATCGCCGCCACCATTGCCGCCGCCGTCGAGCAGCAGGGCTCGGCGACGCGCGAGATCGCGCGCAGCGTCCAGCAGGCCGCCTCGGGCACCAGCGAGGTGTCGAAGAACGTCGTCGGCGCCAGCGGCGCGGCCGAACAGTCGCGCCAGCTCGCCGAGCACGTGATGGTCGCCACGCGCGATCTCGGCAAGCATGCCGCCGACCTGTCCAGCAGCATCGATTCGTTCCTGGCCGGCCTGCGCAAGGCAGCGTAGCGCCGGAGGGACGGACCCGCGAAACCTGTCGCAATCCGCCCGCCTTCCGCTGATCGCTCTCGTGGCCATCGTCACACGCCCGTGGTAGCCTGCCGTCATCTGGTATTTGGAGGCATCGATGCTGGCGACGGCTTCTCGCGCCAGACAAGGTCAGCTTGGCGCGCAGCCGGCCATGCCGGCCGCCGTCGCTGCCGTCTTCGCGACCTATCCGAAGCGGCTGCGCGCGCGACTGGAGGCGCTACGGCGACTGATCCTGGACACCGCGAGGACGACGACCGGAGTCGGCGCTCTGGAAGAGACTCTTAAATGGGGCCAGCCGAGCTATCTGACCGCGGAAACCGGCAGCGGCAGCACCATCCGAATCGATCGGGTCAAGTCGGAGCCTGGCCGTTACGCGCTCTATGTGCATTGCCAGACCGATCTCATTGCGACCTTTCGCGAGCTCTATCCGGAGCTGACCTATGTCGGCAATCGTTGTATCCTGCTCGATGAATCTGCCGCCCCACCAGAAGAGGCGCTACGGCACTGCATCGCGCTGGCCCTAACCTATCACCGCAGCAAGCACCGGATGGGGACGAGATAGCTGATCAGCCGGTCAGGCGACGCGCGTGTCGTGACCGATCGTGGCCGCATGACGCCAAGCACGTCGAAGCGCGCCGATCTCGACATCGGGCCAGCAGCCGCTGAATGGATAGCTCTGCCTTCGTGACAGCCTTCGGCGCGCAAGCAGCTCGGCCTCGATCTCGGCACCTCCGTCGTCATTCGTAGCGGCCAGCCGCTTGCCGAGACTGACGATTGCACCGGCTGACCCCGAGCGCTGCTCACACTGAGCACCCCGGCTCGAGTGCAAAGCCCTCGTCGAGCCAGCCGGTGATGCCGCCGATCATCATCTTGACCGGCAGCCCCAGGCTCGCGAGGCGGATCGCCGCCCGGTTGGCGCCATTGCAATGCGGGCCGGCGCAATAAACGACGAAGACCTTGTTCGTCGGATGCTCCGCCATCCGCTCGGCCGTTAGGGTCCGGTGCGGAATGTTGATGGCGCCGGGAATGTGCCCCTTCGCAAACGAGGCTGGGCCGCGGACGTCCACCAGGATGAAGTCCGGATCGGGCGCGCGGAGGCTCTCGTGAACGTCCCAGCAATCGGTCTCGAAGGCGAGCATGTCCTCGAAATGCTGGAGGGCCTGCGCTGACGGTGCTGCGGGCACTTCGGTGACGTGGGTCGTCATTGGTTTTTCCCTGCGACGTTGAGGTGAACGGGCTCAGTCTTGCGCGGGACGCCACGCGGCCCAAGTGACGGATCGGACAAAGTCCGGTAAGTTTCCGCCAATGCCACGCGCCGCAGCCAATGCCCATCACCCGGATCCGGGACTTGTCGCCGTCATCACCTATGACGGGCTGTGCACGTTCGAGTTCGGCATCGCCGTCGAGGTGTTCGGACTGCCGCGGCCGGAGTTCGACTTCTCCTGGTATCGGTTCATGGTGGTCTCGGCCGAGGGCCGGCGGTCACGCGCAATCGGCGGCATCGTGGTCGAGGCCGGCGCGCCTTTGGCCCGTCTGAAGGACGCGCGGACGATCATCGTGCCGGGATGGCGCGACCGCAGCGAGCGCCCGCCTGAGCGGCTGCTGCGGGCGATCGCGCAGGCGTCCACGCGCGGCGCGCGGTGCCTCTCGATCTGCTCCGGCGTGTTCGTCCTGGCGGCGGCCGGCCTGCTCGACGGCAAGCGCGCCACCACGCATTGGCGGCATATGCCCGACCTCAAGCGGCTCTATCCGGATATCCGCGTCGAGGAGGACACGCTCTATGTCGACGAGGGCAATGTCATCACCTCGGCCGGCAGCGCAGCGGGCATCGACGCGTGCCTGCATCTGGTCCGGCGCGACTTCGGCAGCAAGGTTGCGAACGCGGTTGCGCGACGGCTGGTGATGCCGCCGCATCGCGACGGCGGACAGGCGCAATATGTCGTCGCACCGGTTCAGGCGCGACCCGGGCGGACGATCGGCGAGGTCATGGACTGGGCGCGCGCGCGGCTGTCACAGCCGATCGCGATCAGCGCCATGGCCAGGCGCGCCCGGATGAGCGAGCGCACCTTCCTGCGCCGCTTCAACGAGAGCACGGGGTCGGGCCCCGCGGCGTGGCTGCAGCAGGAGCGCATGGCGCGCGCGCGGGAGCTGCTGGAGAGCGGGACGCTGTCGCTCGCCGAGATCTCGGCGCAGTGCGGCTACCAGTCGCTGGAGACCTTCCGCGTCGCATTCCGGCGCAGCGTCGGGACCTCGCCGGCCGCGTATCGCGCGCGCTTCAGGACGCGGTCGGCCTAGCTGCCAATATCAGGCCACCATGGCGTTGCCCGGCGATGATCCGCCCGCGGCATCGCGCTGCGCCTGCAGCAGGCCGATGATCTCGGCGTTCGGCCGGGGACGGCTGAACAGATAGCCCTGCGCCTCGTGGCAGCCCTCGGCCCGCAGACAGCGCAGCTCCGCCTCGGTCTCGACGCCCTCGGCGGTGATGGTGACGCCGAGGCCCTTGCCCAGGCTGACGATCGAGCGGACGATCGCCTGGGCCTCGCGATTGGCGGCGAGGTCGCGGATGAAGGACTGATCGACCTTGATCTTGTCGAACGGGAAGCTGCGCAGATAACTGAGGCTGGAATAGCCGGTGCCGAAATCATCCATCGAGATGCGCACGCCGAGCGCGCGCAGCGCATGCAAGGTTGCCAGCACCTGTCCGCTCTTCTCCAGCACCAGGGTCTCGGTGATCTCGAGCTCCAGGCGGCTGGCCGGCAGCCCGGACTGCTTCAATGCATCCATCACCAGCGACAGCACGTTGCCGGCGCGGAATTGCAGCGGCGACATGTTCACGGCGACGCGCACCTCGTCCGGCCATCGCGCTGCGTGGCCGCACGCCTGGCGCAGCATGGCGCGGCCGAGCGCCGAGATCAGCCCGGTCTCCTCGGCAATCGGAATGAACTCCGACGGCGGGATCATGCCGCGCTCCGGATGCGGCCAGCGCACCAGCGCCTCGAAGCCGGTGATGCGCCCGGTCGCGAGATCGATCAGCGGCTGATAATGCGGCTGCAGGACGTCGTTCTGGATGGCGTCGCGCAGCTCCATCTCGACGCGACGCCGGCTCTGCGCCCGCGCGTCCATCCCGGATTCGAAATAGCTGAAGGTGCCGCGCGTCTCGGTCTTGGCGCGCGACAGCGCCATGTCGGCGTTCTTGAGCAGCTTCTCGGCGTCGTCGCCATCGTTCGGCGCCATCGCAATGCCGATCGTCGCGCCGATCGTCACCGTGTTTGTGTCGAGCAGGAACGGATCGGCGATCGCCTCGAGCAGGCGGCGGCTCAGCTGCGCCGCATCCTCCGGCCGCGCCTGACCGCCCTGCACGATCGCGAACTCGTCCGAATTCAGCCGCGCGACGACGTCCTCCTGGCGCAGGATCGAGCGCAACCGCTTGCCGACGCCGCGCAGCAGCCGGTCGCCGACGGCATGGCCCAGCGTGTCGTTGATCGATTTGAAATTGTCCAGCCCGAGCACGAGCACGGCCATCTTCTCCGAGCCGCGCCGCATCTGGGTCAGCTTGTCGTCGATCTTCTGGCGCAGCAGGTTGCGGCTCGGCAGGCCGGTCAGCGCATCGTGCTGCGCCAGGAAGGCCAGCCGTGCCTCAGCGCGCTTGCGCTCGGTGATGTCCATGAGCGCCAGCAGCACGGCGGGCTCGTCGTTGTGAACGAGGTGGCGCGAGTAGATCGCGAGATCGATCAGCGTGCCGTCGGCACGGACGTGCTTCCAGGTGCGCGCCGCCTGCTCCTCGTCGGACTGCTGGCCGGCCCAGGGCGGCTCGCTCTCATAGGCCTGCAGATTGCGGATGCTGAGCTGCTCGAAGGCGGCGCGGCTGTAGCCGTAATGCTGAGCCGCGGCCTCGTTGACGCCGAGCACGCGACCGCCGTCCTTGGCGCAGACGATCATCGGAACCGGGTTGCCGTCGAACAGCAGCCGGAACGATTCCTCGCGCTGCTTCAGTTCGGTAATGTCGACGCGCAGGCCGATGATGCCGCCATCGCCGGTGAGGCGCTCCTCGATCAGGATGGTGCGGCCATCGGACAGCCGCTGCTCGTGGCGGCCGCTCGGTTGAAACAGTCTGTCGAGCCGCTCGGCGATCCAGGCGTCCTCGCGCCCCGCAGCTTCCGGATAATCGCCGCGCGCGACGCCGACGCGGATCGTGTCCTGCAGCCGCGCACCGGGCGCGAACAGATCGGAGCTGCGATTGTAGATCTCGGCGTATTTCTTGTTCCAGAGGATGTAGCGGCCGTCGGAGTCGAGAAAGACGATGCCTTCGGGAAGGATGTCGATCGCCTCCATCAGGCGATCATGCGCCTTCTTCGCATCCGCGATGGCCGCCTCCCACTCGGCGCGCTTGCCGGCGATCTCGTCGACCGCGGCCGCCGCCCGCAGGTTGCGGTGACCAAGCTTCGGGGTCGGCTTGACCGGACGGGAACCGCGCGCGCGGGGCGCGCCATTCAGCTTCTTGGGCTTAGTTGGCCGAACAGGCCGCATCGCACGCCTCACTCTCCTTCACGCTTCGGGTTTTCGGCCAAGTGTCTGAAAAAATGGTATCTTGATGTAGACAGTTACCTTCGCCAAAAAGGAGAACAAGGCAAACTATTCTCACATCACGGGAATAATGAACCGCCGGTATGGTCAACCAGAGGTTTTCACACAACCGCCGGTAAGCAGGCCGTGCTCGCAATTGCGGGAAAGGACCCGCATACCGTGCAATTCGGCCGGAGACGACGTCCATCTACCGAACGAAGTCAGGCAATTGAGCTGTGTTCAGCCGGTTCCGCCAATCCGGCGGCAGGGTTACGCGTTGATTAAGATCGTGCTCTCCGGCGCCCTTCCCTGCCCGCCGGCAGCCGTTAGACTGCCGCCATGCATGTCCGCCTGATTCTGATCACCATCATGAGTTCGGCCGTCATCGCCGTGACGCCCGCTCCGGCCCAGGACAAGGGCAGCGTCGAGCCGAAGGCCCTGCCGCCGCTGGCCCACCCGGACGATCCCGACACGCCCGCCAAGGAGCTGTTCGCCCGCAGGCTGCAGCCCTCGGCGCAACCGACCAAGGTGCTCGGCACCTATAATCGCGGCTGCATCGCCGGTGCCGAGCGCATGCCGATCAATGGCGACGACTGGCAGGTGATGCGGCTGTCGCGCAACCGCAATTTCGGCCACCCGAACCTGATCGCGCTGCTCAAGCGCCTGGCCGCGCGGGCCCACAAGGACGCCGGCTGGCACGGCATCCTGGTCGGCGATATCGGCCAGCCGCGCGGCGGCCCGGCGCTGAGCGGCCATGCCAGCCACCAGATCGGACTGGACGCCGACATCTGGCTGACGCCAATGCCGGAGCACCGGCTGTCGCGCAACGAGCGCGAGGAGATGTCCGCCGTCATGATGGTGCGCCCGGATCGCCTCGACGTCGATCCGCTTGTGTTCACCAAGAGCCATGTCGCGGTCATCCGCGCCGCCGCGCTGGAGCCGTCGGTGCAGCGAATCTTCGTCAACGCCGCGATCAAGAAGGCGCTGTGCCGCGACGCCAGGGGCGACCGCAGCTGGCTGACCAAGGTGCGGCCGTGGTGGGGTCATGACTATCACTTCCACATCCGCATGGTGTGCCCGCCGGGCAATCCGGACTGCCATGGCCAGACCGATCAGGACGGCGGCGACGGCTGCGACGACCTCGCCTACTGGTTCTCCGACGCCGTGCTGCATCCGCCGCCGCCGAAGGAGCCGCCGAAACCGCCGCAGCCGATCACCATGGCGCAGCTGCCGCCCGCCTGCCGCGCCGTGCTGCATGCACCGGACGCCAGGAATTGAGGCGCTGGGGTTTGACGCGATCGCGATTAGCTGCGACGCGAAAATACGCTAGGATCATGATGCCCGCGCCGTAAGCGCGGCAATCGAACGGGATGACGGTCCCACCTCCAGACACCGATGGTGGCTGCGTGCAGCATTGGCGCTGCGCCGCCCAAACCGTGCGAGTCCGTCATGATCCCGAGCCGTCCCGCTGGAACCGCCGTTCTCCTCGGCCTGCTGACAATCACCGCTGCCCGCGCCGCCGAGCCGAGCGGCTGCGACAAGTTCAAATGGGACATCGCGCGTGAGCGTGCCGCATTGACGGCCGCCGACCGCCAGAAGCTGGACACCGGCGCCGAGATCGCGGCGCTGCCGGCGTCCGGCCTGCTGCTGACGCTGCGGCCGCTGATGGACGCCAAGCTGCCGAGCCCGCCGGAACGCGCGCCGAAGGACGGCACCTTCGCCGGCTTCATGCGAACGAGTGCCGCTCCGAAGGCAGGCATCTACACCGTGAGCCTTTCGGCCGCGGCCTGGATCGACATCGTGCAGGACGGCAAGATCCTCAAGCCGACAGCCTTCAGCGGCGCCACCGACTGCGAGGGCATCCGCAAGACCGTGAAGTACGAACTTGGCGGACAGCCCTTCGCGCTACAGATCAGCAGCGCGCCGGAAGCTGTAATCTCGATCGCGATCCTGCCGGCGGAGTGAGAAGCCATGCGCACTCATCGCAGATGCGCTATCCTCAGTTCATGAACAAGACTCTGCAACAAGCGATCTCAGAACTTTCCCGACTGCCGGAAGCAGAACAAGAATGTATCGGCCGCATGCTGATTCGGCATGTTCGGCTGCGGCGAGACCTTCGTGCGAAGATTGGGAAAGGCTGGCAATCGCTCGACGACGGCCGCGGCTCGATCTTTGATATCGAGCAGTTGATCCGGCGGAAAAACCAAGGACGTGCCTGAGGAGAAACGGGGCGTCGATAGGAGCAGACTCAGACCCCCGCCACTGACGCCCAGACATTGGCGAGCTTGCGCTTGACCTGCTCCTTGCGCGTCAACACCGGCTCGTCTTCCTCGTCCTCGGGCAGGCGCAGGCCGACGACGCTGACGCGGCCGCCGGAGATCGAGCGCGCGACCAGCACGATGGTGTCGAGCGCGACGGTCGCGCCTTCCTTCGGCGCGTTGTCGAGGTGAATGTCGAAATAATCCGCCAAGGTCAGCTTGTCCTCGCCCTCGCCGAGCTTCACGCCATAGATGCCGGCGACCTCGTCGAGCGTGTGCTCGGCCGACACCATGAAGTCGCCGAGCAGATGCGGATCGGGCGCGGCCGATGGCGGCATGTCGACGAAGAAGCGGTCGAGCGACTCGGCCTTTTCCGGCGGCGCCAGCAGATAGAGATAGTCGCCCGGCGCGATCGGCTCGGCCTCGGCCGGCGACAGGATCTGCTGGTTGCGAATCACCAGCGTCGGCTTCGACCAGGACGGGATCAGCCCGCGGCGGAAATACAGGCTCTTGGAGCGGATCGCGTAGCCGACCAGCTGCTGCTCGAGCTGGCCGGGCAGATCGAGCTCGATGCGGCGAGGGCCGCGATCGGTGCGCGGCAGCGCGACATGCAGCGTGCGCGCGGCGACCCCGAGCGTCCAGCCCTGCGCCAGCAGCGAGATGATCACGACGACGAAGGCGACGTCGAAATAGAGGTAGGCCTTGGACAGCCCGACCAGCATCGGGATCGAGGCGAGGAAGATCGCGACCGCGCCGCGCAGGCCGGTCCAGGCGATGAACGCCTTCTCCCGCCAGTTGAAGCGGAACGGATAGAGGCAGAGAAACACCGCGGCCGGCCGCGCCACCAGCATCAGCATGAGCGCGACCGCAATCGCAGGCAGCAGGCTGTCGAGCAGCCGCTGCGGTGACACCAGCAGGCCGAGCAGCACGAACATCACGATCTGCGCCAGCCAGGTGGCCGCGTCGAGGAACGCGACCACCGAATTATGCGCGCGCGTCGGCCGGTTGCCGATGATGATGCCTGCGAGATAGACCGCGAGGAACCCGGAGCCATGGGCGATCTGGGCCATGCCGAAGATGACGAGCGCGGCCGTGGTCACGAACGGTGCATGCAGGCCCTGCGGCAGCGCCACCTTGTTCAATCCGACCACGACCAGACGGCCGCCGACGATGCCGAACAGCGCGCCGAGCACCGCCTCGCGGACCAGCTCGAACAGGAAATGGCCGAAGGTGCCGTGGCCGACCGAGATCAGCTCGACCAGCATCAGGGTCAGGAACACAGCGAACGGATCGTTGCTGCCGGACTCCGCCTCCAGCGTGGCGCCGACGCGCGGGCGCAGCCGCAGGCCCTGGGCATGCACCAGCAGGAACACGGCCGCCGCATCGGTCGAGGCGATGACGGCGCCGACCAGCATCGCCTCGGTCCAATCGAGGTCGAGGGCGTATTTCGCGACAGGCGCGGTGATGAATGCCGTCATCAGCACGCCGGCGGTGGCGAGCACCATCGAGGGCGCCAGCACGGTGCGGATGCTCTGGAAGCGCGTGCGCAGGCCGCCGTCGAACAGGATCAGCGCCAATGCGACCGATCCGACCAGATAAGTGGTGCGGACATCCTGAAATTCGATATGACCGGGCCCCGAATCGCCCGCCAGCATGCCGATCACCAGGAACACCAGCAGGAGCGGCGCGCCGAAGCGCAGCGCCAGCAGGCTGGACAGGATCCCGGCCATGACCAGGACCGCGCCAAGGAGAATGGCAATGCTGACGGCGTCGAGGGATGTCATGAAAAAACGTTGATGGATCCGGGTTTTACATCCTTATCGTCGCCACACTTGCACGCCAACCGGATTTGCTCATATCGCGGCGATATGCCCATTTTTCCATCCTTGCCCGCGTTCGGGGTATATTTCGCGGCAATCGCACCTGCCCAAAACGAGCTAAATCGTAAGCGTCGGGATGTCCCGCGCCCCTGTTCCTCTCCGAGACCCTGCTGATGGACTTCGATTTAAAGGACGTTCTCGATTTCCTCCAGACCGTGGCCCGCTCGATCGGCGCCGAGGTCACTTCGCCCTGGTTCTACCTTCAGCTCGGACTGGTGCTGAGTGGCGCTGGCATCGCCTTCGCGGCGAGCGCTGCAGTGCGTTCGCGCATCGACGTGACCTCGCTGGCGATGGGCTGGCCCGGCCCGCTGCGGCAGCTGCTGCGGGTGCTGCTGGAGAGCGTGACGACGGTCGTGTTCGTGATCCTGATGCGGATCGCACGCACCGGCATGGTGCTGTGGACCTGGCCGAGCCGCTCCTATCTGCTCGCGGTCGCGCTCAAGCTGGCGCTGGCCTGGCTCGTCATCCGGCTGATCACCTCGGTGATCCGCAGCACCTTCATCGTGCAGATCGTGTCGATCTCGGCCTGGCTGGTGGCGGCGCTCAGCATCATCGGCCAGCTCGACAACGTGGTCGACGCGCTCGACTCCGTGTCCGTCGTGCTCGGCGGCCTCAGGCTGACGCCGCTCCTGGTCATCAAGCTCGGCGTGCTGCTGCTCGGCGTGCTCTGGCTCACCAACATCGCCAGCAATTTCGTCGAGAGCCGGATCACCCGCTCGACCGACCTGACACCGTCGATCCAGGTGCTGCTGATCAAGATGGTCCGCATGGGCCTGATGATCCTCGGCGTTGCGATCGCGATCAGCGCCGTCGGCATCAACTTGTCGGCGCTCGCCATATTCTCCGGCGCCGCCGGCGTCGGTATCGGTCTCGGCCTGCAGCGCATCGTCGCCAATTTCGTCGCCGGCATCATCCTGCTCGCCGACAAATCGGTGAAGCCGGGCGATCTCGTCACCATCGGCGACAGCTCGGGACGCATCAGCGCGATGAACACGCGCTACATCTCGGTCGCCGCCGGCGACGGCCGCGAGTTCTTGATCCCGAACGAGGACCTCGTTACGCAGAAGGTGACGAACTGGACCTACACCGACAAGAACACGCTCGTGAAGGTCAATTTCGGCACCAACTACGACGCCGATCCGCGCGTCGTCTGCAAGCTCGCGATCGACATCGCCAACGAGACGCCGCGCACGCTGAAATCCAAGGCGCCGAACTGCCTGCTGACCGAGTTCACCGAGGCCGGCATGAAATTCTCGCTGACGACATGGATCGCCGACCCCAGCTACATGGACAGCGTCAAGAGCGAGGTGATGCTGGCGCTGTGGGAGGCCTTCAAGCGCGAAGGCATCCGCGTGCCCTATCCGGTGCGCGAGCTGCGCGTGCGCGGCGGCGCACTGCCGGTGGAGACCACGGTCGAAGTGCCGACCTGATCCGCGCGAACCATGCGTCGCATCGACGCATGACCCAGCAAATGTGAAGTAGTTCATAGTTCACGCGAGAGTGAAGGTGCACACGCGCCCGCTCCGTTCGCGCGGTATCGACGTGAGGGTCCTGTGCCCCCGCGTGTACCTCATGGTCCATTCACCGCCTGTCCTGCCCTTTCTATCGTCGGCGTGCTCAGCGATCCCGTCGTTGTCGCGCGACGGATCGCGATCGCAAGCAATTTGAATCGATGTGCGACCGAGGAGGAAGACCATGGACGGACAACAAGTGAATGGTGCGCTACAGACCACGATGCCTTATGGTCTGCTTGCTGCGCAGCAGCTGGCACCGCAGGGCTTTGTCGGCAATCTGCTCGGCCAGTACGGCGCGCCGCTCGGCGGCGTCATCGGTGGCGCGTTCGGCAATCAGGGACTCGGCAACACCATCGGCGGATACGCCGGTCAGCTCGCGCAGCGCTTCCTGCCGTTCGAGGCGGCGCCGCAGTTCGCCCCGCAGGGCTTCTTCGGTAACCTGCTCGGCCAGGTCGGTGCCCCGCTCGGCGGCGCCATCGGCGGTGCGTTCGGCCATCAGGGCCTCGGCAACCAGATCGGCGGCGTCGCCGGTCAGCTCGCCCAGCGCTTCCTGCCGTTCGAGGCCGCGCCGCAGTTCGCGCCCCAGGGCTTCTTCGGCAATCTGCTCGGACAGGTCGGCGCGCCGCTCGGTGGCGCCATCGGCGGCGCGTTCGGCAACCAGGGTCTCGGCAACCAGATTGGCGGCATCGCCGGGCAGCTCGCCCAGCGCTTCCTGCCGTTCGAGGCCGCGCCGCAGTTCGCGCCCCAGGGCTTCTTCGGCAATCTGCTCGGACAGGTCGGCGCGCCGCTCGGTGGCGCCATCGGCGGAGCGTTCGGCAACCAGGGTCTCGGCAATCAGATCGGCGGCATCGCCGGGCAGCTCGCCCAGCGCTTCCTGCCGTTCGAGGCGGCTCCGGAATTCGCCCCGCAGGGCTTCTTCGGCAACCTGCTCGGCCAGGTCGGCGCACCGCTCGGCGGCGCCATCGGTGGCGCGTTCGGGCATCGGGGTCTCGGCAACACCGTCGGCGGCGTCGCCGGCCAGCTCGCCCAGCGCTTCCTGCCGTTCGAGGCTGCCCCGCAGTTTGCGCCGCAGGGCTTCTTCGGCAATTTGCTCGGCCAGGTCGGTGCTCCGCTCGGCGGCGCTATCGGTGGCGCGTTCGGTCATCAGGGACTCGGCAACACCATCGGCGGATACGCCGGCCAGCTCGCCCAGCGCTTCCTGCCGTTCGAGGCGGCCCCGCAGTTCGTGCCGCAGGGCGCGATCGGCAACTTCCTCGGCCAGATCGGTGCGCCGGCCGGTGGCGTGATCGGCAACTACTTCGGCAATCAGGGTCTCGGCCAGACCGTCGGCGGACTCGCCGGCCAGCTCGCCCAGCGCTTCCTGCCGTTCGAGGCCGCGCCGCAGTTCGCCCCACAGGGCTTCTTCGGCAACCTGCTCGGCCAGGTCGGTGCACCGCTCGGCGGCGCTATCGGCCACGCCTTCGGCAACCAGGGCCTCGGCAACACCATCGGTGGCGTCGCCGGCCAACTCGCCCAGCGCTTCCTGCCGTTCGAAGCCGCGCCGCAGTTTGCGCCGCAAGGCTTCTTCGGCAACCTGCTCGGACAGGTCGGCGCGCCGCTCGGCGGCGCGATCGGCGGAGCGTTCGGCCATCAGGGCCTCGGCAATCAGATCGGCGGATACGCCGGTCAGCTCGCCCAGCGCTTCCTGCCGTTCGAGGCGGCGCCGGAGTTCGCCCCACAGGGCTTCTTCGGCAATTTGCCCGGCCATACCTCGCTGCCCATCACCAACTGCTGGGGCATTCCGGGTAGCCGTCCCGGCTTTGGAAGCGTGCTGGGCCACCCCGGGCAGCAATTCCTGCCGTTCGACGCAGCACCCGAGTTCGCCCCGCAGGGCATTCTCGGCGGCTTCCTCGGCAGCACGCTCGGCGGTCTCGGCGGAGGCTTCGTCGGCAAGGCGCTCGGCAATCGCAACCTCGGCCACACCATCGGCAGCACCGCGGGTGGAATCCTCGGCTCGATCCTGCCGTTCGATGCTGGTCCGCAGTATGCGCAGAACGGCTGGGCCCAGAACGGCTGGGCCAACGTGCCGGTCTATCCCTACCAGGGCGTGACCTACCACTGAGCCCGCGCAAGCCGGCGTGAGGCTGCACTCAGACGTTGCAAGTTTCCCCTGGGCGGCTCGATAGTCGCCCGGGGGAGACATCCAGACAGTGAGGACGACCATCATGACCGACAGCTTTGCCAAGGACGGATCGAGCGATGAGTTCATCGTCGCGGGACGTAGTACGTCCGACACCTCCCACCTCACCGCGTTCGAAGACGCGCTGAAGGACATCTCCGGCGCCGCGATCGTCGCAAGAGGCGGGCGTCCGGACCAGCCGCACCTCGTCGTGAACCTGACACCGCAAGACGCCGAACACCTCAAATCACGCTTCGGCACGGCGCTGATCATCGAGCGGAACGCCAAGCTCAGTCCGTTCTGACCGGTCAACGCCATGCGCCGATCCAACAAGCGACAGAGATCCAAGGAGAGAGACGCTATGGCCGACAACAATGCGAGCGACAATTCCGCGGGCCAGGGTAAGGGCCCGAACGGCCGCAGCAATGCGGCACCGAACAAGACCGATGCGGCTTCGCCGACCGTGGAGCCCACGGTGAAGGCGAGACGGTCACGCTTCCTGGTCGCGACGCGCCCGATGCCCGGCGTGCAGCCGATGGCGGCCGACGCGATCGCGACGACCCTGAACAACATGCCGGACGTCCAGATCATCAAGCAGGTCAGGCCAAGCGGCTTCGGCGCGCTGTCGGCCGGCGGTGGCGGCGGCGGCATGCCCGAGATCGTGGTGGCCGAGATGGATGCGGCGCGCGGCGCCGCCTTGCGGGCCAGCGCGCCGCCCAACGTCATCGTCGAGCACGATGCGCTGCTGCGTCACGCCGATGATCTGTCGATGGCCTTCAACAGCGCCATGACGATGACGCCAGGCATCGGCATCGACGTGCGGCTGCGCGTCGTCGGCACCGGCGGCCAGCCGCTGCCGAGGACGACGGTCTACGTCTATGGGCTCGGCTTCCCCGGCCAGGGCACGACCGACGACAAGGGCGAGGTCACGGTCACCGTGTTCGGCGGGCCGCTGGAGACGATCCAGGCGATCTACGTCAAGCCGGCTGCGAACTACTGGGACCGCATGTTCGAGCGCCCGGCGCTGTCCGACGGCATGAACACGCTGCAGCTGCAGCCGTTCTCTTCCACATTCCAGGGCTTTCCGCAGGCGCCCTATGTCGGCTGGGGTCAGCAGCTGATGAAGCTCGACCAGCTCGATCCGTCGCTGACCGGACAGGGCGTCAAGGTCGGCATCATCGATTCCGGTTGCGACAGCGGCCATCCGCAGCTGACCCACGTCACCCGCGGCATGGACTTCACCAACAACAAGGATGCGGCGAGCTGGACCAGAGACACGATGTCTCACGGCACACACTGTGCCGGCATCATCACCGCAGCCACGTCCGGTCAATTGAAGGCGGTGCGCGGCTTCGCACCGATGGCCGAGGTGCACGCCCTGAAAGTGTTCCCGGGCGGCCGCTTCAGCGACCTGATCGACGCGCTCGACCAGTGCATCGCGCGCGGCATCGACGTCGTCAACATGAGCCTCGGCAGCAGCGAGGCCTCCGAGCTCGTCGCGCACAAGCTGATCGAGGCGCGGCAGAACGGCGTGGCCTGCATCGTGGCGGCGGGCAATGCCAGCGGTCCGGTTCAGTTCCCCGGCAATCAGCCATCGGTGCTGACGGTGTCGGCGATCGGCAAGCTCGGCGAGTTTCCCGACGACAGCTATCATGCCCGCACCGTCGTGCCCAATTTGGTCGCCGGCGCGATGTTCTCGCCGCGCTTCACCTGCTTCGGACCGCAGGTTGCCGTCGCGGGTCCGGGCGTGGCCATCGTCTCCACCGTGCCCGGCGGCGGCTATGCCGCCTGGGACGGCACCTCGATGGCGACGCCGCACATCACCGGCATGGGCGCGCTGCTGCTCGCGCATCATCCGGTGTTCCGTGACACCGCGAAGGGCCGCAACGAGCAGCGCGTGTCGCAGCTGTATCAGCTGCTCGCCAGCGCCGGCGTCCGCTATCTCGGCGACCCCACCCGCGAGGGCGTCGGCGTGCCGGATCTGCAGCGCGTGGCCGGCCTCGGCGCCGCGTCCCAGAGCGGCAACATGGCCACCGCGTCGACCGCGCCTCCGCTCGGCGGCAATATGAACTTCGGCGTGCCGTACCAGGGCTCGCCGTTCGCCAATGCCTATCTGCAGCCTCAGATGATCCATCCGGCGCTGCTGCAGAGCTTCCTGCAGATGCGCAACGCGGGACTGGTCTGACGATCGCGGCTGTTACGGACATGACGATCCGCCGGCGGCAACGCCGGCGGAAGCCGTTCCGGCGCCGGCCGCGCAGCGCAGCCGCGTCCACCCGGCAGGCGGTGATTGCAAAACGGACTGATGAGCGGACGGGGTCCCGGCTTCAGCGCTGATGATACGCCCGCAGACGATGAGCCGCCTGGTTGCGCCGCCGCACGTTGAGCTTCTCGAGGATGTTGTGCACGTGGTTCTTGACCGTGCCGACCTCGATCCGGAGCGTCCGCGCGATCTCCTTGTTGGACAATCCCACCTCGATCATCTGCAGGATCTCGCATTCGCGCGGTGTCAGTTCGCCGAGCCGCGACCTTGCCGCAGGTACAGGCTCAATGCGACCGGGCGGCTCCTCGAGCCCGGCCACGATGGAGATCTGCTCGCTCGGGATCTGCTCGCTGCGGCCTCCCGCCGTCAGCCGGTCGACCTGGGCGATGACATCGTCGATCGAGCCGTCGCGCGGCACGCAGCCGGCGATGCCGCGGCCGATCGCGCACAACGCCGGAGCGGCGATCTCAGGGACGCCGATGGCGAGGATCTCCAGATCCGGCTGCTCGCGGAGCAGCGTGGTGGCACGGTCCAGACCGTGCCATTCGCCGACGTCGAGCAGCACCAGATCCGGGCGGCTCGACGCGATCAGTCTGAGGGCTCCGAAGTGATCGACCGTGTCGATCACCTCGAGACGGTCGTTCTGTCCGAGCCGCGCGCCGAGAGCCTCGCGAAAGAAGCGGGTCTCGCTGACGATGACGATGCGAGTCTTGCCCGTGACCATGTCGGCCATGTCGGCCGCAACGGAAGGAACCGGTAGCATGTCGAACTCGACGGCGCGTCGCGACATTGGAAACTCCCAATTGCAAAATGGCTGCAGCGGTCCTGCAGGACGTGCTCAAGATTCGCCCTGGCAGAGACTGGGTGGATTGCAGATGAAATGATGCTGGGAATTGAACAACCTTTGGGCGAAATCTGCCCTGCAATCATGACGAGAACGTGGTCGGCCCTGCCGGGCGCTTCGTCGCAGATCCCCGGCAAAAACCGGTATGATACTGCCTTGTTCGTACATCTGCGCGGTCTCCTCACCAACGAACCATGGACTTGCAAATGCACCTACAAGGTGTGTCGCAACACAACCCGAAACGTTCGCAGATTCCTGGCGGAACCGGCCCCGCCGGGACCATCTTCGCACTGCCGTGCAGACCCGGCTTGCACCGGCGCGCACGATCATTAAATTAGGCGATCACCCCACGACATTTTCGAGAACGAAACAGGCCCATGAGCTATATCGAAGCGACCGACACCGCTGCGCGCAAGAACGGCCAGATCAAGCTGCATGGCGCGAGCGGCTTTGCCGGCATGCGCAAGGCCGGGGCGCTGGTGTCGAAGTGCCTCGATGCGCTCACCGACATCGTCAAGCCGGGCGTGCCCACCTCGCGAATCGACGATGTCGTGCGCGACTTCGCCTTCAGCCACGGCGCCTATCCGGCGACGCTGATGTATCGCGGCTACCGCTACTCGACCTGCACCTCGATCAACCACGTGGTCTGCCACGGCATGCCGAACGACCGGCCGCTGAAGGAAGGCGACGTCATCAATGTCGACGTCACCTTCATCGTCGACGGCTGGTACGGCGATTCGAGCCGCATGTATGCGATCGGCCCGATCTCGCGCAAGGCGGAGCGGCTGATCGAGGTGACCTATGAATCGATGATGCGCGGCATCGCCGCGGTAAAGCCCGGTGCCACCACGGGGGATATCGGCCACGCCATCCAGAGCTTCGTCGAGCCGCAGGGCATGAGCGTGGTGCGCGACTTCTGCGGCCACGGCCTCGGCCGGCTGTTCCACGACGAGCCGAACATCATCCATGTCGGCCGTCCCGGCGAAGGCGTGCTGCTGAAGCCCGGCATGTTCTTCACGATCGAGCCGATGATCAATCTCGGCAAGCCGCATGTGAAGATCCTGTCCGACGGCTGGACCGCCGTGACGCGCGACCGCTCGCTGTCGGCGCAGTTCGAGCATTCGGTCGGCGTCACCAATGACGGCGTCGAGATCTTCACGCTGTCGGAGCGACATGGCGAGAAGCCGCTGACGCAGGTGTGAGCGGCCTCTGCGCCGCGCCGCCACCCGGCGTCTGATTGTTGCCATTCCCGGCTGCTCGATTGCTTCGATGGCATGCGACTGCGGGAGGCTGCTCTGACCATCGCAACACGTCGTGGGGTTCTCGGCCTGCTCTCGGCCAGCGCTGCGCTGCTGGCGCCGCCGGCGCGCGCCGCATCCGAGACATCAGCGTCATCGGCCGGTGCCGACGACGCCTGCATCCTGACGCCGCAATCCGAATCCGGACCTTATTATTTCGATCCCAAGCTGGTGCGCGGCGACATCGCCGAGGGCCGGCCGGGCGTGCCGCTGGCGTTCCGACTGCGCGTGATCGAGGCCGGCGCATGCACGCCGATTCCCGGCGCGCGGGTGGATGTCTGGCACTGCGACGCCCGCGGCATCTATTCGGGCTATCCGGGCCAGAGCGACAATCACAAGGTCGACCAGAGCGGCAAGACGTTTTTGCGCGGCACCCAGATGGCGGATGCCGCGGGCTGGGCCGGCTTCAACACGATCTATCCGGGCTGGTACGCGGGGCGCGCGACCCACATCCATTTCAGGGTGTTCCTTGACGAGGCGACCGTGCTGACCGGGCAGACCTTCTTCCCCGAGGCGCTGAACGAATTCATCTACAGCAACGTGCCGGACTACACCGGACGGCCGAAGCAGCGGCTCGTCATCAATGCCAACGACCGCGTCGCCACCGACGCAGATCCCGACCATCGCGCCTATTGCGCGATCAAGGAGGAACGTGAGCGCTATCTCGCGACGCTGACCTTGGCCGTGAATCGGAAGCCTGCGACCGCGGTCGAGATGCCCACGGGCCGGCTGCCGCCGGCGCCCTGGATCAAGGACAGGCTGGCCGCGCTGGTGCCCGGGCTCAAGCGCAGCCCGTTCTGATCAGGCCTGCTCGGTGAACTGATAGGCCAACGCAGCAAGTGGCAGCGCCGTGCCGAGCGCGGCCGCGAGCGTCCAGCCGCCATGCGCGTAGGCGAAGGCGCCGATGCCCGATCCGGCAGCGCCGGCGACGAAGAACGTCGTCATGTAGAGCCCGTTGAGCCGGCTGCGCTGGCCGGCACCGAGCACGAACAGCACGCGGTAGCCGAGGATCAGGCTGAGCTGCGCGCCGCAATCGATCGCGATCGCCGCGATCACGAGCGCGGTCAGCGACCAATGCGTTCCGAGGGGAACGAGCAGCGTCAGCCCGAAGCCGACCGCGCACAGCAGCATCGACGCGATCGTGGCGGGCCGCGTCCAGCCGCGATCGGCGATCCGGCCCGCAATCGGGGCCATGATCGCGCCGGCGACACCGGCGAGCGCAAACAGGGCGATTCCGGTCTGCGACATCCGGAAGTCCGGTCCGGCCAGCAGCAGCGGCGAAGTGGTCCAGAACACGCTGAAGCTGCCGAACAGCGCGGCCTGGTACAGCGCCCGGCGGCGCAGCGACGGCGTGTCGCGATACAGCTGGACCATCGAGCCGAGCAGCTGGCCGTAGCTCAGCCGCGCCTCGGGCTCGCGCGGCGGCAGCGCGATGCGTAGCACCACGGCCAGTGTCAGCATCGCCAGCGCCGAGGCCGCGTAGATCACGTGCCAGGAGGCATGCGCGGCAACGAAGCTTGCCAGCGGCCGCGCCAGCATGATGCCGAGCATCAGGCCGGTGGTGACGTTGCCGACGGTGCGGCCGCGGATCGCCTCCGGCGCCATGTGGCCGGCATAGGGGATCAGGATCTGCACTGCGACCGAGCCGAAGCCGATCAGCAGCGCCGAGAGCAGGAAGGTCGACGGACTCGTCGCCAGTGACGCGCAGGCGAGTGCCGCCGCACCGATGATGATCGAGGTGATGACGAGCTTGCGGTTCTCGATAAGATCACCGAGCGGCACCACGAACAGCAGGCCCGCGCCGTAGCCGATCTGGCTCATCGTCACCAAGAGCCCCGCCAGTTGCGGCCGCAAACCGAGATCGGCGCTGATCGGCCCGATCAGCGGCTGCGCATAATAGATGTTGGCGACGATCAGTCCGCAGGAGAACGCGATCAGCAGCGTGATCCAGGCCGACAGCGAGTCGCCGGACTCGGACGTGATGGTGGTCAACGGAAACCTCTCCCAGGCGGCACACCATTCAGTGCGGCAAGTCGGTGATGCTGAGAAGCGACGATTTTGCATCGCAGCATTCAAGCCAGACATGGGTGCAGAGGTCCGCATTGCCAGTTCACGTCTGCGTGGGCGCCGCCTCGGGCATGCGACAGTGAAACCGATCACGGTCGGCCGCCGCCGCAGCAGGGGCTGATCGACGGCGGCGTCCTGCGGGATGTCCTAGCGCGCGCCATGCGCTTCGGACTCGGATTCGGCGCTGCGGCGAGCGCCGGTCAGCCGCGGCAGCAGCATCGGAACCCGCTGGCGGTAACGCTCATAGCTCTCCCCGAAGGCAGCAACCAGATCGCGCTCCTCGAGCAGCACGCCGACCAGGATGTAAGCGGTGCTGAGCGCCGCGAACAGCAGATGCCCGGCGCTCATCTCGGGCGTGGCCCAGAACGCGATCAGGAAGCCGAGCATCAGCGGATGGCGGACCAGGCGATACAGCAGCGGCGTCTTGAACGGATGCGCCGGCGCAGCGGTGCCGCGCAGCGCGAAGAAGCCCTGGCGCAGGCCGAACAGATCGAAATGATCGATCAGATAGGTCGAGGTCAGCGCGATCAGCCAGCCGAGCCAATGCAGGCCGATCAGCATATTGGCGGCCAGCCCCTCGACATGCCAGAGCGGCATCGGAATCGGCCGCCACTGCCAGAACAGCAGCAGCAGGATCAGGCTGGAGAGCAGCACATAGGTGCTGCGCTCGGCCGCCGGCGGAACGAGACGCGTCCACCAGCGCTTGAACGCAGGCCGCGCCATCACGCTGTGCTGGAGCGCGAACAGCGTGAGCAGCAGCACATCGATGACGATCGCCTCGGCGAGGCCGACTGCAGCGCCGCTGTCGATCGTCTTGGCGGCGAGCTGGCCATAATTGTCGACGAACCCGAGCGCCCAGCCGAAGGACACAAGAAAAATGGCGTAGCTCGCAATGGCGTAGAACATGATGAGGAGACGTGCGAACATGAGGACTCTCCGGTTGTGCGGCCGGCCGCGCATCGAGCGCGACAGGATCGTTTCGATCCAGACCACCCGCCGCGATCGAGCCTGACCGCTATCAGGCGACCGTCCCCTGGGCGTCCCCCGGACGCCGCCATCACAGGTTCCGTCACGATGCCCCGGTTCAGCGTCCGCACATTCGGCTTTCCGGAGATCCGCCGAGACGACCAGACGTGCCCGCTGTCGCTGCGCAAGGGCCTTGCGCTGCTGGTCTATCTGGCCGAGGCCAACGGCGCTGTGGCCCGCGAAATCGTCGCGACGATGTTCTGGCCGGACAGCCCGGAGGAGACGGCGCGGGCACGGCTGCGCCGGCTGTTGCACCGGATCCAGCTCGCGCTCGGCGAGGGCGCCCTGACGGTTGACCGCGCCACGATCCGGTGGGCCGCGACGGCCCAGCTCGAGCTGGACTCGCTGCAGTTCGAGGCCGCCTGCGATCGCGGCGACTTCGCGCTGGCCTGCCGGCTCGCGACCGGTGATTTCCTCGACGGCTTCGCGCCCGGCGACAGTCCGCAGTTCGACGAATGGGCGTTCTTCCGGCGGGAGGCGCTGCGCGGCCGCGCGGTGCAGGCGCTGGAGCGCGTGGTGCAGGACGCGAGCGCGGCCGGCGACCATGTCACCGCCGTCACCCATGCGCGGCGCCTCGTCGCGCTCGATCCGCTGAGCGAGGTCTATGGCCGCGCCCTGATCCGCAGCCTGCTGCTCTCCGGCGACCGGGCCGCTGCCGAACGCCATCTCGCGGCCCTGACGCAATGTCTGCACGACGAGCTCGGGGTGGCGCCCGAAGCCGACACGCTGGCGCTGCTGAAGCATGGCACCGCGAGCCAAAGCGAGCCGACGCCGCCGACCCGCTATGTCGGCAAGGACAGCATCCATCTCGCGTATCAGACCTACGGCAGCGGCGCCCTCGACATCCTGCTGCTGCCCGGCTTCGTCTCCCATGTCGAACGGATCTGGGAGGAGCCGCGCTGCCGCGCGTTCCTGTCCGCGCTCGCTCGCCTGGGCCGCCTGATCCTGTTCGATCGCCGCGGCGTCGGGCTGTCCGACCGGGTCGGCTTCAGCCCCGACCTGAAGGCCACGGCGCGCGACATCGCGACCGTGCTCGACGCCGCCGGCAGCCGACGCACGGTGCTGCTCGGCGCTTCCGAAGGAGGACCCGCCTGCATCGCCTTCGCCGCCGCCCATCCCGAACGCGTCGCCGGCCTGATCCTGTTCGCCTCGCTGGCCAAGGGCAGCGCGACATCAGACTATCCGCACGCGCTGCAGGCCAGGCAGTACGACATGTGGCTGCGGCAGCTCGTGACCGGATGGGGCGGCCCGGCCGGCATCGAGACGTTCGCGCCGAGCCTTGCCGGCGACGCCCAGGCGCGGGCCTGGTGGGCCGGCCTGCTGCGGGCCGCTTCGAGCCCCGGTGCCATCAAGGGCCTGCTCGAGGCGTTGCGGGATACGGACGTCCGGCATCTGCTCGGACGGATCGCTGCACCGACCCTGGTGCTGCACCGGCGCAACGACCACGCCGTGCTGGTCGGGGCCGGCCGGCATCTCGCCAGCCACATCCCGCAGGCGCGATTCGTCGAGCTCGACGGCGCCGATCACTGGATCTTCGCCGGGGATCAGCAGACGGTGCTTGCCGGCATCACAACCTTTCTGGAAGGCCTCCCGGGGTAGACAGGATGGCGGAATCGGACGCATCGCTTGGCCGGTCGCGACAGGAGGACACGATCGTCATGGCGGATGACGCAGCATTCCATCGCGAGCAGCGCCACGTCGCGGCCGGCATGGCCGCAGCCGCGCTGATCGCCGTTACGGCCATCGGCCTCGCGCTGTGGCGGAGCGGCGGCGCGGCGCAGCCTGCCGCGGAGCGGCTGGCCACGGCGCTGCGGCTCGATCTGCTCGTGATCGTCTGGCTGCTCGGCGCGATCGGCAACGTCGCCCGGCTGCGCTTTTTCTCGGCCCAGGACATCGCCGGCGCGGCGGCGACGGTGGCCAGCGATGCCGTCCGGCGCGGCAATGCGATCCTGCAGAACACGCTGGAGCAGGCTGTGCTCGCGGTCGCCGTGCATCTCGGGCTGGCGGCGACGCTGCCGCGTCCGGAGGTCCTGCTGGTCACGCTCGTCGTCCTGTTCGGCCTCGGACGGCTGCTGTTCTGGGTTGGCTACGCCCGGGGCGCCGCGGGCCGCGCGTTCGGCTTTGCGCTGACCTTCTATCCCACCGCATTCGCGCTGATCGCAGGCGTCGCCATTGTGCTGTCCGGACATGCGGCCTGACGCAGGTCCGACGGGCGGCGCCGACACTTCGAGGTTGCAAAAACGTCACGTCACGGCATGCTGACGCCGATGCCGGACAAAGCTTTCCCACCCGATGACAGGCCGCCCGAGACGCCGCATTATCATGGCCATCGGCAGCGGCTGCGCGAGCGCTTCCAAAGCGCGGGCCCCGATGCGCTGAGCGACTACGAGCTGCTGGAGATGGTGCTGTTCGCGGCGCAGCCGCGGCGCGACATGAAGCCGCTGGCGAAGGCGCTGCTGAAGACCTTCGGCTCGTTTGCCGAAGTGATCCACGCGCCGGAGCCACGATTGCGCGAGTTCGACGGCATCGGCGATGCCTCGATCACGCAGCTCAAGCTGATTGCGGCCGCCGCGCACCGCATCGCCAAGGGCGAGGTCCGGCAGAAGCACGCGCTGGCCTCATGGCAGGAGGTCATCACCTATTGCCGGACCAGCATGGCGTTCGCCGACAAGGAGCAGTTCAGGCTGTTGTTTCTCGACAAGCGCAACCAGCTGATCGCCGACGAGGTGCAGCAGACCGGCACCGTCGACCACACGCCGGTCTATCCGCGCGAGGTGATCAAGCGCGCGCTGGAATTGTCCGCCACCGCGATCATCCTGGTGCACAACCACCCCTCCGGCGACCCGACGCCGTCGCAGGCCGACATCCGCATGACCAAGACGATCGTCGACATCGCTAGGCCGCTCGGCATCACCGTTCACGACCACATCATCGTCGGCAAGAACGGCCATACCAGCCTGAAGGGATCGGGGCTGATGTGAGGCTGCGGCCGCCTCGACCAAGACCTTCACAGCCATCGTTCCTGTCGGCGGTTTCACCGACACAGCCGCACGGTATTGAAGAAGCACGCGCCATCTCAGGCCGCGCCCATGATCAGAGGCACGGCGGCCAGGACCATGATGACGGCTGTCACCCCGTGCATGCCGAAGGCGAGCTTGGCAGAGCCGTTCGCGGCAAGGATGACCAGCATGTCGCCCACGGGGATGATGGCTTCCACCAGCAGAAGGATGCCGACCGCGCCGGGTGGGCCCCACATCATCAAGGCCAGCACGGCCAGCCCAGAGACGATGTCGCGCACGCCCTTGAGGCGAAGCCATCCGGCGACATTGGCGCCGCTCTCCGGAAGCGGCAGCCCGAAGCTGCGGGTCGCAGCCAACGGGCGCGCCACATACTGGATTCCGATCACGATGATCGCGAGGGCCAAGAGCACGGCGATCCCCAGTGCAAACCGAAACATTCATCTCTCCGGGTCTAGTGACATCCACAAATCTAGCATTGCTAGATCCATATTCTAGCGTTGCTAGATCATCAAGCATCGGTAAAATGACAACGTCGTGAACTCGGGAGATCGACGGTTGGGAATCACTGAGCGCAAAGGCAGGGAGCGGGCCGAGCGTGAGCACCGCATCGTCGCGACCGCGCGCGCCATTGCGGAGCGTGAGGGATGGGACGCGGTGACGATCCGCCGGCTGGCCGACGAGATCGAATACAGCCAGCCCGTCCTCTATTCGCATTTCGAGAACAGGGATGCGATCGTTGCAGCCGTGGCCGTCGAGGGATTCAAGGACATCACGGCCGCGCTGCGGACGGCGGCCAGCGAATCGATCGGACGACGCAAGGCGCTCGAAAACGTCGTTCTCGCCTATCTCGCCTTCGCAATGGGGCGCCCTGCCCTCTACGAGGCCATGTTCGTCCTGCCGACGAAGCTGCGGTTCGCGGAGGCCGACACCAGGCCGGAGCTGCAGGCCGCGTTCGCCGCGCTTGCCGCGGTCGTGAAACCGTTCTGCACCGATGTCGCTGTCGTCACCGAGACGTTCTGGGCCGCCCTTCACGGTCTCACCGAGCTCGAACGCTCCGGCCGGATCAGACCCGCGGCCCGCGCCGACCGCATCGCCCTCGTCGTTCGCGCGATCGCAGGCTCTGGAAGCAGCGCACGGGCTCGCGGCTGATGCCGTTCGTCTGATAGCTGGTTCTCCAGTCCAACTTTAAGGCCTGAACCGGAAGGATATGGATCCGAGTCTCAGCCATCGCTCATTTCGGACCTGGTACCGAGCACACTCCTGCGACTTGCTTCAAGTAAACAATCGCGTAGTCTGAATGCCAAGAAACTGTTTGCCTATGCAAAACTCCAGCTTCCACGCAAAGGCGAGAGAATGTTCACCCGCCGAGACGTTACGCAGCTTTTCGTCAAAGCCTTTGGCTTACTCGTTTTGTTAAGCGCCGTAGCTGCGCTGCCGGCGACAATCTCCAATTTTGATGTGACGTACTATTGGACGTTGGCAAATGTCGCCGATCGTTCGTCAGCGCTGGTCATGATAGCAGCCAGTCATTTTGGGCCAATTGCGGTTTATGCAGCGTTCGGTCTCGGCCTCATGTGGTGGAGCCGCCGGTTGGTCGATAAAGCCGACCAAGCCCTTGAGGATCGCACCTTGCCTACGGCGTCGAGTGACCTGAAAAATATGGAGGTCAGCCTCGTCACTGTGATCGGCCTATATTTTCTGGCAGATGGATTCGCCGAGTTGTTTCGGTTCGCATTCCTTGGAGTGATCATCCATGGGCATGATGGCACGGTGACACTGAAGTCCGTTTGGACGAATTTGAGCCGGTTTGAAATCGTGACTATCGTTCAATCCATGGTGAAACTGACGATAGGTGCCGGGCTTGTCTTGGGGCGAGGCGCAACAGCCGCCGCGCTTCGCCAGGCTCGTCGCTGGGTGAAGAAGGGACGTGCATGGCCGGACGAGCCGAAACAAATCGGAAGGACATAGCCGAGTTTTCAAGACTTCAGCCCGTACGGTTTAATGTCGTCGATCGGCCCATCGCCAGCATTGCGGCCTGCGTGCTGATGCCTGCTTCTGACTAAGCAGACAATGAGCTTCGCCAGTCCCAGTGCTGGGCAGCCGGCATGCACTTGAACCGACCTGGCCTGCCAGGCCACTCATTGTCCGTGGAACATGAGCAGGAAATGGCAGATGCGGGCAGCCTCGATAGCAATCCTACTGAGCGGCCTCCTGACCGTCACGCCGGCAGCAGCCTACGACGCCAACGACCCGGCCAATTGCAACGGCATCGCGTGGGATGATGCCCGGCCGCTCGCCGCTGCCAAGGTGAGCGGCCAGCCGCGCGTCAACTTCGTCAAGAGCCCCTATGACGACGACTTCAAGGCCGTGGGCTGTCCGGCCCTGACCGACGCCTGCCGGAAGAAGGCGTATCTGGTCAGCGACGACCTCGTGCTGCTGGGCAGGACGCGCGGCGATTTCACCTGCGTCAGCTACCAGTCGCCGCATGCAAAAAGCCAGACCTGGACCACCGGCTGGCTACCGCGGGCGGCGCTGGCCAAGGTGGAGCCGATGGCCACGCCGGCACTCTCGGAGTGGATCGGAAGCTGGGAGCATCCCGGCGGCGGACTGACGATCACCAAGGCTTCAGTCGGGCGGCTGCGCATCGAAGGCGACCAGGTGTTGCCGACGGGTCGCGACCTGCACAATGGCTCGCTCGCGGCAACGGCCGAGCCGAAGGATGGGCTGATCGCCTTCGTCGACGATGGCACGACGCCGTTCGAGCGGCCGAACGCCGGCGATGAGTGCCGCGTCCGACTGCAGCGCGTCGGCGCCTGGCTGCTGGTCGAGGACAACAATGATTGCGGCGGCGCCGGCGTCAGCTTCACCGGACTTTATCATCGCAAATAGGCGGTCAGCTCAGGCCCAGCGCCGGGCCATCGCGACGCAGAGCACGACGACACCGGCCGCGCCGATCATAGTCGCGGACACCGGCTCGTGCAGCAGCAGGCTTGCGAAGACGAGGCCGAGAAACGGCTGCAGCAGCTGCAGCTGGCCCACCGTCGCGGTGCCGCCGCGCGCGAGGCCGCGGTACCAGAAGGCGAAGCCGATGAACATGCTGAACACCGAGACATAGGCGAGGCCGAGCCAGGCCGCTGCGGTGATGTCCTGCGCTGCGGCCGGCATCGTGGCCAGCGCCAGCGGCAGCATCACCGGCGATGACAGCAGCAGCGCCCATGAGATCACCTGCCAGCCACCGAGCCGCCGGGTCAGCACGGCGCCTTCCGCATAGCCGAGACCACAGACGATGATCGCGGCGATCATCGCGAGGTCGCCGATCGGCGACGGCACGCCTTCCTGCGACAGCGCGAAGCCCGAGACCGCCGCCGCGCCGAGGCCGGCGAACAGCCAGAACAGCGGCCGCGGCCGTTCGCCGCCGCGC
The DNA here is from genome assembly GCF_030159255.1 of Bradyrhizobium sp. SSBR45G. Classification (GTDB taxonomy): domain Bacteria; phylum Pseudomonadota; class Alphaproteobacteria; order Rhizobiales; family Xanthobacteraceae; genus Bradyrhizobium. Next base: position 47,745 of record NZ_BSCT01000032.1, on the reverse strand, counting down.
AGCACGCCGAACAATGCGGTCGACAGCGGCAGCAGGCCGATGAAGACGATCGCATGCGCCGAGGTGACGTGCTGAAGCGCCAGCGCGGTGAGCAGCGGGAAGCCAATCACGACGCCGAGCGACACGATCGCGAGCGAGACGAGATCGCGCCGCGCAGGCAGCGGCTGGCGCAGCCAGACGAGGCACAGCGCGGCGAGCATGGCCGCGAGGGTAGCGCGCGCCCCGGTCAGGAACAGCGGCGCAAAGCCGCCCAGGGCGGCGCGCGTCGCCGGCAGCGAGCCGCTGAAGATCGTCATGCCGACAGCGCCGCTGCCCCAGCCCGCGATCGATCCCCTCATGCTTGGTTCCTCCTCGACGCCTCCCGCATAGCCCGGCGCACCTTGCAGCGGCAGGAACAGATCGATACGATTTCGACAAACTGTATCGGAACGAAGAGCAATACACTTTGCCGTCAGACCCGATCGAGGCGCGCCGAAGCGGGCGCCGGACCGCCGCCGTGGCCGAGGCCATCCGGCAGCGGCTGGCGACGCGCGCGCTCGGTCCCGGCCAGCGCCTGCCCTCGATCCGCGCGTTTGCCGCGGCGATGAGTGTCGCGCCGGCCACCGTCGTCGAGGCCTATGACCGGCTGGCGGCGGAGGGCGTCATCCGCGCCCGCCGTGGATCGGGGTTCTATGTCGCGGACGGCGCGTTGCCGCCACTCGCCCTTGCCGCAAGCGAGCCGCGCCGTCCGCGCGCCGTCGATCCGTTCTGGGTGTCGCGGCAGTCGCTCGATGCCGAGGCGGCGACGCTGACGCCGGGCTGCGGCTGGCTGCCGCCCAACTGGATGCCGCAGGACGCGCTGCGCCGCGCGATCCGCGCCGTGGCGCGCAGCGACGGCGCGGCCCTGACCCACTACGGCGAGGCCCGTGGATCGGCCACGTTGCGGCGCGTGCTGCAGGCCCGTCTCGCGAGCGTCGGCATCGAGCCGTCCAGCGAGCAGTTGCTGCTGACGTCGTCGGGCACGCAGGCGATCGACCTGATCTGCCGCATGCTGCTGCGTCCCGGCGACACGGTCGTGGTCGACGACCCCTGCTACTTCAATTTCCTGGCGCTGCTGCGCGCGCATCAGGCGCGGATCGTCAGCGTGCCGATGACGCAAGGCGGCCCCGACATCGCACAGTTCGAGGCCGTGCTCGCCGCCGAACGCCCGCGGCTCTACATCACCAATTCCGGCCTGCACAACCCGACCGGCGCGACGCTGTCATTGCAGACGGCGCATCGGCTGCTGAATGCCGCCGCGGCGCACGAGGTGATCATCATCGAGGACGACATCTATGGCGACTTCGAGCCGGAGCCGTCGCCCCGGCTCGCGGCGCTGGACGGGCTTACGCGCGTGATCCTGATCGGCAGCTTCTCCAAGACGCTGTCGGCATCGATCCGCTGCGGCTACATCGCCGCACGCGCCGACTGGATCGAGCCGCTGATCGACCTGCAGATCGCGACCGGCTTCGGCGGCCCCGGACAATTCGCCGCGGAGACGCTGGCGCAGGTGCTGACCGGCAGCAGCTATCGCAAGCACGTCGAGGAGTTGCGCGCGCGTCTGGCGCGGGCGCGGCCGCGGGTGGCCGCACGGCTGCAGCGCCTCGGGATCACGCCCTGGCTGATGCCGCGCGGCGGCTTTCATCTGTGGTGCAGGCTGCCGGACGGATGCGCGGCGGTCGACGTCGCCCAGGCGGCGCTGGCGGACGACGTGGTGCTGGCCCCGGGCGACGTGTTCAGCGCAGCCCAATCAGCGGCCGCGATGATGCGCTTCAACGTCGCGCATTGCGAGGATGCCCGCGTCATGGTCGCGCTGGAGCGCGCGATGGCGTGACGAGCCGCACCGCATCGGCGCGGTGCGCGGCTTCGTCCAGACCGATGAGAGACGCTCAGTAGCAGTAGCGCGGATGCACGCGGACATAGGCGCCGTCGCCGCGCTGCAGGTAGCAGCCGTTGCGATACGCGTAGTATCCGCCGCGGCGGCGCTCGCCGTCGGCTGCGATCGCAGCGCCCGTTCCCGCACCGATCACGGCGCCGATGGCCGCACCCCGGCCTCCGCCGATGGCGCCGCCGAGAATGGCGCCGCCGGCACCGCCGAGGATCGCGCCGCCCAGCACGTCCTGCGCGGCCGCCTGATGCATTGGCGCGAGCGTCGCCAGGGTCAGCAGCGCTGCAGCGCCAAGGCGGGCGGCAAAGGGAATCCCCAGACGTCGGATCATGAAAAGGCCTCCGTTCCGGGCACGCTAGTCCGCCCGGCCTGGCCGTTCTTGATGCAGATCAAGGCGCAGTCAAGGCAGCAGAATCCCGGGTTTCGCCTGGGTTCTCATCATGCTGCAGCGCGCTGCTGCAGCGTGCGGTCTTCGATGATGCTGAGCAGATATTTCGGCTCGCCCTCGCCGGCCGAGACCGGCAGCCGGCGCACGACGATGTCGCGCGGCCCGTTTCCGGGTGTGACGATGCTATGGGCTCGCGGCTGATCGTCACCGAGCCCTGCGAGCTGGTCGCGCGCGGCCTGCTCGAGGATCGCGCCGGTCGGATCGGAGAACAGCTCGGCCGGCGTGCGGCCGACGATCTCGCTGCGCGGCACGCCGAACAGGGTTTCGGCGGCGCGATTGACGAACACGTAGCGCAGCGACTGCGCATCCTTGGCCAGCACCGCCTGCGGAATGTTTTCCAGCAGCGCGGCGAGGAAATATTCAGCGCGTGCGAGCTTGCGCTCGTTGCGGCGCTGCTTGGTAAAATCCTCATGGGTGGCGATCCAGCCGCCGCCGTCCATCGGACGCTCCGAGATGCGGATGATGCGCCCGTCGGCGAGCTCGACCTCGACGACCTCCGCCTTGCCTTCCTTCATGCGCTGCCGCAGGGCGGCGAGGAAGTCGGCCGGCTTCTCGCGCAGGAGGCCGAGCTTGGCGCGGTGCGCGAGGATCTCGCGCACATGAGCGCCGGGCTTCGCGACCGAGGCGGGAACGCCGTAGAGCTTGCGGTACTGGTCGTTGACCATCAGCACATAGCCGAAGCTGTCGAGCATGATCAGCCCCTGCGTCATGTTGGCGATCGCCGCATCCAGCCGCTGCTGGCTGCTCAGCGCGCCCAGCTCCAGCCGCTCATGCTGGCGCAGGATGTCGGAGTACTGGCGCTCGATTTCGACCTCGTGCTGCTCCAGCTCCTGGAGGCGAAACGCGCCGTCCTGATAGGTCTCGACCGCATGGGCGACGCGTCCGATCTCGTCATGGCGCCACGCGTGCGGGATCTTCAGCTTGATGCGGCCGGCGGCGATGCGGTCGGTGACGCGGGCGATGTCGAGCAGCGGCATCAGCACGCCCCGGCGCAGCGCCAGCGCCGCGGCTGCGATCAGCGCGACGATGAGCAGGCCGAGTCCCCCCAGATAGAACGAGGCGATGCCGCGCGCGTCGGCGGCCTCGCCAAGCTCGCGGGTGCGATCGGCATAGAGGCGCAACAATTGCTCAAGATCCTCGTTGAGCGCGGTTCGTACCGCGCGGTTCTCGTCATTGTCGCCGAGCTCGCGCGCCGCCGAGGAGCCGACCGAGATCGTGCGGCGCGCCATTTCAGTCCGGAATGCGATGAATTGATCGATCCGCTCCTTGAACGGGGCAAACAGCGCCGCATCATCCTCGCCGACCTGGGCCTTCCATTCCTCGACCACCTTGCTCAGCTGCGCGATCTTGGCAAGCTGCGCATCGGCGTAGCGCCGCGCCACGTTGCGGTCCGGCGACATGTAGATGCCGCGCGACTCCATCACCACGGCGTAGATCAGCGCATTGATGCGCTCGATGTTGCGCGACGCCACGGAGAGCGTTTCGAGCCGCTCGTAGAACAGGCGCTGCTCGCGGAGCGCCGACAGCGCCCCCATCGTCGACAGCATCACCAGCACGGCGAAGGCGGCGGCAGCCACGGAGATCTTGTCGTTGAGGCTGAACGACGGCAGCGAATTGGCGAACCTGCGCAACATAGTCTGCATGGCTGGCTCCCGGCCCGGAGGACAACCATCACACGCAAAATCCGTAAACGACACGTTCCCGTCGCAGAGACAAGTGGTAACGGACCATTAACCTGGACTTCGCGATCGTCAACGCCGGCCGCGGCGTGATTCGCCTCACTGCCTCAGCATGATCAGCGGATTGGCGCTGTCCGGCACCAGCCGCCATTGCGCATTGTCGTCGGCCTCGAACCGCCAGGTTTCGCCGCGGGCGGACATGAGCATCATCTGGCCGTGCTCGAGCCGCCATTGCGTCGGCGCGAAGGCTGCGACCGTGGGATCGCATTTCGGCTTGACGAACACCTCGAAATTGTCGTTGCCGGCATCGTTGTTGGTCAGCACCAGGCTGCAGACCACGGCGCCATTGCCGCGCACCATGGCCCAGTCGCCGATCATCTGGTCCATCGACTTGGCCAGCGACCGCGCCGCCGCCAGGTTCTGCAGGATGTAGACGCCCTCGCCCTGGCGCAGGCCCTCGAAGATGCCGGCCTCGACCTCGGTGAAGTCGAGCACCGCCTCGCCATTGGCATCCTGCAGCCTGACGATGTCGAGCCCCTTCACGTTCCAGCCGGCGATGTCCTTGGTGAAGGGCAGCGCCGCCGCGCAGCTCGGCTCCAGATCGAGCTTCATGCCGCGCGGCGTGGTGTCGGGCTTCAGGGTCACGACGCAGGTCTTGCTGCGCTCGGTGGTCGCGAGCTCCCACTGCCCGATCATCGCCTTCTTCAGGCCGGACGTGTCCTGCGCGGAGGCCGGCAGGCTCGCCGCGAACCACACAAGCGCGATCAGGAGCGGGCGAGCACGACTCATCAGCGGCCTTTCACCGGCGTTTCCGGAACGGGCGTCAGCGGCGGCTTGCCGGCAAACCAGACCTTGAGGTTGTCGACCACCAGCTGATCCATCGCGTTGCGGGTTACGATGGCAGCCGAGCCGATGTGTGGCAGCAGCACGACATTGTCCATCGCCTTGAGCGCGTCCGGCACCGCCGGCTCCTTCTCGAACACGTCGAGGCCGGCGGCGAGGATGGTGCCGGATTTCAGCGCCTCCACCAGCGCCGGCTCGTCGATGACCGAGCCGCGGGCGACGTTGACGACGACGCCGCGCGGCCCCAGCGCCTTCAGCACCTCGGCATTGACGATTCTGTTGGTGCTGGCGCCGCCGGGCACGATCACGACCAGCGTGTCGACGTCCTTCGCCATCTGTAACAAATCGGGATAGTGCTTGTTGGCGACGCCATCGGCCGGCTTGCGCGAATGATAGACGACCGGCACCAGCGAGGCTTCGAGCCGGCGCGCGATCGCCTGGCCGATGCGGCCCATGCCGACCATGCCGACGGTGCGGTCGCGCAGCGAGCCGACGCTGAGCGGATAGGGTTTCGAGGTCCATTCGCCGGAGCGCACGAAGCGATCCGCCTTGATGAACTCGCGGCAGGTCGCGATCAGCAGGCCCAGCGCGACGTCGGCAACCTCCTCGGTCAGCACATCCGGCGTGTTGGTGACGATGATGCCGTGCTGGCCGGCGTGGGCAGCGGCAACGTGGTCATAGCCGACGCCAAAGCTCGCGACGATCTCGAGCTTCGGCAGCATCGCCATGACGGCAGCATCGGTCTTGACGGTGTGGAAGGTCACGGCGACGCCGCGGATCCGGCCCTTGACGTCCGCCGGCAGCGCTTCGAGATCGGCCTGCGTCGTCGCATGGTGCACGTTGAAGCTGTCCGGGAAACCTTTTTCCAGGATCGGCCGCAACGGCCCATAGATCAGAACATCGACCTTGTCAGACGAAGTAGCCGCCATCAGTTATCCTTTCCAAGCGCGCTCTCATGCCAGCGCCGCAAAACGAGGTGCGAAACTAGCGCCAGCAACCCATAAATGACAATCCCGGCGACCGACAGCAGCACCAATGCTGCGAACATGCGAGGGATGTTGAGACGATAGCCGGATTCCGCGATGCGATAGGCGAGACCGGAGCCCGCGCCGGCGCTGCCGGCCGCGATCTCGGCGACGACGGCGCCGATCAGCGACAGGCCGCCGGCGATCCGCAGGCCGCCGAGAATGTAGGGCAGCGCCGCCGGCAGTTTCAGATGGCGCAGGGTTTGCCAGCGCGACGCGCCATAGAGCTGGAACAGTCCGGCGAGATTGCGGTCGACCGAGCTGAGGCCGAGCGCTGTGTTCGACAGCACCGGAAAGAAGCCGACGATCCAGGCGCACGTCACCACCGCGGTCTGCTGCGGCAGGTAGATCAGGAGCAGCGGCGCGATCGCGATGACCGGCGTGACCTGCAGCACCACGGCATAGGGAAACAGCGCCCATTCCAGCCAGCGCGACTGGTTGAACAGCAGCGCCAGCGCGATGCCGCCGAGGGCTGCGGCGATGAAGCCTTCGAGCGTCGTGATCAGCGTCGTGAGCAACGACTGCGCCAGAATGTCCCAGTCGCTGACCAGCGTCTTCAGCACCAGCAGCGGGCCCGGCAGCACATAGGGCGGGATACCGTTGATGCGGACCACCAGTTCCCAAATCGTCATCGCGGCGACGAAGACGACGGCCGGAAAGGCCAGGCTCGCCAGGCGCGTGCCCGCGGTGGATGTCCCTCGCTGCCCTCCGGCGCTCACAGCGCATGCACTCCGGTGTAGGCCGGCGCCAGCGCGTCCGAGACGCGACGGCAGTACTCGGCATAAGCAGCCGAGGCGCGGAACGCGTCATCGCGCGTCTCGGCCTCGATGCCGATCTCCGCGCTGAGCCGGCCGGGCCGCGCCGTCATCACCAGCACGCGCTGCGACAGATACACCGACTCGAACACCGAATGGGTGACGAACAGGACAGTCATGTTCAGGCTGCGCCACAGCGCCAGCAGATCGTCGTTGAGGCGGAAGCGCGTGATCTCGTCGAGGGCTGCGAACGGCTCGTCCATCAGCAAGATGTCCGGCCGCGTCACCAGCGCGCGCGCCAGCGACGCCCGCATCTTCATGCCGCCCGACAATTCGCGCGGAAAGGCGTCGGCGAAATCGGCAAGGCCGACCTGCGCCAGCGCCGCATCGATCCGCGGCCGCGCCTCGACGGCCGGCACATGCGACAGCTTCAGCGGCAGGCCCACATTGTCGCGCACGCTGGTCCAGGGCATCAGGGTCGGCTCCTGGAACACGAAGCCGATGCGATGACCCGCGTGCGTAGTGGACGTGGACGCCGCGACATCGAGCGAGCCGCTGCTCGGGCTGGCGAGACCGGCGATCAGCCGCAGCGCCGTCGACTTGCCGCAGCCGGAGGGGCCGAGCAGCGAGACGAATTCGCCTGTCCGGACCGCAAGATCGATCGGCCCGAGCGCGGCAACGCCGGAGTCGTAGACCTTGGTGACGCCGCGCATGCGCACCGCAAGGCCCGCGGCGCGCTCGGACGAAGGGGACGAACTCATCTGCTGACAGCGTCGATGCGCGTCGTCCTATTGCTTCGGCCGGAGGTCGACGCCGACGCCCTTGTTGACGAAGCGCGTGGTATAGGACTTGCGGTAGTCGATCGTCGGCTTGACCACGCCGGCCCGCACCATCTTGTCGAAGAAGCTGGTGATGCGCTCCTCGGTCATGGCGCCGATGCCCTTGTCGACGCTGTCGCCGGAATCGACGATGCCGTATTCCTTCATCTTGGCGACCGAGTAGGACAGCAGATCGTCGGTCATTTCCGGGTTCATCTTCTTGATCAGCGCGTTGCCGGCGGAGTTGTCGCCGTAGATGTAGTTGTACCAGCCGATGATCGAGGCATCGACGAAACGCTGCACCAGGTCCGGCTTGCTCTCGATCAGGTCGCGCCTTGTCTCGATCAGGGTCGAGTAGGTGTTGAAGCCGTTGTCGGCGAGCAGGATCACGCCGGGCTTGAAGCCGGCGGCGCGCTCGACGGCGAACGGCTCGGACGTGACGTAGCCCTGCATCGCGCTCTGCGCGGTCGCGATGAAAGGCTGCGGGTTGAAGGTGTAGGGGCGGACGTTCTTCTCGGAGAAGCCGTATTCAGACTTCAGCCATTGATAGTAGCTGGAGATGCCCTCCTTGGACACGAACAGCGTCAGCGGCTTCAGCTCCTCCAGCTTGGTGATCCTGGACTCCGGATGCGTCAGGAACACCTGCGGGTCCTTCTGGAACATCGCCGCGATCGACACCACCGGGACGTTGTTGGCGACCGCATCGAACGCCATCAGCGTGTTCGCCGCCATGAAGAACTCGATCTTGCCGGAGATCAGCAGCATGCGGTTGTTCTCGTTCGGACCGCCGGGCACGATCGTCACGTCCAGCCCGTAGCGCTTGTAGGTGCCGTCGGCGACGGCCTGGAAGAAGCCGCCATGCTCGGCCTCGGCGACCCAGTTGGTGCCGAACGAGACCTTGTCCAGGGTCTGGGCCTGGGCGCCCGAGGCCATTCCAGCCAAACTCCCGCCCAAGACCAGCAATGCCGCCATTAACGTTCGCGACAGAAGCGACTGCGCCATGTCTGGTCTCCCCGGTTCTTTCTCGATGAACATGTTAAGATCAATGGAGCGATAACTACCCTGCCCGACGGACGAAGGAAACAGCCCGCGCAATGACCCTGCCGCCCCGCGACTGGACCGAGCTGCATTGGCCCGCCTTTGAGACGCTTGTGTCGGGAACGCCCGGGACGGCGCGCTGGATCGCGGTGCTGCCGCTCGCCGCCACCGAGCAGCACGGGCCGCATCTGCCTCTCGGCACCGACGTCTACATCGCGGAAGCCTATCTCGCCCGCGTCCGCGCGCTGCTGCCGCAGGCGTTGCCGGTGACATTCCTGCCGGTGCAGCCGGTTGGCATCTCGACCGAGCATATCGACTATCCGGGCACGCTGACCGTGCCGACCAGCGTGGCGTTGAAGAGCTGGCGCGCCATCGGCGACAGCGTCGCGCGCGCCGGCATCAGGAAGCTCGTGATCGTCACCAGCCATGGCGGCAACAGCGCCGCGATGACCCTGGTCGCGCAGGACCTGCGGGCTGATCATCGCATGCTGGTGGTGACGACGTCCTGGTCCCGCTTCGGCGCGCCCGACGGCCTGTTTTCGTCCGACGAGCTGCGCCACGGCATCCACGGCGGCGCCGTCGAGACCTCGATCATGCAGGCGCGTCATCCGGAGCTGGTGCGCAGCGACGCCATTGCCAATTTCGCATCCTCGGGCGCTGCGATGGAGAGCAGCAACCGCGTGCTGTCGACCCAGCGGCCGGCGCCGCTGGCCTGGCAGACGCAAGATCTGAACCTGAGCGGCGCCGTCGGCGACGCCACGCAGGCTTCGGCCGAGAAGGGCGAACGCGTGCTCGAGCACGGCGCCCGCGGATTCTGCGCGCTCCTCCAGGACGTCGATAACTTCGACGTGAACACGCTGCGCGATGGCCCGCTAGCGCGCCGCTAAATCGATATCAAGCCTCTGACTAAAAAGATGAATCTTACATTCGCCCGACCCGCATTCGGGCGAATCGAACCGCTTTCGAAAAGGCTCCGTCCAATTGGGCAAGCGGCCAGGACCGGCCGCCCCAACGCCAACAGGAGCCTCCACCATGTCGATCAAGTCCAAGATTGCCGCTGTCGCGCTTGCCGCGCTCGCCGTGACCGGCAGCATCGCTGCAACCTCCAAGCCGGCCGAAGCCCACGGCTTCCATCATGGCTGGGGCTGGGGCGTCGGAGCCGGCCTCCTGGGTGCCGCCGTCGTCGGCAGCGCGATCGCCGCCAGCAATGACGGCCCCTATTACGGTGGTGGCTATCGCTATTGCCGCTGGGTGCCGCAGTACAACGTCTATGGCCAGTATGTCGGCCGCGTCCGGGCCTGCGGCTATTGATGCCGGGGCATCAGCCTCGCCGAACGGCCCGGGCAGGGCCGTCCCCGCACTGCAGCCATTCGCCCACTTGCTCTCCCGCCCTGGACGCGGGTGCCCCCTCAGCCCCGACCCGCGTCACAACAGCCCGCCCGGCGAACTCCGGGCGGGCTTTTTGTTGCACAGACGTCACACAGCCACGGCAAACAAGGCACAGGGTCTGAGGCCTGCTTCCTGTTGCGAGTTATTTGCATTAAACGTTATCCACAATTTGCCACGCTTTGCACCCGGCGGCGATCGAACATGGGCGATTCCGTATTCTTCTCGTGACTGTGCGCGGGCAATGAGGTTCTGAGGACCATCCGTGTCGTGTGCTTTGCCTGGGACTTTGCCGCCATGATCCGCTCGAACTGCACCAGAGAGATGATCGTGGCAGGCGCCATGATCGCCACGCTCGGCCCGCTCGCGGCGCCTGCCGTCGCGGCCGACCTGCCGGTCAAGGCGCGGATGGCGCAGACCGTGTTCGACTGGACGGGGCTCTATGTCGGCGTCCACGCCGGCTACACCCGCGATCATGCCAGGGCGACGCTGACGGACCCGAGCGGCGTGGTGAGCACCGGCAGCCCGTTCAACGGGCTCACCGGCGGCGCGCAGGCCGGTTACAACTGGGTCACGCGGTCTGGATTGCTGCTCGGCCTCGAGGGCGATTTCAGCTTCCCGAACTATCTCACCTCCAACCACACCGTGGCGATGCTCGGTACGCCGGCATCGAACGTGTCGGAGCTGTGGGACTATGTCGCCACCGCGCGCGGCCGCGTCGGCTATGCCCAGGGCGACTGGCTCGTCTATGCCACCGGCGGCCTTGCCTGGACCGGCGGCCGCTTCATCAACACCGATGCCGCCGGCAATGACGACAAGCGGCTGACGACCCGGCTCGGCTGGGTGGCCGGCGCCGGCATCGAGCGCGCCTTCGCGCCGCATTGGAGCTGGCGGCTGGAATATCTCTACAACCGGTTCGAGAACGGCGGCGTCCGCTTCGGCAACGGCGCCAGCTACAATTCCGCGCTCGAATTCCAGACCTTGCGCGTCGGCCTCAACCGCAAGCTCGACTTCGCCGGCGGCAATGAGCTGAAGCTCAAGAACGATCCGTCGGACACCGAATCGGATCGCTGGGAGATCCACGGCCAGGCCACGGTGATCGGCCAGGGCTATCCGGCGTTCCGTGCCGCCTATACCGGCGCCAACAGCCTGACGCCGGCGCGCCAGTTCCAGGAGACCTGGAGCAACAGCCTCTTCGTCAACGCGCGTCTGTGGGACGGTGGCGAGGTCTACTACAATCCGGAGCTGCTGCAGGGCTTCGGCCTCAGCAACACCGTCGGTATCGGCGGTTTCTCCAACGGCGAGGCGCAGAAGTCGGACTTCCCCTACCCGCACTACAACACCTCGCGGCTGTTCCTGCGCCAGACCTTCGGCTTCGGCGGCGAGCAGGAGCAGCTCGCCAGCGGCCAGCTGCAGCTCTCCGGCAAGCAGGACATCTCGCGGCTGACCTTCCAGATCGGCAAGTTCCCCGTGCTCGACGTGTTCGACGGCAACGCCTACGCCAAGGACGCGCGGAAGGATTTCATGAACTGGTCGATCTGGGCGCCCGGCGCGTTCGACTATGCCGCCGACAAGCTCGGCCTGACCTATGGCGCGACGGCCGAGCTGAACCAGAAGAGCTGGGCGCTCCGCACCGGCTACTTCCTGATGGATGCCGTGTCGAATTCGAACAATTTCGACATGAACGTGTTCCGGCGCGGCAGCTACGTCGTCGAGCTGGAGACGCGCTATCAGCTGTTCTCGCAACCGGGACATTTGCGCACCATCGGCTGGTTCAACAGCGTCTTCTCCGGCAGCTACCGCGAGACGCTCGACAATCCCGCCCTCAATCTCGACATCAGCCAGACCCGCCGCGGCCGCAGCAAATACGGCTACGTGGTCAGCTTCGACCAGGCGCTGTCGGACGAGGTCGGCCTGTTCGGCCGCTGGAGCTGGAACGACGGCAAGACCGAGATCATGGCGTTCACCGACATCGACAACAGCCTGTCGTTCGGCACCTCGATCAAGGGCAACCGCTGGGGACGGCCCGACGACACCATCGGCATCGCCGGCGTGACCAATGGCCTGTCGCGCGACCACCGCGCCTTCCTCGCCGCCGGCGGCCTAGGCCCGCTGATCGGCGACGGCGCGCTGAACTACAAGCGCGAGAACATCATCGAGGCCTACTACGCCTATGCGATCAACAAATATCTGACCTTCACGGCGGACTACCAGTTCGTCAACAACCCCGCCTACAACGCCGACCGCGGCCCGGTGTCGATCTTCTCGGGGCGCCTGCACGGGGATTTCTGAGGGTGACGTCGCTGCTGCGTTAGCGCCTGCCGAGGCGAGTGCCGCGGGATAAAGCCAGATCCTCTCCACGGCCGTCATTGCGAGGAGCGAAGCGACGAAGCAATCCAGAGTCCCGCCCGCGCCCCTGGATTGCTTCGCTGCGCTCGCAATGACGCTGTAGAGCCACAACGCCTCGTCAAAATCGCTGTCGTCCCCGCGAACGCGGGGACCCATACCGCGGAAGCTATCGAGGAACGTGACTGCCAGTTGCCCGCCTCATCAGGGCCGGTGGTTATGGGTCCCCGCGTTCGCGGGGACGACAGCGGGGGTCCAGGCGCGGCAAGTGCCCAATCTGACCGCCCACCCGCACCCAGCCATGCGCCCAACGCACAGCGGCATTGGGCGGTTGCCATCCCCATATGCTAGGACCTGTCCCCGTTCCCTGCCCATCCGGGCACCTCCACAGGTCGCAATGCTGTCCGTCGAACTCTCGATCATCGTCGTCCTCATCGTCGTCAACGGCCTGTTGTCGATGTCCGAACTCGCGATCGTGTCGTCGCGGCCGGCCCGGCTGGCGATGCTGGCCGAAAAGGGCATTACCGGCGCACGGCGGGCGCTGACGCTGGCGTCGGACCCCGGCCGGTTCCTGTCGACGGTCCAGATCGGCATCACCCTGGTCGGCGTGCTCTCCGGCGCCTTCTCGGGCGCCACGCTGGGGCAGCGCCTGACGCAATGGCTGCTGGAAGCCGGCCTGTCGGCCTCGGTTGCCGACATCGTCGGCGTCGGTCTCGTCGTCACCTCGATCACCTATGCGACCTTGATCGTCGGCGAGCTGGTGCCGAAGCAGCTCGCGCTGCGCGATCCCGAGGCCGTCGCCGTCCGTGTCGCGCCGGCGATGCAGGTGCTCGCCAAGGTGTCGCTGCCGCTGGTGGTGCTGCTCGATCTCTCCGGCAAGCTGATCCTGGCGCTGCTCGGCCGCTCCGGCGAGGGCGAGGAGAAGGTGTCCGAGGCGGAGATCCACCATCTCGTCCGCGAGGCCGAGACCGCCGGCGTGCTCGAACCCGGCGAAAAGGAGATGATCGCGGGCGTGATGCGGCTTGGCGATCGCCCGGTCGGCGCGATCATGACGCCGCGGCCGGAGGTCGACGTGATCGATCTCAACGACGATCCCAAGGTGATCCGCGAGCTGCTCGCGAAAAGCCCGCATTCGCGGCTGCCGGTGTCCGACGGCGAGCGCGACCGCCCGATCGGCGTGTTGCAGGCCAAGGACCTGCTGGCGGCCTATCTGCGCGACGAGACCCCGGACCTGCGCGGCCTGGTGCGCGAGGTCCCGATCATCCCGTCGACCGTCGATGCCCGCGACGTCATCGCGATCCTGAAGGTTGCTCCCGTGCATATGGGGCTCGTCCACGACGAGTACGGCGCGTTCGAAGGCGTGGTCACCGCGGCTGATATTCTGGAGTCGATCGTCGGCGCCTTCTCGTCCGAGGAAGGCCCGCCGGAGCCCGCCTGCGTCCGCCGCGACGACGGCTCGCTGCTGGTCTCCGGCTGGATGCCGCTCGACGAGTTCGCCGACGTGCTGGCGATCGAGGTGCCGCCGCATCGCGGCTACCACACCGTCGCCGGCCTCGTGCTGCAGCACTTCGGCAGCGTGCCGGAGGTCGGCCAGAGCTTCGAGCTCGAAGGCTGGCGATTCGAAATCATCGACCTCGACGGCCGCCGCATCGACAAGATCCTGGCCACCAAGCTCGGCCCCGATGGCGGCGAGCCGAACGTGGGGTAGCTGAGCCCACCTGTCTCGGCGCCGACAGGTGCGCCCCCTCTCCCCGTTCTTCACGGGGAGAGGGTCGGGGTGAGGGGCAGCCGCACGGGCGGCGCTCGCTATCAAGCACCTGCGCATGAGTCCGATGGACCTGCACTGCGGCTCCGCTTGTGCCATGCCCCTCACCCGGATTGCTTCGCAATCCGACCTCTCCCCGCAAAGAGCGGGGAGAGGTGCACCGAGCGCGGCGCGCTCTGCGTGCACCAACAACTCCTGTCCGATTCGCCCGTCGGGCAGAGTGCGGATCTCCAACACGACAACAGATGGCAGATGCACCACTCCGACAACCTGCGCCGAAACACCCATTTCCCCTGCGGCCTCAATGACGAGCCCCGTTTCAAGAGCCTGCGCGAAAAATAAATCTCTTCCGAAAATCATAAATCATGTTCTATGCTGCTCCCATTCCGGTCCGGATGAGGGGCGTACGCGTCGTCACGAACGTTGGACCGGCAATGCGATGGACGGGATGGCGGCGCTGGACGAGCGTTGTCGTCACGGACGGTGAAATCGTGTGGTCCTGACCTCCCGACGCTGGGGTCAAATCAGTGCGGTGCTCACGCATCGCGCCGGTGACGGTGGCCAGAAAGCCCGGTGCACCGAGGAGAGCACGTATAAGCCGTTAAAACCGATCGCGCAGGGAGGGCCGGGTCGTCCGGCTGAACCTGTGGTACCTGCCGCCTGCATTTTTTTCGCAGGCGGGCCACGGGCCTCAGTCGAGGTCCGGCCTTCCCTGCGCCCTCACATCTGCCGAGGGCCGAGCATCAGGCACAGCCCGGACATCCGATGTCGCGGGAACGTGAAGACGCGCCCGGCGTATCCTTTGATAGGCCCGACCACGGGGGCCGGATCCCGCCAGACGCCGCTTGAAATCAAACCATCACAGAGGGCACTTAGGGTGCGGATTTGGCCGGCAGCCCTGCCGGCGCGAACCAGCCCTCAGCGCCACGACAACAAGACGTCCGGAGCCGTCGGCTGCGGACGAGAAGACGAGACACGCGGATGATGCTTCAGGACATCAGGACCACCGTGCTGCGCGACGCCGTGCGTCCCAACGTCTGGGACGTGGTCGCGCTGATCATCGTGGTCGGCGCGATGGTGCTGATCGTCTATGGCGGCGAGCAGACCACGCAGCCGCTGTCGGCGCTGGACGTGGCTCCGGTGTCGCTCGATCCGGCCAACCTGCCGCTGTACGCGCTGCGCACCACCTTGCGCATGCTGCTCGCGATCGTCTGCTCGCTGGTGTTCACCTTTGTCTACGCGGCGCTGGCGGCCAAGAGCCGGCGCGCCGAGATCGTGCTGATCCCGCTGCTCGACATCCTGCAGTCGGTGCCGATCCTCGGCTTCCTGACCTTCACCGTCGTGTTCTTCATGAACCTGTTCCCGGGCAAGGTGCTGGGCGCCGAGCTCGCCTGCGTGTTCGCGATCTTCACCAGCCAGGCCTGGAACATGACCTTCAGCATGTACCAGTCGATGCGCAACGTCCCGAAGGACCTGGAAGAGGCGACGCGCAGCTTCCACCTCTCCGGCTGGCAGCGCTTCTGGCGGCTCGACGTGCCCTATGCGATGCCCGGCCTGATCTGGAATGCGATGATGTCGATGTCCGGCGGCTGGTTCTTCGTCGTGGCGTCCGAGGCGATCACGGTCGGCAACACCACGGTGACGCTGCCCGGCATCGGCTCCTATGTCGCGCTGGCGATCCAGCAGCAGGATCTCGCCGCGATCGGCGCTGCGCTGCTGACCATGCTGCTCGTCATCACCGCCTATGACCAGCTGCTGTTCCGCCCGATCGTGGCCTGGGCCGACAAGTTCCGCTTCGAGCAGACCGCCTCCGGCAATCCGCCGAGCTCGTGGATGCTCGACCTGTTCCGCCGCACCCGCGCGCTGCGCAAGCTGTCCGTGCCGTTCGCCGCGCTCAACCGCACGTTCTCGAACCTGCGCCTCAACTGGCCCCGGGCCTGGAGCGGCCCGGTGCGCCACGCGCCGCCGTCACAACTGGTCGACGGGCTGTGGCTTGCGGTGGTCATCGTCGGCTGCGCCTATGCCGGCTGGAAGACCTATCTCTATCTCTCGGCGACGCTGGCGCCCGCCGACATCCTCGCCGCGATCGGCTACGGCCTGATCACGCTGGTCCGCGTCGCCGTGCTGATCGCGCTGGCCTCGCTGATCTGGGTCCCCGTCGGCGTCTGGATCGGGCTGCGGCCGAAGCTCGCCGAGCGCATCCAGCCGCTGGCGCAGTTCCTCGCGGCCTTCCCGGCCAACCTCGCCTTCCCGGTGTTCGTCGTGCTGATCGTGCGCTACGGCCTCGACGCCAATGTCTGGCTCAGCCCGCTGATGATCCTGGGCACGCAGTGGTACATCCTGTTCAACGTCATCGCCGGCGCCAGCGCCTTCCCGACCGATCTGCGCGAGGCCGCCGCCAGCCTGCAGCTGACCGGCTGGCGCTGGTGGTTCAAGGTCGTGCTGCCCGGCGTGTTCCCGTATTACATCACCGGCGCGATCACCGCCTCCGGCGGCTCGTGGAACGCGGCGATCGTCGCCGAGGTCGCGAGCTGGGGCGACACGCATCTGACCGCGAGCGGCCTCGGCGCCTACATCGCGGGCGCCACGGAGCGCGGCGACTTCCCGCGCGTCGTGCTTGGCATTGCCGTGATGTGCCTTCTCGTCACTCTGTTCAACCGGCTGCTGTGGCGGCCGCTCTACGCCTTCGGCGAACGCCGGCTGCGGCTCGGCTGACCGGGAGAGATGTTCATGCGCGACCAGGTCAAAGAGACATCGCTGATCGAGATCAAGGGCGTGAGCCGGCTGTTTCCGAAGGGCAGCGGCGAGGATCTCGTGGTGCTGGAGAAGGTCGACCTCACGATCCGCGCCGGCGAGATCGTCGGCCTGCTGGGCCGCTCCGGCTCGGGCAAGTCCACGTTGCTGCGGATCATCGCGGGCCTGGTGTCGCCCTCCTCTGGCGAAGCCAAATGCCGCGGCGAGATCATCGCAGGGCCGCCGCGCGGCGTCGCCATGGTGTTCCAGTCGTTCGCGCTGTTTCCCTGGCTGACGGTGCTGCAGAACGTCGAGCTCGGCCTCGAGGCGCTCGGCATCGACAGCGCCGAGCGGCGCAAGCGCGCGCTGGCTGCGATCGACCTGATCGGCCTCGACGGCTTCGAATCCGCCTACCCGAAGGAGCTGTCCGGCGGCATGCGCCAGCGCGTCGGCTTTGCCCGCGCACTGGTGGTGCATCCCGATCTGCTGCTGATGGACGAGCCGTTCTCGGCCTTGGACGTGCTGACCGCCGAGACGCTGCGCACCGACCTCGTCGACCTCTGGACCGATGGCCGGCTGCCGATCAAATCGGTGCTGATGGTGACGCACAACATCGAGGAGGCCGTGCTGATGTGCGACCGCGTGTTGGTGTTCTCCTCCAATCCGGGCCGCGTCGCCGCCGAGTTCAGGATCGATCTGCCGCATCCGCGCAACCGGCTCGATCCGGCCTTCCGCCAGCTCGTCGACAGCCTCTACGCCCGCATGACGCAGCGGCCCGAGCCGAAGCTGCCGAGCACGGCGAGCGCCGGCGTCGGCATGGTGCTCAACCACGTCTCGTCGAACTCGATCTCAGGCCTGATCGAGACGCTCGCCGGCGAACCCTATAATGGGCATGCCGACCTGCCGGTGCTGGCGGGGCATCTGCAGCTCGAGGTCGACGAGATCTTTCCGCTGGCCGAGGCGCTTCAGCTGCTGCGCTTCGGCCAGCTCAGCGAAGGCGATCTGACCCTGACCGAGGCCGGACGGCGGTTCGCCCATCTCGATACCGACGAACGCAAGAAGCTGTTCGCGCAGCATCTGATGGAGAACGTGCCGCTGATGGGCCTGATCCGCCGCGTGCTCGACGACCGCCCCGCGCACGCCGCTCCGGCCGCGCGCTTCCGCATCGAGCTCGAGGACTACATGTCCGAGCACTATGCCGACGAGACGCTGCACACCATCGTCTCATGGGGCCGCTACGCCGAACTGTTCGCCTATGACGAGCAGTCCGAGACCTTTAGCCTGGAGAACCCGCATTAGCGCGCTGATGACTCCAACCACCGCCGTCGTCCCGGGCAAGTCCGGCAACGCGAAGCGTTGGCGGACGCCGACCCGGGACCCATACCGCGTGATCTCGCTTGAGGCAGGCGGCACGTTGAACCTTCAGCGCCACAAACAACCGCCTGTGGTTATGGATCCCCGCGTGCGCGGGGATGACAGCGAGGGTGGGGATGCTGCGTGCGACCTCACGAAGAGTGGTGCGACATCCTCACGCCGCCGCAAACGTATCGGGCCGCGCCATCGCCCAGGCATCGCGGAAGCGGACGTCCTGGGTGCCGTCGAGCAGCTCGCCCGGGCGCAGCGATGGATAGAGCTTCGCGAAGGAGGACACTTCGGTGGTCGACGTCCGCTGTGAGAAGTGGATGGGACGCAGATCCTGCGGATGTTCGAGACCGGCCGCCGCGAGCAGCTCGGTCAGCGCATGCAGGGTCGCGTGATGATAGTTGTAGACGCGGTCGATCTTGTGCGGGACGACCAGCGCGCGGGCACGCGACGGGTCCTGCGTGGCGACGCCTGTCGGGCAGCGGTCGGTATGGCAGCTCAGCGACTGGATGCAGCCGAGCGCGAACATGAAGCCGCGCGCGGAATTGCACCAGTCGGCGCCGATCGACATCGCGCGCGCCATGTCGAAAGCGGTGGCGATCTTGCCGGAGGCGCCGATCCTGATGCGATCGCGGATGTTCATCCCGACCAGCGCATTGTGCACGAAGTTGACGCCCTCGCGCATCGGCATGCCGAGATGGTCCATGAATTCGAGCGGCGCAGCACCCGTGCCGCCCTCATTGCCGTCGACGACGATGAAGTCGGGATAGATGCCGGTCTCCTGCATCGCCTTGCAGATCGCGAGGAACTCCCAGGGGTGGCCGATGCACAGCTTGAAGCCGGCCGGCTTGCCCCCCGACAGCCGCCGCATCTCGCCGATGAACTGCATCATGCCGATGGGCGTCGAGAAGGCGCGGTGCGCCGCCGGAGAAATGCAGTCCTCACCGGTCGCGACACCGCGGATCTTGGAGATCTCCTCGGAGACCTTCGCCGCCGGCAGCACGCCGCCATGCCCGGGCTTGGCGCCCTGGCTGATCTTCAGCTCGACCATCTTGATCTGGTCAGTGGCCGCGACCCGCGCGAACGCCTCGGGATCGAACGTACCATCGCGATGGCGGCAACCGAAATAGCCGGAGCCGATCTCCCAGATGATGTCGCCGCCCATCTCAGCGTGATAGGGGCTGAAGCCACCCTCGCCGGTGTCGTGGGCGAAGCTACCGCGCTTGGCGCCGCCATTCAGCGCCCGCACCGCATTCGGGCTCAGCGCCCCGAAGCTCATCGCCGAGATGTTGAACACCGAGGCCGAATAGGGCTTGGCGCAGTCGGGGCCGCCGATCGTAATGCGAAACTTCTCCTCCGCATGCGGCTTGGGCGACACCGAGTGGTGCATCCACTCATAGCCCTCGCGGTAGACGTCCTCCTGGGTGCCGAACGGCCGCTTGTCGAGCACCATCTTGGCGCGCTGATAGACCACCGCGCGGGTGTCGCGCGAGAACGGCATGCCGTCCTTTTCGCTCTCGAAGAAATACTGCCGCATCTCCGGCCGGATCTCCTCGAGCAGGAAGCGCAGATGCGCGGAGATCGGATAGTTGCGCAGCACCGCGTGATTCTTCTGCAGGAGATCGCGGACACCAAGCAGGGTCAGCGCGCCGAAGATCAACAGCGGGATCAGGACGAGATCGAAGATCTTGCGGTCGTAGATGCCGAGGACGAGCAGCAGCGCCGTCGCCACGGCACAGATCGTCAGCACGATGAAGCGCGGCGAGAACGGAAGCAGCAGCGTATCCATGGGATACCTCAGGGAGGGTCGAGGGCAGGCCACAATGACGATATTACGCGCTTGACGAAACAATCGTTACACAAGCGCGCGGGATCGGCCATCAATGATGTCACGATGTCGATAGCCGCAGGCTATCGGCATCGGCACTGCACCATCAACCCGCCGCATGGCCAGGTGCGGCAGCGGTCCTGGGGCGAACCGGCGGCCTTGACCCCAGCCGCTGCGGAGCAAGGCCCCAGCCGGCGGCGCCGCTCACCCCTCCGCGAACAGCCCCGAATGCGCCTCGCGCAGCTGCCGCTTCAGCAGCTTGCCGCTGGGATTCTTCGGCAGGGCATCGACGAACACGATGCGCTTCGGCGTCTTGAAGGTCGCGAGCCTCGCAGACGCCTGCTTCAGCACCGCCTCCTCCGTCAGCTCGCAGCCGGACTTGACCACGACCATCGCCACCACGGCCTCGACCCAGCGCGGATGCGGCAGGCCGACGACGGCAACTTCCGAGACCTCGGGGATCAAATAGAGCGCCTCCTCGACCTCGCGGCTGGCGACGTTCTCGCCACCGGTCTTGATCATGTCCTTCTTGCGGTCGACGATGGTGATGTAGCCCTCCTCGTCGATGGTCGCGAGATCGCCGGAGTGAAACCAGTCGCCCTGGAAGGCCGCGACGGTGCGCTCATCGTCGTGGAAGTAGCCGAGCATCAGATGCGGCGAGCGATGCACCACCTCGCCGACCTCGCCCGGCGCGACGTCGTTCATGTCGTCGTCGACGACACGGGTCTCGACATTGAGAACAGCGCGGCCGCAGGAGCCCGGCTTGCGCAGCTGATCTTCCGGTCCCAGCATCGTCGCAAGCGGCGCGATCTCGGTCTGGCCGTAGAGATTCCACAGCCGCACCTTCGGCAGCCGCTGCGCCAGCTCGCGCAGCACCTCGACCGGCATGATCGACGCGCCATAATAGCCTTTGCGCAGCGTCGATACATCGGTGCTCTCGAACAGCGGCGAGCGCAGGATCGAGATCCACACCGTCGGCGGCGCGAAGAACGAGGTGATGCGATATTTCGCGATCAGCGGCAGCAGATTGTCCGGCGTCGGAAACGCCGTGATGATGTTGGTGGCGCCAACATAGATCGACGGGCCGAAGAACACGTCGAGCTGCGCGCAGTGATAGAGCGGCAGCGCATGCAAGGTGACGTCATCGGCGGCAATGCCGGCATCGACCACGCAGCTGACATACTGCCAGATCACGGCGTCATGGGTCAGCATCGCGCCCTTCGGCAGCGACTCCGTGCCCGAGGTGTAGACGATCTGCGCCACGTCGCTGCCCGCGATCTCGACTGCGGGCACTTGCGCCGTCGAGGCGGCAAGCTCGGCGAAATCGAGCATGTCGCCCTGCCGCTCGCTCCGGCCTTCCGACGGCAGCCAGATCAGCTGCTCGACGGCCGGCACCAGCGCCTTGGCGGCGCGCGCCACGCCGGCGAAGCCACTGTCGGTCGCGAGCAGCCGCGCGCCGGCATGCTTGAGAATGTAGGCGACCTCCTCCGGCTTGAGCATGAAGTTGATCGGCACGAGGACGGCGCCGAGCCGCGCCAGCGCGAAGCGCAGGGCGGCGAAGGCATGCGAATTGCGCGCAAGGATCGCGACGCGCTCACCCTTGCCGACGCCGCGAGACGCAAGACCGGCCGCGAGGCGGTCGACGATGGCGTTGAATTCGGCATAGGTCCAGGTCGTGTGGCCGCAGATCACGGCCGTCTTGCCCGGCATCCGCGCCGCGCTCCGCCGCAGGAGATCACCGAGCGTTTGCCTGCGAACGATGGAATCCATGGCCGTTCCCCTTGTTGTCGCGGGGATGGCCGCCCTTTGGGCAATCCGGGTCCCCTCCCTGTTTCGCGTCGGACGTCTGAAGGTCCGCTTCTGCACGGGAAAATCGCACAGCCGCTTGGACGCCTGCAAGGAGGATATTGCCAACGAAAAGAGCGCCCCGATTGCGTCGAGGCGCTCTTTCACACATGTCAAAGCCGGGTGGCCGGCAGCTCAGCGCTCGACGAACGCCTTCTCGATCACGAAATGGCCGGGCTGGTTGCCGCTGCCCTCGAGGAAGCCGCGCGACTCGAACATGACCTTCAGCTCTTCCAGCATCCCCGGGCTGCCGCACATCATGATGCGGTCCTTGGCGATATCGAGCTCATGCTGGCCGAGATCGTTGAACAGCTGCTGCGACGTGATCAGGTCGGTGATACGGCCGCGGTTCCGGAACGGTTCGCGGGTGACGGTCGGATAATACTGCAGCTTGCCGTCGAGCAGCTCTCCGAACAGCTCGTCCTCGCGCAGCTTGGCGACGACGCTCTCGCCATAGGCGAGCTCGGCGACCTGGCGGCAACCATGCACCAGCACGATGCTCTCGAAGCGCTCGTAGACGTCCGGGTCCTTGATCAGGCTGGCGAAGGGGGCGAGGCCCGTGCCGGTCGACAGCAGCAGCAGCCGGCTGCCCGGCAGCAGATTGTCGGGGATCAGCGTACCCGTGGCCTTGCGGCCGACCAGGATGGTGTCGCCCTCCTTGATCTGCTGCAGCCGGGAGGTCAGCGGGCCGTCCTGCACCTTGATGCTGAAGAACTCGAGTTCCTCCTCATGATTGGCGCTCGCCATGCTGTAGGCGCGCAGCAAGGGGCGGCCCTCGACCTCGAGGCCGATCATCGCGAACTGGCCATTCTGGAAACGGAAGCCCGCATCACGGGTCGCCCGGAACGAGAACAACGTGTCCGTCCAGTGGTGAACGGAAAGAACTTTCTCTTTATAGAACGCGCTCATGTCGTTTGTTTTTTCACGTGGGCTGAAGTTGGAAGAAACAAGTCGTGACGGAGGCAGGACCGCAAAAACCCTTTAGATCCCAGCGATTTCGGCGCCTGATGTACGTGAAAACAGCAAATAATCAACCCGCATGGATGCACCATTGATCACGATCAAACGCATGCCGGCCCGTGCCGGCTCGCCGCGATCGGCCATTCGTTCGTACACAAACGATATGGGTAATTTACTTGCCGAGATTCCGATTTTCCAGCACTTTAATTCCGCATCTCCGGCCCATTCCTTGAGCAATGATTAACCATCCGGAACTCCAGCTCGCCGCCGTCACCCGCTACTGCGCCGAGCGGGGCATCGCCCTCGACGTCCGGGAGGACGGCTGGTTGCTGGTGCTGGGCGATGCACCCCGGCGTCATTTCATTTTCGGCTATGATCTCGGCCTGAACCGTGCGGTGGCGCACAGACTGGCGTGCGACAAGGCAGCGACCGCGAGCCTGCTGGCGTCTTCCGGCATTCCGGCTGTCCCGCATGCATTCGTCCTCGCACCGGCGCTGACCGGTGTGAGCGAGCCTGCCTGGACGCCCATTCTGGAATGGCTCGAGACGCACCCGAAGGGGCTGGTCGTGAAGCCGAATGAGGGGACGTCGGGCCGGGCCGTGACGCGCGTCCGGACATCGGCTGAGCTCAAGCACGCGCTCACCCGCATCTTCGACACCGGCGCGAGCGCGGCGATCGCACCGCTGCTGGAGATCGCGGACGAAGTCCGGGTGATCCTGCTCGATGACGTACCGCTGATCGTCTATCGCAAGCAACGGCCCGTGGTGACGGGAGACGGCGCCCATTCGCTGCGCGAGCTCGCGCTCGGGACCGTGCCGGTGCAGGAGCACGCGCCGTTGATCCGACGACTCGCTGCAGAGTTCGATGCACCGACGCTCGATGCCATCATCCCGCAAGGCGAGCAGCGTCTGCTGAGCTGGCGGCACAATCTCGAATTCGGGGCTAAGCCGATGCTGCTGGAGGACGGCCCACTGCGCGAGGCCTGCACCGCGCTGGCCCGCGAGGCCGCGCGTGCCATCGACATCCGCTACGCCTCGGTCGACGTCATCATGGCCGACGGACGCTGGCAGGTGCTCGAAATCAATTCGGGCGTGAAGATGGAAGCGCTCGGCCGCCACGCGCCGGAGCAGGTCGAGATGGCCTACTTCGCCGCGCTCGACAAGGTCTTCGGGGCTCAGCCAACGCGATGAAGGAGAGCCGGGCACGCGTCGCAGCCGCTACGGTCGCGGCAGGATGTCTCCACCGTCAGTTGTTTGCCCCCGGGCTGTCGTCGAGCGCGTGGAAGGCCTGTTCGAGCTGCGGTGAAATCGGCACATTGAGCCTCTCCCCGGTCGGAAGACGCGCAACGAACCATTTGTTGTACAATGGAATCAGATCGTGATTGGAGCCGAGCCTGCGGAAGGCCCGCTCGACGACACTTGCGAGCTGCGGCTCGCCTTTGTGGAACATGATCCCATACGGATCGTAGGACAGATAGTCGCCCGTGACGCGGAACCGATCCTGCGCCTTGTGCCGCGCGATCAGGCCGGAGAGCAGGATGTCATCGGTGGCGAACGCATCGACCTTGCCGTCGACCAGCATCTGGTAGGACTGCTCGTGATCGGGCGCGGTCACGACAGTGAGGCCAAGCGCGAACTTCCGGTCGACGTCACGGATCGCGACCTCATTGGTGGTGCCCTTGGTCACCACCACCGTCTTGCCCTTGAGGTCAGTCGCCGCCGAGATCGCCGCCCCCTTCGGCACCATCAGCTTGGTGCCGGCGACGAACATCAGCGGCGAGAAGGCCACCTGCCTGGCACGCTCGGCATTGGCGGTGGTCGAACCGCATTCGAGATCGATCGTGCCGTTCACCACGGCCGCGATGCGGTCGTCGGAGGTCACCTTCACATACGCGATGCGCAAGGCGGGATCGTCGATCTCGGTGCCGATCTCCTCCACGACCGCCTCGCACAGCTCGAGACTGTAGCCGATCGGACGCCCTGCCTGATCCAGGAAGGAGAACGGCGGAGAGCTCTCGCGGTAGCCGAGATTGACGACGTGCCGCGCCTTGATCGCCGCAAGGGTCGGCGACAGGCCTTCGCTGCTTGCGCTCTGGGCAACAGCCGAGTGCGCAAAGGCAGACGCCACCAGGGCGCCGATCACGAGCGTTGCGAAGCTTGTGCGACGGCGCATCGCCTCCTCCCTCACTGTCCGGCCATGGCCGGAACCTCGCCGGGGATCATGTCGGGCGGGACCACGTCGGACGGGCCGAGCGCGTGCTCCGGCCCGAGCTCGCCTTCCCACTTCGCGACCACAGAGGTCGCAAGGGTGTTGCCGATCACGTTGGTGGCGCTCCGGCCCATGTCGAGGAAGGTGTCGATGCCCATGATCATCAGCAATCCAGCCTCGGGAATCCCGAATTGCGAGAGCGTGGAAGCGATCACCACCAGTGACGCGCGCGGCACGCCGGCCACGCCCTTCGAGGTGATCATCAAGGTGGCGAGCATGGCCAGCTGCGTTCCCAGCGGCATGTCGATCTTGTAGGTCTGCGCGATGAAGATGCTCGCGAAGGTGCAATACATCATGGTGCCGTCGAGATTGAAGGAATAGCCGAGCGGCAACACGAAGCTCGAAATCCGCTTCGAGGCGCCGAAGCGGTTCAGGCCTTCGAGTGTCTTCGGGTAGGCCGCTTCCGAGCTCGCCGTCGAGAACGCGATCATCAGCGGCTCGCGGATCAACTTCAGCAGATGGCTGTAACGCGGCCCGATGACAACGAAGCCGACCACCACCAGGATGGCCCACAGGATCAGCAGCGACAGATAGAAGCCACCCATGAAGACGATGAGCTTCCAGAGCACCCCGAGACCGTTCTTGGCGACCGTCGCCGTGATGGCGGCCCACACCGCGAGCGGCGCGAACAGCATGACGTAGCTCGTCACCTTCAGCATGATGTGGCCGATATCGTCGATCAGCTGCAGCAGTGCCTTCGATCGCTCCGGCAGCGCCCCCATCGCGATCGAGAAGAACACCGCGAAGATCACGATCTGCAGGATCTCGTTCTGCGCCATCGCATCCGCGATGGAGGTCGGAATGAGGTGCGTCAGGAATTTCTCGACCGAGAACGCAGAGACCGGCAGCCCGGTCGACTGAGCCTTGTCCGGCAGCGTCCCAGGAAAATTCGCGCCGGGCTGGAGCAGATTGACCATCACGAGGCCCAGCAGGAGCGACACGAAGGAGGCGCTCAGGAACCATCCCATCGTCTTGGCGAAGATGCGCCCGAGCTTGGCGCCCGATCCCATATGGGCGATGCCGCCGACCAGGGTCGCAAACACGAGAGGCGCGATGATCATCTTGATCAGGCGCAGGAACAGCATGGCGATCAGGTTGATGTCGGCGGCAAGCTCTGCCCGGCTATCGGGCATGAGGTTGAAGATCAACGTCCCCATCACGATTCCAAGCACCATCGCAATCAGGATATATTGCGTGAACCTGTTCGACATCCGTCACCCCCAAGCAGAACTCCCGGCTGAGTTGAGTTTGGCAGATTTTGACAAGTGCGCAACATGTCGCAGCCAGCCGGGATGCGGGTTTCCGATATGAGCCTCCATGGCATCGGCCTGCAGCGCACAACGCAGGCAAGTGACTACATTCCGCGCGCATATTTGCATGAAGAACCGGCAGCGCGACCGTCCGCCGACGGAGACCGTATCCGTCGGCAGGCAGACAGCGGATGCCCCCCAAGGTCCGGATGACCGAACAGCGTTTCAGGCCGGACCGGCCGAGCGACACGTGGAGTTCCGCCGCCGTCCCGTTTGGTGGGCCACCGCACACACGCAGATTCTGCTGGCGCGTTCCATCCCGAGGGATTAGTGTCCGTCCAAAATAAACAGTATACTGTCAATTGGGAGATCGCCCTTGCGTATCGCCGTGCTCGGCGGCGGCCCTGGCGGGCTGTATTTCGCCTATCTCTGGAAGAAGCGGCACCCCGCCGCGGTGGTCGACCTGTTCGAGCAGAACCCGGCCGGCGCGACCTGGGGCTTCGGCGTCGTGTTCTCCGACCAGGCTCTGGACTTCCTGCGTGCCGACGATCCCGACACTGTCGACGCGATCGCGCCGCACATGGAAAGCTGGCGCAACATCACGCTCAACCTGCACGGTGAAAGCGTCGAGATCGACGGCGTCGGCTTTTCCGCGATTGGGCGGCTCGAGTTGCTGAAGTTGCTGCAGGCGCGCGCGGAGAGCGTCGAGGTCATCGCCCGCTACGGTACCACCATCCAATCGCTCGATCAGCTCGCAGGCTACGATCTCATCGTCGCCGCTGACGGGCTCAACTCGCTGGTACGGCGCAGCTTCGAGGGCGATTTCGGCTTCTCCGTCTCCTACTCCAGCAACAAGTTTGCCTGGTACGGCACGTCGAAAACGTTTGCCACGCTGTCGCAGACCTTCGTCACGACCGACCGCGGCACCCTCAACGCGCATCACTATCGCTACGCGCCTGATATGAGCACCTTCCTGGTCGAATGCGATCGCGCGACCTGGCATGCCTATGGCTTTGCCGAGATGTCGGTCGACGAGTCCCGGCGGATCTGCGAGCAGGTGTTCGCCGACACGCTCGATGGCCATTCGCTGGTCTCGAACCGGTCGGTGTGGCGCAATTTCCCCTGGGTCTGGAACGAGCATTGGTGGCACCGCAACATGGTGCTGATCGGCGATGCGCTACATACGGCTCACTTCTCGATCGGCTCGGGCACGCGACTGGCGATCGAGGATGCGATCGCGCTCGCCAAGGCGCTCGACAGCGAAAGCAACCTCTCCGACGGACTTGCGCGCTATCAGGCGGAGCGGCAGCCGATCGTCAAGAAGCTGGTCACCGCCGCCCGCACCAGCGCCGACTGGTACGAGGCGTTCCCGGCTCATATGAAGCTCGGGCTGATGGAGTTTGCCTACAGCTACATCACGCGCTCGGGCCGCATCGACGACACCCGGCTGCGCGCGATGGCGCCGCAGTTCATGGCGCGCTACGAGGCATCTCGGACGAAAGGAGACCGGGCATGACGACAGAGATTGCCGATCAGGTTCCTTCCGACAGTGCCGGTGCGCGCGAAATCGGCTTTGCGATTCCGGCGCGCTACAACGCCAGCCGTGTGCTGTTTGACAATCTCGCCAACGGCAATGCGAGCAAGCCGGCACTGATCGGCCCGGCCGGCCAGCGCAGCTATGCCGAGCTGTGCGCGGATGCCTGTCGCTGGGGCAACGGCTTCGCATCGCTCGGCCTCACCCGCGGTGACCGCGTCCTGCTGTTCCTCGATGACACGCCGGCCTATCCGGCCGCGTTCTTCGGCGCGGTGCGCGCGGGCTTCGTGCCGCTGCTGATCAACACGCTGACGCCGCCGGACCTGCTGCAGTTCTATCTCGCCGATTCCGGCGCCAAGGTTGCGGTCGCGGATGCGGAGTTTGCCGGACGGTTCGACGCGCAGGCCTGCGCGGCGACGGCGCTGCAGACGCTCATCGTCGTCAACGGCGAGGCGCCGGCAAC
Organism: Bradyrhizobium sp. SSBR45G; assembly: GCF_030159255.1. Classification (GTDB taxonomy): domain Bacteria; phylum Pseudomonadota; class Alphaproteobacteria; order Rhizobiales; family Xanthobacteraceae; genus Bradyrhizobium. The sequence continues at coordinate 19,493 of NZ_BSCT01000032.1, read as the reverse complement.
AGCGGCGCCATCGACGGTCGCCGTCGATCAATGGCTGGTCAACTTCGTCGCGGAGTTGGCGGAGGCCGACACCCATCGCAACGAGATGGCGTTTTGGATGTACTCGTCGGGCTCGACCGGCCGCCCCAAGGGTATCGTCCATCTGCAGCACGACATGGCCTATAGCGAGCAGGCGTTCGCAAGGAACGTGCTGCGGCTGACGCCGGACGACATCTGCTTCTCGGTGCCGAAGATCTTCTTCGCCTACGGCTTCGGCAACGCCATCACCTTTCCGTTCACCGCCGGCGCAACGACGCTGCTGCTGCCGGGCCAGCCGAAGCCGGCGGCGATCTTCGATGCCATCAGCCGCTTCCGCCCCACCGTGTTCTTCGGCCTGCCGACGCTCTACACGGCGCTGACAAAGGCCGACGGGGCGAAACAGGCGGATTTCTCATCGCTGCGCCTGTCGGTCTCCGCAGCCGAGGTGCTATCGGCCGAAGTCTTCAACGGCTGGAAGAGTCTCACCGGATTGGAGATCGTCGAAGGACTCGGCTCGACCGAGGTGCTGCATGTCTATCTGTCCAACCTCGAGGACCGCAAGAAGCTCGGCGCGGCCGGCCTGCGCGTGCCGGGCTACGAGATCGCGCTGCGCGACAGCGAGGGGCGCGAGGTTGCGACCGGGGAGGAAGGCATTCTCTGGGTCCGCGGCGACTCCAACACGCCACTGTACTGGAACCGTCCGGACAAGACCGCCGAGACGATCCGCGATGGCGGCTGGATCTACACCGGCGACCGCTTCGTCCGCGATGCCGACGGCTTTCATTTCTTCCGCGGCCGCGCCGATGACCTCGTCAAGATCTCCGGGCAATGGGTTTATCCGCTGGAGGTCGAGCTCTGCCTTGCGGAACACCCTGATATCAGGGAATGCGCCGTGTTCGCACATGAGCTGCCGGACCGCCGCATGAGCCTCAAGGCCGTCGTGGTGGCCAACGGCCGATCCCATGACGAGCCGGCCATGACCAAGGCGCTTCAGGACTACGTGAAGGCGAAGCTGCTGCCTTACAAATATCCGCGTGAGATTGTATTCATCGACGAGCTGCCGAAGACAGGCACCGGCAAGATCGACCGTCAGGCGGTGATGCGGCTATGAGCAAACGCCGTCGGAGGAGCCTTCGCAAACAGCTGCGCTCAGCCGGTCTTGCCGAGATGCTCCAGCGCGTCCTCGGCGCGCAGCGGCACGCGCGACACCTCGTTGTTGAGGTCGACGAGTTGCGACAGCAGGGCCGTCAGCGTTTTTCGGTCGGCCGGCTTCAGCGGCGCCAGCATGCGCGCCTGCGCCCGATCGACAAACGGCATAATATTGCGCAACAGGATAGCGCCCGCCTTGGTCAGATAGAGCAGCTTGACGCGCTTGTCGTCGGTCGACGGCTTGCGCTCGACATACCCCTTCGCCTCGAGCCGCTCGATCACGCTGCCGAGGGTGGAGCGATCGAAGGCGATCACGGCCGACAGGCGCGTGGCATCGATGCCGGTATGGGTCCGGATCGCGACCAGCGCGGCGTATTGCACCGGCGTCAGGTCGAACTCCCGGCATTCCTCGATGAAGATCGAGACCGCGATCTGCTGCATCCGCCGGAACAGATAGCCGGGCTTGGTGTAGACCGCGTCCATCGTGACGTCAGACGGCTTACTCGGCATCGGGCTGACGCTCCGGAGCAGCATCGGCAAATGCCGGCAGCGCCTTGGCGGCGGCTTCCGCCTGCAGCAGCCGCGGAAATGCCCCGACATCGACGCCGAAGCGGCGCGCATTGCCGAGCTGCGGCACAAGACAGAGATCGGCCAGGGTCGGCGCCGCGCCGAAGCAGAACGGGCCGGGCTCATGCTTGATCAGCGTTTCGCAGGCCGCGAGGCCTTCACGATTGGCCCATCCCGCCCAGGCGGTGACCTTGTCCTCGGGCAGTCCGAGCTCGCGCAGCCGCGCCAGCACCTTCAGGTTCTGGACCGGATGGGTGTCGCAGGCCAAGACTTGAGCGAAAGCCCGAATTTGCGCGCGGCGCAGCGGGTCCGTCGGCAGCAGCGGCGGCTCGGGGTGGGTCTCGTCGAGCCATTCGATGATGGCGAGCGACTGGATCAGCACCACACCGCCATCATCCTCGAGGGCGGGAACGAGACCCTGGGGATTGAGGGAGAGATAAGCGGGCGCGCGCTGCTCGCCCTTGCGGAGATGATGCGGCAGATGAGCAGCCGTGAGACCCTTGAGGTTGAGGGCGATCCTGACGCGATAGGACGCGCTGCTGCGAAAATAGCCGTGCAGCTTCATCATGGCACTCCTCCCATTATGACATTTCTGGTTGCGTTTGACGGTAATCAATTTGACAGTATACTGTCAATCAATAACGACATCTGATCGAGGGAGGCGAGCATGGCCGCAGTTTCGACCCCGGAACGCGAGGCGTTCTACAAGAAGATCGACGGCGAGAACATGACCGCGCTGTGGACGGTCATGAGCGATCTGATCACGCCCGAGCCGAGGAGCGCCTGCCGGCCGCATCTGTGGCAGTTCGCGGCGATCCGCGACTACATGATCGAGGCCGGGCGGCTGATCACGGCGAAGGAGGCCGAGCGGCGCGTGCTGATCCTGGAGAACCCGGGCCTGCGCGGGCAGTCCAAGGTCACCACCTCGCTCTATGCGGGCATCCAGATGGTGATCCCCGGCGACATCGCGCCGGCCCATCGCCACAGCCAGTCGGCGCTGCGCTTCGTGCTCGAAGGCAAGGGCGCGTTCACGACCGTCGACGGCGAGCGCACGCTGATGGAGCCCGGTGATTTCATCATCACGCCATCGATGACCTGGCATGATCACGGCAACGAAACCTCCGAGCCGATGTTCTGGCTCGACGGCCTCGACATTCCCTTGGTGCAGTTCCTCGACGCCTCGTTCGCGCAAGGCTCGCAGGAGGATCAGCAGAAGGTCGCGCGCCCCCCGGGCGACAGCTTCGCCCGCTACGGCCACAATCTGCTGCCGGTCGATGCGAAGCGCAGATCGCGGACATCGCCGATCTTCAACTATCCCTATGCCTACACCCGCGAGGCGCTGGAGAGCGCCAAGCGGAGCGAGGAATGGGATGCGTGCCATGGGCTGAAGCTGAAGTTCTCCAATCCGGAGACCGGCGACTTCGCGATGCCGACGATCGGCACTTTCATCCAGTTGCTGCCGAAGGGCTTCAAGACCGCGCGCTATCGCTCGACGGATGCCACGGTGTTCACGGCGATCGAGGGCAAGGGGCGCAGCCGCATCGGCGACCAGATTTTCGAATGGGGGCCGCGCGACCTGTTCGTCGTGCCGAGCTGGCAATGGGTGAGCCACGAGGCCGAGGAGGATGCGGTGCTGTTCTCATTCTCGGATCGTCCGGTGCAGGACAAGCTCGATCTGTTCCGCGAAGATCGCGGCAACGCGTGAAGCGTTCAGCGCCAGTGCAGGAGCCGCGCTTCGAGCAGGCTGATCAGCCGGCCGACGGCGAGGCCGAACAGCGACAGCACCAGGATGCCGGCCATCAGCTGATCGGTCTGCATCAGGTTGCCGGCCTGCAGCACGAAGGTGCCAATACCGGTCTCGGCACCGATCATCTCCGCCGAGACCACCAGCATCAGCGCCACCGACGCGGTGATGCGAAAGCCGGCCAGGATCGACGGCAGCGCGCCGGGCCAGATGACCTTGCGCACGATGGTCGGGAACGGCACGTCAAAGCTCTGCGCCATGCGGATCAAATTGCGCGGCACGGCGTCGACGCCGCTATAGACCGAGATCGTGGTCGAGAAGAACACACCGAGCGCGATGGTCGCGATCTTCGGCTGCTCGCCGATGCCGAGCCAGAGAATGAGCAGCGGCAGCACGGCGATCTTCGGGATCGGGAACAGCGCCGAGACGAAGGTGATGCCGATGCTGCGGGCGATGCGCCACAGGCCGATGGCAAAGCCGACGACGATGCCGGAGGCCGTGCCGAGTGCCCAGCCCGAGAGGATGCGCAGCAGCGACGCCGAGACGTGCTGCCACAGCGCGCCACTCTCGGCGAGCCGAATGAGCGCGCTGACGATCCCGAGCGGCGTCGGCAGGAACAGCGAATTGACCAGCGCGAGGCTGCCGATCAGCTGCCACAGCCCGAGCGCCGCGGCGAGCGCGAGCAGGCCCGCCCAGCGGCTTGCGACCGGCGTGAAGCCGCCGCCGCGGAAGCGCACCGGCTTGGTCTCGGCGTCACCGACGCTGCGATGCGCGTCATTCGGCGTGCGATCAAGCATGCTGGACCTCGCGCTCGGCATCGATCGCCTCGGTCCGGATCAGCGCCCACAGCTCGTTCTGAAGATCCAGCAATTGCGCGCGCATGGCCTGATCACCGCGGGCGCGCCGCGTCGCCGGGACAGTGACGACCTTCCGGATGCGGCCGGGGCGGCGGGACAGCACGACGATGCGATCGGCGAGCCTGACGGCCTCCTCCAGATTGTGCGTGACGTAGACAGCGCCCATGGCGCCATCCGCAAGCAGGTCGACGAAATCCTCCATCAGGAGTTCGCGGGTCTGCGAATCCAGCGCCGACAGCGGCTCGTCCATCAGCAGCATCGCTGGCCGGACGACGAGCGCGCGCGCAATGCCGACGCGCTGGCGCATGCCGCCGGACAATTGCTTCGGATAGGCCATGCGAAAGTCGACGAGTCCGGTGCGCCGCAAGGCATCGTCGACGGCCGCAGCCCGCTGCTGCGCCGACAGCGACGTGTGCAGGAGCGGCAAGGCGACATTGTCCGCGACGCTTGCCCAGGGCAGCAGCGCGAAATCCTGGAACACGAAGGTCAGCGGATTCAGGCTGCCGGCCGGCGGCGCGCCGCGCAGCAGCGCCTGACCTGTGCTCGGCTGCAGCAGGCCACCGAGGATGGCCAGCAGCGTGCTCTTGCCGCAGCCGGACGGGCCGACGATGGCGACGACCTCGCCGGCACCGGCCGTGAACGACACGCCATCGAGCACGTCGAGCGCGTCGAACCGGTGGCTGATGGTCTCGGCGATCAGGTCCATGTCATACGATCCGCAGCAGTTCCGCGTCGCTCCAGTTCAATCCGGCTTCACAAAATCTCTCGCGATGATCGCCGCCGCGTCATAGCCCGGATCGGCGAAACCCTGCGCCTGCAGCCATTTGACCTGGCTGTCGATGTTAGCAACGTCGAGCTTGCCGTCGGGATCGATATAGGCGCAGTTGCCGACCACCTGGTCGACCGGCAGGTTGGTGTATTTGGCGATGATTTCGAGCAGCGGCTTAGTGTTGTCATTGATGGCGGCATTGCCGTCCTTCACTGAGGCGAGGACCACGTCATGATACTCGCGCTCAGCCCGCTGCAGCGACGCCAGCAGCTTCGTCACGACCGCCGTGTTGGCCAAGGTCTTTGGCCCGGCGAACGCGCCGGTGACTTGCCAGGGCGTCTCGTCGCCGACCCAGCCGAGGTGCTTGACGGCGCCCTCCTCCATCAGCTTTCGGGCGACCGAGACCGGCATCAGCGCGGCGTCGACGGTCTCGCCCTTGATCGCTGCGGCCATGTTGGACATCGACTGCAGCGGCACGATCTTCACGTCGGCGAGCTTGAAGCCGTATTTGTCGGCAAGCAGCCCGACCGAATAGTGAAAGCTCGACCCGACCTGGGTCATCGCCACGCGCTTGCCTGCGATGTCCTTCGGTGTCTTGAGACCAGCCTCGTAGGCCTTGTTGCTGGCGAAGTAGCCGATCAGCGGAAAGCCGGGGCGATCGCGGCTCATGCCCGCGATGATCTTCAAGGCTCCCTTGCCTGCGAGGTTGTAGAGCCCTGCCGTGAATGCGGTAACGCCGACATCGACATCGCCGGTGGCGGTCGCGACAGCGATCGGTTGCGCGGCATCGAAGAACTTCAGCTCGACGTTCAGGCCGGCCTCATGGAAATAGCCCTTGTCCAGGGCAATGAAGACCGGCGCGGACGACGACAACCTGAGAACGCCGATCCGCAGCTTGGCGTCCTCGGCTTGCGCGGCGGGGACCGACGCAAGACACAAAAGAGTAGCCAGCACCAGGTTCGCGACCAGGTTTACATTCCGGAACATCCATCTCTCCAAGACCCGTCCACCGCGAGCTCGCCGCCCGATGGTGACGCAGACTTGTTGCAATATTTCGAATCGGATGTCGCGGCAAATCTTTGAGGAGATCGCGGCCTACGAGCCCGGCGGCTTGGTCCCCGGCACGAACTCTCCTTCGAACCGGCCGAGCTCGCTATCGGCGAGGCAGTTGAGTTTCGCAGTTGCGATGGTCAGCTTCGACGTGTGGCACATTCCTTTTGCGGCCACTCTGCGAACATCCCCCTCAATCTTGAGGATCATCATATCGACCGGATAGGCCCCCGCGACCTTTGACTCCCGCTGGCTGAGTTCTCCGGGACTTGAAAAGGTGATCATGGCTCCGTCGGTCGTCACGAAGTAAAATCCGGTGCGCTGGTCGGCGTAGCGGGTGTTGAGCAAGACGCCCCTGCAATCCGACGTCCGCTCCTTCCCCGCAACCGCGAGCTTCTTGCATGTCCCATGCAAGGTATCGATGCCCTTGAAGCCATCGTCAGCATGGGCCGGTCTCGCGACGAGGCTTGCCGGGATCAGAACCAACAGCGAAAGAAATGAAACGATCCTTCTCATCGATCCCTCGGGAACTGGGTTGGTCGGTTACGCTTCAGGTCTACGCCGGAATTGAAGACCTTCTGAGCGCCGGCAGGATTTTGCCCGGACATGAGATGCGCTGGGGAGACGATATGTCATCGCTGCATCCTCGATCTGCGGGGCCTGCGCGAGGTGTCCAACAATATGCAAACCTGATCCCCAGGACTTCAACGAACGCCTCACCATCTCGGACTCTCCACCCGATGATGTCTCAACCTGAGATTTATTGGAAGTTCTTTTTTTGTTCTCATTCGAATTTTTCGCAACGGCCGTCCCAGGGTCGGACCAATCTGCCGGTGCGAACGTTCAGGCCGTCCCGATGGGTCGGGTCAGGGTGTCGACCCAGGATGAAAATGTCTGCGTCAGTTCGTCCATGACGGCTTCATCATTTCGGCCGGAGCGCGCGGGCACGTGGAAGGCATGGTCGGCATGCGGGATGAGATGCAGCGTCGCGCGGCGTCCCAGCCGCCTCACGACCGGTTCGAGCAGCTCGAGCTCCGCCAGCTTGTCGCGCGTGCCCTGCAGAAACAGCATCGGCAGCCCGATCGCATCGAGATGATCGGCCCGCGTCACCGCGGGCTTGCCGGCAGGGTGCAGCGGAAAGCCGAGGAAGGCCAGTCCCACCACGCCTGGCAGCGGGACCAGGCTCTGGGCCTGTGACGTCATCCGCGCCCCGAACGATTTGCCGCCGGCGATCAGCGGCAGACCCGGCCAGAGCCGCGCGGCCTCCGCCACGGCAGCCCGCACCGCGGCCTGCGCGAGCGCGGGGGGATCGGGACGCCGGCTGCCCTTTTCCATGTAGGGAAACTGGAAGCGCAGCGTTGCGATGCGGCGGGCAGCGAGACTTGCAGCGGCCTGATTCATGAAGGCGTGTGTCATGCCGGCGCCCGCCCCATGAGCGAACACGAAGCCGGCGCGGGCGCCTGGCGGCGCCAGCAACAGTGCGGACACCATGCCCGCACCATCGACGGGAAGGGTGAGAGAACGTGGCGCTTGCTCGGTCATGCCTCAGCATGCGGGCCGGCCGCCCTCGGCGTCAACCGAGCGCCACGATGATCTCCGCCTCGTTCGCTCAAGCGGCGGTCCGAATCGTCTGCAGGAAATCATCGACATTGTTCTTCAGCGATGCCGCCTGCTGTTGCAATGCCGCAGCAGCCGCCAGCGCAGCTTCCGCCCCGGCATCGGTCTGTCCGGCGACGGTGCGGACATCGCCGATCTCCTGCGTCACCGCGGCCGTTCCGCTGGCTGCCTGCTCGACGTTGCGGGCGATCTCGGTGGTCGCGGCGCCCTGCTGCTCGACCGCGGCCGCAATGGCGTTGGAGATCTCGGCGATCTCGCGCACTGTCGTGCCGAACTGCGCGATCGCTCCCACCGTCTCTTCAGTGGCGCTTTGAATGGTTGCGATCTGGCTGGATATCTGTTCGGTGGCCTGCGCGGTCTGAGAGGCGAGACTCTTCACTTCGCTCGCCACGATCGCGAAGCCCCTGCCGGCCTCACCTGCGCGCGCGGCCTCGATCGTGGCATTGAGCGCCAGCAGATTGGTCTGGCTTGCGATCGCCTGGATCAGTTGCACGATGGTGCCGATCCTTTCGGCCGAGCTCGACAGACCGTTGATCAGCTCCGAGGTCCGCTCGGTCTCCTGCGTGGCGCGCGTCGACACCGCGACCGAACGCTGCACCTGCGACGATATCTCGCGAATCGACGCCGCGAGTTCCTGGGTCGACGCCGCGACGGTCTGGACGTTGACGGACGCCTGCTCGGCGCGGCTCGCCACCGCCTCCGCCAATCCGCGGCCGCGCTCGGCAACGCGCGCGAGCTCCTTTGCGCTTTGCCCCATCTCACTCGCGCGACCGCCGACGCCGGTGATCACGCCCTGCATGCCCTGTTCGAAACGGCCGGCGAGATTCGCCATCATGCGCGCGCGTTCCGCTTCTGCGGCGTCCCGCTGCGCGGCCGCCTCCTGCTCCATGCGGCGCACGGCGAGCGCATTGTCGCGAAACACATCGACCGCACGCGCCATCCGGCCAATCTCATTGCGCTGCTCGCCGCCAGGAATCGGCTGCTCAAGCTCGCCGGCGGCCAGCGACTGCATGCGTTCCGTCATGCTGCGGATCGGGCCAGACACGCTGGCACCGATCAGCCACGCCAGCGCGGCGCCCAGCACGACCGCCCCCGCCGCCGTGATGATGATGGTCTGCCTCGTCTCCTGAACCGCCACTCCCGTCCTCGCCCCCTGCTCCTTGCGGGCCGCATCGAGCTGCCGGTTGATCTGACCGACCTGCGCCTCGATCGATGCGCTGGCCTTGGCGAGTTCGTTCTGCTTGGCCCGCAGATCAGCCGCCACCTTGATGACCTCGTCGAGCGCCGCACCATCAGCCATCACTGCGTCCTTCAGGGCCGCGACCAGGGCCTTCAGCTTGGCATCGTCGACACCGGCCAGTTCGGCCTCGGTATCGGCGAGCGCGAGCTTCGCATACGCGAAGGTGAGCCTGGCGTCCTCGGCATCGTTCGGAGACAACGTGCTGGTGTAGCGCATCACCGCGATGCGGAGCGCGTCCACGACGCTGGCGAGGCGCAGCGGGTTGAGCAGAGGCTCGCGCCCGGCACCATTGGCCAGAACGACCTGAATCCCACCGACGTTGACGCCGGCTACGGCACCGAGCGTCTCGGTCTTGGTCGAGGCCGCACGCAGGCCGTCGACGGCTGCGGCAGCAGCCACGAACGACGCGCGATAGTTCCCGAGTGCGCTCCGCACCGGTCCTGCACTGTCAGCGATGACCTTCAGCTTGCCCGACTGCTTCTCGACCTCGTCGGCGAGCCCGGCAACCGCGTCGATGGCCTTGCCCGCCGCATCCTTGTCACCCACGCTCCAGGTCCGGATGAACTTCTCCACCGCGCCATTGGCGGTGAGCAGCGCAGCTCTGACCTGCGACATGCCGGCATCGCCAGCAGCGCTGGTGATGAGTTCGTCCGCCGTTCCACCGATACGATCCACCTGGATCATGGCGAAGCCGCCAAGCAGCACCAGAAAGCTCAGGATCAGCGCAAAGCCGCCGAAGATCCGCGGACGGATGCCGATCCACGACATCAACGAAGAGAGTCTCATGAGATTGCCCGACTGTTCACGGCGTGGACCTGATGCTGGCGAGCAGCTCCTTGCCGAAGCGCTTTTCGAATTCCGGATCGAGCGGCTTGACCGCGTCGACGAATGTCTTGCGATCGAATGTCTCGATGACCTCCATCCCGCCCTTCCGCAGCTCATCGAGCTTCTGGGCATCGAGCTGCGCCTGCCACGTCACCTCCGCTGCAGCCTTTGCAGCGGAGATCAGTGCTTCGCGCTCGCTCGCATCGAGCTGCTCGAACATCGCCCGATTGGCAACGAAGGCGATCGGGGCGAAGAAATGGCCGGTGAGGGTGAGGTACTTCTGAACTTCCTCGAACCGGTTGGCGGCGATGGTCGCGACGGGATTCTCCTGGCCGTCAAGACGCCCGTCCTTGAGCGCGGCGTAGACCAGCGGAAAGTCCATCGGCAGCACGTCAGCGCCCAGCGCCTTGAACGTCATCTGGTAGACCGGATTGGGGATGACGCGGATCTTCAGACCCCTGACGTCATCGACGCTGCGCACCGGCCGCTTCGAATTGGTGAGGTTGCGGAATCCCTGCTTTCCCAAGGCCAGCAGCACCAGGCCTTTGTCGGCGAATTTGGCGCCTATTGCGGCAGCGACGGGTCCCGTGGCGACGGCCTTGGCATGCGCGGTGTCGCGAAACAGGAAGGGAATGTCGAAGACGCCGAGCTCGGGGACGACGGCGCTCGCGATGCCGCCTGACACGACCGCGATATCGACCGCTCCGGTGCGGGTTGCCGCCAGGATGGCCGCCTCGCTGCCGAACGAATTGCCGGCGCGTTCGTCGATGATGAGCCGCTTGCCGGCGAGGGTCCGCAGCCTGGTGCGGAACTCATCGGCCCCGATCTGTTGCGGGTTCTGCGGCTGGGAGTTGAACACCAACGAGACCATGCGTGGTGATGCGTCGACCCGATGCAAGCCGGGCAACGCAGCCGCGATCAATCCCACGAAGAAAATCTCTCGAAGCTGTCTGCGCATGAGGTCCCGAGCCCGTTCTTCTCCGATCAGTCCTAACAGGGAGATATGGTTAAGATGTTAAAAGGCGGACTCAGCTCCGCTTCTCCGCTTTCAACATTATCCCATGTTAGACAACGAGTTCGGCTTGCTTCGCTCTCGCGTCACGAGACGACGTATTTGGCTGAGCCGGGCACAGGCCGTAAGACTACGGGACCACCAAGCTCACCATAAAGGTCGACGTTCAGTGCCTGCGCGCGGCTTCTGATAAATGGAAGTCACACGGAGCTTGCGCAAGAGCCACGCCTGGGATCACCGGCGCATCGCGCCCGACTCAGAACCTTGATCCCGATGGCCGACGGAACGCTGGACAGCAGCGCATGCGCCACGTCGGCAGCCTTCATCGGCTTGTAGTTGGCGGGGATCAGGAAGCCGAGGATGTTGTTGAGCGTGTTGCCCCACTCCTCGCCCGGCCGGCTTGGCTGTCCCAGCTCCGCCCGGCTACCGACGAGCAACGACGGCCGCGCGATCACGAGGCCGGTAAAGGGCAGTGCGCTCAATTCGGCCTCGAGCTCGCCCTTCACGCGGCTGTAGAAGACGCTCGATGTCGCATCGGCGCCCATGGCGCTGACCAGGCCGGTGCGCTTGGTGCCGCTCGCCAGCGCGGCCTTGGCGACGGCGAGGTTGGCGTGGTGATCGATGGCGCGGAAGGCGGCCTGGCTGCCGGCGACCTTGATCGTGGTTCCCAACGCCAGATACAGCTCATCGGCCGGCGGCAGGGGCGGCAACGCGGTGAAGTCGACGACGTGGGCCGTCAGCTTCGGCGAGGCGACAGGCGGCGTCCGGCGGCCGACGACGTGCACCTGCTGCACGGTCGGATCCGCGAGCAGGCCGCGAAGAAGCTCTCGTCCGACAAGGCCGGTGGCCCCGGCGATGATCACGGTGCGGTTCGCCATCTCACATCCTCGCGCGGCGCTTGCCGCTCAAGGTAGGCGACGCGAGGGCAAGCCGGAAGATGCCTGCGTCTTTTTTGGCGCGACGCCGCGGAATGGCCTCCCGCGGCGGGCAATTGTCGTCAGGATCGAGCGCCGCGCCTCAGGCGCCTTTCCGCCGCTCCGCGGCCTTCGCCATCGCGGCGGCAAACGCGCCTCCGCCCGACGGTTTCTCCTCGCGCGTGGTCATGCTGCGCGCCGCCGGCGGCCGCGCGCTGGTGCGCTTCTCGCCCTTGGCAGGGAGCGGATCAGACAGGCGCAAGGTCAGCGAGATGCGGTTGCGCGGCACGTCGACGTCGAGCACCTTCACCTTCACGACCTGGCCCGGCTTCACCACCTCGCGCGGATCGTTGATGCGCTTCTCGGACATCGCCGAGATGTGGATCAGGCCGTCCTGATGCACGCCGATATCGGCGAAGGCGCCGAACGCGGCGACGTTGGTGATGGTCGCCTCCAGGATCATGCCGGGCTTGAGATGAGTGATCTTCTCGACGCCCTCCTGGAAGGTCGCGGTCTTGAACTCCGGACGCGGATCGCGGCCGGGCTTGTCCAGCTCCTTGATGATGTCGGTGACGGTCGGCACGCCGAAGCGCTCGTCGGCGAACTTCGCCGGGTTCAGCGTCTTCAAGGTCTTGCTGTCGCCGATCAGCACCTTGATGTCGCTCTTGGTCGTCTCGAGAATCTTCTTCACGACCGGATAGGCCTCGGGATGCACGCCGGAGGCGTCGAGCGGATTGTCGCCGTCGCGGATGCGCAGGAAGCCGGCGCACTGCTCGAACGCCTTCGGTCCGAGCCGCGGCACCTCCTTGAGCTTGTCGCGGCTCGGGAACGGACCGTTGGCATCGCGATGCGCAACGATGTTCTGCGCCAGGCTCTCGCCGATGCCCGACACGCGCGCCAGCAGCGGCGCCGAGGCGGTATTGAGATCGACGCCGACCGCGTTGACGCAGTCCTCGACGGTGGCATCGAGCGCGCGCGCCAGCTCGTACTGATTGAGGTCGTGCTGATACTGGCCGACGCCGATCGAGGCCGGCGGCACCTTGACGAGTTCGCCGAGCGGATCCTGCAGGCGGCGGGCGATCGAGACCGCGCCGCGGATCGAGACGTCGAGATTGGGGAATTCCTTCGCGGCGAACTCCGAGGCCGAATACACCGACGCGCCCGCTTCCGACACGATCGCCTTGGTCAGCTTGAGATCCGGCTTCAGCTTCACCAAATCGTTGACCAGCTTCTCGGTCTCGCGCGAGGCCGTGCCGTTGCCGATCGCCACCAGCTCGATGCGATGCTTGATGCAGAGCTGCGCCAGGGTCAGCATGCTCTCGTTCCACTGCCGCTGCGGCTCGTGCGGATAGATCGTGGCGTGGTCGACGAACTTGCCGGTGCGGTCGATGACAGCGACCTTGACGCCGGTACGGAAGCCGGGATCGAGCCCGAGCGTGGCGCGGCCACCGGCCGGCGCCGCCAGCAGCAGGTCACGCAGATTGGTGGCAAACACGCGCACCGCCTCCTTCTCCGCCTCCTGCCACAGCCGCATGCGGATATCGAGTGCGAGCGAGGTCTTGATGCGGGTGCGCCAGGCCCAGCGCACAGAGTCGGACAGGAACTGATCGGAGGGGCGGCCCTGGCGCGAGATGCCGAACGTCACCGCGATGCGGTTCTCATAGAGCGACGGATCCTTCGAATCCTCCGGCTCGCCATCGCCGAAATCGAGCTGCAGCACCTCTTCCTTCTCGCCGCGCAGCATCGCCAGGATGCGGTGCGAGGGCAGCTTGTTGAAGGGCTCGGAGAAATCGAAATAGTCGGCGAACTTGGCGCCCTCGGTCTTCTTGCCGTGGCGCACCGACGATTTGACGGCGCCGCGGCTCCACATCTCCTCGCGCAGCGAACCGAGCAGATCGGCGTGCTCGGCAAAGCGCTCGACCAGGATGGCCCGCGCGCCTTCGAGCGCCGCCTTGACGTCCTTGACCGGATTGTCGCCATCCTTCTTGATGAACGCCTTCGCTTCGTCTTCCGGGTTCTTCATCGGATCGCCGATGAGCATATCGGCCAACGGTTCGAGCCCGGCTTCCTTGGCGATCTGCGCCTTGGTGCGGCGCTTCTCCTTGAACGGCAGGTAGATGTCTTCGAGCCGCGCCTTGGTATCGGCAGTGGCGAGCGCCAGCTCGATCTCCGGCGTCATCTTGCCCTGCGACTTGATGCTCTCGATGATCGCGGTGCGCCGTGCATCCATCTCGCGCAAGTACCGCAGCCGCTCCTCGAGCGTGCGCAGTTGGGTGTCATCGAGCATCCCCGTGGCTTCCTTGCGGTAGCGCGCGATGAACGGAACGGTCGAACCTCCATCGAGCAGGTCGATCGCGGCCTGGACCTGGGCATCCCTGACGGAGAGTTCAGCGGCGATGATGGACGCAAAATTCGGCACGGTGTTCTTCCGAGATTCGTGACGGGGCTGATTGGATAGGAGTCCGCGCGCGCCGGCGCAAGCGGCAGGCTGACGCTCTGTGGGCAACCGTGGCAAAAAAGACCGGTTGCGAATCATGTAAAACGCTGCAGCGAGCGAGCCATGTCGTTGCGCAAGCGAAGCAAATCGCCGATTCTTGCAGGCTGAGGGACGATTCGTGCAGGCCACGACGGCGACATATCTCGACGATCTCAATCCGGAGCAGCGCCGCGCCGTCGAGCATGGCGGTGCGTGCGCCGCACCTGGGCCGCCGCTCCTGATCATCGCCGGCGCCGGCTCCGGCAAGACCAACACGCTGGCGCATCGCGTCGCGCATCTGCTGGTCAACGGCGCCGATCCGCGCCGCCTGCTGCTGATGACGTTCTCGCGCCGCGCCGCGAGCGAGATGAGCCGGCGCGTCGAGCGCATCGCGCGCAAGGTGCTGGGCAGCCAGGCCGAAGCGATCACCGCGGGGCTGAGCTGGGCGGGCACGTTTCACGGACTCGGCGCACGCATGCTGCGCGACTATGCCGAGCGCGTCGGCCTCGATCCTGTGTTCACGATCCATGATCGCGAGGATTCCGCCGACCTGATGAATTTGGTGCGGCACGAGCGCGGCCTGTCCAACATGCAGAAGCGCTTCCCGACAAAGGGAACCTGCCTTGCGATCTACTCGCGCTGCGTCAATGCCGACATGCCGCTCGACGAGGCGCTGGTGCGGCATTTTCCGTGGTGCGCGGAATGGGTCGGCGAGCTGAAGGGGCTGTTCGCAGCCTATGTCGAGGCCAAGCAGGCCAATGCCGTGCTCGACTACGACGACCTGCTGCTGTACTGGGCGCAGATGATGGCGGACGCGACCATCGCGCGCGAGATCGGCGATCGCTTCGATCACGTGCTGGTCGACGAATATCAGGACACGAACCGGCTGCAGTCGCAGATCCTGCTGGGCCTGAAGCCGAACGGGACCGGACTCACTGTCGTCGGCGACGATGCGCAGTCGATCTACGCGTTCCGCGCTGCGACCGTGCGCAACATCCTGGAATTTCCCGATCAGTTCAGCCCGCGCGCCGACATCGTCACGCTCGACCGCAACTACCGTTCGACGCAGCCGATCCTCTCGGCGGCCAATGGCGTGATCGGGCTGGCGCGCGAGCGCTTCACCAAGAATTTGTGGACGGATCGCACGAGCTCCCGCAAGCCGCGGCTCGTGACCATCGGCGACGAGGCCGACCAGGCCCGCTACATCGTCGAGCAGGTGCTGGCCAGGCGCGAGGAAGGCATCGTGCTGAAGCAGCAGGCGGTGCTGTTCCGGACGTCGTCGCATAGCGGGCCGCTGGAGGTCGAGCTGACACGCCGCAACATTCCGTTCGTGAAGTTCGGCGGGCTGAAGTTCCTCGATGCCGCCCATGTCAAGGACGTGCTGGCCTGCCTGCGCTTCATCGAGAATCCGCGCGACCGCATCGCCGGCTTCCGCGTGCTGCATCTGATCCCCGGCATCGGACCGGCGTCGGCGCAGCGCCTGCTCGATGCCGTCAGCGATCACGCCGATCCGATCGCGGCCCTGTGCGCGCAGCAAGCGCCGGCGCGAGCGGGTGACGACTGGACGGCGTTCGTGCGCACGCTGGAGCAGTTGCGCGTCTCCGACTGGCCTGCAGATATCGAGCGGGTCAGGCACTGGTACCAGCCGCATCTCGAGCGCGTCCACGAGGACGCGGAGGTCCGCAGCGCCGATCTGCTGCAACTGGAGCAGATCGCCAGCGGCTATCCCTCGCGCGAGCGCTTTCTCACCGAGCTGACGCTCGATCCGCCCGACGCGACCTCCGACCAGGCCGGCGTGCCCTTGCTCGACGAGGACTATCTGATCCTTTCCACCATCCACTCCGCCAAGGGCATGGAGTGGAATTCGGTTCACGTGCTCAACGTCGTCGACGGCTGCATGCCGTCCGATCTCGGCGCCGGCACGAGCGCCGAGCTGGAGGAGGAGCGCCGGCTGCTCTATGTCGCGATGACCCGCGCCAAGGACGATCTGCACCTGCTGGTGCCGCAGCGCTTCTTCGTCCATGGCCAGCCGGTGCGCGGCGATCGTCATGTCTATGCCTCGCGGACGCGGTTCATTCCCGAAGCCCTGGTGCCGCTGTTCGAGCGCACGAGTTGGCCGCGGCTGCAGCCTGGCGCGGCGTACGCCAGCCCGGGGCCGCGCATCGATTTGGGTGCGCGCATGCGCGAGCGGTGGCGGTGAGCGGGCGCCGCATCCGTGGCCGCGTGCGCACAGTGCTGATGACTGCGCCCTCTCCCCTTGCGGGAGAGGGCCTCGCCGATGCCAGCGTCATGCTTACTCGGGTGAGGGGTTTGTCTCCACAGATGCACCATCTCTGCGGAGACAAACCCCTCACCCGGCATGATCGAGCTTTGCTCGATTATGCCACCCTCTCCCGCAAGGGGAGAGGGTGCACCGTCTGCGCGGCGATAGCTGGCAAGCGAACTCATCTGCTTCAGAACTTCGTCCCCTCCCACTGCGCGCGAAACCACGCGCGCGTCTGCCGCGTCACTTCGATGTAGCCCTGCCCGCGGTGCTTGATCTCGCCATCCACGATCTCATGCAACTTCGGTAGCGCATGAAACGGCACCGCCGGATAAGCGTGGTGCTCGACGTGATAGGGCATGTTCCAGGTCAGCCAATGCACGGCGCGGGTGGTGAAGGTGGTGCGGGTGTTGTGGAAGGCGCTCTTGGCGTGGTCGCAGCCGGTGTGCTCGGCGTAGAGATAGGGCCGCAGGATCAACTGGCCGAGCAGCAGCGGCAGCACCCAGACCCACAACAGCAGCGCGCTGTGCATCGCGAGTGAGCCGAGCAGCAGCACGGCATAGCCGGCCGCATAGGCGCGTGCCTCGCGCACGATGGTGGCGCGGCGGCCGGCGGGGACCCAAGGCACTGTCACCTCGCCGGTGATCGCGTGTTTCAGCAGCAGGCGGAGCCGGCCGGCCACCTGGACGAGGCCGGAATAGGCGATCGCGAGCTGCGTCTCCGACCGCGGCTTGGGGCCGACGATCAGCTCCGGGTCTCGCTCGGGATCCTGGGTGTGGCGGTGATGCTCCCAGTGGAACAGGCAGTAATACTCGTACGGCAGTCCGATGAGGAAGCCGGAGAGGGTGCCGACGGCGATGTTGGGTGCGCGACTGTCGAACGCCGTCTTGTGCGCGGTCTCATGCACGGCCATGAACAGGAAGGCGACGAGCACGCCTTGCGGCAGCATCAAGGGCAGCGCCCACGGCACGCCGTAGGCGGACGCGATCAGCCCGATCAGCGTGCCCACGGCGGCGATCGCGCCGTAGTGAGCGAGCGCGCGCAGTGCACCCTGCAGGTTCGAGCGCCTGCACAGGGCCTGCAGCGTGACCGGCGTCAGCAGCTTCGGACGGGGCGCGAACTCGTCAGTGGGCACATCGGTCAGATCGGGCTCAGGACCTTAGCTCTGGAGGAGGGTCGAGACGTTGGAATTGATGAAGTCGCGATCCGCCGGAATGCGGATCGGATTGCCTGCGCGGTGACCATGGATGGACGGGATCGGCCGCAACTCCGCGGAGCGGGCGTTGACGAGCCTGGGCAGCTCCCGCTCGTTGTCGCGCCAGTCGAAATAGCGATCGGTCCGCCCGGGCATCAGCAGCATGCGCGCGGTGATGGCACTGAGCGCGCGGTCGAGATCGCCGCCGAACGCGGCACATCTGCTGATGTCGCCGCTCTGCCAGATCGCGATCTGCGCCAGCAGATTGTCGGCGTCGCGATGCGCGAAGGCTAAGTCCCAGACGCCGGCGAGATAGTCCTCCTGCGAGGCAAAGCCCTGCTCGCGCCAGGCCTCGTCGCGATAGAACTCATAGGACATCGCCCAGCCGGCATAGATGCGCCCCATCGCGCGCAGGCCGGCGACCGGCTTCTCGACGAAGCGGCCGTCGCGGTACGCCGGATCGGCCATCACTGCCGCTTTCACCGCATCGAGGAAGACGTGATTGTAGGGCGAGCAGCGCGCACTGCCGCAGACGACAGCGGCGCGCTCCACCATGTCGGGATGGCAGGCGGCCCAGTGATAGGCCTGCATGCCGCCCATCGACCAGCCATAGACCAGCGCGATCCGGCTGATGCCGAACTGCTCTTCGAGCAGCCGGCGCTGCACCGCGACCGCGTCGTGATAGCTGATCGCCGGGAACGGTGCGTCGCTTCGCGGCGTGTTCGACGGCGATGACGACAGGCCGTTGCCGAACAGGTTCGGGATGATGATGAAGTAGCGTTCGGGATCGAGCGCGCCGCCCGGTGTGATCAGCCATTCGGTGTCATAATGCTGGGCGCCGAACGAGGTCGGATAGAGGATCACGTTGTCCTTGGCCGCATTCAGCGTACCATAGGTCTTGTAGGCGAGCCGCAACGACGGGACCATCACGCCCGATTGCAGCACGACGTCGCCGGCCTCGAAGATCTGGTAGTCCGCAATAGTCGTCATGTGCGCCGTCCCATGGAGAAGCTGCACGGAGCCTAGGTGATGCGCAGGCGTCCCACACGCCCATTTTTTGGCATGGCATGATCGCGCAGTCGGCACGGCGGCCGTGTTATGGGTATCGCGGCGTCGCATCGCCATGCGCTCGCGTTCCCGCGGCCGGTTGAGCCCGAGTCTTGCCGGATGGAACACCCTCGAAGACGTGAGGGCGCAGGGAATGCCGGGTGAAGGCCTCACCCATGGCCCGCCTGCGGAAAAAAATGCAGGCGGCAGGTACCACAGGTTCAGCCGATCATCCGGCATTCCCTGCGCGATGGGCTTACGGCTGCTCCGTGCTCTCCCCGGGGACCGGCTGTCTTGCCCCCGTCGCCAGCGTGTCATCAGACACCACCGGCTTGGCCTCAGCGTCGGGAGGCCAGGACCACACGGCTTGACCGTCCGCATCGGATCGTTCGTCGGCGCAGCAAAGCCACGCTGCGACCCGTCACGGCCACCGCCTCCCTGCCCCGCGTCTCGTGACGACCGCGCGCACGCCCCTCATCGGTGAGGCAGGATGGACGCAGTAGAGCACGGATTCTGGAAAAACGAAAGGAGAATTTTCGGCTCATGGCCAGAACTCGTGCAACGAGGGTGCCTTCGCATTTATGACTCGTCATACCCGGGCTTGTCCCGCCTGCGCGGCCGAGGCCGCTTCGGCGCGGCGAAGGCCCGGGCATCCGGGTCCATCCAGGTCCGCCGGACGACGTGGATGGCCGGGACAAGCCCACGGCTGTCCGGTTTAGAATGAGTGGACAAGGCGCATGGCGTGGATTC
>NZ_BSCT01000031.1 GCF_030159255.1 Bradyrhizobium sp. SSBR45G | reverse complement strand
GATTATCGACGGTATCCAGGCTCTCGCTGGTCTCCGTCAGGAACTCACGCAACAGGTCATCCATGAAACTGGCCTTCGCACGCAACGGAACGCGACATGACGCGCCCTTCAAACCGTGGCCAGTTTCGGTGCAAAGCGTTTAATATTAGTTGAGTAAGCGCAAATGAACGGACTCAACAAAGAGATAAGATGCATCCGGACAATTTCGGACGCATCGGCAAGGCTTGATTAACCATGGTGAATGGTTTCTTGCGCCTCGCGACGACAAGAGGTCGCGGCACGGCCGCGTGACGATCGCCGCAACGGCAACCGTCGCGCGTGCGATCAGGCGGCCTGCACGACCATCGCAGCGCCGTCGGCGGCGAGCGTCACCTTGAGGCCGCAGGCCTCGGCGAGCAGCCGGGTGTAGTAAGGCTGCACCGCATGCGCGTCGATGGTCGACTGCAACGCGCCGCCCAGCAGGTTCACGATGTTCTGCGGCAGCCGTGCATTGAGCCCGGTCGCAGCGACCCGGAAGCTCATGGCCTCGCCCTCGCCGACCGGGTCGACGGTCAGCACGCCGCCGCGCGGAATCGTCTGCTGCGCCACCACCATCATGTTGAGCAGCAGCTTGACCCTGTTCTTGGGCAGCAGCAGCCGCGGCAGATTCCAGGTGATCGAGGTCTTGGCGTCCTCGATCTGGCCGCGCGCCATGGTCTGCGCGTCGCCGAGATCGATCTGCGCGCCGGCCGAGCCGGCGGCGCCGAACGCCAGGCGGCAGAACTGCAGCCGGGCCGAGGCGGTCTTGGCACTTTTGCGGATCAGTTCCAGCGCGAAGTCGCGATCCTCGGGCTTCGGATTGTCGTCCAGGACCTCGAGGCCATTGACGATGGCGCCGACCGGACTAATCAGGTCGTGACAGACCTTCGAGCAGAGCAGAGCGGCAAGTTCGAGTGTATCGGGAGCGGGAATCGGATTGGCGATCTCGGAAGAGGACGTGCCGGACATTCGATGTTCCTGGAAATCCGCGAACTTGGACGAATCATGCTTGCCTTGATGCTTGATACACTGCGAAAGCATGGTCCGCCACCGAGCTTAGGGCAGGACACGGGAAAGTACGTAGCGGTTTTCCCGGCACATCCTGCTCAATGAACGAGCGAATGGCCGCCCCCGGATGGGCCGGGGTGGCCACCCCAGAACGAGGATTGGACGATGCAAGCTGCGTACGGAACGGCCGAAGGGAGCGCCTGGTGATGACGACCGGCCCGACTGCAGGAACCGTCGGTATCGCGGCCGCCGCCGCGCTGATGACGCCGCTGACCGAGCTCGTCGTCCAGGCCTCCCACGCGATCCTGGCGGTGAACCGCCGCGCGATGGCCGTCACCGACAAGTCCGACGGCTCGCCGGTCACCGAGGCCGATCTTGCCGCCGACCGGGTGATCGCCGAGGGGCTGGCGCAGCTCGCGCCTGAAATCCCGGCCTTGTCCGAGGAGCGGGTCGGGACCAGCACGGCGCCGTTCAAGGGCAGCTTCTTCCTGATCGACCCGCTCGACGGCACCAAGGAGTTCGTGGCCGGCCGCGGCGAGTTCACGGTCAATGTCGCGCTGGTCACGGATGGCAGCCCCCTGCTCGGCATCGTCTGCGCGCCCGCGCTGGGGCTGATCTGGCGCGGCCTGGTCGGCCGTGGCGCCGAGCGGCTGTCATTCACCGAGACGGGTCTGGGCGTGGCGGAGCCGATCCGCACCCGCCCGATGCCGAAGCCGGGCGCGGCCTGGATCGCCGCCGTGAGCCGGTCGCATGGCGATGCCCGCACCGAGGCCTTCATCGCGGCGCGCCCTGGCGGGGAACGCCTCCAACTCGGCTCGGCGGTGAAGTTCGGCCGGCTGGCCGAGGGCCTGGCCGACATCTATCCGCGGCTCGGCCCGACCTCGGAATGGGATGTGGCGGCGGGCCATGCCGTGGTGGTGGCCGCCGGCGGCACGGTCACCAGCGAGGCTGGCGCGCCCTTGCGCTATGGCGAGCGGACCGATGGCTTCCTGGTGCCGTCCTTCATCGCCTGGGGCGACCCTGCGGCCGTCAAGGTTTGAGCCGGCCTACCGCCCTACTGCGGCAGCTGCTCCTCCAGCGCCGGCCAGCGCGCCTCCGCCCGGGACAGATAGCGGGCGGGATCGGCCCGGAACGCATCGCGGCTCTCCTCGCGGCTGAACAGGAACAGCCGCTCCTCGACCACCGCGAACAGGCGCGGATTGCCGGCCACAGTGACGCCGCGCGCCACGTCCGTGGGGTCATAGCCGCCGAACTGCGGGCCATAGACCTCCGGATGGGCCATGAAGGAGGCGCGGTTGCCTTCGTTGCGGAACCGCCAGACCACCCCGCCCTGGGCCGCCTCGAAATCCGGCTCACCCATCAGGGCCTGGCCATCGACGAAATAGGACACCGGGTCGAAGCCGTCGATCGCCAGCCCGCTATAGCGGTTGGCGATGATGCGCTGGGTCGTGGCGGCGGGCGCCCCGGAGGGCGGCGACAGCAGCGTTGCGAGGGTGATGGCGGCAATTGCGCGGCGAAACAGCGGCCTTGAGCCGCTCTGGTTCCGTTGTTGCCGTTGTGCGGTCATAGTTGGTGCCGATAACATGGGAGTCGCAGGGGCCACCGCCCCTCGCCCGACACTCGCCCGATGTGGTTGGCGTCAGGTTAAAGGTGACGGTCGGGCTGCCGATAGCAGGGGATTTCCATCGATGAGTTTCGCATCACGCCTTGCCGCGACGACGCTTGCGGCCGTGTTGGCCCTGACCGCGTCGGTCTCCGCGCAGCAGGCCCCCCCGCCCGCGCCGCCCCCGCAGGCGGCGCCGCCCTACCAGCAGCAGCCTGCGCCGCCGCCACAGCGCGCGCCAAGCCCGGACAGCTTCGGTCCGGACGAGCTGGTCAATGCCGGCCACCGCTTCTTCGGCAACGTCTCGCGCGGCCTCGCCTCGGTGATCGAGCGCGCCGTCAGCCAATGGGGCCTGCCGAATGGCTATATCCTGGGCGAGGAAGGCGCCGGCGCCTTCGTCGCCGGCCTGCGCTATGGCGAGGGCACGCTCTACACCAAGAACGCGGGCGACCTCCGCGTCTACTGGCAGGGCCCCTCGCTCGGCTTCGACTGGGGCGGCGACGGCGCCCGCACCATGACGCTGGTCTACAACCTGCCGGCCACCAGCGCGATCTACCAGCGCTTCGTCGGCCTCGACGGCTCGGCCTACATCGTCGGTGGCTTCGGCATGACGGCGCTGACCGCCAACAACATCGTGCTGGTGCCGATCAGGTCCGGCATCGGCCTGCGGCTCGGTGCCAATGTCGGCTATCTCAAGTTCACGCCGAGCGCGACCTGGAACCCGTTCTAGGACCGCCAGCTGATACCGCCGCGACACGTTCTCCCGTCACGGATCAAGGTTAACACGGCAATAGGCTGGCAATGAATCAGCCTGCCGTGCATTGTGATTCCGTTAATCATTTTGGACCGGGAGTTGTGCGTCATGGTCGAGCCGATCATGTATTTTGCGATCGGTTTTCTGATCGCCATGCTCTGTGCGCTGATGATCGTGCCGCTGGTGCACAATCGTGCGGTGCGGCTGACGACGCGGCGTCTTGAAGCGGCCACGCCGCTGTCGATGGCCGAGATCCAGGCCGACAAGGATCAGCTGCGCGCGGAGTTCGCGATGTCGGCGCGGCGGCTGGAGATGAGCGTCGATGCGCTCAAGAACAAGGCCACCGGCCAGCTCGCCGACCTCGGCAAGAAGACCGACGCGATCAACCGCATGAAGATCGAGCTCGGCGAGAAGAACGCCGCGATCTTCGCGCTCGAGGCGCGCGAGAAGGCGCTGAAGGACCAGCTGCGCGCCACGGAAGAAGAATTCGCCGCCAAGACCGAGGCGCTGCGCGCCGCCGAGCAGGCGCTGAAGGAGAAGCAGGCCGAGCAGGTCCGCCTGACCACCGAGCTCAACGACAAGGCGTTGCTGGCGGACAGCCGGCAGGTCGAGCTGGTGTCGGTCAAGACCCAGGTCGAGGAGCTGCGCAGCCGCGTCACGGAGGCCGAGAAGGAATTTTCGGCCACCCAGACCCGCCTGGCGCTGGAGCGCGACGAATCGGACACCGCGACCAAGGCGCTCAACGACGCCCGCGTGCGGGTGGAAAATCTCAGCCAGCGCGTCACCGAGCTCGACCGCCAGCTGATCGTCCAGGTCAAGGAAGCCGAGATGCTGGCGACCCGCGTCGCCGACCTCGAAGGCCGGCTGGCGACGCAGGGCAAGCTGCTCGCCGAGCGCGATTTCGAGAACAACCAGCTGCGCGAGGCCAATGCGGCCGCCGACCGCGCCCTGAAGGAGCTGCGCGACGAGCTCGCAGGCTTCGGCAGCGGCAAGTCGGCGGCATTCGAGCGGTTGAAGTCCGAGAAGGCCACGCTCGAAGAGCAGCTGCAGGCCGCCCGCGACGAGCGCACCAAGCTGCAGCGCGAGATGAACGCGATCCAGCAGCAGGCCGAGAGCACCTGGGCCCAGGAGCGGATGGAGAACGCGCTGCTGCGCGAGCGCATCAACGACATCGCCGCCGAGGTCGCCAAGCTCGCGATGCAGATCGAGGGCCCGAACTCGACCATCGAGGCCATGCTGGCCGCCGAGCCTGCGGCCAAGCCGGCCAACGCCAATGGCGTTCCCACCGCCCCGGCAGCCGCCGGCGGCGCGCCCCAGGGCGGCACCCTGGCCGACCGCATCCGCGCGCTGCAGTCGCACGCCTCGCGGGCAAGGCAGATCGGGGCTTGAGGGCGCCGGATCGCGTCCGGGTGCGGCCAATCTGTCCTCGATTCTTGATGGGGCCGGCCCGCAACAGGGCCGGTTTCGGCCCGACCGAGGACGGGCCGGCGCACCCCCGCAGTTTTCCTCACCAACCCCGCCGCAAATCCTTGACACCCCCTGCCCGCGCTTCGTAAATCGCGGGCTCCGACGGACTGCTTCGGCAGCTGCTTCTTCAGGGCCTTCGGCCCGCAGCCACCGGGATCCGGGCGCATAGCTCAGCGGGAGAGCGTTCCCTTCACACGGGAGAGGTCCAAGGTTCGATCCCTTGTGCGCCCACCATTAAGCAAGATATTCCAACAAGTTAGCAGGCCGTTTCCCTAACGGTGTGCCCCCATTTTTCCGGGGCACAATCTGGGCACACGGGAAATTTGAGCAATCGGCACCATCTAATTACCCTCGGCTCCGCAGAGCACACCTGCTGTGGGACAATCAGGCGGAACCGCTCGGCAAGAGGCGGGAACCGGGTTCGCACCCCGGGGAAGCGCCTGACGCCGCCATCCACCAGCGACGATCAGGCCAAGCTGGACAATCTGTTTCACCTGCTCGCTTTCGTCCCTCAGGGCTCCCGTCGCCGCGAGCGGTCAAGCCGTGCCAATCGTGAATCCGCCGCGCGGTCAGTTCGTCACCGGCCCGCTGCGCGCAACGCGGCGGCTGCACTGGGACTTTGGGGACGGTCGATCGCTCGACGCGGGAATTGATCCGAATCCGGCATTCTCATCACCAGGTTACGGTCCCTGCGGTAGATATTGGCTCCTTGATCACGGCTCGCGATGACAACCGAACCAGGAAAGAGCCGTCGGATCAGCATGTAGAAAATAGGCGTGAAAATGAGACCGAACAGCGTCACACCGATCATGCCGAAGAAGACGGCCACGCCGACCGCTTGACGCATTTCAGCGCCCGAGCCGCTCGAAATTACGAGCGGTAGCACGCCAAGGATGAAGGCGAACGACGTCATCAGAATAGGCCGCAGCCGCAAACGGCAGGCCTCGATCACCGCCTGCAGTCGGTCGCCGCCCTCACGCTCGATATCGCGGGCAAATTCGACGATCAGAATGGCGTTCTTGGCGGCGAGGCCCACCAGCACGACAAAGCCGATTTGGGTCAGGATGTTGATGTCCTGTCCCATGATTCTCACCCCCAAGGTCGCAGCTAGCAGACACATCGGCACGATCAGCAGCACTGCGAACGGCAGACTCCAACTACCATATTGCGCAGCCAGAACCAGGAATACGAAAAGCACGCAGATCGGGAAGATCAGAAGCCCCTGGTTGCCGCTTGTCGCCTGCTGATACGACAAATCAGTCCATTCGAAAGAAAACCCGCTCGGCAGCGTCTCAGTGGCGAGCTTGCGCATGATGTTGAGCGCGGTCGCAGAGCTGGTGCCACGCATCGTGTCGCCCTGCACTTCCGACGCCGGATACAAACTGTACCGCGAAACCCGCTCAGGTCCGGCCTTGTCGGCGAAATTCAATACACTGCCAAGCAGGACCATGTCGCCGGCCCTGTTGCGGGTCTGCAGCCGGGCGAGATCGGTCGTGTCCTTGCGGAACGGCAAGTCGGCTTGGGCAGTGACGCGATAGGTGCGGCCGAGAATGTTGAAGTCGTTGACATAGGCCGGCCCGAAATAGGTCTCAATGGTATCGGTGACGTTCTGGATCGGCACGCCGAGCATCTGCGCCTTTTGTCGGTCGATCTCGACGAACACTTGCGGCGTGTTCGCAGTGAACGGCGAGAACACAGCCGTAAGTCCTGACACCCGCCGGGCGGCCGTTACCAGTTCGTCGGTGGCCGCCGCCAGCATTTCTGGCCCACGGCCTTGGCGATCCTGGATGCGCATTGCAAAGCCGCCCCCGGTGCCGATGCCCGGCACCGCGGGTGGCGGCACCACAATGATGAACGCGCTTTCGATCGCCAACAGCCGCTTGCGCAGCTCCGCGGTGATCGTGGCCGCAGTCAACCCCTTCTTGAGCCGCGCCGAAGCAGACCGAGTAGACGTGCTAGAATTCGACACGGTCGGACGCGAAGGCGTCAGCAAAGCGGAAGATACCCATGTATTGCTCGATCCGCCCGATGCAGCCGCGCTTGTAACGGGGCAGCCGGGTATGGGTGGCGGGCGCATCACGCCGTGTTCTGATCAGCATGCCCGGCGTGAACGTTGGTGCAGGCAACGTCGGAGGAGCGGTCACCCGCACCGCCTTGAATCCGGCCCACAGCTTGTCCGCAGGAATATAAATCGCCTCGGGAATGCTCACCTCTTTTGCATCCGGCGTCACCCCGAGTTCGGCGTAGAGCCGTTCGATCATGCCGAGCCAGCGCTCCCAATACGGCGTCGTCAGGTAGAACGAAGACCGGACGTTATCCATGTAGTAGCGCGTCTTGTCGATGTTGTAAGCGCGCTGCTTAAGAGTCATGCTGCTAGCGCTGATTTTTCGAGAGAATTTCTCCAACTACGCCAAAAGTCAATCAATATACGTCAATGGCTTGCAACGAAAAATCCAACCACGAGTCCGGCAACGGTTGTTGGGCCGTGCACGTCATGTGCACGTCTTACTGGGTGGATGAACTGGAGAGGCTCAAGTCCCTGGTCCGCTACATGGCGATACCCACTTTCGCGGTAGCCCTATTTTAATACCGGAGAGCAGCCTAACTCGGAACGCCGGATCTCTATAGTCCGCCAAAAAGTCGCCGTTCGTGCGCGATCAGTAGCCGCCGAGTGGTCGCCGAGTAGGTTAAGCATATCAGAGACCTATTGTGCTGATGAATCTGCTCTCTCCTAGGATGATCGATCGTGGGAGAACTGAAATGCGCGGCCCTGTGGAATCCAAGTAAAAGCACTTCGAGCTCACAGAGTGGTGGTGCCCGGCGACATGCCCGCAGCGCGAGGCCTGCGCGACCTCATGCGTCCAACGGAGGGCACGATGGCCATCGACGTCGCATCATAAACTCTCAGGCTCTATCGAGCGTGTCGCCGATATGTTCTGCGAGATACCGCGCCGTTCGACTTCGAGAATCGACTGCGACTTGCTCCGGCCGACCAGTTGCAACGATTTCACCCCCGTCATCACCTGCTCCCGGGCCGATGTCGATGATCCAGTCGCTGGCCGCGGCGACCGACATGTCGTGCTCGACGACGATGACGCTGTTTCCGGCTTCGACGAGTCCGGAGAGTTGCTTCATCAGCTTCGCCACGTCAGACGGATGCAGTCCTGTCGTCGGTTCGTCCAGAACATAGAGCGTGCTTCCTCGTTGAGTCCGCTGCAGTTCTGTGGCGAGCTTGACGCGCTGCGCCTCCCCGCCCGACAGTTCAGTCGCGGACTGGCCGAGCCGGATGTATCCCAGACCGACCTCGCGGAGGACAGCCAGCGATCGCCGCAAGGGTTCGTGGCCGACGAAGAACTCGAAAGCGCTGTCGACCGTCATTCCCAGCACGTCGGCAATCGACCTGTCGCGGATCTTGATCTCCAGCGTCTTCGCGTTGTAGCGGGCGCCCTTGCAGGTCGGGCACGGCGCGTAGACGCTGGGAAGGAAGAGTAGTTCGACACTGACGAAGCCCTCGCCTTGGCAGGTTTCGCAGCGTCCCTTCGCGACATTGAAGGAGAATCGTCCCGCATCATATCGCCTGGCGCGCGCCTGCTTTGTGGCTGCGAAGAGCTTGCGAATGTGGTCCAGCAGGCCTGTGTAGGTCGCGAGGTTCGACCGCGGCGTGCGGCCGATCGGCTTCTGGTCGACGACGACAAGGCGCTTGATGTGGTCGAGGCCTTCAGAAATCTGCCCGCCCAGGGTCTCGACCGGGGCGTCGAGGCCTTCATCCTCGTCGTCGACATCCGTGCGTTGGCCCAGGCTGTCGCTGACCGTGTCGACCAGGAACTGGCTTATGAGACTGGATTTTCCCGATCCCGATATTCCGGTGACGCAGGTGAACACGCCGAGCGGAATGTCCACATCGACGCTATCAAGGTTGTTCCGGGTCACGCCCCGCAGCCTCAACCAGCCGACTGCCGAACGCCTTTTTCCCGCGCTCGTCTCGGTTTCACCGAAAAGATAGGGTCGCGTTCGCGATGCCTTCACGTGAGCGAGGCCCGGCAACGGTCCGCTGTACAATATCCGGCCGCCGTGCTCTCCGGCGCCAGGTCCAACGTCGACGATCCAATCGGCCCGCCTGACAATGTCGAGTTCGTGCTCGACGACAAAGAGCGAGTTGCCGGCAGCCTTGAGACGGTCCAGCGCGCGCAGCAGCGCCTCGGTATCCGCCGGATGCAGGCCAGCCGAAGGTTCGTCCAGCACATAGACGACGCCGAACAGATTCGATCTGACCTGCGTCGCCAGGCGCAGCCTTTGCAACTCGCCCGGCGACAGTGTCGGCGTGCTACGTTCCGGTGTAAGATAGCCGAGACCCAGATCGAGCAGCACTTCAAGACGCGCCAGCAGGTCTTCGACGATCCGTAGAACCACCAGAACCTTTTCTGGATGCTCGCCGGACTCAGGCGCTCCGCCGAGCGCATGCGATTGCAGGAGGTTCGACAAACGTTTGAGCGGCAGGCGCGAGATGTCCGCAATGTCCATCCCGGCGAAAGTGACCGACAGCGCCTCCGGCTTCAGACGCTTGCCCCTGCAGACCGGACAGTCCGAACTCGACAGAAATCGCGACACCCGTCGCTTCATCATCGCGCTCTGCGTCGTGGCGAAGGTCTGCAGCACGTATTTGCGGGCGCCTGTGAAAGTGCCTTGGTAGCTCGGCTCCTCCTTGCGCTTGAGAGCCCGCTTCGTTTCGGCAGGTGTGTATCCGGCGTAGACCGGAACCGTTGGCTGCTCGTCGGTAAACAGGATCCAGTCACGATCCCGCTTCGGAAGCTCGCGCCATGGCCGGTCCACGTCGTAGCCGAGGCTCACCAGGATGTCCCGGAGGTTCTGCCCCTGCCAGGCGGTCGGCCATGCGGCGACGGCTCCTTCCCGGATCGTGAGGGTATCGTCGGGCACAAGCGTCCGCTCGTTGACCTCGTGGACCCGACCGATGCCATGGCAATTCGGACAGGCGCCCTCGGGCGTGTTGGGCGAGAACGATTCGGCGTAGAGCAACGGCTGCTTGCGCGGGTAGTCGCCCGCGCGCGAATAGAGCATGCGCAGCAGATTGGACAGTGTCGTCACGCTGCCGACGGACGACCTCGTGGTTGGAGCGCCGCGCTGCTGCTGGAGCGCGACTGCGGGTGGCAGACCCTCTACCGAATCGACCTCCGGCACTGCCATCTGGTGAAAAAGCCGCCGCGCGTACGGGGAGACCGACTCGAGGTACCGACGCTGCGCCTCTGCGTACAGCGTCCCGAAGGCCAGGGACGACTTTCCGGATCCGGATACGCCGGTAAACACCACGAGCGCGTTGCGGGGAATCTCGACCGAGACATCCTTGAGATTATGCTCCCGTGCTCCGCGAACACGGACGAAGCCGTCCCCGATGCCCTTGACCGGGCCGACCAGCTTATCCATGCGATGTCCTCAGCGGCGCCAGCAACAGTTCCATTGGAAGAAAGTCCCGGATGAATGACCTGTTCCGCTCTGCCCGCTGCGGCTTTCGGAACGGGTCGCATTCCCACCCGTTTGCACCGATTGCTCATACGGGAACCAGAATGACCAATCGCGCAAAGCAGATTTTCATGCCAGGGTTCAAATTCGGGCTGGGTGGGGTGTCGCTCGGCAATGAATTCAACAAACACACCGACAAAGACGCAGAAGAGACGCTGCAGGCAGCCTGGTCCGTCGGCGTGCGCTATTTCGACGTGGCGCCGTGGTATGGCTTTGGCCTCTCGGAGCGCCGCTTCGGTCACTTTCTGCATAACCAGAAGCGAGAGGACTATGTTCTCTCCTCCAAGGTTGGGAAGCTCTTCAAGGCGTCCAAGAACAACAAGCATGCCGAGATCTACCCGCTGTCGGATTCCCCGAATGACATCCTGTTCGATTACACGGCCGACGGGGTGCGCCGCTCGATCGAGGACAGCCTCCAGCGACTTGGCGTCGACAGCCTGGACGTGGCCTTTGTGCACGACATCTCCCCAGACTTTGCGTTCTTTCCCAATGGCCGGGAGGAGCAGTACGACATCGCCCGCAAAGGCGCTTTTCCGGCGCTTTCGAAGATGCGGGACGAAGGCATCATTCGGGCTTGGGGAATTGGGGTCAATACGCCCTTGCCGATCCACAAGGTGATGGAGGACGCCGACCCTGATGTCTGTCTGTGCGCGCGACAATATTCGCTGATCGATCATGCCGACGCAGTCAACGACTTGTTTCCGGCCGTGCGCAGCAGGAACGTGTCGCTGGTAATCGGTTCCGCGCTTAATGCCGGGTTCATTTCTGGAAGTCCGCGCTACAACTATGGCAAGGACAATTTCAGGATTCCGCCAACAGTTATCGAGAAGCGCGATCAGCTGCGCGCGGTCGCCGCCCATCATGGAGTTGATTTGCGAACCGCCGCGCTGCAGTTCTCCGCAGCGCCCGACGTTGCGGTCGCTCTCGTCATCGGTGCGCGAAGCGCTCAACAGATCGAGGAGAACTACAATTCGCTGCAGGCGAAAATCCCGGCGGAATTTTGGGCCGAACTGAAGCAGCGAGGTCTGATCGAACCATCCGCGACCGTTCCCGGCGCGCCAGCCTGACCCTCGTCATCAGGCCGGACTAGCCGAAGCCTGCGCAGTCGGATGCGTGTGCCCATCATGATCGATCGGCGCGACGTATCCGGATGCTGAAACCTCGGCTCCGGCTTTTTCCAGCTGGCTGGTCACCGAAGCGATCAGTTCGTCCCAGCTCTTGGCAAAAGCCGCGAGTCCTTGCTTTTCGAGCAGGTCGACGACGTCATCGACATCGATGCCCACCTGCAGCAGGTCGCGAAAGACCTGACGCGCGGCGTCGTAGGTGCCGGCGATCGCGTCGCCGCGTGGGCGGCCATGGTCGGCCACGGCGTCCAAGGTTGCAACAGCATCGTGTTGACCGTGTCGGGCGCCGCCAGATCGATGACATAGCGGGTGTCGTCATAGGCCTTGTCCTTGACACCGGTCGAGGCCCAGAGAAGGCGCTGCATCCGGCCGCCCTTCGCGGCGAGCGCCTGCCAGCGCGGCGAAGCCACGTCAGCCTGATAGACTTCATAAGCCAATTGTGCGTTCGCGATTGCCGCCTTGCCGCGCAGACCCGCACTCTTCGGCGACCCTTCATGCGTCATCGCGTCAAGCCTGCGGTCGACCTCGACGTCGATGCGACTCACGAAGAATGACGCCACGCTTTCCAGGCCCTCGAGGGATCCGCCCGCGGCCAGCCGCCGCTCCAGCCCGTCGAAGAAGGCTTCGAGCACCGCGCGGTAGCGTTCGACCGAAAAGATCAGCGTGACGTTGACCGAGATGCCGGCCGCGAGCGTCGACGCGATGGCGGGCAGGCCCAGCGTCGCGGGAATCTTGATGAAGAGATTCGGCCGGTCGACGAGCCACCACAGCCCCCGCGCTTCGGCCGCCGTGCGCGCCGGATCTTGAGCGATGCGCGGATCGACTTCGATCGACACCCGGCCATCCCGGCCCGCGGTGCGAGACGCTGTCGATCGCAGAATGTCGCAAGCCGCCCGGTCGTCCCAAGCGGTGAGCAGACGGACGGTTTCGCCGACCGCAGTCCCCCGCAGCGCCAGGTCTCGGATTTGCTCCTCATAGCCGGAACCGGATCCGATCGCCTTGGCGAAGATCGTTGGATTGGTCGTGATCCCGACCACTCCCCCCATACTCGCCAGCGCTTTCGACGTCCGGCGGGCGATCATCAGCGTGATGCTACCGATGAGGACTATTACCCCCAAGGCAGTCCAAATGACTTCACGTACGCTTTCCCAGAGCTGCGCCTGCATATCGTCGATGTAGACCCCGGTGCCGATGACCCAGCCCCAGGGCTCAAAGCCTGCCACATAGGATAGTTTCGTCGTCAACGGCGCCCGCGTGGAAGGCGGCCCCGGCACGATTGTCGTCATTCCGGCCGGTGTCGAGCATGCCTGGCGCAACACCGGCGACGGGCCGGCGCGCTACGTCGCCATCTTCACGCCGGGCGGCATAGAAGGGCTGCTGTCGGTGATGGCACAGACGCCACCTGACGCCCTCTCCGAGCTCGCAGCCCGCTTCGGTTCCGCAGTCACGGGCCCGCCGATCGCGGAGTGAGATCAAGAAGACGCCGGTCCGCACCCTGCGAGGGACTTGCGGACCGGCACCACAGCCCACATGTGATGCGACTTCGATGTTGGGCGCCACGCCGTCCGGCCAACAATCAGTCTCAGTTCTCGCATCGCATGACCACCGAGCGCTTCCGCAACAGCACCTTCGTCCAATCGCCCTTCGACGCCTTTGGCCCGCATCGGTCGGCGACGCTGACCGGCACGCTCCGCAAGGCGCGCCTAGAATTGGTGCGCGTCGGCATGGCCGAGCCCGCAGCCGACCTCCGCGTCGAGCTTCCGCCACAGGACGCGTTCTACTTGGTGTTCCAGCTGCGCGAGCAACCGGCGCATGACTACTGGGTCGACGGCTGCGCCAGGATCGCACCACCCTCACCGCGGGGCAGCCTGCACATAGCCGATCTCAACGCGCGCCATTCGGCGCGTCTGCGCGACAGTTTCGACAGCCTGAACATGCTGATCCCGCGTGATTTCCTCGCTGAGCTGGCCGAGGATGTCGGGGCCTGCAGCGGCGTGATGCTGGACTTGAAGGCGCCATGGCGAACGCCTGACGCGCGCCTGGAGGCGCTGGCGCCGGCCCTGGTCGATGCGATCGCGCACGCAGCGACCATCGGCCCGCTGTTCGCCGATCAACTGACGATCGCGATGACGCTCCACCTCGCCGAACATTATGGCGGCCTGCATCGGCCGCTGGTGCGGCCCGGCCGGCTGGCGCCTTGGCAGGAGCGCCGCGCGCGCGAAATCATCGCGGCCAATCTCGTCAAGGAGGCCTCGGTCGCCGACGTCGCAGCGCAATGCGGCCTCTCGGTCTCGCATTTCACGCGCGCGTTCAAGGCATCGGTCGGAACCACGCCGCATGGTTGGTTGCAGAGCCGGCGCCTGGACCGGGCGAAACATTTGCTGAGCCGCACCGATCTGCCGCTCGCGGCAATCGCCGCGCACTGCGGTTTCGCCGACCAGAGCCATTTCACCCGCACCTTCAAGCGGGCGACAAGCCTTGCGCCCGGCGCCTGGCGGCGCATGCGTTGAACCCATCTTCGCTCCGCAGCTTTTCGTCGATGCCGCCTGTCGCGCACGACGTAAGGGTTCTGCGGAACGGTTCAGGTGGTGATGAACTTCGTCCGGTCTCGTTTTACCTCATTTAACCGCGCGCCGCTGATGCGGCGGATATCCTCCGATAAAGATCGCATGCCAGCGAAGGACACCCATGTCGCATGATCCGGTTCCAGTGACGCATGTCGGCCTGACCGTCTCCGACATCCATACCGCGACGAAGTGGTACATCGACGCTTTCAACTGCCGCCATATCATCGGTCCGCTCCACATCAAGCACGGCGGCTCGCATATCGGCGAAGTCTTCAAGGGCATCTTCGGCAAGCGTTCGAAGAGGGCTATGTCATCATCTCGCCACCGCCAACGGCGTCGGCATCGAGCTGTTCGAGTTCGTCGTTCCTGCGTCGGAGCGTGCGGACGGCAATTTCCTGTACTAGAAGACGGGCGTGTTTCACTTCTGCCTGGTGGATCCCGATATCGAGGGGCTCGCTGCTCGGATCGAGAGCATGGGCGGCAAGCAGCGATCGAAGATCTGCACGCTGTTCGAGGGCGAACCATTCAAGGGGTCTCTTGTCAGGACCCGTGGGTCAAACTGATCAAGATCTACTCGCATTCGTCCGAACTCATGTACGCCAATCGCGACCGCTCGCAAGGACTGCTTCAGTCCTCCCCATGGGCGAAGTTTGTCCCCCGCAAGTTCGGCGGCGATCGTCCGGACGACTACAACTGCCTGATCCGGTCGTTGCTGGCGCACGTGTGAGACGGCGACGTGCCGGCCAGGCATCTGCAGCGCGCCATGGGTTTCATGCAAAACGAGAGGGGGACGACGATGGCAAAGACCTACACGGCACGATGCGCTTGCGGCGACGTGAAATTCGAATTCGACATGGCGCCGGATTTCGTAGCAGTCTGCCACTGCCTGGATTGCAAAAAGGCGTCAGGAGGCGAAGCCGCGACCTTCTTCGGCGTGGCCGAGGACGATTTCACGCTTATCAGCGGGCGGCCCCATGCATTCCACTACGTCGCCCAGTCGGGCAAGGGGCTGGATCGAAACTTCTGTCCGAACTGCGGTGCCCGCGTTTTCACCAGCAATCTCGAAAGCTTTCCCGGGCTTGTCTTCGTGGCGCTCGGAAGCCTGGATGATCCGAAGGGCATCGCTCCCAAGCTCGAGATGTTTACCAGACGCCGCCTCGCATGGGTCAAGCCGCTCGATCTGCCGCAGTACGAGGGCATGCCTAGCTGAGAGCAGACGCGGTGCTCATGCCGTTCCGGCGTGTCGCGCGAGAACGGCATGAATTTGCGAAACCACGGTGGCCCCTTCGCCGACGGCGGCGGCAACCCGTTTCGTCGATCCGGCCCGGACATCACCGACGGCAAAAATGCCGGCGCGGCTGGTCTCGAGCGGCAAACGGTCGCCTGCGCCGGCCCGCTCCCCCGTGAGAACGAAGCCCTTCTCGTCGATGGCGACGCAGCCGTTGATCCAAGCGGAATTGGGATCGGCGCCGATGAACAAGAACAGATGACGCGACTCGCGCTCCCGGATGGCGCCTGTCCGGGCATCGCGGAGCGTGACTCCCGTCACCCCCGTCGCGCGACTGCCGTGCAGGCCAGTGACCTCCGTCGCCACATGAAGCTCGATATTAGACAGCGCGGCGATCCGGTCAACCAGATAGCGCGACATCGTCTGCTCCAACGGCCGCCGGACCACCAGATCGAGACGTGCCACGCGCGGTGCGAGAAACGCCACCGCCTGGCCCGCGGAGTTGCCGCCGCCGACCAGGGTGACATGACCGCCGGCACAGAGGCGCGCCTCGATCGGTGAGGCCCAGAAGGACACGCCGGCGCCTTCCAACTCCACGATTTTCGGTATATCGAGACGACGATAGCGCGCGCCTGAGGCGATCACGATGCTGCGTGCGCGGACCGTGATGCCGTTGCTGAGCGCCAGGCTGAAGGGCACATCAGCATTTTCACCGTGACAGTGAAGCTGGTCGACGGTGAGCGGGATGGCGACCTCGGCGCCAAACTTGATGGCCTGGTTGAAGGCGCGCCCTGCGAGCGCCAGTCCAGAGATGCCGGTCGGAAAGCCGAGATAATTCTCGATCCGGGCGGATGCGCCGGCTTGGCCGCCAAACGCGCGAGAGTCGAGCACCAGCGCAGACAGGCCTTCCGATGCCGCGTAGACGGCGGCGGCCAGTCCGGCGGGTCCCGCGCCGACGATGGCGACGTCGTACACGGTGCTCGGATCGATGACCGGAAGAATGCCGAGACAGGAGGCGGCATCGGCGTCGCTGGGATTGGACAGTAGCCTGCCGTTTGGACAGATCATCAAGGGCAGATCCTCGGCAGCGATGCCGAGCCGCTGCACCAGCTCACGCCCTTCGGGCTCGGCTGCATCGATCGCCGTATATGGATAGCCGTTGCGGGCGAGAAATCCAGACAGCCGCACGATCTCCGGCGCATCGCGGCGGCCGACCAGGATCGAGCCGGCGCCTCCGATCTCGCCCTCCTCGATCAGCATGATGCGGCGAAGAATATAGGCGCGCATGATGGTCTCGCCGACCTCGGCCGAGCCGATGACGAGGGCGCGAAGATGCGGCGCATCGAACGGGATTGCCACCGCCCCGCTTTCACCGGCGACCACCGACATCAGAGTCGCGCGGCCCGAGAGATGATTGGTCTCGCCAGTGAACTGCCCGCGGCGATAGGTCGTGATCAGCGACGACGTGCCGGCCGCCCCGTGCATCCGCGCGTCTGCCGATCCTTCCAGGATCAGCCAAGCCGGAACATTGCTGGCGCCCACGTCGTAGATCATCTCGTGCGCGTCGAAGCGGCGGGCGACGGCGCTAGCGAAGCGCAGCGCCACGCTGATCTGCATTTCGGACAGGGTCGGAAACATCTGCGCGCGGCGCGCTTCGCTGATTGCCATGGCCGTCATCCCATGTGTTCTGTGCCGCCACAACGTTGATCGTTCATGCCCTTGCGAGCTGAGGCGCCTTCGCCGAGGTGAGCGCGAACGCCGCGAGTCCGAGCGCGGTCAAACCGAAGCCCGCCCATGCGGACGACAGCAGCCCATAGCCGGCGGCAATCATCTGACCGCCGGCCCATGCGCCGATCGCGTTGGCGACGTTGAGCGCTGCCAGGTTCACGGCCCCCATCAAGGTCGGCGCCTCCGGGGCCAGGCGCGTGAGCCTGACCTGGATGGTGGGGATCGCAGTCATCATCGTGGCGCCGACGCCGAATAGCGCTGGCATGAGCACGAGGACATGACCACCGCCGATGCCCAACACCGCAAGCACGGCCAAAGCGCTGCCGAATCCCGCAACGAGTCCGCGCGCGGGGTAGGCGTCGGCAAGGCGGCCGCCGATGAAGTTGCCGGCGGTCATCCCGAGTCCGAACAGCGCCAGCGCAAGCGGGATCCAACCGCGATCGAGTGCGGCCTGGTCGGTGACGATCGGACCGATGAAAGTGTAGACTGCAAAGATGCTGGCAACGCCAAGCGCCGCAACGAGCATTGTGCCCCATACGGCGGGCCTGCGCAGCGCTGCGAGCTCCTGCATCACCGGACGGCCTCGCAGCGCCTGGCTGACCGGCACCCACGCCCACAACGCGAGGAAAGCAAGGATGCCGACGCAGGCGACGACGGCATAGGTGCGCCGCCAGCCGATCGCCTGGCCGAGGAAGGTCGCAAGCGGCGAGCCGACGATGGTGGCAATCGTCAGCCCGCCCATGACCTGCGCGAACGCCTTGCCGGATTGGCCAGGGCCGACGATGTAGGATGCGACCATGGCCCCCGCGCCAAAATAGGCGCCTTGCGGCAGTCCGCTCAGGAAACGCGCGAGCGCAAGCAGATGAAGATTTGGCGCAACAGCCGACAAGACGTTGCCGAGCACGAACAACGCCATGAGGCAGAGCAGCAGCGTCCGCCGGTTCAGCCGCGCGGCCATCAGCGTCACGAGAGGCGCTCCGACCACCACACCGAACGCGTAAGCCGTGATTGCGTAGGTCGCAGCCGGAATGTCGACGCCAAGCCCGGTCGAGAGCAGTTGAAGGATTCCCATGCTCGCGAATTCGGACGTGCCGATGCAGAAGCTTCCGAACGCGAGCGCAAACAGCGTCAGGCCGCGCCTGCGCTGCTGGGCTTCATCCGTGCAATGGTCCTCGACGGCTGCGCATTGCGCTCGGTAGGCGCTCTCGAGCATCACTGTCTCCGCTCACAAGGAAGGTCTGATCGCGACGATCCCGGAATTGGTTCACACGCTCACGTCGGCGCGTCCGCACTGCGGAGGCTCTGACGCACAGCTATTCACGCCCGGAGCCCGCCGCGTGGCTATGTCACTTTGGACAAGGCTGTCCTGCCGCGCCCCAGAGGGCCACATCCTTGACGTGATCCTCGAACGTGCCCGGCGGCGTCGAGCGTCCCGCGCCCGGCGCCCAGCCGCGCGGGATGAAGCCGTTCTGCGAAGCGTCGTGGCGCAGATGTTCGAGCAGACCGACGGCGTCGCGGCCCCCGTTGCGCTTGGGATCCTTGAGTTGCGCGCAGATCTCGGCGCCTTTCTTGCCGAACCAGATGAACTCGACTGGCGCGAGTTGCCAGTCAATGCCCGCGTGCGGCGGCGCAGGCGCCGGATCATTCGGCATGGCCGAGGTCATGTGACAGGTCGAGCACGGCACCGCCTCGGCACCGATACGGCTGTCGCCACCATGGATGTTCATGCCGTGCACGCGCGGCTTGGTTTCACCCGCCGGCGTCCAGATCGGAATCGCCCTGGCATCGACGTGACAATTGGCGCAGCGCGGATGAGTGATGACCGCTTCGATCCGCCTCCAAGCCTTCAGTCCTTCGGCGCGGCTGACGCTGCCGGGCGGCAGCGCGTCTTTGTTGGTCTCGTCCTTGGCGGCAACAATGCCAGTGAGCGCCGCAATAGCTGACGTGGCGACGACCATGGCAGTCAAAGAGCGTTTCATGGCCAGCCTCACACGAATTCGATGAACTTGTTGAAGGGCATTTCGCGGATGCGCTTGCCCGTGGCCGCGAAGATCGCGTTGGCGAGGGCGGGCGCCACGGGCGGCACCGGCGGCTCACCGAGACCCCTCACCTTCGGATCGTTCTCGAGACCGCGCACGGTGATCACCGGACACTGGTACATTCGCATCGCTTCGTGATGATTGTAGTTGGTCTGCTGCACCCCGCCCTTGGCGTAGGTCAGTTCGCAGTTCATTGCGTGACCGAGCCCCCAGACGACGCCGCCCTGCACCTGGCTCTCGAAGTTGACGGGGTCGATTATCTTGCCGACATCGACGGCAACGAAAACCTTGTCGACCCGGATGCCGCGCGGCGTCGCCGTCACGTCGACGACCTCGGCGACCGGCGTTCCGAACGACTCGACGAAGGCGACGCCGCGGCCCCTGCCCTGGCCGAGCGGTCCCTTCCAGTCCGACATCTCCGCAACCGTCTCGAGCACCTTGCGATAGTGCGGCACGACACACATCTCGATGCGAGCCTTCATCGGGTCGAGCCCCGCCGCATGAATCATCTCGTCGATGAAACTCTCGGTGAAGAAGCCGCCCGTGGATGCGCCGACCGAGCGCCAAGTCGTGCACGGCGACAGGTTGCGCGCCTCGAAGGTGGTCGCGCGAAAGTGCGGGATATCGTAGTAGACGTTCCACAGCCCGGCGGCGAGTTGCGGATCGGGATCCTTGGTCGGCATGCCCATGTGCTCGAGCAGTCCGTTATAGGGCATCGTGCCCGCGAGCTTCAGGTCGGCCGAAATGATCCTGCCCTTGGCCACGCTGCCTTTGTGGCGGGCGATCGAGATCTGGCGCGGGATATCCTGACGGAAATCCTCCTCGCGCGAGAACACCAGCTTGATCGGCGTGCCGCGCATCTGGCTGGCGATCTCCGCCAGCACGCGGACGTTCTCGAACTCCAAACGATGCCCGAAGCTGCCGCCCGTCCACTGGTTGTGAAACGTCACCTGCTCCGGCTTCAGGCCGGCATTGGCAGCCGCGATCGCCTGCACCGCCTGCGGGCTCTGATGCCCGACCCAGATCTCCATGCCCGCATCGGTTACGACGGCGACGCCGTTGAGCGGCTCCAGTGGCTGGTGACCGACATAAGGTGCGCGATACTCGGCCTCGACCCGCTTGCCTTGCTTGAGACCGGCCTCGACATCGCCGATCTTGCGCCACTCCTTGCCGAGAAACTCCGGTTTGAAAGATGCCTCCAGCGTCTTCCAATGATCGGCCTGTTCGGCAGGATAGGTCGACGGTGCCCATTCGCAGTCGATCGTCTCGACCGCCTTCATGGCATACCAGCTATTTGTCGCGACGGCAGCGACGCCGTTCTTCAAACGCAGGATCTTCTTCACGCCCGGCATTGTCCGTGCCTTGGAGGCATCGTAGGATTTCAGCGGCTGCCCCTTGTTGGGGTTCAGTTTGACGGCGGCGTACAGCATGCCGTCCATCTTCATGTCGATGCCGAACTTCAATTCGCCCAGCACTTTCGAGCGGATGTCGAGCCGCATCATCGGCTTGCCGAGAATCCTCCACGCCGAGGGATCGCGCGGCTGGGCGTCGAGCACCGGCGGAATGCGCGCCGCGTCCGCGGCGAGATCGACATAGGAGATCCGCGATCCGTTCGGCAGCACCACATGGCCGGACTGGGTGCGGAGATCGGCCAGCGGCACGCCCGTGCGCTTGGCCGCCGCAAGCTTCAACGTCTCGCGCGCGACGGCGCCGGCCACCCGCAGCTTCTCATAAGTGTCAGGGATGGTGCTCGACCCACCCGTCATCTGCAGCCCGGACTTCCTTAGACCTTCGAGCGCGGCGGCGCGAGCCTTCTCGGCGGCAGGGCTCTGGTCCGCAGCCAGGAAGGGTGCGAGCTCTTCCTTGAAGCCCGTATTGAAATAGGCGGGGTGCGGTCCGGCGAACCGGATCTCGAACTGACCGGGATCGAGGTCCATCTCCTCGGCGATCATCATCGGTTGCACCGAGCCGGTGCCCTGGCCGATATCGGCATGCTGGGCAATCAGCGTGATCTTGCCGGCACTGATCTCGACCCATGGGTTGAAGGTCACCGCATCGGGCGCAAGGCCCGCAGCCAGCGGATTGTCGCTGGCCGATTCAGCCGCCTGCACGGCCGCGCCGTAGCCGCCGAATGCAACACCGCCGGCCAGCGCCGCGGACCCGATGAGGAAGGACCGACGGGAAAGACCTTGCGCGATATCCATGTTACTTCTCCGCCATCTTCTTTGCGGCCGCCGCGTGAATCGCGGCGCGAATACGAGGATAGGTGCCGCAGCGGCAAAGATTGCCGGACATGACCTGGTCGATCTGTTCGTCGGTCGGCTTGGGGATCAGGTCCAGCAGCGAAATCGCCTGCATGATCTGCCCGGTCTGGCAGTAGCCGCATTGCGGCACCTGATGCTCGATCCATGCCTGCACCACCGGATGCTGATCGCGTCCGTCGACGCCGTCGAGCGTGACGACCGACTTGCCGGCGAGATCGCCGATCCGCGACTGACAGGAGCGGACCGCCAAGCCGTCGATGTGAACCGTGCACGCGCCGCACTGCGCAACGCCGCAGCCATATTTGGCACTGGTGATCCCAAGCTCGTCCCTGAGCACCCAAAGCAAAGGCATGTCGGGAGTAACGTCGACCTGGCGCTTGGTTCCATTGACCGTGAACTCGATCATATCGATTGATGCTCCTCTCGCAGGGTTTACGGCCGAACGCGAAGGCGCCGGCCAGCTTGCGCATGGCAATCGTCGTCGCGCCCCGGATCAGACCGATCGTGAGCTCAGCAAAGCTGATACGTGCAGTTTGCCGAAAGGCCGTGCGACGGTATTTGCGAATCCTGCGGGATCATGAGCAATCCCTGCGCTGGTTCGGATCGCGGCGGCCGGGCTTCGCCTGCAACGAGCCGCAGCACAACTCGCGATATTGTCCGGGCGTCAAGCCGGTGGCCTTGCGAAAGACACGCGTGAAATTGGCTTGCGATCCGAAGCCGAAGTCGAGCGCGATCTGGACCAGCGGTGCGTCGTTGTGCGCCAGCTCATGCCGCGCCGCCTGGACTCGGCGATCGGTGACGTAGCGATGCGGCGACAGGCCGGTCGCCTCGCGAAACAGGCGCGAGAAATGGAACGGGCTGAGACAGGCCTGGGCGGCAAGCTCGTCGAGCCGGATGTCGGTGCCGAGCGAAGCATCGATAAAGTCGATCACGCGTTGCAGCCGGCGCGGATCGAGCGACGGCGATCTCTCGGGCGGCCGCCAGCGATCGATCGTGTAGCAGCCGATGAGATGGGCCGCGAGCGCGGTCTGGATGCCCTCGACGAACAGCGCGTCGGTCGGCTGGCGCGGCCGATACAACAAGTCGCGCAGCGGCGAGCAGATCTGGAAGATCACCTGGTCCGCGAGGCCGTCGGCATAGACGATCTCGATTTTGTCCGGATCGACATCGAAATCGGCAAGCGCACTGTGATCAATGAGGGCTGGAGGAAGATAGAGATGCAGGCACTCCATCCGGTCCGACAGTTCGAGACGGCTCTCCTGCGTGCCGACCGGAACGAGATAGGTCATGCCCGGCCGGGCGAGACTGGTTTGCGTTTCGCCATTGCCGGTGCGCGAGACGATGCCTCCGCCAGACAGCAGCAGCACGAGCTCGTTACAGATTGGAACGGGCGTCTCCTGACGACCGGCCTCGAATTTGCGATGCTCGATGCCGAGGTGTTGCCAGTCCTTGGCTTCCGCGAGCTTCTCACTGTTCCGATATTTCTCATCCCCATGCGTAGGGAGCGGCATCGTGGCCTCCGCTCGGTCTGAGGTATCCCGACTAACGCTGCCGGTCGTCTGCATTGACCTGCCACTTGTTCGCGACAGCGCCGGCAAAGTCCAGCGGGCGCGCGGTTAAAAGAGGTAAATCGCAGTAAGCACAAAGGCTTCCTGACGACCCCATTCTTCTCGGACGATTGTTGAGGCTGCGCAGCAATCAGCAAGATCGGTCCGTCATCGCGCAGAATCCGAAAATATGTCCGCGCCAATCCGCCGTAGTGAAGGCTGAGCCAATCAGCCACGTCCACAATCGCGATCGGAGGTCATCGTGCGTCTCAGTCAATTCCTTTGCCGCATGCCGGCGTCGCCCCGAATCTAAGGAGACGAGAGCATGTCACTCAAGACTATCCTGCCGGGCAAACTGGGCTTCGGCGCCGCACCGCTCGGCAACATGTTCCGCGACATTCCGGAAGACGAAGCCCTGGCCACGGTGAGCGCCGCATGGGACAGCGGCATCCGCTATTTCGACACCGCGCCGTTCTACGGCGCCGGGCTCGCCGAGTTGCGCCTCGGCGCAGCGCTCGCCGGGCGGCCGCGGGCCGACTATGTGATCAGCACCAAGGTGGGTCGTCTGATCCTCGA
Source organism: Bradyrhizobium sp. SSBR45G (assembly GCF_030159255.1). Lineage (GTDB taxonomy): Bacteria > Pseudomonadota > Alphaproteobacteria > Rhizobiales > Xanthobacteraceae > Bradyrhizobium. The sequence continues at coordinate 81,222 of NZ_BSCT01000031.1, read as the reverse complement.
CGAGATCGAGGACGTGAATGCCCGCGACCTCGGCGAGAAGGGCGGCGTGTTCAAGCATGGACGTCCGAACAGGATCGTCAACGACTACTCGGCCGATGCGACGCTGCGCTCGATCGAAGACAGCCTGAAGCGGCTGCGCCTCGACCGTATCGATATCGTCTTCGTTCACGACGTCGCGCAGGACTTCTACGGCGACGGGTGGCTCGGCGTATTCGATACCGCGCGCAAAGGGGCGTTCAAGGCGCTCGACCGGCTGCGCGACGAGCGCGTGATCAGGGCATGGGGGCTCGGCGTCAACCGGGTCGAGCCGATCGAACTGCTGCTCGCCCTCGATGCGCCCCGCCCCAATGGCTGCCTGCTGGCGGGCCGCTACACGCTGCTCGACCATACCCAGGCGTTGCAGCGGCTGATGCCGATGGTGGCCGAGCACGAGCTCGGACTCATCGTCGGCGGCCCCTATAGTTCCGGGGCGCTCGTTGGCGGTCCGAACTTCGAATACGCGCCGGCTCCAGCTGAGATCATCGAGAAGGTGGCACGGATCAAGGCCATCGCCGATCGCCATCGCATCAGCATGAAGGCGGCCGGCCTGCAGTTCGCGCTCGCTGATCCCGCCGTTGCGGCTGTCATTCCCGGAGCAAGCCGCCCCGACCGTATCGCGGCCGATCATGCCGCGCTCGCGGAAGTCATTCCTACCGAGTTCTGGAGCGAGCTGCGCGCCGCCTGCCTCATCCATCCGGATGCTCCGCTCCCGGAGACGAACTAACCAGCTTCCGAGTTGGGGGCATTGATCTGCGGCCGGCCCCCCACTCTCGCCCACACGGCCGCAACACAGCCCGTTGACAGCCAGGAGATTGCAGATGACCAACGATTTGAACGATGCCGCCGACATTGAACGCCGGACCATGCTTCGTGCCGCCAGCGCTGCTGTGATCACCGGACTTGCAGCGAGCAGTGTTGCGGCGGTCAGCACAGCCGCCGCTCAAGGCGCCGGCGCGTCAGACGGTGCGCGGGACGATGCTCCGCTGGGCGCGCGGCTGCAGGGCGTGCAGCATTTCGGCCTGACGGTCCAGAACATGGAGCGCGCCTACGAGTTCTACACCCAGGTTCTCGGCGGCACGGAGGTCTTTCGCCACGGCGATTTCCAGGGCGACGGCGTGCAGAACACCCTGCTCGCCGATCAGGAGATCGAGGCGAACAGCCGTAGCGTCAATCCGCGGACGATCGGCGTTCCGGACCTGCGCAGCGGCGCCCAGCGGCTCGACGTCCGTTTCATCCAGTTCGACAACATGGTGCTGGAACTGTTGCAGTATCGCGAGTCCGACCAGCCGATGGGCAGCGCCGTCAGCTTCGCCGAGCCGGTGCAGCACATGAGCCCCGCCTTCCCGCGCATGATGCACATCTGCTTCTACGTGCGTGACGAGGTCGACTTCAACAAGTTCATCGCCGACCTCGAGGCAGAATCCGCCAAGCGCGGCATGACGCAGGTCAGGGCCAACCGCAGCGTGCGGGTGCGGACCGAGGCCGAGCGCAAGGCCGCGCCGCGCAGCGCCAACACCAACCGGGTGACCGAGGAGCCGTCGAACGGCTGGGAGCTGATCTATTGCAAGGGACCGGAGGGCGAGCAGCTCGAATTCGTCAAGGCGCTCGGCCCGGTCAAGCGGCGATTCAGCGAGGCGCTCGCCAAGCGCCAGCAGACCATCACGCGCTGATCCGCCAAAAGCACCAGCAGCCACCCGGTTGCTGGTGCGTTCGACGGCCGTTCGGCCTGCACCGGCTCATCGCGGACATCCCACGCGAAAAGGACATTCGATGCCAAATTACTTGCACGCTCAGCTATTCACCGCCCTCCTCGTCGCTGCATCGACGCTGACGGGCTCGGCCGCTTCCGCCCAGCAGACCTTGTCGCCAAACTATGCGGCCATTCCGAACGGCGCCTACTCCGTGGTGGCGCAGGTGCGGGCAAAGCGAGGCAAGGAGGATGCATTGAGAGCGGCCACCCTGCCCTTGATCGATCTGGTCCGCGGCGACCCGAAGAACCTCGTGTACTTTTTCCAGGAGGATCGTGCCAAGCCGGGACATTTCGTCTTCTACGAGGTCTTTGCCAGCCAGGCCGATTTCGATGCCCACAACACGATGCCCTACGTCAAGGCGTGGTTCGCCAAGCTGCCGGAGCTTGCCGATGGCGGAGTCGATGTCATGCGGATGACGGTTTTCACCGCGCCGCGGCAATGATCGAATTTTGGGCAGAAGGCGAATGAGGTCAAGTCAACAAAACGTCCGTGTCGTCTGAGGTTCCACGACGCGAGACGGGTATCACGTCGGACCGGCTGTTGGTCCAAGGGAGGCCACGACTGGCGCATAGCAGGCTCAATTGATAGATAGTCGAATGGGGGCCCCACGCCTCGATCCGAGGTTCGACGTCAAAGGAGCTCATGCGTCAGAAGGTCGTGTATTCGTTCGGACCGTTCCGGCTGCTTCCGGAGCGGCAACTGCTCACGCGTGACGGCGCCACCGTCAAACTCGGCGGGAGAGCATTCGAACTGCTGCACCTCCTCGTCGAGCGCAGCAACGAACTGATCTCGAAGGACGAGCTCATGGCCTATGCATGGCCTGGCACGTTCGTCCACGAGAGCAATCTCAAGGTCAACATGCATAGCCTGCGTCGCTCGCTCGGCGACACGCAGGAGCAATCGACCTATATCGCAACCGTCGCCCGGCGTGGCTATCGCTTTGTGGCGCAGGTGCAGATAACTGACGCTGCTACCGCCGAAGTCGCTGCTGCCCCGGTCGCGGCACGCCCGAGCCGTCTGCCGGTGCTGGAGGACGTCATCGCCCGCGAGCGCGAGATCGCCCGCCTGATCGAGCTGCTGCAGACGCATCCCCAGGTCACGGTGATCGGACCCGCCGGTGTCGGCAAGACCACCATCGCCATCTCCGCGGCGCACAGCCTGGAAGGCCACTATCCCGACGGCGTCTGTTTCGTCGATCTCGCCAGGATCGATGATCCCGCGCTGCTGCCCTCGGCCTTCGTCGCAGCGCTCGGACTTCGCGGCGACATGGGCGCCCCCCTCGACGCCGCCGTCGCCCATCTCAAGGACAGGGCGATGCTGGTGCTGCTCGACAATTGCGAGCACGTGCTGCCCGCCGTGGCAATCTTCGCGCGCAGCTTTGCGCGTCAGCCGGGTCGGTCCAGACTCCTGGCGACGAGCCGCGAGCCGCTGCGCGTCCCCGGCGAGCACGTGATGTGGCTGGATCCCCTCGCCTTTCCAGCGCACGACCTGTCCACGCTCGACGAGCTCCTGAAATTTCCCGCCGTCGAGCTGTTTGCGCGCAGGGCCTCGGAATGGACCGGCCATCAGATCAGCGAAGCCGATCGCGATGCGGTCAGTCAGATCTGCCGCTCGGTAGACGGGCTTCCGCTCGCCATCGAGCTGCTGGCGGGCGAGCTCGATGATCATCCCGTGCAGGAGCTGGCCGCGCGGCTGAGCGATTATCTCGGCTTTCATGCCGACGATACCACCAAGACGCCAGGCCGCCACGACACGCTGCTCGCGGCCATCGACTGGAGCTACGGCCTGCTGTCGCCACACGAGGTGGAGGTGTTCTGCCTGATCTCCGTGTTCGCCGACGCGTTCGACCTGGAAGACGTGATCGCCATCGCGGCGCCACGAGGCCTGTCCCCCATCGATGTGACCATCGGCCTTGGCGGTCTCGTTATCAAGTCTTTGCTGACAGCCCAGGTCGAGGGCGCCAATCTTCGCTACCGCCTGCTCGACAGCACGCGGCGATATGCCGCAAAGCGCCTGCAGGACGCCGGCTTGCAGCCGCAGGCGCGCCGCTGGCACGCCGAGCGCATCGCGGCTCTGTTCGAGCAGTCGGAGACCGAATGGGGCTGGCGTGACAGCGATGATTGGACGAAGACCTATCGCGGCCGGCTCGCCGACGTGCAGGCGGCCTTGGCCTGGGCCTTCGCGGACGGTGGCGATGCCGCGCTCGGCGTCCGCCTCACCATGTTGACGATCCCATTGTGGTTCGAGACCTCGCTCATCTCGGATACGCAGACGCGGGTGAAAGTGGCGCTCGACCATGCCGAGGCGCTGCAGATCGACGATCTCACCAAAGCGAAACTCACGATCCCGTATGCCTGGAGCATGATGTATGCGCGCCAGTTTCCGCCGGAGACCGAAGAATATTGGATCAAGGCCGTTGCCTATTCGCGCAAGGCCTCCGACCTCCGCTCGGAGCTGCTTGCCCTGCTTGGCCTCTCGGTCTATTTGATGGACGTCGGACGCATACACGCGGCGATCGAACGACTTGAGCAATTTCGTGCGCTTTGCGATGAGCACCAGGACTGGTCGCTGTCGCCCGAGGGCGAGCGGACCTTGGCCTGGGCGCGGGCGCACACGGGAGCGCTGACCGACAGTCTCGCGACGCTCGAACGGCTGGCAGCGCAATTCCCGGGGATCGGCAAGGGCTCGCGCATGGCTGGCTTCCAGGTCGACCGCTCGATCGGCATTCGCAATTACACGGTGAGGTTTGCCTGGGTGAGCGGGCGGCCCGATCTCGCCGCAGCTCTTGCTCGCGAGGCGGCGGAGCTGTCCGAGGGGCACCTGGCGTCGCAGTCGAACGTGCTCGCGCTCGCCTGCTGTCCGGTCTCCCTTCTTAACGGAAATCTTGCGGACCTCGAACGCTACACGCGAAAGCTCGGCGGCATTCTCGAGCAGGAAACCATCGGAATCTGGCTGCCGATCCAGCGGTTCTATACGGCCGTCCTCGCAGACTCCCGCGGCGATCCCGGCGCCACACTCGGGATCAGGCAGGCGATCGATGATCTCATTCAAACACGATTCGTCATGCGAATTCCCGCGATGATGGGTGTCGCGGCCGAGCGACATCTCCTTCGCGGAGAGTTGGCCCACGCGAACGATGCGATCGCAGTGGCGGCACGCTATGAGGCCCAACAGGATGAGCGCTGGTGCCGCTCCGAGCTGATGCGAATCCAGGCCCTTATCCATCGCGCCTCTGGGCAGCCTGATCGCGCCCACCGTCTCCTCCTAGACGCGATCGACGAGGCCCGCAGCATCGAGGCGCTGTCGTTCGAACTGCGCGCGGCCAGCGAACTTGCGGCGCATCATCTCGAGGCTGGCTATCCAGAGAAGGCCAATTCCATTCTGTCACCCGTCTATCGGCAGTTCCGGGAGGGTTTCGCTACGCGGGATCTCGTGAGAGCGTCGCACCTCCTGCGGCAAGCCCGCGAGATGACATCGTAGGAAAGACCAGCACGAAGCTGCGCTCAGCTGCCAGGACCCGGCAAGTGTTTTCCGACGCCCTTGGCAAGATTTCGGAGATCGTCCGCTCACTTGACGGCCTAGCTGCGTGCTCCTGCACTCGACGACCCGCAGCGGAAGCCACTGCGGGTCACAACGAAATTTGATCTGTTCCGCTTCGATCATCGGTCGGCCGACTCGATGAACGCGGCGACCTCCCGCGGATGAGACAGCATCACCGCATGGCTGCTGCTTATCTCTTCCACTCGCGCACCGCTTCGCTTGGCCATCTTTCTTTGCGAACTCGGGGTTATCATGCGATCCTGAGACGGGACCAGGAAAACGCTCGGCTTTGCCTTCCAGCCGACCTTCGTGACCTTCGCTTCAACGGCTTTCAATCCCCATGGCACTTGCGCGGCCGCCATGAATTCGGTGAGAGCCACGGGCGAATCCGCTGCAAAGGACGTCGGGAACTTCGCGGGATCGACCAGTAGATAGCCGTTCTCCGGGGGCAGCAGCGGCGCCTTCGTTTCGCCAGGCTCTGCTGGCCACGAATTTAGCGATGCGGCCGATTCGCCCGTGTCCGGCGCAAAAGCTGCGATGTAAGCCAAGCTTTTGACCTTCGGATTTTCGCCCGCCTGCGTGATCACCATGCCGCCATAGGAGTGCCCCACGAGCACGACGGGATACTTGGCCGCTGCGATCACCGCCTCTGTGGCGGCGACGTCGCCTTCGAGTGTGATGGTCGGATTTTGAACCACCAATACTTCGTAGCCGTCCTTCTTGAGAAGATCGTAGACCGCTTGCCAGCCTGAGCCATCAACGAACGCTCCATGGACGAGGACGACGGATGTCGCTTTCTGCTGCTGAGCTCCCGAGGAGGTCGACGTCATGGCAAGCGCCGAGAGGGCCAGCAAAGGTGCCAGGTACTTCATATGATTTCCTTTCATCTTGTGGGGTCGCCTGAAAAAACGGCCAATGTCGGCTTCGCGCGCAATTATTTCATCAGCGCTACTTGTTAACTCGGTCGAGAAAGTCGTTGATCAACGGCGCCATCACGTCGATTTTGTCCTCGAGTGCGAAGTGGCCAGTGTCCAGCATGTGCAACTCGGCTGCTGGCAAATCGCGCAGATACGCGTACGCACCTGCTTCAGCGAAGACTTTGTCGTTCTTGCCCCAGAGGATCAGAGCGGGAGGATTACGCTCGCGGAAAAACGCCTGGAAGGCAGGATAAAGCGGGACGTTGGTCGCGTGGTCGTACAGCAGGTCGAGCTGAATATCCTTATTTCCTGGACGATCCAGCAGTGCCTGGTCGTGGACCCAATTGTCTGGACTGATGCGGGTCGGATCGCGTACGCCGTCGGTGTACAGGAACTTCGTCGACGCAGCCGAGACGAGGAACGAAAGCGCATTCCTCCGCTCTTCCGTGCCTTCTTTCCAATACGCCTTGATTGGATCCCAAGCTTCTCGCAACCCCTCTTCGTAGGCGTTGCCGTTTTGAACGATGAGGGCAGTCACACGCTCAGGATGTTTGAGAGCGAGCCGATAGCCGACCGGTGCCCCGTAATCCATGACGTAAATGGCATAGCGCTTTGCACCGAGTTGATCCAGCAAAGCATCGATCACCTCGGCATAGTTCGCAAACGAATAGGAGAACCGGCTGCGGTCTGGAGCGTCGCTCTGCCCGAAGCCGGGATAGTCCGGCGCAATCACATGATATCTGTGAGCCAACTTCGGGATCAGATCGCGGAACATATGCGAGGACGTCGGGAAGCCATGCAAAAAGAGAGCGACCGGCCCATCTGCCGGCCCAGCCTCCCGGTAGAACACGTTCACGCCGTTGATAGCGGCCGTGTGGTAGTGAACCGTTGAAGCGCCGGCTGCGCAGCTCGGCATTGGCAACGTGCAGCGATGAGCAGACGCGACCGGCCCACATTCGGACGCCGTGGACTCCCCGAACGATGGATGTGCACTCGCCATGATCAGGCCGATGACAATCGTGCAGGACAGACGCATCGCAACTCCTTCGGTCGTACACCCGGGTTCTTTCGCGATAGCCGAGTGTGAGCGACATCACCTCGATAATCTGCTTATCGGTCGACCTTCAACTCCGTGAAGGAAGCGCGATTGCGTGCGTGATCTGTCCGACTCGGCTGTCTTCGCGTTGTGGCAACTGAAGCTCCGCGACATTGCCGACATGCGGACGACACCGATTATCTGACGTCCACGGCCTCCGCGACGACTGCCGTACGTTCGGCCAGTTTTGGCACCCTGGCCAGGTACTCTTGATAATGCTGCGAGTTCCGATGCGCTTCGACCGCAGCACCGTCTCGATAGAGTTCGTCTAGAACGTAACGATGATCATCCACACTGTCGCGCCAAATGTCCCAACGCAGGTTTCCTGGCTCTGCTCTGCAATGTGGCGCCATCCCGACAAGCAGCTCTCCAAGCTCGAGGCCCTTGCCAGGGTGAGCAACCAGAATGGCAGTGATCTTTGACGGCATTGTTGAACCGACCTTTTTTCCGTGACTGCTACCTCAGCGGTCCAGCTATCCGCGGCTGCTTCTGAGTGCCGCCAGCAGCTCCTTTGCCAGGAGCCCGGCCGATGCAGGATTCTGCCCGGTGATGAGGCGCCCATCGACGACGACGTGGGGCTGCCAGTTATCCGCAGACGTATATTCAGCGCCCTCGGCCCTCAAAGCATCTTCAAGCTCGTAAGGAACATCTTCACGTGCGTAGTCGTACTCTTCCTTCTTCGAGAACGATGTTAGCTTTCTTCCCCGCACGAACGGCTTGCCGTCGCCAAGGTCTACTCCGAGAAGCGCGCATGGACCGTGACAAACGGCCGTCACGAATTTTCCCGTGCTCCACGCACGCACAACCGCATTATGAACGGTAGGGTTTCGCTGGATATCGACCATCGGCCCAAGTCCGCCTGGCACCAGTATCGCATCAAAATCCGCAGCATCCACCTCGGCCAGCTTGCGGCTGCGATTGAGACGGCGAAAAGCTTTGCTTTCAAGGAAGGCTTTTTGCGCAGGATCTTTCTCGTCGTAGGCGTCATAGGGCGTCCATCCGCCTCTCAGGGAAGCGAATTCAACCGCGACGCCTGCCTTGTCAAGAACATCGAACGGATGCGCAACCTCGGCGAAAAAGAAGCCCGTCTTGCGATTCTGTGGGCCGATCACTGCTGCGTTGCTGACGATAAACAGGACGTGTTGGGTCATGATCGGCTTCCTGGACGGTTCCATAAGGAAACATGTTGCAACGACATTATCGCGGGGCCCCAAAATCGTATTTGCGAATCCTGCGGGATCACGAGCAATCCCTGCGGTCGTTCGGATCGGGCTCATCGGCAATTGCCTCGATCTGGCCGCAGCACAATTCGCGATACTGCCCCGGAGAGCGGTTTGCGGCCTTGCGGAAGACACGCGTGAAGTTCGCTTGCGAGCCAAAACCGAATTCCAGGGCCGATTTCTACCAAGAAGGGTCGACTACGCCCGAGTTCGTGCTGCGCAGCCTGCACGCGCCGATCAGTTGCGTATCGGTGCGGTGACAATCCGGCCGCTTCGCGAAACAGCCGGCAGAAATGATAGGGGCTGAGACAGGCCTGAGCCGCCAGATCGTCGAGCCCGACCTCGTCTCCCAGAGACGTCTCGATATAATCGAGCACGCGCTGCAGACGCCTTGGATCGAGCGACGGAGACTTGTCGGGTGCACGACAGCCATCGATTGTGTATTTGCCCAAAAGATGCGCTGCGAGCGTGACTTGAATCCGTCCACGAACAGCGCGTCAGTCGACTGGCGCGGAGGGTGAAGCAGATCCGAAGTGTGAGCAGATGTGGAAGAGCACCCGGTCCGCCAGACCGCGAGCGTAGGCGATTTCGATCTTTGCTGGTCGATGTCGAAGTCCGCGGGCGCGCTCTGGTCGAGCAGCGGCGGCGGGAGATGATGAAGACACTCCATTCTGTCCGAAAGCTCGACATGACTTTCCTGCGTCCTGAGCGGGACGAGGTCGCTCATGCCGCGCCGCGCTAGGCTTTTCTGGATTTCTGCGTTGCCGGTGCCACAGACAATCCCGCGGCCTGACAGCAGCATCACCAGCTCGCAGAAGGGAACCGGCGTCGCCTGGCATCCTGCTGCAAACTTACGATGTTCTATGCTCAGCTCTGGCCAGTCGTTGCCCGCTGCGAGTTTCTCGCTGTTTCGGTACTTCCGATCTCCATGAGTCACGAGTGCCATCAAACCTCCGCAAGTTGCGGTGATTTTCAGCCTCCTACCGCAAGAGCGATCATTCCGTCCGGTCAATGAGTGCAGCCCCGGGCCGCTGCCATGCCGATGCTGAAATTCTCAAGGAGCGACAGCGAAGTCCAGACGTGGCTCGGTTAAAAGGCGTTAAAGGCGAGCAACAGGTTGCACTCGCGCGCCGCCCCCCGCTCCGCTTCCTCGCTGAAGTGCAATTCGAAAGAGTGTTCCGCCGAGTTTCCGCAACTCCATCATGAGGCATCGGGTTTATCAGCACAGCCGTTCGCAGCGTGCCCAAAAAATAACCCGAGCGCCTTGGACAGGAAGTTTTGGGCCCGCACTCCTGCAGTTGCAAATGGTTCGCTTTATTAACTTTTTGGATCATGATATTACCAATTGATCTCGTCGACCGATTGGCCTTGCTCAATGCGGACCGCCACAAAAGAACTGGGTGCAGCCCGACAGGAGCTGACGTTCAGCTTCGGTCCTTTTCGACTTGTCCCCGGCCGTCAGCTTCTTCTACTGGACGAGCGCCCCGTCAAACTGGGCGGACGCGCCTTCGAGCTCTTGCGTCTGCTGGTGCAGCGCCGTGGCGAGCTCGTCAGCAAGAACGACCTGACGGCGGCCGCCTGGCCGGGCACGTACGTCCATGACAGCAACCTCAAGGTCAATATGTGGAGCTTGCGGCGCTCGCTGGGAGACACCCAGATCGAGCCCGTCTACATCGCGACCGTCGCGCGGCGCGGGTACAAATTCATCGCCGATGTCCGGGTCGGGATCGGCGATATCGAGGAGGAGCCTACGCCAGCTGATCCGCCCCCGCTTACGCAGCCGCCATTGCCGCGCGGCATCGTGGGCCGGGAAGCCGATATCGCCGCCATCGCCGATCTACTCGCCGAGGACAGACACATAACACTGGCCGGCGCCGGGGGAATCGGGAAGACAACCGTCGCCTTGGCCGTCGCTCAGGCGCACGCTTCAAGATATCGCGACGGCGTCTGCTTCGTCGATCTCACGACGATCTCCGATCCTACCCTGTTCGGCGCGGCTCTGGTGACGGCGCTCGGAATCCGAGGCAATACGGACGTTGGTCTGGCTGCTGTCCTCGACTATCTGCGGCCGCGGCAAATGCTGCTCATCCTCGACAACTGCGAGCATGTGCTGCCCGCCGCCACGATCTTTGCCAGCAAGTTCATGACGGACACATCGCCATCGAGGCTGCTTGCTACGAGCCGCGAGCCGCTCGGCACCACCCTGGAGCATGTCATTCGGCTTGGCTCTCTCTCATTTCCGAGCTTCGGTCTTGGACTGTCGGTCGATCAGGCTGTCAGATTCCCGGCGGTGGAGCTGTTCGTCCGACGCGCTACCGAATGGTCGGATTACGAGTTCGTCGACGACGATTGCAACGCAATAGCCACGATCTGCCATTCGTTGGACGGACTTCCATTGGCCATCGAATTGGCTGCAGCCCAAATCGGCAGGTTTACTCCGCGGGAGCTATTGGTCAATCTCGATCAGAAGCTCGGTTTTGCCGCGGCCAGCATCGCCGTCTCGTTGCCGCGCCATGAAACGCTGATGGCGACGATTGAGTGGAGCTACCGGCTGCTCTCGCAGAAGGAAGCCAGGCTCTTCGCCGTACTGTCTGTGTTCAGTGACGGGTTCGAGCACGATGATGCGGTCTTCGTGGCAGACGCGGCAGGGCTCACGCCAATCGACGTTGTGACCGCACTCGGGAGTCTCGTCGCCAAATCACTGTTGAGCGCACAGGCCCGGGGCGCGAGCCTGCGCTACCGGCTGCTCGACAGTACACGCCGCTACGCGGCCGAGCGGTGTCGAGGCGACCCGGCGTGCGACTCGGCGATGCGCCGGCATGCGGAACGTATGATAGCGCTGTTCGAGCAGTCCGAGGAGGAGTGGAATTGGCGCGAGCCGGCCGATTGGACCGAGCGCTACCTCGGCCGCATTGCCGATCTGAGAAGCGCATTATCGTGGTCGTTCGGCGAGCAAGGCGATCCCATGCTCGGCATCAGGCTTGCAGTTGCGGCTATCACTCTCTGGTCGGAAACCTCCATCCTGTCGGAGGCGCAGGCGCGGCTGGAGGTCGCACTCGCCTTGGCCAAGTGCGTCCCATGCGACGATCTGTCAAAAGCGAAGCTCGCCTGTGCCCTCGGATGGAGTCTGTTCTACGCCCGCAAGAGTTCGAATGAGAACGAGGTCGCTTGGCTTGATGCCATCGCGTTCGCGACACGCGCCGGCAACGTCGATTATCAGCAGCGCGCGCTGGTAGGTTTTGCGTTTTACCTGCTCCAGATCGGAGAAATCGCACGTGCCATAACCTATCTTGAGCAGGCTACCTCGCTGGCCGGCCGGGACCCCGATTCAACGGCCACATCCGAAGCCGACAGGGCCTTGGCCTGGGCCCACGCCTTCGCAGGCGAATTAGGCAAAAGCCGCCCAGTTCTCGATCGTCTCGCGTCCACCCATTCGCTGGCCCAGGGACGTTCGCGCAAGGATGCAAATGAGGTCTACCGCTTCATCACCGTCCGCTTCAACCTGCCCTTCGTCGCGTGGATGCAGGGGCAGGCCGACTACGCCGCCAAGCTGGCGCGCGACGCCGTGGATGCTGCAGACCGCGGCGGCCATTGGGTATCACAGTCGAACGCACTCGGGCTGGCCGCTCTTCCCATCTCCCTGGAAATTGGCGATCTTGATGCGCTCGCGTTCTTCACAGAACGTTTGCGTCGTAACCTGGAACGAGAGCGCATCTCTCGCTGGGTTTCAGTCGAGCGCTATTTCTCCGCCTGCCTGCGCAACTTGCGCGGCGATCGGCGGGCGGTGGAGGATATTCGCGACGCGATCGATGAACTGATTGAATGCCGCTTCTTGATGCGGATCGGCAGCTATCTGGCTTTCCTCGCTCGCGCCTATCTTCGACAAGGACGGGTCGCCGAAGCGCGAGACGCCGTCAGGCGAGCGATCGCTTATCAGGAACGCCAAGGCGAACGCTGGTGCCGCTCGGAACTCCTTCGTGTCAATGCATCGATCTTTCTCCACGCAGGCGAAACTGTCCGCGCTGAAAAGCTGTTCAAGCAGGCGCTTGCCGAGGCCCGCGCTATCGGCGCGTTGACTTTCGCACTTCGGACCGCCACCGACCTCGCGGCTCATTGGGCGACGACAGGCCGCGAGAAAGACGCAGTCCAATTGCTCGCTCCAATTTTTGGGGAATTTACTGAAGGTTTTGGTACGCAAGACCTTGTCCGTGCCTCCAGATTGTTGACCGAGATAGAGGACGCAACGAGTGGCGGCGCCTCATAAAAGAGAAAGTCCGAAGTGGACTTGTTGTAACTGGCAAGCCCTTGATCAGAAGAGAACGTGACCAAGGTCGATACAGCTAGCGCTCCTAGCGCCTACCCAGACAAAGGCTTGCCTCCTAAATCTCCCGATCGCCAACGAAGTGGCACACAGGAGCACCATCGATGTTGCGAACAATTGCTGGCGCAGTTCGCCGCGACCGGCTTTGAAAGAATGCGGCCCCGCGCTTGGACCATGCCTCCCTCTTTCCGGCATCTTTCGTCTCGGCCAGTACAATCAGTGCGCCTGCCAATTCATCGACGCTGAGCGTATCAGCACCAGTCGCGATGACCAATTCGCCGAGCTGTCGCACTTTGCTGGCTTTCATGCCTCGCGCCTTGTCCTCGAGTGCCTTGAGATCTGCATCGAAGTCTCGTGGTTTGCGCATCATAGTCTCCGTGAATTTTGATGGAGAAATGATAGCTCGACACCCAGCACAACGCTGTAGGGTCGTCAGGACACCCTGGGACGCGGTAATCCCTCCCGAGATTTTTTCGAGGGAGGGCGCGCTTATACGTCGTGCCGACGTACGCTTCGCTGTGTAGATGCTCTGGTCGCTATGGCGATCTATCATCTTCACGTCAAGATCATTGGCCGGAAGGCCGGGAGCAGCGCGGTGGCGTCGGCAGCCTACCGCTCCGCTTCACGGCTGCGTGACGAGCGGTTGGGCCGTGAGCAGGACTTTTCCGGAAAGCACGGCGTCGTCCATTCCGAGGTGATGCTGCCTGAAGGCACGCCGGAAGCCTGGAGTAACCGCGCTCGGCTCTGGAACGATGTCGAGGCGTGCGAAGTCCGGAAGGATGCGCAGCTGGCCCGTGAGGTCGAGTTCGCCCTTCCTCGCGAGCTGACTGAGGCGCAGGGGATCGAGCTGGCTCGGGACTTCGTTCGGAGCGAGTTCGTCGGTCTTGGCATGATCGCCGACCTCAATGTGCATTGGGACAGAGCCGAGGACGGCATGCCCAAGCCCCATGCCCATGTCATGCTGACCATGCGCGCAGTGGACGGGAATGGGTTTGGTCAGAAGGTCCGGGACTGGAACCGCACCGAGATGGTGGAGCGCTGGCGGAAGCGTTGGGCTGAGCTTGCCAATGAACGCCTGGCCGAGCTCGACATCGACGCGCGGACCGACCATCGCAGTCTGGAAGCCCAGGGCATCGCGCTGGAGCCACAGACTCAGATCGGCGCACCGGCGCAACGGATCGAGGTCCGAGGCACCGCGGGCGAAGTCGGTCAGGCGGACCGGGCCGAGATGCACCGGGAGATCGCGCGCGGCAATGGCGCGCGGATTATCGCGGATCCCTCGCTTGGATTGGACGCGATCACCCAGCAGCAATCGACCTTCACGCGACGCGACCTGGCCAAGTTCGCCCACCGACACAGTGACGGGATCGACCAGTTCAACCAGGTCATGGGCGCGATGCAGGGAGCGCCCGATCTGGTCGAACTCGGTAAGGACGCCCGCGGCGAGGATCGGTTCACCACCCGCGGAATGATCGAGGCCGAACAGCGCCTGGACAGGGCCGCTGAACGGATGGCTGACCGGGAGCTTCATGAGGGGCGCGACGCGGAGCGCAGGATAGCTTTGGCGCATGCGGAAGCGCGCGGCCTGGTCCTGTCATCCGAGCAGGCCGAGGCGCTGGCGCATGTCACGGACGGACGCGACCTCAGCATCGTCGTCGGCCATGCCGGGACGGGAAAGAGCGCGATGCTGGGGGTGGCGCGGGAGGCGTGGGAAGCGGCCGGCTTCGAGGTTCGTGGCGTGGCGCTGTCCGGCATTGCGGCGGAAAATCTCGAAAGCGGATCGGGCATTGCGTCACGCACGATTGCCAGCCTGGAGCATGGCTGGAGACAGGGCCGTGATCTGCTCAAATCGAGCGATGTGCTGGTCATCGACGAAGCCGGCATGGTCGGCGCGCGCCAGCTCGATCGCGTGCTGTCTCATGCGGCGGAAGCTGGCGCCAAGGTGGTGCTGGTCGGCGATCCGCAGCAGCTGCAGGCGATCGAAGCGGGCGCGTCGTTCCGGTCTATCCATGAGCGTCACAGCGGGGCGGAAATCAGTGAAGTGCGGCGTCAGCGGGAGGACTGGCAGCGCGATGCCACGCGCGATCTGGCGACCGGCAAAGTGGGGGAAGCGCTCGGAGCTTACCGCTCCCACGGGATGGTGCATGAGGTCCAGACCAGCGAGCAGGCACGCGACGATCTGATCGCGCGCTGGGACCACGACCGACAGGCGTCACCGGACCGAAGTCGGATCATCCTCACCCACACCAACGACGAAGTTCGGGAGCTGAACGAGGCAGCGCGCGAGCGAATGCGGGCCGCCGGCGATCTCGGCGACGAGGTGCGTGTGGCGGTCGAGCGCGGCGCGAGGTCCTTCGCCTGCGGGGATCGCATCATGTTCCTACAGAACGAGCGCGGCCTGGGCGTGAAGAACGGCACCCTCGGGACCGTCGAACAGGTCAGCGCGCGGTTCCTGACCGTGCAGACCGACGATGGCCGATCTGTGCGCTTTGACCTGAAGGATTACAACCGGATTGACCATGGCTATGCGGCGACGATCCACAAGGCGCAGGGCATGACGGTGGACCGCGTCTATGTGCTGGCGACGCCGGGCATGGACGCCCACAGCAGCTATGTCGCGCTGTCTCGGCACCGCGACGGGGTAGGCCTGCACTATGGCCGTGATGATTTTGCGGGTCAGGACCGGCTCACCCGTGCCCTGTCGCGCGATCGCGCCAAGGATATGGCCTCGGATTACGAGCGCGTCGATCCGGTCCAGAGTTACGCCGAGCGGCGTGGGATCACCTTCCGCGAGCGCGTGGCCGAGATCGTGCGCAAGATTGTGCCGGAGAAGCTGCGCGAGATGTTCGACGGCGTTCGCGTCCCTGGAGAGGTGCCCGACCGGGATGGCGGACGGAGGCCCGAGCGCGGATCGCCGGAAAGGGAAAGCAGCGTTGCAAGAGCCGAGCCACGCGCCACCGAAGCGGCGGACAGGAAGGTGGCCGAAGAGGCGGACAAGGAACTGCGTCGCGTGCGGACCCGAGCGCTGGTGCGCCATGCCCGCGCCGTGGATGCGATCTTCACGGCAAAGGAGACAGGCGGTGTGGCAAGTCCGGACCAAGTCAAAGAGCTACAGAAGGCCCGCCAGGCCTTCGAGGCGGTGCGGCCCTATGGCTCGCATGATGCTGAGGCCGCGTACAAGCAAAGCCCAGAACTGGCTCGCGAGGCGGCTGGGGGCCAGGTCAGCCGCGCGGTTCGCGCGCTCCAGATCGAAACCGAACTACGCATCGATCCGAGCCGTCGGGCCGACGGGTTCGTGGAACGTTGGCAGAAGCTCGACCACGCCAGCCAGCGCCTGTATCAAGCTGGCGACATCTCCGGCTATAAGGCCGCCCGCTCCGCGATGTGCGATATGGCCAAAAGCCTCGAGCGCGATCCGCAACTGGAATCTATCCTCGCCAGTCGCAAGAAAGACCTCGGCATCGCATTCGAAACAGGCCGCCGGCTCGGCCAGGAACTGGCCTTCGCTCATGGCATCGATCTCGGCAGAGGCCGAGGCCTTGGAATTTGACCCGTCCTATTTGCCGCCGGTTCCCCGGCGCGCTGGTTTGATGCAACCATCGGCCATCTCGATCCATCCGTTTGCACGCCAAGGCCGCCGCCAGCCCTACGTCAATTGCCAGCTGCTTTGCTCTCCAAGCCGCCTGCGATCTTATCGGCCGCAACGCAACCGTGGAAACCGGTATGGGCGGCAAAACCGATACGACCACAGTCGAAGCAACTGGATCGACAGGACCGGATCAAAGCGCGACCGCCCCTAGGCATAAGCGCAAGCACCGTGGCGTACCCCCGCCGGCCAGATTCGACATCGATGCCTTACCGGGCAGCTCGAACCTGACCGCGCTGGAGGCGGCGGCGGTCATTCGGCGGACGCCAGGCGCGCTTGAGCAGTGGCGGCGCAATCCGGACCATCCGCTCAAATGGCGATACGTCGATGGCCGCCCTCTCTATCGGGTGGACGCGGTGCGCGAGTATCTATCTCGCTCCAGCGCGGCTAAACGCCCCCAGCCGCAAAATGTTCACGAAGACGGCCGAGCAGCTCAGTCTTGATGGGATCGAGCGGATTCGTCCTCTGCAGACGTACAACCTTGCCGGTACGTTCTGCGCCGACGAGCTCCGCGATGTAATCGTGAGCAGCCTCGAACGCCATCTTGCGGATGATCCACTGCTCATCGTGATTGTAAACTTGGTCGATGCCGCCCGGCTTTTGACCGACACAGAGCCGCTGGATCTCATTGTCGTAGCCGCAGCGTGACATGATGGTGCGCAGGCTGCGTCTCAGGTCATGCATGGTGAATTTATCCACCTCGGCTTCCTTGACGAGGCGCTTCACCATCTTGGTGAAGCCCGACATCTGCCCGCCTGTCTTCGGCGAGGGAAACACATAGTCTGAGGTTGCCCGCTGAAAATGCTTGGCAGCTGCCAGCACTTCGTCGATGAGATGAGTGCGCGGCACATCGTGGTGCAGACCCATCTTCGTCCAGGCGCCATCGAAGGTGATGCGGTCCTGCATAACGTGCCGCTTCCACTCGATCATCGTTGGCTCGCTGCGACGCGCGCCGCCGAGGAGGCACATGCGCGTCAGGAGTCCAAAAGTCCCGAGCTTGCCGCATGCTTGCCAGACCTTGACGATCTCGGCATCGGTCAGAGCTCGCCCCTTCATTCGCCTTCCGACCCGTTGCGCTCGCGTCTCCTTCGGCGCGCGATAGCCGGCCAGCACATTGTGCTCGACATAGCCTTCGCCGACGCACCATTCGAGGAAGGTGTGCACATGCTTGCGGAAGTCCTTGGCGGCCCCACGCTTCCCGGTCTTGGCGATCTTGTCGACAGCCGCCATGATGTTTCGGCGCGTGAGATCCGCGGCGCTATCCTCGACATGATCCTTGAGCCCACGTCTCAGCGCGGACATCGCCGGCCTCCAATTGACGACCTGCCGCCCGGTCAACGATGTCTCGTAGGCTCCGTCTTCAACAATCAGAGTTGCCAGGGTGGTCCGCTGCTTCTCAGCAGCTTGCAGCCGCCTCGCCTCGCGCTTGTCGTCATTGGGATCAACGCCCCTGATGACTTCGCCCGCGGCGATTGTCGCCGCCTTGCGCGCGGCCTTCTCATTGAACTTGGGCCACGGGCCGAGCGTCTTGCGCTGCGTCCCCCTCACACCCGGCTTGGTGAAAAGATACACCCAGGTCCGGGCGCCAGTGGCGCGCATGCGCAAGGCGAGACCGGGCAGCTTGTCGTCGTGGAGATAATGCTGCGCCTTGCCCGGCGGCAACGAGGCGGTGCGAATGAGAGCATCCGTGAGTGTCAGCTGGCTCGCTGCTTTCGCCATCAACCCGGTCCTTTCCATGTCCCGCGTGTGCCCCGCGACGAGGCCGAAACAGCCCCAGAACAAACCGGGTCTGAAACTCTCCCTCTTTTGTGTGCCCCCGGGGAAAATCCGCCGGGGGCACAACAGGGGCACACAAAATGCAGTAAGGCGCACTATGGCCTGGCATGGTCAAAACGGACACAAGCCATTGCTATTAAGTGCATTTTCTAGATTTCGACTGTTGCAGGAATAGGCTGGCGATGGTCTAGGGATTGTGGTTCACACGGGAGAGGTCCAAGGTTCGATCCCTTGTGCGCCCACCATACAAACCGCTGAAATCACTTACAAAATCCGACTGAAGCTGGGATGCCACAGGGCGCGGAAGAGCCTCTGAGGGCAGATCAGAGTAGGAACATCCGTGCATATCCGTGCACAATGTTTGTCTCAAGTTCCGCTTGTGGACGACGCGGAGATGCGACCAGCGCCCCCCGGAGAGGTGCGAATATCACAAGCAAATTAGCCAACCGTCGTAAGCCTCAAAGCCCATTTCACCAGCGTCTTCGCTGAACTTGGCTCAATCACCCCGGCAGCCAGAAAAACGATCAAAGTCAATGTTCCCAACACATACCGAATGGCCTTGTTGGAAATCCAGACTTCCTGGTTGCCCTTGGTCGTGAATGAGATAGCCGTATGTTTGCCCTGGTCATCTCGCAATCCCACCTTGGAGCGCCGTCTGACAAAGGACCGCTTTCTAACTATTCGAGCCATCTGTACAACTCCTTGTACATCATGGCTCCATTCTCTCTAAAACGACTAAAGTTGCGGTTAATTTTTCCCAGGAAATTCCGGTTAATTATCCGTTAGCAAAACCCTTAAAATGCAAAACAAAGTGTACTAGTGCCTATTAAAGCACAGCCTGCCTCCCCTTCCATCCGACCGGCGAGCGCATCGTGCGCCTGAGCCAAGGCCTCAAGCCCGCCTCTAAGAAGGCGCGGGCAACGGTTGGGGGGAGGTCGGTCAATAGTCCCAACCGATGAAGGCTTATTACGCTGAAACTGACCCAGCTAAGCAGGGCGAGATCGCTGTACTACAGATGCACGCGCTACGTGATCATTGGAAAGGCAAGCTAGGGCTCAACGATGTCCTGGCGATGTTCAGCGACATGCGCGAGCACATGCTGACGTCGAAAACATCTGTTGATGGCGCGTCCTTGTGCTTCAATGCGGAGCATAAGGGAGATGATATTTGGGCGCCGACTTAAGCCTTTTATGCTGCAACAGTTCTGAGGGAAAACCGATGAATGTGTTCGACGAGCAAAACGCGAAGCCAGAGCCAAGCTTGGAAGAGCTGGCTCGTGAGGTGGCAGACGATTTGCAAAATTGGCTTTCAGACCATCCAGTACTTCAAATCGTCGAAATCTCAACCGATGCGCACGAGGTAATCGTGATCAAGCCCGAGACATCTCGCAAGCTTCGGATCAACTGTCGAGGAAAAGACTCGTTCGAACTGGTTGATCGCGGCCCCGATTATCAAACGCAAGTTTCGCAACCCTACCCCTCGACATCGTCTCAGCATCCCATAACTCAAGCTGAGATGGTAGCCAGAGTCAAAGCATGGCTGAAGGCATAGCCGCCGGTCAACTAATAGATTTTTCAGGGAAACGGATCATGAAACTACTTCCATCGATCTTCCATGCCTCGCCAATTGAAATCGATTTCGCGCTTAAGCCCCGACTTCGAATAGGCCGCACGATTCCCATTACAGTACTCGTCGCTTTGACGGCACTTGCTGCCAGCATGTGGTGGCCTCTGTCGACTCGTGAGGTCAAGAACTGCGGCGCTTTTGCGATCGGCAAATCTGGTATCGGGAGTTGCGACAGAATCGGTGGCTAGCTGCTAGCTAGCGGGCGGCGAGATGCTCGCCGCCGATCACGGTTTGACGCAAACGGGGATGTTAATTGTGTCGTTGCAACCTACGGCTTTTCTGGGCTAGAAAAGAGCCAACGTCGGCCGACGTTGCGGCAACTGCCGCCGAAGGAGGTGTCCGCCAATGACAATCTCCATCCGGGTAGATCCCCAGGTCCTGGTTGCCTTTTTGGTATGGCTGGGGTCGTAAGCCCGTCCCTTGCAGGAGGAAGGGTAACGCCGTCTCACCCGAGACGGCTACCCGCTTTGCCCGGACACCGTCCTCACCGCCCCGTGCATACGCCGTGCACCGTCGGCAGGACCTCAATTAACTAACTGATCGATAACGAAAAATAAGTTGACCCGCAGCCTTCACACAGGAGAGGTCCAAGGTTCGATCCCTTGTGCGCCCACCATTTCTCATCGACATCCCAGAAATTCGCCGGCCATCTCCGATGAGCTGTTCCGAGTGAGTTACTGAGCGGCGCCCAGGACGTTCGTCGTCCGCGAGCAGCTACACGATCAGTCGATCGAAGTCCGATGCAATCCGGCTGGCCGGAAAAATCGCCCTCGCCTCGTCCAGGATCTCGTCGTCGGTGTAGCGGCCGGAGATGTGGTTCAGGACGAGCTGACCGACATTGCCGGACACCGCGAGCGTGGCGGCATCCGCAGCGGTCAGATGACCGTAGTCACGGGCGGTGGCAGCATCGCGCTGGAGAAACGTCGCCTCGATCACCAGGAGATCCGCGTCGCGAACATGCTCCTGCAGGCCATCGGTGGTCTCGGTATCGCCGACGATGACGAGCTTCTTCCCTCCGCGCGGAGGCCCGAGGACATCCTCGGGCCTGATAATGCGGCCGTCATCGAGCGTGACGGCTCGGCCCGCCGCCAGCGTCTTTCGCAACGGACCATCCGGCACGGCGAGGGCCGCGAGGCGCTGCGGCAGCAGATGACGGCGCGCTCGGCTGACGAACGCAAAACCGAAGCTGTCGGTGTCGCGGTGCCGGACAGGAAAGCCGTCGATCGTGAACGTGCCGGCGTCGACGACCTGTCCGGGCGTCAGCGGAATGAGCTGAAGCGGGATCGGCGCGCGGCCCTCGCCCCACAATCCCGCGAGCATGCGGATGACCACATCGAGCGTTCCTGGACTGCCGAGAACACTCATGACGTCATCGCTCCGGCGAAGCCGCAGCGTCGAGAACAGTCCGGGAATGCCGAGGATGTGGTCGAGATGCCCGTGGGTGAGCAGGATGCGGTCGAGCCGCCGAAAGCCCGCACCACTCGCCAGCAGTTGGCGCTGAATTCCCTCGCCGCAATCGACCAGCATGCGCTGGCCGCCGGCCTGGACCAGAAGCCCCGGATGATTGCGGTCCTCCGACGGCACGCTCGCCGAGGTTCCCAGGAAAATCAGCTCGAACATCGGCCCAACGTCAGGCTGGACCTGCCCACACCGGCAGACAAGGCCCTGTTCATGAGACCGGAACCGGCGCTCTCGTCTCGATCACGTTGGGCACTCACGCTCCGGGGCATGTCCTTGCGCTCCCGGTTCGGCGCGTCGGATGGGCACGAGCCGAGCAACCCCGTGTCGAACGGATGTTCTGAGCAGGCAAATGGCATACGAAAGACAGGCTGAACACCCCGCGGCCTGCTGACAGACTCTGGCGCAGAGCTCTGGTAGATCTTGGCGATGCCAAGCTCCGGTTCAGGCCCGGATGCCGCGCCGACGGTCATCCGCAAGGTCATCCACATCGACATGGATGCATTCTATGCGTCGGTCGAGCAGCGGGACAATCCCGAACTGCGCGGCAAGCCCGTGGCCGTCGGCGGGTCGCGCGAGCGCGGCGTGGTGGCGGCTGCGAGCTATGAGGCGCGCAAGTTCGGCGTGCGCTCGGCGATGCCGTCCGTAACCGCCAGGCGCCTGTGCCCGGACCTGATCTTCGTCAAGCCGCGCTTCGAGGTCTACAAGGCGATCAGCCAGCAGATCCGCGCGATCTTCGCCGAGCACACGCCGCTCATCGAGCCGCTGTCGCTGGATGAGGCCTATCTCGACGTCACCGAGAATCTGCAGGGCATTCCACTGGCCCGCGACATCGCGCTGCAGATCCGCGCCAGGATCAAGGCCGAGACCGGCCTCAATGCCTCGGCGGGCATCTCCTACAACAAGTTCCTGGCCAAGCTCGCCTCCGACCATCGCAAGCCGAACGGCCAATACGTGATCTCCCCGGAGATGGGGGCAGCCTTCGTGGAGGGGCTGCCGGTCGGCAAGTTTCACGGCATCGGCCCGGCGACCGCCGCCAGGTTCAACGCACTGGGCATTCACACCGGCCTCGACATCCGCAATCAGAGCCTGCCCTTCCTGCAGCAGCACTTCGGCAAAGCCGGCAGCTATTACTACTGGATCTCGCGCGGCATCGATCACCGCCCGGTCCGGGCCACTCGCATCCGGAAATCGGTCGGCGCCGAAAACACCTTTGCGACGGATCTCACCGCGTACGAACCGATGGCAGCCGAGTTGCAGCCGCTGATCGACAAGGTCTGGCGGCACTGCGAAGCGACCGGCAACAGGGGGCGGACGATCACATTGAAGATCAAGTTCGCCGATTTCGACATCATCACGCGCAGCCGGTCCGTTGCCACGGCGGTCTCCAGTCGCGCCGAGCTGGAGCGGCTGGCCCTGGCGCTGCTTCGGGGCGAGATGCCGTTGCCCAGGCCGGTGCGGCTCCTCGGCGTCTCCCTGTCATCGTTGCAGGACGCCGAGACCGGCGTCGAGATGCAGCTGGCCATGCCGATCTGAGCTGCGGCGACCGTCCGAACGATCGCAGCTTCCCCCTCGACGCCGGTCTTCACGATGTGGACGAAAGCTCGGCCTCACCGCTTGATCGACAGCTTGCCCGACCGGGGCGGTCCAGCACTTGCCGAGCGGGTATGAACGGTAGAACACCACGCGATCTTGTTCGGGGATGCATCCAGCTGCACTGAAAAATCATCCGGCCCGGCCGCGCCACCGCGGTGGCGCGGTCGGACTGGCTCGTTCCGACCTCCTTCTCATTTCGCGACCAGACGCAGCGGCAGCGAATTCACGGCTCGCAGTCCGGTACTTTCGCGGAATGGGATGTCGCCCGTGATCTCGATCCGGGCGACGCGCTCCGCGAGCGCCGACAGCACCGACTCGGCCTCGAGCCGGGCCACCATCTGGCCAACGCAGCCGTGAATGCCTACTCCGAAGCCGACGTGACCGGACACTCGGCGCGTGATGTCGAGCTGGTCGGCACGCTCCCACCTCGCGTTGTCACGATTGGCCGATGCGACCAGCAGCAGGATTTTCTCGTGGCGCGCAATCGGAACGCCTGCGATCTCGGTCTCATGCGGGGTGGTTCGAAATACGAACGGCGCCGGTGAATCGAAACGCAGGGTTTCGTCGAAGGCGGCCCGCGCAAGCTGCGGGTTGTCGGCCAGCATCGCCCATTGCGCGGGCGCCTTGGCCAGATTGTACAAGGCAATGCCGATCCCGCTGATCGTGGTGTCGAGCCCTGCCGACAGCAGCGAGCGCACCAGCAGCGCCGCCTCTTCCGCGCTGATCTCTCCTGCATCGGCGGCTTCGTAGATCTGCGCGCCGAAGCTTCCGGGACGCAGCTGGTCCCGCTGGCACTTCGCCGCCACCCAGGGCAGAACGGCCTCGGCCTTGGTCATCAGCGCGCGGAAATAGTCGTTCTCGGGACCGAACCCGGCAAACACCATCGCGCCATAGGTCAGGAAATTGTCCCGGCTATCGTCCTCGATTCCGAGCGCATCGGGAAAGACGCTGGTCGGAAACACCTCGGAAATGTCGCGAACGCCGTCGCAAGAGCCCGCCTTCACGAGCGGCTCAACCAGGGCGACGGCCTTGGCCTTGAAGCCTTCCGCGAGCTTGCGCATCACGCCCGGCGACAGCACGCGCGCCAGCACGGCGCGCGTCCGGGTATGAAGCGGCGGATCGGCCTCGAGCACGATGCTGGGCGGCCGCCAGGGCTTCTGCTTGAAATAGTTCGCCAGACCGGCGCCACCGGCGCTGCTGAAGTTGACCGGGTCCTCCAGGATCGCCTTGGTTTCCGCAAATCGCGGGACCGCCCAGATGCCGTATCTGGTGAGCCTGACCACCGGACCCGCCGCACGCAGTTCGTCATATCGACCGTACGGATCGTGCCGCGTCTCGGAACTGAATGGATCGAAATCGCTCGACACGACAGCAGCGAAAGCCATCGCAAACCCTCCCCGATGTTTTGTTGGACGGTAGATAAATGACCCTGGTCATTTAAGTCAAGGGACGTGTTGCCTCATCGCTTGCGCGGTTCGGCGAAGCGCGGCATTCCATGCGCCAGGGGAGGATGATCTGCAGTGCAAGGAACATCAGGAGGTACGGGGTCTCGACGCTTTCAGAAGCGCGCACGGGGTGACGCCGACAAGGAGGCGTTGAAATCCCGGATTCTCGAGACCGCACGCAAGGAGTTTGCCGCGGGGTCGCTGGAGTCCGTCTCGATCCAGAAGATCGCCGACAGCCTGGGTTATTCGAAGGGGACAATTCTCAAATACTACCCGACGAAGATCCTGCTGCTGCTGGCGGTCAAGCAGCAGAACCTCGATGCGGTCGCAGCCGAACTGGAGGCGGTCCGGACCCAGACCGCCGATGCTGAACTGCGGCTGCGCCGGGTGATGGAAACCTATGTCGCCTACTGGATCGCGAACCCAGACAATTTCCGATCGCTGTATTCGATGGCTGGTACCGTCGAGGACCGCCGTTTTCCGGATGGCACGTATTTTGGTGATACTGCGGTCGCCCGCCGCAGCTTAGAGATCTTCGTCAAGACCGTACGGGAGTTTCTGCTGTCTCAGGACGCCGACCCTTCCCCTGGCCTCGCCCCGAGGCTCGCCTCGGCATTGCTGTCGGCAGCCCACGGCGTGATCGCCCTGCCGCTGGGAACACCGACGATGAAGCAGCCCGATGCCCGCACCAACGGACGGCTCGTGATCGGCGCCATCGTCGATGCATGGACCGCGAAATTGAGGGCCGCTCGCGCCGAGGCCAGCTGGCCGCGCATCACATTGGCGACCTTTTTCTGAGCTGGAGCCCGCCGCGTTCGGGCTTGATCAAATCAACGGCCGAGGATTGGCTCGGGCGCCAACGATTGGCTGACATATTGGCTGACATCCAGTCGATCACCGCAGTTCGAACGATTCCTGATGGAAACGTGAGGCCGGCAGGCCCTGCCGCGCTGACGTTTGTGGCGCGACGAGACGATGACCTTGGTGCGCTCGCAGAGAAGCGCTATGGCGCCAGGTGCCTGCGCGACAGCTCGCTGTCCTGACGACGAGGAAGGTTGAGCCTGTCCCAGACCTTTACCATCGCATGAACCAGCTGGTTCGTGAGTTCGTCATCGTGATAGGGCGTTGGCGTGAGACGCAGGCGCTCCGTGCCCCGCATGACTGTGGGGTAATTGATCGGCTGGATGTAGATGCCGTGCTCCGACAGCAGCAGGTCCGAAGCTGCGCGGCACCTCTCGGGGTCGCCGACCTGCACCGGCACGATATGGCTCTCGCTCGGCATCACCGGCAAGCCCGCCTCCATCAGGACGGACTTCAACCGCGCCGCACGCGCCTGATGCCGCTCCCGCTCGGCTGTCGAGACTTTGAGATGCTGGATTGCCGCCGTCGCAGCGGCGCAGACCGGCGGCGGCAATGCCGTCGTAAAGATGAATCCCGGTGCGTAGGAGCGCACCGCATCGATCAGGTTCGCCCCCGCCGCAATATAGCCGCCCAAACAGCCATAGGCTTTTGCCAGCGTGCCCTCGATAACATCGATTCGGTCCATGACGCCGTCGCGCTCGGCTATGCCCCCGCCGCGCCGGCCATACATCCCCACCGCATGCACCTCGTCGACATAGGTCAGCGCGCCATAGCGCTCGGCCAGATCGCAGATACGATGCAGCGGTGCGATGTCCCCATCCATCGAGTAGAGGCTCTCGCACACGATGAGCTTGGGCCGTTCGGGGCCAGCTGCGCGCAGGAGCCGTTCGAGGTGCCCCATGTCATTGTGCAGCCAGATCTGTTTCTCCACGCCGGCCTTGCGAACACCTTCGATCATGGAGTTGTGGTTCAATGCGTCGGATAACAACAGACACCCGGGCAACAGCTTGGCAATCGTCGATATCCCCGTCTCGTTGGAAACGTAGCCGGAAGTGAACACCAGCGCGGCTTCCTTGCCGTGGAGGTCGGCAAGCTCCTGCTCAAGGACGACGAGCGGATGATTAGTCCCTGCGATATTGCGGGTGCCGCCAGCTCCCGTACCCATGCGCCACGTGGTATCGATCATGGCGCTGATCACCTTCGGGTGCTGGCTCATGCCCAGATAGTCGTTTGAGCACCAGATCACGACCTCGCGCCTGCCCTCTCCCGAATGCCAGATCGCATGCGGATAGCGGCCCGCCAGGCGTTCGAGGTCCGCAAAGACACGATAGCGCCGCTCCTGATGCAGCCGATCCAGTGCATCGTGGAACATCGCGTCGTAGTCGGGGAAGACGCCGGATGGTCGAATCTGATAGTTCATGAGAAGGCGCCTGCTATCTTCCGCGGCTGAACTGGTAGGAGCCCTGGACGAAGACGCCATAGCGCTCCGTCGTGTATCTCAGGACCTGATTGAACGAATCGACCGCGTTTGTGCTGAGATGCCACCAACGCCCACCGATGCCGATCCGGAAGTTGTCGGTCAGCTGATAGTTCAGGACAGTCTCCGCCTGGAAGCCGGTTCCTTGTCCAGAAGCAGGATCGCGCCCGAACGTGAAATAGTGCGTGTCGATCGCGTTCTGCGAGGTCCAGACATAGGCGGCCTCTACCTGCCAGTTGAGCCGATCCGACAGCCGCGTGTCGAGTGAGACTCCGGCCCGTCCGCTGTGCCACCGGTCCTGCTCGGTCACCACCTTGACGCCAGCGCCCAGGGCAGGACTGCAGATCACCGGATTGCCGCCCACCTGCGTGCAGCCTCGCGCGTCGACGGTTTCAGTCCAATACTGATAGCCGACGAAGGCACCAAGCCGGAAGCGGTCCGTCTCCAGGAGATTGAAGCCGACATCGAGATTCGCGTATTGCAGCCGCCCTCCGACATTGCTGACGGTCTTGGACGACGGATTGACGAAGGGAGCGAAGTCCTCGTCGACCAGCGTGCCCGAGCTGATCTTGCCCGCTCCGACATAGCCCTTCAGGAACATGTTGGTGAACGGGCCGTCGAGCGCATCGACCCTGAAGAACATCTCGCCGCTGTGCCCGGTCATGCCGCCATAGGCGAGCCGGGAGACCTGCAGCGTGGCGGCCTGGTCGGCGAAATAACGATAGCGATTCTGCCCCGAGCTGAACCAGTAGCGAACGCCGGTCTCCAGCATGTAGGACGGCATGATCGACGCCCGCGACTGCAGCGGCATATCGCCCGAGCCCACCCCCTGCCCGCCTTGCAGCGCCGCGGGCCTGGCCCAGGCGCAACTGACGATCGAGGCGTTGCACTTGGTAACACCGTCGGCGTTGAAATCGCGCCGCAACGTGACCGTCGCGAACAGGTCCTTGGTCGTCGTCTTGACGTTGGCCAGCGTGCTGTCGACGAACCGGTAGCCGATCTCCGTTTCAAGGCTGATCTCCTTCGACCAGAGATAGCTGACCAGCAGCGACGGCAGGATCGTGTACTCCTTCAGGTCGGTCCGGGTCCCGGACCTGTACCCCGCCCGCAGCCGCGGGCTGATGGCGAGGTCGGGCGTGATGGGATAGCGGGTGGCGAGATCGAGCACATAGAACTTCGAATCCGCCAGGCTCGCGTAGCGCAGCGCGCCCATGAACAGATCGCCCGGCTTGATGATGCCGTTCCCGGTCAGCTGAGCCGACAGGTAGTATTCGAGACCGCTCGCCGGCGTGCCGTCGACGCCTCCGGACGGCAGCGTGCCGGTCAGATTGGTCACCGTGGCGTCGGCGGCGACCTGCCATGTCTCGTTCAATGGCCGCGAATAGCTCACCATCGCAGACTGGAACGTGGGCGTCCGGTCGATCGCGAGCTGCCTGATCTCGCCCGCGGTATTGAACTTCATCATGTCGTAGAGAGTAAGGAACGGCTGCCCTTGCAATGCATTCCAGGTCGAGAGAAACGGCACCCGCCGATAGTCGAATGAGGCATTGACGACCGACTTGTCCTCGAACGTATAGGTTCCGGAGAACACGGCCGCATTGAGCGCACGGAAATGCGTGTCGTAGTCGATCAGGCCGAGCAGTGACTTGTTGGCATCGAAGTAGCGGAACTCAGCGCCGATCGCCTGGCGGTCGATGATGTTGCGGTCGTATTGCGTGATCAGGTAGACCGTCGTCTCGAGGCCGCCGAGAATTTTGCCGAAGTCGATGCTTGCGCCATAGAGCGTCTTGCCGTCCTTGAACGGTGCGTCGAAGCGGCTCCAGTTCGGCGAGCCCGCGAGCACGTTCAGGCGCAGCCCGGGGCTCTTCTGCCAGCTCAGCACCGCGCCGTCGAAACGGCCGATCACGCCACCGGTGTTGCGGGATTGCCGTCCGACGCGCAACGTCACGTCGGCTTCCTTCAGCGTGTAGTCGACCTGCGCGGTCGAGACGCCGTACTTGTCGTTTCCAGTATCGAACTGGCGCTCATGCGTGAACGCCAGCCTGAACTTGGTCCTGATGCGATCGTTGTCGGCGGTGCCGAGATAGTCGAAATTGGTCAGCAGCGTGTTCTGATGCACCCGGTGTGCGTCGGGATCGGCATTCGGGTTCGGCGCGATCGCCCTGTCCTTGACGGCGCTGGTCGTGTCGTTGGTGATGAAGGTGGTCGAGAGGCTGCCCGACATCGACCAGCGGGTATCGCCGTTCGGCCCCGCCGCCGTGGCCGGCATGCCCGCTCCCATGTCGCCGCCGTCGGGCGTCGCAGAAGGCATGTCGCGCGGCCGCGCCGGTGCGCTGCTGGTCGCGGTGAGAAGCGCGGCGAGCCGCTGCCTCACGCGCTCGGCGCCCTCGCCGCTCGGATAGCGGCGCAGATAGTCCTCATATTCGGCCTGGGCTGCAGCGGTCTGGCCGGCCTTCTGGCGCGCGACGCCGAGCAGCTCCTGGGCCTCGGCGCTCGAGCCGTTCTCGGGGAGTTTCAACACTTTCCGCAGGAGATCGATCGCCGCGTTGAAGTTGCCCTTCTTGATCGATGCGCGCGCCTCGTCCATCGAGGCCTCCGCAAACCGGATGTCCGCAGCGGACGGCTGCTGCATCGTGCGATTGTCGTTGCGGACCGACGCCGCCGCGCCGGGGACCGCAGCCGGTTTCGGCGCATCCGGAGCGGCCACGCTCGGCACCAGGGCTTTCACCTTGCAAGCCGACACCGGGCCCTTCCGGGCAATCACGATCGCCACCTGCTCGAAGCTGCCGGACTGCACGATCTGGTAGGTGAACTCGCCGGCAAACTGGACGACGAGGATCGGTCCCCTGTTCTGATCGAGCGTCAGATAGACGTCTTGGATGCCGGAGCCCTGGGCGTTGTCGACACGCACGCCTTCGCGCCTGACCACGCGCCGCGCCATGATGGCGTCCCGATCGACCAATTGCAGCGAGACGCTGAGCTGGCTGCCCTGATCGAGCGGGAAATGCCCGGTGTAACGGACACGAACGTGAAAATTGACCCGCAGAAGGCTGCAGTTTCCGACCGTGGTGGCGTTCGCGCCGGCCACAAACTGATCGATGACCGGCTGGGCCGGTACGACGCCGAAGGCGCCATCGAGCAGGATTGCAAGCAGGACGGACAGCAGACTGATCCGCCATCCCGCCGACCTCGCTGCGGCGACTTGTCCGGAGGGGCCGCGCATCACCAGCCGCCTCCATTGACCCGGTGCTGCCGCTGGCGGCGGGTGATGATGGTGGTCTGCGACTTGTCAGCATAGATATGGCACGCGCCGGTGCAGTCCTTGAGCTCTGCGACGGTGTAGTCCAGCGGCGCCGGCTTCACGAGCTTGGCGTGCTGCTGCGGCCGGAAATCACTGGCGTGACAGGCGGCGCAGTCGGGCTTGTAGGCCGGGAACTTGAACAGAACGGCCTGCGAGTTGCCGCTGTGACAGGCCGTGCAGCCAATTGCCGCGCTATGGTTCGGATAGCTCGCCGACATATGCCGGTAATTGACCGAGCTCCAGCTCACCGTCCGGTGGCAGCTCTCGCAGGGGACGTTGGTCACGAAGTGCTTCGGCGACTTGCCTGTGGCGTTCGAGCCGTTGTGACAGCTGGCGCATGGCGCGGTCAGGCTGGTGTGATCCATCCGTGCGCCCGAGAACGACACGGTGTTCTTGTGGCAGCTTTCGCATGGCGCGGTGGTGACCACGTGACGCGGCGGCTTTCCGCTCGCGGCCGTGCCGTTGTGACAGCTCGCGCAGGCCGCCATCGTCCCGGTGTGGCTGAAGCGGGCGCCGCTGAACGTCGTCGTGCTCTTATGGCAGGTCTCGCACGGCGCGCTGGTCGCGACGTGCTTCTGCGGCTTGCCGCTCGCGGCCATGTTGTTGTGGCAGCTCGCGCAGGCCGCCGTCGTTCCGGTGTGACTGAAGCGGGCGCCGCTGAACGTCGTCGTGCTCTTGTGGCAGGTCTCGCACGGCGCGTTGGTCACGACGTGCTTCTGCGGCTTGCCGGTCGCGGCCATGCCGTTGTGGCAGCTCGTGCAGGCCGCCGTCGTTCCGGTGTGGCTGAAGCGGGCGCCGCTGAACGTCGTCGTGCTCTTGTGGCACGTCTCGCACGGCGCATTGGTCGCGACGTGCTTCGGCGGCTTGCCGCTCGCGGCCATGCCGTTGTGACAGCTCGCGCAGGCCGCCGTCGTTCCGGTGTGGCTGAAGCGGGCGCCGCTGAACGTCGTCGTGCTCTTGTGGCAGGTCTCGCATGGCGCGCTGGTCGCGACGTGCTTCGGCGGCTTTCCAGGAGCGGTCATTCCGCTGTGGCAGGATGCGCATGGTCCTTGCGCCGTCATGTGATTGAATCTGGAGCCGGCCTCCGTGGTGCTCGATCCGGCAAGCCCTGCCCTCGGGTTGAACGTCGGCAGCAGCGATGGAAGCCGACCGGCATTCTTCGCTTCCGAGGAGTCGGCGCCAGCAGCACCGATCGAAGGCGCGAGCTTGCTGCGCCCATCGTTCGGCACGAGCGCTGATGGGGCGGATGTCATTTGCGGCAGCGTCGGCTGCGGCACGGAACCCGCCGTGCCGGCAGCTTTGGCTGAACCGTCGGGCTTGGGAGAACCCGGCGCGGCGGCGGAGACCCCTGCTTCAGACCCCGCGGTCGGGGCCGTCGACGTCGCAGCCGTGTTCGCCAGCGGCTTGCTGCTGAACAGGAGCGTCGAGCTGGATGGCGCAGGCCTCGCGGCAGCGCCGGCCGCGGCAGCAGACTGAGATGCCGCCGGAGCGGCGCTCATACCCGGGGCTGCATCGGGCGTCGTCGCCGCGGTCATGGTGCGGTTGGCGGTCGAGGCCGGCGTGACCGCCTTGACGGCCGGCGCCTGGGCCGGCACCACCGACCGGGCCGTGGTGGAGCAGCCTGCTGCCGGCTTCTGCGGATCGTCGTCCCAGGTGGAGAAGTTGGCGGCGGCGCGCACGTGGCAGCAGCCGCAATCCTGCGTCTTGGCGCCATGATCCGGCCCCTGCGCCCCTCTGCGGCCCTGGCTGCGGTACGAGCCGTTGTGACAGCTGTCGCAGCGCGTCGCGTGCACGGCTGCGTGGCTCATCGTGTAGGTCGTGAAGCTCGCCGCGGTGTTGCTGTGGCAATTCGAGCATTGCACGCCCGTCACCGGAATGTGTGGCGGGGTCGTCAAGCCCTTCGCGCTCGAACCGTTGTGGCAGGCGGAGCAATTGGTATTGGCCGCAGAGTGGGTGAACGCAGCCCCACCCCAGCTCACATAGCCGCCGCTGGCCGCCTTGCTGTGACAACTGACGCAGTCGGCTCCGCCGGTGGCGACGTGGTTCGGGAACGACGCCGTGCCCAGCGCGCCCTTGGTGCCCTGGCCGGTGAAGGAGCCGTTGTGACAGCTGTCGCAGCGCGCGGTCGCCACTGCGGTGTGGTTCATCGTGTAAGTCGTGAAGCTCGCCGCGGTGTTGCTGTGGCAGTTCGAGCACTGCAGCGTGCCGGTCGGGATATGCGGCGGCGTGGTCATGCCCTGCGCAGTCTTGCCGTTGTGGCAGGTCGCGCAATTGGTGTCGGTGGCAGCATGCTTGAACGCCGCGCCGCCCCAGCTGGTGAAGCCGCTGGCCGCCTTGCTGTGACAGCTGACGCAGTCCGCTCCGCCAGTGGCGACATGGTTCGGGAACGACGCGGTGCCCAGCGCGCCCTTGGTGCCCTGGCCGGTAAAGCTGCCGTTGTGACAGCTGTCGCAGCGCGCCGTCGCCACTGCGGCGTGGTTCATGGTGTAGGTCGTAAAGCTTGCCGCGGTGTTGCTATGGCAGTTCGAGCATTGCAACATGCCGGTCGGAATGTGCGGCGGCGTGGTCATGCCCTGCGCGATCTTGCCGTTGTGGCAGGTCGCGCAATTGGTGTCGGTCGCGGCGTGCTTGAATGCCGCACCGCCCCAGCTAGTGTAGCCGCCGCTCGCGGCCTTGGCGTGACAGCTGACGCAGTCGGCTCCGCCGGTGGCGACGTGGTTCGGATACGACGCGGTGCCCATGGCACCCTTGGTGCCCTGGCCGGTGTAGCTGCCGTTGTGGCAGCTGTCGCAGCGGGCGGTCGACACCGCGGCGTGGTTCATGGTGTACGTGGCAAAGCTCGCCGCGGTGTTGCTGTGGCAGTACGAGCATTGCAGCGTCCCGGTCGGGATATGCGGCGGCGTGGTCATGCCCTGTGCCGTCTTGCCGTTGTGGCAGGTCGCGCAGTTGGTGTCGGTGGCCGCATGCTTGAACGCTGCGCCGCCCCAGCTGCCGAAGCCGCCGCTCGCGGCCTTGGCGTGGCAACTGACGCAGTCGGCTCCGCCGGTGGCGACGTGATTCGGATACGACGCCGTGCCTAGCGCCCCCTTGGTGCCCTGGCCGGTGTAGCTGCCGTTGTGGCAGCTGTCGCAGCGCGCGGTCGACACCGCGGCGTGGTTCATGGTGTAGGTGGTGAAGCTCGCCGCAGTGTTGCTATGGCAGTTCGAGCATTGCATCGTGCCGGTCGGGATGTGCGGCGGCGTGGTCATGCCCATCGCCGTCTTGCCGTTATGGCAAGTCGCGCAGTTGGTGTCGGTGGCCGCATGCTTGAACGCTGCGCCGCCCCAGCTGGCGAAGCCGTTCGCGGCCTTGGCGTGGCAGCTGATGCAGTCGGCGCCACCGGTGGCGACGTGGTTCGGATACGACGCCGTGCCCAGCGCACCCTCGGTGCCCTGTCCGGTGAAGGATCCATTGTGGCAACTGTCGCAGCGCGCCGTCGACACCGCAGCGTGGTTCATGGTGTAGGTCGTGAAGCTTGCCGCCGTGTTGCTATGGCAGTTCGAGCATTGCAACGTCCCGGTCGGGATGTGCGGCGGCGTGGTCATGCCCATCGCGGTCTTGCCGTTGTGGCAGGTCGCGCAATTGGTGTCGGTCGCCGCATGCTTGAACGCCGCACCGCCCCAGCTGGTGAAGCCGCTCGCGGCGTTGGCGTGGCAGCTGACGCAGTCGGCGCCGCCGGTGGCGACGTGGTTCGGATACGAAGCGGTGCCCAGCGCGCCCTTGGTGCCCTGGCCGGTAAAGCTGCCGTTGTGACAGCTGTCGCAGCGCGCCGTCGCCACTGCGGCGTGGTTCATCGTGTAGGTCGTAAAGCTTGCCGCGGTGTTGCTATGGCAGTTCGAGCATTGCAACATGCCGGTCGGAATGTGCGGCGGCGTGGTCATGCCCTGCGCGGTCTTGCCGTTGTGGCAGGTCACGCAGTTAGTGTCGGTCGCGGCGTGCTTGAACGCCGCGCCGCCCCAGCTGGCGAAGCCGCTCGCGGCCTTGGCGTGGCAGCTGATGCAGTCTGCGCCACCGGTGGCGACGTGGTTCGGATACGACGCGGTGCCCATGACACCCTTGGTGCCCTGGCCGGTGAAGCTGCCGTTGTGGCAACTGTCGCAGCGCGCCGTCGACACCGCAGCGTGGTTCATGGTGTACGTGGCAAAGCTCGCCGCGGTGTTGCTGTGACAGTTCGAGCACTGCAGCGTCCCGGTCGGGATATGTGGCGGCGTGGTCATGCCCTGTGCCGTCTTGCCATTGTGGCAGGTGGCGCAGTTGGTGTCGGTGGCCTTGTGAGCGAAGGCGCCGCCACCCCAGCTGGTGAAGCCGCCACTCGCGGCCTTGACGTGACAGCTGACGCAGTCGGCGCCGCCGGTGGCGACGTGGTTCGGGAACGACGCCGTGCCCATGGCTCCCTTGGTGCCCTGGCCGGTGAAGGAGCCGTTGTGGCAACTGTCGCAGCGCGCCGTCGCTACCGCGGCGTGGTTCATCGTGTAGGTGGTGAAGCTCGCCGCGGTATTGCTGTGGCAGTTCGAGCACTGCAGCGTGCCGGTCGGGATGTGCGGCGGCGTGGTCATGCCCATCGCGGTCTTGCCGTTGTGGCAGGTCGCGCAGTTGGTGTCGGTCGCCGCATGCTTGAATGCCGCGCCGCCCCAGCTGCTGAAGCCGCCCGAGGCCGCTTTGCTATGACAGCTGGCGCAGTCGGCGCCACCAGTCGCGACGTGGTTCGGATACGACGCCGTGCCCAGCGCGCCCTTGGTGCCCTGGCCGGTGAAGGATCCGTTGTGGCAACTATCGCAGCGCGCCGTCGCCACGGCGGCGTGGTTCATCGTGTAGGTCGTGAAGCTCGCTGCGGTGTTGCTGTGGCAGTTCGAGCATTGCAGCGTCCCAGTCGGGATATGCGGCGGCGTGGTCATGCCCAGCGCCGTCTTGCCGTTGTGGCAGGTCGCGCAGTTGGTGTCGGTGTCAGCATGCTTGAACGCCGCGCCGCCCCAGCTGGTGAAGCCACTCGCGGCCCTTGCGTGGCAGCTGACGCAGTCGGCTCCGCCGGTGGCGACGTGGTTCGAGAACGACGCCGTGCCCAGCGCGCCCTTGGTGCCCTGGCCGGTGAAGGATCCGTTGTGGCAACTATCGCAGCGCGCCGTCGCCACGGCGGCGTGGTTCATCGTGTAGGTCGTGAAGCTCGCTGCGGTGTTGCTGTGGCAGTTCGAGCATTGCAGCGTCCCAGTCGGGATATGCGGCGGCGTGGTCATGCCCAGCGCCGTCTTGCCGTTGTGGCAGGTCGCGCAGTTGGTGTCGGTGTCAGCATGCTTGAACGCCGCGCCGCCCCAGCTGGTGAAGCCGCCCGAGGCCGCCTTGGCGTGACAGCTGACGCAGTCCGCGCCGCCGGTGGCGACATGGTTGGGATACGACGCGGTACCCAGCGCACCTTTGGTGCCCTGGCCGGTGAAGGAGCCGTTGTGGCAACTGTCGCAGCGCGCCGTCGCTACCGCGGCGTGGTTCATCGTGTAGGTGGTGAAGCTCGCCGCGGTGTTGCTGTGGCAGTTGGAGCACTGCAGCGTCCCGGTCGGGATGTGCGGCGGCGTGGTCATGCCCATCGCGGTCTTGCCGTTGTGGCAGGTCGCGCAATTGGTGTCGGTCGCCGCATGCTTGAACGCCGCGCCGCCCCAGCTGGTGAAGCCGCCCGAGGCCTTGGCGTGGCAGCTGATGCAGTCGGCGCCACCGGTGGCGACGTGGTTCGGGAACGACGCCGTGCCCAGCGCACCCTTGGTGCCCTGGCCGGTGAAGGAGCCGTTGTGACAGCTGTCGCAGCGCGCCGTCGCCACCGCGGCGTGGTTCATCGTGTAGGTCGCAAAGCTTGCCGCGGTGTTGCTGTGGCAGTTCGAGCACTGCAGCGTGCCGGTCGGAATGTGCGGCGGCGTGGTCATGCCCATCGCGGTCTTGCCGTTGTGGCAGGTCGCGCAGTGGGTGTCGGTCGCGGCGTGCTTGAAGCCTGTGCCACCGAAGCTGGACGTGCTGGTGTGGCAGGATTCGCACGGCAGACTGGTCTGGAGATGGTTGCTGGACTTGCCGCGCGCCGTCGTCCCGTTGTGACAGTTGGCACATCCGGCGACGATGCCGGCGTGATCCATCTTCATCCTGACGCGAAAGCTGGCCGTTGACTTGTGGCACACATCGCACGGCGCCGCCGTCGTGATGTGGCTCTTCGGCTTACCCAATGCCATCATGCCGTTGTGGCAGGTCGTACATGACGCCTTTGCTTGCGTATGATCGATCGCCCGGACGTCCTTCCATCCCGAAGTCTGATGGCAGCTCTCACAGCGCCGCGTGGTCATCGGATGATTGACCGACATGCCCGCCGTCTGCGCGCCGTTGTGGCAACTGGCACATTGCGTCTGCGTGCCCTTGAACCGCCCACCGACGTGGCAGGACGAGCACTCCACGCCGACATGGCTTCCGGTCAGCGGAAACCCGGTCGAGAGATGGTCGAATGAGCTCTGCGCGGCAGCATCCCCTGCCAACGCCAGAGCGAGCAGCATAGCGGCGAGCAGCCATCGCACCATGCAGTGCGAGGCTCGCCCCAACAGCCCCAGCTTGCTGTAGCAGCTGCTCAACTCCAACTCCGCTCTTCACTCTCGACCCGATCGCCTGCCGGACATCCGACGGCGACCGGCCGACCTCAATCCAGCCGAGATCGTTGAGCGCCCCGCTGCTCAGCGGTCGCCCTGACAAACCCAAGACACTCTTCGCGGATTTCCCCCTGCGGCCCGGCGGCACGCCTTCCCTAGAAACCGACTACTCGGAACGCCCCTTGCTCCTTCAATCGAGCGCTACGCCGCCCCCGCGACGACGGCTCCATCAACCAGACCGCGCAGCCTCCGCTACGCCTACGACTGAGCTTCCAGAGACGTGCAAAGCTGGCCCAAAACTGGGCCAAGCTGAACTCAAGCTGAATGGAGGTTGAAGTTTCTACAGCCCAGCGCGCGCGAGGCTTCCGCAACTCCATCGCGCAAGCCATTAGATTTGCAGACGAACTGATAGCCGTTGCGAGCTCATCTCAGCTCGACACGATGTCAGGCTTCCGGTGCAGCTCGGCAGCCGACCGAATCAGTTCCTACGAATCAGTTCCTACGAATCAGTTCCTGATCTGAACGTTGCGCCATCCGGTCGCGACATGACAGCGCTCGCATGTCTGGCCGAAGGTACCATTGTGTACGTCCGAGCTGCGATGACAACTGAAGCAATCCATCGGCAGCTTCAGGCCCGGCGGCGACTTCGCCTTGTGACAGGCCTCGCATGTGATCTTCTGATGAACGCCGACCAGCGGGAAGCGCGTCTGCCGCGCGTGATCGAAGCGCCAGAGCCGCCACCCGTTCGGATTGTGGCACGTGGCGCATCGTCCACCGAGCTTCCCCTGATGAAAATCCTTGTGGCAACTTTCACAGGCCATCGGCGTGTTCTTGTAGGTCGGCGTCCGGTGGCACTCCTCGCAGGGCACCGACTTGTGCAGGCCTATCAACGGGAAACGTGTGATTTCATGATCGAAGGAGAGCTTCTTCCGCCAGCCGATATCGCTATGGCAGGTCTCGCAACGCTCGCCGAGCTTGCCCTGATGCGGATCCTGCTTGCGGTGGCAGGATACGCATGACGTCGCGAGCTTGTCCCGATAGAGGTCGCCCGTATGGCAGCCCTCACATTTCACTTTGGCATGCGCATTTCGCAGCGGGAAGCGGGTCTTGTCATGATTGAAGCGGACCGTCTTCCACTTCTCCTGGTCGTGGCAGGTCTCGCATTTGTCGCCGAAACGGCCGCCATGAACGTCCTGAAGACGGTGGCATGAGCCGCACGACGTTTGCAGATCCTTGTACTGCTGGCCGGAATGACACGTTGCACAAGCGACCGACTTGTGGGCGCCCACGAGGGGAAACCGGGTCTTCGTGTGGTCGAATTCCTTGGTCGCACGCCATTTCACCGCCGTGTGGCAGCTTTCGCAGCGCTCACCGAGGCGGCCGCGATGCGGATCGAGCGCCTTGTGGCACTCGAAACAGGTCGATGGCGCGTTGCGAAACTTCACCTTTGCGACATGACACCCTGCACACGGGACGTTCCTGTGCGCATCGACAAGCCGGTAGTTCGTCATGTCGTGGTTGAAGGTCTCCTTGTCGAGCTGAACGATGTCGGTCCCTCGCCCCTTGTGGTCGGTGTGACACTGCCTGCATTCCTGGGTCAGCGCTGCCTGGTCGCGTCCATGCAGGCGCTCACGCTGCTGGCGATCGACCGCAATCTCCTTGTGACAATCGAGGCAGAGGCCCGACTGCGCCTTCCGCGTAAAGGCTTCGTGGCACTTTCCGCATTCGCTCTCCAGCTTGGCGTGCCTTTCGACCAGCGGGCCAGGCATGACGAGCTTCTCCAGCAACGTCTGCGCGCGAAGTCCGGCCGACGGCATGGCGACGCCGACCAGGACGGCGACAAGGACCGCGAGGCGCCACCGCATCACGCAACTCCGTCAGTAGTGATGGACGGCCCAGACATGCACGACGCCCGCCAGCAGCATAAGGAAAAACAGCGGCAGATGAAGCACATGCCACAGTGAAAACAGTCGTTCGAAGAATGTCAGCTCAGCGGCCTTCCGCACGGCCGCAGCATACCGCCGCACGACCGCTTCGATCCGCTTCTCGCGACGCCGGCGCTCGGACCACGACCATCGCGCACGCTTCGCTTCAGCGCGAATGAGCCGGCGCGCTTCTGCAACCACGTTGGCACGCAGCCGCCTCGTGCGCGCAGCAATGATCGCCCCTGTCCGCAGGCTGCCCAGCGCGGTTCGCGGCACCCTGTTGTCCAGCCCCTTGCTGAAGGCGGCCAGTTCCCGCGACACGAACGACGCAGCCTGCATCTCCTGCCCGAGCTCCGTCCTCATGGCCTCTGCTTCCGCAATCAGCTCCCTGACCCGCGCCTTCCCGCCATGAAGGCCCATATGGATCTTGCCGTAGATGTAGCGGCCGATCACACCGCTGATCGCCACGATCATCATGGCGAAGAACGCCACGTTGCTGTTGAGCGCTCCCAGCTTGAAATTGGCGTGGAACAGGATGAGCACGGGACCGACGACGCCGAGCAGCATGTGGGTCCTGAACCAGAACGGCACCGATCCGATCCCACGCAGCGACTTGAAGCGCTTGCGCATCGAATAGGCCAGCAGCGACAGCATCGCGACGCTGCCATAGATTCCGAGCCAGTATCCGGTGCCCGATCCCGGCGTAAGATACTCTTCCTCCTTCTGCAGCCAGCCGACAGCAATCGCTGCGAGAACGATGACCGTGACGACGACCGGAACGGTTCCTCGAAGAGGATTTCCGCTCGCGCGAGCGACCGCTGCCCTGCTCATGTGCCCGCAACGTCCAGTGAAACCCGAATGCCGGATCGGTGGATGCCCGGCTCGTCTGCGGATCTCCGGATCTCAATCGGGAAAACGCCTAGTGATAACCACTTGCAACTACTCCTCCTGTCTTTCGACACTGGCCTCATTAGTTCGATATCAGTGCGAGCCATATTTCCGCCGACGGCATCTGTTCAACGAATGATCCAAACCTTGTCTGCAAGACGACAGATCATTCTGGAATTTCTATGTCGACATCTCTTGAGAGGAATTTGCATCTAGCACCGCAGCAAACTGCTTCACGCGGAATCCGCGGCCAACGGCTCTCCTGTCCAGCTATTAGTTCGTAAGATCAGGGAGAGAGACGACATGGCCCTCGATCTCCTGATCGTCTACGCGGCGCCGATGCTCGGCGTCTGGGCCACCTACATGGCCGTGCGCAAGAGAAAAGAGATAAAGAGCGTAGCGAAGCTCTCGGCCGCCAAGGACGCCGGTCTGCTGGAGCCGGCATCGCTGCACCCCATCATCGATCCCGCCTTGTGCATCGGCTGCGGCTCCTGCGTCAGGGCTTGTCCGGAGGGCGACATTCTCGGACTGATCGGCGGCAAGGCCTCGCTGGTCGAGCCGTCGCATTGCATCGGACACGGCGCCTGCAAAGCGGTATGCCCCGTGAACGCTATCACGCTGGTGTTCGGCACCGAAACGCGCGGCATCGACATTCCAAACGTGGACGAGACGTTCCAGACCAATGTGCCGGGCATCTTCATTGCGGGGGAGCTCGGCGGGATGGGGCTGGTCCGCAACGCCATCGAGCAGGGACGTCAGGCGATCGACTCCGTCCGCAAGCTCAAGACCATCGGCAAGTCTGACATGCT
This sequence comes from Bradyrhizobium sp. SSBR45G, assembly GCF_030159255.1. Classification (GTDB taxonomy): domain Bacteria; phylum Pseudomonadota; class Alphaproteobacteria; order Rhizobiales; family Xanthobacteraceae; genus Bradyrhizobium. The sequence continues at coordinate 40,883 of NZ_BSCT01000031.1, read as the reverse complement.
CGACGTCGTGATCGTCGGCTGCGGTCCGGCCGGACTCTCCGCCAGTCTCGCCTGCCTGCAGCATGGGCTGCGCTTCGTCACCCTCGAACAGGATTCGCTCGGCGGCACCGTCGCGCACTTCCCCCGCGGCAAGCTGGTGATGACCGCTCCCTTCACGCTGCCGCTCGCGGGCAAGTTCAATTTCAGGGAGCTCAGCAAGGAACAGCTGATCGCCTTCTTCATGGGCATCGTGCGCAAGGCCCGTCTCAAGGTGAACGTCGGTGAACGCGTCGAAGCCGTCACGCGAGCCGGAGAGAGCTTCGATGTCAGGACGAACCGCGCCAACTACAGAACGCATGCCGTGCTCCTGGCGATCGGACGCCGCGGAACGCCGCGCAAGCTCGAAGCTCCGGGCGAAGAGCAGGCCAAGGTCGTCTACCGGCTGGTCGACCCCGAACAGTATCGCGGCCAGCACGTGCTGGTCGTCGGCGGCGGCGACGCCGCATTGGAGGCCGCGTGCTCCATCGCCGACGAGCCTGGAACGACGGTGACCCTGTCGCATCGCAGCGAGTCGTTCAGTCGCGCCAAGCTGAAGAATCGCCAGCGAGTGGAGACAGCCGTTCGATCCGGGTGGCTCCGCGTCATCTACAACTCGTCGGTCAAACGGATCGGCCGTGACGACGTCGACATCGATGTCGGCGGCAGCTTGAGCACGATCCGAAACGATGCCGTCATCGTCTGCGTCGGCGGCATTCTGCCCACCGCATTCCTGAAGAGCATGGGTATCGAGGTCGAGACGAAGTATGGCACGGCGTAAGTTCTCTGTTGTCCTCATCAACCTGACCTGTCTCGTCAGCTTGAACATGGCGTCGGTGGCGCTGTCTGACGATGCGCCGATGGGCACAAGTTCCGGCGCGAGCCAGGCTGCCGATACGGCGATCCGGGCCGGACGTCCCGAGGAAGCCCTGAAGCTGCTCGAGCGCGCCGCCAACGCCGGCGATCCCGAGGCGCAGTACCGGCTTGCATCACTCTACCGCTCGGGTCTCGGCACCCGATCCGATGACGCGCTGGCGTTCAGATGGATGGAAACGAGTGCGAGGAAGGGACACGTCAAGGCGCAATACAATGTCGCGGCGATGTATCTCGCGGGACGCGGGACGCCGGCAGATCCCGAGCGCGCGCGAGATTGGCTGCGCAAATCGGCGGCGGCCGGCTATCAACCCGCCGAGCGGTTGCTGGCCGACATGGCCAATCGAACTTCGTTCCCCCGGCCCCGCGACACGGAGCGCGCAGCACCGCGCAAGCCGCTTCCGACGCTCGATGCGCAGGCCGCGATACGAAACGGCCATCCAGCCATCATCGATGCGGCCCTCCGCGGTCAGCTCGATCCGATGCGCCAATTGATCGCTGCCAGGGCCGATGTCAATGCCGTCAACGAGGACGGCGATACGCCGCTGGCGATCGCCGCGGCCGCCGGGCATCTGCGGCTGGTGGACCTGCTGCTGGCCTCAGGCGCCGACCCGAACACGCGCAACAGGCGCGGCGACACGCCGTTGATGCTGGCCGCTGACAAGGACCACGCAGACGTCGTCAAACTGCTGCTGACAAAGGCGGCCGACCCATCGGCCGGGCGACCGGACGGCTCGACCGCGCTGCTAATGGCGGTCAGCCGTTGCAACGGCGCTGCCATCGCCGCGCTTCTCGGCGGCGTTTCGGGCAGTCTGCCAACGACAGCGGACGGCCGGACCCCGCTGATGATCGCTGTCGCATCATGCACCGATGCTGCGCTCGATCCGCAGCTCGTTCAGAAGTCCGACCTCGATGCCGCTGATGCGCAAGGCCGTACCGCACTCTGGCACGCCGCCAACAACGGCAATGCACGCGCCCTCGAGCAATTGATCCGTGCCGGTGCCGACGTCGACCGCGCCGACGCCGACGGAAAGACGCCGTTGCTGAACGCCATCGAAGGCCGCAGCGCCCCGGCCTCGCTGCTTCTACTGGACCATGGCGCCGATCCCAAGCGTGCGACCACAAACGGAAATACCGCGCTGATTCTCGCTGCTCGCGCGGGGCTCGCCGATGTCGTCGCTGAACTTCTCAGACGCAAGGCCGATCCGAACTTGCGCAACGCCCAGGGCATGAGCGCATTGATGATGGCCGCGAGTGACGGCCATATCGGCATCGTGCAGAGCCTGCTTGCCGCCGGGGCCGAGAAGCAATTGAAGAACAAGCGGCGCGAACGTGCCGCGGACATAGCGACCGCCAGCGGCCACAGCGACATTGCCAAGCTCCTGGAATAGCTGACGAGCGGTTCTGCGTCCGCTTCTGTACCAGCGCCGATGCGGCCGCCGCTCACCATGTGAAGGTATCAGCGCGCATCCCTCGCCCAGCAATACACTTCGTCGCAAGACACTCCATCATATCGCTCACCGAAGAGCCCATGCGACTGAGTTGCACTTACACTACGACGCACGTCGAATGATCATCATCATTCGGTACGAATGATGCCTTATTCGGCGCATTGAGTGTCAACTCATCACAGACACTTGATAGTTAGTCGCAGGAATATTCGCTGCGGTCGGGGAGCCAACATGACAGCGGAGGCCGGATCCTTTGCACTCATTCTCGCGCTCGTCGTGTCTCTGGTGCAGTCGATCGTTCCGTTCGCCGCGCTGCGTCGCCAGTCCGCGATGATCGCCGGCTTCGTTCGTCACGCCGCCCTGACCCAGTTTTTGTTCGTCGCGATCGCGTTCGCATGCCTGACGTCGCTATTCGTCCACTCCGACTTCTCGGTACAGGTCGTCGCAGCCAATTCGCACACGCTGAAGCCGCTGCTCTACAAGATCTCTGGCGTATGGGGAAACCACGAGGGATCCATGCTGTTGTGGGTCCTGATCCTCACGGTGTTCGGCGCGGCGGTTGCACTGTTCGGGACGAACCTGCCCGACAGGCTGCAGAGCAACGTGCTTGGCGTCCACGGCATGATCGGCCTTGGCTTCCTGGCCTTCATCGTCTCGACCTCGAATCCGTTCGCGCGGCTGATCGATGCTCCCCTTGAAGGCAACGGGCTCAATCCGATCCTGCAGGATCCCGGTCTCGCATTTCATCCGCCGTTTCTGTATCTGGGCTATGTCGGCTTCTCGATGGCTTTCTCATTCTCGGTTGCCGCGCTGATCGAGGGCAGGGTCGATGCGAGTTGGGCCCGCTGGGTACGGCCGTGGGTACTGGCGGCCTGGTGCTTTCTCACGATCGGAATCACGCTCGGGAGCGCATGGGCCTACTATACGCTCGGCTGGGGCGGCTGGTGGTTCTGGGACCCAGTCGAGAACGCCTCCTTCATGCCGTGGCTTGCGGGGACAGCGCTGCTGCATTCCGCCCTGGTGGTCGAGCGTCGGAGCGCGCTGCAGAGCTGGACGATCCTGCTGGGGATCGTGACCTTCTCCTTGAGCCTGATCGGCACTTTCCTGGTGAGGTCCGGAGTACTCACCAGCGTTCATGCCTTCGCACAGGACCCGTCGCGCGGCGCATTCATCCTGGCGCTGATCCTGCTGGCAACCGGCGGAGCACTGACGCTTTATGCGATCCGGGCGCCAGCCCTGAAGCACGGCGCATTGTTCGCGGCCGTCAGCCGTGAGAGTGGCCTCGTGCTCAACAATGTGCTGCTGACCGCAGCCGTGGCCACCGTCTTTCTCGGCACGTTCTACCCGCTGATCGTCGACATGCTGGGCAACGACAAGATCTCGGTCGGCCCGCCCTACTACAATATGACATTCGTTCCCATCATGGTCCCGCTGCTGCTCGCCATGGTGATCGGCCCGGTGCTGAAGTGGAAGCGCGATCTGCTCGTCACGGCGCTGCAGCGGCTCCGCCTGGCCGGAGGGCTTGCGGCATTCGTCGTCGTTGCCGTTCTCATTGCGACGTTCGGGCAGCGTTTCCTGGTCGCGTTGTTCTTCGGCATCGCCGTTTGGCTCGTCGTCGGCTCGCTGATGGTCCTGATTCATCGCGTGCGACTCGGCCCGGCGACCCCGCTGGCGACCTCGCTCAGCCTCGCGCGCACCACCCCGCTCGCGGTCTACGGGCTGGTGCTGGCCCATGCTGGGATGGGCGTCACCGTCGCCGGCATCACGGGAATGACGGCGTGGGCCAGCGAAAAGGTGCAGATGCTGCGGCCGGGCGAGAGCCTGCAACTCGCTGGCTACGACATCAAGCTGCGCTCGATCGGAAAGTTTCCAGGCCCCAACTACGAAGCCGAGCGGGGTGTGTTCGACATCACGCGCAACGGCAAGCCGTTCACGCAGCTGTCCAGCGAGCGCCGCTTCTATCCCGTCCGGCAGCAGATGACCACCGCCGCGGGCATCCGCACCAACCTGATCTGGAACGTGTACGTGACGCTCGGCGATCCCGACGACAAGGGCGGCTGGGCGGTGCGCTGCTACTATCATCCTCTCGTGCCGCTGGTCTGGATCGGCGCGCTGATGATGGCCTGTGGCGGCTTCATTTCGCTGGCCGACCGGAGACTGCGCGTCGGCGCGCCGCGCCGGGCGATGCGGGCCGTGCCGACTGCCGTTCCCGCCGAATAGGACGAGACATGCCGCGCCTTCCTTATCTCATCCCCGTCGTGGCCTTCGCCGCCCTGGCCGTCGGGCTGGCGTTCAGCCTGACCAACGATCCCCGGCGGATGCCCTCGACTCTCATCGACAAGCCGACGCCGCGCTTCCAGCTCGCATCGCTCGACGGCAAGAGTGCCGGTCTTGCCAGTACCGATCTGCAAGGCGACGTCCTGCTGCTCAACGTGTTCGCATCCTGGTGTCCCGGGTGCCGCGTCGAGCACCCGATGCTGCTCAAGCTCGCAGAGAGCGCCGCAATCCCGATCTACGGGCTGAACTGGAAAGACGATCGGAACGACGGCAAGCGCTGGCTTGCCAAGCATGGCAGTCCCTATGCACGTGTCGGCTCCGATGAGTCCGGCCGGACCGGCATCGATCTCGGCGTGACCGGCGTTCCCGAAACCTTCGTGATCGACCGGGCCGGGCGGATCCGCTTCCGCTATCCCGGCCCGCTGACTGAGGATGTCTGGCGTGAGGATTTCGAGCCGCTGCTGAAGGCGCTCAGGAGTGAGTCATGAGCGGCCGGCAGATCAGGCGCCTGGTCGAAGCGCTGCTCCTCACCTCGCTCGTGTTGACGGCGATATGGTCGCCGTGCCGTGCCGTGTTGCCCGACGAAATGCTGCAGGACGAAAGGCTGGAAACACGCGCGCGCGCGCTGGGCCAGCAATTGCGCTGCGTCGTGTGTCAAAATCAGAGCATCGACGATTCCAACGCACCGTTGGCCCACGACCTGAGGGTCCTGCTGCGCGATCGCCTGCAGGCCGGCGACAGCGATCAACAAGCGGTCGACTTCCTCGTCGCGCGCTACGGCAACTTCGTTCTGCTCAGGCCGCCGTTGCAGTGGAATACGATTCCGCTTTGGATCGGTCCGTTCCTGGCGCTGCTCACGGCGGTCATCGTCTTTGGCCGTTACATGCGCCGCGCGGCTGGCAATGCGACATCTCCCGAGGCAGGGCCTGCTGCGCCGCTCAGCGCCGACGAACTCAAAGCCATCGAGGTGATCCTCGATCGACGGAGCCTTTCATGATGCTTTGGCTGATCCTGACGGCGATGATTTCCGTGGCCGCCGTGCTCGTCTCGGCGCCCTTCATCCGCGGCTACGAGCGGAGACAGCTGGCCTCGGCGCGGGAAATCGCCGTCCACCGCGACCAGCTCCGCGAGATCGAGAACGACACCACGCGCGGCCTGATCGACAAGTCGGACGGCGAGACCACGGCCAATGAGATCAGGCGGCGCATTCTCGCCGCGGTCGCCGCCGAACAGCCGCCAGCCGCCTCCCTCACCAGCTCTGAACGAAAGTTCGCGCTCACGGTCGTCACGACGACGGTGGTGTTCGGCTCCGTCGCTCTGTATGCGCTCGTCGGAAATCCGGATGTACCCGCAGCCGGGCCGGGCCAGGCCGCCAGCAGCACCACCGCAAGGTCAGTCGGCGAGGCGCGATCCGACGCCGGCACCCAGGCCATTGCCACGCTCGAGCAGATGACCGGGCAGGACGGACGCGACCGGCCGCAGCAGAGCAGCGGACTGCCGCCGGTCGAGGAGATGATCCAGCGTGTCCAGACCAGACTGGAGCGCAATCCACGGGATGCCGACGGGTGGCGCCTGCTCGGCTGGTCGTTGTTCAACATCGAGCGTTTTGCCGAGGCGGCACAGGCCTACGGGCGCGCCACCGAACTGCGGCCCGGCTCGGCCGAATATCGCAGTGCGCGAGGCGAAGCGCTGGTGCGGGCCGCGGACGGCACCGTCACGTCAGACGCTCACGCGGATTTTGACGAAGCCCTCAGACTCGATCCCAAGGACGCGCGCGCTCGCTTCTTCATCGGCGTCGTGAAGGAGCAGGAGGGAGACAAAAAAGGTGCGATGGCCGACTGGACAGCCATCGTCTCGGAGGCCGATCCGAACGAACCGTGGCTGCCCGATCTCAAGCAGCGGCTGGATGCGCTTCGCCGCGAGCTCGGAGAGAATGACAGCTCGCCCTCGCCTGTTCGGCCTGACCTTTCCGCCGAGCGCATGCAACAGCTGCTGCGCTCCGGACAGACAGCCGCGAGCGAGACGGCCGAACCGCACGGCCCCCGAGCCGCGGACATCCGCAAGGCGGAAATGATGTCCACGGATGACCGCAACCTGATGATCCGCGGCATGGTGGACGGCCTTGCGGCACGGCTCGAGCAATCACCAAGAGATGCAGAAGGCTGGATCAAGCTGATCCGCTCGCGGGTAGTGCTGGGCGAGGTCGAGGCGGCGAAGCAATCGCTGCAGCGCGCCCTGTCGATTTTCGCAGAGGACGTCGCCGAACGCACGCGCATCGCCGACACCGCGAGGCAGCTCGGGATCAATCCATAGCGTTCGGGGCCGATCCGCGTCTCGGCATCGTCGGCCTCCTTCTGCAAACCGGAGTCGTGGCAAATGCGCATTCTGCTCATCGAGGACGAGCCCGTCTACGCCGAGCGCATCAAGGAAAGCCTGGCCGACGCCGGCTTCGAGGCGGATCTCGCGACCGATGGCAGGCAAGGCTGGATGCTGGGCAATAGCCAGCCCTATGATGCCGCGGTGCTCGATCTCGGTCTGCCGTGCATTTCGGGCCTCGACGTGCTGCAGCGCTGGCGCCATACGGGACACACGCTGCCGGTGCTGATCCTGTCCGCGCGCAGCGGCTGGGCCGAGCGCGTCAACGGTCTCAACGCGGGCGCGGACGACTATCTGGAAAAGCCGTTCAAGACCCAGGAGCTCGTCGCACGGGTCAAATCGCTGCTACGCCGGGTCAGCAACAGACCTGAGGCGGTGCTCCGTCTCCGTCAGATCGAATTCAATCCTGCGGCAGGCTCGGTCAAGAAGGACGGTGAGATTGTCGATCTGACCGCACTCGAGTTACGTGTCCTCGAACTCCTCATGCGCCGCGCCGATCATATCGTGTCGCAGACCGAGCTGCTGGACCACATCTATACCGGCAACGATCATGGCGACTCCAACACCGTCGAGGTCTACATTGCCCGGCTCAGGAGAAAGCTGGGACGCGACTGCATTCGTACCATCAGAGGCATGGGATATCGCTTCGGATAGAACAATGTTCCGTCGCAATTTCCGGGCCCGAATGATGGCCGTCGCCGCGATCTGGATTTCGATCGTCTCGTTCTCCAGCGGACTCGGGCTGTCGATCATCATTCGCCGTGTCGTCGAGGCGCACATCGATCATGACCTGCTTGATCATGCCCGCGAGCTCGTCGATCTCGTCGAGCTCGATGCCGCGCAGCGGCCAATCATCACCCGTCATCTGAGCGACCCGCGTTTCTCCCCTGCCCGGTCCGGCATGTATTGGCAGGTCATTCTGCAGAACGGCAACAGCGCGCGTTCGCCGTCGCTGCAGGATGATCTCTTTCTTTCATTGCCCCCCGACCAAGATCGCGACGGATCCCCGAGCACCATGGCGGCGCTCACGAATATGGAGGGGCCGACTGGGCCGCTGCGCATGATTCGAACCGTCAGCGAGCCGTCTCGTCTCGGGCAACCGGTGGAAGTTCGCATCGGTGCGGATGAGCGGCTGATAAGCGACGAGATGCAGCACCTGAATCGGACGCTGGTGGCGATGCTGGGCTTCATGGCGCTCGCCATGGTAGGCACAGCCTACGCACAGGTCGTCTACGGATTGCGGCCACTGCAACGCATGGGTCGCGCCATCATGGACGTGCGCAGCGGCAAGACCACCCGCCTGCCCGAGGACCTGCCGGGGGAAATCATGCCGCTGGTGACCGAGTTGAATGGAATGATCACGGCCAATCTCACGATGGTCGAGCGCGCCCGCGGGCTCGCGGGCAATTTTGCACATGCGCTGAAGACACCGCTGGCCATTCTCGACGAGGAAGCAGCGCGGCTGAGGGCGTCCGGCCAGGAGCATCACGCGCGAGCCCTCTCCGAGCAATGCTCGCGAATGGCGCTGCTGATCGACTATCAGACAGCGCGCGCCAAGGCGTCCGGAATCGCAAATGCGGGCGCGTGCTCGCTGTTGGCAGACGTCCTGAGGAGCGTCATCAACACCTATTCGCGATTTGGTCCGGGGCACGAGCGGCGGTTCGAGGTTGAAGGCCCGACCGACCTCGTCGTGGCCTGTGACTCCAACGATCTGACCGAGCTGATCGGAAACCTGCTCGATAACGCCGCCAAATGGGCGCGCGACCGCGTCGTGATTGCGATCGAAGACCTCGATAGCACCGTTTTGATCACGGTGGAGGACGATGGGCCGGGCATTCCAGTCGAACATCGAACCCGCGTGTTCGATGTGGGCACGAGACTGGACGATACGAAGCCGGGGACCGGGCTCGGTCTCGCGATCGCCCGCGACTTGATCAGCCTCTATGACGGTCGACTGTGGATCGAGGATTCGAGAATGGGGGGTGCCGCTCTCAAGCTCGTGCTGCAAAAGAAGACCAGCTCAAGCTGATTCTAACTCGGCTCCTTCTGGCACCACCTCGCCTCAAATACTCCCATCTTGCAAATTACCCCATGGGGGTATATTCGTCCATGGGCGACCTGGCGAGGTAGAATGGCTTCGGTCACGATTTCTTGAGCGGGATCAAGGATCTGCGTCCGTGCCGGAGTATGCTAATTGAGTAGCGCTGCGGCCCGAAAGGTAAGTCGATTCACGATGCGGCTCGTCCGTACCCTCCTCGCGTTTGCGATCGCCGTCTCGCTGGCGATGCTGCCGCTCGGCGCGTCCGCCGCCGGCTACGCGGCGCCGTCGGGTGAGATGCGCGCGACGATGCACATGACGGCCGGCGATGACATGTCGATGGACGATTGTTGCCCGGACGGCATGAAAGGGACGACTTCCCACAAGGACGGCGACAAGTGCCGGATGGGCTTCTGCTGCGTCGGCGGGGCTCTCGCACTTGGTGAAGTACGCGTCCTCGGCTTCGAGTTTTTCTTCCTGCCGGCGAGCAAGATCGCCATTCCCGCGGATCAGGTGATGTCCTACCGCGGCGGCAGCCCTCCCTTCCGCCCTCCTCGAACCTGATCTCGCAGACCCGGACGCGCGCAGCACGGCTGCGCGCGATGACGGCTGACGTGTGCGCCCATGGCGCCACGGCCGAGATCAGATCATGAGGACAGGACAATGCTTTCCAAATTCGCGACCGCGGCTTTCGCCGCAACCCTTTCGCTTGCCGCTTCAGCGGCGATGGCGGGCGCAGGCGACTACACGTTCGAGCCGGTCAATCCGGAGATGAAGAAGGGTGACGACGTCACGCTCGCCGTCCGTCTGACCAACAAGCAGACCGGGAAGCCGGTACCGGATGCGGTGATCTTCAAGACCCGCGTCGACATGGCGCCGGACGGCATGGCCGACATGGAATCGGCAGTCTCGCCGCTCCCGTCCAAGGAGCCTGGCGTCTACAACTTCAAGACCGATCTGCCGATGGCCGGCCGCTACCAGGTCACGCTGTCCGCGAAGGTGCAGGGCGAGACCGAGACCGTCACCGGCAAGGTGATCGTCAAGGCGACGAAGTGAGCCTCCGGGCGCCGCCCGGCGGCGCCCGGACTTCTCTCACCCATTCACATGGACGCGCGCCCTGAGCGCGCGGGTAGCACATCATGAACACGCAGCGTCTTTTGACGGCACTCGCAATGATGGCCGGCATGGCCCTCGGTGCCATTTGGTACGCGAAGGGCGAGCATTGGTCCGTCCATGCTGAAGCACCCGCAGCCGCGTCCGCGGGCCGAACTCCGCTCTATTTCCGCGATCCGAGCGGCGCGGCGCTATGGTCGGCCGGCCCCAAGAAGGATGAGCGCGGGCGCGACTACCTGCCCGTCTACGACGACGATCAGCCCGCCCCCGAGCCGGAGAAGCCGAAGCAACAAGCGGACTCATCGCGCAAGATCATCTACTACCGGAACCCTATGGGCCTGCCCGACACCTCGCCGGTGCCGAAGAAGGATCCCATGGGGATGAACTACGTGCCCGTCTACGAAGGCGACGACGTCGATGACGGCGCGGTGAAACTCTCACCAGGCAAGATTCAGCGGACCGGAGTGAAGTCGGAGCCCGTCGAGCGGCGCACCGTCCGGGTCTCGGTGAAGGCTCCCGGCACGATACAGTTGGACGAGCGCCGCGTGTCCGTGATCGCCATGCGGGCCGAGAGCTTTGTCCAGAAGATCGCCGACGTGACCACGGGCAGCCGCGTCAAAGCGGGCCAGCCGCTGATGGACATCTACAGTTCGGCGGTCGCTTCCGCCGCCGCGGAGTATCTGGCGACGATCACGTCCAGGACCGTCGGGGGCGTTGAGATGTACGGCCGCGGGTCCCGGCAGCGGCTGGTCAATCTCGACGTACCGGAATCGGTGATCGCGGAAATGGAACGAACACGGGTCGCGCCCGTCACCATCCGCTGGTCCGCGCCGCGCGACGGGATCGTGCTCGAGCGCAACGCGATCGAGGGCATGCGGGCCAATCCGGGCGACGTGCTGTTCCGCATCGCCGACACCTCGGTGGTATGGGCCTTGGTCGACGTTGCCGAACGCGATCTCGGCAACATCGCCGTGGGTCTGCCCGTGACGGTCCGCGCGAGAAGCTTTGTCGGTCGCACCTTCGCCGGCAAGATCGCCGTCGTCTATCCGCAGGTGAACCGCGACACCCGAACCGTTCGTGTCCGGATCGAGCTCGCCAACCCCGACGCGGCGCTGCTGCCCGACATGTATGTCGATGCCGACATCGACACCGCCGATCCCGCGCCGGTCCTGGCGGTCCCCGACAGTTCCGTGCTCGACACCGGCAGCCGCCAGGCCGTCCTTGTCGACAAAGGCGAAGGGCGCTTCGAGCCCCGCGAAGTCAAACTGGGGCGCAGAGGCGGCGGCTACGTCGAGGTGCGGGACGGTCTAGCCTCCGGCGAAGCCGTGGTCACCTCCGCCAACTTCCTGATCGATGCGGAAAGCAACCTGAAGGCGGCGCTGAAGGGCTTCGCCGAAGCCGGCGCCTCCCAGTCCGAAGGCGCTTCGCACAGCGATATGGGAGAACACAAATGATCTCCCGCATCATCGCCTGGTCGGCCCGCAACCTGCTTCTGGTGCTGTTCGGCACCGGCTTCGCGGCCGCTGCCGGGCTCTACGCCCTGGTCCGACTTCCCCTCGACGCGATACCAGACCTCTCTGACACGCAGGTGATCGTCTACACGGAATACCCGGGCCAGGCCCCGCAGGTGATCGAGGATCAGGTCACGTATCCGCTGACGACCGCCATGCTGACGGTCCCGAAGTCGAAGGTCGTGCGCGGATTTTCGTTCTTCGGAGTGTCATTCGTCTACGTGATCTTCGAGGATGGGACGGATATCTACTGGGCGCGCTCGCGGGTGATGGAGTTTCTGAACGGGGCCGCCTCCCGGCTTCCGGCCGGAGTGACGCCGACGATCGGCCCCGACGCGACCGGCGTCGGCTGGGTCTATCAGTACGCCGTCATGTCAAAGGAGCTCAATCTCGCCGAGACGCGCACCATCCAGGACTGGACGCTGAAATTCGCGCTGGCCAAGGCCGAGGGCGTCGCCGAGGTCGCCAGCATCGGCGGCTTCGTCAAGCAGTACAACGTGGTCCTCGATCCGCAGCGCATGCGGGACCGCGGGATCAGCATGCAGAAGATCCGGGAGGCGATCCGTGCTTCAAACGCGGACGTCGGCGGCCGGACCGTGGAGCTGTCCGAGTTCGAGTACGTCATCCGCGGCAAAGGCTATATCAAGAGCATCAACGATCTCGGCAATATCGTCCTGAAGTCCAGCAACGGCACGCCGGTGTTGTTGCGTGATGTCGCCACCGTCGAGCTCGGTCCTGACGAGCGGCGTGGCATCGCCGAGCTCAACGGTGAAGGCGAGGTCGCGAGCGGCATCGTGCTGCAGCGCTTCGGGGTCAACGCCCTCGACGTCATCGAGAACGTCAAGAAGCGCTTCAAGGAAATCGCGAGCAGCCTGCCGAAGTCCGTCGAGATCGTCCCGGTCTACGACCGCTCCAACCTGATCTACGCCGCCATCGACACCCTCAAGCATACGCTCCTCGAAGAGAGCATCGTCGTGGCGCTGGTCTGCGTGGTCTTCCTGCTGCACGTCCGCAGCGCGCTCGTCGCCATCCTGATGTTGCCGGTCGGCGTGCTGATGGCGTTCGGCGCCATGAAGCTGCTGGGGCTGGGCTCCAACATCATGAGCCTCGGCGGGATCGCAATCGCGATCGGTGCCATGGTGGATGCCGCCATCGTCATGATCGAAAACGCGCACAAGCATCTGGAACGAGCGAAGCCGGATCAGTCGCGCGTCCAGATCCTGATCGAAGCGGCCTCAGAAGTGGGGCCGGCGTTGTTCTTCAGCCTGCTGATCATCACCGTGTCGTTCATGCCGATCTTCACCCTGGAGTCTCAGGAGGGACGGCTGTTCAGCCCGCTGGCGTTCACCAAGACGTTCTCCATGGCCGCGGCGGCGCTCCTCTCGGTGACCCTGGTGCCGGCGCTGATGGTGATCTTCGTCCGCGGCAGGATCGTCCCGGAGCACAAGAACTTCATCAACCGTTTCCTGATCTGGATCTACCGGCCGGTCATCAAGAGGGTGCTGCGCGCCAAGACCCTCGTGATCCTCGCGTCGTTGGCGGTCCTCGCAGTTACGGTCTGGCCGGCCCGTCAGCTCGGCACCGAGTTCATGCCTGCGTTGAACGAGGGCACCCTGCTCTACATGCCGACGACGCTGCCGGGCATCTCGGTCACCAAGGCAGCCGAGCTGATGCAGATGCAGGACCGGATCATCAAGTCCTTTCCGGAGGTCGCGTCGGTCTACGGCAAGGCGGGACGGGCGGCGACTGCGACCGATCCCGCGCCGACGGAGATGTTCGAGACCGTGGTCAACCTGAAGCCGAAGGAGCAGTGGCGACCGGGCGTGACTGTCGACAGCCTGATCGCCGAGATGGACAAGGCGCTGCAGTTTCCCGGTGTCTCCAACGCCTGGACCATGCCGATCAAGGCACGCATCGACATGCTCTCCACCGGCATCCGCACCCCGATCGGCGTGAAGGTAATGGGCACCGACCTGGTCGAGATCGACCGTCTTGCCAAGCAGATCGAGCGCGTCCTCAAGGCCGTGCCAGGGACTTCATCTGCCTACGCAGAGCGAGGCATCGGCGGCTACTATCTGGAGATCACGCCAGACCGGGAGGCGCTCGCCCGTTACGGACTCCTGATCCAGGACGTCCAGGATACCATCGCCGCGGCGCTCGGTGGCCAGACGGTCACGACGACGGTCGAAGGCCGGCAGCGGTTCGCCGTGAACATGCGCTATCCGCGCGACCTCCGTGACAGTCCGAAAGCCATCGCCAGCGACATCCTCGTGCCGATGCCGGCGGGGGGCGCCGTGCCTCTGGGAGAAGTGGCGAGGATCGAGCCCGCACGCGGGCCGACGTCGATCCGGACGGAGAACGGGCAGCTCGCCACCTACATCTATGTCGACATCCGCGATCGAGATATCGGAGGCTACGTCGCCGACGCACAGCGCGCGGTCAACGACAGCATCCAGTTTCCCGCCGGCACCTACGTGGTCTGGAGCGGCCAGTACGAATATCTGCAGCGGGCCGCCGCACGGCTGAAGGTCGTAGTGCCGGTCACTCTGACCATCATCTTCCTGCTGTTGTACCTGAACTTCAGGGCGATGACAGAGACCTTGATCGTGATGCTATCGCTGCCGTTCGCGCTGGTCGGCGGCATCTGGATGATGTGGTGGCTGGGCTTCAACCTGTCCGTCGCGGTGGCGGTCGGATTCATCGCGCTCGCCGGCGTCGCCGCCGAGACCGGCGTGGTGATGCTGATCTATCTCGATCACGCGTTGGCCGAGGTGAAGGCCAGGCGCAGTGTCGAGGGGCGCGCTTTGACCCGACGAGATCTCCATGATGCGATCATGGTGGGCGCCGTCGAGCGCGTTCGACCGAAGATGATGACCGTGGTTGCCATCATGGCCGGCCTTCTGCCGATCATGTGGAGCACCGGCACCGGATCCGAGATCATGCAGCGCATCGCCGTGCCTATGATCGGCGGCATGATCTCGTCGACGCTGCTGACGCTGATCGTCATCCCGGCGATCTTCGGCCTGGTGAAGGGGCGAGGGCTGCCGCCCGGCGAGCAGCCGGTCGCGGACCATCCCGTTGACACGGCGGCGGACGTCACGCGCGCGCCGCAAGCCGCAGCGTAGGACAGTTGGTTCTTTTCCGAAAAGAGGAGGTGGACGTCATGAAATCAGTCGTTTTGGTCACTGCCTTGCTGGTCCCGGTGCTGGCCTGGGCACAGACGCCGTACGCCGGCATGCAGTCGCGGCAGGTCAAGGCACTCTCCGAGCAGCAGATCGCAGACCTCCAGGCCGGACGCGGCATGGGTCTCGCGCTCGCCGCCGAGCTCAACGGCTATCCGGGCCCCTCTCATGTCGTCGAACTCGCGGACCAACTGGGATTGACTGCCGAGCAGCGGAGCAAGGTCCAGGAGATGTTCTCCGCGATGAAGACCGAGACCACTCCGATCGGCAACAGGTTGATCGAGCAGGAGAGCGATCTGGATCGTCAATTCGCGGAGCGAACGATCACGGCCGAGAGCCTGAGGTCGACAACAGCGGCGATCTCGACGACGCAGGGACAGCTCCGCCAGACCCACCTCAAATATCACCTGCTCACCGCCGCGGTCCTCGATAAGGCCCAGTTGGAGAAGTACGCCGAGCTGCGCGGGTATACGGCCGAGAGTCCGGCAAAACAGCACGACCACCAGCGCCACCACTAGGAGACACGACTTGAAGAAGACGATCCTTGTCTGTGCCGTAACCTTCGCTACGGCCCCCTGCCGCGGCCATCCCCCTGGTTGACCTGAATCAACTCGCATCAAGCGGCGAGGGTCACAATCCATTCAATGCCAGACCTCAGGAGGACTACGATGCGAAGTCCAACGCTTGCAGCAGCCTTGCTGCTCACGATCGTCGGCAATCCCTCTTTCGCGCAATCACCTGCCGAGCATCAGGGCCATCATCTCGACCAGAAGGAGGCACCGGCAGCCAAGGAGCCGGCGGCTCCGGAGCCGCCGCGCGGCGCAGGATCGTCCCAGGGCATGAACCGTGGGGGCATGACGAACATGATGGGCAGTAACATGTCGATGTCGGACATGCCGCGGATGATGGGCATGATGCGGCAGTCCGGCGACGGCATGGAGACGATCGACCACGTGGAGGGACGGATCGCCTTCCTCCGGACAGAGCTCAAGATCACCGACGCCCAGGCGCCGGCCTGGAACGCGTTTGCCGACGCGCTGCGGGCCAACGCCAAGGCCCTCGGCGAGTTGCGGACATCGATGATGTCTCAGGCCGAGTCCGGATCTGAGACTTTGGTAGACCGGCTGAGTTGGCAGGAGAAGTGGTTGGCCGCCCGGCTCGAGGCCACGCGTGCGATGAAATCCGCGTTGATCAATCTCGTCGCCGGCTTTTCCGACGAGCAGAAGACGACCTCTGACGATCTACTCGCGCCGCAGATGGGCATGATGCCGATGATGTCAGCCATGCGGAGCGGAGCCATGATGGGCATGGCAATGAGGCCAGGCAAGCCGATGCATTAGGGCCTTGCGGACCCCGACGACGCCGGATGACTACACCGTCTCGGCCCCCATCGCAGGCAAGGTTCTGAGGATTTCGCATCCGCTCGGCGAACACGGACCGTCGCGGCACGTCGGCGACGAGGGTGTCGCCAACCAGACCGTCATCGCGCTGATGCAGCCGACATTGCCAAGCTTCATCGACATGCGCTCGCGCGACCAGCTTCAGGCGGAAGTTGCGGCCGCCGACGCATTGCCAGCGTCGCAGAGGCATCGACCGTGCCTCAAACGACAGCTCCAAACAACTTTCCGATGCCTGCGGTGAGACCCAGGGCGAAGGCTCCCCAAAATGTCACGCGAACGGTGGCGCGCGGAATGTTCGCTCCGCCTGCCTTCGCGCCGATCGCCCCCAGCACAGCGAGGAAAGCGAGCGAAGCCGCGGAAACGATCGGAACCAGCGCATTTGCGGGCGACACGACGACCATCAACAAGGGCATGGCGGCCCCAACCGAAAACATCATCGCAGAGGTCAGCGCGGCCTGGACAGGCCGCGCTGCGGTGATCTCCGAAATTCCCAGTTCGTCTCGGGCATGAGCCGTCAACGCGTCTTTCGCCATCAGCTGCTCGGCCACCTGCCGCGCGAGGGGCTCATCGACACCTCGCTTGACGTATATCTCGGCAAGCTCGTCGCGCTCAAATGTCGGGTTGTCGCTCAACTCCTTGCGTTCCCGTGCAAGGTCGGCCTGCTCCGTATCCGACTGCGAGCTGACGGAGACATATTCACCGGCGGCCATCGACATCGCTCCAGCGACCAATCCCGCGACACCCGCGATCAGGACGTCGTTTCGTGTCGCTGCTGCGGCAGCGACACCGACGATCAGGCTCGCGGTGGAAATGATGCCGTCATTGGCTCCCAGAACGGCCGCTCTGAGCCACCCGATCCGGGCAACCAGGTGGCTTTCAGGGTGGACGTGAAGACGGCTCATGCTTTTCTCCTGATAATGCCTTGGAGCTTAGCCACTGCCACGGTACTCAAGAATGTCCCAGACTTCATGACATTCCGTTGAAGCAATTCGGAGCCGATCGAGGTCACCATCGGCGGGCTGTCCTGACGGACGCCGGTCAGGTGCACGTCAACACCGCGCAGGCGAGTGCACCTTGGCAGTCCATCGATCGGCATTGGGCGCCACGGTTGTATCCTTCAATCTGCGACGCTCTCAAACGTGCCCATTCGCCTGTGATGCTGACGCGGTACTCCGGCATCGGTCAGCTTCCCGGCAATGCGTCCTGGGACTGGCAATCAGAAGCATGAGCAGAGCGATTGATCAGATCGTGAAGGCCGAGCGTTCGGCCGCGGTCGTCGAAACGTCCGGACCATCCGTCGTGCCCTACAGCCGTGTCGCGTGCTCTAATTGTCCGAATGAGGCAGCATGCGCATCAGCGTCCGATCGCGGAAGATCCAGTGATGGATCAGCGCAGCCGCCGCATGCAAGGCGGCCAGGACGACGAGGGCATGGGCGAGAAGCTCATGAACTTCCTTGACGTTGTGAGCGAACACGCGGTCCTTTGTCCATGGCGACGCGATCTCGGAGATGCCAAACAGCAGCAAGGCATCACCCCGCGCAAATTGCAATACGATTCCAACGACAGGCACGGCAAACAGCAGCGCATAGAGAACGTAATGCGCGACACGTGCGGCCGGATCCTGCCACTTTCCCATCCAAGTCGCGAACTCGGTCACTTCGGATGGCGGAGAGGGATCGGCCAGCCGCCAAACCAAACGCACCACCAGTAGCGCGAGGATCACGATCCCGGCCGTCGCATGGACGAACAGACCCGACTCACGCGGTGCCCCTTTAGGCAGCACGTCACCGAAGACGCCAAGCGCCCAGGCGACGGCCACGAGAACGACCGTGAGCCAATGCAGAGCCTGAGGAATCGCGCCGTAGTTCCTCGCGGAGTTGAACAGCTGCATCTCGAAATCCTCTCGCCGCTATATACCTTTTGCACGAGCGCGCCTCGTTGACGTGGATCAACCGCTCGTACCCGATCGTCCTTTTGGACCATACGGTGGGCTAAATTCGCACTCGATCTGGATTGTCGCGATACTCATGATGGCGATCAGCGTGCAGTACGTATATTGGGCGCCAGACTTGGACTTCCGGTCGCCGGCCTCGCTTCGGGCTTCATTTCGAGCACAGCAACCATTGCCGCGATGGGAGCTTGTGCGGCCAAGGCCAAGGAGGTGCTCGCCGCTGCCGTTGCCGGCGCCGTGTTGTCCACGATAGCGACCATCATTCAGATGGCACTCGTTCTGGCGATTACGAGCATGACGACGTCGCTATCCCTTGCAATTCCTCTGACGATCGCCGGAATGGCTGCCTTCGCCTGTGGCGCGGCATTCACCGTGCTCGCGCTGCGACGGACAACGGACGTCGAATTGCAGGGAGGCCGCGCGTTCAGTCTTTGGACGACACTCGTGTTTGCAGTCACGCTCTCCATCATTCTCGTCGCATGCGCCGCGCTGCAAGTTCGATTCGGCGAGAACGGCATCATCTTCGCTGCGGCCATTGTTGGCCTCGCCGATACGCATTCCGCTGCGATATCGGTCGCTTCGCTTGTTGCGTCGGGAAAGCTCACGGCCGCTGATGCGCTCCTTCCGATTCTGGCTGGGCTTTCAACGAATACGATGAGCAAGATCGTTCTTGCCACCACGAGCGGCGGACGTTCCTTTGCTGTTCGCGTCGTCCCGGGGTTGATCTTGGTTGCTTTAGCTGCATGGGCTGGTGCACTTTACGGTCAGGCGGCCGGCTGAGAACAAGACGGGCTTGGATGTGCCCGGATTTTGATCATCCCCTTCCCCAGCCGAACCGTGATCGAGATCGGTTTTGCCGTGGGGACGCGCTAGGTGCGCTTGTCATTCCATCCGAGGAGAACGTCGAATGTCTATCGGGGCTGCTGGCTCGCCGGCCGAGTCGAAGCGCCTTTTGCGGTCACTGACGCTGACCCATGCGGTGCTCTATGGCCTTGGCGTCACCATCGGAGCAGGAATCTACGTCCTCGTTGGAATCGCCGCAGCACGGAGTGGCATGCATGCGCCACTCGCCTTCATCGCTGCAGCACTCGTGATGGCGTTCAGCGCAGCCACATTTGCCGAACTGGGAACGCGCATGCCAGTGAGCGCCAGCGAGGCGGCCTATGTGCAGGCCGCCTTTCGTCGCGAATGGTTCAGCCTCGCGGTCGGACTTCTCGTGGTCGCGACAGCAACAATCTCGGCTGCGACCATCAGCGTTGGCAGCGCAGGCTATATTGCGGTGTTCCTGGCCATTCCGGCGCCATGGATCATCTCGGGCGTGGTGCTTGCGATGGGGGTCGTGGCATGTCTCGCCACGGTACAGTCGGTCACGTTCGCGGGGATCATGACGCTCGTCGAGGTGGGTGGCCTCGTGCTGATTATCACGGCCGGCCTCGGTCACGGAACCGACGTTGTCACCCGCCTGCCGGAACTTTGGCCTTCCGCGCGTGATGCGACGGCCTGGATTGGAATCGGCGGAACGACGCTCATCGCAGTCTTTTCCTTCATCGGCTTCGAGCATCTGGTCAACGTCGCGGAAGAAATGAAGGAGCCGAGCCGTACCCTGCCCCGCGCGCTGTTTCTGACCCTCGGCTTGACGGCGCTGATCTACGCGCTGGTTGTGTGGATCGCGGTGACGGCGGTGCCCCCACAAGAACTCGCACGCTCGTCGGCACCGCTCGCGCTTGTCTTCGAGCGGCTGACGGGCCTTCCGCTCGTTACGATGAGCGCAATTGCTGTTGTGGCCACGCTCAACGGCATCATTGTTCACATGATCATGATCGGCCGCGTGATCTATGGTCTCGCCGATCAGGGCAACTTGCCCAAGATCCTTGCACGGTTGAACCCGGTGACGCACACACCGCTTCTTGCGACGGCGTTCGGTATTGGAGCGATCCTGGTGCTCTCACTGGCCGTCCCGCTTGGTGGCCTTGCAGATTTGACGGCACGCTTCACTCTGGTTGTTTTCGCAATCGTCAATGTCGCGCTGATCCGAATCAAACGTCGACATGAAGCGTCGCCGCCGGGTGCGTTCATTTGCCCAATGTGGGTACCGTTTCTGGGTCTTGTCTCCAGCCTCCTGCTTCTCATTGTCGATCTTATCGCGTGACCCTGGTCAGGACGTGGCCGTTGGCCATCGTCTCTTACCTTGACCGCTTATAGGGTACCCCCCTATCTTATTCAGATGTCACACACCATCAAGCAAAAGTCGAAGCTCCTGGCGCGGGTGAAGCGCATCAAGGGACAGCTGGACGCGGTCGAACGCGCGCTGGAGGCCGAGCTTGGCTGCACGGACGTCCTGATGCTGGTCGCGTCGGTCCGGGGTGCCGTCGGCGGCCTGACCACCGAGCTGATCGAGGACCACATCCGCCATCACGTGGTGGATCCGGATCGCGAGAAGGATCCCGAGAAGGCCAGGGGCGCAGCCGACCTGATCGACGTCGTCAGAACCTACCTGAAGTGAATTTCATGACCGATCTGTCGCAACTGCTGCAACAGAGCAGCGCGCACGCCTGGCTCTTCGTCCCCAGCGCGATCCTTCTCGGAGCGCTGCATGGCCTCGAGCCCGGCCATTCCAAGACCATGATGGCGGCGTTCATCGTCGCGATCCGAGGTACGGTCGTCCAGGCCGTCCTTCTTGGATTGTCGGCGACGATCTCGCACACGGCGGTGGTGTGGGTGGTTGCCCTTCTCGGTCTCTATTTCGGCCAGGATCTCTCGGGAGAGCGCAGCGAGGCCTATCTCCAGATCGGGTCGGCACTCATCATCTTCGGCGTGGCCGCCTGGATGGTGTGGCGCACCTGGCGCCAGCAGAACGAGGAGCACCATCACGATCATCACCACGATGAAACGCAGGTCGTCGCGCTCGCCGGCAGGACGCTTTCGATCGAAGTCTTCGAGGACGGCGTTCCGCCGCGCTGGCGGATCCGGAGCGACGGAGGCGGCCTCCCCTCCGCTTCGGACGTCAGGATGACGACCATCCGGGCCGACGGCACCGAGCAGACCTTCGCATTCGTCTCCCGCGACGGATATCTGGAGAGCATCGACGAGACTCCGGAACCGCACGCCTTCAAGGCGCGCCTCGCGCTCGCCGGTGACGTCACCGAGATGCTGTTCGAGGAGCACGATCACGACCACATGGACCTCGGCGAACAGGATGACGCCCACGCACGCGCTCACGCCGCGGACATCCGCAAGCGCTTCGCCGGACGCACCGTGACGACGCCGCAAATCATCCTGTTCGGTCTCACCGGTGGCCTCATTCCGTGCCCGGCGGCCATCACCGTCCTTCTGCTCTGCATCCAGTTGAAGCAGTTCAGCCTCGGCTTCGTGCTGGTCCTCTGCTTCGGCGTCGGCCTCGCCATCACGATGGTGTCCGCTGGCGTCGTCGCCGCTCTTGGCATCCGGCACGTCGAACGCCATTGGAGCGGCTTCAGCCGCTTCACGCATCGCGCGCCCTATGTGTCTGCCGCGTTGATCGTGCTGGTCGGCCTCTACACTGGCTGGTTGGGCCTGCACGAATTGATGATCTGAACCGGCGGCCGCGCCGATTTGCCGTGCCGAACGGCGGCACGGGCCATTGCACGGCGGACCATGCCGTCAAACGCTTTCGACCGCACCTATCGTCATTTGTCCGCCGACCACGTCATTGCGTTGATCGGCATCGAATTGATGACCGTAGCGCCGGGATTGCTGGCGCCCGTATCTCCGGCGGCGCGGCGCAGCGATCGCATTGAAACTGCACCGCACCAACTTCGTAGTTCCGTAGCGGCTCAAGCACCGTCGAGAGCATCGTTTGGCTTCCGGATCGGGTGACTTCGCGGCTCAACTCTTCGTGCTGGCGGTCTTGTCGAGGGCCGCGCGCAAGCCTTCGGCGAGTTTGACGGCGTCGTCGTTCGCCCAGAAATGCATGAAGAATAGCCGGGGCTGCTCGTTTAGCATGTGGCTATGAAGAGCGGTCACCTCGATGCCGTGCGCCCGCAGCGCCAAAATGACCGGGTTGACCTCCTCGCCGGTCAGTACGAAGTCGCCTGTGATGGCCGCCTTGCCGCCACCGGTCGGCTGGAAGTTGATGCCGATCGCCACTCCCATCGGACCGACGGGAGTCAACGGCAAGCCCTCTTGCGTGATCGGATCGCGCCGCTTGATGTTGAATTGGTAGACGCCGCCATTGGCCTGGCCGTTGACGCCGATGATCTGGTCGAGCTTTGCCGTGTCGAGTTCGACGACCGACGGCGGACTGGCGGCTGTCGCGACGGTCAGCGGGGTCGCGCTTTCAGCAAGCGCATCGTGAATTGCCGAGGCCAGCTTGACCGCGTCCCCGTGCCCGGCGACGTGCATGTAGAAGGTCGCCGGATTTGCGCGCAGCAGATGATTATGCACGGCGGTGATTTCGAGTCCGCTTGCGACCATCTTCGCCATCACGGGATTGATCTCGTTCTCGAGCAGTACGAGGTCGCCCATAACCATGGTTCCGCCGTGCGCAGGCTTGAACGCGACCCAGCCGCCGAGCGCCAGCGTCGGCTTGATTGCCACGCCGTCCAACATCACGGAGAGATCGGTACGGGGAAAGCCGTAGCGATGGACGTCGTCGGAGACGGCGGGCTTGCGCCCCAGCGTCTCGTCGACGCTCTGCCAATCGACGTTTTGCGCATGGGCCGCCGAGACGAAGGAAACGGCAGCAGGTGCAAGGAAACATGCGCCGAGGGTGAAAAGTGCGCGAATTGTCCGCTTCATGTGACTGCTCCGAACTCAGTTTTGTTCTTTGATCTGGCCGCTGCTGTCGACGACGAGCCGGACTTCCTTGCCGCTCTTCATCGCCTTGACGGTCGTGCCTTCTGGCGTCGACTTGATGTCGCTGACCTGCGAGTAGCCGGCCGCCTGGATCTTGGCGATCAGTTCTTCTTGGGTCAGGGCTTGGGCGGGCGACAGCCAGCCCAAGATCGCCGTGAGCATGGCGGCGGTACCAATCATTGCTGTTCGCATTTGCGTTCTCCTGGCATGTAGCTCTGCCCCGATGCAGCGGAGAATGACGGGCGATGCCTCCGCTGAGCTTCTGGCCCTCGTGGCAAACCACGACGAGCGTTCGGCGGAGAGGTCCCCGTCGATGCACGACATCGACCAGCATCAGCGCGACCGCCGTGCCTACCGATCGTGAAGCTGTCGGACAAAATGGAGATGAGGAATGAAGGCATGCTGCGCCCTTGGTGAAAAGGACGCGATGCTTGGGCATGTCGCCTCGCGGGGAGATCGCAAATCCCCGATAGCGCAAATTGAACCCCCGAGGCCGAACGCTGTCAACACCTCCGCAGCGAAGATGCCACGCGGGAACGTCACGAAGATTTCACTGGTCCGGAGCCGCCCTGGCGATAGCGACATCGCCCGGCCGCCCGTCATCGGGGAGAAACCCTGCTCGGTCGTCTTGAAAGGGCCTGCCGTTCTCCCATACAATGGTTCCGAGGGGACAAGCAGACTCCCCGTGAGACTTCGGTCCAAGCTCTGTGCAGCACGTATGACGTGGAGCTTGCGCATGACCGAACGCCGATCGCCTTCCCTGTATTCCGTGGCCGTGCTCTCGCGAGGAGATGCTGAGGCGCGCCGGAATGCGAGCACGAAAAGCAGCCGCTTCACCGACGTTTTCGAGGCGCTCGCCGCCGTCGGCGTCGAAGCTCGCCCAACGATCTACGATGAAAGTTTCGCCGAGGATGTCCGCGAAGAGTTGCTCGCGGTGGACGGCGTGCTCGTGTGGGTCAATCCGATTCAAGACGGCAGAAACCGCGCCGGTCTCGATGCCCTGCTACGCGACGTTGCCGCGCGCGGGGTGTGGGTAAGCGCTCATCCGGACGTCATCCTCAAGATGGGCACCAAGGAGGTCCTCTATCGGACCCGCGCGATGGGCTGGGGAAGCGATACGGCGCTGTATCGAACCTCCGGGGCGATGCGCGCCGAGTTGCCGACGCAGCTCGCCGCCGGCCCGCGCGTGATCAAGCGCAACCGCGGCAATGGCGGCCAGGGCGTCTGGAAGGTCGAGAAGCTGTCGAATTCCGCCAACATAAGGGTGCTGGACGCGACCAAGGACGCGCCCGAGGAACTCGCGCTGGATGATTTTCTGCGTCGCTGCGCCGAGTATTTCGAGAACGGCAGCGTGATCGACCAACCGTTCCAGCCGCGCCTCAGCGAGGGCGTCGTGCGCTGTTACATGGCGGGCGAACGCTGCGCCGGGTTCGGCTCCCACAAAGTCAAAGCCCTGGTCGATTCGCCGGCTGCGCGATCAGAGGCTGGACCGCGGCTCTATTCGTCCCAAGCCGATCCGCGCTTCCAGCGGCTGCGCCGGTTGATGGAGGACGAATGGACGCCGCAGCTGACCTCGTTGCTCGATATTGCGCGAGACGACTTGCCCATGATCTGGGACGCCGACTTCATGCTCGGCCCCGTCCAGGCGGATGGAAGCGACAGCTACGTGCTCGGTGAGATCAATGTCAGCTCGGTGCATCCCTACCCCCAGGAAGCGCCGGCAGAGATCGCCAGGGGAGTTCTCGATCGGCTGCAGCACAAGCTTTGACGCCATGCTGACAGTCAGCGGACTCAAGCGCCTGCACATCTCCGTGTCGTTCGACTTGCAGGACGGCGAATGCGTCGCCCTGCAAGGGCCTTCCGGAGTCGGGAAGACCGAGCTGCTTCGCTCCATCGCCGATCTCGATCCCAACGAGGGAACAGTAAAGCTGGACGGGACGCTCAGGGAGGCGATACCCGCCCCGGCCTGGCGAAAGCAAGTGACCTACCTCGCGACCGAGCCTGGCTGGTGGTCCGACATTGTGCAGGAACACTTCACGGTCTGGGACGATGCTCGACCTCTGGTCACACGCCTAGGATTACCGGACGGCTGCGGACCTTGGCCGATCCAAAGACTTTCGACCGGCGAAAGACAGCGGTTGGGGCTTGTGCGGGCGCTCATGCTCCGATCGCGCGTGTTTCTGCTGGACGAGCCAACCTCGGCGCTCGACGCCGCATCCACCACGGCGGTGGAATCCCTGATCGCCGAACGCATTGCGAATGGAACGAGCGTCGTTTGGAGCACCCACGACAACGCGCAAGCCCGCCGCATCGGGACGTTCGTGGGGCTGAACGGGCAGGCCGGCGCCTTCGTCGGCGCCGGGCTGGCGATGGGTCTGTTCGTGATTGCCGGCCCCCTGCTCGATTTGCTTTAAGGCTCCAATGATCCGGTGCTCTGGCTGTTGCCTTTGTTTGGTTGGCTTCCGCCACTGTTCACGATGGGCGTGGTCCGTGTCGGGCGCTGGCTCTCGTCCGACGACGAGAACTGGATCCTCGGTGCGATCAAGTCCGCCCTGGTCAAGGGCAAGCGCGCGGGCCTTGCCTGATCGCTAATTCCTCATCAGCAGGTCGAACCGCCGGCGGTCGATCGCCTCGCGCTCGGTCAGCCCGGCCGCCCTGCAGAGATCCGGCGCATAAAGCTGGCATCGGCGCTGCTGCGTCTCGATCGCGGCGTCGATGCGGTCCAGCAGGCTCCTTGGATCCATGCCGGGTGGCGCCGCGATCTTCCCCCTCACGACATGCTTCTCCATTCTCTCATGGTTATCGTGATCGCGATCCGGGTCGCGCCAGCAGTTCGCGCACAACATGACGGTGCTCTCGGAATGTGGGTAGATCACCGCATCTTCCTCCAGCGCCTCGCTCAGGTCGGCCAATTGCCTGTTCGCCTCCTGGGTTCCGGCAAAGTCGAAGACCTGATAGCTGCGGCGGATCAGCGTCGCCAGATGCGGGAAGACGGGGACCTTGATCTCGCCGTAGGTATGATGGGTGATCGGCGCACCGTCGAACAGCACGTCGTCGCCATAGTCGACGCCGAGCTTCTGGTAGAGCACGCTGCGGACGACGCCGTGACACGGGCTCAGCCGTTCGATCCAGATCGTCTCTTCCGCGCCGGGATCGTCACTGTCGGCCGAACGTTCGGCCAGCGGACGCTCGGCCAGTTTCACTTTGCATTGGCCCAGATTGCAGTCCGGCAGGCCGAAGCGGCCGATCGCGATGTCCAGCCCGAGGCCCTTCCAGACGTCGAGCGCGACCGCCGCATTCCCCGCGCCGGTGGCGCAGATCCCGAGGTTCCATTGGTAGCTCTGGATGGGCTCTTCAAGCAGACTGGCCGCGACCTGGTTCGCCGACATGCCCTCGGCGAACCGGCCGCGCGTCTTGTAGAACAGTCCAAGGCCATAGTGATATTGAGCGTTGCTCGGATCGATCTCGGTGAGCGCCCGGTAGCTGCGCTCAGCCGTCTCATCGTGCTGGCGCGCCAGCATACGGGCAGCGGTGGCCAATCCATTGAGAATCGACTCATGTTCGGGCTTGCCCTCATAGTCCGCAACCAGCTCGTTCAGCCGCTCGAACACCGAGGCAAAGAGAGGATTGTCGGGCGGCGGCGCGTTGAGATCATCGATGTCGCGCACCGCTTCGAGGCAGCGTCCGAGCCCGGTCAGGACGCGAGCGTCCTGGTCGTGCGCGCGTGCGATCTCCGACAGAATGTCGGCGGCGACGTCCCGCTCCAGGCAGAACTGATCGACGACCCATAGCAGCGCCATGGCTGCCTCTTGCTGGCGGGACTGCGCGGTCCGCAACGGCGCCAGCTTCTGCAACGCCATTCCGGCACGCCCATCCTGCGCGTCGGCGAGAGCGCCGCGCGCCAATGTCTCGATTGCGTCGGACGAGAGGACCGCGCTTGGACCGTTCGACGTCATTCACCGTTCTCCTCTCACGCCTCATGCGCGCTTCGAAAATCAACGCTCGGCACTCCATGTGCTACAGACCGGGGATCGCGACCAGGAGCAAGTTTGGAAAGACGCAAGAGATGCCTCCCGGATCGGTTCACTGCCGGCTCTCTCCGGGGCGCGCGCCGGGTCCGGGCGGTCGTCGCCGCATTGCACGCCATGCGCGCGGGGGTTCGTCCCACTGATCCCCCGTCCTGGGCTTGACCTCTCAAAAGAGCCCTTAACCTCCCGAAAAGGCTGCAGAAATCGACGTCGACGGTCGACGGGTCCGCCTACTACCTTCCGCCTATAAGAGCGCGCGGGAGGTGATGGTGTAATTCGCCCGGATGATTGCAGCGCGACTGCACATCGGGGGCCAGGCGCAGCGCTTGCGCCATCACAAACAAACAAAACGCGGAGGGAACTGATGAATTCCACGAGCAGGAGATTCTTGGCTGGCATCTCGACGGTCGCCTTCCTCATGGCGGGCGCGTGGGGTGTGCGCGCCAACGACTCGGCACTGAAGGCTGCCAGCGAACCCGGGTCATGGGCGATGACGGGCCATGACTACGGCAACACCCGGTTCAGCCCGCTCAAGGACATCAACACCGAGAACGCCGGCAAGCTGTCGCTGGTCTATTCGTTCTCGCTGGCCTCGCTGCGCTCGAACGAGGCCTCACCCATCGTGGTCGGCAATACGCTCTATGTCTCGACCTCCTGGGGACCGAAATACGTCTATGCGCTGGATGCGGCGACGGGCGCACGCAAATGGACCTACGAGCCCGACATTCCGGACGACGTGCTGCAATATGCCTGCTGCGACGTCAACAACCGCGGCGTCACCTACGCCGACGGCAAGCTGTTCGTCGGCCGACTCGACGGCAAGCTGACCGCCGTCGATGCGGCGACCGGCAAGGAGCTGTGGACGTCGAAAGTGGTCGACTACAAGCAGGGCTCGGTGATCACCTCGCCGCCGCTGGTGGTGCGCGACAAGGTCATCACCGGCTTCGGCGGCGGCGAGTATGGCGTGCGTGGCTCGCTGCAGGCCTTCGACATCAAATCCGGCAAGGCGTTGTGGCAGACCTACACCGTCCCCGCTCCCGGCGAGCCCGGCAGCGAGACCTGGAAGGGAGACACCGGCCTGCATGGCGGCGGCGCGGCCTGGCTGGTCGGCTCGTATGATCCGAAGAGCGACACGGTCTATTGGGGCACCAGCAATCCCGGCCCCTGGAATACCGCGGTGCGCTCGACCGGCAACGGCGATTTCGGCAAGCTGACCAATCTCTACACCGCCTCCACGCTGGCGATCGATCCGAACAACGGCGCGATCAAGTGGCACATCCAGGGCACGCCGGCGGATGCCTGGGACTATGACGGCGTCAACGAGGCCCTGCTGGCCGACCTGAAGATCGGCGGGACGAGCGTTCCGACCTTGATGAAGGCCGATCGCAACGGCTTCTTCTTCGTCGCCAACCGCGAGACCGGCAAGGTGATCTCGGCCGAGAAATACGTCTTCGCCAACTGGGCGCAGAAATGGGACGTCGCGACCTCGCGTGCGGTCGAGGATCCGGACAAGCGGCCGGGCCCGGGACATCCGGCCAAGGACATCTGCCCGAACCTGATCGGCGGCAAGAACTGGCAGCCGATGTCGTTCAGTCCGGACACCGGCCTCGTCTACATCCCGACCAACAACGTCTGCATGGATTGGGCGGTCAGCGACGTCGCCTACAAGCGCGGCGTGTTCTATCTCGGCGCCGAATTCCCGACCAAGGAAGGTCCGGGCGGCTTCCTGGGCGAACTCGTCGCCTGGGATCCCGTCGCCAACAAGAAGGTCTGGTCGATCAAGGAAGACCTGCCGTTCAACGGCGGCACGTTGGCCACCGCGGGCGGCCTGGTGTTCTCCGGCAATCTGCACGGTGACTTCCGCGCCGTCGACGCCAAGACCGGCAAGATTCTCTGGAGCAAGAATCTCGGCTCCGGCATCGGCGCCGGTCCAGTGAGCTATTCCGTCGACGGCAAGCAATACGTCGCCGTGGTCGTCGGGCGCACCGCCTCGATCCCGGCGTTCCTTGGCGAGATCGGGAAGAAGATGACCAACGCGGCTCCCGAGGGTGGTTCCTTGTTCGTCTTCGCGGTCCAATAGGCCGCAACGGCCACGACAGACGCGCGTGTCCCCCCTGGATCGGGACACGCGCCTTGCTCGGCAATCCGCATGCAACGAAGGACACGGCGCGCCGCACGGATGGAGCCGGTCCGCACAAACGACATAACAAGAACGAGGGATCGAGGATGCGCCTGAATCGTCGTCAGACCGGTTGGACTTGGCGGGCGGCTGCCGAACTGTCGGCACGCGCGACCGCTTTCGCGGCATTGATGGCGTCAACCCTGCTGACGTCGTCGGCGGTGGCGGACGAGGCGGGCCCGCTGCGGCTGTGCGCCGATCCCACCAACCTCCCGTTCTCGAGCGACAATCCGGCGCAGCCGGGCTTCTATCTCGAAATCGGCCAGGCCTTGTCGCAGCAGCTCGGCCGCCCTGTGACGTATGACTGGTACAAATCCTATTTCGGCAAGCGCACCGTACGCGTGACACTGCTCGGCAAGCAGTGCGATGCGATGATAGGCCTGCCGCTGTCCTCCGAGTTCATGGGACCGGCCGTGATCTTCTCGACGAGGATCACGACTGAAACCTACGCGCTGGTCAGCCGACCGACGCTCGTCGTCAACAGCATCGATGACCTTCGCGCCAAGCGCGTCGCGGTGCAATACCAGACCACTCCGCAAAATCTGCTGGCCGAGCGCGACGATATCGAGAAGGTCACCGTCCTGACACCGGAAGAGGGCATGGTGGCGCTCGCCCAGGGCAAGGTCGACGTCGCTTTCGTCTGGGGACCCGTTGCCGGCTGGCTCAACAAGACGGCCTACGAAAGCCGCTTCCGGGTTCAGCCGGTCGAGGGACCCGGCCTGTCCTGGGATGCCGCGATCGGCTTCGCCAGAACCTCGACGCAGCTGCGCGACCGGATCGACGCGGCGTTGCCGCAGCTCGGGCCGCGGATTGCAGAACTCGCCGCCAAATACGGACTGCCGAGCGATCCGCCCGTCAAGCTCGGCGCGGCGCCGAGCCCGATCAGGCTGGCCTCGCTCGATGGTCTTTCCCAGGCCGTTCGGAAGCCGGTCGCTGAAGCCCCGCTGATCAGGGTCTCTGACTCCAACGTGACCGATGCCAAGACCGAGATGGCGACCCTCGGCAAGGAGATCTTCAACGGCACCTGCGCACATTGTCACGGCCCCGACGCCGTGCAGGCGGAACGCCGGATCGACCTGCGACGGCTGCAGACCCGCTACGGCGAGGACATGCGCGACAAGTACTGGACCACCGTGCATGAAGGCCGTCCGTCCAAGGGCATGCCGGCTTGGAAGGAAGTCTTTACCGACGACCAGTTCGAGAGCATCTATTCATTCCTGATGACCGTGCAGTCGTCGGAAACGACCAATTGAAGGAGGCGGATCCCGAACGGCACGGTCCACCGGATCGCCCGCAGCATGCTGGCGAGAAGTGAGAGTCGGATATGACGCGCTTTCTGATCATCGACGATCATCCGCTGTTTCGCGAGGCGCTCGGCAACGCCGTGCGTCTGGCGCATCCGGACGCCCAGATCTTCGAGGCGTTGTCGATTGCCGATGCGCTGAACATCCTGGCGTCCGAAACCGAAATGGATCTGGCGCTGCTGGATCTGACGCTGCCGGACGCCACCGGCTTTTCAGGCTTCCTGCGGCTTCGCGCAACTCATCCGCGGCTTCCGGTCGCGATCGTCTCCAGCGATGAAGACCAGCATGTCGTGCGCGAAGCGCTTTCGCTCGGCGCGGCCGGCTATCTGCCGAAATCGACGTCCAAGCGCGAGCTGACATCCTCGATCGAACGCGTGCTCAGCGGCTCGATCTCTGTCCCGAAGGACTTCGTGCCTGCCACCGAACGAGACGGGGTTGACTCGTCTCGCGCGTTGCAGGCCCGCCTCGAGCAGCTGACTCCACAACAGCTTCGCGTCCTCGACCTGATCAGGCGTGGCTATCAGAACCGGGAAATCGCCAGCGAACTGCAGTTGGCGGAATCCACCGTCAAGGCGCACATCACCGAAATCCTGAAGAAACTTCGCCTGTTCAGTCGCAACAAGGCCGTGATCGAAACCGGCAAGATCGAGCTGCCCATTCCCGGCGAGCGGCAGGGATCGCGGACCGCGTCGCGCAGCAAGCACCAGTAGCTGATGTAGCGGAAATGCTGCAACGCAGGACGGGGCGGCGGTGGCAGACGTCGCGACATCGATCGCGTCTTGCTCATTGATTGATCCGGAGCGCCGCGGTATCGGTAGCGTTCCGGTCTGACATTCGCACGCCTTCGCGCATATCCTGAAGCGAATGTCAGATCCGCGACACTGACAAACCGGATGTTCGATCCGGCCGGGGAGTGACAGGCAGTGGCTCGATTGCTGATCGTCGAGGACCATCCGCTCTTTCGCGAGGCGCTGGAAAGCGCGATCCACGTGGCTCTGCCTGGTGCCGAAATGGTCGAAGCGGCATCCATCGACATGGCGGTGTGCCGCCTGTCGTCTCCGCCCAGATTCGACTTGATCCTGCTCGACCTCTCGACACCTGGAACGACCGGCCTCTCCGGCGTCATTCGCATCCGCAAGACCGCGCCGCGAACACCGATCCTCGTCGTTTCAGCGTATCAGGACCCGCAGCTCGTCGCCCATGTTCTCACGCTCGGCGTGGCCGGCTATATCTCGAAATCGACATCCAAGGAGCAGCTGGCTGATGCGATCAGCGCCGTGCTGCGCGGCGAGGTCCATGTTCAAGGCGGCGCCATCAGCCCCGCGACGCGCCGGGCCAGGCTTCCCGCTCACGATCTCCTGAAACGCCTTCACGAATTGACGCCGCAGCAGCTACGCGTGCTCGATTTGATCCGCTGCGGATTGCAGAACAAGCAGATCGCCTATGAGCTCGGGATCTGCGAGACCACGGTGAAGGTCCACGTCTCGGAGATCCTGCGGAAGCTCCGGGTCATGAGCCGGACCAAGGCCATCATCGAGATGGAAAAGATCGATTTCGTGAACCTCATCGGCGAGCCGCGCGCGCCGGCAGCGGGCACCGAGACGGTCATGACAGCAGGTACGACAACAGGGCGCGAAGCTCCGCTGGCCTGACCGGCTTGGTCAGGATCTCGAGCCCGTACAGGCTCGCTTCCTCGGCCGCAGCTTCCGAATAGTCCGCGGTCACGATCATGGCCGGCACGTCTTTACCGAGCAATCGGCGGATCTCCCGGATGGCGGCAAGTCCGCTCTCGTCACTATCCAAATGGAGATCCGCAATGATCGTCTCGGGGACCGCGCCAAGTGCGTTCAAGCGCTGCAAGGCATCCTGCAACGACGCCGTGGCCACGACGTCGCAACCCCATTTCTCCAGCAGGCTGACCATGGCCTCGGCAGAGGCCCGGTCGTTCTCGATCAGCAAAATCTTGGCGGCTTCGAGCCCGCCATAGTCATGATCGATGTGATCTGCGGGATGCGGGTCCGACAGCACCGCCGCCGGATCTGCCCGGTCGAGCTCAAGCTTGAACGTAGATCCGTGGCCGACCTTCGAGGCCAGCCCGACTTCATGATCCAACGCCTTGGCGAAGCGCCGGACGATCGACAGCCCGAGCCCAAAGCCGGCCTGATCCTCGGCGCTCGGCCGACCGCGCTGGAATTCGAGAAAGATCGCCTCCTGCTGCGGTTTGGGAATGCCTGGGCCGGTGTCATACACCTCGATCCGAACACGGCCTGCCCCCGACCCCGGTCGGCACCCCATGACCACGCCACCTCGCCGCGTGTAGCGCAGTGCGTTGGCCAGGAGGTTCTGCAGGATGCGCCGCAGCATCATCGCATCCGAGACGACGGCGGCAGAGGACGGGCAGATGCGCAGCGACAGGCCGCGTTTCGCTGCGATGGGAGCGAACTCGCGTTCGAGCGGCTCGAACAGGGCGGAGAGCAGAATGGGTCGGACATCCGGACGCAGGGCGCCCGCATCCAGCTTGGCGATCTCGAGCAGTGAGCGCAGCAGATCCTCGAGCATGGCCAGGGAGTGGTCGACCTGGCCGACCATCGTTATTCCACGTTCGGACTGCACCTCGTCCGCCAAGGTCGACAGCGTCAGCCGCGCCGCGTTGAGCGGCTGAAGCAGATCATGCGTCACGGAGATCAGGACCGACGATTTCAAGGAGCTGGCCGCTTCGGCCTGCTGCTTGGCCCGATAGAGATCCTTGTTGGCCGTCTCGATCGAATGCAGCGCATCGCGCAACTGCCGCGTCCGCTCGCGCACCTGCTGATCGAGCGCGATCGCCGTTTCGAACAACGAGAACGCGTTCAGCTGCTGGTCCATCGAGCGTTCGACCCTGGACATCAGCGCGGCGTTGATCTTCCTGAGCTTGGCCGCCTCGCGCTGCAGATCTTCAGGGGACCCCGACCCGGTCATTGCGGCGCCCCGACGCGCTTGCCGATCGCGACGCCCGTCAGCGTCTGATTGACATGCATCGAACCGTACTGCTCGCCATAGGTATGGAAGCCCACGATCCGGTTGTCGCGATAGAGCTCGGACATTTCCCGCGCGAACTGATGCTGCTCTGCGTCGAGACGCCTGAGAATGCACTCGAAGCCGATGAAGATCGCAACCTCGCCGAGCTCGTCGCGGACCTCGGCCAGCATCTCACGGGCGGCAGCTACCGAGTTGCGCGACCTCGCGGCGGTCAGCACCATTCCCTCGTCGATCGCGCAGAAGAAGCGGAGCGAACCGTCAGGGCTGACTCGCTGGATCGAGCGCGCGAAATACGAGCCACCGACACGCACCAGGACCGGATGGGCCGCGAACAGGAACGGATCGAGCTCGGAATCCGCGATACCGATCGCACGACAATATTCCTCCGCCGCCGGCTCCGCATTGAGCTGCTTGACGATACGCTGCTCGAGATCGGCTTCGGTCACCACCATCTTGGTCGAGGTCGGCTCGAAATTGTCGCACTTGAACAGACGGAACGGCAATGACGTCCTGATCAGGATCAACACGGCCGTATCGGTGTGGGCCTCGCCGTCGTGGAACACCCAGGTCCGTTCGAACCGCAGACCATCGCCGGCCGATCCGCCGACGAGCGGAATATTGTCGAGCGACGCGTAGATCGCCGACATGATCGCCTCTTCCCGCTGGCACATGCCGTCGATCAGAACGAGCCCGAACACGCCTTCATCGTCGCGACCAGCCTGCCGCAGCAGCTCCTGCCTCAACTGATTGCCGAGTCGGCGCCCTTCATCGACGCGAAAGCCCGACAGCCCAGAGATGGGCTGGGCCATCACGGTGAAATCGTCCGCGGCAAACGCGAGAGCAACGACGCTGTTATCCTCCCAGCCATCGGGCGACAGCTCTCCGGCCGTCGTGCAGCCATACACCGGGATGCCCGGGAGGCGGTTCGTCACCCCGGCGATGAATTCGTGCGGGTCATAATGGGGCGACACGAAGATCAGCACCATCGCGAGGCCGTCGGCCGGCAATTGCGCGCAGATGTCGGCGGCTGCCGCCACCACCGTCGCAGCCTTCGTCTTTGCAGCGATCACCCCAGACGGGCGCGCAGGCCGAGGATCGGCGTCTCCCACCAGGCACCTCCCTTACCGACAATTTGGCCGGGTTCGTTTTTTTAGAAGATTAGGCCAGTTGAGCAGCAACGGCAACCTTGCGGATTGATCCAGGACAAGGACGGAAGCCGGTCTCTTGCCTGATCATTTGCGCGATCCGCTGCCACGCGCAGCCGACGATCTCCGGGTCTCCGTGCCTCCAAGAAGGGAAGATTCGCATGCTCCGACGCATCGTGCCGCTCGTCATCGTTGCAGGTTTTGCATCGAATGCCCTGGCGCTGGACGGAGACCCCGTCGCGGGCAAGGTCGTCTTCCAGCGAACCTGCCAGACCTGCCACTCCGCGGAGATCGGCATCAACAAGATCGGCCCGAGCCTCTGGAATGTCGTGGGCCGACAACCGGCAAAGGTGCCCGACTACGCCTATTCCGAAACGATGAAGCTCAACACGACGCCTTGGACGCCGGCGGCTCTGGATATCTATATCGCCGATCCGCGCGGGGACATCCACGGCGTGAAGATGTACTTCAAGGGGCTGCCGGACACGAAGGAGCGGGCCGACGTCGTCGCCTATCTCTCGACATTGAAATAGCGGCTTGCGAAACGTTGCGGCGCAGGGGCCGCTTTTGCCGGCTGCCGCACATGTGGCGCACGCGTCCTCAACGACCTCAGCCTTGGTTCCACCTCCCCAGATGCGGTTGCGACGTGTCGGACCGCTCGCCTCGCTGCACCGCCGCGCCCGAACTCGCTTGCGCACGCGCATGGGATCCCTGCGTCTACCGCAAGCGTCACAGAATGCGCCCGCTGCTCGCGGGGCGGGCGCTGCAAGGCGGCTTTTGCGGGGCGGCGCGCTCACGTTTTCCTGATTCCTGCGTCAGAACGCCGCGGAGCGAATTCGCCTATGGTCCGGCGCGTTTTCCAACCCACGGAGGTTTCCCGCATGCGTAAACTGATCATCGCCACCGCCGCCCTCGCGTTCGTCTCGTCGGCCGCCCTCGCCCAGTCTGCCGAGAAGCCGATGACGACCACCGGCCAGTCGGCGAAGAGCGGCGACGCCACGGGCTCCGGCGACGACATGAAGATGACGAAGCCGAAGAAGAAGTCGGCGAAGAAGCCGTCCGGCGACGGCATGTCGAAGTAGTCAGCGCCGCGCTGGCCGCCCCCCGCGGGGGCGGCCTTCGGCGCACAAGGGCCGCTAGCGCGGCCGCGATTGGCTGGACGGCACGCTTTGCAGTTGTCGGAGGAAGTCGCTGGTCGCCTTGTCCAGCACAACGCCGCTGCCGCCGGCGGGCGTTGCCGTCGCAGCATAGGCCGGCGCGGGCTGAGGCGGCGGTGGAACCGTTTGCGCCGGAGCGGCCTGCTGCGATGATTGCACCGGCGGCGAATACGATCGCGACGGGACGGACTCCCGCGCATAGATCCACAACACGCCGCTGACGACCAGCACGAGGATGCCCCCGGCCGCGACGACAAGCGTCGTGCCCATCTGGCCGAACGCCCACGCTTCATCGGCGGAGGCGCCCGCCGACGCTGCCGCAGCATACGACGCCCCCGACGATGCGCTCTGTCCCTCGAGCCCAAATACCTGCGCGATGGCCTCGCTCGCAGCCTGCCTCGGCTGTCGCCCGGGCACCGAGGCCGCCACGATCAGCAGCGCGAAGTTCACGATTCCGGAGACCCAGCCATAGACATTCATGGCCGCCATGAAGCCGTCCATCGGGAGGTTGTTGGCGATCGCATAGGCGGCCACACCCAGCGGCCCGAGGCCCATGGTCAGCAGCATGAAGCTGATGCCCATCCAGGCCGGCCAGCCAATGTCGCGAAAGCGCGCGCCAACGACCAGCGCAAGCGCGATCACGACCAACAGATCCAGCCCGCCGAGCTTGGCGCCGGACATCGTCGCGAAGGTCAGCAGCATGTGCGCGAGCACGAGCAGCACCGCCCACGGCCAGAACGCCGCCCGATCGAGAACCTTTGGAATGAACTTCATGATGACGCCGCCGCCCCCGACGCGCAGACACCGCTCGCATCGAGCGGCAGCTTACGGAAAACGCTAACAGCGGGGTTCCATCCCGGCAACATCACGGCCACATTGCGGCGCAAATTCTCCTGCGCCAGCGAACGAAATACTACTCTCAGTTGTTGGCCAGCCCCATCTGCTGCAATCGTCCCGCGAACCAGGCCGACAGCGGCGGATCGATGCGGGCGCCGACATAGACCTCCGGCGTGATCACGCTGCGGCGGTCGAGAATCACCAGCACGCCGATCCAATAGGCAAACCACAGATGCGGATCGGTCAGCGCCATCAGCTTGTGGCGGTCATGCGCGAGCGGCTGGTGATTGCTGGCCTTGCGGACCTCGATCGCCAGGAGATTGTCCGGCACGGCACGCTTGTGCACCACGATGTCGGGATAGATCGATTTTCCCAGCTCGTCGTCGGTCGAAACGATCGAGCCGCGCGGCAGCAGCATCGCGCGATCGCCGAGCCGATTGAACTCGCAATCGACGTCCCACCCCAGGAAGTTGCGTTCGAGATGCACCGCCAGCCGGTGCGTCAGAGCGCGCTCCCCGAGATCGCGGTCGAGGATGAAGCGCTCGCGCGCATAAAACTCCTGCAGCGCGGAGATCAGCCGGTTCAATTCACTGTGCATGCCGCTCAGATACAGGAGAGAAGGACACCTCGCCATCAACACGCGATCGGCGTGAGTCGCCAACCCCATAAATGCGGTGATGAGCCTTCCCCTGGCCGGCGGCCGTTTTGCGGCCGCCAGCGTTGCGGATTTACATCTGCACTTCGATCAGGCGCGGGCCGTATTCGGCATTGGCTTCCGCCAGCGCCACGTTGAACTCGTCAGCGGACGTCACGGCGCGGGCGGGAACGCCCATGCCCTTGGCCATGGCGACGAAGTCGAGCGTCGGGCGGTCGATCTTGAGCATGTCCTGGGCGCGCTGGCCGGGTTGGCCTGCGCCGACACCGTCGAACTCGCCGCGCAGGATCTGATAGATCCTGTTGGCGAACACCACCGTGACCACGTTGAGGTTCTCGCGCGCCTGGGTCCACAGCGACTGCAGCGTGTACATCGCGCTGCCGTCGCCGACCAGGCACATCACCTTGCGATCCGGGCAGGCCACCGCGGCGCCGGTCGCCACGGGGGTCGAGAAGCCGATCGAGCCACCCATGTTCTGCAGCCAGTCATGCGGCTTGGCGGCCGCCGTCGGCGGGAAGAAGCCGCGGCCGGTGGTGATGGATTCGTCGACGACGATCGCATTCTCCGGAATCGCATAGGCGATCGCCTGGGCAATGGTCGTATGGTTGAGAGCGCCGGTCGGCTTGATCAGCTCGGCGAGCGGCTGCGGCTTGACGTCGGCCGGCTTGGCGCCGAGATGGCCGGCGAGTGCCTCCAGCGCCGCGGCCGAGTTCTCGCCCCAGGCGGTCATGCGGTGCACCTCGGTGCCCTCGGCCTTCAGCATGCTCGGCTTGTTCGGATAGGCGAAGAAGGCGACGGGGTCGTTGGCCTCGACCAGCACGATGTGCTTGTAGTTCTTCAGGATCGGCAGCGCCTGCTCGATCACGTAGGGAATGCGGTCGATCGAGAACCGCCCGGCGCCGCGCGCCATGCGCGGGTGATAGGTCTGGCCCATCACGCGGCAGCCGGTCTTGCCGGCGATCTGCTGGGCGAAGGTCAGCGCCTGCTCGGTCAGCGCGCCCGCGGTCATCAGCACCAGGGTCTCCGGCCCGTGGGCGTGCAGGATCTTCGCCGCCTTCTCGACCGCATCGGCCGAATAGCTCGGGCGCTGCGCCTCGGTGGGAACCGGGGCGATGCCGTCGGCCTCGTTCCAGGCGGTGTCGGCGGGCAGGATCAGGGTCGCGATCTGCGGCGGCGCGCTCTTGGCGGCGGCGATCGCGGCGGCGCCGTCGGCGGCAACCGCCTTGGCGCTCGGCGAGGTCCGC
This sequence comes from Bradyrhizobium sp. SSBR45G, assembly GCF_030159255.1. Taxonomy (GTDB): domain Bacteria; phylum Pseudomonadota; class Alphaproteobacteria; order Rhizobiales; family Xanthobacteraceae; genus Bradyrhizobium. Next base: position 2,296 of record NZ_BSCT01000031.1, on the reverse strand, counting down.
ACCCAGTCCGACATCGGCCGCGCCAGGCCCTCGATGTCGGAGGTCAGCGGCGCGTTGAAGCCGATGTGATAGGTGGCGTGCTGGCCGACGATGTTGACGATGCCCGAGCGCGCCTTCTTGGCGTTGTGCAGGTTGGCGAGGCCGTTGGCGAGGCCAGGACCCAGATGCAGCAAGGTCGAGGCCGGCGTGCCCTTCATGCGGAAATAGCCGTCGGCAGCACCGGTGACCACGCCTTCGAACAGTCCCAGCACGCAGCGCATGCCCTCGACCCGGTCGAGCGCGGCGACGAAGTGCATCTCGGACGTACCCGGATTGGTAAAGCAGACGTCAACGCCCCCCGCGACCAGGGTCCGTACCAGGCTTTCCGCACCGTTCATCCCGTTCTCCTGCTGATTCCGCGCGCCATTTGCAATGTGGGGGAGATCAATCATTGTTCGCCCGCGGCGTCAAAGGGGCTGGCCGCATTGCAGCCATCGCGGCGATGCTCGCGCATCGACTTGGCTAACAGGGTGTTGGCTCCCGGGCGGCTCGTGGATTTCCGTGGGATTTGGGCCACGGAGCGCCGCCACATACCGGCCTCACGCCGCCGTGGGTTGCGAATTGCAAGCGTTTATGGCCTGTCTGCGACCGGAATTCGATCATTGCCAGGGGATGGAAATGAAGCGGTCTTTTGCTTTGGGAATTGCTGCGGTCGCGTTGGTGGCCAGCGCCGGCATGGCGCGGGCGGAGACGTACGATACCAGGGACATCTTCGGCGGCGGGCCGAACTTCTTCCAGAGCGGCGCCAGCCCGATCCCGCGGCAGACCGTGATGTTCCAGGGCGACTATGCGCCCGGCACGATCATCGTGAACACCGGCGAGCGTCGGCTGTATCTGGTGCTGCCCGGCGGCCAGGCGCTGCGCTATGGCATCGGCGTCGGCCGCGACGGGTTCCGCTGGAGCGGCGTGCACCGCATCACCGCCAAGAAGGAGTGGCCGGCCTGGACCCCGCCGGCGGACATGCTGCGCCGCCGCCCCGATCTGCCGCGCCACATGGCCGGCGGCATCGAGAACCCGCTCGGCGCGCGCGCGATGTATCTCGGCTCCACGCTGTACCGCATCCACGGCTCCAACGAGCCGGAGACGATCGGGCAGGCGGTGTCGTCGGGCTGCTTCCGCATGACCAATGACGACGTCACCGATCTCTACGACCGCGTCTCGGTCGGCGCCACGGTCATCGTGAAGAACTGAGAGCCGCACGCGGGATCATGTCGCAAGGCCGGAGCGCCCATCCTGACCGCGAGCAGAACAGCTGCTCGCGGCCGCAGCTGCGCACTGTGGCGGTCGCCCTGACCGCCGCGGCGGCCTTGCTCGTGACCATGACGATCCCGCTGCCGGCCTCGACGGCGGAGATCCCGGCGATCGCGGCGCGCCAGCGTACCGAGAAGAAGAGCTTCACCGACGCCGAGATCAGCGACGGCTTCTTCAAGACCGCGTTCGGCGCCGAGTATCATCTCGCCGGGCGGGTCGACCGGATCCGGAAGTACAGCGCCCCGGTGCGGGTCTACGCCGACGGCCGCCGCGCCGACCGCAAGGCGCAGCTCGCCAAGGTCGTCGGCGACATCGGCAGCCGGGTGCAGCATCTCGACATCGCGATGACCGAGACCGACGGCGACGCCAATGTCCGCGTCAAGCTGGTACGCGACCGCGACCTCTATCACACCATCAGCCAAGCCTATGGCAGCGAGCGCGCGCGCGAGATCAAGACCTCGCTCGATCCGCAATGCCTGTCCGGCTTCCGCAAGAACGAGGCGTTCGAGATCGAGCATTCCGACGTGATCCTCACCGTCGACAATGGCGATTTCGTCTTCCTCGACTGCGCCTATGAGGAGCTGCTGCAGTCGCTCGGGCCGATCAACGACACCTCCAGCGTGCCCTGGACGATGTTCAACGACAACGTCTCGATGGGCTATTTCGACATTTACGACCAGTACATCCTCAACCTGCTCTACGACCCCCGCGTCAAGGCCGGCATGACGCTCGCCGAGGTCAAGGCCGTGCTGCCGGAGGTGCTGACGGACGTGCGGGCCTGGGTGAAGAAGGTCAACAATCTGACGGAGTGAGAAGCGTGCGAGCTTGGTTGAGAGCGGAGCCGAGACGCCGCCTCAACCTCGCTGTCGTCCCGGCGAACGCCGGGACCCATACGCCGCGGCGAAGCGATCGGGCACGCTGAGCGATACCTTCTTCCAACAATCAGACTCGGTGGTTATGGGTCCCGGCGTTCGCCCATAGGCGCTAAAATAGACTTGCGGCGAAG
>NZ_BSCT01000030.1 GCF_030159255.1 Bradyrhizobium sp. SSBR45G | reverse complement strand
TCACCACAGGTTCAGCCGAACTCCGGCATTCCCTGCGCGATGGTCTTCACGCTTACTTCGTGATCTCCCCGGTGTACGGCTGTCTAGCCACCGTCGCCCCCAGCGATCATCATCCGCCGAAGACTTGACGCCAGCATCGCGGCGCCAGGACCACACGACTTCACGTCCGCAAGCTGCCGTTCGTCCACGTGCAAGCACGCTCTCGGCAACCGGCGGCCATCGCCTCCCCGCCTCACGTCTCGTGACGATCGCGATACGCCCCTCGTGGCGAAGCAGGATGGACGGAGTAGAGCACACTTTCTGGAAAAGCGAAAGAGAAATCTTCGGACAAAATGGCCAAGCCGGCCGCCTGTCGTTAAAGTTGCGACATGAACGACTCGGAGTGAACCGGACGTGCTTGATCTCCACACGCTCGCGCTGTTTTCCCTGGCTTCGCTTGCGCTGACGGCAACGCCGGGCCCGGACATGCTGCTGATCGCCAGCCGCAGCGTCGCACAGGGACGATCCGTCGGGTTCGTAACACTGATGGGAATTCAGGCCGGCACCTATTGCCATGCCCTGGCCGCTGCCTTCGGTCCGTCCAACTTGTTTCTGCTGGTGCCCGTCGCCTACGACGCCGTTCGATTTGCGGGCGCCGCCCATCTGCTGTTGTCCAGCAAAGTTGACGAAATCACCCTTCCAGGCCGGACTTCAACGCAACAGGTTTCGATAACGCCACCATGGATGATGACAAATTGCGGGCGCGTGCCGACGTATCGTGCTACACGGCAGCGCCCATAGAACTACAGAGGTACACGGTGGAAATTCGAAAAGACGATCCGACAGCACCATATGTTTCCAATTTGTTGGCGCATCATCTGGCCGAACTGCAGAGCGTCATGGGGGAACATGCGCAAGCACTCGACGCCAGCGGCCTTTCCGCAGCGAGCGTGACGTTCTGGACCGCATGGCAGGGCGAGACGCTCGTTGGGTTCGGTGCATTGAAGCAGCTTGATGACGCGCATGGCGAAGTGAAATCCATGCGCGCCGCCCCCGCTGCACGGGGGACCGGCGTCGGTCGCGCCATTCTGCAGCACATTGTCGCTGAAGCTCGGGCACGGAAGTATATGCGGCTCAGCCTGGAGACCGGGACTGCGGAGCTGCATGCTCCCGCCATCGCGCTCTATCGCAGCGCGGGCTTCGTCTCCTGCGAGCCGTTCGCCAGCTATCAGGCGAGCCCGCACAATCAGTTCATGACGCTAGACTTGGCCGATTGAGCAATCTCCGCCTGCAGGCGTCCGCCACCGGCTGCGGCCTGGGCAGCAGCCCGACCGTGACGAGAGACGCAGAGGGCGACCGAGAAGGAAACGGACTTGCGGTCGCCCTCGACAGCTGCTGGAGGTCAGTCTTTAGTAAACGCGACTACCAACACGTCGCGGTAGGCGACGGACTTCTTCTTGTTGATGATGTGGATCGGGCTCACCCCGTGTTTGGTGATGTTGTCATCACCGATCACGATATCGCCGGGCATCTGGAGCGTGACACGGGTCAGCTCGTTCTCCTCGGCATCGGTGACGGTTGTTTCACCACCATCGACGTTACATTTCCGCACCATGAAGGAGCAAATGTAATCTACACCGTCGCGATGCAACCCCTCGGGGCTAGGCTCTCCAGCGCCCTCAGTTGCGACAATGCGGTAGGGATGCAACTTGATGTTCCAGACTCTATGATCGGAAGCTGCACTATAGCTACTCCCCATCCAGCGCATCAATCCTTGGAAGAACGCGTTATTCAGGAACCGATGTTCTATCGGCTCGAAGTATCTCAAGAAGCCTCCGTTTAGCTTGTTTACCATCGCCGACTGTTCGTAGGGGGCGTGGGGGAGCAAAGTCAGCGTGCCATCGTTCGCGTCATAGCGAAGCTGGCTATATCGGCGAAAGCGATACGTGCCGCCATCTCGCATGTACTCATCGAGCAGGAGATCATCCCAACACCTGGCGAATTCGTACCAGCTGTGCGGATCGTAAAACTCCCAGTCTTTGAAGTTTTTTCGGCCTTGTTCCGCCCAGTAACCGGTCCTCGTCAATGCATCGACGAGCGGGGAGCCAGCGGCTTCGATTTTCATATCAGCCAACATCAGGCGACACTTTCCATAACGGGGAGACGGTCGGTGAATTCCGGAGCGACGTCCGAATAGTTTCGCAGCAAGTCGGCGCGCGAGCGTGTCCCACGTTCCCGGGCCTTCTCAATTTCCCAGGCGTCGCGGTCAGTGATGTAAAGAGGCTTCTCAGCGCGAATTGAGCTCGGCAGGCATGACTGATGATCGATATCGAAGCGAACTGATCCAGTTACGCGTTGCGTGAGCGATAGGATGCCTGCTTCCGCGGCTAATTTTACGTCCGACTTCCAACGTCCTTCTACGGCTTCGAGCGTCCAGCTCCTCTCCAGGGCCTGCTTCAAGATAATGGAGTTCGCGGACAACGTTGCCGTTTCCAGATGCCGAAGAGCCTGCATCAAGATGAACGCCGCCGGGGCTTCGCGAACCTCAAGAACTTTTTCACCTTCGTCAAGGTGCTCCAGTCCGAGAAACCGGCCAAAGCCGTAGGAACCCACCAACTCGTTCAGCTGAGCAATCGCGTCCGCAAAAGCCACCGCCTGTCCGTCGATCTCGACAAGCTCGCCATGCTCGATCCCAAGCGAGATCGAGCGAGGCGCGAGGCCGTCCCGCCGCCGCGACCACGTAAATGCGTCCTCCGGCAACTTGAAATCTTCGGGATTGTCCAACGGTCCCGACTCGAACTCCCGGCACCAGATGTTCGCATCACCGCTTAGCTTTCGACCAGTGTAATAGGAGAGTCCGTACCGTGCCAACGTCCTCGCCTTGTCTTCGCGCGACAGAGCACTGTATTCGTAAGGGCTGCCAAACAGCCCGGAATATAGTTCGGCGGCAATTGCCGTATTTAGGCGGCGCAGGCTGTTTTGCGACTGGTTAGCGGTGTGCAGCACGGCTACTGCATCTCGCTCAAGCGCCGCACTGACTGCACGCTGCGCGATCAAGGGGCGCGCAAGCGACGAGCTAACGGGAAATATGTCGAGATATTTCGCGTGCGCTTTAAGTGCCGGTTTCACGTAACGATCAGCAAACTCTACCCTGCCGTCTTCGATCAGAAGCTCCGCACCAAATCGCTGCGCTGTCGTCTCCAGCGTCCCAGCTTCGACTCCCTCACCGAGATCGACACAAAGCGCGGTTACATTCGTGAATCCAGCCTCAAATAGGAAGGACAGCAGATACGAGCTATCGAGACCGCCGCTAAACAAGGTTACAATCGGCGCGCCCTTGTCGGGAATGGAGTGCAGATCATCGAAACATCGTATCTTTCGGATTGTCATGGCGATTGTCTTTCGTCTTGCCCTGCCGCGCCGCTGCCGCCCAACAGGATGCCGTTCTAGATTCTGAAGTTCGCCGATCGAGTCTTGCCAAACCTGAGACCCACGCATCCTCCGTCAAAAGCTTTGAGCCTTTGGAAAGATAGCTTGAAGGTTGTACAGGATAGCGTCGTAGCGGGCCGTAGAGTTCTTGAGCGTCGCTCCACATGAGTTGCAAAGCTCTCGTCGGCTAGTCCGCGAGCACGCGACCATCTACTTTAGGAAGCACTGCACTGCAAGCGCACGTTCTTCAAAAATTAGATCCCAGAGTCGGACCGAGGTAAATTTTCCGCTATGTCCGAGATGCGAGACAAACTCTAAAGCAAACCGCGCACGCGACATACGGCAGACACAATATTTGCTATCGACAAGAATCCGTTTATAGACGAGACCGAAATACAAACAGGTTGCAGCAATGCACAGTTTCAACATTTTGACGAACAGGTCTCTGACGGAATTTCTTGCCAGGGGCATGCTTCTCGTTACGAGCACGGACCCAACGATGCTCGTCCCTTTCTTCTGTCCGGGTGCAGACGCGTAATGCTCAAACGTAATGCTTATGCAGCAGCATTCGGCGCCACTGTTCTTTTTGGAGGCAATTTCGTAGCGGTACGAATTGCTCTTGATTACTTCGATCCATATCTGTTGACGACATTGCGCTTTGCGGTCATCGCTACGCTGATCCCCTTTGTCGGCTGGCCTCTCGTGTCTGCGCGCACGCTGCTGACCTACACAATCGGTTCCGGCATCGGACAATACCTGCTATCCACATTTGCCATTCAGCTGGGATTATCACCGGGCCTCGCGGCGCTGCTACTCCAGTTCCAGGTATTCATGTCTCTGGCTTTGGGCTGCCTGATATTGGGCGAAGAGGTGCGCACGACCACTATTGTCGGCAGCGTTCTGGGCATAGCGGGTCTCGTCGGCGTGCTGGCCACCGGCGGAAGCAAGGCACCAATGGTCGCCAGTTTCGTATGCTTGCTATCGGCCGCGGGTTGGGCCATGGCCAACCTGACGCTGAAGCAAACGTCAGAGAAAGTTATCCGTCTGCAGAGCGCGAGCGCATTGATCTGCCTTCCCGCTGTATGGGCCGCTCGCACGTTGATGCTGCCGGATGCTCCACGGGTCGCGGAAGCACTGACGCAGGCGCCGCTCGCCGGTTGGTTGGCCGTGGCCTATGTCGCGATTGCATCCTTCGTCGTGGCACAGATTCTGTGGGGACGAGCCATAGCCTCGATTGGGCTAGCGTTCACCTCTCCCGTCGCGCTCTTGATCCCCGTATTCGGTGTTGCGCTGTCGGCGCTGCTGCTGGGAGAGCACTTGAGTTTCCAGGTCCTGCTGTCGGCTGCTTTCGTTCTCGGGGGGGTCGGCTTGCATGTAGTGCCGATAGCGTTGACAAAACCCGCAACCGAATAGGTCGCGCAATCATGACGAGAAATCCCCCTGACCTAGGACTCTTGCACACGCGCGCCGAAGCGCTGATCCTTGAGACGATTGCAAGCCTTGCATGAACCTCAGCGGCTCATGTTCTTTCGCATCAATACATGCATCAGGCCCACCTCATCGAAAGTTGGCCCTTCCTCGCTGTACCCCATCCGGTGATAGAATTCGCGCGCCGACAGCTGTGCGCTCAGAACGATCTCCTCAACACCACGGCGAAGAGCGGTGGCCGCGGCGAACTCCATCAGTTCTCGACCGAGCCCCCGCCTGCGCGATGATGCTGACACAGCCATCCTGCCGATTTTCGCGGTGCGTCCATAGAGCACGATGCGCAGGGTCCCGATCACTTGACCATTGGAAACCGCGGCGAGATGGACAGCGTCCTGATCGTGCTCGTCGATTTCCATATCCTCCGGGATACCTTGCTCCACGACGAACACGCGGCGCCGCAAGGCGTAGACGTCCGACATGAGTGGGTCTGCGGCTTGGATCTCCACGATGTCGCTCAATTCTGTCTCCCAATGCCGACCCACGATGAGCGCGCTCGATTTCCACCGCACCGCCGCTCTTACTCCACGCTCGCCAGCACGATCTCGCGCAGGATGCGCGTCGGCGGGAGGCTCTGGTCGTCGCGCTCGTAGTTGCCGGCGGTCACGGCGATGACCAGCTGCAGCGCGGGGATGATGTAGAGGCGCTGGCCGCCTTCGCCCTGCGCCAGCCACATCCGCTCCAGCCGGCCAACGGCCCAGCCTCTGGGCTTGCCGAAGCCGATGTCGAGGAGAAACCATTGATAGCCGTAGCGGCGCAGCTCGTCAGCGCTGACCGCGGGCGTCGTGCAACGCGTGATCCAATCAGCGGGGACGATCTGGCGGCCATCGGCCCGGCCGCCGGACAGCATCAGCATCCCGATCCTGGCGAAGTCGCGCAGCGCCATGCGGGCGCCCGAGGCGGCGAAGGGCTCGCCGTCGGATCCGGTGGCCCATTGCGTCGGGCCGAGGCCGAGCGGATCGAACAGATGCTCGCGGGCGAAATCGTGCAGCGGCTTGCCCGATCCTTTCGCGATCAGCCGCGCCAGCAGCGCCGTCGCGCCGCCGCAATAGGTCCAGTGCGCGCCGGGCATGTCGACCACCGGCCGCTCCAGGATGTAGCGGTAGCGGTCGGCCGCGTTGTCCATGGCGATCTCGCTGTTGCGCGGATCGCCGTAAGGCAGGCTGCTCTCGTCCCAGTCCGTCCCCATCGTCATCGTCAGCGCATGCTGGACGGTGAGCCGCGCGCGCTCCGGGCTGGCGAGATCGGCATACTCCGGAAATGCCGCCAGCAGCGGCGCCTCGGGTGCCGGCACCTTGCCTTGCGCGAGCGCAATCCCGTACAGCAGCGCGACGATGCTCTTCGAGCAGGAGCGCAGATCGTGCGGCGTCTCCGCCGTGAACGTCACGGTGCCGATGTCGCCGACGCCGCGCGCGCGATCCGGGCCGTCGAAATAGCGCTCGATGACGCGCCTTCCATCCCGGAGGACGATGAGCCCATGGATATTCCAGAGCCGCCGCTCGGCGAGCGCCTGATCGAGCCGTCGCGCAACATCAGCGGCAAAGGCATCGCCATCCGCGGCCGAAGCAAAGTCCCACCCCTGCTGTCCCGCAACGGGCAAAATCTGTGACGACACGGCCGCGGCTCCCAATCCTGACAGGACCTGACGACGGTTTGGCATGACAGGAAGATCCCGCATGGCCCGAACGATCCTGCATTGATAGCAGACCGGCGACGCACTGACAGCGCTCAACGCGCATCAGCTCACCGGCGAGCCCCTGCCCGCCGCAGTCCGGCCGCGTCGCCACTCTGCCGACGCCGCAGATCCTGACGGGGCGGGCATGGCGCCCGAACGCGCAAGCCGCGTTGCACTGGACGGGAGTCGGCGACATCAGCGTCGCCGACCCGAGCCTCAGTCTTTGCCGAGCGCGTGGCGGATCGCGATCTCGACGGGCGAATAGGCCGCATCCGCCCGATCGAGCCGCAACGGCTCGCTTGGATGCAGCGGCGGCTGGGCGAGAAAGCGCGGCGCTCTGCCCCGGTGCATCTGCGCCGCATGCGCCAGGAAGGGGTGGCAGAGATAGACGTCGCCGGCCGCACCGGTGGCGAGCACCTGCGGGCGCTCCAGGCCGGCGGAGAACTGGCTCAACTCATCCGCGGAGCGCCCCGCCTCGCCGGCCGGCTGCAGATAGCGCGCGACGTCGCGATGCGAGCCGGTCTTGATGCGCGTCGGCGCATCATGCTCGCCGATGTCGGAGAACAGGAACAGCATCAGCAGCGCGCGGCCCTGCGACAGCCAATTGACGCGCCAATTGGAGAAACCGGGCCGTGCGTCCGAACTGCTGTCGGGACCTGGAAAACTCAGATCGACGTGCCAGCCGGCATCGCCGGGGTCGTCGGGATGGGGAAAGCGGACCGGGAAGGTGCCGAGGCCCGGGCGCGGACGCCAGCGTCCGGGGCCGACCAGTTGATCGAAGGCGGCGTAGAGACGCGGCGTGTTGACGGCCTGCTTGAACGGCTCGTCATGATATTGGCCGAGCCGGACGACCGGGCGCGTCCATGAGGCCGGATCATCGGCGCGGCACGGCAGGTCGCGCCAGAGAATGGCGCACCCGGCCGCGGCAAGCTCGCGCGGGAACGCGCGCTCGAGCTTGACGAAGCCGTCACGGATGAACTGATCGATCTGCGCAGACGACAGCGCAGGCGGCTGCGCCGCCGGGATGGGATTGTCGGGCATGGAGGTTCTCTCATCGCATGGCCAAGCGACTTTCCGCGCTGTGCGCGGTCACTGGCCGGGGGTCTGATCCTGAACGACGACGCAGTGAGTCGCCGCGTCGCGTCGTGCGCCCGCGAGACGGGGCCGCCTCAACGGTTCAGGAAGAAGACCGACGCGATGGAGAAGATGCTCTTCATGCGTCGACGTTATCACCCGTGCTGATGGTGATCAACACGTCGTGGGATCACGAGTTGATAGCTATGGCGTGAGGACGAATGTCGCATCCGGAAAATCGATCGTCTGTAGCCCGGATGTGCTGCACATCCCGCGGCATGGACGTCACTGCTCCTCACCTGCGTCAGCGTCGACGCGGCGGGCCAGGTAGAGATGGGCTTCATGATCCATCACGAATTCGCCTCCGAAGTCGACGATCGCGGCGGTGATGTCGGCGAGCAGCGCGTCGCGGACGGCTGCTGGCAGCATGCGGATGTCTGACCTGGTCGTCAGGAGATCGACATAGCTCGCGGCCGTGTACGACCGCGTCCACGGGTAGCAACGGTGGACGACGGGCTCGAACAGCCCGGAGCTGTCGAACCAGCCTTTGAACGGCCCGCTCGGCAGGTACCAGGCTTCCGGTGGAGGCCAGATCGCCCGGAAGCTGTCCAGCAATGGCGCGGGGAGTCCGACCGGAACATGCCCGAACACCGCAAGCGACCCGGCCGGCGACAGCATCCGGGCCGCCTTCGCGAAGCGCACCTCCGGCGCCACCCAGTGCCAGGATTGCGCGGCGATGATCAGGCGCATCCTTGCGCCATCCTCCGGCCAGGCTTCGAACGTCGACTCCCGCAGCTCGACATTGTGGAGACCGGCCAATGTCTGCCGGGCGGCGCGGATCATGTCCGGCCCGGGATCGATCGCCGTGATCCGCAAGCCGCGCGCGGCGAAACTCCGGGTCGCCTGGCCCGTACCGCAGCCGACCTCGAGAACGGGATCGCCGGGCTTCACGGCCGCGAGCGCGACGACGTCGTCGACCAGAGCCGCGGGGTAGTGCGGACGCGACTGCGCGTAGAGATCGGCGACCTGATCGAAGGTGAAGCGCTGCTCCATCGCCTTCCCGCTTTGCTGTTGTCGGCGACGCACCATAGTAAAGCTGTGCTCCGGACTGCGCGCAAGGGCCGGGCCAACGGCAACCTTGCCGGCGCCCGGTTGCGACCGGACAGGAGGCGTCCGGTTCAGAACCGCGCCGCGATCTGCTATGCTGCCGGCTCAGTCTGCAACCGGACACCAGGACCATGGCCGTCACGCGCGCATCCCGCACCGAACTCTGGCCATCGCTCCGGCACGAGGCGCAGCTCGCTGCGGCCCGCGATCCCGCCTTCGGCCAGGCCTTGTCGGCTGCGATCCTCGAACATCCCGATCTCGGCAGCGTCGTCGCGCATCAGATCGGGGTTCGCCTCGGCAGCGGTGCGGCCGCGCGCGCCCGGTTCGCCGCCATCGCACGCGAGGCGCAGACCACGTCGCCCGCGCTCGTCGCCGCTGCGTATTCCGATCTCGCCGCGATCGCGGCGCATGATCCGGCGACGACGGCGCTGCTGCCGCCGCTCTTGAACTACAAGGGCTACATCGCGCTGCAGGCTTATCGCCTCGCGCATTGGCTGTGGTCGAACCGGCAGCCTGACCTCGCGCTGCTGCTCCAGGCCGAGTCCTCGACGTCGCTGCAGGTCAGCATCCATCCCTCGGCCCGGATCGGCACGTCCGTGTTCCTCGATCATGCCACCGGCATCGTCATCGGCGCTTTCAGCAGCATCGGCGACGACGTGACCATCATGCAGAACGTCACGATCGGGCGCCTGGATGCGATGCCCGGGCGCGGCCCGCGGATCGGCCGCGGCGTGCTGCTGTCGTCGGGCGCGACGGTGCTGGGCGATGTCAGGATCGGCGACGACGCCAAGATCGGCGCCGACGCCATCGTCACGACCGATGTGCCGGCCGGCTGCACCGCGGTGGGCACGCCGACGCGGCTGACGAACTGCCCGGGGCAGCCGTTGCCGGCCGGGGCATGACGTAACACGAGAGCACCGCGAACCCTTGCGCGGACGGGACCGGCGGATCGCGCGTCGCTGATCCGCCCTCCGCATTGAGCCCTAGTTTCCGCAGTGACAGCTTCGCCCGCTGCTCGCTTCATATTCGTCGTGCAGTCTCACCCCAGTCGGACATGTTGCCGCGTCCGGTCTCGTTGCGCCCGTTGGGCGTGAGGTCGAGATAGTGGTAGGCGCCGATCAGCGGGTCGCCGCCACGGGAACGGACCTGAAAGGTGCGAAAGATGTCGCCGGCGCCGGTCCTGGTGAACACCGTCAGGCCAGGAAGCTCCACCGACCGTCTGGCCAGAGGGACGAAATTGTAGACGGCCGTTCCTGAGGCGAACTGCTCGTCGGTGAACGAGACCTGATGGTCGACATTGAAATCACTGCCTTCGGACGAGACCCAGTCGAAGCTCCAGCCCATGCGCGACTTGAACGGCGCGATTTCGGCGAGCGGCGCGCGCGACACCACGACGAGACTCACGTCGTGATGCCGGAGATGCTGGTTCGCGCCGTCGATGTGATCACACAGGAACGAGCAGCCTCGACAGCGGTAAGGGTCGCCCGGCGCCATCATGAAATGATAGATGATGAGCTGGCTGCGTCCCTGGAACAGATCGGCCAAGGTCACCGATCCGTTCGGCGCCTGAAATCGATAGTCCTTTTCGACCCTGGTCCAAGGCAGGGCGCGCCGGGCTTCGGCCAGCGCATCGCGCTGCCGGGTGAACGCCTTTTCCTTGGCGAGGTGAGCGTGATGCGCCTCGATCCATTCGGCCTGCGATACGATCTTCGGGGCTGTCACTGGGGCTGTCATTCCGTCGGTCCTCCATGGCCTCCTTCAAGGACGACCGGCCCTTGCGCCATCCGACATCGGTCTCGAACTTTCTTCCAGCAGCCGGCTGCGCCGGGTCACTGCGCCCGCGTTACGGACACGACACGCGCCGCGAGCTCAGCCAGCACACCGCCGCCATCCAGGCACAGCACGGGACAGGGCAGCGCGGCAAGCCAGGCCTGATGCTTCGCCAGCGTGCGGCTGACCATGCCCTCATCATAGGCCGCGGCCCAGCCGATGAACTCTTCCATGTCCCGATGCCGCGCGCCGCCGGGCGCCACCGCGTCGTGGCCATAGCGCGTGGCCTCGCGGGCGCGCAGCCGCTGCACCCGGAGCTCACGCGCGGTGGTCAGGAAGACGACGAGGTCGAAGCAGGGAATCAGCGGATCGCCCCAGCCCTGCAGCGATCCGCTCAGCACCCATTTTCCGCGGGCGATGAACATCTCGTGCATCAGGCGCAGCCGCAGCTCGGGCGGGCGCAGCTCGACGTAAGGCGGCTCGGTCGGCTGCCAGAGATAGTCGTCGGTGTCGTGATGCGGAATGGCAAGCGCCGTGGCGACGGCGCGGCCGAGCGTCGTGGTGCCCGAGCCGGACGCGCCGGTGATGTGGATGCGACACGTCGGCGTCATGAGAGGAGGTCCCGGCCCAGGTGGCTGCCACGCATGGCCATAGCCTCATGACGGGCGGTTGCCAATCGCGCCATCGCCGCGCCGGGATGCCGGTTGGCCAGGACGCTCAGCATGACCGCCCGCAAAGCAAAAGCCGCCCCGGGGGCGGCTCTCCTTCTTCACCATAGGTTTTCGCAACCGGCCGCTGCCATGCGCGGCCGTTGGTCAGGCCGCAGCGCTCGCCGGCACGGCGCCGACGCGCGGCTTGGCCTTGGCAAGATGCACCTTCCAAGCCTCGATCGCCACCGCCAGCGAGGTGATCGCCCAGAACACCGGGTACTCATAGCCGCCGGTGTTCCAGGTCCAGCCAAAACCCTTCACGACCTGCAGCGCATAGACGGCGAACAGCAGCAGCGCCGTGGCGCCGAGCGCGGCAAAGCGGGTGCAGATGCCCAGCACCAAAGCGATGCCGGCCGCGGTTTCGGACGCCGCCGCGATCACGACCCAGACCTCCGGCGGATGGAAGCCGGCCTTGGCGAAGAAGCCCGCAGTCGCCGCCGACACCGCTCCGGCTGCGAATTTTCCGGCAACATGAGGAAACAGAAACAAACCGCAAATGATGCGAAGAATGTTCAGGCCGTTCGAGAGATCAAAATTCTCCGCCTTGATGCGGAAGTCGTCCTTGGTGAGCCACATGACTCAACTCCTTTCTGCTGGTGACCAGTATTCCAGCGAAAGCAGCTGCCACCGTTGCGACAAATCAAATCCCGGTCGGTGAAAAACGCAGGACTGAGTTGCATGCGTGCGACGGAGCGGATCGATCTCGCGTGCTGCAGCCCGGCGCAGCGATGATTGCTCGTCTTACGAGCTGCGCGCCTGCGGCAACCCGCTTTCGGCCTTGGCCGCGTCGATTGCGACGGCCAGCTCGTCGATGCGATAGGGCTTGGAGAGAATGCGCACCCCCGCCTCCTTCGCAGCGTGCACCGCCGCTCCGGAATAGCCGCTCGTCAGCAGAATCGGCATATCGCCCCGTCGTCTCTGGATTTCGCGCGCGAGCTCGACCCCGTTCATGCCGCCGGGCATCATGACATCGGAAAACACCAGATCAACCGTGCGTCCATCCGCCAGCGCGCCCAGCGCCGCGACCGCGCTCGATGCGCGCGTGACCTCGTAGCCCAGCTGTCGCAGCATTTCACTCACCAGCGCAGCCACCTCGTCGTCGTCCTCGACCATCAGAATACGTCCCTCTCCGTGGCGGGGTCGCGGGCGATGGAGGTCGATGAGATGCTGCTGCTTCACCGGCGCGGCGCGCGCGGATTTCGGAAGGTACAGCGCGATCGTGGTGCCGCGACCGGGCTCCGAGTCGATGCAGACGGTGCCGCGCGACTGCTTGACGAAACCGTAGACCTGGGCCAGCCCGAGGCCCGAGCCCTTGCCGACATCCTTCGTGGTGAAGAACGGCTCGAACACGCGCGCGCGGACCTCCTCCGTCATCCCGATTCCAGTGTCGATCACCGACAGCCGGACATAGTCGCCGGCGACCTCGTCATCTCGCCAGTTCGGCAGGTTCTCTCCGCGCACCAAAATGGTGCCGCCGCTCGGCATCGCGTCACGCGCATTGACGGCGAGATTGAGAATCACGAGTTCGAGTTCGCCAGGATCGGCCTCGACGGGCCAGAGCGCATCGCGAAAATCGAATTGCACGTGGACGTCGCCGCGCAGGCTACGATCAAGCAGCTCACGCATGCCGCCGATCTGCCGGGCGATGTCGACCGGCTCGGGCCGCAGCTCCTGCCGGCGCGAGAACGCCAGCAGCTGCCGTGTCAGGCTGGCGCCGCGCTGCGCCGCCTGAATCATGCCGTCCATCAGGCGGCGGCGCCGCACCGGATCGGCCTGACGGTCCAGCATGTCCAAACCGCCGGAAATCACCATCAGCAGATTGTTGAAATCATGCGCGACGCCGCCCGTCAGCCGGCCGATCGCCTCGATCTTCTGGGCCTGGCGCAGCGTTTCCTCGACCCGCGCGCGCTCGGCCATCTCGAGACGAAGATGCTCGTTGGATTCCGCGAGCGCCCGCGTCCGCTCCTCCACCAGCCGCTCGAGCTGGTGCGCGGCCTGCTCGCGCGCCTGGATCAGGGCGCGGATTTCATATTGGCGGCGCCGCGCCCGCATCGCCGATTGCACAGCGCTCATCAGCGTGATCGGCTGGATCGGGCGCTCCAACAGCGAGACGTTGCGCAACGCGCGCACGAGATTGCGCCGCCAAGCGACGACGGCGGGCTGCTCACGGTGGCTCGTCAGCACGATGAACGGCAGGTCGGACCAGGCTGGCTGCCGCTCGACCCATTGCATGAGCGGGGCGGTGTCCTTTGCGAACAGGCCCTCCTCCGCCACGACGACCGCGCCGACGCCGGAGCTCAGCTCGGAGATCAGTTCCGCCAGGCTGGAACAGACCTGCGTGTCGAGCCTGGTGCTCCGCAGCAGCTCCGCAGATGCCGGACCGTCGCGCCCGATCGGCGCGAATACAAGCACGCGCTGATCGGACTCAGTGCTCATGTTCCGTACTCATCTCGGCGATGCCGGCGCCGGAAAAGCGCGGATTGCCCAGGAAGATGCCGCTGAATTCGGTCAGCGGCGGACCAACGGTGATTCCGGAGCCGCTCAGGCGAAACTCGCGGATCGTGTGCTCGTGGCGGCCGCTGCGTTTCTTGACCACAGACAGCGCGCGACGCACGGTGCCCGCCACTTCGAAATAGCGCAGCATCAGCACCGCGTCGCTGAGATAGCTGATGTCCAGCGGCGTATCCATCGGTCCGACCAGGCCGTTCTGCGCCAGCACCAGGACGGTCAGCACGCCCTGCTGCCCGAGATAGCTCAGCAGCTCGTGCATCTGCAGGATGAGAAAGCGATCGTCCGGCATCGCGTTGAGATAGCCGTTGAGACTGTCGATGACGATGACACGGGCATTGTCATGCTCCACACTGCGCCGCACGATGGCGCCGAACTCTCCCGGCGACAATTCGGCGGGATCGATCTGCTGAAACCGGAGCCGACCGGACTCGATGTAGCGTTCGAGCGGTAGGCCCAGCGTGCGCGCCCGCGCCTCCACGGTGCCGCGGCCCTCGTCGAACGCGAAGAACACGGCGTGCTCACCACGCCGTGCCGCCGCGATGGCGTAGGTCAGCGCGATCGAGGATTTGCCGACACCCGCCGCACCAATGAGGAGCGCGTTGGTGCCGCGCTCGAGCCCTCCGCCCAGCAGCTGGTCGAGCTCGGCGTTGCCGCTCGAGGTAAACTCGCCGAGGAATGAGCGGTGATGCTCCGACGCGACCAAGCGCGGAAAGATCCTCAAACCGCCTTCGGCGATCGTGAAATCGTGGAAGCCGCCGCGAAACGCGATGCCGCGCATCTTGATCACGCGCAGCCGGCGGCGCTCGGCGCCATACTGGATCGCCAGCTGCTCGAGCATGACAACGCCGTGCGCAACCGAGTGGAGCTGCAGGTCGTCCTGCGTCGACGAGAGGTCGTCGAGCAGGATGACCGTGCAGTTGCGTTTGGCGAAGAAGTGCTTCAGTGCCAGCACCTGGCGGCGATAGCGCAACGGGCTCTGCGCCAGCAGCCGGAGCTCGGACAGGCTGTCGATCACGACGCGGGCGGGATCGATGCGCTCGACCTCCTTGAACATCAGGCCGGTGGTCTCGCTGAGCTCAACCTCCGCTGGATGAAACACCGTGAGCTCCCGCTCCGGATCGAGCGTCGTTTCGGGAGGCACCAGCTCGAACACATCAACGCCGGCCAGCGACCAGCCGTGCCGCTCGGCGACGAGTTCGAGCTCGCGCTTCGTCTCCGACAGGGTGATGTAGAGCACACGCTCACCAAGGCTCCTGCCCTTGAGCAGAAACTGCAGTGCGATCGTGGTCTTTCCGGTCCCCGGCTTCCCCTCGTAGAGATACAGCCGATTGGCATCCAAGCCGCCACCGAGGATGTCGTCGAGTCCCTCGCTTCCGGTGGAGATGCGCGGGACATGCCTCGCGCCACCCTGCCTGCCGTCAACGCGCTCCGTCATCAAATGCTCCGACATGATGAATTGAGGCAAAGGGCAATGCGCCGTTCGCCGACGCAGCAGGGCCGGCGGACGTTGCGGCGTCAGACAACGAACACGGAGAAACCGCATCGGGTTCCCATGGAACCCGGCCGTCAACGAAAGACCTGTGGCGACCGACGGCAAGATCAGCTCGACGGCGCTACCGCGTCGGCCATGGTGGCACCGCGCGTCCCGAGCGGCTTGTCTCCGCCTGTCGTGGTGTCGCGCAGGGTCTGATGCTCCAGCTCGGCATCGAGCTCGGCGCCGATCAGGATCACGATCGCGGAGATCCAGATCCAGGTCATGAAGCCGATCACAGCGCCGAGCGAGCCGTAGGTTGCGTTGAAGCTGCCGAAATTGGCGGCGTACCATGAGAACAGCGCCGAGCCGGCGAGCCACAGCGCGGCAGCGAGCGCGCTGCCCCAGCTGATCCAGCGCCATTTCGGCTCCTCACGGTCGGGGCCGTAGCGATAGATCAACGCCAGCCCCAGCGCGACGCAGACGAAGATCGCGGGCCAGCGGCCGATGCGCAGCAGCAGATCCGCGGCGTCGGAGAGTCCGAGATAGGTCAGGAGCACCGGCACGACGACGATCGCGGCGATGGCCAGCAGCGCGAACAGGATCGCGCCGCCGGTGAACAGCAGCGACACCGCGTTCAGCCTGATGAAGCCGCGCGTCTCCCGCTCGCGATAGACCACGTTGAGCGTATCGAACAGCGACTTCATCGCAGCATTGGCGCTCCACAGCGAGATCGCCAGGCTGACGAGAAAGGTCACGCCCAGCGCCTGGCTGCCATTCGCCGAGACCCGCGTAAGCTGGTCGCGGGCGATCTCGATGGCCCCGCCCGGCAGCAGGCCCTGCAGCTGCTCGACCTGCCCCGTGATCCTGGCGGGATCCGAGAACAGTCCGTAGATCGCGACCAGCGCGGCGAGCGCCGGGAAGATCGCCAGCAGCGTGTAGAAGGTCATGCCGGCGGCGAGCGCGACGATGCGGTGCTCGCCGACATTCTCGTGACGATGCGGTGCTCGCCGACATTCTCGTAGAGGCGATACAGCACATCCTTCCATCCGCGCGCCGGACTCTCGGACGGCGAGCCGGCCAGCCGGCCATGACCATCCTCGGAAGCGCGCGTCCCCTGCCCTCCACTCCGTTCGGGGCGGTCGAGATATTGGATCAGCACCGCGAGTCCCAACAGCGCGAGCATGCCGCCGGTGCCGGACCCGCGCATGCGGCCCGCGCCGGACAGGCCCGCCGCATCCCGAGATGCAGCATCCGAGTTCCTGGATCGACCGAACATCGCGCGTATCCGTTTGTTGCCGCGGGAGGCAACCGAAGGTCTCCGCGAATGTTCCGAAAACTCGCCCGGACCAGGACGACGGGCGATATACTCGCCTGCGAATGAACGCATCGGCGTGGCGCCGACACAACAGTTAATGTTGCACGCGAGGAACGGGCCTGCGCGCCCCCGCGTTGCAACGATGTCTTTCAACAAGGGATAAACGCATGCGCCGCCTGCTCTTTGCTTCACTGTCCGCCACCGCCGTCCTCGCCGGCTTTGCCGCGATCTCGCCCGCGTCCGCGGCACAAGATCGGTTCTGCCTGCAGGGCAGGATCTGGGGCTATCCGGGCAATTGCCAATTCTCCACCTATCAGCAGTGCCAGGCGTCCGCCTCCGGCACGGATGCCGGTTGTGGCATCAACCCGGCCTACGCCTTTGCACGCCAGCGCGGCTACTATCCCCGCTAGCGACGTTCGACGATGGCCGCCAAGGTGGCGACCGCTTCGGGCCGTTGCGACTGATATCGGTTATCCCGTGATGCAACAGCGGCGGCAGCTGATGAGCTGCCGCCAAGCCGGATGATGCGTGCGGCACGAGACGCCGCGGTTCGACGTCGTGTCCGGTCACTGGTCCGGCAAGCGGCACCTCTATGGCGCTCCGCAGCATCGCTCCTCCACCACGGCTCACCGCCTGAGGCACGGAACATTGTACGCCGCCGTCACTTATACGGCCGAGCGTCTCACATGGAGGAGGACATCATGAACGGACTAATTTATCTGGTAGGCTTGATCGTGGTGATCGTTGCCGTCTTGTCATTCTTCGGCCTGCGCTGAGATGGCTTCGACGATGAGACATCGCACGGCTTAACCCGGATGATCGGAAAAACCCCGGTGCCGTTCGCCAACGGCACGACCGCGCCGGAATAGGTTGCTCACGAGACCCTGGCCCGGTCGACGACCGGGCCGCTTCCGTCGTGATGCCCCTTTCGGATCCGGCGGCCGGTTCAGGCGAGATCAAGCCGCATCTGCCGCGCATCCTCGCCGTAGCTACTCATGGTGCCGTCGACGCGAGGTGCCACGACGACAAATCCCTGCTTCCGCCAGAACGCAACAGAGCCGTTGACGGCGGTGAGCGAGAGCGATGTGAGGCCGCGTGTGCGCGCATGGCCGATCAAGGCGTCGACGATCCGGGACGCCGCGCCACTGCCGCGGACCTCCGGACGCAAAGCAAGGTCGTGGATGTAGTAGGTCGAGGCCGGCGCGGGAATGCTGCCGATCAGGACATTCAAAGCCGGCGGCTGGCCGCCATGCCAGGGATGGCTGACGACATACCCGACCACCTCACCATCGGCAGCAGCCAGCACGCGGCAACCCTGCGGATAAAGACGCAGGCGCTCGGCGAACACGGCCGCATCCTCGGGAAAGTCCGGGTGCACGCGCGCCGCCACGGCATCGACCGCTGCGAGATCGTCCGGGCGCATCGCGCGCCAGCCAGGCGCGCCGGCCGTGGGACGTTCGTCATTCATGCAATGAGGGAGCCTGCGGCACGGCTTACTTGGCGAGTTACTTTGCAAGTTACTTGGCGAGCGCCAGCCAGCGTTCGCTGGCCGACACCGCCGCGGGCCACAACGCCTCCGTCGGCTGCCCGCGGTGCAACGCCTTGCCGACCTCGCAGATCGACATGAACGCCGACGAGCGCGCCTCCTCGGTCTCCAGCGCCTGCTCCGCGCTCGGGCTGCGCACCAGCCCCATCAGGCCGTTCAGCATTTGCAATGCGGCATCCGGTGCCGCAGCCTGGGCCGACTTGAGCGCCGCCACCACCTGCGCAGCCTTCTCCGTTTCCGTCACCGCAGCCTCTTGCTCCGTTCCACCTGGAGCAAAGCTAGCAAGACGGCTGCCGCTCCGCAACGCGGGGGCGGACTTCGCAGCGCGGACGCTGGCCGCCCGTGGACGGCGCAGCCTGGGAAGACACTGACGCTCGACGACCGCCGCTCAGCGCGCGCTGGCCGTCATTTGCCAAGTGACTTCATTGACTTCACTTGCCAAGTGACTTCGCCATGTCCAGGTGCTTCTGCAGCACCGGCACGGTCTGCTGCGCGAAGTCGGACAAGGGCGAGTTCGCCGCCGCCTCCTTCTGATATTTCTTGATGTCTTCCTGATGATCGCGAACCATCGCCTGCGCAAAGGCCTGGTCGAAACGATTGCCCGACAGGCCTTCCAGTTTGTTGTAGATGGCCTGCTGCTTCTTGCTGGGTTCTGACGGCAGCTTCATCCCGTTCTGGCTGGCGAGCTGCTGCGCCTTCTGCAGGTGCTCGCCATGGTCCTGCTGCAGCGCCTGGCCGAACTGCTTGACCTGGTCGCTTTGGCCCTTCTGCTGCGCCAGCTTGCCCATGTTGACCTCCGACAGATCACCTTCGATCGCGTCCGTCATGAAGCGCTGGTCCTTGGCCGCGGATTGCGCCTTCGGCGCTGCAACGGCGCCGCCGGCGATCAGCAAGCTCACCGCACATGCGGTCATGAAGGTTTCAACCGGTCGGGTGCTACGAGTTCGGCTCTGCGTGGTGGCGATCGTCATCATCATCGTCTCCGGATCTGGATGCGTTTCACTGCAAGAGCCGCCGGTGACGATGGTTCCTAATGTCCACCGCGCCACAGCCGATGAGCCTGCTCCCATGCTTTGGCCGTGAAGTTCGGACGACAACGTGCCGAAGCAGATCTCGGCGCTGGTCCGCGCACCGCTGCCGGATCTCGGACCGTCTGGTCGGCAGCCCGCAGCAATGTCTCGGGCGCGACTGATGCGAGAGCAGCGAGCCAAATCAGATCGATCACAAAGGCTCAAGGCGCAGCCGGCGACTTGGGTTCGGACGCAGCCGGAGCCGACAACGCCGCATAGACCAGTCGATTGATGCCGCCGGGCCGCAGCGCCGCGCGGGCCTTGCTGCCCGGCGTCGCCTGGATCATCTCGACGCCGATCAGCTGCTCCGCGGGATCGATCCAGAAATAGGTGCCCCAGTAACCGGCCCAGGCGAAGCTCCCGGGCTTGCCGGGCAGCCAGCTAGAGACCGGATCCGTGCGGATGGCGAAGCCGAGGCCGAACGTGGTTCCGGCCCGGGGCCCGACCTCCTCGCCGCCAAAGATCCTGACGTCGGCCGGCAACGCATCGGTCGTCATCGCCTTCACGGCCTCCGGGCTGAGCACGCGCACGCCATCGAGCAGGCCACCATTCAACAGCATCTGGCAGAAGCGGAGATAGTCGGGCGCGGTCGAGACCAGCCCGCCGCCGCCGGCGAACAGCTTCGGCTTCGTCGTGACGTCCCAGATCGGCGGCCGCTCCGGCATCGGCGCATCGACGAGCCGGTCGAGCTTCTCCTTCGGCACGACGAATCCGGTATCGACCATGTGCAGCGGAGCGAAGATGCGGTCCTGCATGAACTGATCGAGCGGCTGACCGGACACGACCTCGATGACCCGGTCGAGCACGTCGACGCTCCAGCCATATTCATGGACCTCGCCGGGCTGATGCGCGAGCGGCAGGGCGGCGAGACTCGTCACGAAATCCTTTAACGTGCGGTCGCGCCGGTACACGGCTTTCCAGCCATAGAGCATGTGGATCATGCGGATGCCGGCATCGGCATTCGGGTCGGCAAGGCCCCCTGCGGGATAGGCGAAATCCAGCTCTGGGTAGATCAGGCCCGAGGTGTGCCGCAGCAGGTCGCGCACGGTCATCGGACGCTTCGGCGGCTCGAGGCCATACGCTGTCGTCCCGGTGGCGGGGTCGGTCCTGCGCACCCCGACCTGCATGTCGGCGAGCTCCGGCAGATAGTGGCCGACCGGCGCATCGAGATCGAGCCGGCCGTCATCGACCAGGATCATCGCCGCGACGCTGGTCACAGGCTTGGTCATCGAGGCGATCCAGAAGATCGAATCGATCCGCATCGGCACCGTCTTGGCGCGGTCCTGAAAGCCGATCGCTTGCAGATAGACCAGCCTGCCGGCCTTGGCGACGGCGACGACGGCGCCGGGAACGAGGCCTTCGGACGGCGGGAAGGCGTCGAAGCGCGCCTGGTACCAGGGCGCGATCCGCGCCAGCTGCGCCGAGGAGACGCCGAGCGCCTCCGGATCGGCGGGCTGAGACAGGTCGCCTGACGCCGCGGGCCGCGCGAGCGACAGCAGCAGCATCAGCGTGGAGAGGAGTTGCAGGGCGCGGGACCGCGATATGCGGGGGGTCATGGACGTCTCCGGACGAGAGGCAGCTGAGGCTGCGTCACCGGAGACTGCATCGCAGCCACCTCCCCGGCTCGCCGAATTCCCGGCTTCGGCTAGCCGATTTTTCGATCGGCCACGTCCGGCGCCTCGCTCGGCGGCAGATCGAGCGCCTTGCGCCGGTACTCGGTCGGCGTCAGCCCGGTCGCGGCCTTGAAGGCGCGGTTGAACGGACCGAGCGACTGGAAGCCGGCATCCATCGCGATGGTCAGCACCGGGACCTCGCGCTGGCCCGGATCCGCCAGCGCGGCCTTGGCCTCTTCGAGCCGGTGGTGATTGATGAAGGCACTGAAGTTGCGATAGCCGAGGCCGTCATTGATGGCGCGCCGCAGCTGCTCCTCGGGAACGGCGAGCCGGGCCGCCAGCGCGCCGATGGTCAGCCGCTCCTGCCGGAAGATGCGCGCCTCGGTCATCAGCTGGCCGAGGCGCTTCAGCAGCAGCGGATTGACGTCCTTGTCGGCCGTTCGCGACGGAGGCGCGATTTCTGGTTCGCCTTCGCCGCGTGGCAGCAAGCTGGCGGCTGTGCCGGCCGGCGCGACCTGCAGCAGGCTCCACGCCGCAAGAGCTGCGAGCGCGCAAAGCCCGCCGGCACGGATGATGGACATGGCATCCGGCGCGATCATGGTCGCGCCGAGGCCCGCGCCGTAGATGGCATCGATCGCAATGAACGTCACACTGCCGAGCAGGACGACGACGCGCAGGCGCGGCCGTCCCGCCACGAGGTCGCCGCGCCAATTCGCCATCGTCTGCGCGACCACCAGCACGGCCAGCCCGAGACCCGCGATCTGCACCATTTTGTCGGCAAGGTCGCCGACCCGATCGAGCCTCGGCCACAGCAGGGGACCGTAGGCGCTCAGCAGTTCGCCTGCAACGAACAGCGCCCATACGGCCATGTGCCGGGCCTGCAGGGTGAATTCATCGTCGAAGACGGCCTTCGCCCACAGCCAGAACACGACCGTATTGCCGGCCGCCAGCGCCAGTACGGGCGCCCGCCAAACGGCGGCAGCCTGCCAGAACCCCGGCACCGCATTGACCGCGGCTGCCGCCGCGCCCAGCAGCACCGCCGCGGTCAACGGCCCGCTCCGGGTCCGGCGGCGATCGCGCCAGGTCAGGCCGGCTGCCAGAACAAACAGTCCGCAGGCCGCACCGTGGACGCAGAGTTCGACAGCCGAGAGGGACATGGTGTTCAACGACTCTTGCGCGCTTAGTTCTTGGCGTTCAGGTTTTTGGGACGCCGCTCGCCCGATCCCGCGCCTTGCAACGCGCCGAATGAAACGGAGATCGCCTCGGCCACGCCGATCGTGAAGACGCCACCGTTCGCGGTCTGCCACTGCTGATAGCCGGCGTCCAGGTCCGGGTTCACGGCCGCCTTCTCCTTGAGAAGTTGATCGACCGATGCCGCGAGAGCAGCCCTGTCGAACGGCATATGCGCGATCCTGGTCGTCTTCGGCGCACCGGGGCCCGCCGCCGTGAACGGCACGTCGAAGGCCCAGATGTGGATGATCACACGCTTGTTCTGGGTCTCGATGCGGCCGATCCCGATCTTTGTCGTCGTCGGCGTCGGAGACTTGATCGACCAGATCTGGCCGACGGCGAACTCCTTCGCGCGGACGGTCTGAGACTGCGCCGGCGCTGCGCTGACAACGCCCATCAGCATCAAGACGACGGAAAGATACCTGATCACGCACAGCCCCATTCTACCGACATGTGCCGGCCAATGTGACATGCCACAGCCGGATTGGCTACGGACGGCGAACGGCAGTCCCTCACTGCGGGTCGATGGCCGCGCGCGGACCGCAGCCGAGCGCCTGCGCCAGCACGTGCCCCAGCCTACCGGCTTGCGCCGCACGGCCGCGCCAGGCCACGATCTGATCGGGACGGATCAGCGCAAGATCGGCCTCATAGAGATCGCGCAAGGCGCGCGGCAGGGTGACGACCTTCACGTCCGCGCGCAGCCGCCCCGCCGCCTCGTGCAGCAACTCCTCATCGACGTCGCAGCCCTCGAACCGCAACAGCGTCCATTCGAAGCCGAACGTGTCGTAGAGCGAGACACCCTGCGCCAGCCAGGCATGCGGCGCGCGGCCGCCGGGACAGGCGCTGGGCACGTAGACATTGGCGGCGTCGGGCGGCGGCTGCGTCCCATCCGCCGCGATGATCGGCGAGCCGTCGTAACGCCCGCCAAAGGTGATGCCGGGGATGTTGAACTCGGCGCGGGCATGCTGATCGAGATAGGCGCCGGCGATGCGGCGGGCTTCGGCTCCGGAATCGGTCGCGTCCTCGATCTCGGGCGCGGCGGCGAACAGGCCGAGCGAATCGGCGAAGCGGCGCGCATAGTCGGTGTTGCGCAGCGCCAGCGGACGCCGCTCCGCGGCATAGCTATCAAGCAGCGACAGCGGGCTGATGCCCTTGACGACGCTCGCGAGCTTCCAGCCAAGATTGACGGCGTCCTCGATCGCGGTGTTGTAGCCGAGCCCCCCGGTCGGCGTGAACAGATGCGCCGCGTCGCCGCCGAGGAACACCCGGCCGCGCTGCATACTGTCGGCGACCAGCGCGTGGCCGGCGGTCCAGGTCAGATGCGACAGCACCTCGCACGGGATGGCCACACCGCAAGCGCGCTGGAATGCGACCTTTGCGTCATCGGCCGTGATCGCGCTCTCATCCTCGCCGGGCCGGAGCTGGGTGTGGAAGGCGAATTCGTCGCTTCCATTCACCGAGGCCATGAAGGCGCGGCGGTCGCGATTGAAGCAGACATACATCCAGGCCTGCGCATGCGGCACGCTGGCGTAGAACTGCGGCGCGCGCAGATACACCGCGAGCATGCGGCCGCCCATGAAATCGCGCTGCACGCCTGTGGTGCCGCCATAGGAGATGCCGAGCGACTGGCGGACGGCCGAGCGTGGGCCATCGGCACCGATCAGGAAATCTGCTTTCACCTGGAAGCGCGCACCGTCGCTGACACCCGCGACCTCGGCCGTGATGCCCTTGTCATCGGCGGCATGGCCGACCAGCCGATGGCCGTAGTGCAGCGTGATGCCGGGAAGCGCCTGCGCATGCCGGCGCAGGATCGCCTCGACGTATTTCTGCGACACCCGGTGTGGCAGCTCGGCCGCGCTCCACGAGCCGGACATCCCCTTCACCAGCTCGGTCGCACGCGCTGCCGATGGCAGCTGGAAGCGCGCCAGCTCGTAACTCGTGTAGCGGGTGAAATAGGCGACGTCGGTCGGATAGTCCGCCGGCAGGCCGGCGCGCCGGATCTCGTCGGCAATACCGAGCCGGCGGTAGTGCTCCATGGTCCGCGCCTGGGTTGCATTGGCCTGCGGGTTGAAGGCCGTGCCCGGCTTCTCGTCGATCAGGATCGCGGACACGCCGCGCCGGCCGAGCTCGTTGGCGAGCATCAGCCCGCACGGCCCGCCGCCGACGATCAGGACGGAGGCGGTCAGGGGCGTGGTCACGGCGCATCTCCCTCGCAATGTGCGGGAATGCTACGGCGTCGGGCCGAATAGTCAAGCAGCCTGACTATCTATCCTCCTCCAGCGGATCGAAGCGTTGGCCATAGGCAGACAGGCCCTGCACGATCGCGTCCATCGTCGCCTTGCCGAGTTCCTGGCGCATTTCGGACTCCGCCACGTCGACGGCATCGCCAAAGGCCTGCAGCCATTTCAGGCCGGCCGGCGTGAAGCGGACGAGGCGCGCGCGCCCGTCGTTCGGATCCGCCTCGCGCACGACCAGCCCCAGCACCGCACACTGATCGACCAGCTCGCCCATCGCCTGCTTGCTCATCGAGGCCCGCCGCGCGAGCTCGGTCAGCCGCGTGCCTTCGACGTCGAGATTGCGGGTGAGACTGACATGGGCGATCCGCGTCCCGCCATGGCCGCTCGCGGCCATCAGCTCAAGGACGCGCGACTCGAACCGGCTCACGGCATTGTTGAGCAGCCGGCCGACATTGGCGTGCCGCCACGCGGTCGCGGTCTGCCGCGCAGCCGGCGTCTTCCGTTGATTGCGCGCTGTCATGTCGGGAACACCTCGCCTGATCGGGCTACGCTGAGCCAGCGTAGCAAGTGCAAGGTGACATCGGGAAATGCGTGAGCTGTCACGCAGGAAATGGTCGGAGCGGCAGGATTCGAACCTGCGACCCCTGCGTCCCGAACGCAGTGCTCTACCGGGCTGAGCCACGCTCCGACTTGGGAAGCCGGCTTATAGCCTCGGGTCTGCGTCTCCGCAAGCGCAGCATGCAGGAAATCGCATCGAAATCGCAGGGCGCCAGAGGATGGGTTAACTGGTTGAGGTGATGGGACTTTGTCCGGCGGCCACGGCGCCAGCGCATTTCAGCGGTCGATTTGCGCGCTTCATTCGAACGCCCCCGCCCGCTATAGCGGGCGCGCAAAGCCACCGCCGCCCCGTACCCGTGATGCCCCCGCCAGACACCATCGCGATCGAGACCATGATCCTGCCCGCCGATGCCACCGGAATCGCGGCGGGCGCGGCGACGTTCGCGCGCGGCGGGCTGGTGGCGTTTCCAACCGAGACCGTCTACGGCCTCGGCGCCGATGCGGCGAATGCCGCGGCGATCGCCCGGCTCTACCAGGCCAAGGGACGACCGGCGTTCAACCCGCTGATCGCCCATGTCGCCGATCTCGCCGCCGCGCGGCGGATCGGCCGATTCGATGAGGCGGCCGAGCGTCTCGCCGCGGCGTTCTGGCCGGGCCCCTTGACCCTCGTCGTCGCGCAGGTGGACGGATGCCCCGTCGCCGATCTCGCCACCGCCGGCCTCGACACCGTGGCGATCCGCATTCCCTCGCATCCGGTCGCGCGGGCGCTGCTCGCGGCGTTCGGCGGCGCCGTGGTGGCGCCCTCCGCCAACATCTCCGGCCACGTATCGCCGACGACGGCGGCGCATGTCGCGGCGGATCTCACGGGGCGAATCGACCTGATCCTCGACGGCGGCGCGGTCGACGTCGGGGTCGAATCGACCATCATCGGCTGCTTCGATCAGCCCACCCTGCTGCGCCCAGGCGGGGTTCCGAGCGAGGCGATCGAGCAGGTGCTCGGCCGGCCCCTGGCCCGGCCCGCCGCCGCAGAGGCGCATGCGGCCGAGCAGCCGCTGGCGCCGGGCATGCTCGCCTCGCACTATGCCCCGCGCGCCGCCGTACGCCTGGAGGCGACCGAGGTCTACCCCGGCGAGGCGCTGCTCGCCTTCGGTGCCGCGACCTTGCCCGGGGCCGGACAGGCCGCCGCGATCCTCAACCTGTCGCCCTCGGCCGATCCGGCAGAGGCGGCGACGCATCTTTTCGGCTATCTTCGCAACCTCGATGCCAAGGGAGCGCGCAGCATTGCGGTGATGCCGATCCCGAACGACGGACTGGGCGAGGCCATCAACGACCGGCTGCGCCGCGCCGCCGCGCCGAGATAACACTGGAAGCGACCGACCATGAACATCAGCCCGCCTGCTCTGCCGCCGCTGCCCCCCGAACTGATCGCGCAATTCGCCGCCATCGTCGGCGAGCGCCACGCGCTGACCGCGGAGAGCGATGTCGCGCCTTACGTCACCGAGGAGCGCAATTTGTTCCACGGCCGCTCGCCGCTGGTGCTGCGCCCGGGCTCGACCGCCGAGGTCGCCGCGATCTGCAAGCTCGCCAGCGCGCACCGCATCGCGCTGACGCCGCAGGGCGGCAACACCGGCCTCGTCGGCGGCCAGACGCCGCACAATGGCGAGGTGGTGGTGTCCTTGAAGCGCATGGACAAGATACGTGACGTCGACACCGCCTCCAACACCATGATCGCCGAGGCCGGCGTCGTGCTGCAGGTGGCGCAGCAGAAGGCTGCCGAGGTCGATCGCCTGTTCCCGCTGTCGCTGGGCGCCGAAGGCAGCTGCACCATCGGCGGCAATCTCTCCACCAATGCCGGGGGCACCGCCGCGCTCGCCTATGGCGTCGCGCGCGAGATGGCGCTCGGGGTGGAGGTGGTGCTGGCCGACGGGCGGGTGCTGAACGCGCTGTCGAAGCTCAAGAAGGACAACACCGGCTACGACCTGCGCAATTTGTTCATCGGCGCCGAGGGCACGCTCGGCATCATCACCGCGGCGAGCCTGAAGCTGTTCCCGAAGCCGCGCGCGATCGAGACCGCCTTCGTCGGGCTGAAGTCGCCCGAGGATGCGCTGAAGCTGCTTGCGATCGCGCAACGCGAGGCGGCCGGCAGCCTGACCAGCTTCGAGCTGATCGCCCATATCGCGCTGGACTTCTCGATCCGTCATGTCGCCGGCAACCGCGCGCCGCTGTCCGGCCCGCATCCATGGTTCGTCCTGATGGAGCTGTCGTCGTCGCGCGACGATGCGCGCGCCACGCTGGAGACCATCCTGGAGCAGGGCCTCGAGGCCGGCATCGTCGATGACGCCGCGATCGCCGAAAACCTCGCCCAGCGGATGGCGTTCTGGAAGCTGCGCGAGGACATCTCCTGGGCGCAGAAGCCGGAAGGCGGCTCGATCAAGCACGACATCTCGGTGCCGGTCGCCGCGGTGCCGGCCTTCATCGCGGAGGCCAATGCGGCCGTGGTGAAGCTGATGCCCGGCGCTCGCCCGGTGCCGTTCGGCCACCTCGGCGACGGCAACATCCACTACAATGTCAGCCAGCCGGTCGGCGCCGACACCGCGGACTACCTCGCGCGCTGGCACGAGGTGAATGCGGTCGTGTTCGCGATCGTGCTGCGTATGGGCGGCTCGATCTCGGCCGAGCACGGCATCGGCGTGCTCAAGCGCGACGAACTGCCGGACGTGAAGGACCCGACCGCCATCGCGCTGATGCGCGCGATCAAGGCGCAATTCGATCCGCTGGGGATCATGAACCCCGGCAAGGTTCTCTAGGTTCGCGCCCCTGCTATGAACACTGCTCCCGCTCTCGCCATCTCCGACATCACTGGTGCCGACGTGCCCGCGATCATCGCGCTGTGGCAGCGCTGCGGCCTGACGCGGCCGTGGAACGATCCAGCCGCCGACATCGCGCTCGCCCGCCGCGGCGACAGCTCCACCGTGCTGGTCGGTCGCAGCGGCGGCGCCATCGCGGCCTCCGCCATGGTCGGCCATGACGGCCATCGCGGGTGGGTCTACTACGTCAGCGTCGATCCCGAGCATCGCGGCCGCGACCATGGTCGCGCCATCATGGCCGCCGCCGAGGACTGGCTGCGGGCGCGCGGCATCGCCAAGCTGATGCTGATGGTGCGCGGCGACAACATCAAGGTGCAGGAATTCTATCAGGCGCTCGACTATGCCGTGCAGGACAGCGTCGTGTTCTCGAAATGGCTCGACGGCCGCCCGCCGACGCCCGGCATGAAATAGAGGCCCAGCATGAGCATCTCCGACCGCATCCGCGTCCACGAGCGGCGCGTGCTGTCCGACCATTACGGCACGCTGACCTCGACGAAGTTCGAGTGGCGGCGCGACGACGGCACATGGCAGATGCAGAGCCGCGACGTGTTCGAGCGCGGCAATGCAGCGGCGATCCTGCCCTACAACCTCGCGCAGCGCAGCGTCATCCTGGTCAAGCAGTTCCGCTACCCCGCCTTCCTCAACGGCTACGACGATCTGCTGATCGAGGCCGCCGCCGGCCTGCTCGACGACGCCTCGCCGGAGGAGCGCATCCGCCTCGAGGCCGAGGAGGAGACGGGCTTCCGCCTGCACGACGTCAAGTATGTATTTGAGGCGTTCATGAGCCCGGGCGTCGTCACCGAGAAGATCCACTTCTTCGTCGCAGCCTACGAGCCCGAGATGCGCGTCAGCGCCGGCGGCGGGCTCGCGCATGAGGGCGAGGAGATCGAGGTGCTGGAGGTCGGCATCGGCGAGGCGCTGGCGATGATCGACGACGGCCGCATCCAGGATGCCAAGACCATCATGCTGCTGCAGCGCGCGGCGCTGACGATCTTCGTCTGACGATGGATCCCTCAGAACAAGCTCCCCTGCCCGTCATCCGCGGGCGCAGTTGAAGTCTTGCGCGATGCAACCTTCTTCGCCGGCTTGCGCTGCGCGTCCTCGGCGGCACGCATCTCCGCGGTCATCGGCAGCAGCAGCTGGTCGTCATCATTGGCGACGGCGTTGACGCGCGTCGACACCTCGTACCAGGCGAACTCGCCCTCCTCCGGCGCGACCATCAGGTGCATCACGTCGCTGGCGTCGTCATTGCGGCAGTCGAGCCAGAGCGAGAAATCATCCGGCCTGATCGTCACCGGCACACGGTCATGCAGGGTGGCCATGTCCGTGCGCGCGGCCGCCGTCACGATCGCGACCGTGTCGACCTCCTCGCCATTCGGTCCCATCCAGGTCTCTGCCAGCGCCGCGAAGCCGAACGGCGCGCGATCGCTGCGATGAATGAACAGCGGCCGCTTGCGGCCATCGATGATCTGCCACTCGTAATATCCATCAGCGGGCACAAGCACACGGCGCCGCCGGATCGCATTCCTGAACGCGGGCTTCTCGCGTACGGTCTCCGAACGTGCATTGATCAGCAGCGTGAAACCACGGGGATCCTTCACCCAGGCCGGCATGAAGCCCCAGCGCATCAGGCGAAAATGCCTGATGTCGTGATCCAGGAGAATTACGGGGATCGGCTGCGTCGGTGCAATGTTGTGCCGCGGCGGGAAGTTCGGCTGCTCCTCGTAGCCGAAGATCTGCCTGAGCGCGGCGGGTGGTGAAGTGATCACGAAGCGTCCACACATAATCTCACTCAAATCGTCGTGTGTTCAGCACCTTTTAACCGGGGTTGAGAAGACTGCAGCGGATGACCGCAGCGGCGACCCAATCCGTGCCTTCCGATCGCACGACCCAACGACCGGCGGGCAGCGCCATTGATCCGGCGCGCGCCGCAATTCTGCGCGCCGCCAACATCAATCCGCGCACCGGCCTCGCCACCGACTATCTGAATCATTTCAACGAAGCGGTCATGCTGCTCGAAATGATTCCCGATATCCCGGAATGCGCCGAGGACTTCCTGGCGTGGACGCCCCTGACCTATCCAGAACATTTCACGCACACCAATTTCAAGGCCCGCGACCTGGTCATCGAGGCCTATGAGCAGACCGAGCCGGCGATTCGCGACCGCTTCGACCACCTCACCAAGACCATGACCGACATCCTGCTCGCGGTCGGCACCGCCATGCGCGAGGCCAAGCAGGACTCGACCAAGGCCAAGCTCGCCGAACAGGCCGCGGGCTGGGTCAAGCCGCTGGTGTCGCAGGCCGGCGGCATCATCAACGGCGACATCGAGTTCGATCCAGAACCGGTGTCGGAAGTCGACGAGGTCGACGCCGTCGACGCCATCATGGCGAGCTTCTGAGCCGGCTGCCATCGCGGCGGTCTTCACGTTACAGTGCGGATCCCTGCTGGAGCCGTTTCCCATGACCGACGCCATCCCGCCCCGCCATCCCCAGCTCGCCGTCAGCGCCGCGATCTTTCGCGACGGCAGGATCATGCTGGTGCGCCGGGCGCGCTCGCCGGCCAAAGGCGTCTATACCCTGCCCGGCGGCCGGGTCGAGTTCGGCGAGACCCTGCAGGAGGCCGTCGCGCGCGAGGTCATGGAGGAGACCGGGCTCACGATCGCGGTCATCGGCCTCGCCGGCTGGCGCGAGGTGCTGCCCGCCAGCCATGGCGGCAAGGGCGGTGGCGGCCACTACCTGATCCTCCCCTTTGCCGCGCGCTGGCAGGCCGGCGAGCCCATGCTCAACGACGAGCTCGACGACGCCCAGTGGCGCGCTCCCGATGCGCTCGACGGACTGACCGTGACCGACGGGCTCCCGGACATCATCGCCGCCGCCCGCGCCCTGCTGTAGGCCCGCCTTGCGTCCGCCGCCCGGCAAAGGCATATGACGATCGTGCGTCCGATCATCCCCACCCGCCTTCTGGCCGTCCTCATGCTCGTGCTGGCCTGCGCCGCCGCCCCTGCGCGGGCGCAGGATGCGGCTGCGCCGTTCGACGGCGATCTGCAGCGGCTGGCCGAGATCCTCGGCACGCTGCATTACCTCCGCGGCATCTGCGGCAGCAACGAGGGCGCCAAATGGCGCAACCAGATGCAGGCGCTGATCGATGCCGAGACGCCTGCGGGCGAGCGCCGCGCCCGCATGATCGCCGGCTTCAACCGCGGCTATAACGGCTTCCAGCAGACCTACCGGACCTGCACGCCGGCGGCGATGGTCGCGATCCGCCGCTACATCGACGAGGGCTCCAAGATCTCGCGCGATCTCACCGCGCGCTACGCCAATTGAGGGCCCAAGGGGTTTACCGGGGTTGCTGAGGCGTTTGCTGGAGGGTTAACGGCTCACCGGCGTTATCCACGTTTGCATGAACCCCGTTAACCTTTCCTAAAGAACTGGCCTAGGCGGCGGGCTGCTCCGTGATAGACCTCTCTCGTCCGGCGCGCCCGCGTTCGGATTTCCTTGCGCCCTGCGGCCCCGCCAGACTGAATTCAATGAGCTTTCCGGTTACCTTCAGCGCCCTCCCCGCCGTCCTGCCCGACCATGAGCAGAAGCAGGCCGCGCTCAGCTATCTCAACGAAGCCTGGGCCGAAGCGCGCCATGACGGCGTCGATGGCGACTGCCTGGCGCAGGCCAGCCTGTTCGCGGCGCTCGCCGAGCTCGTCGGCACCTATGGCGAGGACGCCGTCGCGGCCTTCGTCGAGGGCATGCCCGAGCGCGTGCGCAACGGCGAATTCTCGCTGTCCCGGGCGACGCAATAGGCGAGCCGCGAACGCGGCCGTCATGCCCGCCACCGGGTCTCGCCTCCGGCGAGCCGACGACGAGCCGCGATAGACACCCGAATTGTAGACATACTCAAGCGCAACATTTTCGGTGTCATGCCCGCGCAGGCGGGCATCCAGTACGCCGTGACGTCTCGGTTGATCACGACTGTCGGCGAGTACTGGATCCCCTCCTTCGCGGGGATGACAGCGGTGGGTGTCGCGACATCTGCGGACTTGGCTGTAGCGCTCAGAATTAGTCGCAGTTTGTAGGGTGGGCAAAGGCGCGCCTATACTGCGTGATTGATGCGACGCTCTCGCGCGCGCCGTGCCCACCATCGCGCTCCGAGCCTGCCTCTCGACGGTGGGCACGCGACCGCCCTGCGGGCGGCTGCTTTGCCCGCCCTACCGCTCGAACTTTGAATCGTGCTGTGATCACGACTGCATCAGCGCTTTGCCGACATCGGCGATCATCTGCACAGATGACAAACAGCCTTAGGCACGCATCCTCGTCCTCGCGGCGCAATGCGTCCGAGCGATGATTGACGTTCGTCCCTCACTCAATCGAGGGCGCAGGGAAGGCTGGGCGTCGGCTGACGCCCATGGCCCCCGTGCGAACAAAAGTGCACGGGGCAGGAACCACAGGTGCAGCCGGATGAGCCCAGCCTTCCCTGCGCGATGGTTTTAACGCTTCTTTCGTGCTCTCCCTGGGGACCGGCTTGATTGCCCCCATCACCCGCGCCCCTGCTCTCGCACCGACGACAGGCTTGACCTCGGCATCGGGAGGTCAGGACCACACGACTTCACGTCCGCATCGAGATTGTTCGTCCGCGCAAGCCAAAGCCACGCTGCAACCCGACACGTCCACCGCCTCCCCGCCTCGCGTCTCGTGACGACCGCGCGTACGCCCCTCTCGTTGAGGCGGGATGGAGGGAGAGATGACATGAATTCTGGAAAAAAGAAAGTCGAATTTTGCCGCAAACCGTGCTGACCAACCTGATCGCATTGACTCGTGTGCAAAATTCCCGTTTCGGCGCATAGGTTTTGTGGAATTTCCGTAGCCGAGAACAGCGGCCTTACAAACACGCTTACGCACTGATTCGCCCGACGGGCGGACCAGCCTGGTAACGGCTCAACCATTCTATCAGCGCAACGGCAAACCAATGGACTCCATCGCGCCGCCGCTCATCTTTTGAAGGCGGACATCACCGGACTGACGAAGAATATCCGCTAAGGGCCACAAGCCGACATAACTGCAAAGAGCCGCTTGGGACGAACTAAACGCATCCCTGCTTCTGGAAAATGGTCTTGATCGAATCCTTGTTGCGAAACTCGTACTGCGTCATCGAAGGATTGTAGAGTAGGATGCCACTTCCGGAGTTTCGGAGGATGTTGCGGTCAAGGCAGTTGCCGTCCTTGTCTTGAATTGCCTGGATATGTGATGGGTCTGCAATCTGGCTCTTAAGCCAAGCGTAACCGGCGTTATTCGAACAGACAAATAATCCGACGAATGCTCCGAGCGCCAGCTGTCGAGCAGGCAAAAGCTTGTATTTGTACCCGACCCAGAAGAAATAGAGCAAAGCTCCCTGGAATATGAAGGTCGGCAGCATCAATGCCGTGAAGTAGGTAACACCCGTGATTTGAAAAATGCCATCAAATATCCAATACGCTGCAATGGCTATAACAAGCGCTATCCAGAAGCGCTGACCTTCTAGGTGGTATTTGATCATAATGGGCTCGATTAGATCGCGAGCTTTTTGACGGAAATCGACTTCCGTCATTGCACTGACGAAATTTACGGCCGTACCGATCACCGTATACGTGATGAACAACGAGACAAAATATTGGATGATAGGTAGATTGGTCTGAATGAGGTCGGTCAGTGAAAAGAACTCAACGAAACTCCCTGGAATACTTGCGAAGTAAGCAGCATTGAATGCTGCAATCGTGCCGACGTAGAGCAGCGTCAACACTGTCAGGACTTCCCCCAACCCGACACTGCGGAGAGGCGCGAATACCGCCTGGTAACTGTGTGGGTCAGGTTCAACGATAAGATCCTGACCGTGGCGAGGAATGATCACATCGTTCTCGCCTTCCGGATCATCGTCGTAGGCTTTAGCCATGGCCTCCCCCCAGCAGTCGTTCAATAGGTATAGACGCTACCCTAGATAGCACAAATCCCGTGACGGGGGCTCTTGTGCGTTACAGCCCAATGGCCCGACGGCCTTTCTCTGCCGGGCCATAGGCTGTTCTCCGGAATGGGGTGGCGCTATGGCCGGTGTACCCCGGTTAACAGGCGACTTGCCGCAGCGCCGCAAGTCGGCAGCCATGGCCACAAGCGGAACTAACGAGCCTCCGCCATGCAGCACGGCGAGCAGGCCTTCGTCGGAGGACGAACCTCAATTGTGCTTCAGTGGGGACATCATCTCAGCGATGCACAGCTCTTCTTGTTCCTTGTATTCCGCCTGATTATTGACCGTCACGCGGTCAGTCGTCCCATCGCTGTAAGTCTTGACGAACACGGCTGGGGGACCGGGCTCAATGCTGAAGCGGATCAGTTTTTTCATGCGAACAATCCTGCGGGGCCAGGGCCATATGAATTGCCACCATAAACGTAACACATTGCATAGGGCCGCGAGGGGGCAAAACGGCCCTCCGGCCATTGGCCCTCGGGAGCGGACGATCGGTGGCGCCGGTCGGGAGACCAGGGATGAGGCATTTCCTGCCGCCAAGTTCATGTCGTCTGGTCCGTCATGTCCTTGGCGATGGCCAACACGCCGATCAGCGACCGGGAATGTTTCTTGAGTTCGATGTGGCGAGTTAGCGCGTCGTGGCCGAGTTTGGTGAGGGCGGCCAATGGGACGATTGAACCGAGGAATGGTGCTAAGGCGGGAACAAGGAGACCGAAACCTGCACCAACGACACCGACCGCTGTTTGCGCGGTGCTTGCCTTGAACTTGTCATTTATCTCACGAACCGAGCGATTGTATCTGGCGATGCCAGAGTCGATTTCTCGGCAAATCTCGGCGGCCACTTTGTCGACGTTTTCAAGCGCCGACGCATGAAGGTTGCTGATGGCAGTAGCAAGCATCTTGCGGAAGACTTCGTGTTCGCTGTCCTCCCGAAGCTCGGCGAGCACGGCGACGGGAATATTGTTCAGCCATTCCAGCCGTTCGGAGGAAAGAGCCGCCAATTGACGACGGGTTGGTTCGTCAAGAAGTCGCAATCTGGAGAGGCGATCGGCATTCACCTCGGAAACTAGTTTGAAATAGTGGCCTTGCTGCTCGATGCTGAGCAAGGGGTGGGCGCCCAATTCCTCGGCGTTCTCGAACAGGTGGAAGTTGGGCGTCAGGCGCTCGAAGATCCCGGTGAGCACCTTGGAACCCACTGGCGCACGCCTGTACATCTGGATGTATTCAGCAGTCCTCCACGTCTTAACGAAGTGGTCATATCGCTGCAGGGATTGTGCGACCGGCTCGCCGATATTTGCCTCCGGCGGCACGAAGAGCGCATTTCGTTCCACTGCCCGGATGAAGTCGTCAGTGTGCGTGTTAGCAAAGACGTGGGCATCCTCGAAAGAGCCGATGCCTGGATCGACGAAGTGGGTTAGCACATCCACAACGAGCTGATCGATACCCTTCCTGGTGGCGTCGTCTTCCCGTTCTAGGGACTTCTCGAAGCTCGGAAAGACGAACAGGGGGCAGTGGGGCAAGTTAGCATCGATGAGCGGCCTCAAATGCAAGATAGCGTGGGCCGCCTGAAGAGGTCTAACAAGCCGAAATCTCTCGTGTTGGCGAGCATCCTCTAGCCAAGGGTAGAGAGGATCGGGAATGAGGACCGTATCCGCATAGAGGAGCGTGCTGCGGGTGCTCGCCAGCTGGCTCGTCCCGAAATTGGAAGCGCCACCGAGGACGAGTTTGGTGCCGCCGAGGCGCGAAGCGAGCCTGTAAGCCTTCACTCCGTTCTGGGCGTAAAAAGTGCGGAGCTGTGTGTCAGCAAAAGTGAATGCGTCCTCCACGCGGTGCTGGAAATCGCGCCCCCGTTTACGAACCGCATCGCCGAAGCCCTCAATGGGGGAAAACTCTTCGGGGGGCATGCCGGTGGCGCGCCCCCAGAACTCCCCAATCATCTGGAAGAGCTCGATCTGGTATGCTGAAGCTTCCTTGGCGATGTCGATCATGACGCGCTCCTGAGAGAGAGCTTATCACGGCCTGGGCCTGACTGGCCAAGGGCGTCGAGGCACTGGACGTCTGCATCGGGTCAAGAGGCCAGGTGCCCGAGTTACTCGCGAACGTCCGCGTCGGCGCTAGCAGCAGACATTCGCATCCCCCTTTGACCGGGCCGCGCGCCACCAGCCTCCTGTCGTGACGCTCGCGCGCGCTCATGCAGGCGTCGGAGGAAGGCTGGGCTTCGCAAATGAAGGCAGTCCGTAGGGTGGGCAAAGCAGCCGCCCGCAGGGCGGTTGCGTGCCCACCGTCGATCAGCGCGCTCGGAGGCGAATGGTGGGCACGGCGCGCGAGGGGGCTGAGCTTGTCGTATGAGCGTCGCGAGCGCGCCTTTGCCCACCCTACAGCACCGACATTGCAGTCGCGTACTCCGTGTCATTGCGAGTGAAGGCGGAAGCAATCCAGAGTGCTTGCTGAGCCCTGGATTGCTTCGCTGCGCTCGCAATGACGGAGCAGATAGCCTGCAGCGGTTACGGCCGCAGCGTCTCCATGAACTTGACCGGCTCGCCCGTGGCCGGCGTCAGCAGTTCGCCCTGCCACATCACGCGCTGGCCGCGGACGAAGGTGCCGACCGGCCAGCCGGT
Organism: Bradyrhizobium sp. SSBR45G; assembly: GCF_030159255.1. Classification (GTDB taxonomy): domain Bacteria; phylum Pseudomonadota; class Alphaproteobacteria; order Rhizobiales; family Xanthobacteraceae; genus Bradyrhizobium. The sequence continues at coordinate 74,164 of NZ_BSCT01000030.1, read as the reverse complement.
GACGCGGACGCCGTCATAGGGCGTCCAGCCGGCTTTCGAGGCCACCCATTTGTTGGTGATGGTCTCGCTGCGCTTGAGGTCGACGATCGTGAGATCGGCGTCGTAGCCGGCGGCGATGCGGCCCTTGCGGGCGATGTTGTAGATGCGGGCCGGACCTGCGCTGGTGAGGTCGACGAAGCGCTGCAGTGAGAGGCGGCCGGCGTTGACGTGGTCGAGCATGATCGGCACCAGGGTCTGCACGCCGGTCATGCCGGAGGGCGAGGCCGGGTAGGTCTTGGCCTTTTCCTCGGCGGTGTGCGGCGCATGGTCGGAGCCGAGGATGTCGACGATGCCCTGATGCACGCCCCACCAGATCATTTCGCGATGGTCGGCCGATCGCACCGGCGGATTCATCTGGGCGTAGGTGCCGAGCCGCTCGTAGCATTCGGGCGCGGCCAAGGTGAGATGGTGCGGCGTCGCCTCGACGGTGGCGACGTCCTTGTGGTCGCGCAAGTAAGCGATCTCTTCCTTGGTCGAGATGTGCAGCACGTGGATGCGCTTGCCGGTCTCATGCGCGAGATTGACCAGACGCTGCGTGGCGCGCAGCGCCGCCTCCTCGTCGCGCCACACCGGGTGCGAGCGCGGATCGTTCTCGACGCGAAAACCCTTGCGCTCGTTGAGACGATATTCGTCCTCGGCGTGGAACGCGGCGCGGCGGCGGATCACCTGGAAGATGCGGCGCAGCGAGTCATCGTCCTCGACCAGCAGCGAGCCGGTGGAGGAGCCGACGAACACCTTCACACCGGCGCAGCCTTCGGCGCGCTCCAGCACGGGAAGCTGGTCGACGTTCTCGCGGGTGCCGCCGATGAAGAAGGCGAAGTCGCAATGCATGCGATGGCGGCCGGCTTCGACCTTGGCGGTGAACGCCTCCTCGGTCACGGTCAGCGGATTGGTGTTGGGCATCTCGAACACGGCGGTGACGCCGCCCATCACGGCGCTGCGCGAGCCGGTTTCGAGATCCTCCTTGTGGGTCAGGCCGGGCTCGCGGAAATGCACCTGGGTGTCGATCACGCCGGGCAGCACGTGCAGGCCGTTGCAGTTGATGATCTCGGCGGCGGAAGCCGCGCCGAGATCGCCGATCTCCACGATGCGTCCATCCGAGATGCCGATGTCGCGGACGCCTTCGCCGTCCTGATTGACGACGGTGCCGGATTTCAGAATCACTTGGAACCGCTGGCTCATGAACCCCTCATAGGATTTCATTCTCCTGATCACCCCAAGGCAGATCGATCATGCTGCGCGCCTGCCCATTTGCTGGCCTGTCAGGGCGCTGATGTCTCAATCTTTAGAATGAAGCCACCGCGCGGGGGCGTTTCAGCCTTGTGGTTTATGCCAGGGCGGCTTACGTTTCAGTGCGGCCTGTCGCAAGAGGTTTTTCGAATGAAAGCGACGTTTCTCGACGACCGGGGCGTGGTCCAGGTCAGCGGCGACGATGCACGCAAGTTCCTCAACGGGCTCTTCACCACCGATGTCGGCAAGCTCACACCCGGGGAAGCCCGGTTCGGTGCGCTGCTGACGCCGCAGGGCAAGATCATCGTTGATTTCCTGGTCGCGCAAGCGCCCGCAGGCGATGTCAGCGAGCGCTTCCTGCTCGATTGCCCGCGCGCGCTGGCGCAGGCGCTGACCGACAAGCTCAACGTCTACAAGCTCAGGGCCAAGGTCACGGTCAGCAATCTCTCCGACCAGCTCGGCGTGATCGCGGTCTGGGACGGCGCCGTCGGCACGATGCCTGAATCGAGCTTCACCGATCCGCGCCACGCGCTGCTTGGCGCGCGCGTCATTGCGCCGCAGGAAGAGCTCGCGGCGATCGCTGCGCGCCTCGGCGCCGAGGTCGTCGACACGGAGGCCTATGAGGCGCATCGCATCGGCTGCAGCGTGCCGCGCGGCGGCCTCGACTTCATGTATGGCGACGCCTTCCCCTACGAGACCAACATGGACCGGCTGCACGGTGTCGACATCGGCAAGGGCTGCTATGTCGGCCAGGAGGTCGTCAGCCGCATGCACCATCGCGGCACCACGCGCACGCGCACCGCGCAGGTCGTGCTCGACGGTGCGAGCCCCGAGCCGGGCACGCCGATCATGGCCGGCGACAAGACCGTCGGCACCATGGGCTCGGCGGCGCAGCAGCGCGGCATGGCGCTGCTGCGGATCGACCGGGCCGCGGAAGCGATCGAGGCCGGCACGCCGCTGACATCGGGCGGCCTCACGTTGCGCATCGCCGATCTCGAGGCCCTGCAGGGGCCGCCGAAGCAGACGGTCGCCTGACGCCCCCGTCATGAGCCGCGCCGCTGTCGTCCATCCCGATGGTCTGACGCGCTGCCCCTGGCCGGGCAGCGATCCGCTCTATGTCGCCTATCACGACACCGAGTGGGGCGTGCCGGAATATGACGACCGCGCGCTGTATGAGAAGCTGATCCTCGACGGCTTCCAGGCCGGGCTGTCGTGGATCACGATCCTGCGCAAGCGCGACAATTTCCGCCGCGCCTTCGATGATTTCCAGCCGGACAAGATCGCGCGCTACTCCGACAAGAAGATCCATGCGCTGATGAACGACGCCGGCATCGTGCGCAACCGCGCCAAGATCGAGGGCGCCATTCTCAGCGCGAAATCCTGGCTTGAGATCCAGGACAAGGGGCCAGGCTTCTCGAAGCTGCTGTGGGACTTCATGGACGGCGCGCCCAAGGTCAATGCGTTCAAGACCACCGCGAACGTACCGGCCTCGACGCCGCTGTCGATCAGGATGTCCAAGGAGCTGTCCTCGCGCGGCTTCAAGTTCGTCGGCCCGACGATCGTCTATGCCTTCATGCAGGCGACCGGTATGGTCAACGACCACCTCGTCACCTGCTTCTGCCATGAGACCTGCAGCGGCCAGCGCCGCACCCCGCGCCTCAAGATCAAATAATGACGACCAAGACGCCCGCGAGCGGGCACGACCGCGTCTGGCAGCGCATGCTGTCCGGCCGGCGCCTCAACCTGATCGATCCCTCGCCGCTCGATGTCGAGATCGCCGACATCGCCCATGGGCTGGCGCGCGTCGCGCGCTGGAACGGCCAGACCTCGGGCACGCACATCTTCTCGGTGGCGCAGCACACGCTGCTGGTCGAGACCGTGATGCGTGCGCGAAAACCCAACATCGATGCGCGGCTGCGGCTCGCGGCGCTGCTGCACGATGCGCCGGAATACGTCATCGGCGACATGATCTCGCCGTTCAAGGCGGTGCTCGGCGGCAGCTACAAATCAGTCGAGAAGCGGCTGCTCGGCGCCATCCACATCCGCTTCGGCCTGCCGGCGGAGCTCGCGCCCGAGATCGAGCGCCAGATCAAGGCCGCCGACCGCGGCGCCGCCTATCTCGAGGCGACCCGGCTCGCCGGCTTCGCCGAGAGCGAGGCCAAACGCCTGTTTGGCCGCGACCCCGGCCTGCCGGAGGCCACGGTCACCGACTACCTGACGCCGTGGAGCGCCGCCAAGGCCGAGAAACGGTTCCTGACGCGCTTCAACCTCGTGCTGGGGTCGTGACGCCATGCCGCTGACGCCGGACGAGCGCCGCAACGAACGGCTGAGGCTGGCGGCCAATTGGATGAACACGCTGGCCACGGCGATCGTCACCGCCGGCACGTTCGTGCCGCTGGCCCAGTTCGTCTACGGCGTGCTGCCGCCGAGCACCCCGGCGGGCCTGATCTATGGGTCAGGCGTCGTTTGCATTGTCACCGGAGTGCTCCTACATTTGCTGGGTCAGTGGATCCTGGGAGGTCTTCGATGACCACGCACCAGCTCGTTGCCCTGAGCTTTCCGCTCCTGACCGCCTTGGCCGTCGCCATGGTGGCCCTGTTCGTGCGCCGTCCATGGTCCGAGAAGCCGGTCGAGGTCTCCTCGCCGAGCCGGGAGCGTGTGCTGGACCATCTCGAGCGGCTGAACGCCGAGATCGAGGGCAAGGCCCATCTGGTCCGCCAGGAGCTGCGGCAGCTCAAGAACACCCGCTGAGAGTCGCGGCGCGCATGCGCCAGCGCGACGGCAGACCTCCAAAACGCGCTTTTGCCCTTTGGCCGCCGTTCGTATAAGCGGACGTCCAAAGGCCTGTCATGATCCATGTCTGCTCACTCGCCGCCCTGCCCGACACCGTGCGCCTGACCGGCGCCAGCCATGTGCTGACCATCATGGCCAATGTCGAGCAGGTGCAACGGCCGAAGACCATCCGGCCGGAGAACCATCTGAGGGTGTCGGTGGACGACATCGCCGAGCCGCTTCCCGGCTTCATGGCCCCCAATGACGAGCACGTCACGCAGGTGCTGGAGTTCGTCCGCGGCTGGGACCAGGCGGCGCCGCTGGTCATCCACTGCTATGCCGGCATCAGCCGCTCGACCGCGAGCGCCTTCGCGGCCGCCTGCGCGCTCAATCCGCACCGCGACGAGCTCGATATCGCCTGGGCGATCCGCCAGGCCTCGCCGATCGCCTCGCCGAACCGCCTGATCGTCAGCCTCGCCGACCGGGCGCTCGGGCGGCAGGGCCGCATGGTCCGCGCGCTGGACGCCATCGGGCCCGGCGCGATGATGGTCGACAGCCAGCCTTTCAGCATCGATCTGGAGTGAGCCGCTCAAATTGCGGCTGCGCCGCGTAGCAGCATACCGGCGCCGCTTGAACTTCCCGCGCCGCGTTTGACACTCAAGGAACTGCAGCCATCGTGACGGCACGTCGGTGCCGGCGGTCGATTCGCTGCGCCCACCCGAAAGCCGGCGCCATCCCTCCACCCGTGACGCCTGCCGGCGCCATTGTTTCAGGATTTCCCCGCGTGATGTTCGATTCGCACCTGGATTTGATCGCTCTGCTGGTCGCGTTCGCAATATTCGCATACGCGCGTCAAATCTCCGATCGATTGGCCGAACTGCAGGCCCGGCTGGACCGGCTCGAAGCCGCGCGCCCGGCGGTCATTGCGCCAGTGCCGGCAGCGCCGCCACTGAGCCCGCTGGAAGAGCCTGCCATGGCTGCGCCGATGCCGCCGCCGCTGCCGGAAGTGACCGAGCCTGCTCTGCAACCCGCGACGATGGCGAGCGACGCGGCGGCCGATCAGCCGCCGCCGCTCGCGCCTCCGCCTCCCGTGCCGCAACCGTCCGCCGGTTTCGAGGAGCGCATCGGCACCCGCTGGGTGGTGTGGATCGGCGGTTTGACGCTCGCGCTCGGCGGCTTCTTCATGGTGCGCTACTCGATCGAGGCTGGCCTCGTCGGCCCCGAGGTGCGCGTCGCGCTCGGCGCGCTGTTCGCCGCCGCGCTGCTCGCGGCCGGCGAATGGACCCGGCGCAAGGAGAGCATCTCGCAGATCGCGGCGCTGCCGATCGCCAACATCCCGGCGATCCTGACCGCGGCCGGCACAGCGGTGGCCTTCGCCACCGTCTACGCGTCCTACGCGCTGTACGACTTCCTGCCGCCCGCGATCGCCTTCGTCCTGCTCGGCGTGGTCGCGCTGGGCACGCTGGCCGCTGCGCTGCTGCACGGCCCGGCGCTGGCCGGGCTCGGCCTCGTCGCCGCCTTCACGACACCCGTGCTGGTGTCGACGGGCCAACCGAACTACTGGGCGCTCTACATCTACCTCGCGATCGTGACGGCGGCTGCCTTCGCGCTGGCTCGCGTGCGGCTGTGGCGCTGGCTCGCCATGACCACGATCGGGCTGTCGTTCCTGTGGACCCTGCCCGGCCTCGACATGGCCGTCGAGACCGTCGCGCCGCACGTCTTCCACGTCGTGGCAGGCTTTGCGCTGGCCGCACTGATCGTGGTCTGCGGCTTCATGTTCGGGCCCGCGGCCGACAATGACGAGGTCGAGCCGATCTCCTCAGGCGGGCTCGCGGTCTATCTGCTCGGCGGCATGCTGGTCGTGCTGTCGAGCTTCCATGATGGCCTGGCGCTGATCGGCTTCACGGGGCTGGTCGCGGCAACGCTTGCGGTCGCCTGGCGGGCGCCGAGCGCGGCCGGCGCAGTGGCCGCGGCCGCCGCCACGGTGTTCGTGGTGTTCGCCGAATGGGCGCTGCGCGACAATCCGGACCTGCTGGTGCTGCCCGGCGGCGCGCTGCCCGGCATGGGCCCGAACCCGCTCGGCGCCTCGGTGTCGTGGCATCTGGTGACGGCGGTGATCTTCGCGCTCGGCTTCGGCAGCGCCGGCTTCCTGGCGCAGGGACGCTCGGAGAACGCGATCGTGCCGGTGGTGTGGTCGGCGGCCGGCGTGTTCACGCCGCTGGCGCTGCTGGTCGCGCTGTATGCGCGCATCGCCCATCTCGACCGCTCGATTCCGTTCGCGATCCTCGCGGTCGTGCTCGCCGCAGGTTTTGCCGCCGCAACCGAGGCATTGACCCGGCGCGAGGAACGGCCGGGCCTCGGCGCCTCGATCGCGCTGTTCGCGACCGGCACGCTGGCAGCCCTGGCGCTGGCGCTGACCTTTGCGCTGGAGAAGGGCTGGCTGACGATCGCGCTGGCGCTGATGTCGCTGGGCACCGCCTGGGTCTTCCAGAGCCGGCCGATCCCGTTCCTGCGCACCTTGGCGGCGGTGTTCGCCGGCCTCGTGGTGCTCCGGATCGGTCACGATCCGCGCATCGTCGGCGCCGATGTCGGCACCACGCCGATCTTCAACTGGCTGCTGTGGGGCTATGGCGTGCCGGCGGCCTCGTTCTGGGGCGCGAGCTACTTGATGCGCCGCCATGGCGACGATGCGCCGCTGCGTGCGGTGGAGGCCGCGGCGATCCTGTTCACGACGCTGCTGGCGTTCCTGGAGATCCGTCACGCCGTCAATGACGGCGACATGCTGGCGGTGCCGTCGCTCGCCGAAATCGGGCTCGACGTCTGCGTTGCGCTGGCGCTGGCGATCGGCCTGGAGCGGCTGCGCGAGCGCAGCGGCAGCATCGTCCACAATTTCAGCGCCGTGATCCTGACGGGCATCGCCGGCGGCACCACCGTGGTCGGGTTGCTGGTGCTGGAGAACCCGATGATCTCGGACGTCGCGATCAAGGGCGGCCTCCTCAACATCCTGATCCTGGCCTACGCGTTCCCGGCCGTGCTGATGCTGCTGCTGTCCTACGCGGTCGCAGGCCGCCGCCCGCCGGCCTATGGCAACACGCTGGCCGCGGGCGCGCTTGTCCTGGTGCTGTCCTATGTCAGCCTGGAGATCCGCCGGATCTATCACGGCCCGGACCTGAGCAGCGGGCCGACCAGCGCGGCCGAGCAGTACACCTACTCGATCGCCTGGCTCGCCTTTGGCGTGCTGCTACTCGGCATCGGCATCGTCGTGTCGTCGCAGCGTGCGCGCCTCGCATCGGCGATCGTGATCGCGCTGACGATCCTCAAGGCCTTCCTGGTCGACATGTCGGCGCTGACCGGGGTCTGGCGCGCGCTGTCCTTCATCGGCCTTGGCCTCGTGCTGGTCGCGATCGGCTGGCTGTACCAGAAGGTGCTGTTCCGGCGGCAGCAGCAGGCGCCGCCGCCGGCCACACCGGCGGCCTAGCGGCTAAGCCGCACGCACCGACTGCAGGAACGAGGCCACCTCGCGCTTGAGCCGGTCGCTGTCGGTCGCCAGCGACTTGGCGGCGTCGAGGACGTGAGTCGACGCCTGGCCGGTCTCCGATGCGCCGCGCTGCACGTCGACGACGTTCGACGACACCTGCTGCGTGCCGTGCGAGGCCTGCTGGACGTTGCGCGCGATCTCCTGCGTCGCGGCGCCCTGCTCCTCCACCGCGGCCGCGATCGCCGAGGAGATTTCCGACAGCCGCTCGATCGTGCCGGAGATGTCGCGGATGGCGCCGACGGATTCCTGCGTCGCAGCCTGGATGCCGGAAATCTGCTGGCCGATCTCGCCGGTCGCCTTGGAGGTCTGCTCGGCCAATGCCTTCACCTCGGAGGCGACCACCGCGAAGCCGCGGCCGGCCTCGCCGGCACGCGCCGCTTCGATGGTGGCATTCAAGGCAAGCAGGTTGGTCTGGCCGGCGATGGAGTTGATCAGCTCGACGACGTCGCCGATGCGGGCCGCGGCCTTCGACAATTCGCCGACGCGATCATTGGTCTGGCGCGCCTGCGACACGGCCTCGGAGGCCATGCGCGCGGATTCCTGCACCTGGCGGCTGATCTCGGTGATCGACGACGACAGCTCCTCGGTGGCCGAGGCGACCGACTGCACGTTGGTCGAGGCTTCCTCGGAGGCCGCCGCGACCTGGGTCGAGATCTCCTGCGAGCGCGTCGCCGTCGATGACAGCGCGCCGGCCGAATGCTCGAGCTCGGTCGAGGCCGACGACACCGTCTGCACGATCTCGCCGATCGTGGCCTCGAACTGGCGGGTGATGTTGTCGACGCGCCGGCCGCGCTCGATCTTGGCCTCGGCGTCGTGTGCCGCGCGCTCGTCAGCTTCCTTCTTGGCGATCAGGGCCTCCTTGAACACCTGCAGCGTGTCCGCCATGGCGCCCATTTCCGTGGGCTCGCCGCGGTGCGGCACCTCGGCGGAGAGATCGCCGCGTCCGAGCGCCTGCATCGGCTTGATGATGGAGGCGATGCCCGACGAGACGTCCTGGACGAGATAGAAGCCCACGCCGATGCCGGCGGCAACCGCGGCGAGAATGATGGAGGTCACGACCCAGAAGGTGCTGTTGTAGCCATCGGCGGCATCGCGCGTGGCTGCTTCCGCACCCTTGTCGTTGTACTCGATCGCTTTGGTCAGAATATCCTCCGACGCGGTCGCCGCCACGCCGGCAGGCTTGAACAGCGCGTCGACGTCGTCGGGCAGCTTCCCGATGCTCTTGCGCGAGACTTCGAGGACCTTGTCGGCCTCGGCCGTGTACTTGTCCCAGGCCTGCGTCCAGGTCTCATAGATGCGACGCTCCTCGGCGTTCGAGATCAGCGGCTGATAGGCCTGGATGTCCTTGCGCACCTTGTCCAACGTATCGGCCATGCGCTTGTCGTTGTTGGCCTTCGCTTCCGGCGTCAGCGCCATCACATGGGCCCGCAGGGTCAGCCGGTAGACGTTGATGTCCGCGCGCAGCGCGCCGAGCACGCGCACGCTGGGCAGCCAATTGGTGGCGATGTCGACGGTCCGCGCATTGATGTCGCGCATGCTGCGCAGCGCCAGCAGTCCCATGCAGGACATCACCACGAGCATGAAGGCGATGACGGCGATGATCTTGATGCGAATGGAAAGCTTGGACACGTCCTATAGTCCTCCAGGACAAGCGTCTCGTGCCACCGGTCGTGGCTCCCCGGCCACAGCACCATTGCGCGACCAGCGGGCCGCTGCGAAACGCAAAAAAGCGGCAACTGCCGAGACGCAGATTGCCGCTTTGTCGGCAAAGTTCCGTTAATCCTGATCTACGTATTAGTACGGCATCGGGAGCGCCGAATGCTGGTGGCAGATCATGCCACACGCACCGACTGCAGGAACGAGGCAACCTCCCGCTTCAGCCGGTCGCTGTCGGTGGCAAGCGATTTGGCGGCGTGCAGCACCTGGGCCGACGCCGAGCCCGTGGCGGTCGCGCCGCGCTGCACGTCGACGACGCTCGACGACACCTGTTGCGTGGCATGCGACGACTGCTGGACGTTGCGCGAGATCTCCTGCGTCGCGGCGCCCTGCTCTTCGACCGCGGCCGCGATCGCAGAGGAAATTTCCGACAGCCGCTCGATGGTGCCGGAGATGTCCCTGATGGCGCCGACCGACTCCTGGGTCGCGGCCTGAATGCCTGAGATCTGCTGACCGATCTCGCCGGTCGCTTTCGACGTCTGCTCGGCCAGCGCCTTGACCTCGGAGGCGACCACCGCGAAGCCGCGCCCGGCCTCGCCGGCACGCGCCGCCTCGATGGTGGCGTTCAGCGCCAGCAGGTTGGTCTGGCCGGCGATGGAGTTGATCAGCTCGACGACGTCGCCGATGCGCGCCGCGGCCTTCGACAATTCGCCGACGCGGTCATTGGTCTGACGCGCTTGCGAGACGGCCTCCGAGGCCATGCGCGCGGACTCCTGTACCTGGCGGCTGATCTCGGTGATCGACGACGACAGCTGCTCGGTCGCCGACGCCACCGATTGCACGTTCGTGGACGCCTCCTCGGAGGCAGCGGCCACCATGGTCGATATCTCCTGGGCCCGGCTCGCCGTGGATGTGAGCGTGGTTGCGGAGTTCTCGAGCTGCGTCGACGCGCTGGAGACGGTGCCGACGATGTCGCCGATGGTCGTTTCGAATTGCCGCGTGATGTTGTCGACGCGGCGGCCACGCTCGATCTTGGCCTCGGCGTCACGTGCGGCGAGCGCATCCGCCTCCTTCTTTGCAATCAACGCTTCCTTGAACACCTGCAGGGTATCGGCCATGGCGCCCATTTCGGTCGGCTCACCGCGGTGCGGCACCTCGGCGTCGAGGTCGCCCTTGGCGAGCTCCTGCATCGGCTTGATGATCGAGGCGATGCCCGAGGAGACGTCGTGGACGAGATAGAGGCCGACGCCGAGTCCGCCGGCGACCGCGACGAGAATGATCGTCGTCACGATCCAGAAGGTGCTGCTGTAGCCGTCGGCGGCATCGCGCGTGGCGGCTTCGGCTCCCTTGTCGTTGAAGTCGATGGCCTTTGCCAGGAGCTCTTCCGATGCGGCCGACGCGACGGCCGGTCCCTTGAACAGGCCATCGATGTCATCCGGCAGCCGGCCGACACTCTTGCGCGACACATCGAGCACCTTGTCGGCCTCGACCAGATAGTTGCTCCAGGCGCGCGTCCACGCCTCGTAGATGTTGCGCTCGTCGGCATTGGCGATCAGCGGCTGGTAGACCCGGATGTCCTGCTTCACCTTGTCGAGCATGTCGGCCATGCGCTTGTCGGCAGCGGCCTTGGCCTCGGCCGTCAGCGCCATGACGTGGACGCGGAGAGTGAGACGGTACATGTTGATGTCGGCGCGAAGCGCCCCGAGCGCCCGCACGCTCGGCAGCCAGTTGCTGGTGATCTCGACCGTCCGGGCGTTGATGCCGCCCATGCTGCGCAGCGCCAGCACGCCGAGGCCGGACATGACGACGAGCAGAAACACGATGACTGCAATGACCTTGAAGCGGATGGAAAGTTTGGACACGTCCTGATCCTCCGAGAAGAGCGTCTCGCAACATCGATCATGTCCGCCCGGCCACCGCTCCATTGCGGCCGCCGGCGTTCCGCTGCGAAACGAAAAAGCGGCATCTGCTGGACGCAGAGTGCCGCTTTGCCCGCAAGCTTCCGTTAATGATAAACTAAGTACTAATACGGATCGGGGAGGCCGAAGCCCGGCGCATGGGATCAGGCCGCGCGCACCGATTGCAGGAACGAGGCGACCTCGCGCTTCAGCCGGTCGCTGTCGACGGCCAGCGATTGCGCCGCGGAAAGAACATGCGACGACGCCTGGCCCGTCTCCGACGCGCCGCGCTGCACGTCGACAACGTTGGCCGAGACCTCCTGCGTGCCTTGCGACGCCTGCTGAACGTTGCGCGAGATCTCCTGCGTGGCGGCGCCCTGCTCTTCCACCGCCGCGGCGATCGCCGAGGAGATCTCCGACAGCCGCTCGATCGTCGTGGAGATCGCGCGGATGGCGCCGACGGATTCCTGCGTCGCCGCCTGGATGCCCGACACCTGCTGGCCGATCTCGTCGGTCGCCTTGGCGGTCTGCTCGGCCAGTGCCTTCACCTCGGAGGCGACGACCGCAAAGCCGCGGCCGGCCTCGCCCGCCCGCGCCGCCTCGATGGTGGCGTTCAGCGCCAGCAGATTGGTCTGGCCGGCGATCGTGTTGATCAGCTCGACGACGTCGCCGATGCGCGCCGCGGCCTTGCTCAGCTCACCGACGCGATCGTTGGTCAGGCGCGCCTGGTCCACCGCCTCGGTGGCCATGCGGGCCGATTCCTGCACCTGGCGGCTGATCTCGGTGATCGACGACGACAGCTCCTCGGTGGCGGACGCAACCGACTGCACGTTGGTCGACGCCTCTTCGGAGGCGGCAGCAACCGCCGTCGAGATTTCCTGGGACCGCGTTGCGGTCGAGGACAGCGCGCCTGCGGAATGCTCGAGCTCGGTCGATGCCGACGACACCGTCTGCACGATCTCGCCGATCGTCGCCTCGAACTGGCGCGTAATGTTGTCGACGCGCCGGCCGCGCTCGATCTTGGCCTCGGCGTCGCGCGAGGCGAGCTCGTCAGCTTCCTTCTTGGCGATCAGCGCTTCCTTGAACACCTGCAGCGTGTCCGCCATGGCGCCGATTTCCGTGGGCTCGCCGCGGTGCGTCACCTCCGCACTCAGGTCGCCCTGGCCAAGCGCCTGCATCGGCTTGATGATCGAGGCGATGCCGGACGACACGTTCTGCACGAGATAAAAGCCGACCGCGACGCCGGCAATCACGGCGGCGGCGATGATCAGGACGACCAGCCAGATCGCACGCGAAAAGCTATCGGCGGCCTGCCGGGTTGCGTTGTCGGCGCCCTTGTTGTTGAACTCGATGTCCTGGATGAAATATTTGTCGGCGTCGCGCGCGATGGCGGCCGCATTCTTCTCAAGTAGCTCCGTGGCCTCGCGCGGCACGCGCCCGACGCTCTTGTTGGATTCCTCGACCACCTGCTTGACAACGACGACGTACTTCTCCCAGGCCTGCACCCAGCTGTCGTAGATCGCGCGTTCCTCGGCCGACGTGATCATCGGCTCATAGGTCTTGCGATCCTTGTTGATCGTTTCGAGGATGCCGTTCACCCGCTTCTCGCCGGCCTGCTTGGCCTCGGCGGTGTCGGCCATCACATGCGCGCGCAGCGCGATGCGCAGCAGGTTGATGTCGGCGCGCAGCTCGCCGATCGCGCGCACGCTGGGCAGCCAGTTGTTGGCGATGTCGACCGTGTTCGCGTTGATCGACTGCATACTGGTGACGGCGAGCGCGCCAAGCCCGCACATGGCGACGAGCATGAACGCGATGACCGAGATGATCTTCTTACGGATGGACATTCTGGACACGATGACCCCAGCTGACTGCGCGGTTCGCCGCATTCTTCCAGCGTCAAGGAGGCCTGACCAATCAGGTCTGCGCTGCTGTGCGGCGTCGAGGTCGGAGGATCGAGAGGCGGCGAAGTCGCCGCAGCCTCACTTCGGCTCTGACGGTGTCATTGGGCGCGAAACAGACTTCTTAGAAGTTAATGCGGAACCCGTAACATTACCGAGAAAGCAAAATAAATGCGCACCATCGCTCTCGCGCGGTGTCATGAAACCGGCATCCGTACACCGGGCTCGCGCGGCACCGCGGAGAGGTCGCAACGAGGGAACATCTCAGGCTCCCCGGCCGGCGGCTGTCTCAACCTGTGGTATGCCAGAGAACCGCTTAAAAACGGCTTAATGCCACAACCTGAACTAGCATCTCCGGAGATTGCCTGAAACACACAGGCGCTCACGTCTCCAGGACGGAGACGAATCGGCTGCAACTTACAGAAGGAACCCGGGCGTCGATGCCACGCCGGAGCGAGCTCGGCGCGACAAGACGATTGCCGCTCCGACTTTTGGCGTCAGCGAACATGGGCGGCTCGAGGAAGCAGGTCAGAAGCGGTGGAGTGCCCAAGCCGCAGCGGCGCTGCGGCTTCCGGCGGACAGCGGCTCGGATCATCCCCCGATGAGCCGAGCTCAGCTGACGGCTTCCGAGACCAGGCGGATCCGGAACACCGGCTGCTTGGCTTCGTCGAGCAGCTCCATCTGCCACTCGGCGCCCTGCTGCAGCGTCTTCGAGATGCCCCCGATGAGGTCCGAGCAGACGGCCGTCAACTCGTTCCAGGCGGACTCCCGGTTGGCGAATTCATAAGGCTGATCAGCAGCGCCCGAATAGCGACCCTGGCTGATACGGAAGAAATACAGTGACATTACCGACCCTTTCTATTGGGCCACCCCCCTGGTGCACACTGCTCGAGAGTCGCTACCGAGGCATGAATTTGAGCGACCGTACGACTACGGCGCAATGACCGCTAGCGTGCGGTTCGCACTAAAATATTGCTCTATGTTAATGAGAGCCCGGCTTTTCAAAAAACGTAACTAACAACTACTCGGTCGACCGACGCAGTTCGACCGCCGCATCGGACTTGGCAGTTTCAGGCTTGGCAGTTTCGGACTTGGTGTTCTCAGGCTTGGCGTTCTCAGATTTGGTATTCTCAGCCTTGGCGCTTTCCGACTTGGCGCTTTCCGACTTCACGCTCTCGGACTTCACGGGTTCCACCTTGCTGCGCTCCACGCGCGGCGTCTCGACCCGCGCCGCCACTTCGGTGTGCGACGGATCCACAGCCATGACGGCAGCCCGGGCTGTGCGCGGACGCGCCACCGCACGGGCCATCAGCATGGTCGCGCCGCCCTGATGCTGGAAGTCACAATAGGCAAAGGCGCCGAGGCCGGAGACCGAGCCGCGGAAGCTGCGGTCGTCCTTCTTGTCGAGGTTGAAGCAGGGCTCGAACGGCATGCCCTTGATCGAAGCACAGACGTTCTGGCCGCGAATCTGCAGCGTATTGCCCGGCAGACGGATATGGCGAACCGGGCCCGAGCCCGAGAACTGCACCGCACCGGTGGCGCCCATGTCATCGAGAATACGGCCAGCCCCGCGCGTGCCGTCGACGCAGGTGAAGGCGAAGACCTTTCCGGAGACGAACTTGCGGGCCTCGTCGGCCGTCATCGACCCCGCGAGCGCAGGAGCGACCATGGCACCGGCGGTCACGGTCCCCAGCAGAAAACGCGCGAGCATTCTTCCAACTCCCACTTGACCCCACGCAGCGGGTAAGGCGGTATCTTTAACCCATGCTTACCATACCAACCGTGGCAACAATGCGCCCACACAGTACGAGACTGTTAGCTTTGGCCGGTGGACAACTGACCCGGTTACGAAGGCTCTTTCAGCTCTATAGAAACTAGCGGTTAACGATGAACGATGCGCTAACCAAAAGAGCGATTGAGCATCATCGTTTGCCTGGGTGATGCAAATGCACAACGGCTCGCTTGGAGCGCTTTGATTCCAGGCCATGTCCGCTGAAATGATCGAACTGAAGCCACAACGACACCGGCGTCTTCCACTCTCGAAGCCGCCAAGTAGACGGTGTCCAAAGCGCCCTTCCAACGACCTTACGTGGAACAGGCGTGGGCGGCTAGCACAAATTGGTTAATTTTCCCTTAACGACCCACACTGTTCACACGATGTGAAAGCACAGTTTGTTTTAGGGAGCAGCTCTGTCATTTCCAAAAATTCAGCCGTTTTAAGATTTTTTCGGTAGTTTTACCGCTAGAAGCAGGAACAGAGCGGGTACTTTTCCAGGGATTTCCCTCTCTTTTCCCACACCCCCCTTCCCAAAAAAGAGGAGGTGTTGTAGATGTAGCAGCCAGAGATCAAAAGGCCATGCTCGAAACACCTTCAAGTGGATACCACGCAATGCTCACCGCCGACGTAACTCGGTGGAAGCAGCGCATTGCCGAATTGAACGAGCTAATTTTCAAGAGCAATCAGGAGCTGGAAGAACTGGAGAAGAAGGTCACCGCAGCTGCTGTACTGCTTGGCCCGACAGGTACATCCGAAACGGACAGCGACGCTGCGAACCTTCGCAAGCTCATCAAGACCCTGATGGCCGACGGCCAGATCCGTAAGCCCAGGGACATCCGGCAGGCTCTCATCAACCGTGGAGTCAATGCCGACTTGATCTCAAGCAGGTCAGGGAATTTCTACAACGCGATTGCTCGTCTAGTCGCCGAAGGCGATCTCAAAAAGGATGACGAGAGTCGCTATTGGAATCCCGAAAAAAGCTCCGGACCCACCTCGTCCGTGATGGAGGACATGTTGAAATAGTTGCGGCGGACAAAGAGCCCGCCGCAAAGAGTTTGAGCGATAGGTGTAAGGACGCACATCTTGGTATCTGGGCCAACGTCTCACCGGGGGCCAACCCAAGAAGGGCCTAGGTCGGTTCTAGGATCGCTCTCTCATCCTTTCTGCATTCGGGCCGTGGCACCGGTGCAGGAGGCAGACCGGGCAAGCCGGTCATGATGGTCTAGCTGGGCCGTCGTCTAAAACCGGGGCAGTCACGGCAGGCCCCGGACCTAGGAGGTGATGACCATGCAACCACCAAGGTGATTGCTTGAAAGTGGCGCGTCGTCGGTAGCCGCCGACGGCGCGCCGTGTCGTTACTATAGCTTAAATCATTGGAATTGGGCAAGGATTCCGGCGGCTCCGTGCGATGTTCGCACAAAAGATATTCAATGGTTTACGCCAAAGGTCCGGAACGTTTCAGACGAGTGCCGTAAGAAGGAGCCACGGAAGTTACGGCACAGCGGCCCGCCGTCAAAAAAAGCTTATGAAGACCAACCACTTACTAGTCTTCTTTTGACTACGGAAGGAACAATGGAGCATCATGGTTTGAAAAGTCTGAACATCCTCAGGATATTCTTACCACCGTGCGGCCGCGGACCTGGCCGGCGAGGATCTGCGGGCCCAGCGAGGCGACCTGATCCAAATCGATTTCATGAGTAATTTCAGACAGTTTTGAGCGATCCAGGTCGCTCGCGAGACGGGCCCAGGCGATTTTGCGCGCGGGCAGCGGACACATCACGGAATCGATGCCCAGAAGGCACACGCCGCGCAGAATGAACGGGGCGACCGAGGACGGCAGGTCCATGCCGGCGGCCAGGCCGCAGGCCGCGATCGCGCCGCCATATCTCGTCATCGACAGCAGGTTGGCGAGCGTGTTGGAGCCGACGCTGTCGACGCCCCCCGCCCAGCGCTCTTTGGCCAGCGGCTTGGCCGGCCCGGAGAGCTCGTTGCGGTCGATGATCTCGGCAGCGCCGAGGGATTTGAGATAGTCGGCCTCCGCCAGGCGGCCGGTCGAGGCGATCACCTGGTAGCCGAGCTTGGCGAGCACTGCGATCGCAACCGAGCCGACGCCGCCCGCGGCGCCCGTCACCACCACCGGACCGCTGGCCGGCGTCAGCCCTTGCTTCTCGAGGGCCAGGACCGCGAGCATGGCCGTGAAGCCCGCCGTGCCGATCGCCATGGCGTCGCGGGCCAACAGGCCCTGTGGCAGGCCGACCAGCCAGTCGCCCTTGACCCGCGCCTTCTCGGCATAAGCGCCGAGGTGGGTCTCGCCCATGCCCCAGCCGGTGCAGATGACGGCATCGCCCGGCTTCCATGCGGGATGGCTGGATTGCTCGACGGTGCCGGCGAAATCGATGCCGGCGATCATCGGGAAGCGCCGTACGACCGGCGCCTTGCCGGTCAGCGCCAGACCGTCCTTGTAGTTCAGGTCAGACCACTCGACCTTGACGGTGACGTCGCCGTCCATCAGCTCGGTTTCGTCGAACTGGGTCAGTGCGGCGGTCGTTCCCTTGTCGGCCTTGTCGATCCGGATCGCCTTGAACGTTCCCACAGCGGCACTCCCTGCGCTTTCTTCGTTTCGCCCCATGTTTAGCCGATCGGGTCGGCCGCGCAACTCAGGTGGCAGGGACCGCGCGTGCGACCGGCTTCTCGACGATCGGCAGGTTGATCAGTGCCGACAACACGCCGAACAGGATCGAGAGCCACCAGATCGGCGTATAGGAGCCGTAGCGCTCGAACACGATGCCGCCGAGCCAGACGCCGAGGAAACCGCCGACCTGATGGCTAACGAAGGCGAAGCCGTAGAGGGTGGCGAGCCAGCGGGTGCCGAACATGATCGCGACCAGCGACGAGGTCGGCGGCACGGTGGACAGCCAGGCCAGCCCCGACACCGCGCCGAAGGCGATGGCGGAGGCCGGGGTGATCGGGAACGAGATGAAGGCGAGCGTCGCCAGCGCGCGGGTGAAATAGATGAAGGACAGGATGTAGCGCTTCGGCAGCCGGCTCTGCAGCCAGCCGACGCTGAGCGAGCCGATGATGTTGAACAGGCCGATCGCCGCGATCACCCAGCCGCCGGTCTGCGCCGACAGGCCGCGATCGACCAGGAATGCCGGCAGATGCACCGTGATGAAGGCGAGCTGGAATCCGCAGGTGAAGAAGCCGAGCACCAGCAGCACATAGGAGCGATGGCCGAACGCTTCCATCAGCGCCGTCGTGAACGATTGCTGCTCGGCCTCGGACGGCTTGGCTTCGGCGGCCGGCGGCGTGGCGACCGCAAGCGACAGCGGCAGGATGAACAGCATCAAAGTCGCGAACACCATCAGCGCGCTCTGCCAGCCGAACTGATCGATCAGCGCCACGCCGAAGGGCGCGAACAGGAACTGGCCGAGCGACCCCGCGGCCGTGCCGGCGCCGAGCGCGAGGCCACGCCGCTCCGGCGGCAGCAGCTTGCTGAAGGCGGACAGGATCAGGTTGAACGAGCAGCCCGACAGGCCAAAGCCGACCAGCACGCCGGCGCCGATGTCCAGTGACAGCGGCGAGTCCGCATAGCGCATCATCAGCAGGCCGCCGGCATAGAGCAGCGCGCCGACCCAGATCACGCGCATGACGCCGAAGCGGTCGGCGATCGCGCCCGCGAGTGGCTGGCCGAGGCCCCACAGCAGGTTCTGAACGGCGATCGCCAGCCCGAACACGTCGCGGCCCCAGGCGAATTCACGGCTCATCGGCTGCACGAAGAAGCCGATGGTCGAGCGCGGACCAAAGCTCAGCAGCGCAATGGCGCAGCCGCAGATGATGATGACGAGCGGCGTGCGCCAGCCCTGCGCGCGGGGGGCCGTGCCGAGATCGCCTGCCTGTGTCGACATGAGTGTCCTCCCCGGTGCGCCCGCATTCGTTCGGCCGCTCGTCACGGATTAATGCATTTGCATTCACCCCCCAAGCTCAAAAGCGGGAACTCAGCCATGAAAAAAAATCGATGTCGCGTCGCATCCATGAGCGGGCGTCATCCGAAGCGGGTTCCATCGAAAGAACTCATGGGAGGCCGAATTGTCCTGGCGCGATCGATCCTGAGACGCGAGTGACTGACAGAGATTCACGCTGCACGAGAGCGACTTTCAGAACGGCCGCGATTTGTCGCCAAACACCGCTAAACAGCGAGAGATGTCTCTGAAGAAGAACTAACTGGTAGCTTGATACATATGCGCACCGCATATGGAATTTGGATAGCAGATGGACCACGACCAGATCGAAACCTCGGGCCAAGTCGTGATCGTCGGTGCCGGCGTTGCGGGACTGTTCTGCGCGCTGAAGCTTGCACCGCGTCCAGTCACCTTGATCTCCGCTACGCCGCTCGGCGAGGAGGCCTTCGGCGCGACGATGCAGGCCGACATCGCGGCGGCCGTGGCTCCTGGCGACAGCCCCGAAAGCCATGCCGCCGACATGATTGCAGCCGGTGGCGGCCTCGTGGACGAAGACGCGGCGCGCGCGCTGGCGCGTGACGCGGCCGCGGCAATCGAGGATCTGCTGCGCCTCGGGCTCGCGTTCGATCGCGACCACAAGGGCGCACTGGCGACGTCGCGCGCGGCCGCCCACTCCGCGCGGCGCATCCTGAGCGTCCGCGGCGACTTCACCGGGCAGGCGATCGTGGCCGCCCTTGTCCAGGCTGTGCGCGCAACCCCCTCGATCCGGCTGATCGAGGGCCATGTCGCCGACGCGCTCTTGACCGGGAACGGCGCCGTGCGCGGCCTGCAACTGCGGCGGACGGATGACCCCGCCGCCGCAGCGGTGCTGCTCGCAGCGCCCGCGGTCGTGCTTGCCACGGGCGGCATCGGTCATCTGTTCGCTGCAACCACCAACCCTGATCATGCCAACGGCATCGGCCTTGCGATCGCCGCGCGCGCCGGCGCCGTGATCGCCGATCCGGAATTCGTGCAGTTCCATCCGACCGCGATGATGACAGGCCACGATCCCGCGCCCGTCGTCAGCGAGAGCCTGCGCGGCCTGGGTGCGATCCTGATCAACCGGCGCGGCCAGCGCTTCATGCTGCCACGCCACCCGCTGGTCGATCTCGCCCCGCGCGATACGGTCGCGCGCGGCATCATGGCTGAGATCATGGCCGGACGCGGCGCCTTCCTCGACGCCCGCGACGTGCTCGACGAGGATGTCGCCGAGCGCTATCCGGTGCTGCATCGCGCCTGCGTCGCCGCCGGGCTCGATCCGACCCGGCAGCCGATTCCGGTCGCGCCGGCAGCGCATTTCCACATGGGCGGCATCGCGGTCGATGCGCGCGGCCGCACCTCGATCGAGGGGCTGTGGGCGGCCGGCGAAGTGGCCGCGACCGCCACCGATGGCGCGAATCATATCGCCGGCAACGCGCTGCTCGCAGCCCTGGTGTTCGCCGGCCGGATTGCCGAAGATCTTTCCGGCCGCACCTTCGCAGGCGCCCCTGGACTGCATGACGTCGCGTTCGCCGCGCCCGCCGGCGCCGATGCGACGCCGAGCGAGAGGACGCTGCGCGAGATCATGACCAGCCAGGTCGGCGTCATCCGCGAAGAAGAGCGACTGGCCGAAGCGATCGTTGCGATTGCCAGGATGGAGCGCGACGGCGGCAGTCCGAACGTGCGCAACATGGCGAGCGCAGCGCTGCTGATCGCGACCGCGGCCTGGAGCCGGCGCGAGAGCCGCGGCGCGCATTGCCGGGCCGACTGCCCGGCGGAGAATCCCAGCTTCGCACAGAGGACGATGACCACATTGGCCGCTGCGCGCGAGATCGCCGACGACCTCGCGGCGCGGCCGACGGCGCGGCAGTCGCGGCCGTTGAGCGCGTAGCAAGAGCTGATCCGACTGCGTTACGACGGAGCTCGGCAGTCGCGTTTTCACCGTCGTTCACGATCACCGTCATTCTGGGTGCAGGGCCTGGGGCCTTGCCTCCCAAATACAGCTAATTGCTACTCGTTGTTGTTTGCTGCTTTGCAGTTAGTTGAGGACGAGGCGCGATGTCGTTCGTGCGTGCCGTCTCGGTCATGGACATCCGTTGATCCGCGGGCGCTGGGCGAACAAACGGGCCGTGCGGTTGCGCCGGCCCTCGTCGTCATGACGTGCACGATCTGAGCGGACCTCGCCAATGAATTGGGCGAGGCCTTTCATCGAAACCGATCACCGGCTGACGCCGATGCGGCTCGCCGCACAAATCAGGCACATCCTTCACGGGCGCGACTAACTCGCATCGAGCTGTGAGAGCCAGATACGCCACGCGCCGCGGCTTCAGATCGCAATCGGCCAGACGCCCGCCGCACTGTCTCGTGCGCGCCATCGCCGGCGGCATTTACCAGCACGAACTAAATGGCTGGACAGCCTCGCCGTGATTTGGGCAAAAGAGCCGCAGAACGTTTACAAATAAGAAAAAGAGATGGTCGGACTTTAGCGGTGCTCAAGTAGTAGCGCAGGATTTCCGCCCGTCCTGATGACGAGGAAATGGGAAGCCGCGGCTGCCGGATCGCCGATTCTCCGCTTGGCATGTTCGTAGATGTGGTCGTCGGTCTCGCGGCCGGTTTGGAAGCCAGGTCGCCGCACGGAAACGCGGCAAACGGTCCAGGGAGCGATGCGGAGCGACGCGATGTCGCGTGGCCGCAGGAGTAGTTGAGGATGAGTTCCGTATTACGGAGTAGCGGACTGCGGGTCGCCGCGGGTGATGCGCAGAGCGAGCGTTGGCACCCGGCAAAGTCTGCCGCTTCGTCCAACAGCTTCGCGCATGCGACGTCTGCGCCTGATGAGGACGCGGCCACCGATCTCCCTCCGCCGTGGTGGCAAACCGCATCAGCGATTGACGACGCAGAGATGCCAATGGCGTCAGCAGAAGCGGACCGATCCCGGCAGATCCCATCACTCGATCCCGTCGTGATGCCTCCACCTCCGCCCCAACCGATCGAATTCGATTCCGTTTTCCGGTTCGGTGCCGCGGTGGCCGCGGTTGCGTGCCTCGCGTTCCTTGCGGTGCGCATCATGCAGGCTCCAACGATTGAAACAGTCGCGAAGCCGGCAACGACCGCTTCATCGTCTCCCCGAAACATCGGGACCGCGGAGAAATCGCAGTTCGATGAGGGCCAGGCATCGGCGGACGCCGCGGCGCAGACGATCGGACGGGCCGATTCGAGCGTGGCGTCGATCCCGATCGTCAAGCCGGCTCCGGACGGAGGCGAGACCCAGCAGCTGGTTCTGCCGAAAGCATCTCGGGCGACCGCGACCGGAAGCCCTGCACCGGCGGCCGCGTCTGCGCTGACCAGGAACGAGATCAGCGAAATGCTGAACCGCGGACGCGATCTCATCGACGCAGGCGACGTTGCGAGTGCCCGCCTGATCCTGGCGCATGTCGCGGAAGCGGACGCCGAAGCATCATTGATGCTGGCCGGCACCTATGACGCCGCGATCCTGTCCAACTTGAAAGCCGTTGGCGTCGTGCCCGATCCGGCCAAGGCCCGCGCCTGGTACGCGAGAGCGGCCGAACTCGGGTCACTCGAGGCGCGGCGGCGGCTCGAGTGACCCGAGCTTCGGGACTGGGGGATCCAGCGCGATCCCGCACCGGTCGCTGCGCAGGAATGGCGGCGGGGCGCGACCGTTGGATCCTTGCTCGATGATGTCGTGCGGGCGACGCGCGTCCCCGCGAAGTGTTGTGTTGCGTGATGAGGTCGATGATGGGAATGTTTGATCGTCTGTCGCAGCCGGCCTGGTCGTCGGCGCCCCGTGGTCCGCGGCGTCGCGCGCCGGCTTCTTGGACCGTGGCGTTGCTCCTCGCGCTTGCCGCCGTGCCAGGCTCGGCGCGCGCCGCCGAGGGCGAGATCCGGATCGGCAATACGACGCCCTACAGCGGGCCGGCGGCCGCCTACGGCAGCGTGGGCAAGGTCATCTCCGCCTATTTCCAGAAGGTGAATGACGAGGGCGGGATCAGGGGCCGCAAGATCACCTACATCTCCTATGACGACGGTTATAATCCGCAGAAGACGGTGGAACTGACACGACGGCTCGTGGAGGAAGACAAGGTCGACGTCATCTTTGCGAGCGTTGGAACGGCGACCAGCGCGGCGGTGCGGCCTTATCTCAACGCGAACAAGATACCGCAATTGTTCGTCGGCTCCGGCGCCTCGATCTGGGATCAGCCTCGCGACTATCCTTGGACCATGGGAGCGCAACCCAGCTACCAGATCGAAGCTCATATCCACGCGCAATATCTGCTCGAGCAACATGCCGGTGGCACGCGCATCGGTGTGCTTTACCAAGACGACGAGTTCGGCAAGGACTATCTGAAGGGCTTGAAGGACGGGCTCGGCGGCAAGCTGCCGATCGTCGCGGAAGCGGCTTACGCGGTCACCGATCCCGACATCAATCAGCAGATCGCGAAGCTGAAGGCCGCGGGAGCCAACGTCCTGGTCGACGTCAGCACCCCGAAATTCACGGTGCTCGCAATCCGCCGCCTCGCCGAGCTCGGCTGGAGACCCGAGCACATCATCCCCACGATTTCGGATTCGGTGGCCACCGTGCTGCAGCCTGCAGGCCTGCAGAACGCGGAAGGACTGCTTTCCGCCACCATCCTGTACGAGGGCGGTGTGCAGGGCGGCGATCCCGGCTTCGCCGAGTGGTCCGCGTTCATGGATCGCTACGCGCCCGCAATCAGCAAGAACAACAGCTTGGGAATCGTCGGCTACGCGCTTGCCAACCTGATGGTTGCGGTCCTGCGCAATTGCGGCGACGACTTCTCCCGCGACAACATCATGAAGCAGGCGCGGTCCTTGAAGGGGACGCCACTTCCCATGCTGATTCCCGGGATCGTCGCCAGTACCAGCGCCAGCGACCACGCGCCGATCGAGCAGATGCAGATGAAGCGTTTCGTCGACGGCCATTGGGAACGGTTCGGACCGGTGCGCAGCGGCATCGACCCGGGTACCGTCAGCGATTCCTTCAAGGCGATCTTCCGCTACGCGTCCGCCAAGCGGGACCTCGCAGGTCAGCTCAACGCCAACACGGTGAGCCTGATGACCGGCTCGTATGGCAGCACCTATTCCCAGATGGGCGCCGACGTCGCCTCGGTCCTCAATGACGGCATCAACCTGCGGATCATGCCGGTCCTGGGTAGCGGCTCGGTTCAGGCGGTGGCCGACATCCTCATGCTCAAGGGCGTCGACGTGGGAATCGTGCGCAAGGACACGCTGTCCTATCTCGAACGCAAGGACTTCGCGAGCAACATCCGCAATCAGCTCGTCTACGTCACCAAGATGTTCAACGAGGAAATGCATGTTCTGGCGCCGCGGTCGATCCGCACCATGCGGGACCTCGACGGCAAGACCGTTGCGGTCGACCTGCCGGATGGCAGCACCTTCGTGACCGCGATCAACGTGTTCGAGCGACTCGAGATCAAGCCGCATCTGCTCTATATCGAGCCGCGCATCGCGCTCGAAATGTTGCGCAAGGGAGAGATCGACGCGATGATTGCGGTCGACGGCAAGCCGGTGCCCTGGCTCAGCCAGATCACGGATGCCAATCTGCATCTCGTCCCGGTCGGCTACGACAAGCCCCTGCGCGAGGACTACCTTCCATCCAAGCTCACCGCGGACGACTACCCCAACTTGATCGCCAAGTCCGAGCCGGTGGACACCATCGCCGCGGAAGCCGTGCTGGCGTCGTATAATTGGCAGCCGGGAAGCGACCGCTATCGCCGGCTGTCGCTGCTGGTGGACTCGCTGTTCTCGCGCATGTCGCAGCTGCAGCGGCCTCCCTTCCATCCGAAATGGCGGGAGATGGCGCCGCGGGCGCCGGTCGCCGGCTGGACCCGCTTTCGCACCGCGCAGGAATGGCTCGATGGGACGACACGGACGTCCGCGCCTGCGGCAGCCGCTCCGGCCAGCGTTGGCCCGGCGAAGCCGGTCGCAGCCGCCGTGCCGTCGCCGCGCGCGCCCGTCGCCGCGAAGCCGCCCGCGCCGGGTAAGCAAACGGAACTGTACCGCCGCTTCATGGAGTGGAATGCGGCGCGCCGCTGATCTCGCCTGCTCCGGCCTCGACGTCCTCATCGTCCCCCCGCGGGACACGGCGCAGGACGTCGTCGCCGGTCAGAAGCCTGGACCGGGATCTCAGCGCCGCGTCCAGTTCGGATTGATTTCGGCCTCGCTCTTGGCCGCTTCCGTGAGTTCGGCGGAAATCGCCGCGGTCTGCTGCGGCGTGCCCCAGCTCGGCGCCTCGCTGCCGTCGCCCCACCGCTTCGGCCGATAGAAGGTGTGGACGCCGAACTTGTACATGCGCTTCATCTCGGCGACCCAGGACGGCCGCACCCAATAGGCGTGGTAGTGCGTCGATTTGCCGACCTCGGGCAGCCAGATCTGCCCATCGAGCATGGCCTTGGCGATCTTCCTGGCGCGATCCCACATCTCGGGCTCGCGGATCACGTCCGCATTGTTGTCGCAGGCGAAGGTGAACTGACAGGCGAAGTGGCGGTATTTGTTCTGATAGACGACGCCGCACACCGTGGTCGGATAATAGCCGGAGAACGCCCGGTTCAGCACCACCTGCGCCACCGCCATCTGGCCGCGCACGGCCTCCCCGCGCGCTTCGAAATAGATCGCTTCGGCAAGGCACTTCTCGGATTTGAAGCGCGACTTCTCGTCCGAAAGACGAAGCCGCTCGGCCGGCGTCCGCGCGTGCTGATTGTCGGCGTTGACCTCGCCCTTGGGGGCGATGCTCTCGCCCCCGTCGCCGGCCTTGGCCAAATCGTCCGCCGGTGGCAACAGCACGGCCATCGGCTTGAGCTC
This sequence comes from Bradyrhizobium sp. SSBR45G, assembly GCF_030159255.1. GTDB lineage: Bacteria > Pseudomonadota > Alphaproteobacteria > Rhizobiales > Xanthobacteraceae > Bradyrhizobium. Next base: position 48,524 of record NZ_BSCT01000030.1, on the reverse strand, counting down.
GGGATCAGGCATGACGATGAGCGGCGCTTCGCCGGGCTGCCAGGTTTCCATGGTTCCGGCCGCGCCGCCCAGCGATGTCGTGCCGAAATAGAGATTCGCGGTCTTGACGGTCAGGCCGTCGGTCGTCGCGCCGCTGTCCGCGGCCGACGGCTCGGTTGCGGGCCTGGGCTCGCCGGATGGACGCGCGTCGGGCGGCGATGATCCATACTGCGCGAGCGGCGGCGCGCTCAGCGCCTCTTGCAATTCGGGATCAAGTGCCGCGCGCGGCGGGACTGGCGTGACGGCCGGCGCTTCGCTGGTCTTGGCGCCGAACACCGAGGAATTCGAATCAGGATGAGGCGGTGTCGCCGGCGCGGGCTCGCTCGGCGCGGATTCGACCGGCTCGGCCGCCTCGGTCGATGGCGGCGGCGGCACGGCCGGACGGACCACGAGCCGGTCGCCCTTCAGCGTGCGGTCGACGGTGGGAAAATCCGAGGCGCGGTAGCGCGGCGGCACCTGCAGCGCCGGATTGCGCGGCGGTGTGCTGCCGGTGATGTCGAGGTCGCGCGCATTCAGGCTCGCCAGGCGAAAGCCCGCAGCCTGCGGCGACGAGGTACCGATCGGCAGACCGAAACTGTAGGTGGCGACCTGAACGGAGGCCGCGGCCGAGGAGACGCGCTTCTGCCAGCGTTCGGCGACGCCCGGCTGGCGGGCGAGCCGAGAAGCGATGTCTTGATACCCGGTCTCTGTCGGCATCAGAGCGAAGACGCAGAGACCGAGTCCGAAGGACGCAAGACGCGCGCCCTTCGGACCGGGACGCAGAACTAACATCGATACGCTCAACGCAACGCTACGCAACTCACATCGACCGAACGACAGTGCTTCCGTGCAATTCGATCTTTGCTCTTCGTAACGGGTTTAGGTTGCCGAGGAGTTAATCCGCGTTGCACGATCGAAACAGGCAAGCGGCGAAGTTGTGCGGCGGTGTGCGAACGATGTGCGTGGTAAACGGCGGCGTTATGAGAAGGGTGAACATTCGGTCAACGAACGCGGTGAATGAATTTTTGAGAGCTGATTTCTTCGAAGCGGCGATGCGAGATGTTCGTCGGTGGAACAAGGCGCGGCAGCGTTGGCCGAGTCGATCATGACAATGTGTCGAGGCGGGACTTCTTCGTTGATTTAAGCCTGCGCATTGCTGAGCGAGCGCGCGCTGAGCGAAAGGTGCGCTCCCTCTCCCCGTTCTTCACGGGGAGAGGGGTGGGATGAGGAGCAGCGGCGCGGGAGGTGCCGCTCAGCTGCAACGAAGCAAAGCGACCCGTCTGCGAGACGAGATATTCTCCAGCGCATGTTGCGTCCGAGCGGATGGGCACTGCCCGTCCGAAGGACCTGCCGCCTGGCCGAGCTTGTGCCATGCCCCTCACCCGGATTGCTGCGCAATCCGACCTCTCCCCGCAAAGGGCGGGGAGAGGTGCACCGAGCGCGCCGCGCGGTCGGTGCACGAGCCAAATGAAAAAGGCCGGCAACCTGTGCCGGCCTTCATCACAACAATCGCTCGCAGCCGGCTCACGCCTGGCTCGAGATCTCCTTGCCGAGCGCGGACTGCGCGGCGGCGAGACGGGCGATCGGGACGCGGTAGGGTGAGCACGAGACGTAGTTCATGCCGACCTGGTGGCAGAACGCCACCGACGCGGGATCGCCGCCATGCTCGCCGCAGATGCCGACCTTGAGGTTCGGCCGCGTGGCGCGGCCGCGCTCGACGCCGATCTTGACCAATTCGCCGACGCCCTCGCGGTCGATCGAGATGAACGGATCGATCTCGAGGATGCCCTTGGCGACATAGGCGCCGAGGAAGCTGCCGGCGTCGTCGCGGCTGATGCCGTAGGTGGTCTGGGTGAGGTCGTTGGTGCCGAACGAGAAGAACTCGGCGGCTTCGGCGATCTGGCCAGCCATCAGCACCGCGCGCGGCAGCTCGATCATGGTACCGACCTGGTACTCCAGCTTGGCGCCGGTCTCGCGGATCACCGCCTGCGCCATCGCGTCGATGCGCGCCTTGACCAGATCGAACTCGGCCTTGGTCGCGATCAGCGGCACCATCACCTCGAGACCGACGGCCTCGCCGGTGCGCTTCTCGGCCTCGACCGCGGCCTCGAAGATCGCGCGCGCCTGCATCTCGGCGATCTCCGGATACGCGATCGCGAGACGGCAGCCGCGGAAGCCCAGCATCGGGTTGAACTCGCTGAGCTCGCGGGCGCGATCGGCCAGCCGGCGCGGATCGGTGTTCATCGCCCGCGCGACTTCCTCGACCTCGGCCTGGGTGTGCGGCAGGAACTCGTGCAGCGGCGGATCGAGCAGACGGATCGTGACCGGCAGGCCCTTCATGATCTCGAACAGCTCGACGAAGTCGGCGCGCTGCATCGGCAGCAGCTTGGCCAGCGCGGCGCGGCGCTCCTGCTCGTCCTCGGAGAGGATCATCTCGCGCACCGTGCGGATGCGCGTCTCCTCGAAGAACATGTGCTCGGTGCGGCACAGGCCGATGCCCTCGGCGCCGAACTTGATCGCAGTGCGGGCATCCTCCGGCGTGTCGGCATTGACGCGCACGCCAGTCTCGCGCACCGCGTCCGCCCAGCCCATCAGGGTGCCGAACTCGCCGGACAGCTCCGGCTCGATCATCGGCATACGGCCGGCCAGCACCTGGCCGACGGAGCCGTCGATGGTGATGACGTCGCCGGTCTTGAAGGTGCGCCCGCCGATGCTCATCGTGCCGCGGCCGTAATCGACGCGGATGGTGCCGCAGCCGGAGACGCAGGGCTTGCCCATGCCGCGCGCGACCACGGCGGCGTGCGAGGTCATGCCGCCGCGGGTGGTGAGAATGCCTTCGGCGGCATGCATGCCGTGGATATCCTCCGGCGAGGTCTCGATGCGGACCAGGATGACCTTGCGGCCGTCGGCCTGCAGCTTGGTGGCCTCATCCGAGGAGAACACGATCTCGCCGGAGGCCGCACCGGGCGAGGCCGGCAGGCCGGTCGCGACCACGTCGCGCTTGGCGGAGGGATCGATGGTCGGATGCAGGAGCTGATCGAGCGAGGCCGGGTCGACGCGCAGCACGGCGTCGTTCTGCGAGATCAGGCCCTCATGGGCGAGCTCGACCGCGATGCGCAGCGCCGCCTTGGCGGTGCGCTTGCCGCTGCGGGTCTGCAGCATCCACAGCTTGCCGCGCTCGACCGTGAACTCCATGTCCTGCATGTCGCGGTAGTGCTTCTCGAGCAGCGTGTAGATGCGGGTCAGCTCGTGGAAGGCGTCGGGCATCGCGACTTCCATCGACGGCTTGTCGGAGCCGGACTCCTGGCGCGCATCCTCGGTGATGTCCTGCGGGGTGCGGATGCCGGCGACGACGTCCTCGCCCTGCGCATTGATCAGGAACTCGCCATAGAGCTTGCTCTCGCCGGTCGACGGATTGCGGGTGAAGGCAACGCCGGTGGCCGAGGTGTCGCCCATGTTGCCGAACACCATGGCCTGGACGTTGACGGCGGTACCCCAGGATTCCGGAATGTCGTGGAGCCTGCGGTAGGTCACCGCGCGCGCGTTCATCCAGGATGAGAACACCGCGCCGATCGCGCCCCACAGCTGATCATGCGGATCCTGCGGGAATTCCTTGCCGGTCTCGGTGGCGACGGCTTCCTTGTACTTGCCGACCAGCATCTCCCAATCCTCCGAGGAGAGATCGGTATCCAGCTGATAGCCCTGGGTATCCTTGAAGCTGTCGAGGATATCCTCGAAATGATGGTGCTCGAAACCGAGCACGACATCCGAATACATCGTGATGAAGCGGCGGTAGCTGTCGAAGGCAAAGCGGCGGTCGCCGGACAGCCGTGCCAGCGCTTCCACCGTCCGGTCGTTGAGGCCGAGATTGAGCACGGTGTCCATCATGCCCGGCATCGAGGCGCGGCCGCCGGAGCGCACCGAGACCAGCAGCGGGTTTTCCGGATCGCCGAAGGTCTTGTCGGTCAGCTTGCCGATGTAGTCGAGCGCCTTGTCGACCTGCGACTGCAGCTCCTTCGGATAGGTCTTGTCGTTGGCGTAGAAGTAGGTGCAGACCGAGGTCGGGATGGTGAAGCCGGGAGGCACCGGCAGGCCCAGATTGGCCATCTCGGCCAGATTGGCGCCCTTGCCGCCGAGCAGGTCGCGCAGGCCGGCCTTCCCCTCCGCCTTGCCGTCGCCGAAGGTGTAGACCCACTTGTTCGGCTTGATCGCGGTGACCGTGCTCTTGGCCGGGGCTTTCGCAGCCGAGGTCTTGGCAGATTTGGCGACCGGCTTCGCAGCCGGCTTGACGGCAGCTTTGGCCGGCTTCTTCGGAGCGGTTTTCACCGGCGCCTTCGCTGCCGGCTTCGCAGCAACCTTGGCCGGAGCCTTGGCAGCGGGCTTCGGCGCCGTCTTCAGCGCCTTGCGCGGCGGAGCGAGCGGCGCGGCCTTGGCCTTGCTCGCCTTGGAAGCCTTTGATTTCGCTGTAACTTTCTTAGACTTCGCTACCGCTTTGGCCATGAGATGCTTCGATCCGCAAATGGGGAGGAGAAATCGCGCGCCTTACACCACTTTGGGCGCTGCGGCGCAAGCACAGAGGTTCCCGACCTTGGGAGGAGAAGGGCCCGGGACTAGAGATGGATCCACTTCAGCAGGCCCATACCGATCAGGCCGTTCAGGATGAGGAAGATCGCAACGATGAAGTTCAACAGGCAGGGCATGATCAGGATGAGGACGCCGGCAATCACGGACATGATCGGCGAGATGTGGGCAACGGTCAGGTGCATCGCGAGCTCTGAATGAAGTGGACAACGAGAGGTGGGCGATTCGATCCGGCCGGACCTTATCCCGGCTCATCGTGGCGGAATAGGAGACGCATGGCGCGGGTGCCGGTTCCCGCGACGGAGGAACTGCCGCAAAAATGCCGCCGGTTCCACCGGCCGTCGCGCGGAACGATGCGCATGCGCCGGGATTGGATGCAGGTCACGGCCATGCGCCGGTCTCTGTCTTCAGCGGATCAACGGCAAGGAGCTCCGTCCATGCGAAACCATCTCCCCCTTGCGACCCTCGTGGCCGCGCTCGTGATCCCGGCGGCGGCACAGGCGCAATCATACACCACCGGCGTGGGTCGCAGCGTCGTCGTCGAGGAGGATGCGCCCATGATCACGGTCGAGCGTCGTCCGGAATTCCGCGAATACGTGGTTCGCGAACGAGTTCCCAACTATGTGATCCCCGATCGCGTGATTGTTGGGACCGTCCTGCCGGAGCAAGGTGTTACATACTACGACGTTCCGCAGCGCTTCGGTGCGACGCCTTATCGCTACACAGTCGTCAATGGCGAAACCGTGTTGGTCGAACCCAGGACGCGGCGGATCATTCAGGTCGTCGAGTAGTTATCGAGATGCATTTGGTCGCCAACGCCCCCGCAAGCGGCCAGATGTAAAAAGGCCCTGCCCGGTTCCCCCCACCGGGTAGGGCTAATTTTTTGGCCCCAGAGCTTGAGCTGGTGTTTTCAGACTCACGCCGATCAGAGCATCGTCGCACCACTTTTGGTGCTGCAGCGAGCGCAGTGCCGATGGCTGCGCCCTCGCCCCTTGCGGGAGAGGGCATGTAGTAAAGGACCGCGAACTCGATTGGGTGAGGGGTCTCTCTCGACACGGGTCGCTCGCGGAGAAATACCCCTCACCCAACCGCGTTTGCGCATACGCCGTACATGCCCTCTCCCGCAAGGGGCGAGGGCACTGCATCTGGCAGCGGTACCGCGTGACTCAGCCCTCGATCTTGGAGAAGTCGGCGACCGCACGGGTCGCGCTGCGGATCTCGTTCAACAGCTTGAGCCGGTTCTCGCGAATGCTCGCGTCGTCGTCGTTGACCTTGACCTTGTCGAAGAAGGCATCGACCGCCGGGCGCAGCTTGGCCATCGCGTGCATCGCCGCGGCAAAGTCCTCCTTCGCGACGGCAGCGCCGGCTTCGGCGGCAACCTCGCCGATCGCCTTCGCCAACGCCTTCTCCTCGTCGAGCTTGTAGAGCGCGGCATCCGGCGTGCCGTCGAACTTGCGCTTGTCCTTCTTCTCCTCGATCGACAGGATATTGGACGCACGCTTGGTGCCGGCGAGCAGGTTCTTGCCGTCATCGGTCTCGAGGAATTTTCCGAGCGCCTCGACGCGGCGGACGACCATCAGGAGATCATCCTGGCCGCCGAGCGCGAACACCGCGTCGACGAGATCGTGGCGCGCCCCCTGCTCGCGCAGCTGGACCTTCAGGCGGTCGGCGAAGAAGGCGAGCAGATCGGACGCGAGCTTGTCCGGCTCATGCGCGCTCTTCACATCCAAACCAGCCAGGGCGGAGGTCGCCACCTTCAGCAGCGACAGCCGCAGCGAATTCTCGATGATCAGCCTGATCACGCCCAGCGCAGCACGGCGCAGCGCATACGGGTCCTTCGAGCCCGTCGGCTTCTCGTCGATCGCCCAGAAGCCTACAAGCGTGTCGAGCTTGTCGGCGAGCGCCACGGCGACTGACACCGGATCGGTCGGCACGCGATCGCCCGGCCCCTGCGGCTTGTAGTGCTCCTCGCAGGCCGCGGCGACGGAGGCATCCTCGCCCTGGGCCAGCGCGTAGTACTTGCCCATCAGGCCCTGCACTTCCGGAAACTCGCCGACCACCTCGGTTAAGAGATCCGTCTTGGCAAGCTGAGCCGCGCGCCGAACGTTATTGAAGTATGTCGCCATACTTCCCTTGTAGAGTTTTCGACCGACCTCAAGCTGAGGTTCGAGTATCTCAGCCACTACATTTGCAAGCGATATAATGCGGTCAATCCGCGCAGCCTGCGTGCCCAGCTTCTCGTGGAATACGATCTGCTCGAACTTCGGCAGCCGGTCCTCGAGCTTTGTCTTCAGGTCGGTCTCATAGAAGAACTTGGCGTCCGACAGCCGGGCGCGGATGACGCGCTCGTTGCCGGCGATGATGGTCTTGCCGCCGTCGGTTGCCTCGATGTTCGCGGTGAGGATGAACTTCGGCGCCAAGCCACCCGTCTTGGGATCGCGCACCACGAAGCATTTCTGGTTGTTGCGGATGGTTGCGCGGATCACCTCAGCCGGAACCTTCAGGTACTCCGGATCGAACGAGCCCATCAGCACGACCGGCCATTCGACGAGGCCTGAGACCTCGTCGAGCAGCACGGGGTCCTCGACCAGCTCATAGCCTTGCGCGAAGGCGAGCTGCTTGGCGTCGGTGACGATGGTGTCCTTGCGGCGCTGCGGATCGAGCACGACCTTGGCGTCGAGCAGCTTCGCCTCATAGTCCTCGAAGCGGCGGACATTGAAAGCGGCGGGCGCCATGAAGCGGTGGCCATAGGTCGTCTGTCCCGCCTCGATGCCGTCGACGGCGAAGCTGACGACGTCAGGGTCCTCGGTCTCCAGGCCGAAGGTCGCGGTGATCGCGTGCAGCGGCCGCACCCAGTTCAGCGCGCCCGGCTTTTCCGAGCGCTTGCCCCAGCGCATCGATTTCGGCCACGGGAAGGTACGGACGATCACCGGCAGCATCTCGGCGAGCACGTCGAGCGTGGCGCGGCCGGGCTTCTCGATCAGCGCGACGTAGAAGTCGCCCTTCTTCGGGTCGCGCTGGATCGTCGCCTCCTCGATCGAGGACAGGCCGGTGGCCTTGAGGAAGCCCTGGATCGCCGCGTCGGCGCCGCCGACGCGCGGGCCCTTGCGCTCCTCCTTGAGGTCCGCCTGCCGCGCCGGGATGCCGTGCACGGTCAGCGCCAGCCGGCGCGGCGTCGCGAACGCCTTGGCGCCCTCATAGACCAGGCCCTCGGCGACGAGCTTGTCGGTGACCATGCGGCGCAGATCCTCGGCCGCCTTGGCCTGCATGCGCGCCGGGATTTCTTCGGAGAACAGTTCGAGGAGGAGGTCAGGCATTGTCAGAACTCGTTGGCAGGGCTGGCGCTGCTGCGCTCCCCTCCCCCTTGCGGGGAGGGGTCGGGGGTGGGGGTCGGCGCGCGCTGAAGGACGTGAGGAACGTCGTCCGGATCGGTAAGGACAGCGTTGTGAGTCATCGATCGTCGGAGCTCATGCACGAGGCTTTGTTGACCCATCAGGCATATCGCCCGGGGACCCCCACCCCCGACCCCTCCCCGCAAGGGGGAGGGGGGCAGAGGCACCGCGTGTGTTGCGACGTTGAGATACAAAACGAGTCTCGATCTGAATGAGGTAGGGATGCCTGAGCGGAACGGTGCCGCTCAACCGGCTGTCGCAGCCCCCGCCCCGCCCGCTTCCGTGTGCAGCCAGGCCTCGCCGCAGGCCTTGGCGAGCTCGCGCACGCGCAGGATGTAGCTCTGGCGCTCGGTGACGGAGATGACGCCGCGGGCGTCGAGCAGGTTGAAGACGTGGCTGGCCTTGATGCACTGGTCGTAGGCCGGCAGCGCCATCTGGTGCTCTTTGCGATTGCCCAGCTTTGAATTGTCTTGCCAGCCGGCGGCGAGATACTTCCGGCAGGCGCCCTCGGCCATCTTGAACTGCTCGAACAGCATGTCGGTGTCCGCATGCTCGAAATTGTGCCGCGAATATTCGCGCTCGGCCTGCAGGAAGACGTCGCCATAGGTGACCTTCTGATCACCGTCGCGGCCGTTGAAGTTGAGGTCATAGACGCGGTCGACGCCCTGCACATACATCGCCAGGCGCTCGAGCCCGTAGGTGAGCTCGCCCGCGACCGGGGCGCATTCGAAGCCCGCGACCTGCTGGAAATAGGTGAACTGCGACACCTCCATGCCGTCGCACCAGCACTCCCAACCCAAGCCCCAGGCGCCCAGCGTCGGGCTCTCCCAATCGTCCTCGACGAAGCGGATGTCGTGCACGGCGGCGTCGATGCCGATCGCGCCGAGCGACTTCAGGTACAGCTCCTGAAGGTTCGGCGGCGACGGCTTCATGATCACCTGGAACTGGTAGTAGTGCTGCATCCGGTTCGGGTTCTCGCCGTAGCGGCCGTCCTTCGGCCGGCGCGAGGGCTGCACATAGGCGGCATTCCACGGCTTCGGCCCGAGCGCACGCAGGGTGGTCGCGGGATGGAAGGTGCCGGCGCCCATCTCCATGTCGTAGGGCTGCAGGATCACGCAGCCCTGCTCGGCCCAGAACCGTTGCAGGGCCAGGATGAAGCCCTGGAACGAACGTTCGGGGCGCATGTGCTGAGGCAGCGAGTCCATCGTCGATATCGGTCTTTCGCGCGAGGTCTGACAAGGGTCTGAAAAGCGCGCGGACCGTATCGGCGAGGACACCAGGAATCAAGGCAATAGGGCCGGGTCAACCGGCCCACGCCGGGGCGCAGAGCCGCAACGGCGTCAGCCCGGCCGGTAGGCGCCCGTCACGGGATCGCGACGCAAGGTCTTGATCTCGGCGGTCTGCGTGGCCTCGGCGACGCGCGACAGCCGCGCCTCCTCGAGCTCGCGGTTGATCCTCTGTGCGGTCTTGTAAACCCAGCGAACCGCGGCAAGCCCGCCCAGCATACCCGCGAAAGCGACGAACGGCGGCATTGGTCGATCCTTCTTCAAGAGGAGAGCCACCCCGATTCGTATTCTTGCCGATCGAGGTTCCCCCCGCAATCCGGATTGCGAGGGGCAAAACGGCGCGGAGCCGGGGTTCAGAAGCCGAATCGGGCCCAGATGGCCCGGGTTTCGACGGCCGAGATCAGCTCCTCGGCCAGCCCCGCCCAACCGCCCCCTGCCGCGAGGCTGCCGGCCCCCGCGGAGCGGCGGCCGAGCAGGCCGGACAGCAGCCCCCCTGCCGGCGCCACCACGGGCGTCGCGACCTTGTCGCCGAACCTGGCGCGCAGCACGGCCCGGAGGTCACCGATGGCATCGGCGAGGCCGAGCGTCACGGCGGTATCGCCGGCCCAGTATTCGCCGGTGAACAGCACGTCATCCGCGCCCTTCAGCCGCGTCTTGCGGCTGTCCTTGACGAGCGAGATGAACAGCGCGTGGATCTCGCGCTGGATCTGCTTCAGCCGCGCCACGTCGTCGGGATTTTCCGGCAGGAAGGGATCGAGCATCGCCTTGTGCTCGCCCGCCGTATAGAGCCGGCGCTCGATGCCGACCTTCCGGATCAGCTCCTGCAGCCCGAACGAGCCGCCGACCACGCCGATCGAGCCGAGGATCGAGGAGGGATCACAGAAGATCTCATCGCCGGCACAGGCGATCATGTAGCCGCCGGACGCCGCGACGTCCTCGACGAACACCAGCACCGGCAGCTTCTTCTCGGCGGCGAGCTGGCGGATGCGCAAGTAGATCTGCCGCGACTGCACCGGCGAGCCGCCGGGCGAGTTGATCACCAGCGCCACCGCCTTGGCGTTGCGCATCGAGAACGCGCGCTCCAGCATCTTGGCGACACCGGCGAGCGTCAGCCCCGGACGCAGCGGCGTCACCGCGCCGATCACGCCGGACAGGCGAACCACTGGCACGACCGGTGCGCCGCGCAGCCGCGCCGGAAGCAGCGCCTTCAACCGATCGAAAGGCCCTGCTGCATCGCTGGGTTGTGTCAAATTGTCCACCATCCTGTTACCTCGGATTAACCACTTTTTATCGCGCCGCTGCCATTCAAAGGGCTGGAACAAGCCTTGCAATGGCCAGGGCAATTGCACGGCGAGCCAAGTTGCAAAGTGCGGCGGAGGAATTCATGAAGGCCTACCTGTTGATGCTGCTGATCGGTACCATCCTGACGGCAATCCGTTTCACATCGGTAGCCGAACGCCGATCCGAAGCGCAGCCGCAATAACGCTCGACCCCGATCAACCGTTCAGGGGGCGCCCAAGACCGGCGTCGAGACCGACGCCAAGGCCAGCGCCCCCTGCCCCTCCAGCACCCGTACAACATCTTTACTCGGCATACCTGCCGCCTCATTCAGCACAACCGCCGGCAAGATCTGGGTCGGTGCCCGTCCTCCCTTAACGGCCCTCACCAGGATACGGATCGCCGGCTTCCCGGCCTGCCCGTGAACCGGCTGCAGCGCCAGGCTGCCGAAGCCCCGCGCCAGCGCCGCCAGCACCTCGCCCAGACCATCGGCCCGCCAGATCATGGTGAGCACGCCACCGGATCTCAGCATCCGGCGCGCGGCATGCGTCCACAGCTCCAGCGTCGTCGACGTCGCCAGATGCGCGCTGGCGCGCGCCGCGTCAGGCGAGGCGCGGTGGCGCGCCGCGTCATGGAAGGGCGGATTCATCAGCACGACATCGACGCTGTCCGGCCCCAGCCCAGCCGCGGCAAACGCTGCGGCCTCCGCGGCGACGTCCAGCATGATCACATCGGCCTGCAAGGCATTCGCGTGCGCATTGTCACGGGCCAGCTCCGCCAGCTGCGGCTCGCGCTCCACCAGCACCAGTGCGAGACCCTCGACACGCCGCGCCAGCGCCAGCCCGGCGGTGCCGACCCCCGCCCCGAGATCGACGGCGCGATCACCGGGCCGCGCAGCCGTTGCCGCCGCCAGCAGGATCGCGTCGTGGCCGGCGCGGTGGCCCGAGGTCGGTTGTCGCAGCCGCAGCCGGCCGCCGAGAACGGCATCCTCGGAGATGGCGATGGCGTCACTCATCGCGCAGTTCGTGCGCCAGCCCGGCCTCGGTGAGCAGCCGCCGCGCCTGGAGATTGTCGTCCTCGTGCACGAGGATCCGGCGCGGCAGGATGCCGAGTGAGCCCTCGATGATGCTCATGTTCTGGTCGAGCACGAGATGATGGATGTCGGCGCCGTCGAGCAGCGCCGCGATCGCCGAAACCAGCACGATGTCGTTGGTCCGAACCAATTCCTTCAATCGTTATGTCTCCGTGCGGGCTTGGGTCAAGGCTCGGCCAGGCACGGCCGGGTCAAGGTTCCGTGTCTGCCCTTGCCGCCCGCGGCCGCAGTTTCTATTGTCGTTATGAGCATAGCAAAATCGGAGACCAGAGTGGCGGTTATCGTACCTTTCGAGAGTCCATCGGGCGCCTCCATCGATGGGCTGGTCGGGCTGGTCACAGCCGACATGGAACGAGTCAACGCTACGATTCTGTCGCGCACCGGCTCGGACGTGACGATGATCCCGGAGGTCGCCAACCATTTGATCTCCTCCGGCGGCAAGCGGCTGCGTCCGATGCTGACGCTCGCGATGGCGCATCTCACGGACTACACCGGGGACGGTCACGTCAAGCTCGCCGCGGCCGTCGAGTTCATGCACACGGCCACCTTACTGCATGACGACGTGGTCGACGAGAGCGAGATGCGCCGCGGCAAATTGTCCGCGCGGATGCTGTGGGGCAACGAGGCCAGCGTGCTGGTCGGCGACTTCCTGCTCGGCCAGGCGTTCCGCATGATGGTCGAGGTCGGCTCGCTGCGCGCGCTCGACATTCTCTCCGCGGCCGCGGCGACCATCGCCGAAGGCGAGGTGATGCAGCTCGCCGCCGCCAAGAACACCGCGACCACCGAGGACGAATATCTCGCCGTGATCCGCGGCAAGACCGCCGAGCTGTTCGCTGCCGCCTGCGAGGTCGGCCCCGTGCTCGCCGACCGTCCCAAGGCGGAGCAGACCGCATCGCGTTCGTTCGGCATGAACCTCGGCATCGCCTTCCAGCTCGTCGACGATGTGCTCGACTATGGCGGCAAGGCCGCCAAGCTCGGCAAGAACGTCGGCGACGATTTCCGCGAAGGCAAGATCACGCTGCCGGTGGTGCTCGCGTTCCGCCGCGGCAGCGACAGCGAGCGCGCATTCTGGATCAAGTCGCTGGAGCGCGGCGAGATCGGCGACAGCGATCTCGACCATGCGATCGGACTGATGAACAAGCACCGGGCGCTGGAGGACACGATCAGCCGCGCTCATCACTACGGCGCCATGGCCGTCGACGCGCTGGCACTGTTCCCGGCCTCACCGATGAAGACCGCGCTCGAGCAGGTCGTGGCGTTCTGCTTGGCGCGGTCGCATTAGTTCGTCCGCCCCGTTGTCCCGCTCATTGGGTTATGTCCCGCGAAAGCGGGGCATTTAGTTCTCAGCGGTGCTCATGAATGCGCCCTCTCCCCTTGCGGGAGAGGGCATGCAAGATAGCGCCGCAAACGCGGTTGGGTGAGGGGTATGCCTCCACGAGCTTCGTTTGCGGAGAGAACCCCTCACCCGAGCGAGTGCGTGGATGAGCCGGAGATGCCCTCTCCCGCAAGGGGAGAGGGCGCTGTATTTCGCAGTGGTTGCACAGCTATTAGTTAGCTAACTCAGCGTCCCCGCATGCACCCACCATTCGGGGTGCGCGGCTGCGATCGCAGCACCGGCGGCCTTTGCATCGGCCTCGCTGCCATAGATCGCGAAGCACGTCGCGCCGGAGCCGGACATGCGCGCCAGCAGCACGCCGGTGCTGGATCGCAGCGCGTCGAGCACGGTGCCGATGATCGGCTGCACCTGCAGCGCCGGCGGCTCGAGATCGTTGCGCACCTGATCGAGAGCATCGACCCAGTCGCCGATCGAGGCCCCGGCCGCAGGCCAGGACGGCGCCGTAAGGACATCGGTCACCCCGACGAGGAGATCACCCGGTTTGAGGCCGAGCTTCTGGAACACGTCCTTGGTCGCCACCGGCACGTGCGGATTGATCATCACGCAGGGCAGGATGGGCAGCGCCAGCGGCTGCAAATTCTCTCCGACGCCGGTCATGGTGCAGGCGATCGAGGGCACGCAGACCGGCACGTCGGCGCCGGTCTTCAACGCCACCGCCTGCAGACGTGGATCATCGAGCGACAGGCCGTTCAGCCTCGCGAGCAGCCGCAGCGCCGCGGCCGCATCCGCCGAGCCGCCGCCGATGCCGGCAGCCACCGGCAGCACCTTCTCCAGGCTGAAGGCACCGAGCTCGAGGCCGGGAACGGCCTCGGCGAGCAGCCGGGCCGCCTTCAGCACCAGATTGTCGGAGGTGTTGCCGCAGGCTTCAGCGAGCGGCCCGGTCGTGGTCAGCGTCAGCTCCGGCCCCGGCACGAGGCTGAGCTGGTCCGCGCAGTCGGCAAAGGCGACGACGCTTTCGAGATCATGATAGCCGTCGGCGCGGCGGCCGACGACCCGCAGGGTCAGATTGACCTTGGCGCGGCCCTGCTCCTGCAGCGCGCCGGTGACCGTGGACGCCAACATCGGCGCAATGCCCCCAAGCTCTTCGGTGGCGGGGGACCGGTGTCGCTATCAGCCCGCGGCCGAAACGAACGTGGCCGGCACCGCCACACCCTTCATCAAAATCATCCGGGCTCCCCGGCAAACCGAGGAGCCCGCAATCACGCTCGAACCATGATCGGGACGAACTAGCCGCCCTTGCCGTCGTCCTTCTTGGCGTCGGACGGCGTGTCCTTGGTGTCGTTGCTGGCCGCAGCCGGCGCCGGATCGTCGGTCAGGCCGCCCTGGATCTTGGCCTCGATCTTCGGCAGCTCCTCGGGCTCGGGCTTCAGGTCGCGGGCATGGGCCCACTGGAATTTGGCTTCCAGCTTGCGGCCGATCTTCCAATAGGCATCGCCGAGATGGTCGTTGATGGTCGGATCCTCGGGCTTCAGATCGATCGCGCGCTCGAGGTTCTTCACCGCCTCCTCGTAATTGCCGATGCGGTAATAGGCCCAGCCGAGCGAATCGACGATGTAGCCGTCGTCGGGCCGCTGCTCGACGGCGCGCTTGATCATCTTCATGCCTTCGTCGAGATTGACGCCCTGGTCGATCCAGGAATAGCCGAGATAGTTCAGCACGTGCGGCTGGTCGGGCTGCAGCTCGAGCGCCTTGCGCATGTCGGCCTCGGCCTTCGGCCACTGCTTGGAGCGCTCCAGGCAGATGCCGCGATAGTAGTAATAGACGCTGTTGGCCTTGTCGTTGTTCGCCGGCAGCGAGTCGACGCCGAGCGAATAGGTCTTGCCGCAATCGGCGAACTTCTTGCGGCCGCGCTCGATGTTGCCGAGCGCCATGATCGCTTCGAGATCCTTCGGATCCTGGGCGATCACGTCCTTGAGGATCTTGATCGCGTCGTCGCTGCGGTCGGCACTGTCGAGATCGGTCGCGAGCTGGATCTGCGCGTTGCGCTTCAGCGGCGAGCTCGCCGGCACGCGCTCATAGACCTTGATCGCCATCTGCGGCTTCTTCACCGTCTCGTAGAGATCGGCAAGCGACAGCAGCGCCAGCGGATGGTTCGGCTGCAGGTGCAGCGCGAGCTGCAGATAGACCAGCGCGAGATCCTCGCCACCGCGGCGGCTCAAGGTCGCACCGATGCCATAGAGAGCCTCGGCGGCGCCGGCCTGCGGCGAATCGACCAGCGGCGGCATCTTCTTGCCGGCCTTGGTGTCGCGCAAACCTTCCTGCACCAGCGGGTGACGCGCGAGCTTCTTGTCGAACGCCTCATAGATCGCCGTCGCCGCCGCCGCGTCCTTGTTGCGCGACAGCCAATGCGCATAGGCCTCGGTGATGCGCAGCATCGAATCGTCGAGCTTGTAGGCGCGCTCGAAGCGCGTGCCGGCTTCCTTGTCCTTGCCGGCGAGCTCCAGGATCATGCCGGCATGCAGATCCTTGAACAGCGGATACCATTCCGGGCCGGTCAGCTTGTCGATGTTGGCAACCGCCGCCTTGGCGTCGCCCGCGCCCGCCGTGGCCCAGGCCGACAGCAACGTCGCGACGAGGTCGGTGATCGGACCGCGCACCGACTGATTGATGTTGTTCTGCGCCGCCGCGTATTTCTTCTGCTTGATGTCCTGCACGCCCATCACGAGGCGCGCGATGCGGTTCGACTTGTCGACCGAGAGCACGCGCTCGGCGAGCTTCACGGCCTCGTCGATATCGCCATCGGCGACCGAGGAGATGAAGGCGCGATCGAGCAGCTCATTGTTCTTCGGATCGGTGCGCAGCGCCGAACGGTAGAACGCGGCGGCCGAGGCGGCATCACGTTCGACGCTGGCGTGGCGGGCCGCAAGATAGCTGCCCGAGGTGGTGAGCGCCTTTAGATCGACGCCGGAGGGAAACTTCGCGGTGTTATCCGACGGGTGATCCGGCGTCTGGGCCAGGACGGTACCGGGGAGCAGCAAGGCGGCAACGGCAATTGCGGTCCAGCGATTGCGAATTGATAACATCACGGTGCGCTCTGGTTGTTGGAAAGGATTGGTCGTATCGGACACGAACCCGGTCGGCCGCTTAAGGTGCCGACAATGCCGCGTTTGGCGGCCAACCGCAAGGATTTGCAGGATATTCGGGTCAGCCGCAGGCCCCTTTGGCAAAGGTGACCTGCGACAAACCGTGCCAGTATGGCCGTATCGTGGCCGGTCGCCCCTGCTGGGACGACCATCTCACGCAATCGTGCGTTAAGCTTGAGATTACATCGCCTCGTAGTTCGGCCCGCCGCCGCCTTCCGGCGGAACCCAGGTGATGTTGCCGTTGGGGTCCTTGACGTCGCAGGTCTTGCAGTGGACGCAGTTCTGCGCGTTGATCACGAAGCGCGGGCTGGTGCCGTCCTCGACCCATTCGTAGACGCCGGCCGGGCAGTAGCGGTTGGACGGGCCGGCGTAGACGTCGTGCTCGGAGCTCTTCTGCAGCGCCATGTCGGCGACCTTCAGATGCACCGGCTGGTCTTCCTCGTGATTGGTGTTCGACAGGAACACCGAGGACAACCGGTCGAAGGTAAGCTTGCCGTCCGGCTTCATCGCGGGCTTGGGCTGATGCGCCTTGGCGGGATCGAGCGTGGCCCGATCGGGCTTGGCGTGCGACTGGGTGCCGAACAGCGAGAAGCCGAGCGTGTTGCACCACATGTCGAAGCCGCCGAGCATGACGCCGAGCACGGTGCCGAACTTCGACCACAGCGGCTTGACGTTGCGGACCTTGAACAGATCCTCGCCGACCGGCGAGGAGCGCCAGGCGTTCTCGTAAGTCACCAGCTCGTCATTGGCGCGACCCGCCGCGAGCGCGGCATTGACATGCTCGGCCGCGAGCATCGCGGTGCCCATCGCATTGTGCACGCCCTTGATGCGCGGCACGTTGACGAAGCCCGCGGCGCAGCCGATCAGCGCGCCGCCGGCGAACGACAGCCGCGGCACCGACTGATAGCCGCCCTCGGTGATGGCGCGCGCGCCATAGGCAAGGCGCTTGCCGCCTTCCAACACACTCCTGATGGAGGGATGCGTCTTGAAGCGCTGGAATTCCTCGAACGGCGACAGATACGGATCGTCGTAGTTCAGATGCACGACAAAGCCGACGGCGACGAGGTTGTCGTCGTAATGGTAGAGGAACGAGCCGCCGCCGGTCTTCATGTCGAGCGGCCAGCCGAACGAGTGCTGGATCAGGCCCTTCTGATGCTTGGCGGGATCGATCTGCCAGACTTCCTTGAGGCCGATGCCGAATTTCGGCGGCTCGCTCTTGGCGTCCAGCGCGTACTTTGCGATCAGTTGCTTGGACAGGCTGCCGCGTGCGCCCTCGGCGAACAGCGTGTACTTGCCGAGCAGCTCCATGCCGCGGGTGAACGAGGCTTTCGGCTTGCCGTCCTTGCCGATGCCCATGTCGCCGGTGGCGATGCCGCGCACCGCGCCGTGCTCGTCATACAGCACTTCGGTCGCCGCGAAGCCCGGATAGATCTCGACGCCCAGCGCCTCGGCCTTGCGCGACAGCCAGCGACAGACATTGCCGAGCGAGCCGACGAAGCAATGATGATTGTCCATGAACGGCGGCATCGCGAAGCCCGGCAGCTTGATCGCGCTGCTCTCGGTCATCCAGAAGAACTTGTCGTCCTTGACCTGCGTCTTCAGCGGACAGTCGTCGTCCGAGCGCCAGTCGGGAATGAGCTTGTCCAGCGCGATCGGATCGATCACCGCACCGGACAGGATGTGCGCACCGACCTCGGAGCCCTTCTCGACCACGACGATGTTGAGGTCGGCATTGAGCTGTTTCAGCCGGATCGCGGCGGTCAACCCCGAGGGGCCTGCGCCGACGATGACGACGTCGAACTCCATGGATTCGCGCTCGGGTAATTCTTCGGTGCTCATGTCTCTCGATCTCAGGCCCGGCTGGTTGCAGTGGATCCGACCTCTGCACCCCCCTGGCGCAGGTAGAGATCAAACCCGAAGCTGCAATAGCAACAATGACTTAACTAGAGTTCTTGGGCGTCTTGCATTCGCTGAGAGGCGGGTCCTGCGGGGGGAGCGAAGGCTGGCGCCGGAACACTAGGGCGTTCCGTCCCTTTTTTGGGTTATTCCAAGCTCTTGTTTCCGATTTTTCGGGGCAGGACAACCACGGAAATGCATTCCGCCATGCGCCGGGGCGGCGTAGACTGTCGTACCGATCGATCATGATGACCCCTGAGCCCCTCCCCGACGTCCGCCAGTTGCTCGCCTTCTATCTGGAGGCCGGCGTCGACTGCGCGCTCGCCGACGAGCCGATCAACCGGCTGGTCGAGCCCGAAGCTGCGCCCGCCGCCGCTGCGCCGCGCCAGGCCGTGGCGCCGCAAGGCGGCCGGCCGGCCGCACCGGCGATCATTGCACCGCGCGGCGAACCGCCGCCCCCGCCGGACGCCGCGATCGCCTCCGCCCGCGAGGCCGCGCGGACCGCGCCGACGCTGGAGGCGCTGCGCGAGCTGCTGGAGAACTTCGACGGCTGCGCGCTGAAGCAGACGGCGTCGCGGCTGGTGTTTGCCGATGGCAATCCGCAGGCGCGCATCATGCTGGTCGGCGAGGCGCCCGGCCGCGACGAGGACATCGAGGGGCTGCCGTTCGTCGGCCGCTCGGGAAAACTGCTCGACCGCATGATCAGCGCCATCGGGCTCGATCGCAGCAAGGTCTACATCGCCAACGTGATTCCGTGGCGGCCGCCGGGCAACCGCACGCCGACGCCGCAGGAGACCCAAATCTGCCTGCCCTTCATCCGCCGCCAGATCGAGCTGGTCGATCCCGACGTGCTGGTGACGCTCGGCAATCCCTCGACCCAGTCGCTGCTCGGCACCACCGAGGGCATCATGCGCGTGCGCGGCAAATGGCGCGACTACGACACCGGCAAGCGGACGATCCGCGCGATCGCGACCTTCCACCCGGCCTATCTGCTGCGCTCACCGTCCTACAAGCGGCTGGCGTGGCAGGACCTGCGATCGATCGCGAAGATGATTACGGTCTGACGCCGGCCGCGCCGCGTGGTCAGGTCCCGGCCGCGGGCGCCGTGATCTGCGAGAGACCGTAGCGGCGCGCCAGGTAGCGGGCGAGCCACTCGCGCTCGATCTCGCTAGCGCCCTTCGCAATCTCGATGCGCTCAGTGTCGACATCGACGGTCAGACGGTTGCCGAGATCGGTTTCCCGCAGGCGCAACGATTGCAGCTGCCGCGCGGTCAGCTCGGCCCTGATCCGCTTCGGAAACATCGCCTTCCAGCCATCCCGGATCGACTTCGATTGGCCGCGCTGGTTGAACTCGAACGGGGCGACGCCAGCATCGTAGACGATGCTGGCGCGTCCGAGCACGAGGGTCTCCGGCACGGTCGGACGAAACGACCGGTAGGCCGTCCAGGCAGCCATGACCGCGCCGATGGTCCAGCCGCCGAGCCAGAACACGAGGAAGGCCGAGCCTCCGCCGGACAAGATCTGGGACAGGGCCGACTTGAACCCCATCGTCCACCCGCCGAGCCAGAACAGCAGGAACAAGCCGCCGAAATAGCGTGTCGGGCTGCCGGACTGGGGGATGCTGATGACCGGGTGCAGCCCGTCGCGGGCGATCTTGATCTGTGAGCCATCAGGAGGCGCTAGATCCATGGCCGCCACTCCCCAACATTCTCTCCAACGACTAAAATCATGGCCCTTTCGGCCGCACGATCGCCCAGCCGATGCGCAGCAGCGGCTGGCGGCCGTTGATCAGCCGGTCGAAGCTGCGCGGCACCTCCGGCACGAGGCCGGGAAACCGGCGGGCGAGCTCCGGCGGCGGAGTGCCGGCCGTATCCGACGCGCGCCACACCACGATGCCGCCGCTGTCGGCGAATTGGGCTGCGGTGATCCATGGGGTTCGCTGCGGCGTGGCGTCGAGGAACAGATGCGCGCGGCGGCGGCCAAGTGCGACCAGGCTGGCGAGCTGCGGATCGCCGGCGACCGCCTGCAGCCGCTGGTTGGTGCGGCGCTCGAAGCTCTCGACAAAGAAGCGGGAGATGTCGCGGGCCGGCATCGAGGTCGCGACCTCGCCGTCGCCGATCAGGGGCAGCACGACCGCGCTGCCGGCAACCAGCACGGCCGGCGCGGCGACTGCGGCGGCCCATACCATGCGAAGCAGCCGCTGCCGCCGCAGATAGATCAGATCGCCCGAGGCGACCACCAGCGCCAGGCCGACCATGCTCAGGGTGACGGCCGCGCCGCCAAACACCGTCGGCAACCCGAACAGGCCGGCGATCAGGCTGCCGGCCAGAGCCGGGGCGATCGCAAAACAATACACGAAGTCGCGGGCGAGCGGCGCGACCGTCCGCCGGTAGATGATCGGGGCATCGGCCTCGCTGCGGCCGGTGCTGGCGTCGAGCACAACCAGCAGCAGCATCGCCGCGCTCGCCAGCAGCAACCCGCCGGCCAGCGCGAGCCATTGCCAGGCGCGCGCCGAAAGCTCCGCGAGCAGGGGCAGCGCGGGCAGCCCGACGCTGTCGGAACGCACCACGAAGATCAGATAGGGCAGCGCCAGTGCCAGCACCACGAGCAGTGCGAACAGCGGATCGAACGACCTGAGCACGCGGCGGCCCTGGACGGTCGAGACCGCGAAGCCGGCGATCAGCAGCAGCAGGCCCGCGGCGGCCGGCGTGGTGAGCAGCAGCAGGCCGGCCTCGATCGACCAGGCGAACCAGGCATTGCGCCGTCCGCGGCCGAGGATCTGCCAGCTATGCAGCAACAGCAGCGCCCACAGCGGGCGCGCCAGCACGTCGGGACCGAACTCCAGCGTCGGAGCGCCGAACGCCGTGATGGTCATGGTCAGCAGCACGGCGAGAACGGCCTGCTGACCGCCGACGATGGCGCGCGCCAGGAGATAGATGACCCAGAGGCTCAAGGCCGAACACAGCACGGCGATGACATACACGCCGAGCAGATGGTTGCCGGCCAATCGATAGGCGATGTCGGACAGCCAGAACGAGAGCGGCGGTCCCAGATCGCTGCCGACCTGATACTCGCGCCCGAATGCGACGGTGGTGGCGAGCTGGCCGGGCGGGCTGCGATAGAACAGCACGGCTGTGCCGAGCCACATCAGGGCCTGGCACAGCACCACGATGACGACGACCAGCCGCGGCCTTGCGCGGATCAGTTCGACAACCAGTGACGTGAAACGCATGAACGGCTGGATCGCTTAGCTTGATCGCTGAGGACGTCGAGAATGTCCGGCAGGACCGTCCCTCATCCGCAGCAGCCGCGCTGTCCGACGCCCGCAATCGATACCGCATGATCGAGGCGCACAGGACCGCCTCCGCTGCGAGGAGTGACAATTCGTGCTGGTTGGCTGACTAAAGCTATTAAGACCGCGGCGCCGTCGAGGCAACCGGCATCAGGCGCCGATGGAAATTTCGCTGGACGTCACCACCGTCACCTCGGCGAACAGGTCCGGCTCCGGCCGATCGGTGCAGGGCTGATGCTTGCGCCGCGCCGCGACGACGGGCGCGAACATGCTGCGGTGATGCACCGAGGGGCCGAGACGGTCGAGCGCGGCGAGATGCTCCGGCACGCCGTAGCCCTTGTGCTGCTCGAAGCCGTAGCCGGGACAATCCTGCGCCAGCGCGCACATCAGCCGGTCGCGCGTGACTTTGGCGACGATCGAGGCGGCCGCGATCGACATCACCAGACCATCGCCGCCGATCACCGCGTCGCAGCCACAATCGACATCGATTCGGTCGCGGCCGTCGACGAAGACATGCTTCGGGGCCTCGGGCAGTGCCCTCACGGCGCGCGACAGCGCCCACAGCGACGCCCGCAGGATGTTGTCGCGATCGATTCGCGCCGGCGAGGCAAAGGCCACGGCGAATGCCGACGTCCTGCAGATCTTCTCGAACAGCGCCTCGCGCGCCTCTGCGCTCAGCCGCTTGGAATCGTCGAGCCCTTTGGGGATGCGCGCGGGATCGAGAATGACGGCCGCAGCCACCACGGGGCCGGCAAGCGGCCCCCGGCCCGCCTCGTCGCAGCCGGCGACCGGCCAGATCCCCTGCTTCAGCAGCGCCCGCTCGCGGCGAAAGCTCGGCGGCGCCACGGCGATGACACCCTTGCCGAGCCTGGTGCTCGTCCTGCCCGCGCCGGTGGCAGCAGCCGGCTTGGCAGCGCCGTTGGCACCGGACCTCTTCGCCGCCGCTCCGGGCGCGGCTTTCGCCCTGCCCGGCTTTTTCGCTTGGTCTCGAATCATGGCCGGCATGGTGCGGAACGGGCCGCGCCAGCGCAACCCGCGACCGGCCTCAATTCCCCGCTATTCCCACCAAGATGCGGGGCCGAGACTAGGCCGGCAGATGCACCCGATGATCCTCGCCAACCTCGATCCCCGGCGCCACGACGGCCTCCCAGACATGGCCGTCGGGATCAGCGAAATAGCCGCAATAACCGCCATAATCGGTTGGCTGCGCTGGCTTCAGCAGCGTCGCTCCCTTCTCCACCGCCGACGCCAACGCGGCGTCCACTTCGGCCTCCGAGCGACAGTTCCAGGCCAGCGTCACGCCGCGAAAAGCCTGGGGCCGCGGCGCGTCTGGCACGCCAGCATCATGTGCGAGCGCCTCCCACGGGTACAGCGCCAGCACCGTCCCGCCGGTGTCGAAGAACGCCACCGCCTCGCCGGTCGCCCGAAACTTCCGGACGAACCCAAGCGAAGCATAGAAGGCGATGCTCCGCCGCATCTCGGACACGCCGAGGGTGATGACGGTGAAGCGCGGGACCACGACCTCTGCACCCATCGCTCTCTCCACGGGTCTCAGAACAGGCTGAGCTGCTGGCCGCCGCCCTTCGGCCGGACGAAATGATCCGTCGTCAGCTTGGTGCGGCGCTTGTTCAGCCCGAGCTTCTCGCAGGCGATCTCGAAGCGGCGGCCGATCATCCAGGCCATCGGCCCGGTGCCCTTCATCCGCGTGCCCCATTGCGAGTCGTAGTCGCGGCCGCCGCGCATGTCGCGGATCAGGGTGAAGACGTGGCGGTAGCGGTCGGGATAATGCTCCAGCAGCCATTCGCGGAACAGGTCGCGCACCTCCAGCGGCAGCCGCAGCAGAACGTAAGCAGCTTCCTTGACGCCGGCATGGGCGGCCGCATCCAAGATGCGCTCGATCTCGCTGTCATTGAGCGCCGGGATCACCGGCGCCACCATCACCGTGGTCGGAATGCCGGCCTTCGACAGCGCCTGCAGCGCCTCCAGGCGCTTCGCCGGCGTCGAGGCCCGCGGCTCCATGGTGCGGGCCAGCTTCGGGTCCAGCGTGGTCACTGATATCGCGACCTTCGCCAGGTTCTTCTTGGCCATCCGCGCCAGAATGTCGGCATCACGCATCACCAGCGCCGACTTGGTGACGATTCCGACGGGATGACCAACCTTTTCCAGCACCTCGAGGATGCCGCGCATGATCTTCCGCTCACGCTCGATCGGCTGATAGGGATCGGTGTTGGTGCCGATCGCGATCATCTTCGGCTCGTAGCCACTGGCTGCGAGCTCCTTTTCGAGCAAGGCCGGTGCGTCCGGCTTCACGAACAGCTTGGATTCGAAGTCGAGGCCCGGCGACAGGCCGAGAAAGGCGTGGGTCGGCCGCGCGAAGCAGTAGACGCAGCCATGCTCGCAGCCCCGATACGGATTGATCGAGCGATCGAAGCCGATGTCGGGCGAGTCGTTGCGGGTGATGACCTTGCGCGAGGTGTCGGTCGCGACCGTCGTCTTGAACGGCGGCAGCTCCTCGAGGCTCTGCCAACCGTCGTCGAAGACGACGCGCGCCTCGGCCTCGTAGCGGCCGCTCGCGTTGGATTGGGCACCGCGTCCGCGGCGCCGGCCCCGTTCGATGGCGACGGCGAGTTCGGGAAAGTCCTTCTCGGGACCGCTTTTTTCAAGACCCGCAGAAGGCGCGCCCGCCGGCTCGGAGGGCACCTTGACCGGCGGGCGCTTGAGGGCATGTGAAGATGCTCGGCTCATGGGCAAGACATAGCACGCACAAAGAACAATACAAGAACAAAATAGAACAAAAGCGCACGCGATCTCTGCGGTGGCGCAAGGCCGGCCATCACATTCCTGATCTATGCTGCAGCAGCGCTGGAACGGGACGGTGCGGTGTTACTCTATGCTCCGTCCCGCCGGTGCGAAGCGGAAAGCCAAGCGAGGTCCCATGCAGATCAGTTCTCCCCACCAGATCAATTCGGCCGACGATCTCGACCTGCTTGACCGCTATTGGCGCGCAGCAAATTACCTCTCGGTCGGGCAAATCTACCTGCTGGACAACCCGCTGCTGCGCGAGCCGCTGAAGCCGGAGCACATCAAGCCGCGCCTGCTCGGCCATTGGGGCACCACGCCCGGGCTGAACTTCATCTACGCCCATCTCAACCGCGCCATCCGGACGCAGGATCTCAACGTCATCTACATCTGCGGCCCCGGCCATGGCGGGCCGGGCATGGTCGCCAACACCTATCTCGAAGGCAGCTACAGCGAGATCTATCCGGACATCACGCGCGACGCCGACGGCCTGCGCAAGCTGTTCCGGCAGTTCTCCTTCCCCGGCGGCATTCCGAGCCACGCGGCGCCGGAAACGCCGGGCTCGATCCACGAAGGCGGCGAGCTCGGCTACGCGCTGGTCCATGCCTATGGCGCAGCGTTCGACAATCCCGATCTGATCGTCGCCTGCGTCGTCGGCGACGGCGAGGCCGAGACCGGCCCGCTCGCCGCCTCCTGGCATTCGAACAAGTTCCTGAACCCGGCGCATGACGGCGCGGTGCTGCCGATCCTGCATCTCAACGGCTACAAGATCGCCAATCCCACCGTGCTCGGCCGCATGAGCGATGTTGAGATCAAGAGCCTGTTCGAAGGCTATGGCTATCAGCCGCTGTTCGTCGAAGGCACCGAACCGACGGCGATGCACCGGCAGATGGCGGACGCACTCGACGTCGCGCTTGCCAGCATCCGCTCGATCCAGCAGAACGCGCGTCAGCCGGATGCGGCGTTCCAACGACCAAGATGGCCGATGATCGTGCTGCGCAGCCCGAAGGGCTGGACGGGACCGAAGGAGGTCGATGGCCTCAAGGTGGAAGGCTTCTGGCGCGCCCATCAGGTGCCGATCTCAAATCCGCGCGGCAAGCCCGAGCATCTCGCACTGCTCGAGGCCTGGATGAAAAGCTACGAGCCGGACCAGCTGTTCGACGCGCAGGGCCGGCTGGTGCCGGAGTTGCAGGCGCTGGCTCCGCAAGGGCAGCGGCGCATGGGCGCCAACCCGCATGCCAATGGCGGCCTCCTGAAGCGCGAGCTGAAGCTGCCCGACTATCGCGCCTTTGCGGTCGAGGTGAGCTCACCCGGCCAGACTACCGCCGAAGCCACGCGCGAGCTCGGCAAGTTCTTGCGCGAGGTGATCACGCTCAATGCGACGTCGAGAAACTTCCGCATCATGGGTCCTGACGAGACCGCCTCGAACCGGCTCGACGCCGTGTTCGACGTCACCGAGCGCGTCTGGATGGAAGGCATCGAGCCCTACGACGTCCACCTCGCCCAGGACGGCCGCGTCATGGAGGTGCTGAGCGAGCATCTCTGCCAGGGCTGGCTCGAAGGCTATCTGCTCACCGGACGGCACGGCTTCTTCTCCTGCTACGAGGCCTTCATCCACATCGTGGATTCGATGTTCAACCAGCATGCCAAATGGCTGAAGGTGTCGCGCGAGCTGCCGTGGCGGCGCCCGATCGCGTCGCTGAACTATCTCTTGACCTCGCATGTCTGGCGGCAGGACCATAACGGCTTCAGCCATCAGGATCCCGGCTTCGTCGACTTCGTCGCCAACAAGAAGGCGGACGTCGTTCGCATCTATTTCCCGCCGGACGCCAACACGCTGCTGTGGATCGCCGACCACTGTCTCCGCACCTACGACCGCGTCAACGTCATCGTCGCGGGCAAGCAGCCTTCACCGCAATGGCTGTCGATGAAGGACGCAGCGACGCATTGTGATGCCGGCATCGGCATCTGGTCATGGGCCGGCACCGGCCCTGCCGGCGCCGAGCCCGATGTCGTGATGGCCTGCGCCGGCGACGTGCCGACGCTGGAGACGCTGGCCGCGGTCGATCTGCTGCGCAAGGCGCTGCCTGATCTGAAGATCCGCGTCGTCAACGTCGTCGATCTCATGACGCTGCAGCCCGAGACCGAGCATCCGCACGGTCTGAGCGATCGCGATTTCGACAGCTTGTTTACGACCGACAAGCCGGTGATCTTCGCCTATCATGGCTATCCGCATCTCATCCATCGTCTCACCTACAGCCGCACCAACCATGCCGGCATGCATGTGCGCGGCTTCATCGAGGAAGGCACCACGACGACGCCGTTCGACATGGTCGTCCTCAACGAGCTCGATCGTTTCCACCTGGCCATCGAGGCGATCGAGCGCGTGCCCGGCCTCAGCGTGTCGGCGGCTCATGTGAAGCAGACATTCCGCGACGCGCTGATCGAGCATGCCCGCTACATCCGAGCGCATGGCGAGGACATGCCGGAGATCCGCGACTGGGTCTGGCCGAAGCTTGCGAGCGGGACGACGCCGGCCCAGGCGAGCGGTTGAGCCTGCCGGGACGAGCCTGTCGCAAACGAGGTCCCGCAAGACCTGCCATTAGGGCCTGCCATCAAAACCTGCCGTTCGGGCGCTGCCCGAACGCGGCAAGCCGGGCAGCCTGCTGCAAAATTCCGCAGCGCAGCGGGCTGATTTGGCTATATCAAAGTGATAACAATGGAACTGGAGGCGCTGCAAACGAAGATGCCAGGTTCATGCTGAGCGTGATCATCCCGACCGAAGGTGTCGAGCCGACCGCCGTGGCCACCCTGTCCGCGCTGGTGCCGGGCGCTGCAGCGGGCGTCGTCAGCGAGGTGTTGCTGGTCGATCGCTCTCCCGATTCCAGCGTCATCGAACGCGTGGCCGACGTCGCCGGCTGCAACTTCATGAAATTCGAAGGCTCGCACGCCGCAGCGCTGGCGGCAGGCGCCGCCCAGGCCCGCGCGCCCTGGCTGATGTTCCTGCCCGCGGGCGCCGTGCTCGATCCCGGCTGGATCGACGAGACCATGCAGTTCGTCCAGAGCGTCGGCGCGGGAGGCCGGCCACGCGCCGGCGTGTTCCGGTATGCCCGGTCGCCTTATGCCGCCGTGAGCCTGCGCGACCGCCTTCGCTCGGTCGCGCGCGCGGTGGTCGGACCGCTGGGCGACCAGGGTCTCTTGATCGCCCGGGATCATTACCGGCAGGTCGGCGGCTACCGGCCGGACGCCAAGCGGGCCGAAACGCGGCTGTTGCGCCAGCTCGGCCGCTCCTCCCGGATCGTCCTGCGCAGCCGGATCGTCATGGTGTAGGGCGCTCGATATACTTGCCAAAATCAACCAATTGATTGACAATGGCAAGCATCGGAGACCGCCCCATGACCCCATCGCCGTCCGACAGCGACGTCGCCGCTGTCCGCGCCTTCAACCGCTTCTACACCCGAAAGCTCGGCGCACTCGACCAGCATTTGCTCGACAGCCCGTTTTCACTGGCCGAGGCGCGGGTGCTGTATGAGCTCGCGCACCGTGACGCGGTCTCGGCCAAGGAGATCGGCGGCCTTCTCGGCATCGATGCCGGCTATCTCAGCCGCATCGTGCAGAACTTCGACGAGAAGGGCCTGATCAGCCGCACGCCGTTGCCGTCGGATCGCAGGCAGCAGCAGCTCAGCCTCACCGCGAAAGGCCGGCAGGCCTATGCCAGGCTCGATCGCAGCTCGCAGAAGGAAATCGCGGCGATGCTCGCCCCGCTCGCAGCACCAGTCCGCGAGCGGCTGGTTGGCGCGATGAACGCCATCGAGACGGCACTAGAGCCAAAGCCATCCGAGCGTTCTCCGGTCCTGCTGCGCAGCCATCGCCCCGGCGACATCGGCTGGATCATATCACGGCACGGCGCCGTCTATGCCGAGGAGTATGGCTGGGACATCTCGTTCGAGGCGCTGGTCGCGGAGATCGGCGCGCAGTTCATCCGAAACTACGATGCGGCCCGCGAGCATTGCTGGATCGCCGAGCTCGGTGGCGAGCCCGTCGGCTCGATCTTCCTGGTCAAGGGCAGCGACGATGTCGGCAAGCTCCGTCTGCTGCTGGTCGAGAAGAAGGCCCGCGGCATGGGCGTTGGCCGGGCATTGACCGAACAATGCATCCGCTTCGCGCGGGAGAAGAACTACAAGACGGTCGAGCTGTGGACGCAGAGCATCCTGACCGCGGCGCGTGACATCTACGCGCGCGCCGGGTTTCGCAAGATCGCGGAGCAGCCGCACGCCTCTTTCGGCGTTCAGCTCACGGGCGAGACGTGGCGGCTGGATCTGTAGCCCGCAAGCGCACGAGCCGCTTCGGCCGCACGCAACAACAACCGACAGTAGATTCACTCAGCCCCTGCAACACGCAAAACGGGCCGATTGCGGAGTTCCCGAGCATCGGTAGTATCCCGCCGAAACAGAACGGGTGTCATCAGTGATCAGTTTGGCGTGTCGATCGAAGCTTGCCGCGTGTCTTGCCCTTGCCGGCGCATTGGGATTTCAGGGAGCGACCGCTCCGGCGGCTCACGCCGCGCCAAAGGGCCGCGCGACGGTCGCGATCACCAGGACGACCGATTTCCTGTATCTGGCCGCACCGGCCGCCATCGAGATCAACGGCACCAAGGTCGCAAGCCTCGGCCGCGGCGAGAGCTATAACGGCCCGATCGCGCCCGGCCCGGTCGCCATCACCGTGTCGACCTGGTCGTCGCCGGGCTCCTCGAGCATTCGTTTCACCGCCGTGCCTGGAAAGACCTATCGGATGGTCGTCGGCCCCCGCGGACAGAATTTCGCGGCCAGCATGGTCGGTGGCCTGATCGGCGCGGCGATCGAGGGCGGCGGGGCATTCGAGATCGTTCCGACGAAGTGACGCGCGGCTGAGGCGCGCGTCACGTCGCACTACGCCGTCGCGCCCTGGGCCTTGGGCCGGCGCAGATGCTCGTCCAGCCGCGGCATGATCTCGACGAAGTTGCAGGGTCGCGTGCGGTAGTCGAGCTGGGCCGAGAGGATGCCGTCCCAGGCGTCGCGGCAGGCACCGGGTGATCCCGGCAGGCAGAAGATGTAGGTCGCGCCGGCAACGCCGGCCGTCGCCCGACTCTGAATCGTCGACGTCCCGATCTTGGCGTGGCTCAGCATGTGGAAGGCGATCGAGAAGCCGTCCATGCGCTTCTCGAACAGCGGCTCGATCGCCTCCGGGGTGACGTCGCGGCCGGTGAAGCCGGTGCCGCCGGTCGTGATCACGACGTCAACGCCGGGATCGGCGATCCACGACCTCACCACGGCGCGAATCTTCTCGACGTCGTCGGTGACGATGTCGCGCGCCGCCAGTCTGTGACCGGCTGACGTCAGGCGGTCGCTCAGGGTATTGCCGGACTTGTCGTCGGCGAGCACGCGCGTATCGGACACCGTCAGCACGGCGATGTTGAGGGGAACGAAGCTCTTGCTCTCGTCGATCGCCATGATCGCATCTCCTTACAGCGTATTGGCGCCGAACGTGTTGCACGCCTGCACGCTGCCCTGCTGATAGCCGACCATGAACCAGCGCTTGCGCTGGGCGGCCGAGCCGTGAGTGAACGAATCCGGCACCACGCGTCCCGTCGCCTGCCGCTGCAGGGTGTCATCGCCGATCGCCGACGCCGTGGTCAGCGCGGAGTCGATGTCGCCCTCCTCCAGGAAGCCCGGACGCTTCTTGGCCTCGCGATTGACCCAGACGCCGGACAGGCAGTCGGCCTGCAGCTCGACCTTGACCTGCAGCGCGTTGGCTTCGGCCTTGCTGCCGACCTGCTGCTGCATCCGCGTCACGCGCGGCAGGATGCCGA
The DNA here is from genome assembly GCF_030159255.1 of Bradyrhizobium sp. SSBR45G. Classification (GTDB taxonomy): domain Bacteria; phylum Pseudomonadota; class Alphaproteobacteria; order Rhizobiales; family Xanthobacteraceae; genus Bradyrhizobium. The sequence goes on along the minus strand of NZ_BSCT01000030.1, from coordinate 18,562 downwards.
GCAGGTTCTGAACGTGGTGGCCGGCCTCGTGCGCGATGATGTAGGCCGCGGTGAACTTGCAGGCGCTGCCCGAGCAGCCGCGGAAGCGGGTTTCGACCTCGCGGAAGAAGCTGGTGTCGAGGAAGATCTGCCGGTCCGGCGGACAGTAGAACGGCCCCATCGCCGACTGCGCCATGCCGCAGCGGCCGCCATTGGTGCTGTTGCGGAACAGCACGATCTTCGGGCCGGTATAGCTCTGGCCGCTGGCCTGGAAGATCTCGGTCCAGCGGTCGTCGATCTCGCCGAGCACGCCGGAGATCATGTCGCCCATCTCGTCCTTGGGCGCACCGGTCTTGCCGGGTGAACGGCGGTCGGCCTGCTGCGTCGGCGCGCCGCCGTGGGTGATCATCTCGGCGCCGCCGATCAGGATGCGCGGGTCGATGCCGAAGGCATAGCCGATCAGGCCGAGCACGATGATGGTGCCGATGCCGAGCCCACCGCCGCCGATCGGCAGGCCCATACCACCGCCCATCCCGCCGCCTTCGTCGCGACGGTCGTCGATGTCGTCGCTGCGACGGAAATCATCGTAACGCATGGCGGCCTTTCCTCATGATCTTGCGCGGCTCTGCGCGAAATGCCCAACGCGGCAAACAGGTAAAATTTCCACAGTGTTAAACAATAGCCCGGCCGGCAAATTTTGCCTAGCGCGAGCAGAAAAACCGCCACGCACGCCGCTCCCTCGCAACCCGCGCTCGCGCGCGCCAGCGCGAAAACCCCATCACAATCGCCACGTTGCGCAGACAGCGCCGCGCATCGACGCGCGGCGCGTGATCGCCGGTGCGCGTGATGAACATGCGCACATCGATGCGAAAAATTTTCCCGATTAAGTCCATTTTTACTTTGCCGGGTCAAAGTGTGGGCAGTCGGTTGTTAGGTCCCGCGTCGCCGACAGCGTCGCCTGAGTCAGAGTTCTTGAGTCATGGTTGAGTCGCGTCGCGGGGCGTCTGCAAGGGCGCCCCGCACTAAATTTCAGGCTCTTGAAGAGCAACGAATCATCGTCGGCGACTGCGTCGCCGAGATGTCGAAACTGCCAGGCGCATCCGTCGACCTGGTGTTTGCAGATCCGCCCTACAATCTGCAGCTCAAGGGTGAGCTCAAGCGTCCCGACGAATCGCAGGTCGATGCGGTCGACGACGATTGGGACAAGTTCTCATCATTCGCCGCCTATGACGACTTCACGCGCGCCTGGCTGCTCGCCGCGCGCCGGGCGATGAAGCCGAGCGCGACGATCTGGGTGATCGGCTCCTATCACAACATCTTCCGCGTCGGCGCGATCATGCAGGATCTCGGCTTCTGGATCCTCAACGACATCGTATGGCGCAAGTCGAACCCGATGCCGAATTTCCGCGGCCGCCGCTTCACCAACGCGCACGAGACCATGATCTGGGCCGCGCGGGATGAAAAGGCGAAGGGCTACACCTTCAACTATGAAGCGCTGAAAGCCTCAAACGAGGACGTCCAGGCGCGCTCCGACTGGCTGATCCCGCTGTGCACCGGCGAGGAGCGGCTCAAGGACGGCGACGGCAAGAAGGTCCATCCGACGCAGAAGCCGGAAGGCCTGCTGGCGCGGGTGCTGCTGTCGTCATCAAAGCCGGGCGATCTGGTGATCGACCCGTTCAACGGCACCGGCACGACGGGCGCCGTGGCAAAACGCCTCGGCCGCCGCTACATCGGCTTCGAGCGCGACAAGGTTTATGCCGATGCGGCCGAGCGTCGCATCGCCGCGGTCGAACCGCTGCCGGAAGCCACGCTCGCGCCGTTCATGACGGCGCGCGAGGCGCCGCGGGTGGCGTTTTCCGAGTTGATCGAGCGCGGCATGATCGCGCCCGGCGCCAAGCTCGTCGATTCCAAGCGGCGCTACGGCGCGCTGGTGCGCGCCGATGGGGCCATCATGCTCGGCGACAAGGTCGGCTCGATCCATCGCATCGGCGCCGTCGCCCAAGGGCTGCCGGCGTGCAATGGCTGGACGTTCTGGCATGTCGAGACCAAGGGCGGCCTCAGGCTGATCGACGAGTTGCGCGCGGAGATCCGCTCCGAGATGAGCGCCGCCTGACGCTCACGACCTGCGCCGTCCCTGTCCAGAATAGCGTGCCAGAAGGTCCTCGACCTCGTACTCCTCGTCGTAGCGAACGTCGTCGCGCGGCACCACCGACACCTGCGTCGCGCGCTGCGGTTCGCGGCGCATCGCCGCGGCCGGGCGAAAACTGTCGACCGATGGCAGATGCATGCTGTCGAGCTCAGGTTCGGCAGGCCAGCGCGCCACGCGACGTGCGGCAGTCACAGGCTCGATCCGCAATTGCCGCTTGGCCCGCGCCCGTGCCAGCAGAACGCTGGTCGAGAAGCCAGCCACAGCGACCGCGCCAAGAAAGGCGAAGAGCCGCGTCCGTGCCGCGTCGTCGCTCGTGCCACCGACGGACGTCACCGAAGCCGTATCCGCCACCATCTCTGACGTCGCGGCGGGCGCCGCGGCTTCGGCCGGCGCAGCATCGCTGGATGCCGCAGCGAGTGTCAAGGATGACGGACGCGGTGCCGGCGCCGGCTGCGCCTGAAGCGTGCCCGACGAATCGGGCCAGCGCGTCGCGACAGCAGAATCGCTCGCGGCGGCCTCGGCCGTATCAGCAGCGGGTGCAGTGCTCGCCGGCGCAGGAGCTGCCGTCACGGACGGGGCAGCCACCGGCGCGGACGGAAACGCAGCGACCGGCGGGAACATCATCGTCGGCCGGGCGGCCGCGCTCGGGAGCGACGGCGCGGCCTTCAACTCGTCGCCGGGTGTCGGTGCGGATTGGATCTCCGCACGCGCATCGGCCGCAGACGACGACAGCGTCTCGCGATCCCGATGCGACGCGAGCTTTCGTGTCACGAGGGACGCGCCCTGTGACCCGCGATCATCGTCGCGAAGATACCAGCACTGCTTCTTCGTCGTCCGATCGACGCGATAGAACCAGTGCTTCCCCGCCGGCGTCCCCGCAGGCTTCGTCAGGCATTCGTCAGCAGCCGATGCCGGTTTAAACTCGATTGCCACCGTCGCCGCTCCCGCCAGCACGGCGACAGCAACACACGGCAACAAACTCGTCGTTCGATTCGTCATCAGACCTCCGACGATTCAACGCGCCCCCGATGCGCCGTTTCGGCGATGACTTCGTTCGGAATAAGGCTGCGAGGGTTCCATTTGTCGAAACAATGTTAGAACAGCGGTGTCCTTTGGATGCGTTCTAATTTTTTCGGGCTGTTTTGCCGCAGCAACACGTGGAATTTTCACCGAAGTAGCGGCTTCATCGCGGAGCGTCTCGTTCGCGACAACACGTGGATGTGAAAAATACGGCGACTGAAATTTTTCATGCCAATCATCGCGACCAACAAGGCGATGCGCATCTGCGCCGAATCATTTCAGCTTCGACAGCGCTTTCTCGACCAGCTCGCGCGTGTAGGGCTTTTGAATCACCGGCGCGTCCGATAATTCGGTCGGAATCGGCGCGCGCTCGCCGTAGCCGGTGGCGAAAATGAAGGGGACACCGAGCTCCTTCAACCTGTGTCCTACAGCAAGGCTGCTCTCCGCGCCGAGGTTGATGTCGAGCAGCGCGAAGCTCGGCACAGCGCGCTCGATCGCCTTGAGCGCCTGGTTGACCGACGCGGCCGTGTCGATGTGTCGCGCGCCGAGCTCGAGCAGGATCACTTCCGCGCCCATCGCGATGATCAGATTGTCCTCGACGATCAGCGCGGTGCCGGCGAGGCGCTGGGTCTGCTCCTGCTTCACCTGTTGACGCGATGGAGCGCCTGCGATGGCTGGTACGACCTGGACGAAATTGGCGGGGATGACGAAGCGTGCCTGCACGCCGAGCAGGTCGAAGCGGATCTCTGCGTCGCCCTTGAGATCGAACGGCACCGAGCGCTCGATGATCGTGGTGCCGAAGCCGCGCCGCGATGGCGGCTGCACCGGCGGCCCGCCGCTTTCCTTCCAGTCGATCACGAGGCTTGCACCGGGATCGAGGCGCCACACCACCTCAACCTGACCCGTGGAGTCGGCGAGCGCGCCGTATTTCGCCGAGTTCGTCATCATCTCATGTACGACGAGCGCGAGCGTCGCGAACGCCTTGGGATCGAGCGCGACGTCGGGCCCCTCCATGCGCACCCGCCCCGCCCGCGCGCCGAGATAGGCCCCCGCCTCCGACTCGAGCAGATGACGCAGCGCGACCGGCGCCCAATTGAGGTTGGTGATCTGGTCGTGCGCCCGCGCCAGCGCCTGGATCCGCCCGCCGAGCACGGACGCGAACTCCTCAACCGAGGTCGCCGTGTCCTTGCTCTGCGCGACCAGGCCGCGCACGAGGCTCAGGATGTTGCGGACGCGATGATTGAGCTCCGCGATCATCAGCTCCTGCCGTTCCTGCGCGCCGCGGCGCTCGCGCGCGGCGAGCTCCGACAATTGCAGGATGACCTCGAGTAGCGTAACGCGCAGACTCTCCGCAATGCGCAGGTCAGCCGCACTCCACGGCTTCGATTGGCCGGCCACCGTCTGCTGCCACAGCTCGAAACTCTTGCGTGGCGTCAGCCGCGCGCCGAGCGGACCTTCGGCGTAGGTCTTGTTGGGATCACCGGCCCAATTGACCGAGCGCAGCACCTCGCGCCGGAAGAAGATCAGGCAGTCGCGCGGCGTGCGCGAAATCGGGATCACCAGGAAGCCCGCGGCGCGGTCGCGAAACGATTCACCGGCCGCATAGATCTTGGCGATCTCGGCGCTGGCGCAGATGCGCCCCGGCGTGGTGCGGTTGATGAAGCCGATGAGATCGTGCACCTCCTCCTCGGTCGGCGTCTCGCCGTCCAGCGTGATCTCGTCGTCCGACCACACGGCGATCCCGTCGCATTCGATCATCTGGCGATAGTCGGCGACGAAACCGAGGATGGCGCGCTTGCTGTGCGCCTGCGCAGCAGCACGCTCGATCAGGCGTTCCTGGATCTGATGCGCCCGCGTCTCATAGCTCACGTCGGTCTCGCGCTCGCGCGCCTCGAGCAGCCAGGAATACATCTGGCCGAACAGCTCGGCGGCGGTGCGCGTCTCGAACGACAAATGGCGCGGTGAATAATGGTGGCAGGCGAACAGCCCCCACAGCTTGCCGTCGCGCAGGATCGAGACCGACATCGACGCGCCGACGCCCATGTTGCGAAGATACTCGATGTGAATCGGCGAGACTGCGCGCAACACGCTCATCGACAGGTCGAGCAGACCGGCATTGTACGCCGGCATCGAGAGCAGCGGCGACGGCGCGGCGTTGATATCGGCGATGATGCGCAGCCAGTTGCGCTGATAGAGCTGGCGCGCCTGGCGCGGTATGTCCGAGGCCGGATAATGCAGCCCGAGGAACGGCTCGAGGCCCATCCCCGCGGTTTCGGCGATGACCTCGCCCGATCCGTCCGGATGGAAGCGGTAGACCATCACGCGGTCGAAGCCGGTCAGCAGCTTGAGCTGGCGCGCGGCCTCCTGCGCAAGATCGATGATGCCGGCCGTCTTGCGGATGCGGCCGAGCATCAGGCGGACCAGTTCGCCCGAATTGACGCCCGGCTCGATCAGGCTCGGCTCAGCCTCGACGACGAGATAGGCCCCGGAAAAGTGGATGGCGAGATCGAACAGCCGGCCCTGGCCCTGCAGATCGACGCCGAACACGCGCTCGACCGCGTCGGGGCCGCTCAGATAGTCGACGCGCGCGCGGATCGCGGCGATCCCTGCCGCCGAAAACACCGCGGCGAGCGGCCGCTGCAGCAGCGCGCCGAGATCGCCGCCGAGGTAGTCCGGCGCGTTCTCCGAGGCCATGCAGATCGTGAAGTCCGACACCAGCGCGAGCAGGAAGCCGAACGGCTGGACGTGGCCCGGAACGTGAATCGGCTCCCGATCGCAATTGGTGAGATTGACCGGCTCGTTCATGCTGATTCCACCGCCTTCGCAAATACCGCGAACGCCGCGCGTGCACTCGCAATCATCCTGACTTCATCGTCCGGCGTCAGCGGCTCTCGTGCGAGCCGTTCCAGGAAACTGCGCCACAGCCCCTGGCCTGCACCATGACGGAGATAGCGCGTCGCGCGTCGCGCGCGGGGATCAGCCGAAGCGGTCACGACCCGCAACAGATAGACCGCTCCGAGCCGCGATCCTTCCAGGACATAGAGCGTGCCGAATACGAATGGACGGTCGAGAGGCGGCGTCGGCAGCTCGATCGGAACGACGCTGCCGTTGAGGTCGGCAAGGTCGGTCGTGATCGCCTCGGCACGACGACGCCCGGCCCAGTCGCAGAGCATCTCGCCGACGCCGGCCTGCTCGAGCACCTGCTCGAGCGGCAACACGGCGGCCGCGCTGGCTTGAAGGAAGCGGCGATAATGCGGGGTCGTGGTGAGATCGAACTGGCTGAGGCGCTCATCCAGCGCATGGTGGGCCGCAGCGGTCGCGGCCTTCAATCTGTCACGCAGGCCGTTGGTGCTACCAGCGAAAAGTTGGTCGTCGGACATGGCAGCCAGCGGCATCAAGAGGCTCGGAAAAGAGAGGTCGGACGCAGGCACGCCACGGCTTCATGCAACGTTGCTCGACGCCGTGAGTTCCCGCTTCAGCTCCTTTTTCCGACATGATGCCGCGGCTCTCGCAGTGAGCCTGGTTCCGGCCGCTCCCTTACTGGGCGCCGTACGGCGTCCTCCGTCAGGCCGCCAGCTCGGCGAGCGCCTTCAGCACGGCCGGCCGCTCGGACATGCGCCTGAAGTGGTCGGCCACCTTGGGGAAGGCGTTGATGTCGACGCCGTCGCCGTCGAGCCATTGCGCGATGGTGAACAGATAGGGATCGCAGATCGTGTACTGCTCGCCCATCACCCAGGGGCCGCGCAGCATCTTCTGCTCGATCAGCGCGAAGCAGGCGCCCATCGTCTCCGGGATCTTGCGCTTCATGTCGGCGAAGGACGACTCCTCGGTGGCCCAGCGATAGCCGCGCATCTTGTGGGCGTGGGCGATGTGGACGGTCGAGCACAGGTAGCTGGTAAACGACTGCACCTCGGCAAAGGCGAAGGCATCGTCGAGCGGCGCGAGCCGCGCGTCGGGAAAGCGCTGCGCGAGATAGGCGAGCATCGCCGGCGTCTCGGTCAGGACGCCCTGCTCCGTCACCAGCGCCGGCACGCGACCTTTTGGATTGATCGCGAGATAGTCGGGGCTGTTCTGCTGGTTGGTCTTGAAGCTGAGCTTCTCGGCAACATAGGCGGCGCCGGCCTCGGCGAGCGTGATGTGCGTGGCGAGGGCGCAGGTCCCTGGCGCGGTGTAGAATTTCAACATGGTCCCCCCTGACGAATGACGCCGGACCGTAGCGACGCCGCTTCTGGCCGTCCACCCCTGCGCGCGCACACCGGCCTCGTCACTCATGCTGGCCCGCCAGGAATTCGACCAGCGCCTCGCGGTCGCCTGCGTTCTTGACGCCGGGAAAGGCCATCAGCGTGCCCGGCACCATCTTCTGCGGATCGGCCAGATAGGCATCGAGCGTCTCGCGCGTCCAGACCAGGCCCGAGGCCCTGTTGGCGGAGGAGTAGTTGAACCCGGCCACCGTGCCGGCCTTGCGGTCGAGCACGCCGAACAGCGACGGCCCGAGCTTGTTGCGGCCGGGCTCGAGCGAATGGCACATCGCGCAGAACTTCTTGAACTGGGCTTCGCCGAGGTCGGAGGCTGGACCTGCGGACGCGGGTTCGCGAGCGGCCATGACGGCGAACCCGGACACGATCAAACAGACGATGGTGACCAGCATTCGAGATCGACGGCTCACGCTGCCTCACTGCGATGTTGACGCGATGGCCCATTGAGAGACCGAGACGTCCAGGTCGTTTCGTCATTCCGGGGCATTCGCGCGCAAAATGGCGAGGCCATTTTGAAGCAGCGCGAATGAGCCCGGAATCCATAACCACGAAACGATGTGGGAGGCCGAGATGCCAGCCCACGCGCCTGCCTCACACCGCGTCCTGGGAGTATGGGTTCCGGGCTCGCGCTCCGCGCGCCCCGGAACGACATCGGAGAGGTCAAAGCCCTTGCTCCAACGTGCTCGCTCAATTCGGCAACCCCAGAATGATCAGCGTGGGATTGCCGAGCTCGCCGAAGGTGAAGCGCGAGACGTTGCCCGAGGTCAGCGCGACATATTGCTGGCCGCCGGCCTGGTAGGTGACGACGCCGCCGGCGATCATGCCTTGCGTCGCCAGCGTGTAGAGCGGCTTGCCGGTCTGGCTGTCGAGGGCGAAGAAATTGCCCGCGGTGTCGCCGCCGAATACCACGCCGCCCGATGTCGCCGTGATGCCGCTGACGACCGGCTTGGCCGTCTTGTATTTCCACTTCACCTCGCCGCTGACCGCGTTCAGGCTGGTCACCCAGCCGGCGGCCTGATCCGGAGGATCGAGCGTCGGCTCGCCGCCGAAGAAGAACTCGCCGGCGACGTATTTGGCGTCGCCCTTCTTGAAGGTGCCGCACCAGTCGACCGCGCCGAAATACAGGGAGCCGTTGACCGGGTCGTAGCTGCCGCCGTTCCATTCGACGCCGCCGAGCAGGCCCGGACAGACATGCACGCCGGCCTCGGTCGGCCGCGCGGTGACATTGTCGATCGTCGTCACCGGCACGCGGTAGATCGGCTTGCGCGTCGCGCGATCAATTGCGGTAACGAAGCCGTCCTTGCCGCCGAACACGACGATGTCCTGGATATCCGGCGAGCGGAACAACGTCGGCGCAGCGCCGAGATCGTGGTCGATGCCGTCATTGGCCTTGACCTGATGATACCATTTCAGCGCGCCGGTCCGCGCATCGAGCACCACGAGCGAGTCGGTGTAGAGATTGTCGCCCGGCCGATATTCCGGGAACATGTCCGGCGCCGGATTGCCGACGGGCACGAACAGCTCACCGGTGGCGATGTCGAGCGACAGCGTCGACCACGAGCCGCCACCGCCGGTCAGCGCCGACTTCTTGTTCTGCCAGGTCTCGGCGCCCGGCTGATCGCCGGTCGGAATCGTCTCGAAGCGCCAGACCTCGCGCCCGGTCAGCACGTCGAACGCCATCACGCGGCCACGCACGCCCCAGTCGGAGCCGGCGGTTGCGGTGAAGACGAGGCCGTTCCAGCCGACCGGCGCGCCCGACAGGAACTCGCCGCGCAGGGAATCGCCGACCATGTTCTGCCAAATCAGCGCGCCGGTCTGCGCGTCCAGCGCGAGCAGATGGCCGTCCGGTGTGCCGCGGATGATGCGGCCATTGATGACGGCGACGCCGCGATTGACCGGCCAGACATCCTCGCGCGCGGACTCGTAAGTATGCCGCCATTTCTCCTTGCAGGTGGCGGCATCGAGCGCGAACGTCAGCCGCGCCGTCGTCAGATAGATGACGCCGTCGATCACCACCGGCCCGGTCTGGAACGAGCCGCCCTCCTGCAGCTGCACCCGGCAGACCTCCTTGAGGTCCGCCACGTTCTTGGTGGTGATCTGCTTGAGCCGCTGATAGCGCTGGCCGAGATGGTCGTTGTTGTAGGCCGGCCAATCGACGCCTGACCCGGCCTGCGCCAGCGTCGCCTGCATCAGCAGGCCGAGCCCGGCGAGAGCTGCGGTGCGGACCGATCGGCCGCTGTGACGAGACTTCTCCGCGACGCGCATGATCCCCTCCTGCTTTGCAGCGGTGCTCGCTCCGACAGCCCATGGCTGACGCGAGCGCCCGAAATGCGCGAGCGCGCGGCCTGGTCGCGAGCCACCTGGTTTCAGATACGGGTGAGACAACTCAGATCGGCGCGACATCCATCGTGTGCACCGCTGTCGGGTAGTAGCGGAAACCGTCGCCGAGCTTGCCGATGTGGCCGATGCCCGGCCATGGGAAGTGATAGCCGAGGATGCGCGTCCGGTTGGTCGCGAGCATGTCGAGCACGCGGACGCGGGTCTTGGCGGCCTGCTTCGGATCGGTGTCGTAGGCGAACTCGATCAGCGGCTTCTCGATCAGCAGCACCGGATGATGCGAGATGTCGCCGATATAGGCGAGCTGATCCTTGCCGGACTGGATCAGGAAGATCGTATGCCCGACCGTATGGCCAGGCGTGAACATCGCCTGCACGCCCGGCAAAAACTCCTGGCCGTCCTTGAAGAAGGTGATGCGGTCCTTCACGGGGAGGAGATTGCGCACCGCCTGCTCGTAGAAGGCCTTGTAATTGGGGCCGACCTTGGCCTCGTCGGTCCAGAAGGTGAAATCGGCCTCGGAGATGAACAGCTCGGCATTGGGGAAGCTCGGCTTGCCATCCGGGCCGATGACGCCGCCGCAATGATCGATATGCGCATGCGTCATCACCAGAGCATCGACGTCCTTGGCATCGATGCCGGCCTGCTTCAAGGTCAGCAGCATCTTGCCGGTGGTGTCGCCGAACAGTTTCGAGACGCCCATGCCGTTGTCGAAGATGATGATCTTGTCGCCGGTGTTGAGCACGAGAATGTTCTGCTCGAGCGTCGCCGCGCCGACCGGCAGGAAGTTGTTCGTCAGCATCGAATCGAGGTCGCCGGGGGAGATGCCGAGGAACGCCGCATGGGGATCACCGAGCGGCAGCACGCCGTCGGAGATGATGGTGGCCTCGGCCGAGCCGAGCTTGAAGCGGAAGAAGGTCGGCGCCTGCGTGTTCAGGAACGGGCCCTTGGCGAGCACCGGGCTCGACATGCCGGACAGTCCGTAGAGTCCTGCGGCGGCACCAAGGCCGAGCATCGAACGACGTGAAAATCCCTCAAACTTCGTCATCTACGCCTCCCCAAATCGATCTACGCTCGCGTTGGTCCGAGCTATTGAGAATGTTGTCGTTAGTTCGCCGAGTTGCCGAGCCTTCCCCTCTCGATGAGCCCCCTGCTCATGACGATGTTCAGCGCCCATTCAACCCTCTCCACGAACACGCCCCTCGGCGTGTTCGTCGTCCGGTGTGCGGCGCCGCGCTCGGCGCCTGATCCTCATGGTGAGGAGGCGCACAGCGCCGTCTCGAACCATGAGGCCAAGACCCAGGCCTCGCCCTTCGAGACGCCCGCCTGCGGCGGGCTCCTCAGGGTGAGGGTCAGCAGTTCGGAATAGATCTGCGCGCTCCAAGAGCGCGACCATCAGACACAATCTTAGATTATCTACATCCGCAAGGCAGTCGCAACGTAAAAGACAACCCGAGCGAAAGGATTCAGCGCTGCAGGCGCGAAGCTGCGTGCATTGCCCGTGACCGTCTGCAAATTCGATCGCGCAGCCGGCGGCGCGGGTTCCATTTGCAAGAGCCTGATGGTTCATGCTGCGCGCCTGACCCGCGCGGATGCGGACACGCGCCCCAACGATCGATCGCGAGATGACGTCAGACATGACCTCACCGCTCTCGCGGCGCGGCGCGCCCGAGGTGATGCCGAGAAGAACCCTCACGAAGAAGAGGGCGCAGGGAATGCCGGGTGCTGGCCGCAACCCATGGCCCGCCTGCAGAAAGAAAAGCAGGCGGCAGTCACCACAGGTCCAGCCGGACATCCGGCATTCCCTGCGCGATGGGCTTCCGTCTTATACGTGATCTCCCCGGGGACCGGCTGTCTTGCCCCCGTCACCGGCGGATCATCATCACCACCAGCTTGGCATCAGCGTCGGGATGCCAGGACCACACGATTTCAACGCCCGCGAAAGACCCCGCACCCGAACCACGACGGCAAGCCGCCGCAGCCCTGCACAAGACCGGTCGACGCCGCTCGTCCAGACGACGCCGTCGCAGCCACCGCATCCCGCCCCGCGTGTCGTGACGACGCGTACGCCCTCCTGTTGGGACGGAACGGAGCGGATAAGACACCTGATTTGGGGGGAGAGTCAACAAAATTTCTAAAAAACGGAAACGGCATGATGCAAGAACGAAGGCTAACGAATTCGACCTGGACGAGCACAGCGAAGAAGTTTCACTCTAAGTCAATTCGTTGGCTGTATTCGATTGAGATCGACGATTGTAAGACAGCCGGGTCGCTGAAGGAGATGGCGATGCGGCGGTCGACGGGGTGGAGCGTCGAGACGCAAGAGGACGTTAGGATAGTGTGGGGATTGATCGAGCCAAACAGTTTCGGCGACTTCTTCCCGAACGGCGACTATGTCGGCTGGGAGGAAGGAACCCAGCGATATTTCTGGGAGACCATGGCGGCCGAGGAAAGGCAGGCATTCCGCAACTCGCATATCGTCTACAGGTGCGAATTGTCCCGCAAGTTCACCGAAGACCTGGGACCGATCGCGCCGCATGAGCGCCCATCGGAGTTCAGGATGAGTGAAGCGCGCAAGTCGCTCGGCTCGCTCATTGTCTTGACCAATCGTCTGCTCGCCGTCGATGCGACGTTGAAGGAGATCATCGAGGCGCTGGAACCGGGCGTGCACCAGTTCTGGCCACTGCGCATCACCCTGCCGAAAGGCCAGGACTTCCCCGGGCAGCATCATGGCATGATCATCGGTCGATTCCTCGATAGCTTTCTGCCGGAGCACAGCGATGTCCGTCAGGCAACGGGGGCGGAGGGAGAGGTCTTCGATCTCTACTATGCGAAGGGTCCAACAAAAAAGGACTGCAGCAATCTGACGGTTTCCAACAGTGCTGCCGCCGGCGCCCATCTCTGGCGCGAACGCCGGCTGAGCCGCCCCAACGTTCTCTTCTCCGACGACTTGCAGGCGGAGATTGCCAGGCACGGCTTGCGCATTCCCAAGCACCACCAGATCAAGGCGGTTTGATCATGAGTCGTCGTAGAGTGGGCAAAGCGGCCGCCGCAGACGGCGGCGCGCCACCGTCTCACTGCGGACGCGTTGTCGCGATGGTGGGCACGGCGCGGGAGACATCTCTCGCTGAACTCATGAGCAGCGTGGCGCGCCTTTGCCCACCCTACGGACCACCCGAGTCTCCCCGGACGTCGCAGGCCCGACCGTCTCATGACGTCGGCGGCGGACCGAGTGCGGTCTCGATCAGCAGCGTGTCGCAATATTCGATCCATTCGATGATGCAACCGTCCCTGAGACGAAGGACGTTGCAATAGTTGTTGCTGTAGTCCTTGCCGTCGCTCGTGGTGTTGCGGCCACGCGCCTCGACCACGACGCGGTCGTCCTCGGCCGTCAGCCGGATCGGGATGGTGGTGATGCGGCCGAGCCGCGCCCGCAGCGGCGCGAACAACTCGGCGAGAACCGTCGCCTTGCCGTCATAGCTGCGCGACCAGGATCCGCTGCCCATGATGACGAAGCGGAAATCATCCGCGAGATGATCGAGCAGCGGCTGCGGATTGCTCTTCGCCAACTCGTCGAACATATGCTGCACGATCCGCTTGTTGTCATGCCCCTTGGCTTCTAAGGCGCTCATCGGCAAATCCTCCTTGACTTCGGTCATCGTCGCGTCAACCCGCCTGCCTGAGCGCAGCCGGATAAGGTCCCAGCACCGCTTCCGTCAGCACCGAATCGCAATATTCGCGGATCTCGACGATGCGGCCCTCGCGCAGCCGATAGATCAGGCAGTAGTCGTTGTTGTAGGGCTGGCCGGACCTGGTCCGCATCTCGCCCTTGGCCTCGACCACGACGAGGTCGTCCTCCGCGATGAAGCGCAGCGGAATGGCGCGGCGTCCCTCCGCCAGCAGGCTGGCGAGACGGCCGTGGAGATCGCGCAGCAACGCCTCCTTGCCCCTGATCGTCTGCGACCACGAATAGTGTCCCGTGATCACCATTGTGACGTCGTCGGCGGTGGCCGCGACATAGGCCGCGCGGTCGCCGACAACGGCCTTGGCGAGCAGCTCCTGCATCAATTGCTTGTTGGCGCTTGCGGTCATGACATCCGTCTCCCGATCTCTTCTGCGATGGACAAAGCATGACCGTCGGCGGCGCATTCTTCCAATCGATATCGGATATGATATCAATTCATCTCATGAATTTGGCCGCGCTCGACCTCAATCTGCTGGTGGCGCTCGACGCGCTGCTCCGCGAGAGCAGCGTCAGCCGGGCCGCGCTGCGGATCGGGCTGTCCCAGCCGGCCACAAGCCACGCGCTGCAGCGGCTGCGCGACCTGCTCGGCGATCCGCTGCTGGTGCGTACCGGCGCGCGGATGGAGCTGACCCCGCGCGCCCTTGCGCTGCAGGCCCCGCTCGCCCAGGCGCTGGACCAGGTGCGCGGCCTGTTCACGCCCGACGCGTTCGACGCTGAGCGCAGCGATCGCCAGTTTCGCCTGATGATGCCTGATCTCGCAGTCGAGCTGCTGATGCCTTCCTTGATGGCCAAGGTGACGCGTGCCGCGCCCAACCTCCGCATCGACGTCGTGCCGTGGCGGGGACCCGCGATCTTCCACGCCGAGTTCGCCCGCACCATCGACATGGTGATCTCGATCGGCAACGCCTTCAAGGGCTTCCATCGCCAGCTGCTCTACACCGACAGCGATGCGCTGGCGGTGCGGCGCGGTCACCCGATCGGCCGGCGACTGAGCCGGCAGGACGGCTTCCTGGCCGCCCGGCATGTCGCGGTGGTCTTGCGCGGCCAAGCTGAGGACCTGATCGACGGCTGGCTGCGCAGCAAGGGCTGGGAGCGGCGGATCGCGCTGGTCGTGCCGAGCTACATCGAGGCGCTGCATGTCACTGCCCGCACCGATCTCGTCGCCTTCGTGCCGCGCCGCCTGATCGCGGCGCTGGCGCAGCCCCTGTCGCTGTCGACCGTCGCGCCGCCGCTCGATCCCGGCATCGACGAACAATACATGTTCTATCCGACCAGGGCGCAGGTCGAACCGGGCTCGATCTGGCTACGCACCTTGATGCTGGAAACCGGCCGCGAACTCGGCGGCGCGCCAGGACGTGCGAAGGCGAGATGAGCCCGGCGGATTCCAGCTTGAAGTGCAACACTCGTTTCCAGGCGGTGTGCTGCACCTTACCTGGGCTGGACTTCCACCAGCCGATCGCACCAGCTTCCTGGCGCACCCCTTGCCCACCCTACGATTCTCGCATCAATTCATCACGAGCGCCACGCGCCCGATCGCCTTGCGCTCGATCAACAGCCGCATCGCCTTGGCGTACTCCTCCAGCGGCAGACGGTGCGACACGTTGGGCCGCAGCTTCCCCGCCTCCGCCCATGCCAGCAGATCCTTCAGCCGCCTTGCACCGAGCGCGGGATCCCTGCGCACCGTCTCGCCCGCGCGCACGCCGAGCACGCTGGCGCCCTTGATCAGCAGGAGATTGGTCTTCGCCTGGCCGATGCCGCCGGTAAAGCCGATCACCAGCAGCCGCGCGCCCCAGTTGATGCAGCGCATCGAGTTCTCGAACACCTCGCCGCCGACGGGATCGAACACCACATCCGCACCGTGGCCGTCGGTGATGCGCTTGACGGCGTCGCGGAACGGCTCGCGGTCGTAACGGATGAGATGATCGGCGCCGCGCGATTTCGCGATCGCGAGTTTCTCGTCGCTCGACGCAGTCGCGATGACCGTCGCGCCCAGCATCTTGCCCATCTCGACGGCGGCAAGCCCGACCCCGCCGCCTCCACCATGCACCAGCAGCACTTCGCCAGGCTTGACCTGGCCGCGATCAACCAGCGCATGATAGGCGGTGCCGTGGCCAGCGAGAAAGGTCGCGGCTTCCGCATAGTCGAACGTCGAGGGCATCGGCGTCAGTTGCGCCGGCGTCACCACCGCCTCGCTGCAATAGGCGCCATGACGCATCTTGACGATAACCTTGTCGCCGACCACGACGCCCCTTGCGGCAGCGTCCGCTTCCACGACATCACCCGCAGCTTCGACGCCCGGCGTGAACGGCAGCGGCGGCTTCAGCTGGTACTCGCCGGCCACCATCAGCACATCAGGAAAATTGATGCCGGCGGCGCGGATGGCGACGCGCACTTCCCCGGCCTTCAACGGCACCGACGGAATTTCTTCCAGCCGCAAGGACTCGGGCGAGCCGAGCTCGCGGCACATGACGATCTTCGGCATCAGGCGGCGCTCGCCTTGCTGGCTGCGATCCGGTCGATCTGGCGATTGATTGCTGCTAAGATCTTCTCCCGCTGCGCATCGCCAATCTGGCGCCACTTCAAAGTCCTCGTTGCAATTGGGCGACCCGTCTGAAACGGTACAAGAGCTGCAATCAAAAGTAATGCGTCAATCGTTGCTTCTTCGTCCGCCTGCTGCTGGCCCTTAGCCCTAGCGACGAGTTCTGCAACGAGCTGCGTTCCGGGCTTCCAAAGATTGTTAAAAAGAATCTCGAAGGCAGGACCAGGCTCTCTGATTTCCCTAGCCACGAACGTCGCCCATAACTGGGAGTTTTCGGACGTGACCAGAAGCGTCGTCAGTCCCGAAAAGATGCGTTTCAGTAGATCGCGCGCTTCGGAAGGTGCAACCGAGCGCTTGAGCAGCGTATATGCGAACTGAGCAGTCTCAGATGTTGTGGTCTTATAACGCCCCACGATTTCTTCGGCGCAGGCGAGATAAAGGCCTTCCTTGCTCCCGAAATAATACTGTATCGCGGGGAGCGCGACGCCGGCCGTATCCGCGATCTGCCGTGTAGTTACCGAGGCATATCCAGATTCTCCAAAGGCGATAATTGCGACCTCCAGCAGTTGGCGCCGCGTATCAGCGCCTTTAGAATAGCGCTGCGAATGCCGATTGCGCGTCGTTCCGCTAACTTTATCTTTAAGCATCAGAAACGCTGTCCTTAGGTCGTGTGGGCCGGCCGATAGGCGGCGGCATCCGTAGTAAATTCCGCCTTTCCGTAGGATCTCAGAAGTCTATCAACCTTCCTGACCAGCGCAGCGTCTACCGCTTGGCGAAGCCCTGGCAACTTGGCGGCGATCGCATATGCGCTCATTTGGACGAACGCAAGCAGCGCAGCCGTAGCCCCCCACAGTCGGTCGCTTACGCTGATTTTGATACCAAGCCGGGCGGCGAACTCGAAGTCACTGTCCGCGAAATTCCTGACGAAGAACAGCTTCGAAAAACCTTGCTCCATTCGCTGGCGGATGCGGCCCCAAACACCATCGTCAGATGAAAGCTTGGCATTTAGCGTTGCGCGAATGAGCGCTCCGCAGGTGGCGTCGTCGAATCCCTTGCGCAGGGTCGCGTGGCGGGTCAGCATCAAATCGATGATATCACGCGGGTTATTTGCCAGCAGTTCTTCGGGTAAGCCAAGAAGGAAGCACCGGTAGCGCGCAAGCTCTACACGAGCACTTTCCGTCTCGTTGAATGACGTGCGGCCCTTCTTCAGCACCTGAATCGACATTAGAAAACAGGACACCAGGCCCGCGGGCATCTGATCCACCTGCGGAATGGGAACTCCAAACACCTTCGCATCCCAGTGCGTTCCATGGCGCATGATATTAAAGCGGACCATTGAATGCATAAGCCTGACCTTGGCGGCTGCCTTGAATCCCTCGCCGTTGCGCTCGAGGGCTCCAGGTTGAACCGTTGTCGTAAAAAACGTCGCCGTCTCCAACACCCGTTTCGCGGCCGTTGAATTAGAGAACGTTCCCGTCAGCGCCATGGGCAAAGCAGAGTACTTGTTCATGAACGTGGCAAGGAGACCACCTCTGATAACGAGAGGCGCCAGATGCGCGTAAGAATTGCGCTCAAGGCGAGCCCCCTCGCGGACTAGCTTCATGTTGAGCCAGTCAGGCACGCGTTCCATGTCCCGAATAAGCTCATTCAATTCCTGCGGCGCGTCAGCTACTGCCCCAATGCCCCCCTCGCAGGCTTTGTCCAGCATGCCGACCAATCCCTTAAAACCGTATTTGGGCATCAGAGCCGCATAAGCGTCGGCGACGGCATCGCCTATCATTGTATAGGCTTTGATAAGCTCTACTCTTTCCCGATTGCGCAAAAGCTCAGCACGTCTGCCCTTGAAGGCGCGACGCATCGCGGTGTCAGCCGCGGGCTCTTCGGCAAACCTCTCAGGCGCAATCGAGAAATCAACATGAGAATAAATACCGGGAACCAGATTAACTTGGCCCTCGATCTTCTGTCGAAGATGCGTGGGCACGCTATCAAGGAATGACATCGGCAGCTCCCAATACCTATCGCCCGATATAAAAAGTCTATCATCTGATAGATTTCGTCGTCAAGGTGAAATTGACCGATGTATGAGACTGGGTTCTGAGGCAGAACTCGCCTACGCCAACTAAACGCCGGGGCTTTCGCCAAGAGCATCTTCGAGAAACTCTCGAAGGGCCCGCATACGTGGTGAGCTTGATTTGTGACGTGGCCACACAATATATCTCGGCTTTGGCGCAAGATTGATGCTCGCCGATCACCACAGGTCGTCCGCTCTTAAGATCGTTGTGAACCAGAAAATCTGGCAAGCCGGCAACACCAATCACAGAAATTATCGCGTCTCACTTGAGGTGTGCAGTCCAGCACTGTCACCATAATCCAGCGCGGCGCGGTGCCGATCCGCGACCCATACGCCGCGGGCGTCGTGATGGGCAAAATGCCAATGACCAGCGTGCCTCAAACCACTCCCTGTGGGTATGGGTCCCGGCTCAAGGCCCATAGGCGCTAAAATAGACTTGCGGCGAAGAATCAGTTGTGATTCCAACATG
>NZ_BSCT01000029.1 GCF_030159255.1 Bradyrhizobium sp. SSBR45G | reverse complement strand
ACAACTGATTCTTCGCCGCAAGTCTATTTTAGCGCCTATGGGCGAACGCCGGGACGACAGCAGGGCGTGTCGAGACAGCGCGGCTCAAACCATGGGGAGACAAGCTCGTCATGCGCACGCCGCGCGCCCGCGATGCACCGACGTACTGTGGGATTGCCTGTTTTCCAATTGACTTGCCACCACCGATGCTCGACACCCGCGATCAACTACCAAATTCTGCAAAGCTCCGGGGAGGAGATCGATGAGTCCGTCCGCTAGAATTCCGGCCGCGCAAGGCCGTTCCGACATCGAGAGCGCGACCATCAGCGCCATCTCGTGGCGGCTGATCCCCTTCCTCGTGCTCGCCTATTTCTTCTCCTATCTCGACCGCGTCAATCTCGGCTTCGCCGCGCTGACCATGAACGCCGAGCTGAAGTTCTCGCCGCTGGTGTTCGCCTGGGGCGCCGGCATCTTCTTCATCGGCTATTTCATCTTCGAGGTGCCCAGCAATCTGGCGCTGGAGAGGTTCGGCGCCAGCCGCTGGATCGCGCGCATCATGGTGACCTGGGGCATCATCTCGGCGCTGATGGCGCTGGTCTCGGGCCCGATGAGCTTCTACTCGCTGCGCTTCCTGCTCGGTGTCGCCGAGGCCGGCTTCTTTCCCGGCATCATCCTCTATCTCACTTATTGGTACCCGGCGCAGTATCGCGCGCGCTTCCTCGCCGCCTTCGCGGTCGCCGTGCCGATCTCGACCGTGATCGGCGCGCCGGTGTCGGGGCTGCTGCTCGGCATGCACGGCCTGATGGGGCTGCAGGGCTGGCAGTGGCTGTTCATCATCGAAGGCATCCCCTCGATCCTGCTCGGTGTCGTCACCTGGTTCTATCTCACCGACCGGCCGGAGCATGCGACCTGGCTGTCGGCGGAGCAGAAGGCGTGGCTCGCCGCACGGCTTCAGGCCGAGACCGCGGCCAAGCAGGCCGCGGGACACATGACGCTGGGCGACGCGCTGTCCTCGCCGAAGGTGATCGTGCTCAGCCTGATCTATTTCGGCTTCGTCGGGGCGCTCTACGGCATGCAGTTCTGGCTGCCGCAGATCGTCAAGGCGTTCGGCCTGAGCAATGTGCAGACCGGCTTCGTCACCGCGATTCCTTACGCGTTCGGCACCGTCGCGATGATCCTGTGGGCGCGGCATTCGGATGCGACGCGCGAGCGCGTGGTCCATGTCGGCGCGCCGCTGATCCTGATCGCGGTGGCGCTGGCCGCATCGAGCCAGATCGGCGATCCGACGCTGACCATGGTCGCGCTGACCTTCGCTGCCATCGGGGTGTTCTGCGTGTTCGGTGTGTTCTGGACCCTGCCGACGGCGTGGCTGTCGGGCACGGCCGCGGCCGGAGCGATCGCGCTGATCAACTCGATCGGCAATCTCGCCGGCTTCGGCGGGCCGTATCTGGTCGGCTGGATCAAGGACACCACCGGCTCGACCACGCACGGCCTGCTGGCGCTGTCGGTGCTGCCGCTGATCGCGGGGCTGCTGGTGTTCTTCGGCGGCCATGAGAGCAAGGTGGAATTCGCCGGCCAGGCGCCGGCCGAGTGATGTCGTCGCGTCATTCCCGGGCGGTCGCGCGGCGGCCGGGCCGGAATTCCGGCATCGGGAGGACGGTGCAGACCGAGGTCTGGATATCCGGCCAGCCGCCTATCGTCCGCCCCTGAATACCGGCGGAGCGCGCGGCGCGCCGCCCACGCGACGAGGAAATGAGGTCTTGCCTAGCGCGTGAGCAGCTGCGGCAACATGTCCAGATGTTCACGAAGTCATGATCAGTGACGATTATTGACAATCGTCACTCAACAATCGACACTCCTTCGCAACAGCAGCGAAGAGGTGTCCGATGCTCGTCCATCAGGTTTTGTCCAGCTATTCCAGGCTGTTGAGCGGCATGGCACTGGCTGCGGCGGCGGTCGCGCTGGCCGGTTGCAACGAGACCGTGGCCCAGAAGGCCGAGCCGATCCGCCCGGTCCTGGTCGCCACAGCCCACTACGAGGCCGATACGCCTGAGCGCAGCTTCGTCGGGACCATCCGGCCGAGAATCGAGGCCGATATCGGTTTCCGGGTCGCCGGCAAGGTCGCCAAGCGTCTGGTCGAGGTCGGGCAGACCGTCGAGATCGGCCAGCCGCTCGCCACGCTCGACGAGGTCGACCTGAAGCTGCAGGCCGAGCAGGCGGAGGCCGAATTCCGCGCCGCCACCGGCGTGCTGGCGCAGGCCTCCGCCGCCGAGACGCGCGCCAAGGAGCTGCGGGCCAAGGGCTGGACCACCGATGCGCAGATGGACCAGGCCAAGGCCTCCGCGGACGAGGCCCGCGCGCGGCTGAACCGCGCCGAACGCTCGGTCGAGCTGACCCGCAATTCGCTGTCCTATGCGACCTTGATGTCGGACGCCCGCGGCGTCGTCACCGCCGCGATGATCGAGCCCGGCGTCGTGGTTGCCGCCGGCCAGGCCGCGATCCGGGTGGCGCGCTTCGCCGAGAAGGAGGCCGTGGTCGCCATCCCCGAGACCCTGCTCGACCGCGCCAAGAGCGGCGTCGCGACGGTGTCGCTATGGTCGGAGGCCGGCAAGACCTACGCCGCGCGGCTGCGCGAGATCGCGCCGGCCGCCGATCCTGCGACCCGCACCTACCTCGCCAAGTTCTCGCTGCCCGATGCCGGCGAGGCGGTGTCGCTCGGCATGACTGCGACGCTCACGCTGTCCGATCCCGCCACCACCCGCGTGGCGCGTCTGCCGCTGTCGGCGCTGTTCAACGACGGCCGCGCGCCCTCGCTCTACGTCGTCAACGACAACGGCGAGGTGACGCTCAAGCCGGTCAAGGTGAAGGCGTATGAGAGCAAGGACGTGCTCGTCACGGCGGGCGTCGACGAAGGCGAGAAGGTGATCGCCCTCGGCGTGCAAAAGATCGATCCCGCGCAAAAGGTGCGGGTGGTGTCGGCGCTGGCGTTCTGATGGCGTGATGGACGACCTTCGACCCTCACCCTGAGGAGCCCGCCGAAGGCGGGCGTCTCGAAGGGCGAGGCTCGTATCGTGGCCTCATGGTTCGAGACGCGCCTTGCGGCGCTCCTCACCATGAGGGGCAAAAGCCGAGGCACTGCACATTTGACCATGAACACGCCGAGAGGCGTGTTCATGGGAGAGGGTTGAGGTGGGAAGCCGGGGCTGCACTCGACCATGAGCAGCATGCCCACGGAAGGAAATAAGACCCTCATCCTGAGGAGGCGCGAAGCGCCGTCTCGAAGGATGAGGCCAAAGAAGCCAAAAGCAATTAGGTCCTCATCGGAGAGCACCATGAAGCGGTTCAACCTGTCGGCCTGGGCGGTCAGTCATCCGCCGCTGGTGCTGTTCCTGATCATCGCGCTCGGCGTCGCCGGCTTCTTCTCCTATCAGAAGCTCGGTCGCGCCGAAGATCCGTTCTTCACCGTCAAGGTCGTCAACGTCTCGGTGATGTGGCCGGGCGCGACCGCTGCCGAAATGCAGAGCCAGGTCGCCGACCCCATCGAGAAGAAGCTGCAGGAGCTGCCCTACTTCGAGAAGGTGCAGACCTATTCGAAGCCGGCCTTCACCGCGATGCAGGTGACCTTCCGGGATTCGACGCCGCCGGCCGAGGTGCCGCATCTGTTCTATCTGATCCGCAAGAAGCTGGACGACGTGCAGTCCGCGCTGCCGTCGGGTATCGTCGGTCCCTTCGTCAATGACGAGTTCTCCGACGTCGATTCCATCCTGTTCATGATGACAGGCGACGGCGCCGACTACGCGCAGCTGAAGAAGACCGCCGAAGGCCTGCGCCAGCGTCTGCTGAAGGTTCCTGGTGTGACCAAGGTCAATCTCTACGGCACCCAGGACGAGCGCATCTATGTCGAGTTCAGCCATGCCAAGCTCGCCACCCTCGGCATCACGCCGCAGGCGCTGTTCGATTCGCTCGCCAAGCAGAACAATGTGACGCCGGCCGGCACGGTCGAGACCTCGTCGCAGCGCGTGCCGCTGCGGGTCACCGGCGCGCTCGACGGCGCCAAGGCGGTGGCGGAGACGCCGGTCGAGAGCAACGGACGCGTGTTCCGGCTCGGCGATATCGCCACTGTCACCCACGGCTTCGTCGATCCGCCGACCTTCAAGGTGCGGCAGGAGGGCAAGCCCGCGCTCGGCATCGGCGTCGTCACGGCCAAGGAGGCCAACATCCTGGAGCTCGGCAAGGAGGTCCACGCCGCTGCCGACGACTTCATGAAGGCGGTGCCGCAGGGCATCGAGATCGAGCAGATTGCCGACCAGCCCAAGGTGGTCGAACACGCTGTCAGCGAATTCGTGCACTCCTTCGTCGAGGCGCTGGTGATCGTGCTGTTCGTGTCGTTCCTGGCGCTGGGATGGCGCACCGGCATCGTCGTCGCACTGTCGGTGCCGCTGGTGCTCGGGCTCGTCTTCATCGTCATGAACATCATGGGGCTCAACCTGCATCGCATCTCGCTTGGTGCCCTCATCATTGCGCTTGGGCTGCTGGTCGACGACGCCATCATCGCGGTCGAGATGATGGTGGTGAAGATGGAGCAGGGCTGGGACCGGATGCGCGCCGCGTCGTTTGCCTGGGAATCCACCGCGTTCCCGATGCTGACCGGCACGCTGGTCACGGCCGCCGGCTTCCTGCCGATCGGCTTCGCCAATTCAGCAGTCGGCGAGTATGCCGGCAGCATCTTCTGGATCGTCGCGATCGCATTGGTCGCGTCCTGGTTCGTCGCCGTGATCTTCACGCCCTATATCGGCGTCAAGCTGCTGCCCGACATGAAGGCCCATCACGGCCAGGACGAGCATGCGATCTATGATACGCGCATGTACCGTATCCTGCGCCGCGTGATCCGCTGGTGCGTCGATCACCGCATCACCACCGTCGCCGCGACGGTCGGCGTGTTTGCGGCTGCAATCATCGCCTTCGGTCACGTCCAGCAGCAATTCTTCCCGCTGTCGGAACGACCCGAGCTGTTCCTGCAGCTCCGGCTGCCGGAAGGCACGGCGTTCGGTGTCACCGAACAGGCCGCCAGGACGGCAGAGAAGCTGCTCAAGGACGACAAGGACATCGAGACCTACACCGCCTATGTCGGGCAAGGCTCGCCGCGCTTCTGGCTTGGCCTCAACCCGCAACTGCCGAACGAGGCCTTCGCCGAGATCGTGATCGTCGCCAAGGACGTTGCGGCACGCGAGCGGATCAAGGCCAGGATCGAGACGGCCGCCGCCAACGGCGCATTGAACGAAGCGCGCGTCCGGGTCGATCGCTTCAATTTCGGTCCGCCGGTCGGCTTCCCCGTCCAGTTCCGCGTCGTCGGTCCCGATGCGGCGAAGGTGCGCGAGATCGCCTACCAGGTCCGCGACGTTGTCCGGCAGAATCCGAACGTCAGGGATCCGCAGCTCGACTGGAACGAGCAGTCGCCTTATCTGAAGCTCGTGGTCGACCAGGACCGCGCCCGCGCGCTTGGCCTCACCCCGCAGGACGTCTCCCAGGCGCTGGCGATGCTGATCTCCGGCGTGCAGGTCACGACCATCCGCGACGGCATCGAAAAGGTCGGCGTCGTCGCGCGTGCCGCGCCGTCCGAGCGGCTCGACCTCGCCCATGTCGGCGACCTCACCATCACCTCGAAGAACGGCGTCGTGGTGCCGCTGCAGCAGATCGCCAAGATCGAGTATTCTCACGAGGAGCCGATCCTGTGGCGGCGCAATCGCGACATGGCG
Source organism: Bradyrhizobium sp. SSBR45G (assembly GCF_030159255.1). GTDB lineage: Bacteria > Pseudomonadota > Alphaproteobacteria > Rhizobiales > Xanthobacteraceae > Bradyrhizobium. The sequence continues at coordinate 107,519 of NZ_BSCT01000029.1, read as the reverse complement.
ATCACGGTGCGCGCCGATGTGGCGGACGGCGTCCAGGCGCCCGACGTCACCAGCCAGATCTCGCCGAAGCTGCAGGATATCCGCAACCGCCTCGAGCCGGCCTACCGGATCGAGGCAGGCGGCGCGTTCGAGGAATCCGCCAAGGGCAATGCCTCGATCTTCGTGCTGTTTCCGCTGATGGTCATCGTGATGCTGACGCTGCTGATGATTCAGCTGCAGAGCTTCTCGCGGCTGGTCCTGGTGTTCCTGACGGCGCCGCTCGGCATCGTCGGCGCCTCGCTCGGGCTCAACGTCGCCAATTCTCCGTTTGGCTTCGTCGCGCTGCTCGGCCTGATCGCGCTGGCCGGCATGATCATGCGCAATGCGGTGATCCTGGTCGATCAGATCGAGACCGACGTCGCCCATGGTCTGACCCGCAAGGAGGCGATCATCGAGGCCACCGTCCGCCGCGCCCGGCCGGTGGTGCTGACCGCGCTGGCGGCCATCCTCGCCATGATCCCGCTGTCGCGCTCCGCCTTCTGGGGCCCGATGGCGATCACCATCATGGGCGGCTTGTTCGTTGCAACGTTCCTCACACTGCTGTACTTGCCGGGATTGTATGCCCTATGGTTCCGCAAGAGCCTGGATGAGCGCGGGGCAGGTGCACGGGATCATTCTGCAGCGCAGCACGTTGATGGGCCGGCACCGGCGCTTCCACTCGCCGAGGCCGCCGAATGAAGGACAGACGACTCAAGGATAGACGATCGCAGGCATGATGACGCTGGTTTCCGAACACATCGAACCCGATACGCGCGAACGCATCCTCGTCGTGGCGGAACGCTTGTTTCGGCAGATCGGCTATCAGAAGACCACCGTCGCCGACATCGCCAAGGAGCTCCGCATGAGCCCGGCGAACGTCTACCGCTTCTTCGACTCCAAGAAGGCGATCCACGAGGGCGTCGCGCGGACGCTGATGGGGCAGGTCGAGGCGGCGGCGATGGCGATCGCCGAGCGTCCCGGCCCGACCGCGCCGCGGCTGCGCGAGCTGCTCGGCACCATCCACAGGATGAACACCGAGCGTTATGTCGGCGACAACAAGCTGCACGAGATGGTCGCGGTGGCGATGGAGCAGAGCTGGGAGGTCTGCGAGGCGCACATGCTGCTGATCACCGAGACCGTCGGCCGCGTGATCGGGCAGGGCGCCGCCTCGGGCGAGTTCGCGGTCAGCGACCTGCCGGTGGCGGCAAAATGCGCCTGCACGGCGATGATGCGGTTCTTCCATCCGCAGATGATCGCGCAATGCGCGACCAAGCCGGGTCCGACCGTCGACGAGATGATCGATTTCGTGCTGGTGGGGCTTGGTTCGAACGGCGCTGCAAGATAAGTTCTCCGTCGTTGCGAGCAATGACGGAAGGGGCGATGGCGTGATCGAGCGGGACCTGCATTTCTACGAACCGAAGAACGGCCACGGCCTCCGCCACGATCCCTTCAACGCCATCATCGCGCCGCGCCCGATCGGCTGGATCTCGTCGCGCGATCCGGATGGTCACGTCAATCTCGCGCCCTACAGCTTCTTCAACGCCTTCAACTACACGCCGCCGATCATCGGCTTCTCCTCGACGAACTTCAAGGACACGGTCGCCAACATCAGGGATACCGGCGAGTTCGTGTGGAATCTGGTGACGCGCGATCTGGCGACGCAGATGAACGCGACAGCCGCGCATGTCGCGCGCGAGGTCGACGAGTTCGCGCTCGCCGGCGTCACCGCGGTGCCGAGCACGTTCGTCAACGTGCCGCGCGTCGGCGAGAGTCCGGTCGCGTTCGAATGCAAGGTCACGCAGATCATCCAGTTGCAGGGCGCCGACGGCACCAAGACCCAGGCCTGGCTGACGCTCGGCGAGGTCGTGGCCGTGCACATCGACAAGGCGCTGATCAAGGACGGCGTCTACCAGACCGCGCTGGCGCATCCGATCGTCCGCGCCGGCCGCCGCGGCGATTATTTCGAGATCAAGGCGGAAGACATGTTCGAGATGATCAGGCCGGACTGAGCGCGTCGATCCCCGAAGCTGACATCTCCGCCGCAACTGGAGGCCATCCGACGTGACCGAAGCGACCATCCCCGCCACTCCCACCGAGCCGCGCGGCGATCTTTGCATCCGCACCCTGGCGATGCCGGCTGACACCAACGCCAATGGCGACATCTTCGGCGGCTGGCTGCTCAGCCAGATGGATGTCGGCGGCGGCGTGTTCGCCGCCAAGGTCGCGAAGTCGCGCACGGTGACGGTCGCGATCGAGGCGATGAACTTCCGCAAGGCGGTCTATGTCGGCGATCTCGTCTCGGTCTACGCGCATCTCGTGCGGGTCGGCCGGACATCGATGACCGTGCGTCTCGAGGCCTGGGTGCTGCGCCGGAGAGAGGAGCAGCCGATCCTCGTCACCGACGGCAACTTCACCTACGTGTCGATCGACGACAATGGCCGTCCCCAGCCGATCAAGCGGGAAGGCGACGCGGCGCGCGCATGACGGAGACGCTGCGGGTTCGCTCCGGACGGCGTTAACTCTTTGTTAGTATAACGGATCGATGGGCTGGGAACCCCTTGCGTGAGCGCGCGTTTTGAGGGGCGCGCCCGAAGTGTCGGTGAATGGACGCCTTCAGGAGTTGTCGGCGTGCACGGCTTGCCGGCCTCTGCACGAGAGTGTCGTCAACTACTCGAAATGCGTCGTAGGAGGGAAGGGTTCAGCAGAACGCGACGGCGTGGAGTTCGTCCACAACCGCGCGTGTATTTTTTGTTGCATTGCAGGTATGATGATAGTTAGGTGTTTTTGACCGTGGGGGTTCGGTCGAGGTCGTCGCCGAGACGACAGGAGGTGGGCCGACAGGCCTGTCTTCCAGGAACAGGGAGGTTGCTCCCGGGGGCACAGTTTGGACCGGTGATCGGGGAGTGGGACATGCCCAATGTGGACGAGAAGCTGACTGTCGAAGTTCTGAGGAAGCTGCAGCAGCGGCTGCTCCATGCCGAAGAGCGAATCGGCGTTTACGAAATCCAGCTCGGTGCATTTCGCGATCATCATGTCGAGATGTTGCGAGACCTGCGCACGATCTACCAACTGCTCGGTCAGCATCACGACCGTCTGAGCGGAGTCGATGCGCCGCATCGCAAGGCCACGCTCGTTCCGGAGGATCCCCGCTGATTCGGCAACGTCCGTGATGGATGTGGCTGCGTGCAGCGCAGCCAACATAACATCCACACAATTGTCTGTTGGCATGCATATCGGACGCACGACGGCTCCCTGACAGGAACATTCGTCACGGAGCCTCGTTAGACGCCCCGGAATGAAATGACGGGATTTTGCAATGTCCGACACCTACATCATCGAGGTCAGCTCTCAGGCGGCGGGGATCGTGATCCGCGACCGCGGCGGCTTCCGCTTCTTCGCGGCGTCGCACCGCTTCAATGCGCTCGAGGGCCAGGTGTTTCGCAACGCCCGCGAGGCGGAGCGCGCCGCGCTTCGCATCGTCACCGGCGAGCTGAGCGCCGCCGCCTGACACGCTCTTCCGAGACATGCGGTAGGACAGAAGCTGCGCGCCGAGCGGATTTGTCGCGCTGCACCAAAGGTGATTGCTGCAGCGCTCCTCTATCCCTCGCTGATTGACGCTTGACTCGATCAGCCTCACCATGGTGGAGCACGTTTGAAAGCTCGCCATGGCCGTTCTCTCTCAGCGTCAGACCGACATCCTCAACATCGCCCGCGCCTCCGGCCGCGTCATGGTGGAGGATCTGTCGCGCCGCTTCGAAGTCTCGGCGCAGACGATCCGCAAGGACCTCAACGATCTCTGCGAGCAGCGCGCGCTGACGCGGATCCATGGTGGCGCCATCATCGCCTCGGGCGTCGAGAACCTCGCCTATGAGGCGCGGCGCTTCGTCGCTGCCGACGAGAAGAAGGCGATCGGCGCGATTGCCGCGGCGCGCATTCCCAACGGCTCCTCGCTCTTCATCAACATCGGCACCACGACCGAGGAGGTGGCGAGCGCGCTGACCTCGCATCAGGACCTGCTGGTCATCACCAACAATCTCAACGTGGCGATGCTGCTCTATCCGCATCCCCGCATCGAGGTGATCGTCGCCGGCGGCAGCGTGCGGCGCTCGGACGGCGGCGTGGTCGGCTCGACGGCGACGCAGCTGATCGGCCAGTTCAAGGTCGATTATGCGATCATCGGCGCCTCCGCGATCGACGAGGAGGGCGCACTGCTCGACTTCGACTACCGCGAGGTGCAGGTTGCGCAGGCGATCATCGCCAATGCGCGCAGCGTGATGCTGGTGGCGGATTCGACCAAGCTTCACCGCAGCGCGCCGGTGCGCATCGCCCATCTCAGCCAGATCCAGACCTTCGTCACCGACCGGCCGCTGCCGGACGGACTCGCCGCCCTGTGCCACAGCCGCGGCATCGAGGTGATCTCTGCCCTGCCGGACGACGAAGCCGATGAGGCCGCAGAGCCGAGCGAAACCAGCGCGTCCACCGTGCTGCGCCGCGCCTGAGAATCCGCCACCATCCAGGGCCGTTTGATTCCGGATTGAGCAGGTTTTGCCCAATCTCGGCCCAACATGCGAATTTCGATTTGCTTTCACTTTCGTTTGTGTTTAACTCGAAACCGAAAGTGAAATCGCCGGCCTGAAGGCGATTGTCGGGGGAAGCGTCGGGTGGAGCGGATCTACGACCTCGCCATTGTCGGAGGCGGCGTGAACGGTTGCGGCATCGCGCGCGATGCGGCCGGACGCGGAAATTCCGTTTTCCTTTGCGAAATGAACGATCTTGCGAGCGGGACCTCATCCTGGTCGACCAAGCTCGTGCATGGCGGCCTGCGCTATCTCGAATACTACGAGTTCCGCCTGGTGCGCGAGGCGCTGATCGAGCGCGAAATCCTCTGGCAGATCGCGCCCCACATCATCCGTCCGCTGCGCTTCGTGCTGCCGCATCATGCGGGCCTGCGCCCGGCCTGGCTGCTGCGCCTCGGCCTGTTCCTCTATGACCATCTCGGCGGCCGCAAGCTGCTGCCGCCGACGCGCTCGGTCAATCTGCGCAGCGACGAGGTCGGCCGTCCCTTGATCGCGGGACGTTACAGCAAGGGCTTCGAGTATTCCGACTGCTTCGTCGACGATGCCCGCCTCGTCGTGCTGACCGCCCGCGACGCCGCCGATCGTGGCGCCGTCATCCGCACGCGGACGCGCGCCACCGAGATCCGGCAGGACGGCAGCCATTGGCTGGTCACCACCGAGAATACGCAGACCGGAGAGCGTGAGACCATCAAGGCGCGCGCGCTGGTCAACGCGGCCGGACCATGGGTCGAGCAGGTGCTGTCGACAGGCGCCGGCGTCAACGCGAAGGCGAAGGTGCGGCTGGTGCAGGGCTCGCACATCGTGGTGCGCAAGCTGTACGATCACGACCGCGCCTACATCTTCCAGAATGCCGATGGCCGCATCATCTTCGCCATCCCCTATCAGCAGGACTTCACGCTGATCGGCACCACCGACCGCGACTACCAGGGCGATCCGGCCAAGGTGAAGGCGACCGACGAGGAGATCAGCTATCTCTGCGCCGCGCTCGGCGAATACCTTGCCAAGCCCGTGACGCCGGCCGACGTCGTGTGGAGCTATTCAGGCGTGCGTCCGCTCTATGACGACGGCGCCAGCGAGGCCAAGGCGGCGACGCGCGACTATGTGTTCGAGCTCGATACGCCCGGCGGCCTGCCGCTGTTGTCGATCTATGGCGGCAAGATCACGACCTATCGGCGCTTGTCAGAAGAGGCGCTGGAGCGCCTCGGGCCCTATCTGAAGGGCGCCAACGCGGAGGAGGGCTGGACCGGCAAGGCGCCGCTGCCCGGCGGCGACATGAAGGTCCAGGCGGTGACGGGGTTGATCGCCGATCTGCGCAAGACCTATCCGTTCCTCACAGATGCACATGCGAAGCGGATCGCGCTTGCGTATGGCACACGCGCGGCGACCATGCTCGGGTTTGCGACATCTGCGTCCGATCTCGGTCAGGACTTCGGAGGCACCTTGACGGAGCGCGAAGTCAGGTACCTGATGACGAACGAATGGGCGTTGACGGCCGAGGACATCGTGTGGCGTCGATCGAAGCTGGGATTGCGGATGTCGGCAGCCGAGATTGCCGCGCTCGATGCGTGGATCGTCGCCAACCGCGACCGGTCTGCCGCGACCGCGCGTGAAGCGGGAGGGCGCGCATGAGCGTCACCCTCGATCACGTCTCCCGAACCGTGGATGGCGTCGCGACCATTCGCGACGTGTCGCTGACCCTGCAGCGCGGCACGCTGAGCGTGCTGCTCGGACCGACGCTGTCGGGCAAGACCTCGATCATGCGGCTGCTCGCCGGCCTCGACCGGCCGACCACCGGCCGCGTGCTGGTCGACGGCAAGGACGTCACCGGCGCCGACGTGCGGCAGCGCTCGGTTGCGATGGTCTATCAGCAGTTCATCAACTATCCGTCGCTGACGGTCTATGAGAACATCGCTTCGCCGCTGCGCGTTCAGGGCAAGCCACGCCAGGAGATCGAGAAGCGGGTGGCCGAGGCCGCGCGATTGCTGCGGCTCGAGCCGTTCCTGAAGCGGACCCCGCTGCAGCTCTCCGGCGGCCAGCAGCAGCGCACGGCGATTGCGCGGGCGCTGGTCAAGGGCGCCGACCTCGTGCTGCTCGACGAGCCCCTGGCCAATCTCGACTACAAGCTGCGCGAGGAGCTGCGCACCGAGTTGCCGCGCATCTTCGAGGCGTCGGGCGCGATCTTCGTCTATGCCACCACTGAGCCGTCCGAAGCGCTGCTGCTCGGCGGCCGCACCATCTGCATGTGGGAAGGGCAGGCGCTGCAGGCCGGCGACACCGCCTCCGTCTATCGGCGTCCCGATACATTGCGGGTCGGCCAGGTGTTCTCGGATCCGCCGATGAACATCGTCGATATCGAGAAGCGCGGCGACAGCGTGCACTACTCAGGCGACGTCACGGCGTCGGCGACCGGACTCTATGCCGATCTGCCCGACGGCCATTATCGGGTCGGCTTTCGGCCGCACCAACTCGGGCTCGCGAAGGGCGGCGGCAATCTCGGCCGCCACGTCTTTCCTGCCACCGTTGCGGTCACGGAGATCACCGGATCGGAGAGCTTCGTTCACCTGACGCGCGACGGCACGAACTGGGTCGCCGTGCTGCATGGCGTGCATGAATACGAGCCCGGTGACACCCTCGAGGCCGTGCTCGATCCCGCCAACGTCTTCGTGTTCGATGCCGCCGACCGCCTGGTCGCCGCATCGAGCAGCATGTGAGGGAGATGCCGCATGGCCCGCATTGACCTCGTCGACCTCGCCCAATCCTACAATGGCAACGATGCCGACATCGAAAGCTTCGCGCTGAAGCCGGTGACGATGACCTGGCGCCAGGGGGGCGCCTATGCGCTGCTGGGCCCATCCGGCTGCGGCAAGACCACGCTGCTCAACCTGATCTCCGGCATCCTCACGCCATCGCGCGGAAAAATCCTGTTCGACGGCAAGGACATCACGCAGGCCTCGACCCGCGAGCGCAACATCGCGCAGGTGTTCCAGTTCCCGGTCATCTACGACACCATGACGGTCGGCGAGAACCTCGCTTTCCCGCTCAAGAACCGCGGCGTGCCCCGGGCCGAGATCGACAAGCGCGTCGCCGAGATCGCGCGGCTGCTGGATCTCACGCCGGACCTCCATCGCAAGGCGACGCGGCTCACGGCCGACGCCAAGCAGAAGATCTCGCTCGGCCGCGGCCTCGTCCGCTCCGACGTCGCCGCCGTGTTGTTCGACGAGCCGCTCACCGTGATCGATCCCGAGCTGAAATGGCAGCTGCGCTCCAAGCTGAAGGCGCTGCATCGCGAGCTCGACCTCACGATGATCTACGTGACGCATGATCAGACCGAGGCGCTGACCTTCGCCGATACGGTCGTGGTCATGCACGACGGCCGTGTCGTGCAGAGCGGCACGCCCGCCGAGCTGTTCGACAAGCCGGCGCATACCTTCGTCGGCTACTTCATCGGCTCGCCCGGCATGAACATCCTCTCCGCCGATGTGAAGGGCCGGGAGGCCCGGATCGACGGTCATACGCTGACGCTCGCACACAGCTATGATGCGCTGCCTGCGGGCGCCAAGATCGAGATCGGCGTCCGGCCCGAATTCGTCGACGTCGCAGCGCCCGGACCCGGCCTGCTCGATGCCAATATCGAGCGTATCGACGATCTCGGCCGCATCCGCTTCGCGCGCGTCCGGGTCGGCGACGTCAAGTTTGCCGCGCGGATTCCGTCGGGCTTCTCGCCATCGTCCTCGTCGATCGGGCTCAGGTTCGATCCGGCGCACGTCCATGTCTATGCCGACAGCCGCCTCGTCGAGGGAGCCTGAGTGATGGACAAGACCATCAACAACAAGGCCTGGTTCCTGGTCCTGCCGGTGTTCCTGCTGGTCGCATTCTCCGCCATCCTGCCGCTGATGACGGTGGTGAACTATTCGCTTCAGGATACGTTCGGCAACAACCAGTTCTTCTGGAACGGCGTCGGCTGGTTCAAGGAATTGCTCGATCCCTCGACCGATCTCGGCGGCCGTTTCCTCGCTTCGCTGGGCCGCAACCTGGTGTTCTCGGCCGTGATCCTCGCCATCGAGGTGCCGCTCGGCATCGTCGTGGCGCTGTCGATGCCGCGCGGCGGATGGACGGTGGCGTTCTGCCTGGTCACGCTGGCGCTGCCGCTGCTGATTCCATGGAACGTGGTCGGCACGATCTGGCAGATCTTCGGCCGTCCCGACATCGGCCTGCTCGGCTATACGCTGACCAGCATGGGAATCGACTACAACTACGTCTCCAACGATGTTGACGCCTGGGTGACCGTCATCGTCATGGACGTCTGGCATTGGACCAGCCTGGTGGCGCTGCTCTGCTATGCAGGCCTCAAATCCATCCCCGACGCCTATTACCAGGCGGCGCAGATCGACGGCGCCTCGCGCTGGGCGGTGTTCACCGCGATCCAGCTGCCCAAGATGCACCGGGTGCTCCTGATCGCGGTGCTGCTGCGCTTCATGGACAGCTTCATGATCTACACCGAGCCGTTCGTGGTGACCGGCGGCGGGCCAGGCAATTCCACCACCTTCATCTCGATCGAGCTGGTCAAGATCGCGCTCGGCCAGTTCGACCTCGGCAAGGCCGCGGCGCTGTCCTTGGTCTACAACCTGATCATCCTGATCGTCTGCTGGGTGTTCTACACCATCATGACCCATGCCGGCACCGAGCGCCGGCCGGCGGAAGGAGGCGCGTGATGAACTCGATCCCAGGCCGTCGCGTCATCATCTCGGTGTTCCTGATCTTCCTGCTGTTGCCGATCTATTGGCTCGTCAACATGAGCTTCAAGACCAATGGCGAGATCGTCTCGACCATGACCTTGTGGCCGCATCAGCCGACGATCGCGAACTACATGCGCATCTTCACCGATGAGAGCTGGTACTCCGGCTACATCAACTCGCTGAAATACGTGATCATCAACACCGTGATCTCGATCTCGGTGGCGCTGCCGGCGGCCTACGCGTTCTCGCGCTACCGCTTCCTCGGCGACAAGCATCTGTTCTTCTGGCTGCTCTCGAACCGGATGGCGCCGGCCGCGGTCTATGCGCTGCCGTTCTTCAACCTGTATTCCGCGATCGGACTGTTCGATACGCCCTGGGCCGTCGCGCTCGCGCATTGCATCTTCAACGTGCCGCTCGCGGTCTGGATCCTCGAGGGCTTCGTCTCCTCGGTGCCGCGCGAGATCGACGAGACCGCCTTTCTCGACGGCTATTCGTTCCCGCGCTTCTTCATCAAGATCCTGGTGCCGCTGATCGCGAGCGGCATCGGCGTCGCCGCCTTCTTCTGCTTCATGTTCTCCTGGGTCGAGCTCCTGCTCGCACGCACGCTGACGTCGGTCGACGCCAAGCCGATCTCGGCGGTCATGACCCGCACGGTGTCGGCCGCCGGCATGGATTGGGGCCTGCTCGCCGCCGCTGGCGTGCTCACCATCATCCCGGGCGCGCTCGTCATCTGGTTCGTCCGCAACTACATCGCGCGCGGCTTCGCGCTGGGGCGGGTGTGATGATGATGCGGTGGCAAGCTGACAGCAACAAGCTCGCTGCGCTCCCTTCCCCCTTGCGGGGGAGGGTCGGGGAGGGGGGCACACCACGGGTAGTCTTTGTCGGAACCCCCACCCCCGACCCCTCCCCGCCTAGCGAAGCTTCGCTTCGCGCGGGGGGAGGGGAGCGGACTGCCGCCGGTGCGACGGCGTGGTCATCGCTTGCAGCGTTCGAAGCCTGGAGGCACTGACGCCATGGACAATATCGCATGGATGGCCTGGACCTTGCCGAGTGCGATCTTTTTCGCTCTGCTGGCCTGCACGCTCGGCGTCATGACGTGGCTCGCGGCCGCCTATCCCGAGGCCGAGCGCGTCGGCGTGCTGCGGATTCCGACCACGCGCGGCGACCGCCTGTTCATTTCGCTGATTGCGGCCGCCGTCATTCATCTGGTGTGGATCGGCCTGGTCGGAACCGACGCCATCGCCAGCGTGCCGGTCGGCGAAGAGAGTTTTGAGATTTCGAGCCTATGGCTCGCAAGCGCGATTTCGTTGGCGTCGGCCGTTGCGATCTTCCGCACCGTCTGAGGCGAACGAAGAGGAGCAGATCCGGGAGCAACCCGGGCCTGAAGAAGTCTGTCACTGCAATGGAGGAAACACCATGCGAGATCTGCCGGAAGGGAAGAAGCCCCTGCCCAGGGCCTTGAAGACCAAGGCGTTGATGATGACGAGCGCGTTCGCGCTGATGGCGGCATCGGCTGCGCTCACCGCGCCCGCCTATGCCGACGAGGCGGCCGCGAAGAAGTGGATCGACAGCGAGTTTCAGCCGTCGACACTGTCGAAGGACGACCAGCTGAAGGAGATGCAGTGGTTCATCAAGGCCGCTGCGCCCTTCAAGGGCATGGACATCAACGTGGTGTCGGAAACCCTGACGACGCACGAATATGAATCCAAGATGCTGGCCAAGGCGTTCGAGGAAATCACCGGCATCAAGGTCAAGCACGACATCATCCAGGAGGGTGACGTCGTCGAGAAGATCCAGACCCAGATGCAGTCCGGCAAGAACGTCTATGACGGCTGGATCAACGACTCCGACTTCATCGGCACGCACTTCCGCTACGGCCAGGCCGTCGATCTGACGGAGTGGATGGCGGGCGAGGCCAAGGACGTCACCAATCCCGGTCTTGACGTCAAGGACTTCATCGGCACGTCGTTCACCACGGCGCCGAACGGCCATCTCTATCAGCTGCCCGATCAGCAGTTCGCGAACCTCTATTGGTTCCGCTACGACTGGTTCACCAATCCGGACTACAAGGCCAAGTTCAAGGCCAAATATGGCTACGACCTCGGCGTGCCCGTGAACTGGTCCGCCTATGAGGACATCGCCGAGTTCTTCACCAACGACATCAAGGAGATCAACGGCGTCAAGGTCTATGGCCACATGGACTATGGCAAGAAGGATCCTTCGCTCGGCTGGCGCTTCACCGATGCGTGGCTGTCGATGGCCGGCAACGGCGACAAGGGCCTGCCGAACGGCCTGCCGGTCGACGAATGGGGCATCCGCATGGAAGGCTGCCGTCCGGTCGGCTCCTCGGTCGAGCGGGGCGGCGACGTCAACGGACCGGCTGCGGTCTACTCGATCACCAAATATCTCGACTGGATGAAGAAGTATGCCCCGCCGCAGGCGCAGGGCATGACCTTCTCCGAGTCGGGCCCGGTGCCGTCGCAGGGCAACGTCGCCCAGCAGATCTTCTGGTACACCGCCTTCACCGCCGACATGGTCAAGCCCGGCCTGCCGGTGATGAACGCCGACGGCACGCCGAAATGGCGCATGGCCCCGTCGCCGCACGGATCGTACTGGAAGGACGGCATGAAGCTCGGCTATCAGGACGTCGGCTCGCTGACGCTGCTGAAGTCGACCCCGGTCGACCGCCGCAAGGCGGCCTGGCTGTATCAGCAGTTCATCGTCTCCAAGACGGTGTCCCTGAAGAAGAGCCATGTCGGCCTCACCTTCATTCGTGAATCGGACATCTGGGACAAGTCGTTCACCGAGCGCGCGCCGAAGCTCGGCGGCCTGATCGAGTTCTACCGCTCGCCCGCCCGCGTGCAGTGGACCCCGACCGGCAACAACGTGCCCGACTATCCGAAGCTCGCGCAGCTGTGGTGGCAGAACATCGGCGATGCGTCGTCCGGTGCGAAGACCCCGCAAGCCGCGATGGATGCGCTCGCAGCCGCCCAGGACTCCGTCCTCGAGCGTCTCGAGAAGTCCAAGGTGCAGGGCGACTGCGGTCCGAAGCTGAACAAGAAGGAATCGGCCGAGTACTGGTTCAACAAGTCGGCCAAGGACGGCAACATCGCTCCGCAGCGCAAGCTCGCCAACGAGAAGCCGAAGGGCGAGACGATCGACTACGACACGCTGATCAAGTCGTGGCCGGCCACCCCGCCGAAGCGCGCCGAGGCGAAGTAATCGCCTCGCCGTGATGCCCCGCCCCCCTGCGGGGCATCACGGCGGTAGACGACGAAATGATGCAAGAGGCCGGGAGCGATCCCGGCCTCTTCTTTTGACGGCAATGGGAGCTGGACATCCCACCTCCCCCGGGAAATCTTCCCGGGTCACATGGGACATATTCCACCCGGCAAGCGCCTTGAAGCCGATGACGACAGGCGGCACTCTTTCTTGATCGGGATCAGCGCGGCGCTTGCCGCGACTTTGCCCCAAGGACACGAAACAACAAGGCCTCGACACGATCCGGCGTCATCCTTTGCTTCCCTCGCGCGCTCAGCCTGACTGACGCGTCGGGTCTCAAGGCGGGACGATCTGGGACCGCGATCATCAATCACACGGGGCCATCGAGGGAGTAGGACAATGGATCAGGCGCACATCGCCAGTCTCGCGAGCACGCTGCCGGAAGCGTTGTCGCCCTGGACCATGTTCTGGAAGGCCGACATCGTCGTGCAGGCGGTCATGGTGGGCCTCGCACTGGCTTCGGTCGCGACCTGGACCGTGCTGGTCGTCAAGACGATCCAGCTTCGCTCGGCCCTGCGCACGGCGCGCGGCTCGCTCGGCGTCGCGTTGGCGGCGCGCTCCTTGTCCGATGCGATGGGACGCATGCCGGCCGATGCCGGCGTCGTCGGCCGTCTGCTCGCTCTGGCCGAGGATGAGATCGACAAATCGCGCGGGCTGCCGGCCGACGGCATCAAGGAGCGCGTGGCCTGGCAGTTCGAGCGGATCGAGGCCGCCGCGGTGGCCCGCATCGGACGCGGCATCGGCATTCTCGCCACCGTCGGCGCAGTCGGGCCCTTCGTCGGCCTGTTCGGCACCGTCTGGGGCATCATGAACAGCTTCATCGGCATCTCGCATGCTCACACCACCAATCTGGCCGTGGTCGCACCGGGCATCGCGGAGGCGCTGCTCGCCACCGCGTTCGGCCTTGTGGCAGCGATCCCGGCCGTCGTCATCTACAACCTGTTCGCGCGCGCCACCGGCGGCTATCGCGCTGTGATCGCCGATGCATCGGTGGCGGTGATGCGGCTGATCAGCCGCGATCTCGACCGGCAGCATGCGGGCCCGGCCGAGGCGCGGCGCAGCGCCATCCGCGCGGTCGACGCGCCGTTGCTGTCGATTGCCAATCCGGCGGAGTGAGTCATGGCGGTCAAGCTCGCCAAGCGTCCCGACGAGTTCGAGGAGACGCACGACATCAACGTGACGCCGTTCATCGACGTCATGCTCGTGCTGCTGATCATCTTCATGGTCGCAGCGCCGCTCGCCACCGTCGACATTCCGGTCAATCTGCCCGCCATCTCGGCCGAGCCGCAGCCGCGCGCGGAGACGCCGGTGTTCGTGACCTTCAAGGCCGACCGCTCGCTCGCCGTCGGCGACCAGAGCGTCGCGCAAGCCGACATCGCCGCGTCGCTGGATGCCGCGACCAAGTCCGATCATGGCCAGCGCGTGCTGCTGCGGGCCGATCAGACGCTGCCCTATGGCGAGGTCATGGCGCTGATGAATGCGCTGCGCCGCGCCGGCTACACCAAGGTGGCGCTGGTCGCGCTGGAAGACCGGGCCGCGCCGTGAGCGTTCTGACGCTTGATCCGTTCGATGACGAGGACCGCCGCGAGCGGAGGCTGTGGACCGTTGCCGCGCTCTTGGTGGCGGGGCTGCATGTCGGCCTCGCGGTCGGCTATCTGCTGTTGCGCCCGGCGCCGCAGGGGCGCGCCGAGGCGCCGGCATTCGACGTCGTATTCACGCCGGCGGTCGTGAGCGAGCCTGCGCCCGCCGCGCAGGAGACGCCGCCGGCCGATCCGGTGCCGCCCGCCGAGCCGCCGAAGGAAGAGCCGGCCAAGGAGGAGCCCGTTGCGCGCGAAGCCGTCGCCGAGCCGGTGCCGCAGCCTCCGCCCGAGCCGCAGGTGATGGCGCAGCCGGAGCCGGTGCCGGAGGTGATTGCCACGCCGGACCCCGCGCCGCAGGTCGCGCTCGCGCCGGAGCCGCCACGCGCCGACGACGTCGTGCTGCCACCGCCTCCGCCGCCGAAGCCGATCGAAGCCAAGCCGCCGGAGGCGAAGCCGGCCCCCGTGCCTGAGCGCAAGCCGGTGGAGAAGACGGACGCAAAGGAGAAGGACGAGAAGAAGCCCGCGCCGGCGAAGCCGGCGGCGGCCCCGCCAAGCCGGCCGACCCGTGTTGCCACGGCCCCGAATGCTGGCATCGATAGCGAAGGCGCGCGCCAAGGCCGGGCCGAATGGATCAGTCAGTTCGTAGCTCACTTCCGGCGTTACAGCACCTCGACGCTGGTCGGACAACAAGGCGGAACGGTCAGCGTCAGCGTCGTCATCGGACGCAGCGGCCGGCTGCTCTCGAAGCGGATTGCGTCGAGCTCGGGTGTCCCAGCCGTCGACCGTGCCGCGCTCGATGCGGTCGAGCGCGCTCAGCCGTTTCCGCCATTCCCGCCGGGGATGACGGACGCCCAGCGGGCCGAGACGATCCCGATCCGCATTCGGCCGCAGTGAGCGAGGGGGGCGGACCAGCGTGTCGCCGACCCAAGACCGTTGCCCTCGCGGTCCGATTTCATCTCATCTATTTGGAGCATTCAGTCAGATCGGTGTCGCGCACGACGAACTGGGCGCCTTCCTTGAGTTCGACGTTCTTGGCGATGCAGGTGCGGCCGCTTTGTTCGGACAGTTTGATGTCGTAGCGGCCCGACTTCACGCCGACCAGCGTCATGCGCTCGTTATGGTCGACCATGCCCTCGTCGTCGTTCTTGCACTGGTCGGCGCCCCAGCTCTTGGTGCCGGCGGCCGCCAGATACATCTTCACGATGGTCTGCCCGGTGCGATTGAGAAAGCGCGGGCCGTCCTCGGCATGAGCGGCAGAGCCGGCGAGCATGGCGAGAGCGCAGGCGGTGACGAGGCGACGCATGACGAGTGTCCTTTTCTTGTGATTGCGGGTGGAGATGATGGGACGGCAGCCGGGCCGGTCAGAAATCCTTGCCGATGCTGGTCTTGATCGCGAGGCCGCGTGAGGCGTTGGTCAGGCCGTAGCCGACGCCGAAGCTGAACTCGAAGCCCTTGAAGCGGGTGTCGGCGACGGCATAGAGCGTCTGCATCTGCTGATTCCACGGCAGGATGTAGCCGAACGGTCCGAGATTGGAGAAATGCTCGATGCCGACGGTCCAGCGGTCGTTGAGCCGCTTGACGAAGCGCACCGAGGGCTCGAAGGCCGAGCCGGCACCGTCGATGCCGAACGTCATGTTGGCGTTGAAGATGAGCTGATAGTCATTGGGCAGGTTGACGCCGATGATCGGCGTGAACATCTGCGCCACCCGCGGCGTCGCCTCCTGCACGAAGCGCGGCGCGCCTGGCTGGCCGGCGCCGGCCTTGTTGGCGACCCACAGGTCAGGCGTGAGCCCGCCCTGCGGCGCCAGGATGGTGCGCGAGACCAAGCCGACGAACACCGTGCGCTCGAGCCGGTCGCCCTGGATGAAGGTCTGGCGAATCGTGACGCCACCTGACTGGAATGAGTAGCCGGGCACGCCATTGTCCATCACGTTGCCGAGCGCCATCGGGACGTTGGCGCGCGCAAAGGCGTAAGGCGAGGTCAGTGCGATTTCGTACCATTCGGTCGGCGAGTAGCCGATCTCGGTCTCGCCGGTGACCGCGCGCTGCGTGGCGCGGCGGCCATTGTTCTGCTGCTGCGGATTGAAGGTGGTGACATAGCCGAAGCGCTGCTCGACCTGGAAATGACCGGGCGAGGCGGGATCGTTACCCTGGATTTCCTCGGCCGCCGCACCGAGCGGCGCGAGCAGCAAGGCACCTGCGGCCATGCACCATTGCGATCGTTTTTGGTGTCGTCTTGCGATGCCGAACGACTGCATGTCCCCGCGCTCCCTCAGTCGAATGGCTAACGAGTCGCGGCGGCGAAAACATGCGGCGCTGTCGGCTGAAAGGTGACGCGATCGGGAAACGATCAGTTGCCTTTTGCCTCAATTGCGTCGGTGTCGGTGACTTCGGTTGGGAATAGGGATGTTTTGGCAAGTCGAACGGGATCTTTTGACCGGGACAATGTGGCAGCCGAATCGCGAACGAATCTCAACTCGTTATGATTGTGGCGCGGTGCAAACACATTGCCGTCACAAGACGATGGAAGACAATCGCAGCAATATCTGCGGCTGACAGCCGGATCAGCCAGAAGTTGGACGTGCCCGTGCCCCGATCCATCGATTGTCATCGTCGTGCTTCCGCAGGCCCGATCGGGCAGGGCCTGATCGTGACTTGCCTGCTTGCCATTTTCCTTCTCACTGATGGACGCGCGTTCGCGCGCGACGCAATTCGAAGGGGAGAAGTTGAAGTCTGGCTGCGGCGGGGACACACCGCGGAGCGGAGCTGTGTCCGATCTCCTGCAGCGACAGCGATGCGGTGCCGGACGCGCAAGGTCGCTCGCTTGCGGTCGACGCACGGCCGGCCGCTCGCAGCAGCACGTGCTGACGCGAGCGGCGATGTGCCGGCCATGGCGCGTCGCGACCGTCCGGGGAGATATTTCCTGCATGGACCCAGGTTCTGATCCCGGCGGGTCGATGTGCAATGTTCCCGAACGCGCCGTTCTTGCACTTGCGAAATTGCCGGGCCTCACTTAGGTCAACGCGATGCATGGCGCGTCGTCCATGAAACTAGCGACGCCCGCATACGTTGTTCCCGGACTATTCATCGCCGCTCGGGTCGGGCGGCCGAGACAAAGGATCAATTCGATGAATTGGAAACTGATGATGACGGCAGCCGCCGTCGGCATGGCTGCGATCGTCGGCTCCCCGGCGATGGCTGTGAGTGCGCCGGCGCCTTCGAAGCTGCTGACCTCGATCGATCCTGACAAGGACGGCACCGCTGACCTGAACGAGGTTCGTGCTGCGGCTGGCGCCCTGTTCGATCGTCTGGATCGCGACCATGACGGCACGCTCGATGCCAAGGAGCTGCGCGGCCGGGTTTCGGCCAAGGACCTCAAGGCGGCTGATCCCGACAACGACGGCACCCTCACCAAGGACGAGTATCTCGCGCTCGTGGCCGGCCGCTTCAAGGCGGCCGATCCCGACAATGACGGCACGCTCGATTCCAAGGAGCTTAAGTCGGTGGCCAAGCTGGTGAAGTGACGCGCGGTCCTCGGACCGCCGCAACAGAGAACGCAGGCCCGCAGCGGGAGACCGTCGCGGGCCTCATCTTTTCTGAGCCTTCCAACCTTTTTCAGCCTGGCATCGCTGACTGAGGACGCTCGCGGCCCGCCGGGTCAGGGCAGATGTCAGAAGCCCGGGCGGGACATTTCCACCGCCAGCCGGACGAGGTCGGGCAGGCTGCGCGCCCCGAGCTTCTGCCGCAGCCGGTAGGTCAGGTTGATCACGGTCTTGTAGCTGATCCCGAGATGGTCGGCGATCGCCTGATAGGATTTGGCCTGTGCGAGCAGCGCGAGTGCCTGGCGCTCGCGCGGCGTCAGCGACGTCTCGGACTTTCCATCGGCATCGGCGCGGAGCATGGCGATTCGCGTTGCGAGCTGTGGATCCAGATAGGTTCCGCCGGCGCGCACCTGCTCCAGCGCTTTCGGCAGCTCCTGCGGCGGGGCGTCCTTGAGCAGATAGCCGCTGGCCCCGGCATCGATGGCGGAGCGGACGATGCGCGGATCGGCGAGCATGCTGAAGACGAGAATCCTGGCATTCGGGTCGTGAGACCGCATCCGCTCGATCAGACCGATCCCGTCCACCTCATCGCCCTTCAGGCGCAGATCGACGACGGCAGCATCCGGCTTGTCGCGGACGTAGGCCTCGTAGGCGCTCTCGGCGTCGTGTGCCTCGGACAGCGAGCGGATGCCGGCTTCGTTCAACAGCCAGCGGCAGGCCGTGATCACGACCGGGTGGTCATCGACGAGCAGAACACGATACATCCGATGCAGGTCTCGCCCCTTGGCGCCGGTCGCGCCGACGTTCCTCTATCATTCGAGTTCTGTTGCAAACCAGAACCGGGTGCGCCAGTGCGGCGGAGCCGGGGGGAGAATTTGGCAACATCGTCGCATGTTTCCGGATTCGGGAAAAATGTCCCTAAAGCGGGAAGAATAATCCCCATTGCGACAGTATTGGCCGCTGCTTTACGAATGTTACCGTTCGTATTCTGTGGGAATGGACCGGATCTGGAGCGGGTGGGGCTCAGGGGCGTGAGCTGGCTCCGGACCGGTCGACAAGAAACTGGGGGACGTCTTGACCAGACTCTCGGCACTGAAGAGTGCTCTACTTGCGACATGTGCGCTGCTGCCTGGGGCTGCATTTGCCCAGGACGCCTTGCCGACTTTCGAAATCGTCGGCGTCTCGCCGGTGCAGGGCAGCGAGATCGCGAGGGACAAGATTCCCTCCAACGTCGAGACGATCGGCGCCAAGGAGCTCGATCACAGCCGTGCGCCGTCGCTGCTCGATGGCATCCTGCAGTCGGTGCCGGGCGTCTCCCTCAGCGACCAGACCGGCAACGCGTTCCAGCGGGACCTCAATTATCGCGGCCAGACCGCTTCGCCCGTGCTCGGCACGCCGCAGGGCATCGCCGTCTACCAGAACGGCACCCGCATCAACGAAGCCTTCGGCGACGTCGTCAACTGGGACCTGATCCCGGAGATGGCGATCGCGCGCTTGACCTTACAGCCGAACAACCCGCTGTTCGGCCTCAACGCCACCGGCGGCGCGCTCTCGATCGAGATGAAGAACGGCTTCACCTATCAGGGCGGCGAAACCCAGCTGTTCGGCGGCTCGTTCGGCCGCATCCAGTCCGGCGCGCAGTACGGCTGGAACAACGGCACCTATTCGGCCTATATCGCGGCGGAAGGCGCCTATGACCGCGGCTGGCGCGACTACTCGTCGGCCTCGCAGGTCCGCCGCATGTATGCCGATTTCGGCGCGCGCGGCGACACCACCGAGTTCCACCTGTCCTTCACGGGCGCCGACAACAAGCTCGGCTCGGTGGCGGCGACGCCGATCGAGATGCTGAACCAGCGCTGGTCGAGCGTCTACACCTGGCCGCAGTCGCTGCGCCTGCAGATGCAGATGGTGCAGGCGAGCCTCAAATGGGCGCCGACCGATACGCTGTCGATCCAGGCCAACGGTTATTACCGCAACTACAAGTCGTCGCGCATCGACGGCAACGGCACGGATGCGCAAGCCTGCGATACAGGCATAGGCCTCGACAACCAGTTCTGCATCGGTGACGGCCAGACTCCGCTGAACCAGAACATTCCGACCTTCAACACGCTCGCCGCCGACACGGCGCTCGGCCAGATCGACCGCAATACCGTCAAGACCGACAGCTATGGCGGTTCGCTGCAGGCGACTTCGACCACCCAGCTGTTCGGCCATGACAATCATTTTGTCGTCGGCGCCAGCGTCGATCACGGCAACACCAACTTTGCGGCGACATCTGAACTCGGCACCATCGACAACAACCTGTTCGTCACCGGCCTCGGCGTCTACATCGATCAGCCTAACGCTGGCCTCGCTCCGGTCAACCTGAACGCCAAGAACACTTATCTCGGCGTCTACGCGACCAACACTTTCGACATCACCTCGCAGCTGGCTTTCACGGCCGGCGGCCGCTTCAATTGGGCGCAGATCAACCTGCGCGACCAGTCTGGTGTGGCGCCGCTGCTGAACAGCGACAACAACTTCCAGCGCTTCAATCCGGTGGTCGGCCTGACCTACAAGATCACGCCGAACATGACCGCCTATGCCGGCTACTCCGAGGCCAACCGCGCGCCGACCCCGCTCGAGCTCGGCTGCTCGGACCCGAACAATCCATGCCTGATCGACAACTTCCTGATCGCCGATCCGCCGCTCAAGCAGGTGGTGTCGCGCACCGTCGAAGGCGGCCTGCGCGGCGAGATCTCCGGCGGCGGCTCGGCGTATGCCGCGGCCCCTCCGCCTTATCGCAAGGCACCGGTCAAGGCGGTGGCCGTGGATGAGGGCTGGAAGCTGCGCTGGGGCATCAGCCTGTTCCGCACCGAGAACTCCGACGACATTCTCCAGATCGTCGATCCGGCGAACCCCGTTCGCGGCTACTTCAAGAACGCCGGCACCACGCTGCGTCAGGGCGTCGAGGCCAAGCTCGACCTGACCTGGAACCGCTGGACCGCCTACGCCAACTACACCTTCATCGACGCGACGTTCCGCAGTGCCTTCGACGTCAACGATCCGTTCCTCGGCGTGCCCGTCGGCGTCGTATCCGGCAACCACATTCCCGGCATCCCGGCGCATCGCCTGAAGCTCGGCGCCGAATATGCCGTGACCGACGCCTGGAAGGTCGGCGCCAGCGTCAACTATGTCGGCAGCCAATATCTGCTGCACGACGAGACCAACGTCTATCCGAAGGTCCCGGCGTACTGGGTCGTCAACGTGAACACCTCCTATCAGGTGACCAAGAATGTCGAGGTGTTCGGGCTGATCCAGAACCTGTTCAACCAGCGCTACTACTCGGCTGGCACCGTGTTCGATCCGGCGGGCTTCAACACCGCCGGCGGCGGAACGGCATTTGCCTTGAATGATCCGCGCAGCATGGTGCCGGGCATGCCGCTCGCCGCCTATGCCGGCATCCGGGCGAAGTTCTAGGCGCCGGCGGCGGATCGCGATCAAAGGCGCGCAAGCGCCGCGCCACGGCAGCCCCCCCACCGTGGCAAGAAGGCCGGGAGAAATCCCGGCCTTTTCGTTTGTCGCGTGCCGTCGTCCCGATCCCGATGATGTCGTGCTCGCAGGTCCTGGGTGTCAGCTCCGCCGTACCTTTGCTGCGCCGGGAGCGTCCGCGTTTCGGTCGGTCTGCAGCTGAGGCGAGCGCGAAAGTGTCCATTGGACGAATTGTAATAATTAGTCAGATGATGCGAGGACTAATTCTATTGTTGTTAGGAATTTGTCCCTGATGCCTTGAGAAACTTTCGCCTTGCTGGCGCCAGTCAATATTTCGATACAATTTCTCACCAACAAGAATGCGCATGTCATGCGTAATTTGGGGCGTCAGGTGAAATCAAAGAACAGAAAGCGCAGCGAGGCCGCTGCAGCAAGTTTCGTGCTGTTGTCGACGTGGATGGTCGTCGGCGAGTCGAAGGCCGAATGTACGACGCCGGGTGTGAGCGTGACCTGCAGCGGGACCATCACCACGGCGATCACGGCCTATGATGCCGCGGCCGCAACCGCGACGCCTTCGAACGGCGGCAATTCCTACACGCCTGCAAATCCGGCCTTCCCGTCGACCGGCTACAATCCCAATCCGCCGACGGCTACGATCACGCTGGATTCGACGGCTGTCCGCAACCTCACCACCAACACCCAGACCGGCCTTGCCGACCGCGGCATGATCGCGGCCAACTTCTCCAATGACGAGGATCCGGCCGTCAACAACGTCACCATTAACAATGCCGGCTGGCTCAGCCTCACCACCAGCCAGCTCAGCGCCGGCCGGCTGCACGTCATCGTCGCCGACAGCCAAGTCAACAAGTTCACGGTCAACAATACCGGCACACTGGCTGTCACACAGAATTTCTTCGGCACGTTCGATCCGGCCAAGCTGAGCGTGTCGAGCGGTGCGACCGCATCCGGTCGCTACAACGGCACCAATCTCGCCATCATCTCGGCGCTCTATTCCGACGACAACACCAACAGCTTCGTGGTCAACAACCGGGCCGGCGGCACGATCTCGGCGACCGGCAACTACGCCGCGGCCTATTATGGCCGGGCCGACACCACGATCGCCAATTCCGGCACCATCGCCAACACCAGCTGGACGTCGGCGAGCCGGTTCTATGACGGCCACTGGGCCATCGCAGCCTTTGCCGGCGCCGAGTTCGATACGATCCCCGGCAGCAATCCCGACACACCGCTCTACAAATTCGATTCCAGCGGCAACGTGACGGTGACGGAAACCAAGGCGCTGACGCTGACCAACAATACGAGCGGCGTCATCAAGGGCGACATCCTGGCGCTGGACACCAATCCGCTGACCACCGCCGCGGGCCTTGCGGCGGGTTCGACCTTTCCGCTGACCGGGAGCGGCTCGAATTCGGGTCCGCGCGACAGCGTCATCAGCAATGCCGGCCTGATCCAGGGCAACATCTATCTCGGCTCCGGCGAGCACGATGTCAGCAACAGCGGCACCATCGCGGGATCGATCTCGGTCGACCAGAGCGCCTCGCGAGGCTCTTTCGCCAAGGCGACGCCGGGCACGATTGCCGGCACCTATAGCAGTTCCGGCACCGGCACCGATGCCAACGGCAATGCCTGTCCGACGGCTGGTGCCAACACCGCCGATCCGCTCTGCGCTGCGAGCACCAACCAGGCGGCGATCTTCTTCGGCGCGCGCAGCTTCAACCTGGTCAACACTGGCAGGCTCGGCGGCGACATCGTGATCAACGACCAGGACGGCGCCACCAACACCATCCTGCTCAAGGGCACCGGCTTCAGCGGCAACGTCGTCGCGCAGAATGGTCTCGGCGCCAACTCGCTGACGCTCGACGGCGTGGCCAGCCTCGCCAGCGTCGTCAATTTCGGCACGCTCGACCTGATGAAGTCGCAGGTCTCCGTCGGGGCTGGTGGCGTGCAACTGGTCGACGGCGCGGTGCTGCGGACCACGATCTTCGGGGCCGGCGGCAGCGCCGCGGCACCGTCGGCCAACATCGGCAACATCATGGGCACCGTGACCTTCGCCGGCGCCGGCACGATCGCGCCGACGCTGCAGGGCATCGTCCGCAATGGCGACGTCTACCGTGTCGCAACCTCGGTGTCGGCGACGCAGCTCGACGTCGATTTCACCAGCGCGCTGGTCGGGTTCACGGCGGATACGGCCACCGGCAGCCTGCTGCTGAACGCCTCGGTGCGGTCGCCTGCGACCATTGCCGGCATCTCGCCGAGCACGCTCGCGGCGCTCAACGGCCTGTTCGGATACACCGGTGGCAACATGCAGGTGCAGGCCCTGGGCGGCGCCGTGCAGAGCCTCGGCACCGACAGGGAGGTGCGCAACGCCGGCGACCAGCTGCGGCCGCTGATGAACGGTGCCCAGGTTCAGGTCCCGCTCAGCACCGCCGCGCTGTTCCAGGATCAGATCGACAATCGCCTGACGACGGCGGCCGGGCCGTCCGCCAACGCCCGCGTCGCCTCGGCCTTCGCGGCCGAGACCGATCCGCTGGCTTCGATGCTGATGGCCTATGGTGCCACCAAGGCGCGCCCGGCGCTGAAGGCGCCGGCGATCGCGCCGGAGCCTGAGCGCACCGTCTGGGGCAGCCTGATCGGCACCAATGCCTCGCAGCGCGACGTGGCTGGCGTCGCCGGCTATTCGGGCAACACCGGCGGCCTGGTGGCGGGCATCGATCAGCGCATCGACGGCGCGTTCCGCGTCGGCGCCGCGTTCGGCTATGCCACCAGCAGCATCGACGACCGGACCGCCGCCGGCGATGCGGTCGGGATGCAGCACTATCAGGGCACGGTGTATGGCGCCTATGTGCAGCCGTCCTGGTACGTCAACGGCTCCGCCGGCGTCGCGCTCGTCGACTACACCACCACGCGCCGCATCAACTTCGCCGGCTTCACCGACACTGCCTCGGGCAGCCACAAGGGCTGGCTGACGCTGCTGCGCGGCGAGTTCGGCATGCCGGTGAAGGTCGATCAGGCGGTGCTAACGCCGTTTGCCGGCGTCACCTATGGCCGGCTCGATCAGCAGGCCTACACCGAGGCCAGTGCGGCAGGCGCCGCGCTCACGGTCGCCAGACAGACCACCAACTCGGTCCGCTCCAACCTCGGCTTCCGCTCGACCCTCCCGCTGCTGGTCACCTCGACCTACGGTTTTGGCCTGGAAACGCTGGCGGCATGGCGGCACGAGTTCGGCAACACGGCGCAGAACGTGACGGCGGCCTTCGCCGGCGGCGGCGCCACCTTCGTCGCGGCTGGGCCGTCGCCCGAGCGCAACCTGGCCGAGCTCGGCGCCGCGCTGAAGCTGGTGGCCTTCGGCGAGCGCCAATCGATCTCGCTCGGCTACAACGCCGTGGTCGGCAGCAAATATCTCGAACAGTCGGCGGTGCTGAAGGTGCGCGCGGAGTTCTGAGGGCGCTCGTCTCTGCCGGCTGACAGGAAAGGCCGGGAGCGATCCCGGCCTTTTCCATGGTCACATCCCGCTCACCACGCGAGGGCGGCGCCTGCTCCAGCCTCCGGATCATCGGATAGGATGATCAGAACCTGTGCCGTCTCCGTCCGTGTCGCCGTTGCTGGGCTCGCTGCGTCCACTCTTGCGTCAGCCGGTAGGGTGGGCAAAGGCGCGCCCGATCATTTCGAAACAGGCAGGGTCCATCGCGCGCCGTGCCCACCGCCATGGTTGGGACTTGGCATGGTGGGCACGCGCCGCCTGACGGCGCCGCTTTGCCTGCCCTACGTAGACTCAGCGAGTTCTCGGCAGCATCAATCACTATGGTCACGTTCACCACGGTCGACGGGAACTAATCCTATAATAATCGTGAACAAATGAGCTGCGCCGTCCTGAAATTTTCGACGCTTGCGTGATCGCCTTCGAACGTCGTTGTTTACTACGAACTTCCGCCATGAAGATCGACGAGCTATTGCGCATCTCTCGCATCGAGCAACGAGGTGGCGACATGAGTGACGGATCTTCAATCCTTGCGGCGATGATTTCAGTCCTTTCGCGGAGCCTCCGTCAGCCCGGCCTCGCTCGCCTGGTGCGAACGACGATCGCTGTCGCGGCGCTCGCGGGCGGTCTCGGTCTGCAGTCCCTGCCGCTGCCCGACGCGATGGCGCGCGACCTCGACGGACGCCATGCCAACTCGCCGCTGAAGGGATGGTTCGAGAGCTTGCGTTCGCGCAGGGGGCCGTGCTGTTCGGATGCCGATGGAACGGCGCTCTCGGACATCGACTGGGAGGTGCAGGATGGCCGCTACCGCGTGCGCATCGAGGGCATCTGGTGGAACGTGCCGGACGATGCCGTCGTCACCGAACCCAATCGCGCCGGCCGCACGATGGTGTGGCCGGTGTATTATCGCGAGCTCAATACCGGGCTGCGCATCGAGGTGCGCTGCTTCCTGCCGGGAAGCATGACCTAGAGCATGATCCGGAAAAGTGGCAACCGGTTTCCGAAAAGATCATGCTCTACACGGCGTCGCCGAGATCGTGCGTTGTCTGGAGCAGGTGGGCGAAGGCGCGCGCGAGACATCGCGTCATGCGAATCCATCGCGCGCCGTGCCCACCATTCCCGCAACGCATCCACGGGCGGGCGGTGGGCACGCGACTGCGCTGCAAGGCGGGCGCTTTGCCCACCCTCCGAGAACGCGACTACTCCGCCGCCTGCGACGTCTTGAGCGTCGGATAGTCGGTGTAGCCCTTCTCGCCACCGCCATAGAGCGTCGCGCGGTCGAGCTCGTTGAGAACTGCGCCGGTCTTGAGCCGTTCGACCAGGTCCGGGTTGGCGATGAAGGGACGGCCAAACGCGATCAGGTCGGCGGCATCGGCATCGAGCTGTTTGTTGGCCAGCGCAAGGTCATAGCCGTTGTTGGCGATGTAGGCGCCCTTGAATCGCTTGCGCAGCGAGGCGTAGTCGAACGGCGCGACATCGCGCGGTCCGCCGGTCGCACCCTCGATGACGTGGATGAAGACGAGGTTGAGTGCGTTGAGCTGGTCGACGATGTAGTCGAACAGCGGTTGCGGGTTCGAATCGGAAACGTCGTTAGCCGGCGTCACCGGCGAGATGCGGATGCCGGTCTTCTCAGGGCCGATGGCGCCGGAGACCGCCTTGGCGACCTCGAGCATCAGCCGCGCGCGGTTCTCGATCGATCCGCCATAGGCGTCGGTGCGCTTGTTGGCGCCGTCCTTGGCGAACTGGTCGAGCAGGTAGCCGTTGGCGCCGTGGATCTCAACGCCGTCGAAGCCGGCCTCGACAGCATTCAGCGCGGCCTGCTTGAACGCCTCGACGATGCCGGGGATTTCCGCCAGCTCGAGCGCGCGCGGGGCGGAGACGTCGGTGAAGGTCCCGTTGACGAAGGTCTTGGTCTTGGCAGGGATGGCTGAGGGCGCGACGGGCGCGCCGCCATTCGGCTGCAGCGAGACGTGCGAGATGCGGCCGACGTGCCAGAGCTGGATGAAGATGCGGCCGCCCTTGGCGTGCACGGCGTCGGTCACCTTGCGCCAGCCGGCAATCTGCTCCTTCGAATAGATGCCGGGGGTGTCCTGATAGCCCTGACCCTGCTGCGAGATCTGGCTCGCTTCGGTGATCAGCAGGCCGGCGCTGGCGCGCTGGCGATAATAGTCCGTGGCCAGCGGGTTCGGCACCAGGCCCGCCACCGCGCGATTGCGCGTCAGCGGCGCCATCACGACGCGATTGGCCAGGGTGATCGGGCCGAGCTTGTACGGCTCGAACAGTTTGGATGTGCTCATCGGCTCTTTCCATTGCAAGGACAGGTCAGGGACCAGTTGTGCATTGCCGCACAGGGAACAATGGGCCGAGCCATTCAAAAATGCGGGGGAGTTCCGCGCATGCTGCGCGAGAAGCAATGCGGTCCGCTCGCCGGGACCAACACGCGCACAGCGCGTGCGAGCTTGTCGAAGGAACCGCGCGGCGATATCGTGACCTGCGCTCGATCGAGACGTGCAAAAAACATCGCGGCCCGCATGAAGGTCGCCAGGGGAGGTCCATCCATGAAGTCCGGCATCGGGATCGCGGCCGTGTGCGCCGTTGTCAGCACCATCGTCGGCGGGGCGGCATATGCCGACACGAGCGGCAAGAAGATCGCGTTTTCGAACAACTATGCGGGCAACTCCTGGCGCCAGGCGATGCTCAAGAGCTACGAGATCGTGACCAAGAAGGCCGTCGCCGACAAGGCGGTCGCCGCCGCCGACATCTTCACCACTGCCGACAAGGAGGTGCCGACGCAGGCAGCGCAGATCCAGAACCTGATCCTGCAGGGCTATGACGCGATCGTCATCAATGCCTCTTCGCCTGATGCATTGAACGGCGCCGTCAAGCAGGCCTGCAATGCCGGCATCGTCGTGGTGTCGTTCGACGGCATCGTCACCGAGCCCTGCGCCTATCGGGTCGTCGTCGACTTCAAGGCGATGGGGAATCAGGAGGTCGTGGAGATGGCGAAGTTCCAGCCCAAGGGCGGCAATCTGCTCGAAATCCGCGGGCTGGCGGGGACCTCGATCGACGACGCCATCCACGCCGGAATTCTCGAAGGCGTGAAGGCGCACCCCCAGTTCAAGATCGTGGCGTCGGTCACCGGCGACTGGGATCAGACGACGGCGCAGAAGGCGGTGGCGACCGTGCTGCCGTCGCTGCCCGACATCGTCGGTGTGGTCGATCAGGGCGGTGACGGCTATGGCGCGGCGCAGGCGTTTGCCGCTGCCGGCAAGCCGCGCCCCACCATCATCATGGGCAACCGCCAGGACGAACTGCAGTGGTGGAAGGAGCAGAAGGCCAAGGACGGCTACGCCACTTGGTCCGCCTCCATCGCACCTGGCGTATCGACCTTGGCGTTCTGGGTTGCCCAGCAGGTGCTGGACGGCAACAAGAGCATTCCTCACGATCTGCTGGTGCCCTACCTCGCGTTCACGCAGGACACCTTCGAGACTGAATTGCCCAACATTCCGAAGGGCGGCGTTGCCAGCCACGAATACACGCAGGCCGAAGCGATCGCGGCGATCAAGGCCAACATGAAGTGACGGCCGATCGGGGACGCGGTTCGCAGATGCAGGCGCCGAATGACCGTGACGCGGCCTGAGCTGGTCAGACTGGACGGCATCGAAAAGCATTTCGGTGCCGTCCGGGCCCTTGGCGGCGTCGACCTCATGCTCGCCGCTGGCGAATGCCTCGGGCTCGTCGGACACAATGGCGCAGGCAAGTCGACGCTGATGCATATCCTTGCCGGCACGGCCGCGGCCGATCGCGGGCATCTTAAGATCGGTGGCGTGGAGCCGGCCGGCTATTCGCCGGGAGTTGCGAAGGGGCTGGGCGTCCGCTGCGTGTTCCAGGAGCTCTCGCTGTGCCCCAACCTGACGGTCGCCGAGAACACCCGCGTTTTTCATCCGTCGCTCACCGGCTTCTCCTGGCGGCGGAAGGCCGGGCGGCTGATCCGCGACAAGCTCGATGCCATCTTCCCCGGTCACGGCATCGCGGCGTCCGATCTGGTTCAGGACCTCCCGATCGGGCGGCGCCAGATGGTGGAGGTCGCGCGCGCCTTCACCGTGACCGATGAGCCGGTGCGGCTGGTCATCCTCGACGAGCCGACGTCCTCGCTCGACGGCCACACTGCCGGGCAGTTGCTCGGCTTCGTGCGCCGCGTGGTCGCCGAGGGCGCCAGCTGCATCTTCATCTCGCACCTGCTCGGGGAGGTGCTCGCGAATTGCGATCGCATCGTGGTGATGCGCGACGGCCGGACCGTCGCCGACGCGCCGGCTGCGTCGTTCGACCGTGAAGGGCTGGTTGCGGCGATGGGCGACGTCGAGGCCCATGCGCGCGAGGCCAAGGCCGATCAGGGGCACGCCCGCGGACGATCGCCACTGCGCGTGCGGGCCCGTCCAAGGCGCCAGAGCGGTGCTGGAGAGCTGGTGGCGCATGAGGGCGAGATCATCGGCCTCGCCGGTCTCGCCGGCCATGGCCAGACCGAGCTGCTGCTCGCGGTGTTCGCGGCTGCGAGCCGCGCGGTGAGCGGGGTTGAGATCACGGCAAGCGTGGCCCTGGTCGCCGGTGATCGCCAGGCCGACGGTGTCTTTCCGCTGTGGTCGATTGCGGAAAACATCGCCGTGCGCTCGCTGTCCAGCCTGCGCCAGGGCTTGCTGATCTCGCCGGGACGGGAGCAGGCGCTCGCCTTGCAGTGGCGCGACAAGATCCGGATCCGCACACCCGATGTTCGCAACAACATCCTGTCTCTGTCGGGCGGCAATCAGCAGAAGGTCTTGTTTGCCCGCGCCCTCGGCTCGGACGCGCGCATCGTGCTTATGGACGATCCGATGCGCGGGGTCGATGTCGGCACCAAGCGCGAGGTCTACGACCTCATCCGCGCCGAGGCGGACCATGGCCGCACCTTCCTGTGGTACACCACGGAGACCGATGAGTTGAAGCAATGCGACCACGTTTATGTCTTTCGCAACGATGCGATCGTGGCCGACCTGACCCGCGAGGAACTGACCGAGCAGAAGGTCATCCAGTCATCATTCGCGGAAGCGGGCTGAACGCATGGCCTCTGTGAACGTGTCCGCGAAACAGGCCGGGTCCATGCTCGGCGCGCACAATCTGCCGCGGCTGCTGCGGGCCCTCCTGCCGGCTCTGTCGCTGGCCCTGGTGCTGATCGGCATCGCCTGGCTCAATCCGCGCGCCATCAGCTATTTCGGCTTCACCCTGATGCTCAACCTCGCGGTGCCGATTGCGCTGGCGACAGTGGCGCAGATGTTCGTGATCGCCGGCAACGACCTCGATCTGTCGATCGGCGCATTTGTCGGCTTCGTAGGCTGCGTCACCGCGACCTGGCTGCGCGAGACCCCGCTGCTCGGGATGGTCACGCTGCTCGGTTGCATCGCGGCCTATGCGGGCCTCGGCGCACTGATCCATCTGCGCAACCTGCCTTCGATCGTCGTCACGCTCGGCATGAGCTTCGTCTGGCAGGGACTTGCCATCCTGATGCTGCCGAAGCCCGGTGGCAAAGCCCCGGACTGGCTGCTGGCGGTGATGAGCATCAAGCCGCCGCTCGTGCCGTTTCCGATCCTGGCGGCGGCCGCAATCGCCGCGGTCGCCTATGTCGGGCTGATGCGCACGTCCTACGGCGCCATCCTGCGGGGGACCGGCGGCAATTCCGTCGCCATCGGCAGGGCCGGCTGGTCGCTGCTGAAAGCGAAGATGGCGCTGTTTGCCTGTGCCGGCCTGTTCGGTGTGCTGTCGGGGCTCGCCCTGATCGGCACCACGACCTCCGGCGACGCCAACATCGGCAACGGCTACACGATGTTGTCCATCGCCGGGGTCATCCTCGGTGGCGGCGAGTTCGTCGGCGGCCGGGTCTCGCCGATCGGTGCCGTGATCGGTGCCCTGACGCTGGCCCTTGCGGCCTCGCCGCTGCTCACCTTCATGCGTATTCCGCCGGACTGGCAGGTCGCTGCCAACGGCGCCATCCTGATCGTCGTGCTCGCCGCCCGCGTGCTGATCAGCAGGAAGGATGCGGAGCGATGAAGAGGGCGCTCGGCCAGGCTCTCGCCCGACCTTGGATCTGGTCGTACATGGGCGCCTTCGCGGTGTGGCTGGCGGCGATCTTCTTCACCGGCGGCTACGGCGCAGGCGGCATGCTGACGGCCGCCCTCTCGCTGGCGGTGTTCACGGTCGTGGTCGGTGTCGGCCAGATGTTCGTGATCACGCTGGGGCCGGGGAATGTCGACCTGTCGCTGCCGGCCAATATCGGGCTTGCCAGCGCGGTGGCGATGACGGTGATGGGCGGCGACGATCAGCGTATCGCGCTCGGCCTGATCGCCGCGCTCGCGTGCGGCGCGGCGATCGGCGCGGCGAACTATCTGCTGATCCAGGCGCTGCGGATTCCACCGATCATCGCGACGCTCTCGGCCAGCTTCGTCATCCAGTCGATCGACATCAGCTATGGTCGCGGGCTCCAGATCAAGCCGCCGCCCGGCTTTGCCGATTTCACCAACATCCAGCTGCTCGGCATTCCCCTGCTGGCCGTGCTGACGGTGCTGTTCATGATCGGTGCGAACGTCGTTCTGCAACGCACGGTGTTCGGCCGTTCCGTGCTGGCGATCGGACAGAACATGCGCGCCGCGTGTCTCGCCGGCATTAGGGTCGATCGGGTGCGCTTTGCCAGCTACGTGCTGTGCGGGACGCTCGGCGGCATCGACGGTGCGCTGCTGGCCGGCTATTTCCGCGGCGCCAATGTCGACATCGGCAACGAATATCTGCTCGCATCCATCGCCGTGGTCGTCATTGGCGGCACGTCGGTCGCGGGCGGCAAGGCGAACATCCCCGGTCTGTTCGGCGCGGCGCTGTTCCTCGTGCTGCTGCTGACGATGCTCAACACCTTCGGTGTCAGCGCCGGCGTCCGCCTGGTCCTGACGGGGTTGATCATCGTCGCGGTCATCACGGCTGCGAGCGGTCGTGAACAGGAGCGCTGAGTCTCTTCTCAGACATCCGGCATCTATCGAGAGTCGTCCGATGCCGACGGAGTCCGCGATCGGCTGCCGCAGCAGGCCATCCGAGTTGCCTGCTGCAGAACGCGAAAGCGGGCTCAGGCGACGCCCAGAAAATCCCGTTTTCCAATCTCGACGCCGTTATGTCTGAGAATGCCGTGGGCAATCGCGGCGTGGAAATAAAAGTTCGGAAATGAGACGCGGTTGACGAATTCCTGGCCCTTCAACGTCATGCTGGTCGTCGCGCCGGTCGGGAAGGTGACGTCGCGGCTGTCGGCGCCCTCGAATTGCGCGGGCGTGAAGCGCTTCAGATCATCGATGGTCTTGGCGAGCCGCTGGCGCAGCTCGGCAAAACTCTTCTCGGTGTCGGGCGTGACCGGCACTTCGCTATGGGTGAGGCGGGCACAGCCCTTGGCGGCGAAATCGCAAGCGAGCTGGATCTGCTTCGAAAACGGCAGCATGTCCGGATAGAGCCCGGCGCCGAGCAGCACCTCAGGCTCGATTTTCTTCGTCTCGCAATGGGCTTCGGCCTTGGTCAGCAGGCCGGAGAGGCTGGTGAGGATCTGAAGGTAAGCCGGGACGGTGGCGTCGTAGAAGGACATGGATGCTCTCGCTTGAAGGAGACGTCGCAATGAAGCGCCCCACGGACATGGGGCTGTCTCCAAGATAATGCAACTGCATCTTTCTAATGTTCGGGCGATTTTGGGAAAGTTCTTTCCCAGCTCGTATTTCGTATGATGGACGAAGCGCAAATGCGACGAGGTGTGGGCCATCGTCGGGATCGGTCAATGCGGCGCCGGCGATCAGCGCGTCGCGGTTGCCGCTGTGGGCGCGGCCGCGCGCGGCGTGCCGCGCATCCGTGCAAGCAGCTCGGCCGTCGGCCAGGAGTCGGCGGGCAGGCCGAGCCGCAACTGCATCGTCTTGACCGCAATGCGGCTCTGCTGGCCCAGCACACCGTCGACCTTGCCGACGTCGAAGCCCGCCTTCACGAGCAGCTGCTGCAATTCCTTGATCTCGTTGAACGGCATCTGCGCGACCGGGGTCGAGGGCTTGCGCATCGGCGCCGCGCCGGCGATGCGGGACGCGAGATAGCCGGCTGTGGTCGAATAGATCAGGGAGTTGTTCCACTCGGTATAGGCGGCGAAGTTGGCATAGGCCAGGAACGCGGGACCGTTGCGGCCCATCGGCAGCAACACGGAGGCTTCGAGCGCATCGTTCGGCAGCGGCCGCCCGTCGGCGTAGCTCACGCCAAGGCCCGCCCATTTGCTGCGCGGCGCCTTGACGGTGAGATCCGCCTGCTCCCAGGGGAAGCTCTGGGGCACGCGGACTTCTTCCAGCCACGGCTCGCCGCGGCGCCATTTCAGCCCCGTGGCGATGTAGTTCGCAGTCGAGCCGATCACGTCCGACGGACTGCGCAGCAGGTCGCGGCGGCCGTCGCCGTCATAGTCGACCGCATAGGTGACGTAGTGCGTCGGCAGGAACTGGGTCTGGCCGAGCTCGCCGGCCCAGGAGCCGATCATCTCCGGTGGCGAGAGATCGCCGCGGTCGATGACCTTGAGCGCGGCGATGGTCTCGTTCTGGAAGCGCTCGCTGCGGCGGCAGTCGTAGGCCAGCGACACCAGTGACGGCAGCACCGGCAGGTTGCCCATGTTGGAGCCGAAGTCGCTCTCAAGGCCCCAGAACGCGGCGATGACGGCCGGCGGCACGCCATACTCCTTCTCGGCGCGCGCGAACGCCGCCGCATGAATCTTGATGTGCTGCTGGCCGTTCTGCATCCGGTAGCTTGCGGCCATGCGGCCGGCGAACTCGGTGAACAGCTGGCCGAACACGCGCTGGCCGCGGTCGCGGTTGACGATGCCCTGATCGTAGGTGAGGTAGGGTGAGGCCGCCGCGATCGCGCGCTGCGACACGCCCTCGGCCACAGCGCGCTGCTTCAGCTCGGCGAGAAAACGGTCGAAGCTCTGGCCGTTATGGCAGGAAGCGGCGCGCAAGGACGGCGCGGGCCTCGGCCGCGGCGCCGCGGCCTCCGGCGCCATTTGCGCTGATGCGCTGACAACCAGCATGAACGAGGTTGCAAGCGCACTGAAGGTGACGCGCAAGGCAGTCGAAGAGCTTCGCATCCGGTCTCACCGATGGCTGTCTAATCCCTTGTCGGACCATCGATATCCGAACCGCGTGGAAAGGGAAACGGGCGAATGGCGGATAGGGAATAGCGAATCGGGACGAGGAATCCCCACTCGCTATTCGCCATTCGCTGCTCGCCCTGTTTCACCCCACTTTCGCCAGCGCCGCCTGTGCCTCGCTCTGGATGCGCTTGAGGTGCTCGGCGTCGCGAAAACTCTCGGCATAGAGCTTGTTGACGTCCTCGGTGCCGGAGGGGCGCGCCGCGAACCAGCCGTACTCCGTCTCCACCTTGATGCCGCCGAACGACTGGCCGTTGCCGGGCGCCTTGGTGTGCACGATTCGGACGGGATCGCCGGCGAGCTCCTTCAGGTTGATCGTCTCCGGCGTCAGCGCCTTCAGCGCCGCCTTCTGCGGCGGCGTGGCCGGCACGTCGATGCGCTCATAGACCGGCGCACCGAGCTCGGAGGTCAGCTCCTTGTAGAGCTCGCTCGGATCGCGGCCGCGCTTGGCCATGATCTCGGCGGCGAGCAGACCCAGGATGACGCCGTCCTTGTCGGTGGTCCACACTGTGCCGTCGCGCTTGAGGAACGAGGCGCCCGCGCTCTCCTCGCCGGCAAAGCCGAAGCCGCCGGAGCTGAGACCCTCGACGAACCATTTGAAGCCCACAGGCGTCTCGACCAGCTTGCGGCCGAGCTTGGCTGCGACCCGGTCGATCATCGAGCTCGACACGATGGTCTTGCCGATGGCGGCATCGGCGCGCCAGTCCGGCCTGTGCGCGAACAGATAGGCGATCGCCGTCGCCAAATAATGGTTCGGATTCATCAGCCCGCCGGTGCGCGTCACGATGCCGTGGCGGTCGGCGTCGGTGTCGTTGGCAAACGCCACGTCGAAGCGTTCGCGCATGCCGATCAGGCTCGCCATCGCGTAGGGCGAGGAGCAGTCCATGCGGATCTTGCCGTCCCAGTCCGCGGTCATGAAGCGGAAGGTCGGATCGACGAGCTCGTTGACGACCGTGGCATTGAGGCCGTAGCGCTCGATGATCGGCGCCCAGTAGGCGATCGCGGCGCCGCCGAGCGGGTCGATGCCGATCTTGATGCCGGCGGATTTGATCGCGTCGAGATCGACGGTGTTGGCGAGGTCGGCGACATAGGGCGTGACGTAGTCGTGCGGATGCACCGAGCCGCGCTGCCTGGCCTGGCGGTAGCTGATGCGCGAGACGCCCTCGAGGTCATTGGCGAGATAGACATTGGCCTGGCGTTCGATCTCGCCGGTGGCGTCGGTGTCGGCGGGGCCGCCATGCGGCGGATTGTATTTGTAGCCGCCGTCCTCCGGCGGGTTATGCGACGGCGTGATGACGACGCCGTCGGCGAGATGATCGGTGCGGCCCTTGTTGTAGGCGATGATGGCATGCGAGATCACCGGCGTCGGCGTATAGCCGCCGTCCTTGTCGACCATCACCTCGACGCCATTGGCGCCGAACACTTCCAGCGCGGTGGCCAGCGCAGGCTCGGCGAGGGCGTGGGTGTCGATGCCGACGAACAGCGGGCCGTCGAGGCCCTGCTGGCGCCGGTAGTCGCAGAGCGCCTGGGTGGTGGCAAGAATGTGGTTCTCGTTGAAGCCGGTTTTCAGTGACGAGCCGCGATGGCCCGAGGTGCCGAAGGCGACGCGCTGGGTCGGCTCGTGCGGATCGGGCTTCAGCGCATAATAGGCCGTGATCAGCCGCGGGATGTTGGCGAGCGCGGCATTGGCGATCGGCTTGCCGGCAGCGGGGTCTGTCTTGGCCATGGAGTATCCTTCGCAAGTTCGAAAAACATCGGCGGCGCCGCTTCGTTCCGCCCGGCCGTTGCGGGGAGGAGCGTGGTGACGGACGTGCCGCCCAACATGGCGGCGGGCGATGATCGGATCAATGGATTTCCTGCGGCTGTTGCACGTCCGGTTGTTGCGCCTCGGGCCGACCGGTCAGTCGGTCAGCTCGTAGATGAGGTGGCCGGGCCCGACCAGCCGGGCGGTGAAATTCGCCGTCCGTCCGGCCAGCGACGCGAAGCGGCCGGAGGCGAGCTTGAAGGCGACCTTGCCGGTGGCCTCGGACATCGCGGGCGCGCCATTTTTCATGACCACCGAGCCGGTCCCGTCGGTCAGCACGGCCACCGCATAGCCGTCCGGCGTGCGATGGATGCCGGCGCCATACAGATACGTTCCCTTCTGGCTCTCCCATTCGGAGGCGACGCTGGCGGTGTAGGTGGCGCCCTTCATCAGCCCGTCGGTTCCAAAGCAGGAATATTGAAAGCTGACCAGCATGTGACCGGGACGGTCGCCGATCGGCTCGAGGCCCATCGTGCCGATGATCGTGCAGTCGTAGCGCGCGATCGTATCGGCGCCGGCCGGGCCGAGGCCAAGAGCAAGACCAAGACCGATGGCAACGCACACGGCCGATGCCGCCCTGGAGAAACTCATCTGTTCGCCCCCGCGTCGATGTGCTCAGAAAACACTACCATAAATCGCAGCAGCATCGACGGCCCTGCCCGTAACATATTTCGTCGCGGCTGGAATGATCGGCTCGGCCAGCACTGCCGACTTGTGCGCCCGACATTAACCACGCCGCGCAGAGTCGGGTGCTCGAAACCGGCGAATAAGCCTGAGTTTAACGCATCCCGCGAGAGATAGGAGGCCAACGCAGACGCGCATCTTGCGCGCAGGAGAGTCGTCAGGAGCTGAACAGTGAGAGCGCTTTGTCTCGGCGCGTTGGCCTTGGTGTCAGCCTTGGCGCTGGCGGGCTGCAGCCGTCCGGTGATGCCGCAGGTCGCGGCGCCGTGTGTGGATCTGAGCGGCAACGCCTGCGCCGACAGCCCGTCCGTCCGCGAGCCGGCGTCGCTCACGCCGTCCGAGCCCGCCGTCAAGGCGAGCCGCAAATCGAGCGCGGTCGCGCGTCGTGCGGCTCTGCAGCGCAAGCACGCCCGCGCCGCCAAGCGGCGGGCGATATCGCACGTCGTCGCCGCGAAGCCGCTCGACAAGCCCCTGGAAAAGGCAGTCGAAAAGCCGCAGCGCACGCCACCGTCCGATCCGATCCTGCCACCTGATGGCGCATCGGCGCCCGTGGCCAAGCCTGCATCTCCCGCGAAGGATGTGCCGCCGGCCGCGGGCAAGGTCCAGAGCGAGGTCATGGTGGCGGCGGTCAAGGTGGCGGCCGAACTGGCCGAGCGGATGACCGCGCTGCGCGTGCCCGAGGGGCCTGCCGACGATCATCTCGTGGCCATTCTGCTGGCGCGCCCCACGGTGCGAAGCCTCGCCGATCTCAGCGGCAAGGTGATCGCGATCGACGAGCGCTACACCAAGTCCAATCCCAAGATCACTGCCGCGATGAACGCGGCCGGCGCCTCCGAGGTGCTGCTGCTCGAAGGCCAGGCGACCGCGATCACCCGGCTGAGCGGCGGCGAGGTGAGCGCCGCCGTGGTGGCGCTGGCCTCGCCCGAGGCCGCGGAAGCGTTCCCGAAGATCGCAGGCTTCCGCGTGTTCTCGGTCGCGCTCAAGCCCTGACCCACCGCTGCCCGCTCGGCTCGGCCATGTCGCCGCGTTACTGCTTGCCGGCTGCGACCTTGGCCGCGAGATCGTCGAGCGCGGTGATGCCGCCGGTCAGTCGGTGAAATCGAGGTTGAACCGGCCGAGCCCCGTCGTCTTGGTTACGAAGGCGAGGGCTTTGCCGTCGAGCTGCGCCAGCGTGCCGGCGGCATATTTGATCACGGCCTTGCCGGTCCCCTCGGTGCCGACCGGCTGACCATCTCTGATCACGACGGTCGCGTGGCCCTCGCTCAGTTGCGTGACGGCGAAGCCACCCGCGATGCGGTGGACGCCGCCGGCGAACTGATAGGTGCCCTTCGTGCCGTCCCATTCGGCCACGTTGACTGCGGTGTAGACCGCACCCTTGATCGCGCCGTCGACGGCAAAGCACGAAAATTGGACGGTGGCGAGCGTGTGCCCGGGGCGATCACCGATCGGCTCGGGAACTGCGGGACCGATGATGCTGCATTCGTAGTGCGCCAGAACCTCTGCGCGAGCCGCAGAGCCGATGCAGCAGAGGCCGATCGCGGAACAGAGCAAGATGGCCGAAGAGCGACTCGTCATGGTGGACCTCCCTCGATGAAGCGGCGGCTTCGGTCCGCAGACGCGCACTGCGCGCCCGGGGCTAGCCCCGTGCTGTCGAAGGAAAGGCCCGCGTGGGGTGTACAGTATTGACCTGCATCAACCCAAGGCTGTCGCGGGCGGAACATCGGAGGCCGCAGGCCGAAGCCGGATCGGCTCCGCGACGCGCGTCGCATCGCAAGAACCGAAACCGTCCTAGCTCGCCTTCCGGGCGGTCGCGCGGCCTTTCTTCGCCGGCTTCCTGCCGGCCGCAGCCTTGTTGCCAGCCGCAGCCTTGTTGTCGGCCGCGGCCTTGGCCGGCGGCGCGTCCGTCTTCTCGGCCTTCTTGGCCTCCGCCCTTCTCGGCAATTCGGCAGCGGCGGCCTGGCGCATCGCGCGGGCATAGCTGTCGGCGACATTGTCGGCGGAGATCAGCAGTCGCCGCGCGGCGGCATTGGCCTGCTCGACCGCCTCGCGGGCGAGCATCTTGAAGCGCTCCTTGGCGTCCTTGTCCTTGGCCTTGACGGCCAGACCGTTGAAGCGGTCGCGCCGCTTCTTCGCCGCCGCCAGAATGGTCTTGTTCTGTTGCTTGGCCAGTTGCCGGATCACGGCATCAAGATCGGCATCCGCCATCGTCGTCCCCAAAACCCCTCAAGAATCAGCGCCCTGCGCGCCGGAAAACGCGCGGACTATGCTATCCGCGCTGCCACTTTGCAATCGGGGTACCAGAGGAGGGGCTGCGTCCTGGCGGCCCGGGCCGACCGCGTCCCCGTCATCATGCCCGAGAATGGGTGCCAAGAACGGCGCGGCAGCCCGCATACCCGTTATGCGGCGGCCTGATGGTGCAACGACACCGTTTACGACAATCGGAAACACGATGTAACCGACTCTCTGCAATCGCATCAATCCCAATGCAACGGTTGGCCAGCAACATCGTGCGCAACGCAACTTTGTTTGTTGGAGTTCCTGCTTTGCCGGCCGCATATCAGTACCGCGAGCTCCTGTCGCGGTTCCACCGCGACAACAGCGGTAACATCGCGATCATCTTCGCGCTGGCGTTGCTGCCGATCCTGACCTTCGTCGGCTCGGCCGTCGACTATTCGATGGCGGTGCGCGCCAAGGCTAAGCTGTCCGCCTCGATCGACGCCGCGCTGCTGGCGGCAACCGGCTATACCGCGATGCGCGGCACTGCATCGGATGCCAAGACCGCCGCGACCAACATGTTCAACGGTCAGATGTCGGCCCACAATCTGACGGCGAACTCGCTGAGCATCGACATCACCGACAGCGTGAGCGCGCGAAGCGTGACGGGCAGCGCCACCGTGGTGGTCAAGACGATGTTCATGTACATGTTCGGCTACCCGACGATGACGGTCTCGGCCTCGTCATCGGCCTCGGCCTCGTTCCCGACCTACATGGATTTCTACGTCCTGGTCGACAATTCGCCATCGCAGGGCCTCGGCGCGACCACGGCCGACATGACGACCTTGCAGAACGCAACGTCCGACAAATGCGCCTTCGCATGCCACGACACCTACACGTCGAGCTCGAAGAAGACGCTGCAGACC
This sequence comes from Bradyrhizobium sp. SSBR45G, assembly GCF_030159255.1. GTDB lineage: Bacteria > Pseudomonadota > Alphaproteobacteria > Rhizobiales > Xanthobacteraceae > Bradyrhizobium. The sequence goes on along the minus strand of NZ_BSCT01000029.1, from coordinate 67,966 downwards.
AACAGCTATTACCAGATCGCCAAGAACAAGGGCGTGACGATGCGGATCGACGTGGTGAGGTCCGCCACCCAGTCGCTCACCGATACGGCGACGTCGAGCCAGGTCGTCAGTAACCAGTACCGCATGGCGGTCTACAGCCTGGGCAGCGACTGCGGCTCGCTGGGGCTGACCACCATCGCCAGCCTGTCGTCGAGCATGTCGTCGGTGAAGTCGTCGGTCGGCTCGCTCGACCTGATGACGATCCCCTACAGCGGCTACAACAACGACATGTGCACCGATTATGATGGCACCATGTCGGCCATGAACGGCGTGATCCCGACGCAGGGCGACGGTTCGTCGACCAAGCCGCAGAAGTGGCTGTTCTTCGTCGCCGACGGCGTCGCTGACTACTCCTACCCGACGACGTGCAGCAAGACCGTGCTCTCCGGCGGCCGCTGCCAGGAGCCGCTGAATACCACGACCTGCGACACCTTGAAGGCGCGCGGCATCAAGATCGCAGTGCTCTACACCACCTATCTCGCGATCACCAACAACAGCTGGTACACGACCTACATCGCGCCGTGGCGCAGCTCGATCGGCGACATCATGAAGTCTTGCGCCAGCCCGGGCTATTACTACGAGGTCGACTCCAGCGGCAGCATCGGCTCGGCGCTGACGGCGCTGTTCCAGCAGGCGATCGCCTCGGCGCATCTGACGAAATAGCGCGGCCTCACGCCTCAGGCAGCGCGACGAGCCGCTCCAGCGCTGCGCGGTCGTTGAGCACGGCGAGCGTTTCGCGGCGCGAGAGGAAGCCGGCCGCCTGCCGAAGGCTGCTGGCGTCGGCCAGTCGGGCCTTGGCCGTCGCCAGCTCGACGTCGATGTCGCCGGGCTTGCGCCGTCGCGACGCGGGCAGGGCCGTCAAATGCTGGCGACGGAGCTCGGCGTTGCGCCGCAGCTCGACCAGCGCCGCATCGCGCGGCGGCTGCGGCTCCGCAGCAAGCGTCCTGGCGCGGATCAGCACCGGCGGCGGCGTCCGGTCCTCGGGCGTGGTGAACAGGGCCGCCCCGGTCGTTCGCCCGCCCGTCAGCAGTCCGATCGGGATGGACAGCACGAGGCCGGCGATGACCGGTGACATCCAGGCCAGCAGCGGCAGCGAGACGGCGTAGGCGCTCGCGGCCATGGCGAGGCCGCATACGGTCGGCAGTGCGAATTTGCGATAGATCTCGCCCCGGCTGACGCCGCCATCGCTGCGGCGCTGCACCTGCCAGCCGGCGTCGCGTCCCAGCAGGATCTCGACCACGGCGACCGACTGAAAGACCATCATCGACGGGGCGATCAGCGCCGCGAGCAGCGTTTCCGCCAGCACCGCGAGGCAGAGCCGAACCCCGCCGCCGAAGCCGCGGCGCCGCGCGGGCGTGAACAGCGTCACGACCGTGGCGAGCAGCTTCGGAATCATCAGCAGGCCGAGCGTCGCGGCGAAGACCTGGGCGGCGAGCACCGGATCCTGGGCCGGCCAGCTCGGGAATAGCGCAAAGCCCTTGGGGAAGTATTCGGGCCGGACGAAATTGGCCTGCAGCGAGATCAGGATGCCGAGCACGAGGAAGGCAAACCACAACGGCGCGGTGATGTAGGCGCCGATGCCGATCAACAGATGCAGCCGCGACACCCAGTGCAGGCCGCGCGCCGGCAGCACGGCCAGATGCTGCAGATTGCCCTGGCACCAGCGCCGGTCGCGCGCCGCGTGGTCGATCAGCGTCGGCGGCACCTCCTCGTAGCTGCCGTCGAGATCGACCGTCATGTAGATTCCCCAGCCGGCGCGGCGCATCAAGGCCGCCTCGATGAAATCATGGCTGAGAATATGCCCGCCGAACGGCTTACGGCCGGGCAGCTCCGGCAGCGCGGCGTCCTCTGCGAAGGCGGAGACGCGGATGATCGCATTGTGGCCCCAATAGTTGCCTTCGGCGCCATACCACCAGGCATTGCCGGCGGCGATGACAGGCCCGTAGAGCCGCCCGGCGAATTGCTGCAGCCGCGCGAACAGGCTGGTGCCGTTGACGATGACGGGCAGGGTCTGGATCAGCGCCGCCTGCGGCGCGTGCGCCATGGCATGCGCCAGCCGCACCACGGTCGTGCCGCTCATCAGGCTGTCGGCATCGAGAATGATCATGTAATCGTAGGCCGCGCCGAAGCGTTGCACCCAGTCGGCGATGTTGCCGGACTTGCGCGCGACATTGTCGGCGCGGTGGCGATAGAACACGCGAGCGTCGCCGCAGGCCTGGCGCAGCGCGAGAAACGCCGCCTCCTCGCCGATCCAGATGTCCGGGTCGGTGGTGTCGCTGAGCAGAAACCAGTCGAAGCTGTCGGACTGCCCGGTCTCGGCGACGGATTCGATCATGGCGCGCAGCCGCACCATCACCGCATGAGGATCCTCATTGTAGGTCGGCAGCAGCATCGCCGTGCGGCTCGACAGCGAGGGCAGCGGGCCGTCGCTGTCGATCGCGATCGTGTCGCGCCGCCGTCCCAGCAAAGCGGCCACGCCGGCCAGCGCGCAGACGAAGGAAAACGCGATCCATGCGAGCAGGATCGAGAACAGCACGAGCACCATGCCTTCCAGCACGGTCACGCCGCCGACCTCGACGACCTCGTACATCTTGGTGCAACCTGCCAGCGTCAGCGCCGCGGTGCCGGCGAAAATGAGAGCGCGGCGAAATGGGATGCGGCGTCCGCTGGTGATCGCGCGCCTGTTCGGCGCGGCCTGATGCAGCGAAACGGGCTCCATCGCGAGCGGCGCCTCGGCCGGGAGAAAGTCGACGGCCGGGGCATCCTCGATCAGGCGTGGCTGTCCTGCGGTCATGGCGTCCATCGATAGACCCAGGTCTCCGACACGATCTTGTCGTTGGCGACCAGCTCGGCCCTGAGCTCGACCGGAGCGTCGCTGACGGCGCACTGGAAGCTCAGCCGCCAGCCCTTCGTTTCCGGGTTGGGCTGCGTGACGATGTTCGTCACCTCGGATTTCGCCGCGCTGACCACGCCCTTCACGGCATTCGGATCGAGTGCCTTCAGGGCGTCGCCCTCGAGCTCGAGGACGAACAGCCGGCCTTCGCCGCGGGCGGCGACGCCGGTGCGGGTGAAGCGCGCCAGGCTGTTCGGCTTCGGGACATCGGGCCCCCAATGCAGGCGATAGGTCATGTTGTGCTCGCCCTTGGCCGCGAGCGGCGTCTTCGGCCGCCAGAAGGCGGCGATGTTGTCGTGGATCTCCTCGTTGGTCGGAATCTCGAACAGCACCACGGCGCCTTCGCCCCAATCGCCGATCGGCTCGATCCACAGGCTTGGCCGCCGTTCGAAATGCGACTCCAGATCCTGGTAGGCGGCAAAACTCCGTTCCCGCTGCATCAGGCCGAAGCCGTGCGGGTTGAGATCGTTGAACACACTGACCTGGAGGTCGCGCGGATTGCTCAGGGGACGCCAGAGCTGCTCGCCCTTGCCGTTGAACATCGCGAGCCCGCCGGAATCGTGGACCGCGGGCCGGAAGTCGTCGACGTCCTTGCGATCGTTCGGCCCGAACAAGAACATGCTGGTCATCGGCGCCAGCCCGGCATGGGCGATCTCGACGCGCGGATACAGCGACGCCTCGACGTCGAACACGGTGCTGTCGCCGGGACGGATCGTGAAACGATACGATCCCGTCGCGCTCTTGCTGTCGAGCAGCGCGTGCACGACCATCGCCGAGGCGCCCTGCGTCGGCTTCTCGAGCCAGAACGCCCTGAAGACGGGAAACTCCTCGCCCTTGGCCTCGCCGGTGTCGATCGACAGCCCGCGCGCCGACAGCCCGTAGATCTCGCCCTTGGACACGGCGCGGAAATAGCTCGCGCCCAGGAACACGCAGACCTCGTCATAGTAGTCCGGCCGATTGATCGGCGCGTGAATCCGAAAACCAGCAAAGCCGAGATCGGCCGCCGGGAACGCCGCAACCTGCGGACCGAACGCAAAATCGTCGGGACGATACGCCACAGGCTTTGCCTGTCCGTCCGCGACTTCGTAGATGTCGACCCGGTCCTTGTAGATCGAGCCGCGATGGAAGAACTGCGCCTGGAATGGCAGGTTCTCACTGCGCCACAGGGCACGGTCCGGCAGGAAGCGGATCGAGCGATAGGCGTCGTAGTCCAGCTTCGCCAGCGCGTCCGGCAACTGACTGTCCGGCGCCGCATACGGCTTGGCCGCCAGATTGCGCGCGAGATCGCGGACATAGGCCGCATTGAACGGCTGGCTCGCCGGCGCCGCTGCGTCCGCGCTGCGCACCAGCGACGCGGCGACCGGGATTGCAGCCGCAGATTGAATGAACTGACGACGGTTCAACTTTTTCTCGCTTTGCCGGGTGGAACTCCGGAGCAACACGGACCGGGCCGTCCGGTTCCATCGGAACGGCCGGCTTGCCGCTCTCACACCATGGATCGTCGTTGTCGAACGGCAAATGAACGACGGAAGCCGCTGCGCGGTCACGCCGCGGATGCGAACCTCAGCTCAGGCTCTCTGACACCGGACACTTTGTGCTTCCCTGGGGCTTCGTTAGCCATTCGGAATGGTTCAACGTCCGACGATGCCGATCCGAGACCTGCGGCGGTAGTTCGCGAGCGGGGTCTCGTCCGATCGTGCGCGCAGCCATTCCCGGAAGCTGACGACCTCGGGACAATCTGCGGTCCCCTCTGGTACGACCAGCCAGTCACCCAGGCCGGAGCCTCCATTGATCCGGTCGCAGCGATAGCCCGGGTGGTGACCAAGACCACGGGCGATCAGCAGGTCGACCTTGCCTTCGACCAGTTCGTGCAAGCCGGCGGGGTGCAGCACGCGCAAGCCGATATCGGCATGCGCGGAACGAAATGGCCCCAGGTCGAGGCGGCGCAGGTCGAAGCCGCCATGAACTCCCACCTGCAGCACGATCGCACCTTCCGGCTTCAATTGCGAGGTCGCGTCCGCAATGCGGCGAAAGCCATCGGAAATTCCAGGGAGATAGGCCTGACCAGCCGCGGTGAGAATGAGCTGCTTGTGCAGACGCTCGAACAGGCGGACGCCGAGGCGCTCTTCCAGCGCCTTGACCTGCTGCCCCACCGCTGCGGGCGTCACGTGCAACTCATGCGCGGCCAGCTTGAAGCTGAGATGCCGCGCGGCAGCTTCGAAGGCGCGCAGCGCATTGAGGGGCGGGAGCGTGTAGGTCATCGCCCCGCAATTTGACACTGATCGGCGCCGGCCTTGCAATAGATTTTCTATCGCTTGACCAAAGGAGGTCTGCTTTGCGCGGCGCTGGCGGCCCCGGTTACGGTCGGCTCGTCAGATCCAGCCCGTGCCCCCCGCAGACGGATTCGCGAGGGTGACTCTAAGAGAGCTTGCCAATGGCCGCGACCATACACCCCTTCTACGAGGCGCATCGTGATGCACTGGAGGCTGCCATGCGCCAGCGCCTCGACCTTGCCGAACCGATGTTGTGCGCGCGAACACATCTCGCCGATCTCGCTGCGATCAGGCAGGAGATGCTGGACGAATTCGAGATCGTGCTCACCCAGATGCCGTATGTCGGCGGCGCCGCGAGCCGCATGACCGAGTTCTTCATGCGCCTGATGGGCTTCATGGCCATCAGCCGCGTGCTCCGTCGACATGGTGTGCCGCTGGCCACGATCGGCGACATTGAGCGGGAAACCTACAGGGCGCAATTGCTCGCGGTGCCCGAAGCGGAACGTCTCGACTCGGGGCGCCGATTCATGTCGGCGGAGAACCAGGCGTTTCTGCGGGAGCAGGCCGCAAAAAGTGCGACGGAAACCCACCAGAAGGAGTTTCCGGAGGACTTCGTCTACGACTTCGTCGAGCCTGGTCCGGGTGATCCATTCGACTTCGGCGTCAACTACAAGGCCTGCGGGTTCTGCAAGTTCGCGGCACGCCACGATGACCAGGAGATCTTGCCGAACATCTGCGGGCTCGATTTCGACGCCTATGCGACGCGCGGCATCCATCTCGAAAGGACTCAGACACTGGCCGGCGGTGCGAGCCATTGCAATTTCAGATTCTCACGGCTGCAGCCGGATTAGGTTGGCTCGTTCCTTGAGAATGTGAGGTCGTGCAATCGCGAGCTCCTTCGGCTGTGACGGTCCGTAAGGTTGCGCAGGGAGGGTCGGGATGTCCCAGCCGAACCTGTGGTTCCTGCCCCGTGCATTTCCTTACGCACGGGGGCCATGGGGGCGGCGCGCTCCCGGTCTTCCCTGTGCCCTCGACCAAGGAGAGGGCAAACGATCAGCAAAGCTCGGACGCGAAATGCGCCGCGAGATAGGAATCGCGTATATGCCTCCACGACGTCATTGCGAGCGCAGCGAAGCAATCCAGAGTCGCGCACTCGGCCCTGGATTGCTTCGCTGCGCTCGCAATGATGTGGATGGGTGGTCGTCACAAACTCAATGTCATTCCGGGGCGCGCGTCAGCGCGAGCCCGGAATCCATCTACCAGCACGGCGCGCGGCCCAATGGATTCCGGGCTCGCCCTCCGGGCGCCCCGGAATGACGACGAGGAACGAGTGGTGGCCTCACAACTCTCTTGCATTGCTGAATGCGAACGAGCTCACCCGCCGCGTCGTCTCATCCAAAATCAGCGTCCGCGTGATCGGCGGTTCGGCGCGCTGGGCGCAGTTTTCGCGCTCGCAGAGACGGCAGTTGACGCCGATCGGCGTGCCCTCGGTCTTTTCCAGATCCATGCCGGCGGCGTAGACGAGGCGCGCGGCGTGGCGGATCTCGCAGCCGAGGCCGATGGCGAAGCGCGGCTGCGGCAGCGGGTGAGGCGCGACCGGCCGGCGCACCATCTGCGCGATCGAGAAATAGCGCGAGCCGTCGGGCAGCTCGATGATCTGCTTCAGCAGCCGGTCCGGCGTGTCGAAGGTCGAGTGCACGTTCCACAGCGGGCAGGTGCCGCCGAATTTCGAGAACGGGAAGGTGCCCGACGAGAAGCGCTTGGAGACGTTGCCGGCATTGTCGACGCGCAGCATGAAGAACGGAATGCCGCGCGCGTTCGGGCGCGACAAGGTCGTGAGGCGATGGCAGACCTGCTCGAAGCCGGTGTTGAAGCGCTGCGCCAGCACGTTGATGTCGTAGCTCAGCGCTTCCGCCGCGGCGAGGAACGGCGCGTAGGGCATCATGACGGCGGCCGCGAAGTAGTTCGCCAAGGTCATGCGATAGAGCCTGCGCGAGGTGTCGTCGAGCGCACCGGCACGCCCGATGATGATTTCGAACTGCGGATGGCACTCGGTCATGCCGAGCTGGACGGCGAGCTGGAAGGTGCGGCCGGGCCCGTCGACGAGCTCGGAAATCAGCAGCTGACGGCGATGGCGGTCGTAGCGGCGCAGCGTCTCGCGCATGACGTCGACCGGCATGACGCGGGTCTGGACCGAATGTCTTTCGCGCAGCCGCGTGGCCAGCGCCGCATAGAGCCCTTCGGCCGGCACGTCGAGCGTGTCGCGCAGGCTTTCCGCCTGCTGCTCGAGCTCGGCGAAGTAGTTGCGGTTGGCCTCGATCAGGTCGCGCACCCGCTCGATCGGATTGGCCTCGAAATGGCCGCCGGCGTTGCGGTCGGCCATCTGCGCCGCCACCAGGGTCTCGCCGCGCCGGGCCTCGGCGTAGGCGGCGTACAGCCGCTGCAGCGCGTGGGTGACGCCCGGGCAGAGCTCGGCGAGGTCGCGCAGCTCCTGCTTGGGCAGCTCGATCTGGCGGAACAAGGGATCGGAGAAGATCTCGTTGAGCTCGGCGAAGAAGCGGTCCTCGTCGGCGGTGGCGAGGTCGCGAAGGTCGAGGTCGTAGGTCTCGGCCAGCCGCAGCAGGATCTGGGCCGAGACCGGGCGCTGGTTGCGCTCGATCAGGTTGACGTAGCTCGGCGAGATGCCGAGCCCCTCGGCGAGCTGGGTCTGCGACAGGCCGAGCTGCTGGCGGATGCGGCGGAAACGCGGGCCGACGAACAGCTTCTTTCCGGATTCGCCTGGCATGCTCGCTCCCGCAGCTCATTTTGTGACAAAATTTACAAAATGACATTTGTGACAAGTGATGATGTTACATGACATCACCATTCGAAAACAAGCCATCTATACGAATGGCGTGGATTCGCGTTTATCTCCCGTCACGCAATTCGCAATGCCCTGTCAAAGATGTGACGGGGTCTGAAGGAGGGTCTCATGACCAGCAATTTCTGGGTGATCGGCGGCGAGTTCGGCTCGATGAACTTCCACAAGCTGGTGGAAGGCTCGGCCCAGGTGAAGGGGCCGTTCAAGTCGCGTAAGGAAGCCGAGGATTGCTGGCGCGAGGTCTCCGAGGAGAACCGCCACAAGGCCGGCGTCCGCTTCTCGATCGTCGAGGAGCCGCAGCGCGCGCCGGCGGCCTGATCGCTGCCACGGAATGCATTGCCGGGTATTTGAATAAGCTCGAGGAAGAGCCCAAGGACGGGGCGGTCTCAGCCGGGTCATACCGGAGGGGGCCGCCCACGTCCGTTTTGGCGATGCTCGCGACGCGAGTGGTTACGACAACGTGCTTATAACCCATTGAAGATGAAAGGGGTTTGCGGAATACTGGGTTACTGATAGGTTAATTGGAGAAATCCTGGCGAAACCAGGGCCGAACCGTGAAAGCGTCAGCGAATGTCCGAGGCCCCCGACAGCAGCACTGAACCGCGTCCCGTGCGCCTGCGCGAGGCGCTGCATCAGGCCCGGATCGAGGCCGCAGACCGAACCGGCGTGGTGGTCGATCTGCGCGATGCGGAAGTGGCGCGGCTCGAGATTCTCAACGACGCGCTCGATCCGCTGTTCAACGAGATTCCGAGTCAGCTCGATCTGTTCGATCGCGCCATCAGCCAAGGCGAGACCCCGCGATTGTGGATCGACGTCGTCGCCCATGTCGTGATGGGGCGCGACAAGCGGCAATATCGCTTCGTGCAGGACACGCGCAACGGTCGCATCGTGCTCGCCGAATCGCATGACCTCGGAACCATCGTGAAGGCGGTCACCGACTACGTCGCCCGCCGCATGGTGGAGCGCGAGCGCGCCTTCGGCGTGGCGCGCGCACAGGCGGCGGTGCGCAGCGAGCCGCCGCGGCGCGGGCGATTCTGGCCGTTCGTGCTCGGCTTCGTGCTCGGCGCGCTCACGCTGTTCGGCGCCGCGTTCTATGCGAGCCTGCAGCAGGTCTGAGGCGCGACCTGCGCCTCAGATCAGGCGGATCTGGCGGATCTCGCGTACGCGCAGCGCCTCGTTGACGCCGCGCACGGTCATGTCGCAACGCCAGTGATTGCCGTCGCGGGCCACGGCGAAGATGTTGTAGGCGGCGGCGGGGGTGTGGCCGTGCGCGAGCGACGAGGCCGAGGGCACGCCGACGATCGGAATCTTGCGCTCCGGGCCGTCGATCCAGATGGTCGAATGGACGTGGTCGTGACCGTGCAGGACCAGCTCGACACCATGGCGGGCGAGCAGGGCGATCAGAGCCTTCCCGTCGGTGAGCCGCTTCATCCGGTTGGCCGAGCGCAGCGGATGATGCACCAGCAGGACACGAAACAGCGGCTCGTGCGCGATCGATTCGAGCAGCTGCGCCAGCGCTGCGAGCTGGGCGCTGCCGAGCCGGCCGGTCGCCAGGAACGGTGCCGAGGGCACCGCGGAGGACAGGCTGATCAGCGCCAGCGGCCCGCGCCGGCGCAGCGAGGGAAACGTGGCGGGCCCCGCGGCGTCGCCGCCGAAATAGTCGGCAAAGCTCTCGGCAAAGCGCAGCCGGGTCGAGCGCACATAGGCATCGTGATTGCCGGGGATCGCCGTGACCTTGTCCGGCGGACCGACCGTCCGGAGCCAGGCCTGCGCGAGCGGGAATTCGGATTCCAGGGCGAAATTGACGAGATCGCCGGTGACCGCGATCTGGTCCGGCATCTGCGTATGCAGATCGGAGACGAGCAGGTCGAGGATGTCGCTGCGGTGATATTTGTAGCGGTTGCGCGTCCAGTTCAGATAGCCCAGCGCCCGCTTGCCGGCGAGCTCGGACAATCGCGGCCGCGACTGCGGGGCGAGATGCGGGTCGGACAGATGGGCGAGCGTGAAGGCGGCCATCAGGCCCCTCGGTGCCGATGGCGGATGCAGGCGCGCCCTGATGTCATCTCATGCTATCCCTCGTGGTGCCCGGCTCTCATGGCAAGCCGGGCCGCGAAGCGCAAGACCAACCGGGACGACCAATTGATGACGACATATCTCAGCGGGCTCAGGATCCGGTTCGAGCCCGTGTTGAGGCGGGGATTCCACCTCTACTGGCGGTTCGCCCGCGGCATGACGCTCGGCGTTCGCGGCGTGGTGCTGGATGCCGAGAACCGCGTGTTCCTGGTCCGGCATGGCTACGTCTCGGGCTGGCACCTGCCGGGCGGCGGCGTCGAGGTCGGCGAGACCTTCATGGAGGCGCTGACGCGGGAGCTGTTCGAGGAGGGGCGGATCCGGCTTTCCGGCGAGCCGGAGCTGCACGGCATCTTCCTCAACAGCCACGTCTCGCCGCGCGACCACGTCGCCGTCTTCGTTATCAAAAGGTTCACGCAGGACCGGCCGCCGGAGCCGAACCACGAGATCGCCGAGACCGGATTCTTCGCGCTGGACGCGCTGCCGGAGGGAACCACCCTCGGCACGCTGTCCCGCCTGCGCGAGGTGCTGGATGGCGTTAAGGTCATTCCCACTTGGCGCCCGGAGCCGCGCGTCGAGGCCGGCGCATTATGAAATTCTGCACCGAATGCAGGCAGTCTCCCGGCGGTGGGAGAGGGGTCCATGAGTTCACCATCCATGCGCATCGCCGTGCTGGTGCCCTGCTATAACGAGGAGGCGGCGGTCGCGGCCGTCGTCAGGGATTTCAAGCAGGCGCTGCCGACGGCTGTCGTCTATGTCTACGACAACAACTCGAAGGACCGCACGGTCGAGGTCGCGCGCGCGGCTGGCGCCGAGGTGCGCAGCGAGCGGCGGCAGGGCAAGGGCCATGTCGTCCGGCGGATGTTCGCCGATATCGATGCCGACATCTACGTGCTGGTCGACGGCGATGCCACCTATGATGCGCCGAGCGCACCCGGCATGATCGAGCGTCTCGTCAGCGAGCGCCTCGACATGGTCGTCGGCCTTCGCGTCGACCAGGAGCAGGCCGCCTACCGCATGGGCCATCGCACCGGCAACTGGATGCTGACGAGCTTCCTCGCCGAGGTGTTCGGCCAGGCCTTCAAGGACATCCTGTCCGGTTACCGCGTGTTCTCGCGCCGCTTCGTCAAATCCTTCCCCGTCCTCTCCGACGGCTTCGAAATCGAGACCGAGCTCACGGTGCATGCGCTGGAGCTGGCGCTGCCCGTGGCCGAGATCGCGACGCCGTACTACGCGCGGCCGGAGGGCTCGGTCTCGAAGCTCAACACCTGGCGCGACGGCTTCCGCATCCTCGGCACGATCCTGAAGCTGTACCGTTCGGAGAAGCCGCTGCGCTTCTTCACCGCGATCGGCATCTTCCTCGCGCTGGTCTCGATCGGCTTCGCGATTCCGATTCTCGTCACCTACATCGAGACCGGGCTGGTGCCGCGGCTGCCGACCGCGGTGCTGTCGATGGGCCTGATGATCATGGCGCTGCTGTCGGCCTCCTCGGGCCTCGTGCTGGATACCGTCACCAGAGGGCGCCGCGAGATGAAGCTGCTGGCCTATCTGTCGCAATCCCCCGTCGGAGGCTGATGCTGGAATCGAGCGGTTGCCATGGCGGGACCGAAGCTTGTGTCCGACGGCCGTTCCGGCCATGGTTCGGGCCCATCGACGTCCTGCAACGAGAACATCGCCTCCCATGCCCATCCTGAACAGCATCGCCGCGCTCACCGACGACATGGCGGCCTGGCGCCACGATTTTCATGAACACCCTGAGCTGATGTACGAGGTGCACCGCACCGCCGGCATCGTCGCCGAGCGGCTGCGTGAATTCGGCTGTGATGAGGTGGTGACCGGCATCGGGCGCACCGGCGTGGTCGGCGTCATCCGCGGCCGCAAGAGCGGTTCGGGACGCATCATCGGCCTGCGCGCCGACATGGACGCGCTGCCGATCGAGGAGGCCTCGGGCGTGGCCTATGCCTCGAAGACGCCGGGCCTGATGCATGCCTGCGGCCATGACGGCCATACCGCGATGCTGCTCGGCGCCGCCAAGCATCTCGCCGACACCCGCAATTTCGACGGCACCGCGATTCTGATCTTCCAGCCCGCCGAGGAAGGCGGTGCCGGCGGCAAGGCGATGGTCGACGATGGCCTGATGACCCGCTGGGGCATCCAGGAGGTCTACGGCCTGCACAATGCGCCCGGCGTGCCCGAGGGCATGTTCGCGCTGCGGCCGGGCCCGATGCTGGCCTCGTCGGATCAGCTCGAGATCACCGTGCACGGCAAGGGCGGCCATGCCGGCGCCGGGGTTCACAAGGCGGTCGACAGCGTGCTGATCGCCGCCCACATCATCACCGCGCTGCAGTCGATCGTGTCGCGCAATGTCGATCCGGTCAAATCGGCCGTCATCTCGATCTGCATGGTCGAGGCCGGCAAGGCGATGAACGTCATTCCCGAAACGGTCGAGCTCAAGGGCACGGTGCGCACGCTCGATCCCGAGGTGCAGGACCTGGTCGAGCGCCGCATCGCCGAGGTCGCCGATGGCATCGCCCGCACCTATGGCGGCGCGGCGACGACCAAGTACACGCGGCTCTATCCGATCACGATGAACCACGCACGCGAGACCGTGATCGCCGCCGACGTTGCGCGCGACGTGGTTGGTGCGGAGCGCGTCGTCGACAACGCGCCGCCGCTGATGGGCGCCGAGGATTTCGCCTTCATGCTGCAGGCCCGACCCGGCGCCTTCGTGTTCCTCGGCATGGGCGACGGCAATGACTGTCACCATCCGGCCTATCGCTTCAACGACAACATCCTCGGCCACGGCGCCTCCTATTGGGTGCGGCTGGTCGAGAAGACGATGCCGGCAGAGTGATGCTCGATTCGTGGCGTCAGCTGCGGGCCATCGCCTGCAACGAGAGCTGGCGCCACTGCCGCGGGCTGCACCCGCTCCAGCGCGAAAAGGCGCGGGAGAAGGCCGAGGCCTCGGAATAGCCCAGCAGAAGGGCGACATCGCCGAGCGGCAGATGCGCCTGGCGCAGATAGTGCCGCGCGAGATCGAGGCGCGTCGCCTCGACCAGATCGGAGAAGGTGGCGCCGAACTCGGCGAGGCGCCGCTGCAGCGTCCAGGGCGTCGTCGACAGCGCCTCGGCGACCTCCTCGAGATGCAACGGCCCGGCCGACAGCCGCCGCCTGATCTCGCCGCGGACGAGATCCAGGAACGCCGGCGTGCCGCAGGAGCCGGCGACGCCGGCCAGATCCGTCGTCAGCCGCTGCAGGCGTGACAGATTGGCTCCGGGCATCGCGCGGTCCAGGCCGCGCGCGCGAAACACCAGCGCATTGGTGCCTTGCGACCAGCCGATATCGGCATCGAACACGGCCTCATGATCGCGCCAAGCGGCGGGCCGGGCATGCTCGAACAGCACCATGTCGGGTGCCCAGCCGGACGGCAGGCAGGCGCGGAAGACGTTTGCGAACATGCCCATGGTCAATTCGGCATCCTGCCGGCGATCGACGATCGAGCCGTCGAGGATGCGATATTCGAGCCGGAGAAAGCCGTCTTGGCGCGTGAGGCGGGTCTCGGTCGCCTGCTGATGCCAGGGAAACCACAGCGCGAGATGCTCAATGGCCGAGCCGAGGGTCGGGGCCGCGAGCGCGATCTCGCCGATCAGGCCGAGCATCTGCGGCTGGTAGCGCTGGCCGAACCACAGGCCGAAATTGTCGTTGCCGGTCTCCTGCGCGGCGTCCTCCATCATCGCCACGTAGTCGGCGAGGTCGAGTGCGCGGCGGGTCTGGCCGAGACATTCAGCGTCGATGCCGACCCGCTCGAACACCGCTTCCGGACGGCCTCCGGTCCGGGCGATGAAATCAGCGACACCGGTCGCGGCAGAGGCCAGAATGTTCCGGCTCCGATCCCGCGGATGCTCGCTTTCGGCTGCAAGAGGCTGTGCCATGAAATCCTCGCCTTTGAGGACGTACGCCGTCGGTGGACACCTCGTAGTTATGCAAGTCACGTGCCTGCGGAAGCGGGCCTTGGACGAAGCCCTCCACGCACAGACATGCGCGGAGGGCTATGGGCTTCGATCGAGGACCTTGCGAGCGGGCCGGGTCAGTCGGCCATGGCGCGGGCCTCGGTCAGGGCGATGTCGAGCAGATTGTCATTCGTCGCATTGCTGCGCCTGCCGGCCGTCAGACGATAGAGCAACAGACCGGCGGCGAACAGCACTACGAAGGCGGCGAACACCTGCAGGTTGAACCAAATCATCGTGAGCAGCGACAGCGTCGCACACACCAGAGCCACCGCCGGGAGCACCGGATAGAGCGGCGCCTTGAACGGCCGGACAAGATTGGGCTCGGTGGCGCGCAGGCGGAACAGGGCGGCCATGCTCATGATGTACATCACGAGCGCGCCGAACACGCTCATGGTGACGATGTTCGCGGTCAGCGTCTGCCCGGCGAACTGGATCAGTTCGTCGGAATAGATCGCGGCGATGCCGACCACGCCGCCGGCGAGAATGGCCCAATGCGGCGTGCGGCAGGTCGGATGCAGCGTGGCGAGCTTGGCCGGCAGGAAGCCGGCGCGCGACAGCGCGAAGATCTGCCGCGAGTAGCCCATGATGATGCCGTGGAACGAGGCGATCAGGCCGAACAGGCCGATCCACACCAGCATGTGCAGCCAGCCCGAATTCTCACCGACGACGATCTTCATCGCCTGCGGCAAGGGATCGTTGATGTTGGCGAGCTTCGACCAGTCGCCGACGCCGCCGGCCATGATCATGGTGCCGAAGGCGAGCACGACGAGCGTGAGGATGCCGGCGATGTAGGCGAGCGGAATGGTCTTGGTCGGATTCTTGGTCTCCTCCGCGGCCATGGCCGCGCCCTCGATTGCCAGGAAGAACCAGATCGCAAAGGGTATGGCCGCGATGATGCCGCCGAGGCTCGTCAGCGAGAATGAGTTTTCGCCAGCCCAGCCATTGGCGGCGAAATTGGCGAAGGAGAAGCCCGGTGACACCACGCCCATGAACACCAGCAGCTCGGCGATCGCCAGGATCGTGACGAACAGCTCGAACGTCGCGGCGATCGAGACGCCGGCGATATTCAGCGCCATGAACACGATATAGGCGCCGAGCGCGGCCGTCTTCGGTGACAGCCCCGGAAACTGGACGTTGAGATAGGCGCCGATCGCCAGCGCAATGGCGGGCGGGGCGAACACGAACTCGATCAGCGTCGCGAAGCCGGCGACGAAGCCGCCGAGCGGCCCGAAGGCGCGATAGGAGTAGGCGAACGGCCCTCCGGCATGCGGGATCGCGGTGGTGAGCTCAGTGAAGGAGAAGATGAAGGTCGTGTACATCACCGCGATGAAGATCGTGGTGACGAGGAAGCCGAGCGTGCCGGCCTTGTCCCAGCCATAGCTCCAGCCGAAATACTCGCCGGAGATCACCAGCCCGACCGCAATGCCCCAGAGATGGAGTCCGGTCAGGCTCTTCGAAAGCGTCGGTTTGGTCTCGTCACTCATGTCGATGCGCTCCTGTCGTGTTGTGATGGATGATCTGTGGTGTGGGCGTTGTCGTCTCGATCGCGGCGTTCGGCGCCGCCTCCTTGAGGCCGATGCCGGTCACGCCGATCCGCAGTGCTTCGCGCACCAGCCAGGCGAGCTTGTCGGCGGCGCGGTCGGCTGACAGGCCGTGGCCGTGGATGTTGGAGATGCAGTTGCGCGCGCTGTCGCGTAGGCCCGGTGCCGGATGGAGTGTCAGGTAGACGCCGAGCGAGTCGGCCGCCGAAAGTCCAGGGCGCTCGCCGACGAGGACGGCGACGAGGCAGGCCCGCATCGCGGTGCCGACATCGTCGCCCAGCGCCACGCGCGCCTGCGACGCCAGCACGACGGGACCGATGGTGAGCCCGGCAAGACGCGCCTCGGTCGCGATCACGACGTCGGCGGCATGGTTTTCGACCGCATCGGCCGACAACCCGTCGGCAATGATAAAGACGAGGTCGAACGGACCAGATGGCAGCGTCGATGCTTCGCAGGCGGCAAGGCGGCGTCCGAGGTCGGGCCGGCGCAGATAGCTCGCGCGGTCCGGCGCTGCGCTCGCGACCTTGATCACTTCGCGTGGCGCGAGCGCCTCGGCAATGCCGTCGAAATTGACCTTGCCCCACACGGCATCGCGCGCGAGCGCATGCGCCATCTGAAATTCCAGCTTGGCCTGCGTCGGCAGTCCATCGCCGGAGCGGCCGAGCGCGACGCGGGCGCGCGTCATCCGGCGCAGCATGTCGAACGCATCGTCTCTCATGCCCGCGCTCCCTGGCCTATGAGCCGGGCCACGGCCGGCGCGTGGCCCGGCAGCGGTGGCACGCGGCCGCTGTCGTCGAGCAGGCCCATCCGCGCCAGCCACGCCTCGAACTCCGGCGCGGGGCGGCGGCCGAGCAGATGACGCAGCCGCATCACGTCGTGATGCGACAGGCTTTGATAGTTGAGCATGATGTCGTCGGCGCCGGGCACCGCGATCAGGAAGTTGACGTTGGCGGCTGCCAGCAGCAGCGCCAGATCGTCCATGTCGTCCTGATCGGCCTCGGCGTGGTTGGTGTAGCAGACGTCGCAGCCCATGGGCACGCCGAGCAGTTTTGCGCAGAAATGATCCTCGAGCCCGGCGCGGATGATCTCCTTCGCGTCGTAGAGATATTCCGGGCCGATGAAGCCGACGACGGTGTTGACCAGCAGCGGCGAGAAGGCGCGTGCGACCGCGTAGGCGCGGGCCTCGACCGTCTGCTGGTCGAGGCCGTGATGGGCGTCGGCCGACAGCGCCGCGCCCTGGCCGGTCTCGAAATACATCACGTTGCTGCCGATCGTGCCGCGCTTCAGCGACAGCGCCGCCTCCTGCGCCTCGGCCAGCAGCGCGAGCGTGACGCCGAAGCCGGCATTGGCGGCCTCGGTGCCGGCGATCGACTGGAACACGAGGTCGAGCGGCGCGCCTTGTTCAATGGCCTGGATCGAGGTCGTGACGTGGCTGAGCACGCAGGACTGCGTTGGCACCTCGAATTTCAGCCGGAGCTCGTCCAGCATCGTCAGCAGACGGATGCAGGCCTCGACATTGTCGGTCGCGGGGTTGATGCCGATCACGGCATCGCCCATCCCGAACAGCAGGCCATCGAGCGTGCCGGCAGCGATCGCCATGGGATCGTCGGTTGGATCATTGGGCTGCAGCCGCGAGGATAATCGCCCGGGCAGGCCAATGGTGGAGCGGAAGCGCGTCACCACCTTGCACTTCGCGGCGATGGCGATGAGGTCGCCATTGCCGCAGAGTTTCGAGACCGCGGCGACCATTTCCGGCGTCAGGCCGGGCGCGAGCGCGGCCAGCCGTTCGGCATCGGCCTCCCAGGACATCAGCCATTCGCGCAGCTCGCCGACCGTCAGCGCGGCGACCGGCGCGAATGCGGCGGCATTGTGGCTGTCGAGGATGAGGCGCGTGACCTCGTCGCTCTCATAGGGAATCAATGGCTCATCGAGAAATCGCCGCAACGGGACCTCGGCCAGCGCCATCCGCGCCGCCACCCGCCGTGCCGCGCTGTCGGCTGCGACACCCGCCAGCTCGTCGCCGGACCGGCGCGGCGACGCGCAGGCCAGCAGCGTCTTGAGATCATCGAATACATGCGTTTCGCCGCGATGGCGCGACCGGAAACCACCCGTCATCTTCGACCTGCCGCTCGTGCTGTGTCAGAGCGGTCCCTGTGGCCGCGATGGCGGCCGCAACGCTCATGACTGGGCGCAGGTTAAGCGATGCCGCGAGGTGAAACTTGACATCTCAGCACAATCTTAGGTCATGTCGTGCGAATGCTCAGAAATTCGGCAGATGCCCCTGTAGCAGGGCAAATGCTGCAAAACCGGCGACGTCCCGCCATGGACCGCGCCGCGTCGGGATGCTATCTCGCCACCCCACATGAGTGACCTCTCCATCACGATATCAGCCGAGAAGCCGGGCGATGCGCAGGCGATCGAGCGGCTGCATGAGCGCACCTTCGGCCCCGGCCGCTTCGTGCTGAGCGCCTATCGGCTGCGCGAGCATGTCGACCATCTGCTCGAACTGTCGTTCACGGCCCATATCGGCACCTTGCTGGTCGGCTCGGTTCGGCAGCTGCCGATCTGCGTCGGCGACACCAAGGCGCTGATGCTGGGGCCGCTGACCGTCGAGCCACCGTTCCGCAAGCATGGCATCGGCCGCATGCTGATGGAGCGTTCGATCACTGACGCGCGGACCCAGGGCCACCGCCTGATCCTGCTGGTCGGCGATGCCGCCTATTACACGCGCGCCGGCTTCAAGGCCGTGCCGAAGGGCCGGGCGACGATGCCGGGCCCGGTCGACTACAACCGGCTGCTGGTGAACGAACTGGTCGAGGGCGCGTTCGACGGCGTCGAGGGGGCGATCCGTCCGGACTGGGACTACGCAAAATAATCTCGGTCTCTCCGTCATTGCGAGCGAAGCGAAGCAATCCAGAGTCCCGCCCACGATTCTGGATTGCTTCGTCGCTCCGCTCCTCGCAATGACGCGGGGGGGCAGGCTGCCCCCCCTCCGCCGCGGTTGATCAAAACTTCAGGTTCGCAAAGATCCGGACGCCGATGCCGGGCAGCAGCACCTCGTCCTTGGTGTAGGACACGGAGTTGCGAATCTTCTCGTTCAACAGATTGTTGCCGACGAGGCCGACCAGCATCTCGCGGGCGCCGAACATGTTCGGGTTGAGCTTGGTGCGGTAGCTGACCTCCGCCTTCAGCAGATTGTAGCCTGGCGTCGGCGTCTCCGCGATCTGCGCCACGTCGTTCTGCGCGAAGGCGTGCAGCAGGTTGATTCGGGTCAGCCAGTTGGCGTCACGCCAGAAAAGGCCGCCGCCGACGCGCATCGGCGGAATGCGCGGCACGTTGGTGCCGTCCGGGAAGGTGGCGCGGACCACGTCGAACTGATTCTCGATGCCCCAGATGCCGCTGCCGAGCTGGGCGACATCGTACTGGCTCTGGAACTCGAAGCCGCGGAACAGCGCGTTGCGCTGCGAGTAGACCGCCTGGTTCAGCGCGGTGCCCGTGGTGCCGCAGGACGCGAAATCGTCGTCGCACATCACGCCGGTCAGCCTCCGATAGATGAAGTTGCTGAACTGCGTGTAGTAGGCGGTGGCCTCGAAGCGGAACGGGCCGGTGGCCTTGCGCAGGCCGGCCTCGACGGTCTTGGCGGTCTCGAGTCCGAGGTTCGGATTGCCGATGTCGAAGGTCGCGGTCGCATCATGGCCGCCGCGCGAGAACAGCTCGGCTGCCTTGGGCGCGCGCTCGACATATTGCGCGGTCACGCTCGCCACGAGATCGCCGGGCAGGTTCTGCAACAGGCCGACGCTGGCGCTCTTCGGCGTGTACGACGGATTGCGGGCGATGTTGGTCTGCGGCGTGCCGTCCGGCAGATAGTCGACCGGGAAGTTCGGCGTCGAGCCGTTCAGCGCGACATGCTCGATGCGGCCGGCGATCTGCGCCTTGGTCGAGGGCGAGAAGGCGAGCTCGTTGAAGACGTAGCCGGCAACGCGGTTGTTGGTGTTGGGGCCGAACAGGCCGTTGAACACCGAGCCGGGATTGTCGGGACTCGGCGCATTGAGCTCCTGGTGGCCGGCCTGCACGCCATAGGCGGTCGTCAGCGTGGCGAAGCGCAGATTGACGGGCATCATCTGCATTTCGACGCGCGCTTCCTGCTCGCGGTTGGTGAAGGTCTGGCGCACGCCGTCCGTGGTCGGGTCGGTGACGTCGGCGAGGCCGATCTCGTTGTGCCGATAGTCGGTCGCGCCGGCCCAGAACCTGATCGCGTCGATCGCCGCAGAGTCCGGGCGGTACTCGCCCTTGGCGGTGATCTTGGTCTGGTGTGCATCGATCCGGGTCCGGCTGTCGGCGCCGTCAATGCCCGGAATGTGGTAGAGCGCGTCCGTCTGCGTGATCGCCGCGCCGATGAAGCCGCCCGAGAAGAAGTAGCTGCCGCCGAGCGAGACGCCGTCATTCTGCACGGCCGAGTTCGGCTGCCGGCCGTTCACCGGGCGGCTCTGATCGAACAGATAGGGATAGCCGGGAATGGAGTAGTCGCCGGTCTTGCGGCCGTAGGCATCGGCGTGGACAGCAAAATTGCCGCCGCCGGCATCGAGCAGCACGCCGCCTTCGACGCCGCGATCGACGGAGCTGAACGAGGTGCGCGTCTCCGCGGTGACGCAAGGCGCGCCGCCGGCGGAAGGCGTGCTCGCCGGCAGGCCATAGGTCTGGAACGGCGCGGTCGAGCAGGTCGGAAGCGCCTGCGGGATGCGGTTGTTGGTGGCGCTGACGACGCCGCCGATCGAGGTCGAGCCGTAGCGCAGCGCCGCCGGGCCGCGGACGACCTCGATCTGGTCGCTGGTGAGCGGATCGATCGGCACGAAATGATCCTCGCCGAGATCGGAGGCGCCGCCGCCGCCGAGTCCGTTCTCGACGATGCCGACGCGATTGACGTCGAGGCCGCGGATGATCGGCCGGCTCGACGCGCCCGGCGCGAAGCTCGATCCGGTGATGCCGGGCTTCGAATTGAGCAGGTCGCCGAGCGTCGCGGCGCCGGAGCGGCGAAGCTCCTCGTTCGGCACCACGGTGACGGTGGCGAACTGATCGGTGACGACGGGCAGCACGCCTTGCTGCGGCGGAGGCGGGGCCGTTTGGGCCTCACGCGCGGGAGCCGGCGCTGGCGCGCGTGCACCGCTTCGTGCCACGCGGGCGGCGGGATTGGGCCGCGGTACGACCGGCTTGCGCGCCCGGATCGGGCTCGGCGCTGTCACATTGACCTCGGGCAGCTCGGCCGCCGGTTTCGGATCATCGGCGCGCGCGGGCGCGCCCAAAACGCACAACAAGGCTGCGGCGCTGCAGCCCGACATCAAAGCTCTCGGCAACATGATTGAAGTCCTGATCCTGATCAGGCGTCCCACGTCCCTTGGCGCTGGTGGGATGCGCCTGCCGTCGTCGTGCGACGGATCCATTCCTGAACGCTGCCGCTGCGCGCGTCGGCGCAGCGGTCGCAGCATCTCGAGCGGCTCGGATCAGGCGAGGGGAGGGGCGCGCGGCTGGAACGCCGTGCTGACAGCAACAGCCGCGGCGGTGGCGGCGATCGCATCGGGTAGACGAAATGCAACCGCGTCGGGAACGGTGAGAACCGGCGCGGGCGACAGCAGGATCGATTGCGCCATCGCCATGACGGCACAGATGGCGCAGCCATCCGCGGCGGGCTGCTGGTCGGAATCCTGGCTTGCAGGAAGGGAGCCAGTGTGGGCCTGTGCAGTCGTGAAAAGACCGCCATCAGCAGCTTGTCCGGCCAGCCAATGAACGTGACCGAAGGCGAGCGCGAACTGCAGCAGCAGCGCGAACAGCGCCAGCCGCGAGCCATCCTTGATGTTCGCGCGAAACCAGCTCATGGCCAGCTCTGGCTCATGTCGATCGGCCACCCCATTCGGCTGAGAGGCTCAGCCTTTGTTACAATGTAACATCGCCGGGGTGGTGCGGAGCTGTCAATCAGCACGCTGCGATGCTGCACGGAATCAGAGCCGTTGTGCCCTTCGTGCCACGCCCTGCGCGCATCGGCGCCGGCGTGGCATCTTGTGTCAGCGTCCCTCGCGCACCCAGGTCGCCGCGAGCGCACCGAGCAGCAGCAGCAGGCCGATGACGCCGGCGAACATCGGCAGCACGCCGACGCCCTTCACCACGCTGGCGTCGCGCATCCGCACGCCCATCCAGCCGTCGCCGCTGAACAGCGTTGACGACTTCACCGGGACGATGCGCGGCATGTCGAGGCTCGAGCCGTCGGCGATGCGGCGGGCGTCGCCGCCGGTCGCCTGGGCCAGCGGCTTCAGTGTCTCGGTGGTCGAGGTGACCTCCGAGAACTCCTTCGGGTTGGTCGGGCCCACATTGATCAGCGCCTTCAAGGTGCCGTCGGTCGCCTGCCACAGGCCGAGCTCGTTGGCGGGCAAGGTCGCGCGCCATTCGCCGGGATCGCCTTGGGCGAGCGTGAGCTCGCGCGTCTGGCCTGACGGCGACGTCACGGTCACCGGCGGGACGGTGTCGCCCATGGTCTGGCGGATGACCGCGAGATCCTTGCCCTGCATCTGCAGCCGCAGCGCCTCTTCGTCGAGGTCGGGCTGCTGCATCAGCCAGTGCGACATACGGCGGAGCAGGTCGAGATGCGGACCGCCGCCTTCATAGCCGCGCGCCCACAGCCAGATGTGGTCGGACAGCAGCAGCGCGACCCGGCCGGCGCCGAAGCGCGACAGCAGCAGCAGCGGCTTGCCGTCGGCGCCGGTCATCACCGGCGGGCTGACCGCATTGCGCGTCTCGACGGTGCGGAAGAAGCGGCTCCAGCGCGGCGGCTCGGTGCCCGAGCCTTCCAGCCCGCGCGTGACCGGATGGCGTTTGCCGGCGTCCGACAGATGCGCATAGAACGGCTTCTCGCTGACGCCGACCGGCTCGGCCGGCAGCACCGAGTCGAGCGGCGTGCGCCAGATGCTGGTGTTCGAAGCGTAGTCCGGCCCGGCCGAGACCAGCACCGCGCCGCCATTCCGGACGTAGCGCGCGATGTTGTCGAAATAGGCGATCGGCAGCACGCCCTGGCGGGCGTAGCGGTCGAAGATGATCAGCTGGAATTCGTTGATCTTCTGCTGGAACAGCTCGCGGGTCGGAAACGCGATCAGCGACAATTCGTTGATCGGTGTGCCGTCCTGCTTCTCCGGCGGCCGCAGGATGGTGAAGTGGACGAGATCGATGCTGGCGTCCGACTTCAGCAGGTTGCGCCAGGTGCGCTCGCCGGAATGCGGCTCGCCCGACACCAAGAGCACGCGCAGCTTGTCGCGGACGCCATCGATCGAGACCACGGCGCGGTTGTTGACGAGGGTCAGCTCGTTGTCGAGCGGCGAGGCATCGATCTCGACGATGTTCTGGCCTTCGTGCTTGACGTCGACGTCGACATTGGCGGCCTGGCCGCTGGTCATGGTGCGCTCGCTGATGACCTCGCCGTCGCGGCGGATCACGACCTTGGCGCTGAGCCCGCTGACGCCCTGGTCATCGAGCCGGAAGCTGATCGTCTGCGGCTGGCCGACGATGCCGAAGCGCGGCGCGGCGGTGATCGCGACGCGGCGGTCGCGCTCGGCCTTCTGCCCGGTGATCAAGGCCTGCAGCGGGGCCTGGAAACCGAGCGCTGCCGCATTGCCGGGAATGTCGTGCACCCGGCCATCGGTGATCAGGAACGCGCCGGCGACGCGGTCGACGGGCACGTCCGACAGCGCCGACGCCAGCGCGCCGAACAGATGGGTGCCGTCGGTCTCGCCATCGGCCTGGCCGGCCTCGACGACGCGGACCTCGAGGCCCTTGATCTTCTTCAAGCCGTCGACCAGCGCATCCTGGGCCGCCTGCGTCTGCCTGGTCCGGTCGCCGAAGTTCTGGCTCGGGCTCTTGTCGACGACGACGGCGGCCACCGACGTCAGAGGCTCGCGGTCCTCGCGGGTGAACTGCGGATTGGCGAGCGCGAGCGCGATCAGGGCCAGCGCCGTGACCCGGATCCAGGCCGAGCGCGAGCGGCCGATCAGGAGCAGGGCGGCGATGACCACGATCGCGCCGATCGCGAGCCACAGCACGATCGTCGGGACCAGAGGCGTGAACGCGATGCCGTAGTTCATGAGGCAAGTCCTCGGGTTTCGTCATGGCCGGGCTTGTCCCGGCCATCCACGTCGAGCCGCGTCAAACGATGCACGTGGATGCCCGGGACAAGCCCGGGCATGATGGCTGTGGTTTTGGCGCGGCGTGCGCGCGCAACTAATTTCACTGCCCAAGCCGTTCGATCAGCGCCGGCGCATGAACCTGGTCGGCCTTGTAGTTGCCGGTGAGCGTGTACATCACGATGTTGACGCCGGCGCGGAACGCGAATTCGCGCTGCCGCTGCTCGACCGGCAGCATGTATTGGCTGTCGGGGCGAAGCGCCCAGGCCCCGGCCAGATCGTTCGAGGTGATGATGATCGGCGAGACGCCGTCGCCGCCGCGCGCCGGGCGTGCGGCGCTGTCCTCATCGTCCTCCTTCGGCAGGGCTTCGACCCAGGTCTGTCCCGAGGTGAAGCGGCCGGGAAAGTCGCGCAGCAAATAGAACGTCTTGGTCAGCACGTGCTCGCGCGGCACCGGCTCGAGCTCGGGCACGTCGAGCGAGGAGAGAATGTCGCGCAGCGACTGCATGCCCGGCGTCTGCTGGCCACCATTCACGCCCGGCACGGCCTCGACCGCGTCGCGGGTGTCGAAGATGACCGTGCCGCCCTGCTTCATGTAGGCGTCGATCTTGTTGATGGCATCCTGCGGCGGCTTGGCTGCGCCCGGCACGATCGGCCAGTAGATCAGGGGAAAGAAAGCGAGTTCGTCGCGCGCCGGATCGATGCCGACGGGATCGCCGGCCTCCAGCGCGGTGCGCTGCGCCAGGAACAGAGTGAGCCCGGTCAGGCCGGCCTTGACGATGGAATCGACGTCGGCATTGCCGGTGACGACATAAGCGAGCCGCGTCTGCGACACCGCGCGCATGGCGAAATCGTCGCTGGCCGCGTCGGCGCGCGCGGTGGAGGGCATCGCGATCGCGAGCAGGACACCGGTCGCGAGCATGGCGATGGCGATCGCCGCGGGCGCCGCGCGGCGCCGACGGATCAGCGAGGCCAGCACGCCGCCGAGCAAGGCGACGATGACCGCATCGATCAGGAACAGCAGCAGCGCGGTCGACAACAAGATGCCCCGGAGATCGCGCGGCTCGGCCGTGGTGTAGCTGGCGCGCTTGGCGCGCAGACCAGTCGTGTCGAGCTGCAGAATGCGATCGGCAGGGTTGAGCGTGTTCACTGCAGTGGGTCCCTCGGCAGGGCCGTAGAAGCCGGGTGGATGATCCAGGGAAGCCCTGTCGGTGAAGTCGGCTGGCAGCGGCTTGGTCGCCGAAGACGGCGGTCCGAAGGCGCCGAACCCGTCGAGAATATGCAGCGGTGCCAGGGTCGCCTTGGCGGTGTCGCCGGCCGGACCTGCGCCCGGCGTCGTGGTGTAGCCGGACATGTCGACGACGCGGCGGAGCATCTCGACCATCGCGCCGGACATCGGCAGGTCCGACCAGCGCATGTCGGCGCTGACATGGAACAGCGCGATGATGCCCTTGCCGCGGTGCTCGCCGGTAACGAGCGGCGTGCCGTCCTCCAGCGAGGCCCAGCTCTTGGTCGCCAGCACGGCGTCGGGCTCGGCGAGGACCTGACGGCTGACGGTGACGTCCTTCGGGACGGTGATGCCGGCGAACGGGCCGTCGGCGGCGAAGGCGGCGAGACGCTGCGGCTTTTCCCAGGTCAGGCTGCCGCCGAGGGTGCGGCCGCCGCGGCGCAGCTTCACCGGCACCAGGTCGTCGTCGCCCTGTGCGAGGCGGGGGCCTGCGAAGCGCACCAGCACGCCGCCATTCTCGATCCAGCCGTTGAGGCGGTCGCGCAATTCCGGCGACAGCGTGCCAACGTCGGCCAGCACGATCATCGGCACTTTCTGATCGAGGAACTGGGTGATGATCTGCTGCGGGGCGCCGCGATCGCCGAGCCTGAGATCGGCGAATGGCGACAGCGCACGGGTCAGATAGAAAGTCGGCGCGAGCAGCGGCTGCGCGGTGTCGCTGGTCCCGCCCGAGACGATGCCGACGGCGCGGCGGCGCCAGCGCTTGTCGAGCAATTGCACGGCGCCCGCGGAGCGTTCGCCTGCGATCTCGAGCCGGGTGATGTCGTTGCGCAGCTCGACCGGCAGGTCGAAGCTCGCCTCGGTGTCGCGCGCGCCGCCGGCAAAGCTGAACGGCGCCTCGCCGAGTGGCGAGCCCTTCGCATCGAGCGCGCGCACGATGCCGCCGGGCACCGACAGATCGGCGCGCAGCACCTTCACGGTCATCTTGGCGGCTGCATTCTCGGCGCCGGCCAGCGCCAGCGGCGACGGCGTGCCGCCTTCGAACAATGTCAGGCTGCGATCGCCGATCGTCTTGGCGAGGCCGGTGACGAACTCACTGCCGCGGCCGGGATCGACGCCGTCCGAGAACCACATGATCTCGGCATCGCCGGTGGCCTTGAGAAAGCGATCGAGCTGCGGCAGCGCATCGGCGCGCTCGGTGGTGTAGGCCTTGGGCGCGATCTGGCGCAGCGCGACGCGGGCCGCACCGGCCGGCATCAAGGTGAGATCGCGCGCCGGCTCCGACAGCGGCAGAAGGGCGACGCCGCGCCGATCGGTGTCCGCGTCGGCGATGATCTCGTCCGCTGCCTTGATGCGCGCCTCCCAGCTCGCGGCCGCGCTCCAGCTGTCGTCGAGCAGCAGCACCAGCGGCGCCTTGCTGGCGGCGGCCTCGGTGCGCGGATTCCAGATCGGGCCGGCCGCCGCGAAGATCACCAGCGCGGCTGCGATCAGGCGCAGCAATGTCAGCCACCAGGGCGAGCGGGACGGCGTCTCTTCCTTCGGCGTGATGTCGAACAACAGCCGCGTCGGTGGGAACTCGATGCGCCGCGGCCGCGGCGGCATCACCCGCAACAGCCACCACAGCACCGGCAGGCTGACCAGCCCGGCCAGCAGCAACGGTTCGGCGAACGACAGCGGCAGACCCATCATGCGCCGATCCCTCTCGGGCCAGCGCCCACTTTGACGCCGCCGCGTGCGCCGCCTTTGCTCGTTGTCATGCCGGCATGCAGGAACAGCAACAGCTCGGCGGCCGAGCGGCTGGTGGTGTGCGTCGTGAACAGCCAGTCCAGCTTGCCGGTCTCGGCACGGATCTGGTCGCGGTGCAGGGCTACGCGGGCGACGTAATCCTGCGTCCAGCTCTCGGCGCGGCCGGCGGTGATCACCTCGCCACCTTCGGGCTCAACGAACTCGACGCGGCCGGAATAGGGGAAGGTCTCTTCTGCGGGATCAACGACCTGCACCATCGTGCCGTGCGCGCCCGATGCGGAGAGTCCGGTCAGCATGGTGCTGATCTCTGATATCGGCGACCAGAAATCCGACAACACGACGATTTCGGCGAGCGCCGACGGCACGAAGGAGGGCGGCAGGCTCGGCCTGACAGCTTCGTCATGCAGCATTGCCTGCGCGATGCGATCGATGACATTGCGGCTTCCGGTCGGATTGATCAGGCCGGGAATGCCGACCCGCTCGCCGCCGGCGACCAGCAGCTCGGCCAGAGCGAATGTCACGATCAGCGCGCGTTCGAGCTTGCTGTCCCGCGCACCCTTGGACGCGAACGCCATCGAGGGCGAGCGGTCCGGCCAGATCCAGACGGTGTGCGCAGCCTCCCATTCCTGCTCGCGGACATAGAGATGATCGTCGCGGGCGGAACGGCGCCAGTCGACGCGCTGCGACGGTTCACCGGAGACGAAGCGGCGATATTGCCAGAAGCTTTCGCCGGAACCGGCGCGTCGCCGGCCGTGCAGGCCGTGGATGACGTTGGCGGCGATCTGCCGGGCTTCCAGCACGAGACGCGGCAGCGAGGATGCGAGCGTCCGGCTTTCGCCATCGGCATGCCGGATTGCGAGAATCTCCGTGTCGGCGTGCCCTGATGCTGTGGCCATCAACCAATCCGGCTCTTCAACTGCCGGATCACGTCCGGAATGGTGCGTCCTTCGGCGCGGGCCGGGAAGGTCAGCGCCATGCGGTGCTTCAGCACGGGCTCGGCGAGATCGAGGACGTCGTCGATCGACGGCGCAAGGCGGCCGTCCAGCAGCGCGCGGGCGCGCACGGCGAGCATCAGCGACTGGCTGGCGCGCGGGCCGGGGCCCCAGGCGATCAGCTTGCCGGCGTCGCCGGCCTCGGGGCCGGGACGCGCCGAGCGCACCAGCGACAGGATCGCCTCGACGACGGAATCGCCGACCGGCAGCCGCCGCACCAGCCGCTGGGCGGCGATCAGCGCATCCGCGGTCATCGCGCCTCTGGCGGCGCTCTCCTCGGCGCCCGTGGTCTCGAACAGAATGCGGCGCTCGGCGTCGCGGTCGGGATAGTCGACGTCGATCTCCATCAGGAAGCGATCGAGCTGGGCCTCGGGCAACGGATAGGTTCCCTCCTGCTCGAGCGGGTTCTGGGTGGCCAGCACGTGGAACGGCTTGGGCAGATCGTGCCGCGCGCCTGCAACGGTGATGTGCTGCTCCTGCATGGCTTGCAGCAGCGCCGACTGCGTGCGCGGGCTGGCACGGTTGATCTCGTCGGCCATCAGCAGCTGCGCGAACACCGGACCGGCGATGAAGCGGAACGAACGCTTGCCCACGGTGCTTTCATCCAGCACCTCGGCACCGAGGATGTCCGACGGCATCAGGTCCGGCGTGAACTGGACGCGCTTGGCGTCGAGGCCGAGCGTTATGCCCAGGGTCTCGACCAGCTTGGTCTTGGCGAGGCCGGGCACGCCGATCAGCAGCGCATGACCGCCGGAGAGGATGGTGACGAGGGTGTTTTCCACCACGCGGTCCTGGCCGAAGATGACGCCGGAGATCGCCTCCTTTGCCGCGTGGATCTGGCCCGACACCTGTTCGGCCGATCGGACGATCGCATCCTCGAGCTTCTCGGCACTCTCAGCCATTCCCGTCGCTCCTTCTGCCCCGCATCTGCAACCTGCCGACGGTCGTTCCGCTCCTGCTTATCAGGACACGGATGCCAATCTATGCGAAGGCGCTGTATTCGTTGAGTTAAACTATCCCCATATTATCGGCATTCCGGGGTATTGACGGCATCACGATATGGCGACCTTACATCACGTGCACGGCCGCCAGGAACTTTTGCACAGACGACGCGATGAATTCCTGCACCAATCGTGCCAAGGCTGACGCAAACTCGGGGCAAACCATGGCGAAGCAAGGGCAGAGCACCGACAACGGACTCGATCGGCTCACTTCGGCCGCATCGCAGGCCGGCAGCGCAGGAAAAAGCCTGCCGCCGGTGCATTTGTGGAATCCGCCATTCTGCGGCGATCTCGACATGCGAATCGCCGCTGATGGTAGCTGGTACTACTTGGGCACGCCAATCGGCCGCCCGGCGCTGGTGAGGCTGTTCTCCACGATCCTGAAACGCGAGGGAGAGCGCTATTTCCTCGTCACGCCGGTGGAGAAGGTCGGTATCCGCGTCGACGATGCACCGTTCATGGCCGTAGAAATGCGGAAGGAGGCCGATGAGCACGGTGTGCGGCTCCACTTTCGCACCAATGTCGACGACTGGGTCGCCTGCGATGCCGAGCACCGGCTGCGCTTCGAGCCGGGCGACAGCGGCGGGCTCACGCCCTATCTGCACGTCCGCGCCGATCTTTGGGCCAAGGTGACGCGGGCGCTCTACTATGAGCTGGTTGACATGGGTGAGGAGCGGGTGATCGATGGTGATGTCATGTTCGGGGTGGAGTCGGGCGGAGCGTTCTTCCCCATGGCCAACGCAGAAGAGGTGAGGGCGGCGCTTTGAACGAGCCCATGGTGGCGAGGAGTGCGACGGTCGGGGTGAGTTCGGCCGAATTCTTTGCGCGTGGCCGGGAGCGGCTGCGCTTTGACGTGCCGCCGGCGCTGCTCGATCCGGATGTCATTCCGACCAGTGGAGATTCCGGCACCGATCGCATGCTCGAGATCATCGCCCGCGAGCAGCCGATCCGGCCGGCAGCCGTGCTGATCCCGGTGGTCGATCATCCCGAGCCGACGGTGCTTTTGACCCAGCGTTCGCCGAACCTGTCCAGCCATGCCGGGCAGATCGCGTTTCCAGGCGGCAAGATCGACGTCACCGATGCCTCGCCGCTCGATGCCGCCTTGCGCGAGGCGGAGGAAGAGGTCGGGCTCGACCGCAGCTTCGTCGACCCGATCGGCTATCTCGACGTCTACGGCACCGCCTTCGGCTTCCGCATCCTGCCGACGGTGGCGCGGGTGCAGCCGGGATTTTCGCTGAAGATCAACGCGGGCGAGGTCGACGATGCCTTCGAGGTGCCGCTGTCGTTCCTGATGGATCCCGCCAATCACCAGCTGCATTCCAAGGAGTTTCGCGGCATGGAGCGCTCGTATTACGCGATGCCGTTCGCCGAGCGCTACATCTGGGGCGCCACCGCGGGAATCCTTCGGGTGTTGTATGAGCGGATCTATCTGTCATGATCCGACCCGTATTGACGGAAATCGGAATTTTCCTCATTCCTTTCGCGGTCTATGTGCTGTTCTTGATCGCGACCCGGGCGGGGCTGCTGGTGCCGGATAGCTGGCCCCTGCATCTGGTTGCAAAATTGACGGTGGCGGCGCTGGTGCTGGTGATTGCAAGTCTGGTCCTGCTCGCCGAATTTTCCGGCGCGCCGCCGCGTTCGACCTACGTGCCTGCCCACATCGAGAACGGCAGGCTCGTTCCCGGAGCAGAGAAATGACCGACGCGCGGGTGCTGAGCGCGCCCTGGCTCTTGTCCGGTCCGGCTGCGCGGGTGCTCGCATTGCTCAATTGCGACGGCGAGGAGGCGCGCGTGGTCGGCGGCGCCGTGCGCAACGCGCTGCTCGGGATTGCGATCGGGGATATCGACATCGCCACCACGGCGCTGCCGGCCGAGGTCATCCGCCGCGCCAAGGCCGCCTCGATCAGGAGCGTGCCGACCGGCATCGAGCACGGCACCGTGACCCTGGTGCTCGAGGGTCACCCGTTCGAAGTGACGACCTTGCGCGAGGACACCGAGACATTCGGCCGCAAGGCCAAGGTCGCGTTCGGCCGCGACTGGGTCAGCGATGCCCACCGGCGCGACTTCACCATCAACGCGCTGTCGGTGGGGCCGGACGGCGCCGTGCACGATCATGTCGGCGGCCTCGCCGACATCGCCGCGCGGCGCGTGCGCTTCATCGGCGATCCCGCCCAGCGCATCGCCGAGGATTACTTGCGCATCCTGCGCTTCTTCCGCATCCATTCGGCGTTCGGCCACGGCGAGCCGGATCGCGACAGCTATATCGCCTGCATCGCCGGCCGCGCCGGGCTTGCGACGCTGTCGGCCGAGCGCGTGCGCATGGAGATGCTGAAGCTGCTCGTCACCGAGGGCGCCGTCGGCGCCGTCGCGGCGATGACCGACGGCGGCTTGCTGACGGCGATCCTCGGCGGCGTCGCCTATCTCGGTCCGTTCGCGGCGATGATCGACATCGAGCGCGAGCTGGCGCTGCCGCCGAGCCCGGTGCGCCGCCTCGCCGCGCTCGCGGTCGCCGTGACCGAGGATGCGCGCCGTCTCGGTGCGCGGCTGAAGCTCTCCAATGCCGAGACCAAGGCGCTCGACGGCATGGGCCATCGCTGGTGGCGCTTCGCCTCCGCCGACGAGGCGCGGGGCCGCCGGCTGTTGTACCGCCTCGGCGAGGCCGTCTATCGCGACCGCCTGATGCTCGGCTGGGCGCGCAGCGGCTGTAACCGGGACTCGCAGCGCTGGCGTGAGCTGGCGCTGTTGCCGCAGCGCTTCACGCCGCCGAAATTGCCGTTGAAGGCCGCCGATTTCATCGCGCGCGGGGTTGCGGAAGGACCGCTTCTCGGTCATGTGCTCACCCTCGCAGAGGATGCCTGGCTCGCGGCGGATTTCCCGCTCGACGAGGCATCGCTGAACGCGATCGCCGATCAGGCGGCGGCGCGTGTCAACCGCGACGGACGTTCATGAATTTTCTGGCAGGCTTTGCCGACATCTCCCTTCTGCAACTCCTGCTCGTCGCTTCCGTCGCTTTATTTGCTTCGATCATCGGTGGTCTCGCCGGCTACGGCACCGGCGCGCTGATGCCGCTGGTGCTGGTGCCGATGGTCGGCGCCGAGCCGGTGGTGCCGATCATCGCGATCTCCGCGATCCTCACCAATCTCAGCCGCGTCGTCGCCTATTTCAGCGAGGCCGACCGCATGCGGGCCGGCATCGTCGTCGCCGCGGCGGCGCTGACGACCGCGCTCGGTGCCTATGGCTACACACGGCTGACCAATTCCGGCGCGGCGTTCGTGATCGGCACCATGCTGATCATGAGCGTTCCGCTGCGGCGGATCCTGCGCAAGCGCAACGTCAGGATCGGCAATGGCGGGCTTGCCGCCGGTGCCGTCGGCTACGGTGTTCTCGTCGGCGGCACCTCCGGCTCCGGCGTGATCCTGCTGTCGCTGCTGATGGCGGCCGGCCTGGAAGGCGCCGCCGTCATCGCCACCGATGCGATGATCTCGGTGGTGACCGGCGTCATCAAGATCTCGGTGTTCGGTCTGGCCGGCGTGGTCACGGCGCAGGTGCTGGCCTTCGCGCTGCTGATCGGCGCCGTCGCCGTGCCCGGCGCCTTCCTCGCCAAGGCGTTCGTAGCGCGCATGCCGGTGCACATCCACGCCGCCATCCTCGATGCCGCCGTCATCACCGGCGGCGGCGTGATGATCGCGTCGGCGCTGCGGCATCTGCTGCCGGCCGGTTGATCCGATCGCGCGTTCGGGACCGCATCATCGGACCGGCGTGCACTCCTGGCTCACCAGAGCGACGGCATCGCGCACCAGTGGCAGGTGGCAGACGAAGCCTGACGGGCGATACTTGCCCCGAATGCGTTCCAGGCGCGCCATGGTGAGGCTCATGAAAGCGTTCAATCTGATCACCTGCTTGTCGAGCGCCACGCGATAGCGCGCCTCATTGTCGCGAAACGCCTTCACTCGCTCTTCACCGACCACATTGCTGGACGCCCAGACGCGCGCCGCCGCGATCTGCCGGTGCGATTGCTCGAAGCAGAAATGCAGCGTGAGAAGGTGATGCTTGGCGCTCTGCCAGTCGATCGTGACCGGCCGTTGTCCCGTGCCGCGCCTGGCGCAGAGATTGACGCGCTGGGCCGGTCGCGGCGGTGGTGCATCGGCCCTGCAGGGGTCCGCCTCGTCTGCGGACGCCGTGCCGGTGATGCCGAGCCGTGGCATGTTGGCCTCCGCATCGCAGTCGAAATCATAGGCGCCGAGCAGCGCCTCGTTGAGCGGGTCCTGGTCCAGCACCCGCGCTGCGTCCGGATCGCGGCCGAGGTCGCTCGCCCAGTCGATGTAGATCTCCGCCTTGTGCGCGTAGATGCTGCTGTTCTGGCGCAGCGCCATCCGCGCCTTGGTGTAGGGCGTGAAATTCTCGGCGCCTGCCTTGGTCGTCAGCGCCTTGTCGCCGGGATCGACATTGGTCTCGATGGCTGCGGCGAAATTGTAGAAGATCAGCTCCTGCAGCATCTGCGCCTCGGCATAGGCGTTGGAGATCGCGACGAAGGTCTCGGTCGCAGCCTTCATGTCGGCTTCGGCAAGCGCGCTGACCTTGGCGTCATAGGCGCTGAGGTATTGGAAGTAGCCGCCGAGAAAGCCGGTGGCGATGGTGATGAAGGTCAGGTTCTTGACGACCGACAGCTTCTGATTCCAGTCCAGGAAGCGGTCCCAAAACCCCTGGGTCGACGTCGCACTTTGAGCATTCGTCTCTTGACCGGCAGCCGGCGGGTCAGTCGTTGCGGCGGCTGGCGCGCCGGCGGCGCTCTGGTGTGACATGATCCGGGAGCCTTCGCTCGCCTGAGCGTGGCTGACGGATATCACAATCTCGGGGTGTGATCCATGAGAGCTTCGCTTCGCATCGCCCGGCAGCTGGTCCGGACTGTCGAACTCAGCCGCGAATGCAGGCGAACAGATCCGCGTTGAACGTGTCGGGTCGATCTGGGGCACGGCCGTGAGCGCCGTCCTTGACGATCTTCGCGGTCGCGATCGATCACACGCCGAAGCGCCGGTCCTCACCGGCCGGCGCTTCTGCACGGATCAGCGTGATGCGGCCGCAGGCTGCATCAGCCCCACTTCATCTCGCCCTTGGCCACCTTGGCGCCGATGTCGAGCGCCACGCCCATGCCGAGGCCGGGGAATTTCGCCTCCATCGCGGCCTTGAGCGCCGCGGCGTCCTTGGCCTTGGCGAGCTCCTCCTCGAACGCGACGAGATAGGCCTTGGTGTGCCGAACGCCGGACAGGTCGGTGGCGGCGTCCGCGACGGCATGGCCGGCAACCACCACGGCCGGAGCGCGTGCGGCGATCTTATCGAGCGTCTCGACCCAGGCGACGCGCTGCTCCTTGCTCTGGGTGTCGGCGGTCCAGACATGCACGCCCGAGAAGATCATGACGCCGCCGAACACGGCCTTGAGCGAGGGCACAAAGAGATAGCGGCGGTTGGCGAGCCCTTCCGCATTGACGATCTCGACCGTCTCGCCGTCGACGGACAAGGTCGCACCGTCGAAAGCCTCGGGCAGCACGATATCGGCCATCGTCTGCGGGCCGTTCTCCTTCAGCTGCGGTCCCCAGACGGCGAGCTTCTTCTCGACATTGCCCTTGATCGCCTCGACGGTTGCCGATGCGGCAATCACCTTCACGCCGGGGAACGCCTCGCGGATCGGCTTGAGGCTGAAGTAGTAGTCAGGGTCCGACTGGCTGATATAGATCGCCGTCAGCGTCTTGCCGCTCGCCTTGATCGCCGCCGCCACCGCGCGGCCATCCGGATAGGTGAAGCCGCCATCGATCAGCAGCGCTTCGGTCGGGCCCGACAGCAGCACGGGGGCGCGGAAGAAGCCGTTGGGGCCGGCTGGAAAATGCGTCCAGCTCAGCTTGCTCTCGGCGGCACGGCCGGTCACGGACGAGCCGAGAATGGCTGCGGCGGTTCCTGTAATTGCTGTCGTCATGATTTGTCTCCGTGTCGGCATGTCAATCTCCTGGGCGTGATGAAACGATGGGGCTGGGCAGCCGGCCGCGCTCCGGCCATGCGCGACGGCCGGGTGAGGTGTGCCAGGCGTGGCCAGGCTGGTTGGCTAGGCTGCTCCGAGCTGCGCGAGCAGACCGTCGAGCGGTTCGTACAGGACGTTGCCGGGCAGGGGCCTCTGAGCGGTGCCGTCACCGGCCAGCAAGGCCGGGACGCCGGACAAGCCGTGGCGCCGCATCGAGGTCTGCGCCGTCTGGATGCGGCGGCCATCGGCTTCGACGAGCGCTTGATCGCGCGCCAGCATGCGCTCGGCGGCGTCCGCAAGGCCCAGCGATCGAAGGATCTCGCTGACGCCGGCGGTGCTCACGATGTCCTGCCCGTGCACGTAGCGCGCAAGCTGAAGCTCCTTCAGCGCCGTGAGCTCCCGGCCGGGATCGGTGAGGTGGACCGCCGTCAGGCCGAGCGACGCCGCCGTCGAGTCGAACGCGCCGCCCGCTCCGAGAATGCGTTTGCGGTAGTCGTCGGTGAAACGCTGACCGGTCAGCTTGGCGATGCGCTGATCGTTGCTCCAGGCATATTCGGCAAATTGCGCATCCATCCTGCCGGCGCCGCGACCAGCAAACAGGCCGGTGGGCAAGAGCTCGAGCGCGATGCCGTCGCGGGCGGCGAGCGTCTCGATCGCCGGGCCCGCGCCGTAGCACCATCCGCACAGCGGATCGAACAGATAGGTCAGTCGCATCTCCAGAACCCTGTCTTGAAGCACATCTTGGATCGGCATGACGCTGACATAGCGCGTTCTCTTTTGTTCAAAAAGGGAGCATAATGGGACAGACTGTATGCTATAGACAGACAATAGACCGGGAGGACCACGGCGTGGAGCCGATCAATCTCAATCGCCTCGTCTACTTCTCGGCCGTGGTCGACGCCGCCTCCTTCACCCGCGCGGCCGATCGGCTCGGGATCACCAAGGCGGTGGTCAGCCAGCAGGTCGCTCAGCTCGAGCGCGAGCTGAAGACCGACCTGCTGGTGCGGACCACGCGCCGGGTCGAGCCGACGGAGGCCGGCCGTCTCCTCCATGCCCGATGCGCCGCGATCCTGCGCGAGGCCGAGAGCGCGATGGCGGAGCTGGCGCAGAGCAACGCCGCGCCGATGGGCCTGCTGCGGATCGCCGCGCCGAACGACTACGGCACCTGCACGCTCGCCCCGATCGTCACGGCGTTCTCGCGGACCTATCCGGCGTGCCGGGTCGAGCTGATCCTCGCCGACAGCAAGGTCGACCTCGTCGCGAGCCAGATCGATGTCTCGATCCGGGTCGGGTGGCTCGACGACTCCACCCTGCAGACCCGGCGCATCGGCAGCTTTCGTCAGCTGCTGGTCGCCGCGCCGAACGTGGTCAAGCGCGTCACGCATCCGCGCGACCTCGCTTCGCTGCCGTTCATTGCCAACGCGGCGCTCAAGGAGCCGCTGGCATGGCAGTTCGCGAAAAGCGAGACCGAGCGGGAAAGCGTCGAGATGAGCCGGACGCTGACCATCAACACGACGCCTGCGGTGCTCGCTGCGACCCTGGCCGGCGGCGGCCTTGCCGTGCTGCCCGATTTCCTGATCAGGGACGATCTCGCGGCCGGCCGTCTCGTTCCCGTCCTGCCGTCCTGGACGCTGCCATCCGGCGGCATCCACGCCGTCTTTCCGTCGGCGCGCTTTCGCGCGCCGAAGGTGACGGCCTTCGTAACCATGCTCATGGACGCGCACAAGCGTGCGGCCGCGCGAGGTCCTGAGCGAACGCGGTGATGTCGGTGTTGCAAGATCCGTGAGCGCGCTGCGGCTTCGCTGCCAGCGGCTGTGCCGCAGCTCCCGGTGATAGTCGCCGGCTTTTCGCCGGCGGAGGTCCATCAGCACAAGGCTCCTGAACTTTGGCAAAGCGCGCCGGCGTCCACGAGAGTCCTCTAGGTGACGTGCGAAGCTCGCATGCGCTTGGCCTCGGCTAACACCATACCCCGCAGCCAGGCGCTGGCCGGATCGCTGTTGTGTAGG
Organism: Bradyrhizobium sp. SSBR45G; assembly: GCF_030159255.1. Taxonomy (GTDB): domain Bacteria; phylum Pseudomonadota; class Alphaproteobacteria; order Rhizobiales; family Xanthobacteraceae; genus Bradyrhizobium. The sequence continues at coordinate 31,139 of NZ_BSCT01000029.1, read as the reverse complement.
GCCGGCCACTGGATCGCCTCAGTGAAGGCAGGAAGCTGCACCGGCAGCTTGACGATCTGCAGCGGCATCGTCTTTGCGAAGTACAGCGCCAGACGCCGGTGCATCGTCGCGATACGCTCGGTCTCCAGCAGGAGCTGCGGGATCATGGCGAAGCTCTGGACCGACACTTCAACTCGCCGCTTGATGCCGTGCTCCAGCAGCAGCCATTCGTCGATCGATGGCTTTCGTGTCTTGCCGAACTGGGCCATCACATGTCCCATCGACATGTATGTCTCGAACGTCAGCTTGCCCCTCAGCTGCCGGTTCGAGCGGCAGCCGACGCAGACCATGGTCTCGTCGAACAATTTCGTCTTCGGGTGGCCCGGCGGCATGAACACTTCGGGGAAGATCAGGAAATCGATCTCACCCCGTTGCAGCGGCTCGTCCGGCTGATCGTCGAACGGCAGCAGGTCGAAGCTGACGCCAGGCGCTTCCCGCGCGGCCCGCTCGATGATCCTGCGGAAGAACACGATGGTCATGAAGTCGGATACGACGACGCGGAAGCGCCGGTCGGACTTCGCGGGGTCGAACGCCTCCCGGCTCGCGATCGTCAGCTGGATGTGCAGCAGCGCCTCGCGCGTCGGCGCGGCGAGCAATTCCGCAAGCGGCGTCGGCACCAGCTCCCGCCCACGCATGACGAACAGGTCGTCCTTGAAATAGGTTCGCAACCGTCCCACCGCAGCGCTCATCGCCGGCTGACTGAGATTGATGTTGCGAGCCGCCGCCGTGAGATTGCGCTCGGTCAGCAGCGCGTCGAGCGCGACGAGCAGGTTCAGGTCGAGGCCGTTGAAGCGCATGCGGTCCATCCATCCGAAACGTGGATACTTCCCATAGAAACAATCGATTTTACTAATGCCAGCCGATCCCACAAGGTCGTCCCCAAAATCAGGGGAGGACCTTTCGTGGTGCAGACAGATTTCGACGTTGCCGTCGTCGGCTATGGACCGACCGGCCTGACCGCCGCCTCGCTTCTGGGCCAGCTCGGCCACCGCGTCGTGGTCATCGAGCGCTGGCCGACGCTGTACGGCCTGCCGCGGCTGACCCACATCGACGGGGAGACGGCACGGCTCCTCAGCTTCGCCTGCGACATCGGCGAGGCGCTGCGCGAATCGTCGCCGATCAAATCCTTCATCTTCTACAATGCGAAGGGCCAGCGCCTCATCGACGCCGGTGCGATTCCGACCATTCCGATGGGCTTCCCGGCACACATCTCGATCCACCAGCCCGACATCGAGGCGGCCATCGACCGCCGGGTGCGGACGCTGCCGAACGTCAGCGTCCACCAGGGCACCGAGCTCACCGGACTGACGAGCGCGGGCGGATCGGTCGAGCTCGCGGTGAAAGCCGGCGGGCGCACCGAGACGCTGTGCGCGCGCTACGTTTTCGGTGCCGATGGTGCCCGCAGCTTCGTCCGCTCCGCGCTCGGCATCGCGCGCGACGACAGCGGTTTCCACGAGCGCTGGCTCAACATCGACGGCGAACGCAAGCGGCCGCTGGCGTCAAGCTTCGATGAGACCAAGATGTACTGCGATCCGGCGCGGGGCCACATGTTCCTGCCGATCGGCAAGAACCGCCAGCGGTTCGAATTCGCGGTGCTGAAGCACGAGGACACGGCGACGATGGAGAAGCCGGAGACCGCCTGGAAGATGCTCAAGCACTATCACGACGTCGGGCCGGACGACATCAGCGTCATCCGCCAGGTTGTCTACACCTTCGAAAGTCGCATGGCCCACAGCTGGCGCAAGGGACAAACCTTCCTCGGCGGCGACGCGGCTCATACCATGCCGCCCTCCCTGGGGCAGGGGGCGTGTTCCGGCATCCGCGATGCCGCCAACATCGCCTGGAAGCTCGACCTCGTGCTGCGCGGCGTCGCGACGCCGGACATTCTCAACAGCTATGAAGCGGAGCGGCGTCCGCATGTCGCCAGCATCATGAAGACCGCGGTGATGCTCGGCAAGGTATCGAACACCCACAACCGCGCTCTGGCGTTCATCCGCGACCTTGCATTCCGCTTCAACCTGCTTCCGCCGCCGCCACCGTTTCCGTCCTTCAGCGCCGGTCTCATCCAGAACGACCGTGGCGGCGTGGCCGGCAAGGTCGTCGGCTCGGTGCCGCCGCAGGGGCAAGTGCGCGTCGGCGGAACGACGGCGAGGCTCGACGACCATGTCGGCTATCGCTTCGCGCTGATCGCTGAGAGAAATCCTGCCGTGGTGCTCGATGCGTCCAGGATTGCCTTCCTGAAGGATCTCGGCTGCCGGCTGTTCACGCTGGCCGACGATGCGGGCCCCGGCGTGGAGCGGATCATCGACGTCGAGGGCGTCTATGCGGCGTATCTGGCCGAAAAGCATGTCGCCGCGATGCTGACGCGCCCGGACACCAACCTGTTCGGCTTTGCCGCGGATACAGCCGACCTGCCACGCCTCGTCGACGAGCTCCGCCAGAAGCTCGGCTGGCGCAAGGCCACGATGACCGGCCGAGCAACAATGAGAGATCGCGCGCATGCAGCCGAGTGAAGACCGGTTCAAGCAGATCGAGGCCCTCTGCCGCGCCATGCCCCTCTCACGCATGGTGGACTACGGCGTGCCCCGCGAGCTTGCCGAGCGTGCCCACCGGCAGGTCCGCGCGGGCGCCCCCTGGGACGCGGTGCTGGAGGAGTTGGGCCGCGACCAGGAGGCCCGCGCCCGGGCAGAGGACGACCCGGTCCGCGCGCGCGACGCCTGGCACGCCGCCGCGGCGTGTCTGGTCTTCGCCCAGATGGCCTTCAACGCCGACGGCGGGCGCAAGCGCGCGCTCTACCGAGAGATGACGCGCTGCTTCGGCCGCTTCGCCGCACTGTCCGAATTCCGGGTCTCCGGCATCGAAGTGCCTCACCGCGGCGGCACACTGTTCGGCTGGCACTTTCATGCCTGCAGCGACGCCTTGGGCGCCGTGATCGTGTTCGGCGGCATGAGCGGCTGGTCGACCGCCTACCGCACGATGGCGGAAGCGCTGTGCAGGCGCGGCCTCGATTGCCTGCTGGTGGACGGTCCCGGTCAGGGCAACAGCCGCATCGAGGGCGGCGTGTTCGCCGACGCCGACGTCACGGCCGGGTTCAGCCGGTTCGTCGACTACGTGGCTGAGGTCACGCCCGGACGGCCGGTCGGGATCTGGGGCAACAGTTTTGGCGGGCTGTTCGCCGCGCTGACCGCGGTGCGCGACCTCAGGATCGCCGCCTGCTGCATCAACGGCTCGCCCGCACGCCCCGAAATCCCGCCCTACCGCACCGTGCAGGAGCAGCTCGCAGCGCTGTTCGGCGCAGGTGAGGCGGCAGACATCGCAGGCGTATTGCCGTCGCTCGTCTTCGACGGCGAGCGTGCGCCGCTCGCCTGTGCCACGCTGGTGCTGGAAGGCGGCGCCGATCCGGTGGTCGCTCTCGGCGAGCAGCGGAGCTTCCTCGTCGGCAATCGCCATCCGCTGTCGCGCGTCGAGAGCTGGCCGGATGGTGAGCACACCATCTACAACCACGCCGCGGCACGCAATGAGCTGGCGGCCGCATGGTTCGCAACCGCTCTCAGGCCGCCAGCCAGCTAGCAACATCATTCGGTGCGTCGCAGACCGCGCGCAGCACGATCACGAGAACGACGCGCAATCGTTCCCTCAGGACGCGTCCGCCGGCGTTCTATTGCGCGGGCACCAGCTCGGTCAGCGAGCGGATGATGCGGTCGGGCCTGACGGTCGTGTCGGCAGGCAGGCCGTCGCCATGGACGTCGATCCAGATCGAATAGATGCCGAGCCGCTGCGGCGCCTCGATCTCCCATTCCAGATTGTCGCCGATCATCCAGGTATCTTCCGGGCCGACGCCGAGCCGCTCCATCGCGTGCCAATAGGCGCGCTCCTCGGGCTTGCCGAAGCCGTGCTCGCCCTCGATCTGGATGTGGTCGAAGCGGTGCGCCAGGGCGAAGCGCTCGATCTTGGCGCGCTGCTGCCCGGCCTCGCCATTGGTGACCAGCGCCAGCCTGATGCCGCGGGCCTTGAATTCGTCGATCGCCTCGTGCGCGCCGGGGAAGACGAACATCTGCTCGTCGCGATAGCGGGTGAAACGGTCGGCGATGCGGATCGCGAGCTCGCTCGGCAGCGCCGGACCGTGACCGGTCAACGCCGCGAAGCCGCCCTTCACCACCTCCTGCCGCGCCTGGATCAGCTTCATCCGCCATTCCGCGCCGGCGACCGACCAGAAGCTGCGCGCCGAGGCCAGGATCGCGGCGGCCACCTCCTGCGAGGTATGCGGCGCGAGCTCGTCGGCGAATTCGGTGGCGACGATGTTCCAGGCGATCTCGGGTCGGCCATAGGCCGACAGGATGGTGTCGTCCATGTCGATCAGCATGGCGCGGGGCAGGGGAGCGGTCATGGTCGATCTACGGGTCAATCAAACGAGGGTTTCAGGGCCATTTCACTTCGGGCGGCATCGACGACAATATGGACTCCACATTGCCACCCGTTTTGAGCCCAAATGTGGTGCCGCGGTCATAAAGCAGGTTGAATTCGACATAGCGGCCGCGGCGGATCAGCTGCTCCTCGCGGTCGGCGTCGGTCCAGGTTGCGGCGAAATTGCGCCGGACCAGCTCCGGATAAATTTTCAGGAAAGCGCGGCCGACATCCTGGGTGAAGGCGAGATCGGCGTCCCAGTCGCCGGAATCGTGATGGTCGTAGAAGATGCCGCCGATGCCGCGCGCTTCCTTGCGGTGGGGCAGGTAGAAGTATTCGTCGCACCATTTCTTGTATTTGTCGTAGGACGCCACGCCCGCATGCGCATCGCAGGCGCTCTTCATCGCGGCGTGGAAGGCGAGAGTATCCGGGTCCTCCTGGGTGCGGCGGCGGTCCAGCACCGGGGTGAGATCGGCGCCGCCGCCGAACCAGGCTTTGGTGGTGACGACGAAGCGGGTGTTCATGTGCACGGCGGGCACGTGCGGCGACCACAGATGCGCGATCAGCGAGATGCCGGACGCCCAGAACCGCGGATCCTCGGCGGCGCCGGGGATCTGGTTGCGGAATTCCGGGGCGAACTCGCCATGCACGGTCGAGCAGTGCACGCCGACCTTCTCGAACAGCCGGCCGTGCATCATGCTCATCACGCCGCCGCCGCCATGGCCGCCGCCGTGGTCGGTGCGCTCCCAGGGGGTGCGGACGAAGCGGCTGGGCGCGCGCGGATACAGCTCAGCCGGCGCCTCGTCTTCGAGCCGCTCGAACGCCGCGCAGATCTGGTCGCGCAGGCTTTCGAACCAGGCGCGGGCGCGGGCCTTGCGATCCTCGATGGCGGCAATGGTCATGGGCGTCCCCCGGGCAATTTGTCCTCCACCCCGCCGTCAAGCGTGCGTGACAGCTCCGGGTGACAGCGCCTTTGTCGCTGCAGGTGAGGTCCTACCACAAGACATCAGACCTGCGGACCAAAATAGGTGCAGGTCTCGCGGCAGCTGTCGCGGTGGACGCTGACCTTGGTGACGTGGCCGACATGGCGGACGCGCTCGTAGATGAAGCGCGACAGGTTCTCCAATGTCGGCAGCCCGATCGCCTCGATCCGGTTGAGAAACTTGTGGTCGAGCATGGCCTGGATCTCGCCCAGGCGCTGCGTCAGCAGGCCGAAATCGACCACCATGCCGGTCGCAGGGTCCGGCGTGCCGCGAATCGTCACCTCGGCGCGGAAGGAGTGGCCGTGGATCTCCTGGCTCACCTCGCCGAGCGTCGTGTTGGACAGCGCATGCGCCGCCTCGAAGGTGAACGACTTCGTCAATTCCCACATCGGTTCGTCAACAATCCCTATCTGATGCCGATCATCTTGTGCGTCTGCAGGCTGAGCCGCCATTGCGGATGATGCTGGCAATAGTCAATGGCGCGCGCCGTGTTGGCGGCCGCCTCCGGCCCGTCCATCGGCTGCAGCGAGAAGCGCTCGAAGGCGAGGCCCTCGAATTGCTCCGGCGCGGCGCCCGCCTGCGGATAGACCAGCTTGAGCTCGTGGCCCTGTGTCAGCTTCAGCTCCGCGCCTGCCTTCGGGCTGACGCAGATCCAGTCGATGCCGTCGGGCGGAAGCAGCGTGCCGTTGGTCTCGATCCCGACGGCAAAACCCTGGGCGTGGAGCGCCTTGATCAGGTCATCGTTGACCTGCAGCAGCGGCTCGCCGCCGGTCAGGATCGTATAGCGGTCGGCGGCGCCGCCTGTCCATTGTCCGGCGATTTCAGCGGCGAGCGCGGCAGCGCTGTCATAGCGCCCGCCGAGCGTGCCGTCGGTGCCGACGAAATCGGTGTCGCAGAACCGGCACGTGGCGGTTGCGCGGTCGGCCTCGCGGCCGCTCCACAGGTTGCAGCCGGCGAAGCGGCAGAACACGGCGGCGCGGCCCGCCTGGGCGCCCTCGCCCTGCAGGGTCATGAAGATTTCCTTCACCGCGTAGCTCACGCTCATGCTCCTTCGCCGGATTGCAATTGGACGAAATGTCCAACCTGGCGCAGCGCCTCGCCCGCGGCCAACGCGGCCGCCATCGCGACATTCAGCGAGCGCAGCCCTGGCCTGAGCGGAATGCGCAGCTGCGCATCGGCGGCGTCCGACACCGTCTCGGGCACGCCGGCGCTCTCGCGTCCGAGCAGCAGGATGTCGTCCGCGCGATAGCTGAAATCCAGGTAGGACGCTTGCGCCTTGGTCGTCAGCAGCAGCAGGCGATGGCCCTGCGCCGTCCGCCAGCCTTCGAATGCGCTCCAGGAATCGTGCCGCCGCCAACTCAGCTGGTCGAGATAGTCCATGCCGGCGCGGCGGAAGTGCCGGTCGGAGACGGCAAAGCCCGCGGGCTCGATGATATGGGCGTCGAGCCCGAGGCAGGCGCACAGGCGCAGAATCGTTCCGGTGTTCTGCGGGATGTCGGGCTGATAGAGCGCGATCTGCATGCGAATTGGTCTTAAGGATGAGACGGAAAGTCCGCTTCGCCAACCGGAATTGGTGCATGGCGTGCTGCGGGGCCGATAGCGGGCTTGCGCTCGTATCGCAAGGGTGCCAATAGAACGATTCTGGACGGCGTGTTCCCCCCAGGGGCGGTGGCATGCGCTGTTTTCTGCCGCCGCGGGGGACGCGGGCGCCGGCAGGCATCTCCCGGTCACGTGATCTCCAACGCCGAGATCCCAAGACGTCGAGCGGGGCGGTTCCACCGGCTGCAACGAAGAAAGGGTTGGAATCGTGACAGCGTCTACTGCGGATCATCCGACACGCCGGGATTTTCTTTTCGTCGCCACGGGCGCAACTGCGGCGGTCGGCGGCGCGGCTGCCTTGTGGCCCTTCATCTCGCAGATGAATCCGGATGCCTCGACCATCGCGGCCGGCGCGCCGATCGAGGTCGATCTCACGCCGGTGGCCGAAGGTCAGGACATCAAGGTGTTCTGGCGCGGCAAGCCGATCTACATCTCCCACCGCACCAAGAAGCAGGTCGAGGAGGTCCGTTCGGTTCCTGTGGCGAGCCTGCCGGATCCGGCGAGCGACCAGTCCCGCACCAAGGACGGTCATGAGCAGTGGCTGGTCGTGATCGGCATCTGCACCCATCTCGGCTGCATCCCGATCGCCCACGAAGGCAATTACGACGGCTTCTTCTGCCCGTGCCACGGCTCGCAATACGACGCCTCCGGGCGCGTCCGTCAGGGACCGGCGCCGCTCAACCTTCCAGTACCGCCCTATCAGTTCGTTTCCGACACCAAGATCCAGATCGGCTGAGCGGACGTTACGTCCGCAAGCTCAAGCTCGATCGTGCAAGATAATTCTTTCAGGAACGCATCATGAGTGGACCTTCTACCTACCAGCCGAGCCACCCCGCCTTGCAGTGGCTCGAGCAGCGACTCCCCATCATCGGCCTGGTCCACTCGTCCTTCGTTGCCTATCCGACGCCGCGGAACCTGAACTACTGGTGGACGTTCGGCGCCATCCTCTCGATGATGCTGGGCGTCCAGATCGTCACCGGCGTCATCCTGGCGATGCACTACACGCCGCACGCCGATCTCGCCTTCAAGTCGGTCGAGCTGATCGTCCGCGATGTGAACTACGGCTGGCTGCTGCGCAACATGCACGCCTGCGGCGCGTCGATGTTCTTCCTCGCGGTCTACATCCACATGTTCCGCGGCCTGTATTACGGGTCATATAAGGCGCCGCGCGAGGTGCTCTGGATCCTGGGCGTGATCATCTATCTGCTGATGATGGCAACGGGCTTCATGGGCTACGTGCTGCCGTGGGGCCAGATGAGCTTCTGGGGCGCCACCGTTATCACCAATTTGTTCTCGGCCGTGCCGTATTTCGGCGAGAGCATCGTGACCCTGCTGTGGGGCGGCTATTCGGTCGGCAACCCGACCCTGAACCGCTTCTTCGCGCTCCACTATCTGCTGCCGTTCCTGATCGCCGGCGTGGTCGTGCTGCACGTCTGGGCCCTGCACGTCGCCGGTCAGAACAACCCGGCCGGCGTCGAGCCCAAGACCGAAAAGGACATGGTGCCGTTCACGCCCTATGCCACGATCAAGGACTTCTACGGCGTCACCCTGTTCCTGATCTTCTATTCCTGGTTCATCTTCTACATGCCGAACTATCTCGGCGACGCCGACAACTACATTCCGGCCAATCCGGCCGTGACGCCCGCGCACATCGTTCCCGAATGGTATTATCTGCCGTTCTACGCCATCCTGCGCTCGGTGCCGAACAAGCTCGCCGGCGTCATCGCGATGTTCTCGGCGATCATCGTGCTGGTGTTCCTGCCCTGGCTCGACGCCGCCAAGACCCGCTCGAACAAGTACCGTCCGCTCGGCAAGCAGTTCTTCTGGATCTTCTTCGTCGTCTGCGTGCTGCTCGGCTATCTCGGCGCCCAGCCGCCGGAAGGCATCTACGTCATCGCCGGCCGCATCCTGACGGTGCTGTACTTCGCCTACTTCCTGATCGTGCTGCCGCTGCTGGCCCGCATCGAGAAGCCGCGTCCGCTGCCGAACTCGATCGCCGAGGACGTGCTGGCGAAGTCCGGCCGCAAGGCGATCGCCACGGCCGCGATCGCTCTGGTTGCCGCGGTGTCGCTGTTCGCCGGCAGCACGGGCGACGCCCGCGCCAATGAAGGGACGTTGACCCCTCCGTCCGCGAGCTGGTCGTTCGCGGGTCCGTTCGGCAAGTTCGATCGCGGCGCCGTGCAGCGCGGCCTGAAGATCTACAAGGAAGTCTGCTCCAACTGCCATTCGCTGCAATATGTGGCGTTCCGCAACCTCGCCGAGGCCGGCGGCCCCGGCTACTCGACGGCCCAGGCGGCGGCGTTCGCGGCCGAGTACAAGGTCAAGGACGGTCCGAACGATTCCGGCGAGATGTTCGAGCGTCCCGGCCGTCCGGCGGACTACTTCCCGTCGCCGTTCCCGAACGAGCAGGCGGCGCGATCCGCCAATGGCGGCGCGGCGCCGCCGGACCTGTCGCTGATCGCCAAGGCCCGCTCCTACAAGCGCGGCTTTCCCTGGTTCCTGATCGACTTCTTCACCCAGTTCCAGGAGCAGGGCCCGAACTACGTCAATGCGCTGCTGCAGGGCTATGAAGAGACCCCGCCGCACGGCGTCACCATTCCGGACGGCTCGTACTACAACAAATATTTCCCCGGCAACGCCATCAAGATGCCCCCGCCGCTGTCGGACGGCCAGGTGACCTTCGACGACGGCTCGCCGGCCACCGTGAAGCAGTATGCGCACGACGTCGCGACCTTCCTGATGTGGACCGCCGAGCCGCACATGGAGGCGCGCAAGCGCCTCGGCTACCAGGTGTTCGTGTTCCTGATCATCTTCGCCGGCCTGATGTACTTCACCAAGAAGCGGGTTTGGGCTGCCGCGCATTGAGCGCAGCGATCGAACACAGCCGAACTTGAAAAAGCCCCTCCGGGGGCTTTTTTGTTGGCTGTCGATTGAACTCGGGTAAGTGCCAAGCGGGCAATGCGCTCCCTCTCCCCGTTCTTCACGGGGAGAGGGGTGGGGTGAGGGGCGGCTGCACAAGCGGTGCGCGTGGTGAAACCTGTGAGTCGGGGTAGACGCGCGAGTGGTGTGCGCGGAGGGACCTGTACCCCCTCACCCGGATTGCATCTGGCGATGCAATCCGACCTCTCCCCGCAGGCGGGGAGAGGTTAGATCGCGCGAGCCGCTCGATCTGTGGCAACGAGAGCTAGTAGGCACGGCGCATCGAGATGCCTGTCCCGTAGCCCAACCGGAAAACGGAGTTCACCCCATGCCGTCACTCCTCGCCTTCGCGGGCGCTGCCCTGCTCGAGATCGGCGGCTGCTTCGCGTTCTGGGCCTGGTTGCGCCTCGGCCAGTCGCCGCTGTGGCTGCTGCCGGGGATGGCCGCGCTTGCCGGCTTTGCCTATCTGCTGACCCTGGCCGACAGCCCGCTCGCCGGCCGCGCCTATGCGGCCTATGGCGGCATCTACATCACCGCGGCGCTGCTGTGGGGCTGGCTTGTCGAAGGCCATCGCCCCGATCTCTGGGATATCGCCGGCGCCCTGATCTGCCTCGCCGGCATGGCCGTGATCCTGTTTGCCCCGCGCGCGATGCCGGTGTAGGGCCGCGCAGAGGGCCACGAGCTTTATCTCTCCGTCATTCCGGGGCGCGCGCGAGCCGCGAGCCGGAATCCATATCCACAGGCCGGGATTGGGCGAAGAAGAGCGCCACGCCGATCCAGTTTCCTCATGACCAGTCATGGTTATGGATTCCGGGCTCGCCCTTCGGGCGCCCCGGAATGACGGCGAGAGAGCGCTCGTTGTCAGGACACAACAATAGTCGATGGGGTCACGTTGAAGCGAAGCCGATCGGCCCCAGTCGCGCGGCGAACATATTTGCGGTAAACCGCATTCCCAATCCGCAACCAGAAACTACGGAGGACCATCATGGGCACTCTCATCAGCTTCAAGCGCCCCGACGGCCAGGAGGCCAAGGGTTATCTCGCCAAGGCGGCGAAGGCCGATGCGCCGGGCGTCGTCGTCATCCAGGAATGGTGGGGCCTGCAGGACCAGATCAAGGGGATGTGCGACCGCTTCGCGCTCGCCGGTTTCAACGCGCTGGCGCCCGATCTCTACAAGGGCACGGTGGTGCCGTATCACGACACGGACGCGGCCGGGCGCGAGATGAACTCGCTCGACTTCATGGATGCGACGACGCAGACGGTGCGTGGCGCCGCGCAATTTCTCGCGCGCAACGGCGCCAAGGTCGGCCTCACCGGCTTCTGCCTCGGCGGCGCGGTGACGATCATCGGCGCCACCAAGATCGACGAGCTCGCCGCCGGCGTCGTGTTCTACGGCATCCCGCCGGAGCAGGCGGCCAAGCCGGCCGACGTGAAGATCCCGCTGCAGGCGCATTTCGCCAACACGGACGATTGGTGCACGCCGGCGCTGGTCGACGGTTTCGAGGCGGCGATGAAGGCCGCTGGCAAGTCGCTCGAGCTCTATCGCTACGATGCCGAGCATGCCTTCGTAAACGAGCAGCGCATGCCCGTGCACGATCGCGCCGCCGCCGAGCTCGCCTGGGGCCGCGCCACGGCGTTCTTCCACAAGCATCTCGGATGAGCCGAGGCCGGCGCACGAAGCCGAACGATCGTACCGCGCTGATCAGACCGCGCGGGCGGTCTTGATCCCGGTCGATGGCGGCTCGGCCGCGTCGGCGGCCGGCCCGTCGTCTGTCGGATCCAAGGGGTCAGCGATGGTCGGCCCGTCGACGGAGCGCCGTCGACGCTTCGTCCGCTTTGCCTGCGCTTCGAGGAAGCAATCGAGCAGCGTCTGCTGCTTCGGGAGCGCATGCGACACTGGAGGTTGTTTGCCGCGGGCCATGTTAACCAAGGTAATTCAATATGGTTAACCAATCATTGCCACACTATGGCAGAGAGACAACAGTGTTGCTGTCGTGCCGAGCCAAGTTATGTAACTTTTTGGGCGAATGGCAACCAATGGTATGTAATTATGGCGCTACACACGCGCGCAACATGAGGTTGAGAGATTGGTCACACCCCTCGGCTGCAGTTCTTTGCATGCCAGACACGGTCATATGCCCGCGAATCACCGTTGATCTGCGGGGCTTCTGCGGGCCGATCACGTTCGCGCATGACGTAGCGCGTTCGATGTTCGAACGCTGTGATGTTCTCTCTGTTGCGCCGCCGAAACAATCTGAGGTAGCATTCTCCGATCCTTCTGCTGACGGAGACGGGCGTGCGTGTGGCCTTTGCGCTGGCCGGGCTGGGTGGCTTGAACGCCCATGGCGCCGGCTTCCTCGACACCGCCCGCGCCTGGGGCGTCACACCCGATCTGGTCACGGCGACCTCGGGCCAGATCCTGGTGCTCTCCGCCTGGCTGCAGGGCCGTGACCTGCGCGACCAGCTGATCTCGTCGGACCGCGTCACCGATCCGGCGTCGCAATTGCGCACGCTGCTGCTCGGCTATCCCGGCGTGTTCCGCCCCGCTTATGCCGAGTCGCTGGCGCGCTTCGCAGCCTGGCCGGACTGGCGCGATGGCCCGTTCAACGTCCTCGCCGACCGGCTGCTGCCGGCGCAGCAATATGTGCCGGTGCGCAGCGAGGCCGATTTCATGCAGGCCGCCGAGACGCTGAACGGCACCACCATCGGCGTCGTGTTCAACACCTACGATCCGGAGGCGGGCACGGGCTATATGTACGGCAACGACGCAGCGCGTGCGCTGCTGCCCTCGGAGAAATCGGTTCGCAACGACCATGGCACGAAAGCGCGGCAATCGGCGGCCAAGCGCGACCTGCGCTACGCCTCCGACGTGCAGGCCGAGCGCACCATTCATCCGATCACGCCGGAGGCGATCAAGGCGGCGCTGTGGCTGTCGCTCTACGGCTTCTCGAAGCTGCCGGACGGCCAGATGGACGGCGCCTATCACCGCGCCAGCATCATCTCCGAGCTGCACGGCTTCGACCGCATCTTCGCCGTCCGTCCGCTCGCCAATGGCTGGCAGGGCAAGGCGCCGCAGAACTGGTTCGAGGTGCAGGACTGGACCACCGAGATGTGGTTCTCAGTCGGCTACAAGGCCGAGGTCGACGCGTTGAAGCGCATCAACGATCTGATCGCGGCCGGCGTCATCACCGATCCCAAATACCGGCACGTCGACCTCGTCGAGATCCAGCCCGAGACGCCGGCCGGCTATTTCAACTATTTCGTCGAGCGCGGCGAGGTGTACGAGAATGCGGTGGCGGCGACGGAGCTGAAGTTCAAGGAGCTGAAGCTGGTGAAGCCGAGGACGTAAGAGTGGCCGCTGCAACGCCACGCGCCACGTGAGGGCTCTCCACAAGCTTGAATGCGCCTTTCACCCCAACATCGGTGAGCTTCCCTCCTCGCGAGGCAGGGCCATCGCATATCGCGATCTTTCTTTTGTGCCCGTCTGTTTCCACGCCGTCATGGCCGGGCTTGTCCCGGCCATCCACGCCTGTTTGGCTGGGAAAGAAAGGCATGGATGCCCGGGTCAAGCCCGGGCGTGACGGAGTAACTCATGGACGGGCTCACTCGGAGCGCGCCCCAATCTTATTCACATGCAATCGCCCTGCCGCAAGGGGGAGGGGAGCGCACCCCCGGTTTGGTGGCATGTCGAATCCAACGGCGCTTCGATCTCTGCTAACCTTACCAATCGGACGCCCCTTGGATCCCGCATGACCATCGACTCGATCACGTTCGTAGACACATCCTCCGGCGACGATGCATGCGTGCTGGTTCGCGTCGTCGGCGACAGCGTCGGGTTGGCGCTGTCGTTGAGAACGGACGGAGACATCGAGGTCTTCATGGCGGCTGAAGAGCTCGATCGAGTCATCGGGGTACTTCAGCAAGCTCGCGCGGCGATGGGTCGTGAGGGAAGCGGCATCGTGACTCGGCCCACGGCTGAGTAGTGGACGCAGGCTTGGCAAAGGAGGTCACGATTCCCGGCTCGATCCTTCATGTCGTCTTCAACATGTCTGCCGCGGGCACGTTGCGGGCTGCGCTCCAGCGAGCTGGCCGCGACGACCGCGTCGTTGGTCTTGGCGACAGCCTGAGCTTCGGCCCGATCAATCCTCCCGATCCGGCGTTGCGAACCGCGTGGGTGGACCAGGAATTGGAAGTGTCAGGCTGGGAGGAGGTCGGCGGACAGGCCACATCATTCTGGGATGAGGCGCTCTCGCGCACCAACAGCAGGATCGCCTGGCTCACGCGCCGGTCGACCCAGGAATATGCCGGCTTCCTCGAATTCCTGTGGCGGCTCGGGGATGAGCCGATCGAGATCGTCGATCTCACTGACGCGATGGTAAGGGCAAGGAACCCTGACGCGCCCAACCCGCACCGGGTGTTCAGCCTGGCCGAGCTGGCGCCCGAGATCGTCAGCGCCAATCATCTCTGGGATGTTCGGCAGAACCTGACGTCGGACATGCGCACCGCCTGCCGCGAACAATGGGCGCGCCTCAAGGCGGAAAACGCGCCTTTGCGGATTCTCCGCGATGGCGCGCTCGTCTCAGCCCCGATCACGCATTTCGATCCCCTGCTGCTGTCCTGCGCCACCGCCGAATGGACGAAGACGGCGAGGATCATCGGCGAGGCGCTCTGCGAGAGCTGGACCGAGGGGATGCAGACCGGTGATCTGCAGTTGTTCGCGCGTGTCCGTGCGCTCGTCGCAGCAGGTCGCCTCGAGTCTCGTGGCGACCTGCTCGATATGCATCGCAGCGAGTTGCGGTTGCCTGCTCAGGCTGGAGACGATGTGCCGGGCGCGTGAGTTTGGTCGATGCGCGCGGCGGCGAAAATCGCAAGCCATCTCAAGCTGATTTGGCCTGTCCAGTCCTTCGCCTAAAAAGATTTATGTTTCATTTTTTCAGAATTCATGCTCTTATCCCGCCGTCCCACCCCGGCACGAGGGGCGTATCGCGATCGTCACGAGACGCGGGGTGGAGATGCGGTGGGCGCTCGATGTCGCAGCATGGCCTTTGGCCGTGCGGACGAACGGCTTGGGCGCACGGTGAAGTCGCATGGTCCTGGCCTCCCGATGCTGAGGTCACGCCGGTGGTGATGATGATCCGCCGGTCACGGGGGCAAGACAGCCCGGTCCCCGGGGAGAGTGCGTATAAGCCGTCAGACCATCGCGCAGGGAAGGCCGGTCGTCCGGCTGACCTGTGGTGACTGCCGCCTGCTTTTTTGCTGCAGGCGGGCCACGGGCATCAGCCGATGCCCGGCCTTCCCTGCGCCCTCGACTTTGGAGGGCGGTCTTGAAGATCATCACTCGGGCCAATCGTGTCGCGAGAATGCAGACGCATGTTCAGCGGTCATCCCGTTTTTCGATTGCGACGTCGGTCCGCGGACCGGGGGGGGGGGCGATATGTGCACGCTGCCCACCATCCCCTGGAGGGGGAGGGTCGACGCGCGGCGCGTCAGCGCTGTGCGGCGGGGTGGGGTGAGGCCGCAGACACCGGTGCACATGGAGAGATCACCCCACCCCGGCTCACGCTTCGCTGCGCTCACCGTGAGCCGACCCTCCCCCTCCACGGGAGAGTCGCAGCCAGGCCAACACTGCGACGGATGCCCGGCCGTCGTGCGCCCGAGCGGTGCAAGTGAGTGGTCGGTCGTGAGAGCCACCCCCATCTGTGTCCCCGCCGCCCTTGACCCCGGCCGCCGCGCATGGTCAGTTCCGCCCCATGAGCACCCTTGTCCGCCCAGCCCGTCTTTGGTGGCGCACCTTGTAAAAGGTGGCCGGTGCGATTTTTTTGACATCCAATCGCAGAGGGGCCGCCACGCAGCGGCGGCTTCCGGTTGGTCCTGTGTGGCGTTTCCTCGGCAAGTTTCGTAAGAGGACGCCCGAGAGGACCCCATGAACAGGACCGTTTTTGCCCTTCCTGCGCAGAGCGACTACCGCACAAGTGGCGGGCTTGCGATCACGCGCGCCGTCGAGCAGTTTTCCGGCGGTGCCAGCCGGCTCGACGACCTGATCGACCTGCTCGATCGCCGCCGCGGCGTGGTGCTCTCTTCCGGCACCACCGTGCCCGGCCGCTATGACAGCTTCGACCTCGGCTTTGCCGATCCGCCGCTGGGGCTGGAGACCAAGGGCACCGACTTCACCTTGCAGGCGCTGAACCGCCGCGGCGAGGTGCTGATCGCCTTCCTCAAGGATACCTTGCGCGAGCCCTGCGTGGTCATCACCGAGGCATCGCCGGCGCGGCTCGCGGGCCATATCATTCGCGGCCCGGCCCCGGTCGAAGAGGACCAGCGCACAAGGCGCGCCAGCGTGATGTCGCTGGTACGGGCCATGATCGCCGCGCTCTCCGCCAATGACGATCCGCTGCTTGGCCTGTTCGGCGCCTTCGCCTACGACCTCGTGTTCCAGATCGAGGACCTCGTGCAGAAGCGCTCACGCGAGCAGGACCAGCGCGACATCGTGCTCTACGTGCCCGATCGCCTGCTGGCCTATGACCGCGCCACCGGCCGCGGCGTGGTGCTGTCCTATGATTTCGCCTGGAACGGCCAGTCGACATCAGGCCTGCCGCGCGACACCGGCGCCAGCATCTACCTGAAGGAGCCGCGCCAGGGCTTTGCCGATCACGCGCCCGGCGAGTACCAGGCGACGGTCGAGAAGGCCCGCGGTGCGTTTGCCCGCGGCGACCTGTTCGAGGCGGTCCCCGGCCAGCTGTTTGCCGAGCCCTGCGAGCGCTCGCCGGCGGAAGTGTTCCAGCGGCTCTGCCGCATCAACCCGTCGCCCTATGGCGCGCTGATGAATCTCGGCGACGGCGAGTTTCTCGTGTCGGCCTCGCCGGAGATGTTCGTGCGCTCCGACGGCCGCCGCGTCGAGACCTGTCCGATCTCCGGCACCATCGCGCGCGGCCGCGACGCGATCGGCGATGCCGAGCAGATCCGCCAGCTCCTGAACTCGGAGAAGGACGAGTTCGAGCTCAACATGTGCACCGACGTCGATCGCAACGACAAGGCGCGCATCTGCGTGCCCGGCACCATTAAGGTGCTGGCGCGCCGGCAGATCGAGACCTATTCGAAGCTGTTCCATACCGTCGATCACGTCGAAGGCATGCTGCGGCCCGGCTTCGACGCGCTCGATGCATTCCTGACCCACGCCTGGGCGGTCACCGTCACCGGCGCCCCGAAACTCTGGGCGATGCAGTTCGTCGAGGACAACGAGCGGTCGCCGCGGCGCTGGTATGCCGGCGCGATCGGCGTCGTGAATTTCGACGGCTCGATCAACACCGGCCTGACCATCCGCACCATCCGCATGAAGGACGGTCTCGCCGAGGTCCGCGTCGGCGCCACCTGCCTGTTCGATTCCGATCCCGCGGCCGAGGATCGCGAGTGCCAGGTCAAGGCGGCGGCGCTGTTTCAGGCGCTGCGCGGCGATCCGCCACCGCCGCTGTCCTCGACCGCGCCGGATGCCACCGGCTCGGGCAAGAATGTGCTGCTGATCGATCATGACGACAGCTTCGTGCACATGCTGGCCGATTATTTCCGCCAGGTCGGCGCCAACGTCACCGTGGTGCGCTATGTTCATGCGCTGAAGATGCTGGCCGAGCGCAGCTGGGATCTGATCGTGTTGTCGCCGGGCCCCGGTCGGCCGGAGGACTTCAAGATCTCGACCACGATCGACGCCGCGCTCGAGAGGAAGCTGCCGATCTTCGGCGTCTGCCTCGGCGTGCAGGCGATGGGCGAGTATTTTGGCGGCCGGCTCGGTCAGCTCGGCCAGCCCGCCCACGGCCGGCCCTCGCGCGTCCAGGTGCGCGGCGGACGGCTGATGAAGGGGCTGCCGAACGAGATCGTCATCGGCCGCTATCATTCGCTGTACGTCGAGCGCGACAGCATGCCGGAGGTGCTGACGGTGACGGCCGCGACCGAGGATGGCGTGGCGATGGCGATCGAGCACAAAACGCTGCCGGTCGGCGGCGTGCAGTTCCACCCGGAATCGCTGATGTCGCTTGGCGATGCCGTGGGATTGAGGATCGTGGAGAATGCGTTCCGGCTCAATCAGCCGGGGTGAACGGTGGTCGCCGTCATCGCGAGGAGCGTGAGCGACGAAGCGATCCAGAGTTGTTTTCGCGGCCCTGGATTGCTTCGCTTCGCTCGCAATGACGAATTCCTCGCGGTCACGGCCAAACAAGGCAATGAGAGCACGATGACGTTCGATCTGGACATCAAGAACACGGTCCGCACCATTCCGGACTATCCGAAGCCGGGCATCCTGTTCCGGGACATCACGACCCTGCTGGCGGACGCGCGCGCGTTCCGCCGCGCGGTCGACGAACTGGTGCATCCCTGGGCGGGCTCGAAGATCGACAAGGTCGCGGGCATCGAGGCGCGCGGCTTCATCCTGGGCGGCGCGGTCGCGCACCAGCTCTCTGCCGGCTTCGTGCCGATCCGCAAGAAGGGCAAGCTGCCGCACAAGACGGTCAGCATGTCCTACGCGCTGGAATACGGCACCGACGAGATGGAGATGCATGTCGACGCGGTCGAGCCTGGCGAGCGGGTGATCCTGGTCGACGATCTCATCGCCACCGGCGGCACGGCCGAGGGCGCGGTGAAGCTCTTGCGGCAGATCGGCGCCACCGTGGTCGCGGCCTGCTTCATCATCGACCTGCCGGATCTCGGCGGCGCCGCCAAGCTGCGCGCGCTCGA
Organism: Bradyrhizobium sp. SSBR45G; assembly: GCF_030159255.1. Lineage (GTDB taxonomy): Bacteria > Pseudomonadota > Alphaproteobacteria > Rhizobiales > Xanthobacteraceae > Bradyrhizobium. The sequence continues at coordinate 12,474 of NZ_BSCT01000029.1, read as the reverse complement.
CGTGCCGGTGCGCACGCTGATCGCGTTCGAGGGCCACTGAGCCGAGGCGGCGGCGTCAGGACCGCTGCATCATGAGCTCCTGCTCGATCTCGCGCAGCGCGTAGTAGTTGCGCCGGATCCATTGATAGAGCTCGGTCGACGGATCCCGTTCCTGGCGCAGATAGCCGGTGAAGGAGAACGAGTAACGCTCGATATAGGTCTTCAGGAAGGCGGGCAGGGCCGCGATCTTGAGGTGCTTGCTGCGGCTGTAGAGCTGGGGCAGCTCCTCACGCAGGACGTGGTCGTTCTCGACCACGATCAGCTGGGACTTCGGGATCTGCCGCCGCAGGGCGTCATAGGCGCGCATCGAGACCCGGTCGCCCTCGGCGCAGTACAGCACGATCGGGACCACGTTCCGCCGCGCGGCCTCCTTCAAAAAGCCGATCTGTTCGGACATTTTGAAGAACTCCTCGAACGAGTAGTAGCCGAGGTCGATCACCTTGGGGATGCCGTCGTTGAGGATCACCCGGTCCATCAGCTGGATCTTGCCGTAGGTGTCCTCGATTGTCGCGGTCTCCGTGACCTGCGGCAGGAAGTCGAGCAGCGACGGCTCGCGCAGCGTGACGTCGAAGGCGAGCACCTGGCCGTTCTTGAGCAGCAGGAACTCGCTCAGGACCCGCGCAAGCAGCGTCTTCCCGGACTGCGGCCGGGGCGAGCAGACGATGTACACAGGCGTCGCGGGCATCAGACCTATATCAGGTCAAATGCGGTTGCGATAAAGTCCCATCAGGCACGGAGATGCTATTTTTCCCCGGCCGGCCGCGGCGTCGGCGCCTTGGTCGAGCCGACGATGTCGGTCAGCTTGATCCGGTCGTACTCGCTCCAGACATTGGCGAGCCAATGCCGGACATAGCCGCGCAGCACGAAGGAGTAGTTGGCGGCTTCGTCGCGGGGGCCCTTGTTGGCGACGAATTTGAGGAAAGGCACCGAGGCGACCTCCACCTGCTCGAACGCCATCTCGTTGAGCTTCGGGATGGTCAGCTCGGTCGCATCCTTGATGCGGTGGAAGTAGGAATTGTAGGTCGACTGGTCCCACTCGAAGAAGCTGGTGTTGTTGATGAAGTTCTTCACCAGGAAATACTTCGCGCCGATCATGTAGCTGGCCGTCTCGGCGATCTCGTCGAGCGAGGCGATCGACGAGCCAAGGATGTGGAAGACCGCGAAGGTGATCTGGCCGGAGCGGGCGGCGTCGAGGAAGCCGATATCGCGGAGTGCCGCGAGCGTCGGCGACATCAGGCCGGCGCGGACGTCGATCACGGTCACCGAGGGCGCCACGGCGCTCAGCGTGTCGAAGATCTTCATCTGGTCCGGCGTCGAGTTCATGTCGACGATTTCGGTGATTTCCGGGTGGAAGCGCTTCAGGGTGCCGCGCGGATGCTCGGTGTCGAACGCCCGGGTGGGCACGTTGTTGGCGCTGAAATAATCGAGCAACGTCCGCGACACCGTGGTCTTGCCGACCCCGCCCTTGTCCGCGCCCACCACAACCACTGCCGGTTTCGCCATGGAAAGTCCTTCAGCCCTGAGGCCGGCCAGGGGGCCGGCGCATGTCATTCTGCTTTGGGCGCGAACATGGCAGAAACGCTGGAGAATTCAAATTCATTGCAGCACGGGACCGGGGAATTTTGCGCCTTCGCTGCAACAGGTCGGACCAATCAGGAGCAATCGGCCCGAAACGTCCGCTTTGGTGCCAGGACAGCTGAGAGCGACTAGCAGGACGATGGCCAGGGGGGCGCGAGGCTGCGTCCCGATCTGGGACGTGGCGATGGCGCCTAGTGCCGACCCCAGGGTCCGGTGGCGGGTGTCGTCCAGGGGCCATCCTGCGGAGCCGCGCCCGGCGATGGGGCAGGCGATGGGGATTGGCCGCCGGCATCGCTCCACGGACCTGCCGGCGGCAGCGGCAGCGGCGGCGGAGCGGTGCCATCGGCAGCTTCGGTCCCGGTGTCGTCCGCCTCTGGCTCGTCCGGGGGTAAGGCCAACGGGCCGGGATCGTGGCCACCGGCGAACTTGATCAGCGCCTGGATGCGGGCATCGACGGACGGGTGGGTGGCGAACAGATCGGCGAAGCCCTCGCGCGGATTGTCGACGCACAATTCCATGACCGCCGAGGTGGCGCCCGGCAGCTCGCCGCGGCCCTCGATCTTGCGCAGCGCGCTGATCATCGCATCGGGGTTCTTGGTCAGCTCGACCGCCCCGGCATCGGCGAGGTATTCGCGGGTGCGCGACAGGGCCAGCTTGACGACCTGGGACATGAGCCAGGCCACCACGATCAGTACGACCGCGATGATCACGACGATGATGGCGCCGCCGCCGGAGCCCTTGCGGTCGGAATCCGACGACGACGAGGAGGACGACGAGGACCGGCCCCAGCCGCCGCCCCAGCTCATATTGGTGAACAGCCGGAAAAACAGCTCGCCGAAGAAGCCCACCACGCCGGCGATGATGACGGCCACCACCATCAACTGGACGTCGCCGTTGCGGATGTGGGTCAGCTCATGGCCCAGCACCGCCTCCATCTCCTGGTCGTCGAGCGCGTCGAGCAGACCGGTCGTGACGGTGACGGCGTATTGCCGTGGGTTGAGACCAGTGGCGAAGGCGTTCAGTGCCGGGCTGTCCATGATCTTCAGCTGCGGCATCGTGATGCCGCGCGAGATGCAGAGGTTTTCGAGCAGATTGTACAGCCGCGGCTGCTCCTGGCGGGTCACGGCGGTCCCGCCGGTCACGGCGTCGATCATCTTCTGGTGGAAGAAATAGGCGATCACGATCCAGGCCGCCGCGCCGATCGTCGCCCAGGGCAGCGCCTTGATCAAGTCGCGCGTGGCGGCGTTCATGTAATAGGCGACGCTGCCATTGCCGTTGATCATCACCTCGGCGATCAGCGCGCCGGCGAACACCAGCACGTAGATCAGCAGGAACAGGCCGCCGAGCAGCAGCACCGAACGGGTCTTGTTCGATGCGATGTGGGTGTAGAGACCGTAGGCGGCCATGATGTCGGGCCCTTCAGCGGGGAGGGCGCGAGGTCAGAACTTGACGCTGGGCGCAGCCTCGACCTCGGCCCGGCTGGTGCCGAGATCGAAGAATTCCTTGCGGGTGAAGCCGAAGGTGCCGGCGAACAACGCTGCGGGCATCTGCTGGATGCCGGTATTGTATTCCTGCACGGCATTGTTGAAGAAGCGCCGGCTCGCCGCGATCTTGTTCTCGATGTCGGACAGCTCGCTCGCGAGCTGCTGGAAGTTGGCGTTGGCCTTGAGGTCCGGGTAGGCCTCGGACAGCGCGATCAGCCGGCCGAGTGCGCCGGACAGCTGGCCCTCGGCGGCGGAGACCTGAGACGGGCCCTGGGCCGACATGGCCGCGTTCCGGGCCTTGATGACCTCGTCCAGGGTGCCGCGCTCATGGGAGGCATAGCCCTTCACGGTCTCGACCAGGTTCGGGATCAGGTCGTGGCGCTGCTTGAGCTGGACGTCGATGTCGGCAAAGGCCTGGCCGACGCGCTGGCCGAGGGCCACCAGCCGGTTGTAGGCACTGAGAGCGAACAGCACGAGAATGACGATGATGCCGAGGACGATCCAGCCGGACATGACAGGCTCCGAGGGAGAGGGCAGGAAGGACAAGGCGGCCGACACGCGGCGGCGCCGCCGGTCCGCAGCTGGACCGGCGTGCATTGGTCGCATCAGAAGGGAAGCCCGTTCAAGGCGCTTTGGGCTGACGGGTCTGTTCGGTGGGCGCCCGCATGGCCGGGCCGGCGTGAGGGGTGCTACCGCGCAGGCTCAATAGGGCCGGGCGATCCGCCACTGCTGTGCGGGATCATCGCCCTTGATCTCGCCGGGGGCGCCGTCGAGCTGCGAGGTATACAGCGGGCGGTAGCGGTAGGCCCACATCTTCTTGCCGTCGCTGCGGGTGATGACCGTGAAATCGCCGGAGGCAACGGCATTGTCGGGCGCGATCAGCGGCGGACGCTTCTCGGCGCAGGCGCCGTCGCAGGTCGATTGGCGACCGGTGTTGTCGCGCTCCGTGTAGTACAGCGTCATGCCCTTCGGATCGGTCAGGACCGGGCCGTTCTTGCCGACAATCGCTTTTGCCGGCGGACCCTCCTGCTTCGGTGGCGGCGGCGCCGACTCGCCGCCATGGCCGCCGGCGAAGGCGGTTCCTGCCGAGACCAGCAGCATTGCAGCGATCGTCATCGTCCTGAACATCGACACGCGTTCCCTTGTGAGCAGCGCCTTCAGCGCCCGTGCAGCTCACCGTAGCAAACGCGAATTTCTCTCGGGTTTCGCGAAATCGCGAAAATGAGAGACAAGTTCGACCCGACGTTAACCATGCCGGTCGGGAGAGGTATCTATGGACGTGGCGGCGGCTCCACGCCGTCGCCCCAGTCCCAGCGCCGGGCCGCGGCGAAAGCTGGCTTGTCGCGGCGGGGGATGCCGACGATCGCTGCGGACCCATCGGCCTGGCACAGCTTGACCGTCGCCGCGATCTTGGTGACCAGAGGCGGAGCGAGCACGCGGGCGGCCGGGCGTCGCGCGACGGGCTGGCGGGTCAGCGCGATGAAGCTGAACTTCTCATCCTCGAACGGCACGTCCGCGCCCTTCAGCTCGCGATGCGCCCGCGACCGCGCCAGCCGCTGGACGAAATGGCACCAGTCCGGTGCGATCAAGGGGCACGCCGCCGCGTGCGGGCAGGGGGCTGCGACATGGGCGCTGGCCGCGATCAGGCGGTCGCGCGCGGCGATGACACGCTGATAGCCGGCGGGCGTGCCGGGCTCGACGATCAGCAGCGTATCGCGGGTCCTGGCCCACAGCGCCTCGACGACCGCGGAGCGTTCGGCATCGGTCAGCTCACCGATCATGTAGCTGGCGATGACGAGATCGGCGCGTTCCGCGCGCTCGAGCAGCGCCCGTGCCGGGCCGAGCGTATAGGCGAGGTCGCGGAGGCGCATCGTTTCGCCAGCGAGCGCAAGCGCCAGCGAGCGCAGGGCGGGATTGGCGTCGATGGCATCGAACGATTTCAGCGACGAAAAAGCTTCCGCCGCTGCAAGGCTCGCAGTGCCCGGCCCGGCGCCGACATCGAGCAGCGATGTTGGCGCAAAGTCCGGGCTCGCCTGCATCACGGCGTTCAGGCTGGCCACAACAGCGGCATAGGTCGCTGGCATCCGCACGATGGCATAGGCGATCGCGTCGGCATCGCTGGTGATCGTTCCGGAATTGCCACCGCTGCGATAGGACTCCGAGATGCGGGTCGCGCGCGCGGCTGCATCCTGCCGCGACTGCCCGTGCAGCTTGCCCTCCAGGGCGGCCCTGAGGTGAGCGGGGAGGTCAGGAGAGATCATCGATGGTTGTCATCGTCAGGAGCGTTCGCGCATGATCGATGTGCGTCTTGGAAGAAATTGGTTGGCGTCTGGGGCGCGGAGCGAGCAATGCACAAATCGGTCGTCGGAATGAAGCTCGTGCGATGGGGCGGGATCGGGCTCCTCGGCGTGGTCGTATTGGTCATCGTTGAGCTCGTCCGTTCTGGACCTCTCGGCTACCGCCCGTATTATTTTCTGGCCGTGCTGCTGCGCGAGCCGCTCGACATTGGGAGCATTCAGCCGAGCGGGTTTTACAATGGCACGTTTCGCGCGCGCGGCAAGTCGCTCCTGATATGCCGGGCAAACGTCTGCAAGTCTGCCGAGAAAATCGACGTGGAGCCGCCGACCTTCGAAGGATCGGCCGAGGTGCTGATGGAGCGTCTCGACGCGGTCATCATGGCCGAACCCGGGGCAGGTGCCGCCTATCTGGCTCCTGGCGATGAATTGCGCCGGCGTTACATCCTGCGTGCACCACCGCGCGGTCTCCCCGAGACCATCGATCTTCTCGTCATCCCCCTCGACGACACGCACGCAACATTCGCACTCTACGCCCGCGACCTGATCCGGGAGCTTGCCCCCGACCGGTCCGAGCGCACCGCGCGCTGGCTGAAAGCCCTGCGCGATGCGCAATGAGATGCGTTACGCCACCTGCTGGTCGAGGATCTTCACGGCCTCGTCGAGCGCGACCGAGACGAGCTGCGACACGCCGCGCTCGGCCATGGTGACGCCGAACAGCCGGTTCATGCGCGCCATGGTGATCGGGTTGTGGGTGATGATGATGAAGCGGGTCTCGGTCGAGCCCTTCATCTCGTGCAGCAAATTGCAGAAGCGTTCGACGTTGTGGTCGTCGAGCGGCGCGTCGACCTCGTCCAGCACGCAGATCGGCGAGGGGTTGGTGAGGAACACCGCGAAGATCAGCGCCATCGCCGTCAGCGCCTGCTCGCCACCCGACAGCAGCGACAGCGTCTGCGGCTTCTTGCCCGGCGGCTTGGCGATGATCTCGAGGCCGGCCTCGAGCGGATCGTCGCTCTCGATCAGATGCAGCGCGGCCTCGCCGCCGCCGAACAGCTCGGTGAACAGCCGCTTGAAGTGATCGTTGACGGTCTCGAACGAGGCCTGCAGGCGCTCGCGCGCCTCCTTGTTGAGGCTCTGGATGCCCTGGCGCAGCCGCTTGATGGCCTCGACGAGGTCATCGCGCTCGGTGGTCAGCGCGGTGTGCGAGCCCTCGACCTCGGTGAGCTCCTCCTCGGCGCGGAGGTTCACCGCACCGAGCCGCTCGCGATCGCGGCGCAGCTTCTCCAGGCTCTCTTCGATCTCGTGCAGCGGCGGCAGTTGCGTGTCCGGGCCGATCTCGGCCATCGCGGCGACCGCATTCGGCTCGCATTCGAGCATGTCGTGGATCTCGCGCTCGACGTCGGCGACGCGGCGCTTGGCGCTCTCGAGCCGCTCCTCGGCGCGGGCTGCGGCCTCGCGTGATTTCGACAGCGCTTCCAGCGAGGCCTTGGCGGCACGGTCGGTGTCGCCCATCGCGCCCTCGGCCTCGGCCAGCGCGTCGGCGGCGACCTGGCGCTCGCCTTCGGCGATGGCGAGCTCGTCGATCAGCGCGCTGCGCTTCTCGGCGAAGATCTCCGGCGCGTTCTCCAGCTCGGAGCGCTCGTCCTTCACCTCGGCAATGCGCGCCTCGATGGTGGCGATCTGCGAGCCGGCGCCGCGAATGCGGTTGAACCAGTCGTTGCGCTCATTGATGATCGCCTGCACGCGGCGATCGGCCAGCTCGGCCTCGCGGGCGAGCGCCTGCGCCTCGGCACGGACCTGCGCCGCGGCGCGGCGCTTGGTCTCGATCTCGCCACGCACGGCCGCGAGCCGTTCATCGGCCTCGGTGGTCGCCGGCAGCTCCTCGATCGCCTCGAGCGCATTCTGGTGCAGCTCGGCGATCTCGGCGCGGTCATGGGCGAGGCGGGTCGAGGCCTCGACCAGCGCGGACTTGCGCGCCGAATGGCGGTTGATCTCGCGCTCGGCATTGGCGTGGCGCTCGCGCGCCGAATTGACCTCGCGCTGCGCGGCACGCCAGGCTTCGCGTGCGGCACTCTCGGCTGATGTGGCGGCCCTGACCTCGGCCTCGGCGCTCTCGAGCGCCTGGCGCTTGCTGGTCGCGTCGATGCGCGCCTGCTCCAGCTCGGCCTCGATGTCGATCAGGCGGGCCCGCTCGGCGAGACGTCGGGCGGCACCGGTCGGCGCGTGCGCGGCGGCGATGAAGCCGTCCCAGCGCCAGACGTCGCCTTCCGGCGACACCAGCCGCTGGCCGGTCTTGAGCTGCGACACCAGCTGGGCGCCGCGATCGCGTGTGACCACGCCGATCTGGGCGAGGCGGCGCGACAGCTCCGGCGGCGCCTGGACATAGGCCGCGAGCGGCTCGACGCCGTCGGGCAGCGCGGGGTCGGTGACCTCGGCGCCGGCCACAGTCCAGTGCATTGGCGCGGAGGCATCGACCGGCGCATCGAGATCGTCGCCGAGCACGGCGCCGAGCGCCTTCTCATATCCCTTGGCGACCGTGACGCCGTCGATGATCGGCGGCCACAGGTTCTTGGTCTCGCTGTTGACCATCTTGGAGATGGTACGCGCCTCGGTCTCGAGCCGCTGCGCCCGCTTCTCGGCGTCGGCCAGCGGCGCGCGCGAGGCTTCGAGCTTCTGCCGCGCGGCGGCCTGCGCCGATTCGCTGGTCTGCACCGCGGCTTCGGCCTGCGCCTCGGCCTCTTCAGCAGCTTCCAGCGTGGCGGCGAGCGTGTCGAGATCGCCGAGATGGGCGGTCTCCTGCGCCAGCCGCTCCTCGTCGGCGCGGACGTTCGCGATGTCCTGGTCGAGCCGGGCGAGACGATCGCGGTGGCTGCGGACGTTGGCCTCGAGCTGGTTGCGGCGGGCGGTGAGATCGGCGAGCTGCGTCGTCAGCTCGGTGAACTGGCGCTCGGTCTCGGTGAGAAGGGCTTCGGCCTCGGCGACGCGCTCATCGACGCCGCTGCGCATCTCGACGCGCGCCTTGATCTCTTCCTTCAGCTCCGCGTCTTCAGTTTCAAGACGTTGCAGCGCGACCTGCGCATCCTGGTTCTGCTGCTGCTCGCGGGCGACGTCGGCGGTGAGCTGCATCAGGCGGCGGTCGAGCTCGCCAGTGCGCTCCTTGGCGCGCAGCTCCTCGCGATCGAGCAGGTCGCGGGCATTCTTCAGCCGCTGCATCGTCGCGGCGGCGCGGGCCTCGGCCTCGCGCAGCGCCGGCAGATGCGAGGCGCGGATCGCCTGGATGCGCGCCGATTCGGCCTGCTCACGGGTCCGCTCCGCCATCTCGCGCACGCTGACATCGTGCACATGGGCGGCGTCGTTGAGGTCGGCATGCGCGCCCATCCAGCGCATATGATAGAGCGTGGCTTCCGCCTTGCGTACCTTGGCCGCGACCTCGCGGTAGCGGATCGCCTGGCGCGCCTGCTTGCGCAGGCCTTCCATCTGGCCGGAGAGCTGGCCGATGACGTCTTCGACGCGCAGCAGATTCGTCTCCGCCGCCTTCAGCCGCAGCTCGGCCTCGTGGCGGCGGGCATGCAGGCCGGCGACGCCGGCGGCGTCTTCCAGCACGCGGCGGCGCTGCTCGGGCTTGGCTTGAATGATCTCGCCGATCTTGCCCTGGTGGACGAGCGCGGGCGAACGCGCGCCGGTGGCGGCGTCGGCGAACAGGATCTGCACGTCGCGCGCGCGCACGTCGCGGCCGTTGATGCGATAGACCGAGCCGGCCTCGCGCTCGATGCGGCGCGAAATTTCGAGAATGTCGCGGTCGTTCACGGCCGCTGGCGCGGTGCGATCGCTGTTGTCGATCGTCATCACCACTTCGGCGTGGTTGCGCGACGGACGCGTGTTCGAGCCGGAGAAGATCACCGCGTCCATGTCGGCCGCGCGCAGCGATTTGTGCGAGGTCTCGCCCATCGCCCAGCGCAGCGCCTCGACCAGATTCGACTTGCCGCAACCGTTCGGTCCGACGACGCCGGTGAGGCCGGGTTCGATCACGAAGTCAGTCGGTTCGACGAACGTCTTGAAACCGTGAAGACGAAGACGCGTGAGTTTCATGCACAGATTCTCTGTTGGCTGGAGACGAATCTCGCAGCCCCGACAATACCATGGAAGGCAATGTCAATGTGGACTGAGTCGCCGTTGCGCCCCATTCTAGGGGCCGGACAATGGCGAGACCGGTCCCTCAGGGCAACCCGCCGGGCCTGCTTTTCCAAGGCTTTCTCGCGGCAATCAGCCCTTCAAACAGAAGCGGCCCCATGAAGGGGCCGCGCTGTGTCTCATAAGACTCAGTGATTCGAATCAGCTCTTCAGAAGCGGGTTGATCTTCTTCTGAAACTCCTCGATCGACGATTCGCCTTTGATCTTCTCGCCATTGATGAAGAAGGTCGGCGTCGAATCAACCTTGAGAACGTCGCTGGCGTATTTCTGGTCGGCGGCGATCTTGTCGAGCAGCGCCTGATCCTTCAGGCAGGCTTCGACCTGCTGCTGGCTGAGGCCGGCCTGCTTGCCGATCCGCGTCAGGGTCTCCGTGGTGTTCTTCACCACCCAATCGTTCTGCGAGCGGAACAGCATGTCGGTGACGGCGAAATACTTCTGCGCGTCGCCGTTGGCGATGCAGCGCGTCAGCATCGAGCCGGCGGCGGCTTTGATGTCGAGCGGGAACTCGCGGAAGATGTAGCGCACCTTGCCGGTATCGATGTATTCGGCCTTCAGCTTCGGGAACACGGTGGCGTTGAACGCCGCGCAATGCGGGCAAGTCATCGAGGCGTATTCGGTGATGGTCACGGCGGCGTCCGCCGGTCCGATCGCCATGTCCGGCAGCGACACCGGCTTGGCGACATCGGCGGCGTTCTGCGCCAGGGCTTCCGAGATCAGCCGCAGCGGGGAGAAGCCAGCCAGCGCGGCGAGGCCGGTCAGCGACAAGGCGGCGGTGAAGGCGCGGCGGGTGATGATCAAGGCTCTGCTCCGGAATGGGCGCATCTCGCGCCTGAAACGCTCGTAACGTGGCTTTTCGCTAGCTCGAAACCCTCCTTGAGGCAATGCCGGGCCGCAAAGCGGGATCAAACGGGCGGCGTCAATTTCGCTTGATGGCGGCGCCGAGGCGGGCCAGCGCGTCGCGCAGGGCGTCGTCCTCGATCGCGGTCAGGGTCGAGGCGACCTTTGCCACGCTCTTGGGATCGGGCGGGGCCGGCCGGCGCTTCACCGGCGGCCGGGTCAACGGGCCCTGGCGCAGCGCCAGCTTGCCGACCGCATGCCAGCCGAAGAAGCGGTTGACCCGCTCCAGGATCACGTCCGACGAATGCTGGATCTCCAGCGCCATCGGCCCCTCGACGCGCAGGATCAGGGTCGCCGGCTCCTGCGGCTGGCCCTCGACCGGCCGCGGCCATTGCATCTTCAGCGGCTGCGCATGCTCGGCGATCTCGCGCCCGGCAATCTCCGGCCAGCGCGTCACCAGTTCCCGCGCCGCAAACCCCTGCTTGGCATAGGCAGCCGACAGCACATCGCCCATCATCAGCGAGAGAGGCTTTGCGGTGAGGCGGCCGGGCTTTGCCATGATGAACAGGGTTCTCGTGATCTGCCGCCCGTCCGAGCCGTTGGGGCTCGAAGAAAGCCGTGGATGCCGCAGACGAGACTGCAGTCCAGCGGGCGACGATGGCTCCTGACGTACTAGATTAAGCCAATGGTGTCATCAGCCCTTCCTTCCAAGCGCAAGAGCCAGCCGGAGAATCGCGGCTCCGCGCAGCGCCCCGCGCAACTGCTCGCCTGGTACGACCGCCACCGGCGGCGGCTGCCGTGGCGCGCGCCGGCCGGGCAGCGCTCCGATCCCTATCGCGTCTGGCTGTCCGAGATCATGCTGCAGCAGACCACGGTGAAGGCGGTCGGGCCGTATTTCGAGAAGTTTTTGGCGCGCTGGCCGGATGTCTCCGCACTCGGCAGCGCCGAGCTCGACGACGTGCTGCGGATGTGGGCCGGCCTCGGCTATTATTCGCGGGCGCGCAACCTGCATACCTGCGCCGTCACCGTGCTGCGCGAGCATGACGGCGTGTTCCCGGACACCGAGGAGGGGTTGCGCAAGCTGCCCGGCATCGGCCCATACACCGCAGCCGCCATCGCCGCGATCGCGTTCGATCGGCGGACGATGCCGGTCGACGGCAACATCGAGCGTGTGACGACGCGACTTTTCGCCGTGGAAGAGGCGCTGCCGCAGGCCAAGCCGCAGATCCAGGCGCTCGCGGCGACCCTGCTCGGACCGTCCCGCGCCGGCGACAGCGCCCAGGCGCTGATGGACCTCGGCGCCACCATCTGCACACCGAAGAAGCCGGCCTGCTCGCTGTGTCCGTTGAACGAGGATTGCACCGCGCGTGACCGCGGCGATCAGGACACGTTCCCGCGCAAGGCCGCCAAGAAGACCGGCACGCTCCGCCGCGGCGCCGCCTTCATCGTCATCAGGGGCGACGAGCTGCTGGTGCGCTCGCGCCCCGCCAAGGGCCTGCTCGGCGGCATGACCGAGGTCCCTGTCTCGGAATGGCTCGCCGGCCAGGACGATGCCGACGCGCTCGCGCAGGCGCCGGAACTCACGAGCGTGAAACGCTGGCACCGCAAGCTCGGAACCGTCACCCACGTCTTCACCCATTTCCCGCTCGAGCTCGTGGTCTACACCGCCAAGGTCCCGGCGCGGACACGTGCGCCCGACGGCATGCGCTGGGTCCCGATCGCGACGCTGGACGGCGAGGCGCTGCCCAACGTGATGCGCAAGGTCGTGGCGCACGGGCTGGGGGAGTGAGAGCGCGCCGATCGTGTAGTTTGTAGTCCGTAGGGTGGGCAAAGGCGCGCCACGCTGCCAATGAGTTCAGCGAGATGTTACCCGCGCCGTGCCCACCATCGAGGCCGAGTGGCGCAGCGAGACGGTGGGCACGCCGCCGCCTTCGGCGGCCGCTTTGCCCACCCTACGGCATTTGTCTCGATCAACTCCACTGTCGTCCCGGCCTTGAGCCCATAGGCGCTAAGATAGTTTTAGCATCATTTGATAGCGACGTTTTCTTCTC
>NZ_BSCT01000028.1 GCF_030159255.1 Bradyrhizobium sp. SSBR45G | reverse complement strand
GGGGGGGGGGGGGGGGGGGGGCGGCCCCCCCGCCCCAGGCGAGACCGCCGCTGTGGACCCCCACCCCCGACCCCTCCCCGCTGTCGACAATCGCTGCGCGATTGCGGCGTGGGGGAGGGGGGCGCAGCTGTGCGCGGAGCAAGAGCGAGGCCTCAAGCGGCCTTCCCCTGGGCGAGCGACGCGAACGTCTTGCCCTCATCGGCCAGCTTCTTGAGCAGCGGCGCGGGCTCCAGCGAGGGATCGTTGGTCTCCTTGGCGTAGAACGCCAGCCGCTCGGCGATGTGCTTCAGACCGACGCTGTCAGCCCAGTACATCGGGCCGCCGCGATAGATCGGCCAGCCATAGCCGTACAGCCAGACGACGTCGATGTCCGACGGGCGCGCGGCAATGCCCTCGGCCAGGATCTTCGCGCCCTCGTTGATCATCGGATACATCATGCGCTCGAGGATCTCCTCGTCGCTGACGGCGCGGCGCTTGAGGCCGAGCTTGGCCAGCGTCTCGTCGATCAGCTTCTCGACGTCCGGATCCGGCAGTGCCGCGCGCGAGCCGGCCTCATATTTGTAGTAGCCCTTGCCGGTCTTCTGGCCGAAGCGGCCGGCTTCGCACAGCGCGTCCGCGATCTCGCTCTTGATGCCGCGGTCCTTGCGCGAACGCCAGCCGATGTCGAGGCCGGCCAGATCGCCCATCGCGAACGGGCCCATCGGCATGCCGAACTTGGTGACCACGGCGTCGACCTGCTGCGGCAGCGCGCCTTCGAACAGCAGCTTCTCGGCCTGCTTGCCGCGCTGCGCCAGCATGCGATTGCCGACGAAGCCGTCGCAGACGCCGACCACCGCCGGCACCTTGGCGATCTTGCGCGCGATCGACACCGCGGTGACGAGCGCGTCCGGCGCGGTCTTGTCGGCACGCACGATCTCGCACAGCTTCATGACGTTGGCCGGCGAGAAGAAGTGCATGCCGAGCACGTCCTGCGGACGCGTGGTGTGCTTGGCGATCTCGTCGATGTTCAGGTACGACGTATTCGATGCCAGCACCGCGCCCGGCTTGGCGTATTGATCGAGCTTGCCGAACACTTCCTTCTTCACCGCCATTGTCTCGAACACGGCCTCGATCACGAGGTCGGCATCGCCGACATTCTCCAGCCCGACGACGCCGTTGATCAGCGCCATGCGCTTGGCCGGCGCATCGGCCGGGATGCCGCCGCGCGCCGCAGTCGCTTCCCAGTTCTTCTGCATGATGCCGAGGCCGCGCTTGAGCTGCTCCTCGGCGGTCTCGATCAAGGTGACGGGAATACCGGCATTGGCGAACGACATCGCGATGCCGCCGCCCATGGTGCCGGCGCCGATGATGGCGACGCGCTCGACCTTGCGGCCCTTGGTGCTATCGGGCACGCCGGCGATCTTGGCGGCCTCGCGCTCGGCGAAGAACGCGTAGCGCTGCGCCTTCGACTGGTCGCTGGTCAGCAGCTTGAGGAAGCCTTCGCGCTCCTTCTTCAGGCCTTCGTCGAACGGCAGGTCGATCGCATAGCCGACCGCGTCGGCGGCTGCGAACGGCGCCTCGAGCCCGCGCGACTTCTTGGTGACCGCCGCGACCGCATTGGTGAAGATCGAACGATCGGCCTTGGCGGCAGCAATCTTCGAATCATCGTCGCGCAGCTTGCGCAGCGGACGGTTCTCCGCCACCACCTTGCGCGCAAACGCTTCGCCGCCCGAGGCCGGCCCCTCGACGATCTCCTCGATCAGGCCCGACTTGAGCGCCTCGGCAGCGCTGATCGGATCGCCGACGACGATCATCTTGACCGCGAGCTCCGGACCGACCGCGCGCGGCAGGCGCTGCGTTCCACCGGCGCCCGGCAGCAGGCCGAGCTTCACCTCGGGCAGGCCGAGCTTGGCGTCCTTGGTGGCGACACGATAATGACAGGCCAGCGCCACTTCGAGGCCGCCGCCGAGCGCCGTGCCGTGAATGGCTGCAATGACCGGCTTGGGGCTGCTCTCGATCTCGCTCAGCACGTCGTTGAGGGCCGGCGGCTTCGGCGGCTTGCCGAACTCGGTGATGTCGGCGCCGGCGATGAAGGTGCGCCCGCCGCAGGTCAGCACAATCGCCTTGATCTCGGGATCGGCGATCGCCGCCTTGACGTTGTCCAGGATACCGCCGCGCACTGCGGCACTCAGCGCATTGACGGGCGGACTGTCGAGGGTGACGATGCCGATGATGTCATGACGATCAAGCTTTGCCACTTCGCTCACGCTAAGCTCCTTGGGATGTCGTTTCTTGAGATGTCGTTTCTTGGCAGCCGGTTAACGCGCCGGCCAATTGTTGGCTCTTCATTTGCGCAGAGTATCAGCCCTGCTTGCGTCTACCCGCTACGGAACATCAATTCCGCAGTGCGAAATCTAATTCCACATCTTGACAGCAAGGGTTATTTTGAAGCACGAGCGTTGTCAACGAGGCTCATCAATCAACAGCCGATGACATGAAACGCCCAGGGAAGAAACCCGCGACCGATCGCAACTTCGTGGTTGCGCTGTCACGCGGCCTCGAGGTGCTCAGGGCCTTCAGGCCCAATGACGGCCTGTTGGGCAACCAGGAGATCGCGGCCCGCACCAATCTGCCGAAGCCCACCGTGTCGCGCCTGACCTACACGCTGACCAAGCTCGGCTACCTCACGCCCGTTCCCCGTTTCGAAAAATATCAGCTGGCGCCGTCCGCCCTGCTGCTCGGCTACGCCGCGCTCGCCAATCTCGGCGTACGCCAGCTGTCCGAGCCGTTCCGCGAGCAGCTGATGCGCGAGACCGGCGGCGCGGTGGCGCTCGGCGGGCGCGACCGGCTCAGCATGATCTACATCGGACAGAGCCGCCACGGCGTCGTCAACGTCCAGCTCGACGTCGGATCACGGATCCCGATCGCCACCACGGCGATGGGGCGGGCGTATATCTGGGCGCTGCCCGAAGAGGAGCGCGCCGGCCTCATGCGCGAGCTGCGCGAGCATTACGGCAGCCGCTGGGCGAAGATTCGCGACGGCATCGAGCGCGCCGGCGAGACCGTCGCCAAATACGGCTTCACGATTTCGGCCGGCGAATGGCAGGACGACGTTCACGCCGTCGGCGTCGCGCTGAGGCTCAACGATGGGACGGGTCCCTACGCGATCAATTGCGGCGCGCCCGCATTCCGCTTCACGGAAGAGCGGCTGCGCACCGACATTGGACCTCGTCTCGTCGCGATGGTAAGGAACATCGAAGCGGCCCTGGGGGGACTTGTGCCGCAAACTAATCAAACAAGCACCCCATCCAACAAAGAACTCAATAAGAAGCCGAAGCCAGGAGGAAAAGTTGCCCGTGTTGCCGAGGGTATCAGATAGCCTGCATCGTGGCGGCCGGCTGGCGCCGCGTCCTCACCTGAGCGTGTTCGGGAGGGGCGAGACGAGATGACGCAGGCACAACTCGCCCAGACCAGCGCCCCGCTGCTCGCGGTCCGCGACGTCAGCGTCGTGTTCGGCGGCATCGTGGCGCTCAACGGCGTGTCGTTCGACATGCAGCAGGGCCAGATCCTCGGTCTCATCGGCCCCAATGGCGCCGGCAAGACCACGCTGTTCAACTGCCTCAGCCGGCTCTACCAGCCGAGCGCCGGCGACATCCTGATGGAGGGCCGCAGCATCCTGACGCGGCCGCCGCACCGCATCGCCGAGATCGGCATCGGCCGCACCTTCCAGAACGTCGCGCTGTTCCCCAATCTCTCCGTGCTCGACAATGTGCGCGTCGGCACCCACGCGCGGACGTCGAGCGACATCATCTCGGATTCGCTGCGGCTGGCCTGGATCCGGCGCAGCGAAAACTCCGTCAACACCAAGGTCCACGAGATTCTCGCCTACCTCGATCTCGAGGACGTCGCGCACAAGACCGTGTCCGGGCTGCCGTTCGGCACCCAGAAGCGCGTCGAGCTGGCGCGCGCGCTGGCCGCCGATCCGAAGATCCTGCTGCTCGACGAGCCGGCCGGCGGCCTCAACCACGAGGAAGTCCATGTGCTCGGCGACCTGATCCGCCGCATCCGCGACGATCGCCACGTCACCGTGCTGCTGGTCGAGCATCACATGGGCCTGGTGATGTCGATCGCCGACCACGTCGTGGCGCTGAATTTCGGCCGCAAGCTCGCCGAGGGCACGCCCGCCCAGGTGCAGGCCGATCCCGACGTCATCAAGGCCTATCTCGGGAGCAAGGATCAATGACCGCGCTTCTGAACGTCAAGGACCTGCGCGCCTATTACGGCCAGGTCCAGGCCCTGCACGGCCTCTCCTTCTCGCTCAACGAGGGCTCGCTGACGACCCTGCTCGGCGCCAACGGCGCCGGCAAGACCACGACCTTGCGCGCGATCTGCAACATGGTGCGCTCGACCGGCGCGATCGAGTTCGAGGGCAAGCCGCTCAACAACAGATCGACCGAGAGCATCGTCCGCTTCGGCATCGCCCACGTGCCGCAGGGCCGCGGCACCTTCACCAACATGACGGTGGAGGAAAACCTGCAGCTCGGCGCCATCACGCGCAGCGACAAGCCGGGCATCGTCGCCGACATCGAGCGGATGTACTCCTACTTCCCGAAGCTCAAGGAGCGCCACACCCAGCAGGCCGGCACGCTCTCGGGCGGCGAGCAGCAGATGCTGGCGGTGGCGCGGGCCCTGATGCTGCGTCCGCGTCTGATGCTGCTGGACGAGCCGTCGTTCGGCCTTGCGCCGCTGATCGTCCGCGACCTCTTTGGAATCCTCGGCAAGATCAATCGCGAGGAGAAGGTGTCGATCCTCGTCGTCGAGCAGAACGCGCAGCTCGCGCTGGAGCTCGCCGATCGGGCCTATGTGATCGAGACCGGCCGGATCGTGATGTCGGGTGCGGCCGCGGACATCGCGAACGACGAGAACGTCCGTAAATCCTATCTGGGCTACTAACGGAGGCGGGACAATGGAACTCTTCACCAACCAGGTCCTGGCCGGCATTGCCACGGGCGCGATCTACGCATGCATGGCGCTCGCCGTCGTCATGATCTACCAGGCCATCGACCATCTCAATTTCGCGCAAGGCGAGATGGCGATGTTCTCGACCTTCATCTCCTGGCAGCTGATGCAATGGGGCCTGCCCTATTGGGTCGCCTTCGTGGTGACGCTGGCCTTCTCCTTCGCCGGCGGCATCCTGATCGAGCGCGTGCTGTTCAAGCCGCTGACCAAGGCGCCGATCCTGACCCAGGTCGCCGGCTTCATCGCGCTGTTCTCGATCATCAACTCCTGCGCCGGCCTGATCTGGGACTTCACGATCAAGCAGTATCCGACGCCGTTCGGCTCCTCGCCGTTCCTGGGCAGCCAGCTGATCTCGACGCACCAGGCCGGCATGATCGGGATCACCGTCCTGCTTCTGATCGGCCTGTACTTCTTCTTCCAGTATACGCGGGTCGGCCTCGCGATGCGCGCGGCGGCGGCCGTGCCGGAATCGGCGCGGCTGGTCGGCATCAACACCTCCTGGATGATCGCGCTCGGCTGGGGCATGGCGGCCGCCATCGGTTCGATCGCCGGCATGCTGATCGCCCCGGTGGTGTTCCTGGAGCCCAACATGATGGGCGGCGTGCTGATCTACGGCTTCGCCGCGGCGGTGCTCGGCGGCCTCACCAGCCCGTTCGGCGCGGTGCTCGGCGGCTTCCTGGTCGGCGTCTTCGAGAACCTCGCCGGAACCTACATTCCGCACGTGGGCAATGAGATGAAGCTGCCGATCGCGCTGGCGCTGATCATCTCCGTCCTGGTCATCAAGCCCGCCGGCCTGTTCGGCCGCAACATCGTGAAGCGAGTCTGATCATGAGCGCAATCGAGGAAATCGCATCCCAGGCGCCCGCGGTCGACGCCGTTCCGAAGCGGGCCATGACCCTGAGCTCCGGCACCACCTTCGTCGTCGTGCTGCTGCTCCTGGTCGTGCCGCTGTTCGTCAAGAACTTCATCATCTTCCAGATGACGATGCTGCTGATCTACGGCCTCGCCGTGCTGGCGCTGAACATCCTGACCGGAGGTTCCGGCCAGTTCTCGCTCGGCAACAGCGCCTTCTACGCCGTGGGCGCCTACACGTCGGCAATTCTGATGGAGCAGTACAACGTCAACTACGCGCTGACGCTGCCGGTCGCCGGCGTGATCTGCTTCGGCTTCGGCTTCCTGTTCGGCCAGCCGGCGCTGCGTCTGTCGGGCGTCTACCTGGCGCTGGCGACCTTCGCGCTCGCCACCGCGATGCCGCAGATCCTCAAGCTCGGCTTCTTCGAGCATTGGACCGGCGGCGTGCAGGGCCTGGTCGTGACCAAGCCCGACGCGCCGTTCGGCCTGCCGATGTCGCAGGACATGTGGCTGTATTACTTCACCCTGGCGATCACGATCGCGATCTACATCTTCTCCGTCAACCTGCTGCGCTCGCGCTCAGGCCGCGCCTTCATGGCGATTCGCGACAACGAGATCGCGGCCTCCGCCATGGGCATCGACGTCGCGACCTACAAGACGCTGGCGTTCGGCGTCAGCGCCGGGATCACCGGCGTTGCCGGCGGCCTCGGCGCCATCGCGGTGCAGTTCGTGGCGCCCGACAGCTACACGATCGTGCTGGCGATCTCGCTGTTCCTCGGCATGGTCGTGGGCGGCGTCGGCTGGCTGCCCGGCTCGTTCGTCGGCGCGGCCTTCATCATCTTCGTTCCCAATATCGCCGAAGGCATTTCGAAAGGCCTGTCCGGCGCGGTGTTCGGCGTGCTGCTGTTCCTCGTCATCTTCCTCGTGCCGCACGGCGCGCGGCAGGTGGCCATGGTGGCCCAGCAGCTGCTCGGCAAACTCAGAAAGAACTAAGGAGGAATTCTCTTGCAGGTCGTTCAACACCTACGGATCGCCGCGCTCGCGACGGCGGTCGTCGCCCTCACGTCGGGCGGCGCGCTCGCCCAGAAGAAATACGATACCGGCGCATCGGACACCGAGATCAAGATCGGCAACATCATGCCCTATAGCGGACCTGCGTCCGCCTACGGCGTGATCGGCAAGACCGAGGAAGCCTATTTCAAGAAGATCAACGCCGAGGGCGGCATCAACGGCCGCAAGATCACCTTCGTCAGCTATGACGACGCCTATTCGCCGCCCAAGGCGGTCGAGCAGGTGCGCAAGCTGGTCGAGAGCGACGAGGTGCTGTTCGTCTTCAACCCGCTCGGCACGCCGTCGAACTCGGCGATCCAGAAATATCTCAACGGCAAGAAGATCCCGCAGCTGTTCGTCGCAACCGGCGCCACCAAGTGGAACGATGCGAAGAACTTCCCGTGGACCATGGGCTGGCAGCCGAGCTACCAGAGCGAGGGCCGCATCTACGCGAAGTACCTGCTCAAGGACAAGCCGGGCGCCAAGATCGGCGTGCTGTTCCAGAACGACGATTTCGGCAAGGACTATCTGAAGGGCCTCAAGGACGGCCTCGGCGACAAGGCCGCGTCGATGATCGTCATGGAGGAGAGCTACGAGACCTCCGAGCCTTCGATCGACGGCCATATCGTCAAGCTGAAGGCCTCCGGCGCCGATGTGTTCTTCAGCGTCACGACGCCGAAATTTGCCGCCCAGGCGATCAAGAAGCTTGCCGAGATCGACTGGCATCCGACCCATCTGGTGGTCAACGTGTCGGCCTCGGTCGGCAGCGTCATCAAGCCGGCCGGCTTCGAGAACTCGCAAGGGATTCTCTCGGCCGCCTACGCGAAGGACGCGGCCGACGCGCAGTGGGACAACGATCCCGGCATGAAGAAGTTCTTCGAATTCCTCGCGCAGTACTATCCCGATGCGAACAAGCTCGACAGCTCGGTGGTGTATGGCTACGGCGCAGCGCAGACGGTGGTGAAGGTGCTGCAGATGTGCGGCGACGACCTGACCCGTGCCAACGTCATGAAGCAGGCCGCGAGCCTGAAGGATTTTGCACCCGACACGCTGCTGCCGGGCGTCAAGATCAGCACCTCGGCCACCGATTTCGCCCCGATCGAGCAGCTGCAGATGATGCGGTTCAAGGGTGAGAAGTGGGAGCTGTTCGGCGAGGCGATCAGCGGCGCCATCGAGTAGCTCAGAATTAGAGCCATCGCGCATCGCCGCAGAAGCGGTGCCGATCTTGTCTGGCCCTCCGTGCTGCCTTGCACGGGGGGCTTTTTGTTGGGCCACGCTGTCCGGGCCCGAAGGTGAGCAAGCACCGCCCTGCTGATCTCAAGCTGTTCTTGCAGAGCACGCACGCTCCAAGATTGCGCCGCCTTCTCGCAGTTGCACATCAGGCAGCACCGCCGGTGCCGTCCGCGAAAACACGGACCGTGCCGTGATGTCGCAGCCGCGCCGCATCGCCTCTGCTATAGTTCCCATCCCAACGAGAGCTTCGATCAGCGAAGCCGGGACACGTCATCCAAAACCAACACGGGAGAAACGCACCATGATGATCACGCGAAGGGCAGCCCTCGCCACGGCCGCCGCCATCGTCCTCGCCGCGAGCAGCGCAATCGCCGCCGACAAGAAGTACGACACCGGCGCGTCCGATACCGAAATCAAGATCGGCAACATCATGCCCTATAGCGGGCCGGCCTCGGCCTACGGCATCATCGGCAAGACGGAGGCGGCCTACTTCAAGAAGATCAATGCCGAGGGCGGCATCAACGGCCGCAAGATCAACTTCATCTCCTATGACGACGCCTATTCGCCGCCGAAAGCCGTCGAGCAGGCCCGCAAGCTGGTCGAGAGCGACGAAGTGCTGCTGATCTTCAACTCGCTCGGCACGCCGTCGAACACGGCCATTCAGAAATACATGAACGCGAAGAAGGTGCCGCAGCTGTTCGTCGCGACCGGCGCCACCAAGTGGAACGACCCCTCCAACTTCGCGTGGACCATGGGCTGGCAGCCGAGCTACCAGGCGGAGTCGCGGATCTATGCCAAGTATCTCCTTAAGGAGAAGCCGGACGCCAAGATCGCGGTGCTCTATCAGAACGACGACTACGGCAAGGACTATCTGAAAGGCCTGAAGGACGGACTCGGCGCCAAGGCGGCGAGCATGATCGTCATGGAGGAGAGCTACGAGACCACCGAGCCGACGATCGACAGCCACATCGTCAAGCTGAAATCGACCGGCGCCGACGTGTTCATGAACATCACGACGCCGAAATTCGCCGCCCAGGCGATCAAGAAGGTCAAGGAGGTCGATTGGAAGGCGCTGCATCTGCTCAACAACGTCTCCGCCTCGGTCGGCAGCGTGCTGCGGCCGGCCGGTTATGAGAATTCCCAGGACATCATCTCGGCCGCCTACCTCAAGGACGTCTCCGACCCGCAATGGAAGGACGATGCCGGGATGAAGCAGTTCCTCGAGTTCATGACCAAGGATTTCCCGGAGGGCGACAAGCTCGATAACGGCACCGTCGTCGGCTACGGCGTGGCGCAGACCCTGGTCCAGGTCCTGAAGCAGTGCGGCGACGATCTCTCTCGCGAGAACGTCATGAAGCAGGCGGCGAGCCTGCGCAACTTCCGCACCGAGATGCTGCTGCCGGGCATCACGATCAACACCTCGGCGACCGACTTCGCGCCCGTGAGCCAGCTGCAGCTGATGCGCTTCAAGGGCGAGAAGTGGGAACTGTTTGGCGACGTGATCTCGGCCGACGTCGGCGGCTGACGGCTTGACACCCTTCAACATCAACTCCTGCGGCGTCACGCCGCAGGAGTTTGTCGATGAGCGCAGCTCGATCGTCTCTGCCAAGCATTTCTTAAGCTAGGAGTTCGAAGGACAGCGGTCATGCGTCTGCGGCAGTTACTTGCCTCGTGCGGCTGCGCTATGGGGACTCGTTCGGAGTGAAACGAGTCGCCCGTGCTATGGGCGGATCCAACAACAAGGCCAATCTCGAAGGCCCAGAAGGAATCCCACCGCGATGACCACCCCCCTTACCCGCCGCACGGTCTCCAGCCTGCTCGGCCTCGCCCTGGCCAGCGCTGCCGCCGGTAGCGCATATGCCGACAAGAAGTACGACACCGGCGCCAGCGACACCGAGATCAAGATCGGCAATATCGTGCCGTATAGCGGCCCGGCCTCGGCCTATGGCTCGGTCGGCAAGGCGATGACGGCCGTATTCAAGAAGGTCAACGACGAGGGCGGCATCAACGGCCGCAAGATCAACTTCATCTCCTATGACGACGCCTATTCGCCGCCGAAGACCGTCGAGCAGGCGCGCAAGCTGGTCGAGAGCGACGAGGTGCTGTTCCTGTTCGGCGTGCTCGGCACAGCGCCCAACACGGCGATCCAGAAATATCTCAATTCCAAGCGGGTGCCGCAGCTGTTCGTGGCGACCGGCGCGACCAAGTGGAACGAGCCGAAGAGCTTCCCCTGGACCATGGGATGGCTGCCGAGCTACCAGTCCGAGGCGCGCATCTACGCCAAATATCTCACTGCGCAGCAGCCGAGCGGCAAGATCGCGGTGCTCTATCAGAACGACGACATGGGCAAGGACTATCTGAAGGGCCTCAAGGACGGGCTCGGGGACGGGTCCCGCCTGGTGCTGGAAGAGAGCTACGAGATCGCCGAGCCCACGGTCGAATCGCACATCGTCAAGATCAAGTCCGCCAATCCCGACATCGTCGTGCTGTTCACGACGCCGAAATCCGGCGCCCAGGCGATCAAGAAGCTCGGCGAGATGAACTGGAAGCCGCTGACCATCATCTCGAACGTCAGCGCCTCCACCGCGGCCGTGATGCGGCCCGCCGGGGTCGAGAACGCGCAAGGCGTGATCTCGGCCGCCTATGCCAAGGATGCTTCCGACCCGCAATGGGCCAACGACCCGGGTCTCGGCGCATTCAGAGAGCTGCTCGCCAAATATCTGCCGGAAATCAATCCCGTGGATTCGTCGGCGCTGACCGGTTACAACATCGCCACCACGATGGTCGAGGTGCTGAAGCGATGCGGCGACGAATTGACTCGCGCGAATATCATGAAGCAGGCCGCAAGCCTGAAGCAGTTTGCGCAAGGCGGGCTGCTGCCCGGAATCACGCTGACCACGGGGCCCGAGGATTTCCAGCCGATCGAGCAGCTGCAGCTGATGCAGTTCAAGGGCGAGCGCTGGCAGCTGTTCGGCGAGGTCATGAACGGCGAGCTGAAATAGCCTCTGCACGACAGATGGGCGGCGCCGCATGACCAGCCGCCGTCCGCTGTTGCGCGCCATCTTCGACGCCGCGGTCGCCGCGGCGCATCCCGACGTGGTGCTGCCGTCGTTCCTGCCGGCCGCTCCCAAGGGACGAATCATCTGTCTTGCCGCCGGCAAGGGCGCGGCCGCGATGGCGCTCGCCGCGGAGCGCCATTACCTGGACACGCTCGGGTTCGACCCGGCGAAGCTCACCGGCATTGCAACCACCCGTCACGGCCACGGCGTGCCGACCCGCCGCGTCAAGGTGATCGAAGCCGGCCACCCGATGCCGGACGAGGCCGGACTGAAGGCGGCCGACGACACCTTGCAGCTGGCCGCAACGGCCGAGGCCGACGACCTGTTGCTGGTGCTGATCTCCGGCGGCGGCTCCGCCAACTGGGTCGCGCCCGCCCATGGCGTCAGCTTCGCGCAGAAGCAGCAGCTGACCCGGGCGCTGCTGCGCTCGGGTGCGCCGATCGGCGAGATGAACACGGTCAGGAAGCATCTGTCGCGCATCAAGGGCGGCCGGCTGGCGCGGGCGGGGCACAAGGCCGAGATCGTCACGCTCGCCATTTCGGACGTGCCGCATGACGATCCCTCGGCCATCGCATCCGGGCCGACGGTGCCCGATCCGACCACGCTGGCCGACGCGCGTGCGATCGTTGCGAAATACAGGCTCGAGGTCGACCCAGCGATCGCGCGGGCGCTCGACGATAGCGCCAATGAGAGCTGCAAGCCCGGCGATGCCGCCTTCGCCCGCGCCTCGTTTGAGCTGATCGCGCGCCCCGCCAGCTCGCTTGAAGCCGCCGTCGCCAGCGTCAAGGCAGCGGGCTACGACGTGCTCGATCTCGGCGCCGACCTCGAGGGCGAGGCCCGCGAGGTGGCCGCCGATCATGCCAAGCTCGCGCGCGAGGCCCGCGCGCTCGGCCGCCGCATGGCTATCATTTCCGGCGGCGAGCTCACGGTGACCGTGCGCGGCCAGGGCCGCGGCGGACCGAACCAGGAATATGCGCTGGCGCTCGCCGACCTCCTCAAGGACATGGAGGGGGTTGCGGCGCTCGCGGGCGATACCGACGGCGCTGATGGCGGCGGCGGCAGCGCCTCCGATCCGGCCGGTGCGCTGGTCGATGCCGAGGTCATTGCTGCGATGCGAAACCAGAAGCTCGATCCGCAGGCCTATCTCGCCAACAACGACGCCACCGCGTTCTTCGCCGCGACGGGCGGCCTGCTGCAGACCGGACCGACACTGACCAACGTCAACGACGTCCGGGTCATCCTGGTCGATTGAGGGCGCCGGCGGCGCCCTTCAGAACTCCTCTGCGATCTTGGTGAGCATCGCCAGCAGCGCGTCGCGGCCGTCCGGGCCGAGCAGTTCGTTCAGCCGCGCCTCGTGCTTCGACACCACCAGCTTCTTGGCGCGGGCGAGCACGCCCCTGCCCTTCTCGGTCAGCATCAGGATATGGGAGCGTCGGTCATTGGCCGAGCGGACCCGGGTGCAGAGGTCACGGCTCTCCAGGCTGTCCAGCAGCGACACGAAGTTGGGCCGGAGGATGCCCAGCGTATTGGCGATCTCGGTCTGGTTGCGGCCGGGATTGGCGTCGAGCAGCAGCAGCACCGAGAACTGCGCCGGGGTCAGCTGCAGCGGCGCGACGCAGCGCAGGAAATCCTCGAACACCTTGAGCTGCGCCCGTTTCAGCACATAGCCGAGCAGATCCGAGAGCTCGCCGAGCTGGACCGCTTGCGTCTCGTCGACGGCTACGGCAGCTTCCTTGCGGCTGTCCCTCTTGCTGACGGGCTTGGCGCTATCGGCCATCACAATCCGCCAAATTCATCGCACCTGCTTCCATCCCTGTCTCGAATGCCGCAGCCGGGAACAGCGGCCTTGAGATTATAATCGATAATTGTTATCCACCATACCAAACACGGGCAGCCGAATTCAACTGCCCCGACCAGCGGATCGCGCCAGGCGCAGCCCGCCTGCGGTCATCACAGAGGGGGAGCGTCCGGTCTTGAACACCACGATCTTGCTGTTCCTGCTGCAGGACGGCATCACCAACGGCGCGATCTACGCGCTGCTCGGGCTGGCGCTCGTGCTGGTATTTGCCGTCACCCGGGTGATCCTGATCCCGCAGGGCGAATTCGTCACCTACGGCGCCCTCACCTACGCCTCGCTCGCCGCCGGCCGCACGCCGGGGACCGCGAAGCTTGCCGTCGTGATCGGCCTGGTGGCCTTTGCCTTCGACCTCTATGCGATGCGCAAGACGCTGCACATGCCGAAGATCCTTCGCGCCTTCGGCCTCAACGTCGCCTTCCCGGTGGTCGTCATGCTCGCCACGATGTGGGCCGCCGATCAGCGCATGCCGGCCGGCGTCAGCCTCGTACTGTCGCTGCTGATCGTCGCCTCGATCGGCCTGTCGCTGTATCGCATCGTGTTCCAGCCGCTTGCCCACACCTCGGTGCTGGTGCTGCTGATCGCCTCCGTCGGCGTCCATCTGGCGCTGCAGGGCCTTGGACTCTTGTTCTTCGGCGCCGAGGGCCAGCGCGGCCCGACGCTGCTCACGGCCAGCGCGACGCTCGGTTCACTGCGCTTCACCGGCCAGGGCATGGCCGTCTACGGCATCACCGTCGCCTTCATCGTCGGCCTCTGGCTGTTCTTCGGCCTGACGCTGTACGGCAAGGCGCTGCGCGCCACTGCCGTCAACCGGCTCGGCGCGCGCCTCGTCGGCATCCGCACCACGCTGTCCGGCCAGATCGCCTTCCTCCTGGCCTCCACGATCGGCGCGCTCTCCGGCATCCTGATCGTCCCGATCACGACGCTCTATTACGACACCGGCTTCCTGATCGGCCTGAAGGGCTTCATCGCCGCGATCATCGGCGGCCTGATCAGCTATCCGCTGACCGCGGTCGCCGCGCTCGTCGTCGGCATCGTCGAGGCGTTCTCCTCGTTCTACGCCTCGAACTTCAAGGAAGTGATCGTCTTCACGCTGCTGATCCCGGTTCTGCTGCTGCGTTCGCTCGCCGCGCCCGCGGTCGAAGAAGAGAAGGATTGAGCCGTGCGCGAGCGTTGGCCTCTCATCATCTTTGCCGTCATCGTTGCGGCTGTTCCGTTCATCCCGGGCGTACCGCCGTTCTGGATCGTGCTGCTCGACAATATTGGACTGTCCGCGCTGGTGGCGATGGGGCTGGTGCTGCTGACCGGCGTCGGCGGCCTCACCTCGTTCGGCCAGGCCGCCTTCGTCGGCTTCGGCGCCTACACCACCGCGGTGCTCTCGGCGCAGTATGGCGTTTCGCCGTGGCTGACCCTGCCGCTGTCGCTGCTGGTGTCCGGCCTTGCCGCGGTGCTGCTCGGCCTCGTCACCGTCCGGCTGTCCGGCCACTACCTGCCGCTCGGCACGCTCGCCTGGGGTCTCGG
Organism: Bradyrhizobium sp. SSBR45G; assembly: GCF_030159255.1. GTDB lineage: Bacteria > Pseudomonadota > Alphaproteobacteria > Rhizobiales > Xanthobacteraceae > Bradyrhizobium. Next base: position 101,035 of record NZ_BSCT01000028.1, on the reverse strand, counting down.
CCTCTATTATCTCTTCAGCAAGCTCGCGTTCCTCGGCCGCAATGACGGCATCTCCGGCATCCCGCCGCTGTCGATCGGCAGCCTCAGGATGCTCGATCCCGGTACGATCTACTTCGCGATCTGGGCCGCCGTGCTGATCTCGGCGTTGCTGACGATGAACCTGCTGGACAGCCGCACCGGCCGCGCCATCCGGGCGCTGCGCCGCGGCCATATCGCAGCAGAGGCGTTCGGCGTGTACTCGCCGCGTGCCAAGCTGCTGGTGTTCATCTACGCCGCCGTGCTCGCCGGCCTGTCCGGCTGGCTTTACGCGCACTTCACCCGCGCCGTGAACCCGACGCCGTTCGGCGCCCAGGCCGGCATCGAATATCTGTTCGTCGCGGTCGTCGGTGGCGCCGGCTATGTCTGGGGCGGTGTGCTCGGCGCGGCGATCGTGGTGGTGCTGAAGGAGATTCTGCAGAGCTACCTCCCGCTGCTTTTGCATGGCGAGGGCCAGCTCGAGACCATCGTGTTCGGCATCCTCCTCATCGCTCTCCTGCAGCTCGCGCCGACCGGCCTGTGGCCCTGGCTGACGTCGCGGCTGCCGTTCAAGCCCGCCGCCAAGAAGCCGGACACCTCGATCCAGCTACCTGCTCGCGTGCGCTCCGCCTCGGCGCCGAGCGTGCTGCTGCAGGTCGACAACGCGCGAAAGCAGTTCGGCGGCGTGGTCGCGGTCAACAACGTCTCGTTCGACGTCCAGGCCCGCGAGATCGTCGCGCTGATCGGCCCCAACGGCGCCGGCAAGAGCACGACCTTCAATCTGATCACCGGCGTGCTGCCGCCGACCTCGGGCAACATCTCGGTGCTCGGCAAGGCCGTCGGCAACGCGCCGCCGCAGGACGTCGTCAAGCTCGGCATCTCCCGCACCTTCCAGCACGTCAAGCTGGTGCCGGACATGACCGTGCTCGAGAACGTCGCGATCGGCGCCCATCTGCGCGGCCACTCCAATGCGCTGTCGAGCATGTTCCGGCTCGACCGTGGCGACGAGGCCAAGCTGCTCGCCGAAGCCGCGCGCCAGATCGAGCGTGTCGGGCTCGGCGACCAGATGCACCAGCTCGCCGGCTCGCTGTCCCTCGGCCAACAGCGCATCGTCGAGATCGCGCGTGCGCTGTGCGTCGATCCGATGCTGCTGCTGCTCGACGAGCCCGCGGCCGGCCTGCGCCACATGGAGAAGCAGCGCCTCGGCGCCTTGCTGCGCGATCTCCGCGCCGGAGGCATGTCGGTGCTGCTGGTCGAACACGACATGGGCTTCGTCATGGATCTCGCCGACCGCATCGTGGTGCTCGATTTCGGCACCAAGATCGCCGAGGGCACACCAGCCGCGATCAAGACCAATCCCGAGGTGATCAAGGCGTATCTCGGAGCCACCGCATGAGCACCTTGCTGGAAGTCACCGACGCCCACGTCTCCTACGGCAAGGTCGAAGCCGTCCGCTCGGTCTCGCTCACCGTGGCCGAGAACGAGATCGTCACCATCATCGGCGCCAACGGCGCCGGCAAGACCACCTTGCTCAGCGCCATCATGGGCGTGTTTCCGCTCAAGGGCCGCGTATCGTTCCTGGGCGAGGACCTGGCCCGCTACGAGATCGAGGACCGCGTCGCGCGCGGGCTGTGCCTCGTGCCGGAGCATCGTGAGCTGTTCGCGTCGATGAACGTCGAGGACAATCTGCAGCTCGGCGCCTTCCGCATGTCCAAGGCGCACGCCACCAGGGGCTTCGAGCACGTCTACACGCTGTTCCCGAAGCTGAAGGAGCGGCGCAAGCAGCTCGCCGGCACGCTCTCGGGCGGTGAGCAGCAGATGCTCGCCATGGGCCGTGCACTGATGGGTGCGCCGAAGATGCTGATGCTGGACGAGCCGAGCCTCGGTCTGGCGCCGATCATCGTCGCCGGCATCTTCGAGATCGTCGCCAAGCTGCGCCAGGAAGGCGTCTCGGTGCTGCTGGTCGAGCAGAACGCCAAGGCTGCGCTGAACGTCGCCGACCGCGCCTATGTCATGGAGCTCGGCGAGTTCGTGCTCAACGGCAAGGCTGCTGACATCGCGACCGACCCGCGCGTCGCGGCGAGCTATCTTGGCTTTGCCGAGGTGGCGGCGAGCTGAGCCGGACATCTTGATGGGAAGGCGCGGTCTCACGATGGCGCCTCCCGCGTCAGAAGGAAATCGACCATCTCGCGCTCCAGCGCCCGGTACATGTCGGTGCCGGTCGCGGTCAGGCAGCCAAGCTCACGCGCGGCGGCGATGAAGGGCGATACTTCCGGCCGGGTGATCACGCAGCCGCAATAGGCTGACGGGCTGACCGTCGCGATGTCGACCGGCAGGGGATCGTCCGGCTGCATGCCGGCCGGCGTGGCGTTCGCGACCATGTCGAAGCCGCCAGCATCGGTGCTGCCGACGAGGGCGCGTCCCCTGCCCCGTTCGTTGAGGCGCGCGATCAGCGCATCGCGGCGCCCGGCATCGCTGTCGTGGATGGCGAGCTCGCGCACGCCGGCATCGATCAAGGCGAGCGCGATGGCCGAGCCGGCGCCGCCCGCACCGATCTGAAGCGCACGACGGCCCGTCGGATCGAATCCCGCAGCTCTTGCCGCGCCGACGAACCCGAGGCCGTCGACCATGTCGCCATGCCAGCGGCCATCCGGACCGCGCCGCATCAGGTTGACGGCGCCGATGAAATGCGCGCGCTCGGTCGCGGTGGCACAGGCGCGGTAGCAGGCGAATTTGTGCGGGATCGTCGCGACGATGCCGTCGAGATTCTTCACCCGCGCCATCGTCGCGAGGAAGTCGGTCAGATCGGACGGCGCGACCTGCACTGCGACCAGGATCGCGTCGCTGCCGCGATCAATGAACGCCTGGCTGACGCCGGCGGGCGCACGCACCTGCGCGATCGGATCGCCGATGATGATGTGGAGCCTTGTGGCTCCGGTGGGGGCGGGGATCATGGCTGGCCTCCCGGCAAAAACGAGAAAATCTGGGTCTCAATAGCCGAAAGGCCGGCTCAATGAGCCGGCCTTTCCCGATATTCGCTATGGTCCGCGAGCTCACTTCGCGGGGACGTATTTGCCGTCCTTCACGGTCAGGATGATGCGGGCGCGGTCGTCGAGGCCGGAGCGATCCTTTTCGGTGAAGTTGTAGACGCCTTGCGAGGCCGCCAGGTCCTTCTCGGTCAGCAGCGCCTGGCGGATCGCCTCGCGGAACTCCGGCGTACCGGGCTTGGCGGTCTTCAGCGCCACCGGGATGATGCGCTTGAGGATCTCGAACGCGTCGAAGGAGTGACCGGCGAACTGGCTGCGGCTGTTCGGGCCATACTTGCCCTCGTAGGCCTTGTTGAGCTCGAGGCCGGGCTTCTTGGTGAGGGCGTCGTCGGCCTGCGTCTCCGGCGACATCACCGGACCCGAGGCCATGATCACGCCCTCCGCCGCCTTGCCGGCGATGCGGATGAAGTCCATGCTCGCAGCACCATGGGTCTGGTAGATCAGGCCGGTGTAGCCGCGCTCGCGCAGCTCGGTCTGCGGCAGCGCGGCCGCGGTGCCGGAGGCGCCGACCAGGATCGCATCCGGATTGGCGGCGACCAGCTTGAGCACCTGGCCGGTCACGGAGGTGTCGGGGCGCGCGAAGCGCTCCTCGTCGGCGATGGTGATGCCCATCGGCACGCCCTGGTTCTTCAGATCGTTGAACCAGAGATCGCCGTAGGAATCCGAGTAGCCGATATAGCCGACGGTCTTGATGTTGTGCGCCTTCATATGCTCGTAGAGCACCTTGCCCATGATCGGCACCGGCTGCGGCATCACCACCGACCATTTGGCGCGCTCCGGCGTAACCGGGAACGGCGCGAGGCCGAAATGCGGAATGCCCGCTTCGCTGGCGACGTTGGACACCGCGATCGTCGGCGGGGTCAGGGCCGAACCCATGATGATGTCGGCCTTGGATTCGGTCACGAAGCGGCGGGCGTTGGTGGTCGCGGTGGTCGGATCGCCGCCGTCATCGAGCACGATGACCTTGAGCGGCACGCCGCCGATTTCCTTCGGCACGAACTCCAGCGCATTGCGCTCGGGGATGCCGAGCGCCGCGCCCGGGCCCGTCGTCGTGGTGGTGATGCCGATGGTGATCTCGCTGGTCTGCGCCAGCGCCGGCGCAGAGGCCAGCATCGCGATGACGCCAGCCGCCGCCAGATAGGCCGTTTTCATAAAAATCCTCCCTCAATCTTTTCGGTTCAGCTCGTGATCCGCCGATCCTGTTTGCAGTCCCGCCCCTGATCCGGGGCGCCTTCCAACTCGGCCGGCCGACGTGTCTTCAAACGTGGTCATAGCATTGAACACGAGAAGATCACGCCTCACCAGTCGACCAAAGCACGACGGCTGAACATCCTTAAGACGGCCGCATGTCGCACCCATTTCCACGACTCACTCCCCGAGAAACTTGGCTCTCATCTCGTCGGGAAATGGCGCCGATTTCAGCTTGTCCGGATCGGCCGGATCGCGCCCGACCAGCACCCGGGTCTCGAACCCCTCGATCGCCAGCGCCTCGCCCTTGAACACCTTGTGGGTGACGTCGAAGGACGAGCGCTTGATGCTCTCGATCCGGCTCTCGATCGTGATCCAGTCGCCATAGGTCGACGGAATGTAGAACTTGGCACGGGTGTCGACCATGGGAATGCCGACCAGCCCGTAGCGGCGGACAATGTCCTGCTTGGAGAAGCCGGCCGCCTCGAACATGACCGAGGTCGCATCGTCGAACATCGCGAAGTAGCGCGGGTAGTACACGATGTTGGCAGGATCGCAGTCGCCCCACTGGATCTGCACGTCGCGGCGGTTGACGAACATCGATTGTGAACCTCGCTACAGCGCCGATGGCGGCCGGTAGGGTGGGCAAAGGCGCGTAGCGCCGTGCCCACCATTTTCCTGATCGGTGGGCACGCTGCGCTTTGCCCACCCTACGATTCTCTCCGTCATTGCGAGCGAAGCGAAGCAATCCAGGACCAGGTCGGGACTTGGATTGCGTCGTCGCTTCGCTCCTCGCAATGACGATGTGTCACTTCGGCGCCATGCGCAGCGAGCCGTCGAGGCGGACGACTTCGCCGTTGAGGTAGGGGTTCTCGACCATATGCAGCGCCAGGGCAGCGAACTCATCGGCGTGGCCGAGGCGGCGCGGGAACGGGATCGCGGCGGCGAGCGAGTCCTGGGCCTCCTGCGGCAGATTGGCAAGCAGCGGCGTCAGGAACAGGCCGGGCGCGATGGTCAGCACGCGGATGCCGAACTGGGCGAGCTCGCGCGCGATCGGCAGCGTCATGCCGACGATGCCGCCCTTCGACGCCGAATAGGCCGACTGACCGATCTGGCCGTCATAGGCGGCGACGGACGCCGTGTTGATGACGACACCGCGCTCGCCGGTCGCCTGCGGCTCCAGCTTGGTCATGCCGTTGGTGACCAGGCGCAGCATGTTGAACGAGCCGATCAGGTTGACCTTGATGACCTTCTCGAAATCGGACAACGCCATCGGGCCGTCACGGCCGACGACGCGCTTGGCGACGCCGATGCCGGCGCAGTTCACCAGCACGCGCGGCTGCTGTCCGAGCGCCTCGACCGCCTTGGCGACGGCGGCTTCCGCGCCGGCCGCATCGGAGACGTCGCAGACCACCGCCACGCCCTTGATCTCGGCCGCAACCTCCTCCGCCAGCTTGGCGTTGAGATCGAACACGGCGACCTTGGCGCCCTGCGACGCGAGCTTGCGGGCGGTGGCGGCGCCGAGGCCCGAAGCGCCGCCGGTAACGATGGCGGCCTGATCCTTCAACAACATGTCGTTTCTCCCTTGAATGCGCAGGTCAGCGAGCGAGGATGACGTCGTCGCCCGGCGTCGCGGCGTAGATGCGCTCGATCAGGTCCTTGCGGTTCTCCAGCACGGCGCGCTGGTTGATCGAGCCCTTGTCGGTGACCTCGCCCTTGTCGATCGACAGCGGCACGCCCAGCAGCACGGCGCGCGTGATCCGGGTCGACGAGCCGGTTGCGGTGCCCTGGAATTTGGCGAAGCGCTCGCGGAAGGCCGCGACGATCAACGGATCGGCCGCCGTCGCGGCGAGATCGTCCATCGGCAGCGTCGGGTTGATCAGCCGGCAGCCATCGAGGTCGAGCACGACGATGGCCGAGATCTCATCGCGGTTGATGCCGGCGATGATCACGTCGCGCGCCAGCGGCGCGCATGCCGCGACGAACCGCGCGCGCAACGGACCGACCGAAACCCAGGTGCCGGAGGCGAGCTTGAAGTCCTCAGCGACGCGGCCGTCGAAATCGAAGCCGGCGTTGAAGTCGTTGGGATCGACGGGCTTCAGCGCGTCGCCCATCTGGTAGTAGCCTTCGGAGTCGAACGCAGCGGCCGACACCTCAGGCAGGCGCCAATAGCCCGGCGTGACGTTCGGGCCCTTGGCGCGCACCTCCATCTTGCCGTTGTTGGGCACGAGCTTGGCCTCGTTGCCCGACACCGGCAGGCCGACATGGCCGGAGCGGCTGGTGCGCGGATTGACCGACATGAAGAACGGCGCCGTCTCGGTGGAGCCGAGGCCCGTCAGCATCGGCACGCGAGTGCCGGTCTCGGCCACCGACAGCTCATCGAGCTCGTTCCAGACATGCGGCGCCAGCGCCGCGCCGGAGAAGAACATCGCATGCAACCGGCGGAAGAAGGTCTTCCGCAAGCCGGGGTCCTCGCGGAAATAGGGCAGCAGCGATTCGTAGCCCTTGGGAACGTTGAAATAGACCGTCGGCGAAATCTCGCGCAGGTTCCGCACGGTCTCCTCGATGCCGCCCGGCACCGGCTTGCCGGAATCCAGATACATCGAGCCGCCGTTGAACAGGGTCAGGCCGATGTTGTGGTTGCCGCCGAAGGTGTGGTTCCAGGGCAGCCAGTCGATGATGACCGGCGGCTCGTCCTTCAGGAAAGCAAGCGTCTCGCGGATCATCACCTGGTTGGCGCAGATCATGCGCTGGGTGTTGATGACGGCCTTCGGATTGCCGGTCGAGCCTGATGTCAGCAGGAATTTCGCGATCGTGTCCGGACCGATCTTCTCATGCGCGGCGCCGAGGCCGGGGAACAGCGGCGTTGCGATCAGGTCGGCCAGCATCGTGACGTGGCGGCCCGGCACCGAGCCGAACGCCGCCACGATCTCCGTGCCCTCCGGCACGTTCGCGGCCAGTGCGTCGGCGAACTTGTCGGCGTCGTCGACGAAGACGAGCCCAGGCGTCAGCAGCTTCATCAGATAAGCGAGCTTGCCGTAGTCACGCGACACCAGCGAATAGGCCGGCGACACCGGACAGAACGGCACGCCGGCATAGAGCGCGCCGAACGCGACCAGCGCATGGTCGATGGAATTGCCCGACAGGATCATGACCGGGCGCTCCGGCGACAGCCCGCGCGCGAGCAGCGCCGACGCAATGTGACGGCTCGCCGCCAGCAGCGTCGCATAGGTCAGCTCGCGCCAGCCCGAAGGCCCGACGCGCTCGGCCATGAAGATGCGCTCTGGCGTGGTCTCGGCGAAATGATGCAGCCGGTCGGTGATCCGCTGCGGGAAGTCGCCGAGCGGCTGCTTTGGCCGGAGATAGATGGTGCCGTCGTCGCGGCGCTCGACGTTGACGACGGGATCGTTGAACGAGATGGCGCGCAACGGATGCACACTGGCGCTGCGCGCCGTGTCGTCCGTTCCCCCCTGTATGCTTGTTGTTGTTTGCGCAGTCATGTCACGTCGGCTTCACTTTTGCGGTCTTGTGATCGAGGAAGGCGCGGATGCGGCTTTTGGCCTCCTTGTCGCTCTGCGCGACGGTGGCCATGAGAGATTCCATCAGGAGGCCGGTCTGCGGGTTGGCCTCCGCGATCATCGGCAGCGCCTGCAGCACCGCGAAGTTGGTCAGCGGCGCGTTGTTCGCGATCTTCGCCGCCAGCTCCAGCGCCTTGGTCATCGAGGCGCCGGCATCGACGAGATATTGCGCGAAGCCGTAGGACGAGCCTTCGGTCGCCGAATAGACGCGGCCGGTCAGCATCATGTCCATCATGCGGGCGACGCCGATCAGGCGCGGCAGCCTGACTGAGCCGCCACCGCCGACGAAGATGCCGCGCTGGCCTTCGGGCAGCGCAAAGTACGCCGACGGCTCGGCGACGCGGATATGCGCGGCGCAGGCGAGCTCGAGCCCGCCGCCGATCACGGCGCCCTTCAGCGCGGCGATGACCGGCACGCGGCAATACTGGATGCGGTCGAACACGCGATGCCACATCTGCGAATGCACAAGGCCTTCGGTGGCGTCGCGCTCGCGCAGCTCGGAGAGATCGAGGCCGGAGGAGAAATTGTCGCCGATGCCGTGGATCACGACGCAGCGGACATCCTCAGGCAGGCTGGTGAAGCACTCGCCGATGGCAAGGATGATGCCGTCATTCAGCGCATTGCGCTTGGCGGGGCGGTTGAGCCCGATCGTCAGGACGGCGCCCTGCTGCTCGATCTGCAGCAGAGACGAATCGCCCGCTGGCGTGGCGGAGTCGGCGTTTCCCATCGCTTGATTGTGTCCTGTTCAGAATAGTTATGTTTTATAACGATCTCGGCAGGAGTCAATAAGCGGCTCCCGACATCATGTTGTGCGATGCAAAATGAGCGCCGGGATCAACTACGCGATGCGGCGCGCGACTCATCGTAAGGCGCATCAGCGCAAAGGCAAATGACATGATGCGGCATTCCCGCGGCGGAATCGCGCCCGGGGTTTGCCGATGTCTGTTCACCCTCATGTGCGGAGGGCGCAGGGAAGGCCAGGCGCCGACTGACGCCTGCGGCCCGCCTGCTCAAAAAAATGCAGGCGGCAGGTACCACAGGTGCAGCCGGACACGCCCGGCCTTCCCTGCGCGATGGTTTTCACGCTTGCTTCGTGCTCTCCCCGGGGACCGGCTTGATTGACCCCGTCGTCGACGCCGCACTTCCGCGCTGGCGTCCACTTGACCTCGGCATCGGGAGGTCAGGACCACACGACTTCGCGTCCGCGCCACGCCGTTCGTCCGCGCATCCTGTCGGACACGCTGCGGCATGATCGCGGCCACCGCTCCCCGCCCCGCGTGTCGTGACGATCGCGCGCAACGCCCCTCGGCTTGGGACGGGATGGGGAGAGAGAACCACAATTTCCGAATAATAGCAATCTATTTTTCTTTTATAGAAGAGGCGCCGGCGGATCCGCCAGGCAGTCGCGAGATCCCTCCACCAGTCATTCCGGGGCGTCCGCAGGGCGAGCCCGGAGTCCATAACCACGATCGTGAGTATGGATTCCGGGCCCGTGCCGCTTCGCGGCCCGCCCCGGAATGACCCGCGGACGGGTCAATGACCCTAGCGCGCATCCGATCAGGTCACCCCGCTTCCCGTCGCAGCAAGGCAATGCTCCGAAGCCACCTGCTGGAGAGACGCATCGGGGCAAACGAGAATTCCGCGCGACAGCCCCCCAGGTGAACGGCCGACAACATCGCATTCAGCATGGCTTCAAAGCGCGCCCTGTAGACCATCATCGTCACCACACTTCCCAATGGAGGGGACCATGGTTTCGCTGAAGACATCTCTCGCCGGCGGCGTCGCCGCGCTCGCCGTGACCGCCACCCTGCTCGCCGGCGCGGCGCCGGCTCAAGCCCATGACGGCCGCAACGCGGCGCTGTTCGGCGGGCTGGTGGCCGGCGCTCTCATCGGTGGCGCGCTGGCGGCGGCGTCGGAAGCGCAGGCGCAATCCTATGAGCCCGCGCCGGTCTACCGCTCCCACTACCGCGACGCGGCGTATGACGGCTACGGCTATGAGCGTCACCGCTACGTGCCGGTCTACCGCGACCGCAATTGCGACCACGGCGGCTATGGCCGGGCGGGCTGGGACGACGAGGATTAGTCGTGGGTCTTCCCAAATACGAAGCTGTCGCGACGAACGACCGCTTCAGCCAGTTCCTCCGTCATGCCCGGGCTTGTCCCGGGCATCCACGTCGTTCGGAGCATGCAGGACCACGTGGATGGCCGGGACAAGCCCGGCCATGACGGCGTGGAGACAGGCGACGGCCAAACTCAGACCACCCTATGCGATCGACCTGCGCTACTAACGCAGTCTACAGCACCATGTGCACGTCGATGATGACGCGGTCCGCATGGCGGGCGGCGGAGCCGATGAAGACGTGCTCCATCAGCCAGCGATATCTGTCGTGGCCGGTCTCGAAGCGCGGGTGGGTGCGGAAGTAGATCAGCTTGGGGTCGACCGGCTCGCCGCGCTTGAGCTTCTGCAGCAGGTCGATCGGCCCGAAGCGGATGCCGCGATTGTCGACGTAGATGGTCGCGCCGTCATCGGTCTCGAAGGCGTATTTGGCTTCGAGGTCGATCAGCTCGTTGGGACGGATGACCTGGAAGTCGGCGCCGAAGCCGCAGATCCTGCCGCTGATGCCCTCGCCATTGAGGCCCGGTCCCTTCACCTCGCCGCCATGGATCGGAATGATGCGGCGCACGCCGACGCCGGTCTCGCCGGCGCTGGTGACGTCACCGATCGATACGGTGAGAGTGAAGACGTATCGGGTCTCGAGGATGGGTGTCGTCATCAGCGGTTCATCATCTGTTGCGGCAGCCAGGTGGCGAGCAGCGGGAAGGCGATCAGGATCACCAGACGGATCAGGTCGGTGGCGACGAAGGGCAGCACGCCCTTGAAGATCGTGGAGAAGGACACGTCCTTCACCACGCTCTTGATGACAAAGACGTTCATGCCGACCGGGGGATGGATCAGGCCGAGCTCGACGGTCATCACGATGATGACGCCGAACCAGATCGGATCGAAGCCGAGATGCTGGATCACCGGGAAGATGATCGGCACGGTCAGGATGATCATTGCCATCGCGTCCATCAGGCAGCCGAGGACGAGATACATCACCATGATCAGCGCCAGCACGCCGTAGGGGCCGAGGCCGAGGCCGGTGAGGAACTCGGTCACCTTCTGCGGGGTCTGCGTCACCGTGAGGAAGTAGCCGAAGATCAGCGCGCCGATCAGCACGGTGAACACGGCCGCCGCGGTACGCGTCGCCTGCAGCAGCGAGGCCAGGATCTTCTCCTTGTTCAGCCGTCCCGTGAACAGGCCGATCAGGAAGGCGCCGGTGGCGCCGACACCGCCGGCCTCGGTCGGCGTGAAGCGCGGCAGGAACGGAAGACCATAGAGGCCGCCGATCACGAACAGGAACAGCAGCATCGGCGCCCAGATGCCCTTCAATCCCTTGATGCGATCGCGCCACGGCAGCGCCTCGCCCTTGGGGAGAAAGTCCGGCTTGACGCGGCCGATCACGGTGATGGTGATCATGTACATGGTCATCGCCAGCAGGCCCGGGATGATGCCGGCGATGAACAGCTTGCCGATGTCCTGCTCGGTGATGATGCCATAGACGGCGAGCACGGTGGAGGGCGGCAGCATCGCGCCGAGGGTGCCGCCGGCGGCGATGACGCCGGTGGCGAAGGATTGCGGATAGCCGAAGCGGCGCATCTCGGGATAGGCCACCGCCGAGAACGTCGCGGCGGTCGCCACCGACGAGCCGCAGATCGCGGCGAAGCCGCCGCAGGCGGCAACGGTGGCGATGCCGAGTCCGCCGCGCAGATGGCCGACGAAGCCGTTGGCGGCGCGGAACAGCTCACGGCTCATGCCGGAGTTGGACACGAACGTTCCCATCAGCAGGAACATCGGGATCACGCCGAACGTATAGTCCGTGACCGTGCGCATCGAGGTCTGGCCGACCAGCTTGAGCGCCGCCGTACCGTTGACGAGATAGGCGAAGCCTGACACGCCGACGAGGCCCATCGCCATGCCGACCGGCACGCGCAGCAGCATCAAGCCGAACAGTGAAACGAAGCCGATGATTGCGACCGCATCCGTGCTCATGCGGCACTACTCCGTGGGCTTGACGTGAGGGTCATGAATCTCCTCGGGATGGAAGATCAGGCGATAGGTCCGGATGGCGATCAGCAGCACCGCCGAGACGTCGCCGATCCAGGCGATGGCGAAGAACGGCCAGGTCGGCATGTGCAGGTCGTAGGTGAGGACGTTGTCCTCATAGGTGCCGCGCACCTTGTCGAACAGCGTCCAGGTCTGCACCGTGACGACGAACAGCAGCACCAGGGTGGCGAAGATGTCGATCCAGCGCTGATAGCGCGGGCCGACATTGCCCCAGATCAGGTCGACCGTGATGTGGGTGCCGCGATACGATGTCGCAGCAATGCCCCAGAAGATCAGGATGCCGAGCAGCATGCGGCCGATGTCGAACGAATCCGGAATCGCGTAGTTCAGCGTGTTGCGCAACAGCACCGACAGGAAGATGTCGAGCGCGACGATGCCGACGAAGAACGCGGCGATCCACTCGATCGCATCGATGATCCGGTCCATGTAGGCGCGCTGCATGGCGTCCCCGTTTCAGAAAGTTTGGCTTAGGTCGCGAAGAGATTGGGTCGCGAAGAGATTGGAGCGAGTTGCTACGCAGCAGGCGGTTCTCAGCCTCTCCCCCGCCTGCGGGGAGAGGCCGGATTGCATCGAAGATGCAATTCGGGTGAGGGGGGCTCTCCGCACGGTCGGTGCGCGTGGCTGCCCCTCACCCCAACCCTCTCCCCGTAAGAACGGGGAGAGGGAGCGCACCGTCTGCCGCGCAACAGCTTGGTATCGAAAGACGCTACTGCGCCAGCGCGTTGTACTTGGCGAGCGAGGCTTTCAGCTCGGTCATGGCGGCGTCCGCGTCGATGCCGGTCTTCTTGACGCCGTCGGCCCAGGTCTTGAAGAGCGGCTCGGAGGCCTTCTTCCAGGCGGCGGTCTGCTCCGGGGTCAGCTTGTAGACCTCCTGGTCGGCCTGCGCCTTGATCTTGTCGACGCCGGCGTCCTCGAACTTGCCCCAGGGCTCGCCGACCCGGCCGGCGGCCTCGGTATTGCAATTGTCGTCGATCGCCTTCTTCTGCACCGCCGACATCTGGTTGTACTTGTCCTTGTTCATGACGAAGACGAAGGTCGTCACATAGAACGGCGCGTCCATGTGGTACTTCGTGACCTTGTCGACGCCGAACAGCACCAGCGAACCGGCCGGGAAGGTGACGCCGTCGGCGACGCCGCGCTCGATGATGTCGCGCACCTCAGGTGCCGAGGATTGCACATTGGTGCCGCCGAGGACGGTCACGAAATTCGCGATCGTCGCGTCCGCCGGGCGGATCTTCATGCCCTTGACGTCCTCGGGGACGACGACCTTCTTGGTGCGGGTGTGGAAGGCAGAGGGCGTGTGGACGAAGGCGAGGCAATACTTGACGTCCTTCATCTCCTTCTCGGCATATTTGCGATACCACGCGTCGAGGCCTTCCGAGCCGCCCTTGGCGTCCGAGACCAGGAACGGCAGCTCACCGGCGCCGATGATCGGGAAACGGCCGGGCTGATAGCCGGGGTTCACATAAGTGACATCGGCGATGCCGTCGCGCGCCATGTCATAATGGTCGAACGCCTTGCCGAGCTGCTGGGCCGGGAACACCTTGCCCTTGATGGTACCGCCGGAGGCCTTCTCGACCGACGCGGCCCAATCCTCCAGCGCCTTCTGCAGCGGATGGCTCGCGGGCACCCAGTGCGAAATCTTCAGTTCGAACGTCTTGTCCTGCGCCAAAGCGGGAGTGGTCACACCGGCAGCCAGCGCCAACGCCAGAAGCGTCTTCCTCATCGGGGTCGTCTCCTTCCATCGGTGGGCCTTCGAGGGCCCTTTGCTTCATTGTTATAGCATATAAACATCATTGCAAGCGTGACGGCAGGCTTACCACCGCTGCACGCCGCCATGCGGAGCCCATCGCTTCAGCCAACGCAAGTCCGGCCAACGAAGTCGCAGGCGCACGGCATTTCATTAACACGTTAAGGATCTCCGTTGCACCCGAAATTGCGCGCCCTTCTCCGCACACCACGAAATTGCCGCAGGCGCGGGCCGGACGCCCTGCGACATCGTGCGCAAGTCGCCACGGTGTCGACGCGCGCCATTTCAAACGCAGGTGCAAAATCCGTTTGAAACTTTGTAGGCGGTGCAAAACGCGCGCTGATGTCGTTGACTGTGGACATCGCGAGCCAACGATCGAGACGCCCATGAGCAGCATTCCCGCCGGATTCGAACCGCATTTTCGCAAGAGCCCGTTCACCGATCCGTGGGAGCCGCTCTACGCGAAGACCACGGACAAGGCCGTCATCCTCGGCCTGCGGCTCGCCACGCCACACACCAATTCGCGCGGGCTGATCCATGGCGGCCTGATCGCCTCATTGGCCGACAATGCCATGGGCTACAGCTGTGCGAAGGCGCTGGGCTGGGAGGTGTCGCTGGTCACGATCAACCTTGCGGTCGACTATATCGGCAGCGCCGGGATCGGGCAGTGGCTCAGCGTCGAGAGCGACGTGATCAGGAGCGGTCGGACGGTGTGCTTCGTGCAGAGCCTGGTGCTGGCGGACGATGCCGTGATCGCGCGGGCGAATGCGACGTTCCGCGTGGTGCCGAAAAAACAGTAGCGGCAACGCGCTTCAGCCGAAGCGCCAGTCGCAGGTCGCGGTGATCAGATCGATGAAGGCGCGCACCTTGGCGGAGAGCAGCCGCGAGCTCGGGAACATGATGTGGATCGGCTGCGGCGCCGGCTCGTATTTCGCCAGCACACGCTTGAGGCGGCCGGCGCGCAAGCCTTCCGCCGCCTGATATGCCAGCACCCGCGTCACGCCGCCGCCCGCCTCGGCGTATTGGATGGCGGCATCGGCATTGTTGGTGACAAGGCGCGGACTGATCGCGATTCTCTGCTCCTGGTCCTCCTTCATGAAACGCCAGTCCGTCCGCGCGCCGAACTGGATGGTCTGATGCTTCGCCAGCGCCTCCGGCGTGCGCGGCTCGCCATGCGCCTTGAAGTAGGCGGGCGCGCCGACAACGATCCGCTTCATGCTGCCGACCTGGCGGGCCACGAGCGAGGAATCGCCGAGTTGGCCGATGCGCACGGCGCAGTCGATGCCGTCCTCGACCAGGTTGATGATGCGATCCTCCAAGCGCAACTCGGCCGAAACCTCGGCATAGCGACCGAGATAGGCCGACATCACCGGGCCGACATGCAGGCGGCCGAAGCCGACGGGCGCCGACACCACGAGCCGCCCGACCGGCTGCAGCCGCTCGCTCTCGGCGGCGAGCTCCGCCTCGGCGAGATCAGCCAGGATGCGGGTGGCGCGCTCCAGATAGCGCCGCCCGGAATCGGTCAAGGTCACCGAGCGCGTCGTCCGCTGCAGCAGGCGGACGCCGAGATGCTCCTCGAGGGCGGCGACCAGGCGCGTCACCGCCGACGGCGACAGCTTCAGCCGGCGCGCCGCCGGAGCAAAGCCGTTGAGCTCGGCGACGGTCACGAAAGCCTGCATGGCGTCGATGCGGTCCATCGGATTATTGCAACACTTGCAACGATCCAATGTCAACTCGCCGGATTATTTCTCGCGGGGATTCGCCCCATATTGGCGGCACGGCGGCAGTCACTGCCGCATCGAGGAGGAGTCATCGCCATGACCCAGACAGCCACCACGGCGCCCGCCGACATCGTGTTCTCCCCGGCCGTGAAGGAGATCCAGACGCGCAAGGGATCGCGCGAGGGCTATGCCCGCGTCGAGGAGACACGCGGCTGGCGCCACGAGGTCGACGCCGATCTCGCCGGCCGCCTCGCCGAGGCCACGAGCTTCTATCTCGCCACCGCCTCGGCCGATGGCCAGCCCTACATCCAGCATCGCGGCGGGCCGAAGGGCTTTCTCAAGGTGCTGGACAGCCGGACGCTGGCGTTCGCCGATTTCAGCGGCAACCGGCAATTCATCACCCAGGGCAATCTGTCGGAGAACCCGCACGCCTACATTTTCATCATGGACTACGCGCATCGCCGTCGCGTGAAGATCTGGGGCACCGCCCGCGTGGTCGAGGACGATCCCGCGCTGACCGAGTCCCTGATGCCGAGGGGCTACAAGGCACGCCCTGAGCAGGTCATTCTGTTCACGATCGCCGCCTGGGACACCAACTGCCCGCAGCACATCCCGCAGAAGTTCGACGCGGCTGATGTCGCTGAGGCGCTGGCGGTTCGCGACGCCCGGATCGCCGAGCTGGAGGCGGAGGTGGCGCGATTGAAGGGCGAGAGTGCAGCCGCCGTCTGATTGCGATGGGCGCAAGACAACATCGCCATTCCGGGCTCGAGGCCTCGCCCCGGAATGATGATGCCTGTCAGGCTCGAGCTCAGGCGGCCTCGGCCGCCCGGCCCCAGTCGAACTCCGGAAAATACTGCCCCATCATGCGATCGGCATAGGCGACGAGATTGGCGAAGCTCTCGGTGCGCCGGCGCAGCTCGGACTCGAAGAATGGCGTAAGGATGCCGGCGACGACGGCGAACGCCGTCGCGTCGGTGCCGCACGGGCGATCGCCCATCAGATAGGGCCGGTCGCCGAGCTGCACCGACAGCGCCCGCAGCGAGCGCGCGGCGAGATCGATGTCCTCGTCCGGCGCGTGACGGCCGAGCCCTGAGATCAGGTAGTTCTCGGCGACGCGGAACTGGGCGTCCTCGCGCAGCTTCTCGCGCCTGTCGGCCGGCACGCCGTCGAAGAAATGCGCCGGCCCCTTGGCGAAGTTGACCGGATCGACCCAGCGCGCGCCGACCAGCGCGAAATACAGATGGTGCTCGATCATGCGCTCGAACGCCCAGGCCTGCGCCCGGGCGCGGACGTCGAGCCCGTGATCGAAGTCGAAGCCATATTTGCGCTCGACATGCGCGCGGATGAAGGTCGAATCGGCGATCAGCGCGCCGCCATCGTCGATGAAGGGCAGCTGGCCCTTGGGCGAAGCCGGCGGCATCGCCCGCTGCTTCCGAAACGCGAGGCCCGCCATCGTCAGCTGCACCTCCGTCTTGGTGACGAAGGGGCTGATCTCCGGCAGGCCGAAGCCCGCGCCCAACCCGAACAAGGTGATCATGACAGCACTCCCGACTTCCTGAGCAGTCGACGGAGGCTACGGGCATGCTGCTGCCACCATGGTGTCAGCAGCGGCAGTAGCGTGGTGGCAAGGCCCAGGCCATAAAGCATCATCATCGACATCACCCCTTCAATCTCGTTGTTGGCCCGGTATAAAGACAGGCTGCTGCCAGCATCCTGTCAGCATCGGCGGGGGTGCTCGCTTCCGCAGGACACACCATGAGACGTGCCGACCGGCTGTTCCAGATCATCCAGGTGCTGAGACGCACGCGCCGCCCGTTGACGGCGGATGCGATCGCGGCCGAGTTGGAGACGTCGAAGCGCACGATCTATCGCGACATCGCCACCCTGATCGGCCAGCGCGTGCCGATCCGGGGCGAGGCCGGCATGGGCTACATCCTGGAGAAGGGCTTTGACCTGCCGCCGCTGATGCTGACGCCGGACGAGATCGAGGCGGCCGTGCTCGGGGCGCAATGGGTCGCGGTCAACGCCGACCCGGTGCTGGCCCGCGCGGCGGAGGACCTGATGGCCAAGATCGCCGACACCGTGCCGGAGCGCTTAAGGCCGTTCGTGCTGGAGCCGGCGAGCCGCGCGCCGCGGCCGTGGAGCCGCGAGCCCGATCGCATCGACATGTCGCGCACGCGCGCGCAGATCCACGAGGGCAAGAAGATCCTGCTGCGCTATCGCGACGAGCAGGGCCGCGACAGCGAGCGCGTGATCTGGCCGATCGCGATCGGCTATCATGACGCGGTGCGCATCCTCGCCGCCTGGTGCGAGCTGCGTCACGACTTCCGCAGCTTCCGCACCGACCGGGTGGTCGAGGCCACCTATCTCGACGACAAATATCCGGAGCGGCGCGAGGCGCTGCGTGCCAAATGGCGGCGCAGCCTGGTCTGGGAGGTTCCCAAGGATGTCTGAACGCATGTCTGAGCGGATGTCTGAACCGGTGTCTGACGGGACTGACAGCAGCCCCTGTCAAAACTGCGGCGCCTGCTGCGCCTATTCGTCGAACTGGCCGCGTTTCACGATCGAGGAGGATGCCGCGCTCGATCTGATCCCGGCCGAGCTGGTCAATGAGCGGCTGTCGGGCATGCGCTGCGACGGCGACCGCTGCTGTGCGCTCGACGGCAAGATCGCGCAAAGGGTCGCCTGCCGGATCTACGCGATCCGTCCCGAAGTCTGCCGCACCTGCATGCCGGGCGATGACGAGTGCGCGATGGCGCGGCGCAAGTTCGGCCTGCCGGTGCTGATCTGAACGAGCAGCTCAGGCGGTGACGGGAACGACATCCTCGTCGAGGTCGTCATCGAGCGGCGCCACCGCCGACAATGGCTTGGTCGACAGCGAGATCGGCTTCTTGCTCGACAGCGGGCTCGGCCGCCCGTTCCTGCTGCTGCGGGACTGCGCGTAGAGCACAGAGCCGACCCGTCCGCCGAACTGCACGAGATCCTGCTCGCTGCAGCTGGAGGCGATCGCCAGCGCAAGTGAATGCAGATGAGTGCGCCTGTAGCAGAACAGCGCCAGCATGGCCCTGACATCGCCCGACACGCTGTCGACCAGCGCAGGCAGACCGTTTTCGTCGGCGCGATAGAGCGCGCCGAGAAGTTCCTCGCCGACCGGGCAGGCATCGCTGTCGAACGCACTACGGCTTGGAAGCATCGGTTGGATCCCCTTGTATGAAGGATGCAACGCGAATCGCTAACGCGGGGTTAACCATGTTGATGAGCGGGCATAAGGGGTGTGGAGGCAGCCCGCGGGCCTCAGCCCCCTGGCCGTGCTCCAGCACCGTCAGCCGTTGGCCGCCATGAAGATGGAGAGCCCGAACCCCGTCAAATGATGCAGCGCCTGGTCGACGCCGATCAGCGTCCAGAACCAGGGATGCTCCAGCGTCATGCCGAAGCGGGACGAGCAGATGCCCTTGATGCGATCGATGGTGATGTGGATCGCGAAGTCGATGACGGCGACGAACCAGAACTTTGGCGCGACGATCAGGATCAGCACCATCGCCACGGCGAGATGGATCAGGCAGTGCACCAGCAGCGGCAGCGCCCAGCCTTTCCGCTGGTCCTTGCCATAGGCCATCCAGGCGTTCTGAAGAACGAAGTCGGCGATGATGTGCTTGAAGGTGAGCAGCAGCATCCAGCCGACCAGCGCACCAACCGGAACCTGCGACGACAAAGCGGGAAAAGACAAAGCTGACGCTCTCGCTACGACTAACCCTTGGACGCACCGGGAACTGGAGGCGTTCAGCGCAATCTGATGAGAATACCCGGCCAATTCGACGCGTATGCGATGTTTATGACATCTCCGATGGCGAATTGCACGCGAAAGGGAACTTCAGATCGCACCCTGCTACCCTTCCCACACCTTCTGCGAGAGGTAAGGTTACCTGCGTGGCTGCGGGTTCAGGGAAGCCGAGCCGACGGAGGAACTCACTCCGCAGCGTTGCTGCTCGGCGCCGCCAGCGCCCGGGCGCGGATCTGGGCGATGGTCCGCTTCAGGGCGCCCTGCCCCGGCTCCGCCAGCGCGACGGCGCGTGCCTCGGCAATGGCGGCGGCGAGATCGTGGATCGGCAGCGCACCATCGAAGGTCGGCTTGGCCAGGTCGTCGATGATGGCGTGCCAATCCGCGAGCCCCTGACGGTAGGCGTCACCCTGCCCCTGGATCATCGTCGCCGTCGCGATCACGGCGGGTGCCGCCGCGGGCTGCTTGTCCAGCGCGCGCGCGATCATGTGCAGCCACCGCTCGGCCCAGATCCGCTCCTCGGCATAGCGCACCGACTGCAGCCGCCAGCGCCGCAGCCCGGCCACCAGCTTGAGCCAGCGCACCGCAAGCCGCGACCGGACCGAGAAGCGGACCTTGATCCGGCGGCGGCCGAGCCAGCCGATCTGCTCGAAGCCCGACAACATCGAATCGGCGATCGACTGCGGCAGCGCCCCGATCAGTTCGTCGAGCCGGAACCGCCTGACGTCGTCGGTCTCACGCCCGCCCGCCCTGCGCCCGCGCGCGAGGCTCATCAATCTCAGCTGCGCGATCCTGATCGGATCCTCATAGGCCATGCGCTCGGCCAGCAGCTGGGCGATCTCGCAGAGCATGGCCGCATCGACGTTCGATCGACGAACGAACCGCTTGATGCGATCGACATAGAGCTGCGCGTAGCTGGCGCCCTGATACTCCATCAGGAGATGGATGCCCTCGCTCACGGCCAGACTTGCCGCATCGGGCAGGCCATCCGGCAGAAACGGCGGCTCGCCGTCGTGGTCGCCGATGAGATCGGCGAACAAATAGCGCAGCGAGGACCGGACGCTTTCCACGGTGCTTCAGACCCTCCGGATCACGCCGACTTCGCCACCGGCGCCGCGGCCGCAGTCTGCTGCGCCAGCCGCCGCTCGAGCGTCTCGATGTTCTGGAACAGCCGGGCGCTGGCAAGGCGCAGGAAGTAGAAGGCGAAGGCGGGGTTCTGGACGTAGAGCTGCTCGACCTGGTCGTAGGAGACCGACAGGATCAGCCCGCCTTCGACGCATTCCAGGGTCTGCGTGCGCGTATTGGACGGCGAGATCATCCCGAATTCGCCGACGATGGCGCCGACCGGCAGCTCGATGCCCGATTCGACCAGCCGGAAACGGCCGCTGACGATGTAGTACATGCTGTCGGCCTTCTCGTCCTTGTAGAACAGGACCTCGCCGGGACCGCATTTGCGCTCCGTCATGAACGGCTTCAGCCATTCCATCGAAAGGTCGCTGTTGACCGACTGCTTCACGTCGCGAACCAGCTGCAGCATCTGGTGCAGGCGATAGCTGTTGAGCGGCAGCAGCACGCCGTGCAGCACCAGGACCGGATAATTGTGCATCGGCACCGCCGTCGCGATCAGGACGATGTTGGTGAGGATGGCGAACACCCGCAGCGGAATCATCGTCCGCATCGACAGCGTGGCAACCACGAAGATCGATGCGAAGAGGCTGCCGGCGGCGCCTGCATGTTCGACCAGGTGTGAGGTGTCCATCGGGATCAACCAGACTGTTGCGATGAGAGGTGAACGGACGCTTGGTTCCGGCTCTCCTCGGCGGATTTAGCGCGTCCATGCCCGCCTCTGATATACGGCGAACAGACGACGATTGAACCGGTATTTGAGCCGGGGAGGAAAAATTCCCCGCTCGCAGCCGATCGGACCGGGCCTGCCTGTTGACGCCGCACGGCCCTGCGGCCGGCGTCGTTGACGGGCCTTCCCTGCTCAGGGCACCTTGCCCGTGTCCGGAACAAGAGGATCGACAGGCGCCTGCCTCCCATGGCCAAACCGCTGCACTCTCCTGCCCTGGCGGCGTTTGTCGCGGCAACGGCCGGACGAAACATGACCCGCGCCGCCTACGTGGCCGTGGTGCTCGGCATGGGCGCCATGGTGCTGTCGACCATGGACACGGCCGATGGCGCCGCGCGGCGCTGGACCGTTGCCCTGTTATGGGGATGCCTTGTCTTCTTCGTCGTCGAATGGGCCATCCGGGTTCAGCAGGCGGCGCGGATGCGGCGGGCCGGCGCCTACCTGATCTCGGGACGGGGCCTGCTGGACACCGCTTCGGCCATCGCCGTGCCGGCCGCGCTGATCTCCGGCGCCGAGCCGCGCACCGCGTGGCTGCTGGCCGTTACCTGGGTGCTCAAGGTGATCCCCGGCGTCCCCGGCCTGCGCCAGCTGCGCCGCGTGCTGGTGGTCGAAGCCCGGCCGCTGCTGTCGGTGCTGGTGCTGTTCCTGCTGGTGCTGTTTCTCGGATCGGTGGCCGAATACGCGCTGGAGCACGACGAACAGCCGGCCACCTTCGGCACCATCCCGTCGGCGCTGTGGTGGGCCGTCGTGACCCTGACCACGACGGGCTATGGCGACGTGGTGCCGATCACGCCTCTCGGCAGGCTGGTCGCCGCCGGGGTGATGATCTCCGGCCTCGGCGTGTTCGGCCTGTGGACCGGCATCCTGGCGACCGGCTTCGCCGCGGAGACCCGCCGCGACAACTTCCTCAAGACCTGGGAATCCGTCAGCAGGGTACCGTTCTTCGCCAGCCTCGGGCCCGCCACGATCGCCGACGTCACGCAGATGCTGCGCACGATCGACCTGCCGCCGCGCACCACCGTCATCCGCAAGGGCACGCCGGGCGATTGCATGTATTTCATCGCCACCGGCGAGGTCGAGGTCGACCTGCCGGGCAAGAAGATCCGGCTCGGCGAGGGCGCGTTCTTCGGCGAGATGGCGCTGCTTGGCAACAACCTGCGCTCGGCCAATATCAGCACGACCGTGCTGTCCAAGCTGCTGGTGCTCGACCTCGTCGATTTCCGCGTGCTGATGGCACGCCACCCCGATCTGGCGCAAAGCATCGATGCCGAAGCCCGGCGCCGCGCCCTGGAGAACAAGACATGACCGATGGACAGACCAGCCCGGCCGGGGACACGCCAAGCCCGCCGCTGCTGACGATCGAGGGGCCGCGCGCCACCATCCGTCTCAATCGTCCCCGCCACCTCAACCGCCTGCAGCCGGAGGATCTCGGTGCCCTGCTCGCGCTGTTCGACCGTATCGAGGCCGATGCGAGCTTGCGCGTCGTCGTCCTGACCGGGACGGGGCGGGCCTTCAGTGCCGGCTTCGATCTCGGCGCGATCGGCGCAGCGCCCGCCACAGACACGTCCGCGGCGCCCCCGGCCTTCGAGGAGGTCGTCGACCGGCTGGAGGACCTCGCTCTCCCGACGATCTGCCGGATCAATGGCGGGGTCTATGGCGGCTCGACCGACCTCGCGCTGGCCTGCGATTTCCGCGTCGGGGTCGACACCGCCGAGATGTTCATGCCCGCCGCGCGGCTCGGCCTCCACTACTATCCCGGCGGCATCAAGCGTTACGTCTCCCGGCTCGGCATCGATAATGCCAAACGCCTCTTCCTCACGGCAGAGAGGATCGACGCCCGCGAGATGCTGCGCATCGGCTACCTCACGGCCATGGTCGCACCCGACGCGCTCGATGGCGAGGTCGACCGACTGGCAACGGTCCTGGCCGGCAACGCCCCAGCCGCCATGCGCGGCATGAAACGCGCGATCAATGAGTTTGCCCGTGGCATGCTCGATGATGCGGCAGCACGTCGCAGACATCAGGACAGCATGGTCGGGACCGAGATCCGCGAAGGCATGAGATCGTTTGCAGAGAAAAGGACACCGCGATTTTGAGGGCAATGCGCGCATTAGTCCGATGAGGATTGCATGCATCCCGCTGTATCCAGCCGGTGTGCCGCCACACGCTCAACGAACTATCGACGTAAAGCTCCAATTTGCGGTTGACAGCCCTTTGTCCGCAGCTAGCTTGGCTTTGGGCGGAGACTTTCACATGCAAGTGATAGACGCGTATTGGGGACGGCGGGCTCTGGACTACGTCGATGCGATCGAAGCGTCGAAGACCAGTGCGAGCGTGCTCTCCCAATTCGAGAAGATGATCGGCGATCTGGGCTTCCATGCCTACATTATGGCGGGCGTGCCGGCGGCGGGGCAATCGCTGCAGCAGACCGTCCTGGCCAATGGCTGGCCGCGGGAATGGTTCGACATGTATGCGCGGGAGCAGTTTCACCGCTGCGACCCGATTCCGCGGCATTGCCTGTCGACGCTGAATCCCTTCGCATGGTCCGAAGTGCCCTATGACCGCGAGGACGAGCCGGGTGCGCATCAGGTGATGACGCGGGCACGAGATTTCCGATTAAACGAAGGCTTCTGCGTGCCGATCCATTACGACGATGCGGTCGGCGCTGTCAGCATCGCCGGCGAGCAGCCCAATCTCGCGCCCGACGCCAGAGGCGCGCTGCATCTGATCAGCATCTTCACGCATCAGAGGCTGCGCGCGCTGGCGCGCACGGCCGTGAGCAGCCAGGGCCGTCGCCTGTCGCGCATCGAGGCCGAAGTGCTGAGCTGGGCGGCGCGCGGCAAGACGGCATGGGAGACGGCGCGCATCCTCGGTGTCTCCGAGCGCAACGTCCGTTGGCACCTCGAAGAGGCGCAGCGGAAGCTCGCGACCAAGAACAAGACCGCGACGGTTGCGACCGCTCTTGTCAACGGCGAGATCTCGATCTGATCTGGCTTTTTTTCCACTGGATCAATTCGAGCGCATCAGCAAATTGCAAACCCCAAGTTGATTCAGACGACCGGGGGTTTCGATGCCTGAGATTCATGTCGTTCGAAAAGATAATCGTTCGCTGTACGAGAAATATTTCGATCCATATTACCGGCTGCGCCATGAGATCTACGTCAAGCAGCGCAAATGGATGGACCTCGATCGTCCGGATGGACGCGAGATCGATCAGTTCGATACCGAAGATACTGTCTATCTGTTCTGCATCGACAAGGGTCAGCTGATTGGCGCGATGCGCGCGGTGCCCACGCTGCTGCCGACGCTGATGAGCGACATCTTTCCCTATCTCAATCTGCGCGGACCCGTTCAGCGTCCGGACGTGTACGAACTATCACGGATCTTCGTGATCCCGGAGCGCCGGGGCGAGCATGCCGGCCCGCGCATCGACATGCTGCTGCTCACCGCGATCATGGAGTACGGCATCTCGATCGGGCTCACCGGCTTTTCGATCGTGCTCGAAAGCTGGTGGCTGCCGCGCTTCGAGAAGTGCGGCTGGAAGGCAAGGCCGCTGGGGGTTCCCCACATGATGGACGGGATGTCGGTCCTGGCAGTGCTGGTCGATTGTGATGAGACGACATGGAAGTCGTTGTGCAAGCAGATCGGTCTGACGCGACCGACGCTGACTTGGAAAGGGCTCGAAGAGGTCAGCCGCCAGGCCCTGCCGGATATCTTTCTTCATCTTCCACCAGCCGTTCAGCCAGCGCAATGAGCTGTTCCCGGTGCCGCGTCAGCCGCAGTCTATGGAACGCCTTCAGGAGGCGGTGACCAAGGAGCGTCGCCTCATCCACCTCGAGGGCGTAAAGGTTGGACGGCGTGTTCATGGAATCCATCGCTGACATTTCAGGTTTTGAGCCGTGACTGAACCTTCAATCGAGAAGATCATCGAGCGTCTGCAATTCTGCATCGTAGACGCTCGGGCTATGCAACTCAAAATGTTAGAGAGGATTTTGTCAATATCATTGCTCGAAGCCCACGAGCTCAAGGAAAAATGCGCACCGAAGTCGTCCAACAGCAGCCATTAGCATTCGATCGCCCACCCCGAATCAAGTTGGCGACCGCCAAAGCCTTGATTTCAGAGCCAGTTTGAATGTCGTATCGGATGATGCGGACGCCGCCACATTGATCGACCGCAAATCGGACCGGAGCTGCACCGCTCCGAAGACCCGCCAGCAACATTTTTTAACAAATCAGATCGAAGCGCAGCCTTGATGCGTAAGGTTTGCTGCGCCTGCGATCATGTCGGGCAGTTTCGATTCCTGGAACTTCGATCGCGCGGCCGCTCACGGCCGCCTACACGTCGACGAAGCGAACGGTCTCCGCGAGGGCAGCGCGGCTGGTCCGATACGAGTTGGCCTTGTGTGCGAGGTCGGGATAGCCGAACGAGATGCCGCAGACGACCTTGCGGTCGTCACCAAGGCCGAAATGTTGCCGCACCACGTCGGCATGAAACGCCAGCGCCGCCTGCGGCACCGTGGCGACGCCGAGCGCCTGCGCCGCCAGCATGAAGCTCGTCACATAGCCGCCGCAATCGATCGCGCCGTAGGTGCCGAGCGCCTCGTCGCTGTGGATGATCGCCACATGCGGCGCGCCGAAGAAGTTGAAGTTCTCCAGCGCCTGCCGGGCATAGCCGGCCTTGTCACCACGCGCGATGTCGAGCGCGTTGTAGAGCTGGAAGCCGCTTTCGCGCCGCCGCTCCAGATAGACGCCCTGGTATTCGCGCGGAAACGGAAAGTCGCCAGACGCCGGCTTGCCGCTGGATGCGGCCGCATACATCACTTTCCGGAACGCCTCGGTCGCCGCACCGGAGGTGATCTCGACCCGCCATGGCTGGCTGTTGCACCAGGACGCGGTCTTTTGCGCCGCCGTCAGGATGCGCTCGATCACGGCGCGCGGCACGGGATCGGCTCGGAAGCTGCGACAGGAGAAGCGCGCGGTCATCAGCTCTTCGAGAGTGGTGATGGGGTCTGTCTCTGCGGTCGTAACTTTTGCTTCCATCGAATGGCTCTCCATACGCCGAGCGCGTTCTCCTCATGGTGAGGAGGCGCGAAGCGCCGTCTCGAACCATGAGGCCAGATCACGGGCCTCATCCTTCGAGACGCTGCTACGCAGCTCCTCAGGATGAGGATTTAGCTTCGTCCCTTGGTCGGGACCTTGTTGAACGGCACGTCCTTGTCGACCCTGATATCACCGGGCAGACCAAGCACGCGCTCGGCGATGATGTTGCGCAGGATCTCGTCGGTGCCGCCGGCGATGCGCATCGACGGCGAGCTCAGCAGCATCTGCTGGAACTGGCCCTGCGTCACCTCCTCATCGGCGCCGGTGAGCACGCCGGCACCGCCTTCGAGATCCATGGCGTAGGTGGCGATGTCCTGCAGCATCACGCCGGCGACCAGCTTGCCGATCGAGTTCTCCGGTCCGGGACGATCGCCCTTGGAGAGCGCCGAGATCGCACGGTAGCTCGTGTACTTCAGGCCGCTCGCCTTGACCGCCCAGGAGGCCAGCTTCGAGCGGACCGCGCGGTCGTCGATGGCCAGCCCATCATCCGTCATCAGGTTGGTGCAGAGCTCGAACATTTCCGGGAAGCCGGTCGCGAGCCGCGAACCGATCGACATGCGCTCGTTCATCAGCGTGGTCAGCGAGACGTTCCAGCCGTCGCCGACGGCGCCGAGGCGCTGCGCGTCCGGGATCACCACATCGGTGAAATAGACCTCGTTGAACTCCTGCATGCCGTTGGCCTGCTTGATCGGGCGGACCTCGACGCCCGGGCTCTTCATGTCCAGGAAGAACATCGTCAGGCCCTTGTGCTTGGGCACGTTGGGATCGGTGCGCGTGATCAAGAGGCCGTAATCGGAGTAGTGCGCGCCGGAGGTCCAGATCTTCTGGCCGTTGATCACCCAATCATCGCCGCGCTTCTCGGCGCGGGTGCGCAAGCCCGCGACATCCGAGCCGCCGGCCGGCTCCGAGAACAGCTGGCACCAGATCTCCTCGCCGGAGGCAAGCTTCGGCAGATAGCGCCGCTTGTGCGCCTCGCTGCCATAGGCCATCACGGTCGGGCCGCACATGCCCTCGCCGATCTGGAACGGCTGCGTCAGCTTGCCGTAGACGCCCTCCTCCTGCTGCCAGATCACGCGCTCGATCGGCGAAGCGCCGCGGCCGCCATAGTCCTTCGGCCAGTGCAGGCAGGCCCAGCCGGCCTCGGCCTTCTTCTTCTGCCAGGCCTTGCCGACCTCGACGATGTCGGCATGCTTGAGCCGGATGCGGCCGAGCGAGGAGCTCGCCAGCTCCTCCTCCAGCTCCTTCGGCGCATGGGCCGCGACCCAGGCGCGCGCGGTCTCGCGAAAGGCGGCTTCCTGCGGGGTGTCGTCGAAGTTCATGGGCTAACCCTCACTCGATTTGCGTAGGGCGGGTTAGCCGAAAGGCGTAACCCGCCACTTGATCAGCGCCGTACACGTCATCGGCGGGTTACGCTGCGCTAACCCGCCCTACGACAGCAACTAAGCACGTCCTCGCGTCGGCACCTGGTTGAACGGCAGGTCCTTGTCGACGCGGATATCGCCGGGCAGGCCGAGCACGCGCTCGGCGATGATGTTGCGCATGATCTCGTCGGTGCCGCCTTCGACGCGGGTGCCCGGCGCGCGCAGCAGCATCGCCTGGAACTTGCCGGCGAGCTCGGCCTCGGGACCGCTCAGCACGCCGGCCGCCCCTTGCAGATCGAGCGCGTAGGACGCGACGTCCTGGATCATCGGTCCCGCGACCAGCTTGCCGATCGAGTTCTCCGGCCCCGGCCGCTCGCCCTTCGACAGCGCGGAGATGGCGCGCATGCTGGTGTATTTCAGCCCGCTCGCCTTCACCGCCCAGCTCGCGAGCCTGGAGCGCACGTTGCGGTCATCGATCGCGGGGCGATCGTCCAGCATCAGATTGGAGCAGAAGTCGAACAGCTCCGGGAAGCCGGTGGCGACGCCGGCGCCGATCGACATCCGCTCGTTCATCAAGGTCGTCAGCGCGACGTTCCAGCCGTCATTGACGGCGCCGAGGCGCTGCGAGTCCGGGATCACCACGTCGGTGAAGTAGACCTCGTTGAAGTCCGAATGGCCGCTCGCCTGCTTGATCGGCCGGATGTCGACGCCCGGGCTCTTCATGTCCAGGAAGAACATGGTGAGCCCCTTGTGCTTCGGGACGGTCGGATCGGTGCGCGTCAGCAGGATGCCGAAGTCGGAATAATGCGCGCCCGAGGTCCAGATCTTCTGGCCGTTGATCACCCAGTCGTCGCCGCGCTTCTCGGCGCGGGTGCGCAGGCCCGCGACGTCGGAGCCGCCGGCAGGCTCGGAGAACAGCTGGCACCAGACCTTCTCGCCGGAGGCCAAAGGCGGCAGATGCTCGCGCTTATGCTGCTCCGAGGCGTAGGCCATCACGGTCGGCCCGCACATGCCATGGCCGATGATGAACAGGCCGGAGAGCTTGCCGAACGGCCCCTCCTCCTGCTGCCAGATCACGCGCTCGATCGGCGAAGCGCCGCGGCCGCCATACTCCTTGGGCCAGTGCAGGCAGGCCCAGCCGGCCTCCGCCTTCTTCTTCTGCCACGCCTTGGCGACCTCGAGAATGTTGGCGTTCTTCAGCGCGGTGCGGCCCAGCGAGGACGCGCGCAGCTCGTCTTCATACTGCTTCGGCGCATGGGCGGCGATCCAGGCACGGGCCTGGCTGCGGAACGCGGCCTCTTGCGGGGTGTCATCGAAATTCATCTGCAAGCCTCTGCTGTCATAGCAATGATCAATGCGGCTTTCTCAGTCTCGTCATTGCGAGCGAAGCGAAGCAATCCAGGGCCGGAAAGGAAGTCTGGATTGCTTCGTCGCCTTCGGCTCCTCGCAATGACGACGTCATGTTCAGCTCCAGCTCACGCCGCATTGCGCTTGCGCATGCGGTCGATCAGCTGGTCTTCCCAATAGGACAGGCTGCCGAGGCCGAGCGCGAGCGCGTTGGCGCGGCGGTAGTACATGTGGCAGTCGAACTCCCAGGTGAAGCCCATGCCGCCATGGACCTGGATGTTGTTCTTGGCGCAGTGCTGATAGGCCTGCGTGGCGCTGATGCGCGCCGAGGCCGCGGCTTCCGGCAATTCAGGCGCGTTGGTCGAGAGCGCCCAGGCGCCGTAATAGGCGTTCGAGCGCGCGAGCGTCGCCGAGACGTACATGTCGGCCAGCATGTGCTTGACCGCCTGGAACGAGCCGATCTGACGGCCGAAGGCGATGCGGTCCAGCGCGTAGTCGCGGCCCATCTCCAACGCACGGTCGGATCCGCCGACCTGCTCGAAGGCGGTGAGTACCGCGGCGCGATCGAGCACCTGCGTGATGATGCTCCAGCCGTCGCCGGCCGCGCCGAGCGGCTCCGCCTTGCAGTTCGTGAAGGTGAGTTCGGCCTGGCCCCGCGTCGGATCGAGATTGGTCAGCGCCTTCGCCTCAACGCCGCCGGCCTTCACATCGACCAGGAACAGCGAGATGTCGCTGTCGCGGCCGGTGGACGCCGTGCGCGCGGCGACGATGACGAGATCGGCAATGGCGCCATCGGCGACCGGCTTCTTGACGCCGTTGAGCACGCCGTTGGCGGCCTCACACTTGATCGCCTTGGGCGAGGGATTGCCGGTGCCCTCGAACAGCGCCAAGGTGCCGATCGTCTCGCCGCTTGAGATTCGAGGCAGCCAGGCCTGCTTCTGCGCGTCGCTGCCGGCGAGCATCAGGGCCTCGGCAGCGAGATACACGGTGGAAGAGAACGGCACCGGCGCCAGCGCGCGGCCGACCTCCTCGGCAATCACGCAGAGCTCGAGATGCCCGGCGCCCGCGCCGCCGTATTCCTCGGGGATGGCGACGCCGAGGAAGCCCATCTCGGCAAAGCCCTTCCACAGCGCGCGATCATAGGACTCCTTGCCGTCGAGCACGATGCGTACCGCCTTGGGCGGGCACTTCTCGGCGAGAAACTTCCGCGCCTGGTCCCGCAGCTGCTTCTGGTCGTCGGAGAAATCGAAGTTCATGGGAGCTACTCGCTTTGGAAATCGGGACAAAAGTCGTCGTCATTCCGGGGCGCGCGGAGCGCGAGCCCGGAATCCATACGCCCGATCGGGGTTATGGATTCCGGGCCTGCGTGCTTCGCACGCATCCCGGAATGACCAGTGGAGAGAGAGGGGCTTCATCACAGCACGATCACCTCCTTGTCGGGCGCGGCCGCGTAGAGCCGCTCGACCAGTGCCGCGCGACGGTCGAGGCCGGCGCGCTGGTTGATGTAGCCCTTGTCGGTGAGCTCATGGCCATCGATCGAGGGCGGCTCGACCATCAGCATCGCGCGCACGATGCGCCGGCTGCTCGCACCTTCGCATTCCGCGTTATGCGCCTGGAGGCCGCGGCGGACGCAATCGATGACCGCCGGATGCTTGACCACATCCTCGAACGTCGCTTCGGGATTGCCGACCAGCTGGCGGCAGGCGTGCAGATTGGGCCAGGCCAGCAGGCCGACATACTCACGATCCTGCCCCGTCACCAGCGCATCGTGGATCGCGGGCGTCGCCGCTGCGATCGCATCGGTGCGCAGCGAGCCGACATGGACGAAGGTGCCGGTGGTGAGCTTGAAGTCCTCGACCACGCGACCGGCGAAGATGATGCCCTGAACCGGATCGGCGGGATCGACGAACACGCCGGCATCGCCGATGCAGTAGAAGCCTTCGTCATCGAACGCCTTCTTCGTCAGCTCGGGCTGGCCGAGATAGCCGGGCATCACGTTGATGCCGCGCAGCCGCAGCTCGTATTTGTCGCCGGTCGGCACCATCTTCAGCTCGACGCCCGGGAATGGCAGCCCGATCAGGCCGACGCGCTCGGTGTTCCAATAGGTGCCGGTCGAGGTCGGCGCCGTCTCGGTGGAGCCCCAGCCGGTGTAGAACACGATGCGCTCGCCGGTGGTCTTCACCGCCAGCGCCTGCATCCGCTCGTAGAGATCGTCGGGCAGCCGTGCACCGCCATAGGCCATGATGCCGAGATCCTTGAAGAAGGAGCGGCACAGCGCATCGTCCTTCTCCATCGCGGCCGCCAGCGCGGCGTAGCCGGCGGGAACGTTGGCGTAGTAGGTCGGCGACACCTCGCGCAAGTTCTTGATCGTCTCGTCGAACATCCCGGGCATCGGCCGGCCGTCGTCGATATAGAGCGTGCCGCCCTCGATCAGCAGCGGATTGAACAGCGCGTTGCCGCCCATGGTGTGGTTCCACGGCATCCAGTCCAGTACCGTGGAGATCGGCGCATCCGGTCCGCGCGGCCGGGTCTGCATCATCATCGCCGCATTGGCGCACATCATGCGCTGCGTGTTGATCACCGCCTTGGGCATGCCGGTCGAGCCGGACGTGAACAAGAGCTTGCCGACGGTGTCCGGGGTGATCTGCCCGATCGAGGATTCCACCTCCGATGTCACCGGCGTCGCGGCGAGGTCGGCGAAGCTGACGCTCGGAATGCCCTCGCAGGGACGCGCGACGTGGACGACCGTGACGCCGTCAAGATCGAGTGCCTTGAGCGCCTTCTCGAAGGTCGGGCCGTCCTGCACCATCACTACGCCCGGCTTCACCAGACCGAACAGATATTTCAGCTTGAGGTGATCGTGGCTCATCAACGAATAGGCCGGCGACACCGGCGCGGCCGGCAGCCGCGCCTGCATCGCGGCCATGGTGATCAGCGCATGCTCGACCGAATTGCCCGAGAGGATCGCGACCGGACGGCCGTCGAGCTTCAGGTTCAGCAGGCCCTGCGTCAGCCCGTCGACCGTGCGCTTGGCCTCCGCATAGGACAGCTTGCGCCATTGCCGGTCGGCGCCGCTGCGCTGCGCGAGCCAGGTCCGCATCGGCGCCTCCTTCGCCCAGCGGGCGAGCGGGGCGGCGAGATGCGGCTCATAGGCCTGCAGGGGAATGCGTGACTTGATGACGATGACGCCGTCACCGCGCCGTTCAACGTCGATGTCACGCGCCAGCCAATTGACCTTGCGGAATGCCGGTTTCTCCAGCACTTTCGCTGCCGTCCCGTCCATTTTGCGTCTCCCGAAATATCGTCCTTTACGGATCTTGATATCTAGCGGTTGGTATAGACCGGCTTTCGCTTCTGGAGGAAGGCTTCTATGCCCTCCTTGAAATCTTCCGAGCGGCTGCACAGCACCTGGTTGCGATCTTCCATCGCGATGACGGCGTCGATCGACGACGCATCGACGCTCATGTTGAGGCATTCCTTCGAGAGACGAAGCCCGACCGGCGAGGCCGTCATCATCGCGTCGACGAATGGAGCTGCCGCGCTCTCGAGCATATCCTCCTCGACGATCTCCGAGACCAGTCCGACCATCAGCGCGCGCTCGGCGCCGATGAAGCGGCCGGTGAGGATCAGCTCCGAGGCGACGGAGACGCCGACGAGGCGCGGCAAAAAGTAGCTGGTGCCGATGTCGCAGCCGCCAAGCCCCAGCTTGATGAAGGCGCAGTTCATCCGCGCCGAGCGCGTCGCGATGCGGATGTCCGCGGCGAGCGCGAGCGCGAAGCCGCCGCCGGCGGCCGCGCCCTGCACCAGCGCGATGATCGGCTGCGGGCAGCGCCGCATCAGCATGACGATGTCCGCGATGCGTCGTTGCGAATCCAAGGACTCGGTGACGCCGGGCGGCTCATTGACGCCACCGCGCCGCTGCATCGCAGCTTTCAAATCGAGCCCGGCGCAGAAGTTCTTGCCCGCGCCCTTGAGCACGACGACGCGCGTGGTGCGATTGCGCTGGAGACTTTCGAAATAGGCATTGAGCGCGTCGATCAGCGCCGGATCGAGCGCGTTCAGGCTCTCCGGGCGATTGAGCGTCACCCGGTCGACACCATTGTCGTGCTCGATCAGCAGCGGTTGGGACATACGGTGCTCCCCTGGTTCAACAAGCGCCGGCGGTCGTTACAGCGCCCTCTCCCCTTGTGGGAGAGGGCATCGCCGACATCAGCCGCGCATGCGGTTGGGTGAGGGGTCTGTCTCGGCACGTGCACTCGCGGAGAGAGACCCCTCACCCGGCGCCTTCGGCGCCACCCTCTCCCGCAAGGGGAGAGGGTGCACCGAGTACGACGCCGCGTGCGCGTTAGCGCGGGGCCATGCGGATGGCGCCGTCGAGGCGGATGGTTTCGCCGTTCAGCATCGGGTTCTCGACGATGTGGACGGCGAGATTGCCGTATTCCGAGGCGTCGCCGAGGCGGGCCGGATGCGGCACCTGGGCGCCGAGGCTCTTGCGGGCCTCTTCGTTCAGGCCCATCAGCAGCGGCGTCAGGAACAGCCCCGGCGCGATGGTGTTGACGCGGATCTTCTGGCTGGCGAGATCGCGCGCAGCCGGCAGCGTGAGACCGACAACGCCGCCCTTCGAGGCCGAATAGGCGATCTGGCCGATCTGGCCCTCGTAAGCCGCGACACTGGCGGTGTTGATGATGACGCCGCGCTCCTCGCCGATCGGCTCGGCGGTGACGAGGCGTTCGGCGAACAGGCGTAGCACGTTGAAGGTGCCGATCAGATTGACGTTGATGATGCGCGCGAACTTGGCCAGCGGGTAGACGCCGTCCTTGCCGACGATGCGCTGCGAGCCGCCGATGCCGGCGCAGTTCATCAGCACGCGGGCGACGCCATGCGCCGCCTCCGCCTTGGCGATGCCGGCCTTCACCTGCTCCTCGTCGGTGACATCAGCGTGGATGGCGACGCCGTTGAGTTCGGCGGCGACCTTCTCCGCGTTCTCCTTGCTCTGGTCGAGCACCGCGATCTTGGCGCCCTTCGCGGCCATGGCACGCGCCGTGGCGGCGCCGAGACCCGAGCCACCGCCGGTGATGAGAACGGCAACGTTGTTCAACTGCATGGTTGGTTTCCTCCCTAGGTTTATTGTTGGCGAATAGCGAGTAGGGAGTAGCGAATAGGGCGGCCCTCTATTCGCTACTCCCTATTCGCCATTCGCCCCCTTCACGATTCCGCCGCAGATCAACGCCTCCATATGGGCGATGTACTGGCGGCAGACGTCATCGGTGACCGGGCCGACGCCGATCGCGCGCGACATGGCGTGGCGGCCGAAGAACAAATGATCGCAGGCGCCGATCAGGCTGGTGTAGAACAGCACCGGATCGACCGCGCGGAATTCGCCCTTGGCGACGCCCTCGGCGATCAGCCGACGGTGAAAATCCAGCAGCGGCGCGACGAAGAACTTGGACACCTCGTCAGCGGCCTCGGCGCTGCTCTCGTGCAGCAGATAGTGAATCAGCCGGTTCATGTAGGGAAACCGGTAGTAGGCGCGGATGATGCCGCTGATGTGCAGCTTCAGCTTGGCCGTCGGACCAATCGGCTGCGCCAGCAGATATTCAAGATTGGCGACCTCGGTCGCCGCGTCGCGCGCGAGCAGGGCCAGCAGCAGGCCGTCCTTGTTGCCGAAATGGTATTTCACCAGCGCAGCATTCGAGCCGGACTTCTGCGCGATGTCACTCAGCGAAATCTCGATCGACGACCTCGCGATCATCAGCTCGCTCGCCGCGTCCAGCAGCTTCTCCGCAGTGGCATTCCGCCCTGCGGGAAGTTTCTCCGGCACGCTGTTCTGAAGCTGAGGTCCCAAGACTGCTCTCGCTGATGATCGAGGCAGATAAGCCGAAGCCGGAGTTGATCTCAAGAGTTAATTGATCGATTGACTAAGGCCCAATCGCGCATTTAAATCGCGGCCAATCACGAACACCAAGTCTAGGGAGGACACGTCATGGCGGAAGCCTACATCGTCGCGGCTGCGCGCACGGCCGGCGGCCGAAAGGGAGGCCGTCTGGCCGGCTGGCATCCGGCCGATCTCGCCGCGACCGTGCTGGACGCGCTGGTCGAGCGCTCCGGCGCCGCGCCGGACCAGGTCGAGGACGTGATCCTGGGCTGCGTGATGCAGACCGGCGAGCAGTCGACCAACATCGCGCGCAACGCGGTGCTGGCCTCGAAGCTGCCGGAGAGCGTACCAGGCACCTCGATCGACCGGCAGTGCGGCTCGTCGCAGCAGGCGCTGCATTTCGCGGCGCAGGCGGTGATGTCCGGCGCCATGGATGTCGTCATCGCCGCGGGCGTGGAATCGATGACCCGGGTGCCGATGGGCCTGTCGTCGACGCTGCCGGCGAAGAACGGCTTCGGGCATTACAAGAGCCCGAATATGGAGAGCCGCTATCCGAACATCCAGTTCAGCCAGTTCACCGGCGCCGAGATGATGGCGGAGAAGTACGGCCTCTCCAAGGATCAGCTCGACGAATACGCCTATCACAGCCACCAGCGCGCGATTGCGGCGACCCAGGCCGGCCACTTCAAGGACGAGATCGTCCCGCTGCAGATCACCCGTGCCGATGGTTCGATCGACACCCACCACATCGACGAAGGCATCCGCTTCGACGTCAGCCTCGACGGCATCAAGGGCGTGAAGCTGATCGCCGAGAACGGCAAGCTCACCGCCGCATCGGCAAGCCAGATCTGCGACGGCGCCTCAGGCGTGATGGTCGTCAACGAGCGCGGCCTGAAGTCGCTCGGGGTCAAGCCGCTGGCCCGCGTCCACCACATGACCATGATGGGCGGCGATCCCGTCATCATGCTGGAAGCGCCGCTGCCGGCGACGCAGCGCGCGCTGCAGAAAGCTGGCATGTCGATCGACGAGATCGACCTCTACGAGGTCAACGAGGCCTTCGCCTCGGTGCCGACCGCGTGGCTGAAGACCACCGGCGCCGATCCCGCTCGCCTCAACGTCAATGGCGGCGCCATCGCGCTCGGCCATCCGCTCGGCAGCTCCGGCACCAAGCTGATGACGACGCTGCTACATGCACTGAAGGCCCGCAACAAACGCTACGGCCTGCAGACGATGTGCGAAGGCGGCGGCATGGCGAATGTGACGATCGTCGAGCGTCTGTAGCTGTCGCAACAACAATGGTGTCGTCCCGGCCTTGAGCCGGGACCCATGGCCACCGAATCCAATGATGCACGAGCTGGAGCCACAGCTCGCTCTCGCCACAGCCCCCCTGTGGTTATGGGTCCCGGCGTTCGCCGGGACGACAGCTTTTTCCTGATCAAGCGGTGTGCCCCTCATGACCCACCCCTCCATCTACGCCCAGAGCCATCCCGACAAGATCGCCTATCAGATGGCGGGGACCGGCAAGGCCATCACCTATCGCGAGCTCGACGAACTGTCGAACCAGGGCGCGCAGTTGTTCCGCGCGCTTGGGCTCAAGGCGGGCGATCACGTCGCCTTCCTGATGGAGAACCGGCTCGCCTTCATGGAGATCGCCTGGGCCGCGCAGCGCTCCGGCCTCTACTACACCGCGATCAGCCGCTATCTCACCAAGGACGAGATCGCCTACATCATCAGGGATTGCGGCGCCAAGGTCTTCATCACCTCGCCGAAATGCGCCGAGCAGGTCCGCGACCTCGTGGCACCTGACGGCCCCCTGTTCTTCATGGTCGACGAGCCCGAACCCGGCTTCCGCTCCTGGGACAAGGAGGCCGGCGCGCAGCCGAAGACGCCGATTGCCGACCAGGTCGCCGGCTACGACATGCTGTATTCGTCGGGCACCACGGGGCGGCCGAAGGGCATCAAGAAGGATTTCGAGGGCAAGCCGATCGAGGCGCCGAACCAGTTCCTGCGCGTGCTTTGCGCCGACATGTGCGGCATGAATGCCGAGAGCATCTATCTGTCGCCGGCGCCGCTCTATCATGCAGCGCCATTGCGCTTCAACATGATGGCCATTGTGCTCGGCGGCACCTCGATCATCATGGAGCATTTCGACGCCGAGGAATTCCTCAAGCTCGTCGAGAAGTACAAGGTCACCCAGTCGCAGCTGGTGCCGACCATGTTCGTGCGGATGCTGAAGCTGCCCGAGGATGTCCGCAAGAGCTACGACGTCTCCACGCTCAAAGGCGCGATCCACGCCGCCGCGCCCTGCCCGGTCGACGTCAAGGCGAAGATGATCGAGTGGTGGGGACCGATCCTGATCGAGTACTATGCCGGCTCG
Source organism: Bradyrhizobium sp. SSBR45G (assembly GCF_030159255.1). Lineage (GTDB taxonomy): Bacteria > Pseudomonadota > Alphaproteobacteria > Rhizobiales > Xanthobacteraceae > Bradyrhizobium. The sequence goes on along the minus strand of NZ_BSCT01000028.1, from coordinate 63,878 downwards.
GAAGGCAACGGCGTCACGGTCTGCACCTCGAAGCAATGGCTGGAGCATCGCGGCAGCGTCGGACGCGCGGTGGTCGGCAAGATCAAGATCCTCGGCGAGGATGACAAGGAGCTGCCGACGGGCGAGATCGGCTCGGTCTATTTCGCCGACGCGCCTGCCTTCTCCTATCACAACGATCCGGAGAAGACGAAGCGCGCCTATAACGACAAGGGCTGGTCGACGCTGGGCGATGTCGGCTATCTCGATGCCGACGGCTTTCTCTATCTCACCGACCGCAAGTCCTACATGATCATCTCCGGAGGCGTGAACATCTATCCGCAGGAGACCGAGGACGTCCTCATCACCCATCCTGACGTCGCCGATGTCGCGGTGTTCGGCGTGCCCAATGAGGAGATGGGCGAGGAGGTCAAGGCGGTGGTGCAACCGCACGACATGGCGCGCGCCGGCAAGGCGCTCGAGGAGCAGTTGATGCTGTTTTGCCGCCAGCGCCTGTCGCCAATCAAATGCCCGCGCTCGATCGACTTCGAGCCCGAGCTGCCGCGCACACCGACCGGCAAGCTGGTCAAGCGCCATCTGCGCGAGCGCTACTGGCCGAAGAAGGGCGCGGCGTAGCTCCACCAACGGTGTCGTCCCGGCCTCGAGCCGGGACCCATAGCCACCGTACCTCGCTTTGCGAAGGCTGGAGCTGCTACGACACCTCACCATGCCATCCTGTGGTTATGGGTCCCGGCGTTCGCCGGGACGACGCGAGGAAAGATCACGCGATGTCCCTGCCCCCACTTCCCCTCCCACCCACGATCCGCTCCCGCTTCGTCGACGGCATCAATGGCCTGCGCATGCATGTGCTCGAAGCCGGCTTCGAGACGCCGGGCCGGCCGTGCGTGCTGCTGCTGCACGGCTTTCCGGAGCTCGCCTACAGCTGGCGCAAGGTGATGCCGGCGCTGGCGGCGGCCGGCTATCACGTGCTCGCCCCGGATCAGCGCGGCTATGGCCGCACCACCGGCTGGAGCGCCGAATATGACGGCGACCTCGCGCCGTTCCGCTTCACCAACCTGGTGCGCGACGCGCTCGGCGTCGTCTATGCCTTCGGGCATCGCCATGTCGCCGCCGTCATCGGCCACGACTTCGGCAGCTTCGTCGCCGCGTGGTGTGCCGTGATCCGCCCCGACGTCTTCCGCGCGGTGGTGATGATGAGCGCGCCGTTCGCCGGGCCGCCGGCTGCACCGTTCGGCATCGCCGATCATCCGCTCACGGCGCAGCAGGATCCCGTGCATCGCGAACTCGCCGCGCTGCCGCGACCACGCAAGCACTACCAGTGGTACTACTCGACACCAGAGGCGAACGCCGACATGGTCAGGGCGCCACAGGGCCTGCACGCCTTCCTGCGCGCCTATTATCATCACAAGAGCGCCGACTGGCCGGACAATGCGCCCACGCCGCTGCAGGCCTGGAACGCGACTGAGCTCGCGAAGCTGCCGACCTATTACGTGATGGACCTCGACAGGACGATGGCCGAGACCGTCGCCGAGGTGATGCCCAGTTGCGATGAGATCGCAGCCAATCGCTGGCTGCCGGAGCATGAGCTCGCGGTTTACGCCGCCGAATATGAACGCAACGGCTTTCAAGGCGGGCTGCAATGGTACCGCTGCGGCACCTCCGGCCTGTTCGACGCGGAATTGCAGACCTGGTCGGATCGCACGATCGACGTTCCGTCTGCATTCATCTCCGGCCTGCAAGACTGGGGCATCTACCAACGGCCCGGCGTGTTTGAAGCGATGCAATCCCGAGTCTGCACCAACATGATCCTGTGCGAGCTGATCGATCGTGCCGGACATTGGGTGCAGCAGGAGCAACATGAACGAGTTTCTCAGTTGCTGCTGACGTTCCTGAACAGATCGACAGCCTGAATTCGGACTCCGTTCCGACCTATTGGGTGAATCGAGGAACGAACAATCGGGGTTGGCGTTTTGGCATCCGGGCGATGCCCATCAGGAGATGATTTATGGATAAGAAGATCGCAGGATTGTTGGGCGCGGTGGCCGCCGTCGGCGCGCTCGGCACGGTGCAGGCGTCGGCGGCTCCGGCTCCGGCCGATGTGCTGAAGGTCAATTCCTACGCCGACCTGCTCGAGCCGATCCCGGATGCCGCCCGGGTGCTGCAGGCGCTCGACGAGCAGGGACCGCAGGCGGATGAGCCGAAGGTGCAGCTCGCCCAGTGGTATCATCATCACCACCACCACCATCACCACCATGGCTACTACCGCGGCCCCGGTTATGGGTACGGCTACGGCTATGGCTACGGACCGCGGGTCTACGTGGTGCCGCGCCGCTATTACCATCATCACCACCACCATCACCATCACCACTGGTACTACGATCGCTATTGATCGCATGGCGCGTGCGGCCTGACGGGCGCCGGCTGCGAAGCCGGCGCCCTTTTCGTTTCAGCCTCCGGCCCTCACGACTTGCGCGCCTTCTCCTTGGCGGCACGATGCAGATGGCGGTAGGTGCCGTCGAACACGGTGTCGGTGCTCGACACCCACTCGGTCTCCTTGGCGAGCACCGGGCGGCTGGCATGGATGCGGCGCGACTGCAGCTCGCGCTCAGCCGCCTCGTCGGGGCTCATCGGCTCCACCGTGAAGTTGGCTTCCTCAGGGATGACGATCACCTGCGCGAACGGCTCGCCGGGACGGAAGATGTGGGTGCGGCCTTCCGCCGGCGCCTTGAAGACGCAGAAGAACAGCATCGGCCAGAAGCCGCGCACCAGCGCCGGCACCGCGATCGGGCACGTGTCGGTCCGGTCGGTGTAGAACCGCGGATGCGGCTCGGTCCGGATCGCAAAACCGGGTGGCACCTTCAGATCGAGCAGGATCTGATAGGTGTAGAATGCTCCGCCGAAATCCCGGAACGGCGGCCATTGCAGGCTCGGGCTCGGCGGCTCGCCCCAATCGCCGGAGATCTCCAGCTTGCCGTCGCGCGTCGTCACCTGCAGCTCGAAGGCGTACGGATAAAACAGCTCGATCCCGTATTGCGCGCCTTCGGAGAACGGCACGCAGTGCCAGACCTGCTCGTGCGAGCCATTCGCGCGCGGTTGCCGGTCACCGGCCCAGCCCGGAATATCCATCTTGGTCCGGCGCGGCGCCAGTCCAGGGTCATTCAACCGGTATTTGACGCTGTCCATCGGAACTCCTTAGGTAGCTGAGCGGAAACGCGAACGGTGAATTAGCGTATCGGTTCCCTGACTGGGGCCTGAATGCGACGTCACGAAATGTTTCGCGACGACCGCGCGGCGGCAGTTTGACCGCCGTGCGGCAAATCCATATAGCTTTTAGAAACGTTCTAAACTGTCGAATGTTGCGAACGTCAAATCCGGGGACCTTGGAATGAAGAATTTCGCCGACCTCACCGAGCGCGAGATCCTGGCGATCGCGATCTCGGCCGAAGAGGAAGACGGCCGCATCTACATGAGCTTCGCGGAGGACCTGGCGGAGCGGTATCCGGATTCGGCGAAACTGTTCGAGCAGATGGCCGAGGAGGAGAAGGGCCATCGCCACATGCTGCTCGAACTCTATGAGGAGCGCTTCGGCAAGAACCTGCCGCCGATCCGGCGCGAGAACGTCAAGGGCTTCATGAGCCGGCGCCCGATCTGGCTGACCAAGAACCTGTCGCTCGACACCATCCGCAAGGAGGTCGGCACGATGGAGTTCGAGGCCGAGCGCTTCTATGCCAAGGCTGCCGAGCAGGCCAAGGATGTCGGCGTTCGCCGGCTGCTCGGCGATCTCGCGCTGGCCGAGAAGGGCCACGAGCAGGTTGCAGCGAAACTGACCGACCAGATCCTCAGCCCCGACGTCCGCCACAAGGAGGACGAGACGCGGCGGCGCGTGTTCGTGCTGCAATATGTGCAGCCGGGTCTCGCCGGCCTGATGGACGGCTCGGTCTCGACCTTGGCGCCGCTGTTCGCCGCCGCCTTTGCCACCCACCAGAACTTCCAGACGTTTCTGGTCGGCCTTGCCGCCTCGATCGGCGCCGGAATCAGCATGGGCTTTGCCGAGGCGCTGTCCGACGACGGATCGCTGACCGGACGCGGCTCGCCCTGGCTGCGCGGTGCGGTCTGCGGCGCGATGACGACGCTCGGCGGCCTCGGCCATACGCTGCCCTATCTCGTCCCCGATTCCTGGGCGAACGCGTTCTGGATCGCGACCGCGATCGCCGGCGTGGTCGTGTTCTTCGAATTGTGGGCGATCGCCTACATCCGCGCCCGCTACATGGACACGCCGTTCCTGCAGGCCGTCTTCCAGATCGTGCTCGGCGGCATCATCGTGCTCGGCGTCGGGATCCTGATCGGAGCGGCTTAGCGTGCGGCGAGGGTCGCGCTGGAGAACTCCCGGCCGGACTGCCGATCGCAGCGGACCGGCCACAACGAAAGGCTCGTCATGACACCACGCCTGCAATACGGCACGCCTGCCAAGATCCTGCATTGGCTGGTGGTGGCGCTGCTCGCCATCCAATATCCGATCGGCTGGCTGATGCCGGACCTCCACGCCAACACGCCGCCCGGCGCGCCGATGATCCTGCACATCTCGTTCGGCCTCACCCTCCTGGCGCTGATCGCGCTGCGCTTCGTCTGGCGGCTGACCCATCCCGTCGCGCCGGAAAGCTCGTTGCCGCCGTGGCAGCGGCTGAGCTCGGAGGCCGTGCACTGGATGCTCTATGTGATGGTGCTGGCGACCACCATCACCGGCTGGCTGTTCGCCTCGTTCCGCGGCTGGAGCGTGTCGTACTTCTATCTGTTTCCGCTGCCGATGCTGGCGGCGCGCGACCCGGCCGGCAACCGCGCCATCGACGGGCTGCACCAGGCGTCCGAATGGCTGCTGCTGATCCTGATCGTCGTTCATGTCGGCGCCGCGCTCGCCCACGTCTTCATCTATCGCGACCGCGTCATGCAGCGCATGCTGCCGGGCTGACCGCGCGGCTGCGCAATTTCGATCAAGCCGCCGCCTTCGGCATCGGCTACAACATGGCTCCCTCAACGCATGGGAGCAGAACCCTTGGCCGCATCGCAATGGACGTTCGCAACCGCCGTCGAGACGGCGAAGGCCCTGGCGCACGGCGAGGTCTCGTCGGTCGAGCTGACCCAGCTCGCGATCGATCGCATCGTCAGACATGACACCAGGATCAATGCCGTCTGCATGCGCGATTTCGACCGCGCTCTCGAGGCCGCCCGCGCTGCCGATGCTGCGCTCGCGCGCGGCGAGCGCCGGCCGCTGCTCGGCCTGCCGCTGACGGTGAAGGAGTCCTACAACGTCGCCGGGCTGCCGACGACCTGGGGCTTTCCGCAGCAGAAGGATTTCATCGCGGCCGAGGATGCACTCGCCATCACGCGCGTGAAGGACGCCGGCGGCATCGTGCTCGGCAAGACCAACGTGCCGTTCGCGCTCGGCGATTGGCAGAGCTACAACGACATCTACGGCACCACCAACAATCCCTACGATCTCGGCCGCACGCCGGGCGGCTCCTCCGGCGGGTCGGCGGCGGCGCTGGCGGCCGGCTACGGATCGCTGTCGCTCGGTTCCGACATCGGCGGCTCGCTGCGCGTGCCGGCGTTTCACTGCGGCGTCACCGCGCACAAGCCGACCTACGGCCTCGTCGCCTCGCGCGGCCACACGCCGCCGCCATTCCCGCCGCTGCCGAACGAGGCGGACCTCGCCGTGGTCGGCCCGATGGCGCGCTCGGCCACCGATCTGTCGCTGCTGCTCGATGTCATCGCCGGTCCGGACCCACTCGAGGCCGGCAAGGCCTATCGCCTCGACCTCCCGCCACCGCGCCATGCCCGTTTGCAGGACTTCCGCGTGCTGGTGATCGCCAGCGATCCGCTGCTGCCGACCGACACGGCCGTGCGCGGCGCGATCGAACGGCTCGCCGCCGATCTCGCCAGGGCCGGTGTCAGCGTGACCAGACAGAGCCCGCTGCTGCCGGACTTCGCCGCATCGAGCGGGCTCTATATGCGCATGCTGCACGCCTTCCTCGGCGCTACCATGCCGCCGGATATCTATGCCGGAGCGAAGCAGGCGGCGGCGCGCCTTCCGGCGGAGGCCAAGAGCCTCGCGGCGGACCAGCTCCGCGGCCTCGTACTCAGCCATCGCGACTGGGTGCAGGCCACTGGCGCCCGTGCCCGGCTGCGTGCCCAATGGCGTCTCCTGTTCGAGAGCTTTGACGCCGTGATCTGCCCGATCATGCCGACGCCGGCCTATCCGCATGATCATTCGCCCGACATGGAGCGGCGCCGCATCACCATCGACGGCGTCGATCATCCCTATGGCGACCAGCTCGCCTGGCCCGGCATCGCCACTCTGCCCGGCCTGCCCGCCACCGCGATCCCGCTCGGCCTCGCCGATGGCTTGCCGGTGGGCGTGCAGATCGTCGGTCCCTTCCTCGAGGATCGCACGCCGATCAAGCTCGCCGAGCTGATCGAGCGCGACTTCGGCGGCTTCGTGCCGCCGCCGATGTTTGCCGATTAGCTGGCGTCAGGGGCGCACTCGCGCCCTCGCCCACCGCCGTCGTCCCGGCCTTGAGCCGGGACCCATAGCCACCGGCGCTTGTGGGACGATGACTGATAGTTGCGCCAACTCGATAGATTCCGCGGTATGGGTCCCGGCTCAAGGCCGGGACGACAGCGGTGTTTGCGGCGTCAGATCCCGCACCTCACGAATCGAATATGATCACGCTGCGCAGCGTCTTGCCGGCCTTCATGTTGGCAAAACCCTCGTTGATCTCCGACAGCTTCAGCTTGGCCGAGATCCAGTCTTCCAGATGCAGCTTGCCGCGCAGGTAGAACTCGACGAGGCGGGGCATGTCGAGGCGGAAGTGGTTGGAGCCCATGGACGAGCCCTGGATACGGCGCTCGCGCAGGAAGTCGAAGCCGTGCAGCTCGATCTTCTGGCCGAAGGGAATCATGCCGACGATGGTCGCGGTGCCGCCCGGCGCCAGCATCGCGAAGGCCTGCTCGGCGGTCTCCTTGCGTCCGAGCACCTCGAAGGCATGTTGCACGCCGCCCTTGGTGAGCTCGCGCACTTGCGCCACGACGTCGCCGTCGGCCGGATTGATGATGTCGGTGGCGCCGAGCTTGGTCGCGAGCTGCAGCTTGGCCGGATTGGTGTCGATGGCGATGATGCGGCCGGCGCCCGCGATCTCGGCGCCGTTGATCGCGGCCATGCCGACGCCGCCGCAGCCGATCACCGCCACGGTCTCGCCGGCCTTGACGCCCGCCGTATTCACCACCGCGCCATAGCCGGTGATGACGCCGCAGCCGATCAGCGCCGCGAGATCGAGCGGCATGTCCGGCCGGATCTTCACGATCGCGTTCTCGTGCACCAGCATCTGCTCGGCGAACGATGAGAGGTTGAGGAACTGGTGCAGCTTCTCGCTTCGACCCCACGACAGCCGGTTGGAGGCGCCCGGCAGCATCTTCACCGTGGTGTCGGTGCACAGCACCGGGCGGCCCGTGGTGCAATTGTCGCAGGTGCCGCAGAACACCGAGAGACACGTGACGACGTGATCGCCCGGCTTCACATAGCTGACGTCGGAGCCGACCTGCTCGACGATCCCAGCGGATTCATGGCCGAGCACGGCGGGCAGCGGATGCGGATACAGCCCCTCGATGAAATGCAGATCGGAATGGCAGAGACCGGCAACGGCGGTGCGGATCAGCACCTCGCGCGGACCGGGCTTGGGTACGCTGACATCCTCGATGACCAGCGGCTTGTTGACCTCCATCAGCACGGCGGCTTTCATTTTGCGTTCTCCCTGTATTGTTCTTGTAGATCAGATCGGGCTAGGACGTCGGCTACTCATTTTTCTACCCACACCGGTCGAACGACAAGGCCTCTTTCCCGAGCTCATGACTGCGCCCTCTCCCCTTGCGGGAGAGGGCTACACAGGTGCCAGCAACAAACTCACTCGGGTGAGGGGTTCGTGCCACAAAGCAAGCTCTGCGCCCGTGGCAACCCCTCACCCGGCTTTCATGCTTCGCATGAAAGCCACCCTCTCCCGCAAGGGGAGAGGGTGCACCGAGCCCGCGGCAAAAGCTGCGCTGGATATCGCATTCCATGTTCATGTCTCACCACAAGCCTACGCCGCTGATAGCAGTCCGCCAACCTCTTCCATGTTGGCGACGGTCTCGCCAAGTAGCAGCGTCGCGATGGCATCATCGATCCTGTTTTCCGCAAGCCGGAATGGATCGGACGGCGTCAGCCGTTGCGCGACCACGAGCTTCGCCAAAAGCAGACGCCGCGCGTCGCCGCGCATCGCGTGGATGCGCGCGCTTTCCCAGGTCAGCGAGACGGCGCTGGCTGTGTGATACAGCAGGCTGGTGGCGCGGCGGGACTCGGCTTCGTTGTCGGCGCGGCCGGCCACCTCGCGCGCAAAGCCTGTGGCGCGATCGACGAGCCGATGCAGCTGATCGCACCAGGCCTGCGGCACATCGGCGCTGTCGTCGAGCCGCGCATGCAGATCGGCCGACAGCGCGGTCTCCGCGCCGTGGCGGCCGACGGCGCGCTTGAGCGCGTCGAGCGCGACGATGTTGCCGGTGCCTTCCCAGATCGAGCCGAGATGCGCGTCGCGCAGCAGCCTGGATGTCACGAACTCCTCGACATAGCCGATGCCGCCGCGCATCTCCAACGCATCGCCGCAGACCTTGCGGGCATCGCGGGTGGCACGGAATTTCAACGTCGGCGTCAGGATGCGCAGCAGCGCCGCGGCGTCCTGACTGCCGGCCTCGGCGCGGTCGAGCGCGTCCGCCGTGAGGAAGCTCATCGACAGCGCCTGCTCGGTCGGCAGCAGGATCTTCATCAGTTGGCGGCGGCCGAGCGGCAGGTCGACGATGCGTTGGCCGAACACCACGCGATTGGTCGCGACCGTGATGGCGTCGTGCCAGGCGCGCCGCATCAGCGCGGTCGACTTGACGCCGTTGGAGAGCCGCGACGAGTTGACCATCTCGGCCATCTGCACGAAGCCGCGATCGAGCCGGCCGACGGCATAGGCGATCGCGCCCTCCAGCTTGATCTCGCCGGAGGCCATCGAGCGGGTGCCGAGCTTGTCCTTCAGGCGCACGATTCGATAATGATTCTGCGTGCCGTCATCGAGGAAGCGCGGCATCAGGAACAGGCCGACGCCGCGCGTGCCGGGCTCGGCGCCGTCAGGCCGCGCCAGCAGCATCACCACCTTGGCATCCGCATTGGAGCAGAACCATTTCTCGCCATGCAGGCGCCAATGGTCACCCTCGGGCACGGCCACCGTCGTCAGAGTGCCGACGTCGGAGCCGCCCTCCTTCTCGGTCATGAACTGGCCGCCCTGGGTCAGCTTCCGCATGTCGGTCTGGGTGAGGCCGTCGAGGTACTTGGCCTTCAGCGCATCGCTGCCGAAGCGCGCCAGCAGCTTGGCGCAGCCGTCGGTGACATTGATCGGGCAGCCCAGGCCGAACTCCGCCTGGTTGAACAGGAAGGTGAAGGCGTGCTTGGCCGTCACAGGGTATTTGTCGCGCCAGCCGAGAATGCCCTTGCGGATCGACATCGCGTGAATGCCGAACTCGCCGAACGCCGCCCGCTCCAGCTCGCGATACGCCGGATGATATTCGATCCACTGCACGTCGCGGCCGAAGCGGTCGCGCTGATGCAGCACCGGGCCGTGGCGGTCGGCCAGCCGGGCGCATTCGTCGAGATAGGAGCCGGCGAGCTCGCCGAGCCGGTCGAGATGCGGCACGAGGTGGCGAAACAGGGCGTCGGGCAGATGGATGCGCAGGAGGTCGGCCAGAGCGGGATCGGCGCGGTAGAAGTTCAGCCCGGTGGTATCGGGCGCCAGCAGCGCCGGCCTCGCGCCTGATGTCATCACGTCATCGGGCTTCAGGAACTGATGCATGACCGTCAAGTCCTCGTTCGTTTGCGCAAGTCTCTGCAGGCCTCTCATGGACTCTTCGACAGGTTGCGTCCGATCGGGTACACCACGTCCCACGCCCGAGCGCGCGAGGGAGCAGATCCATGACCAATCAGCCGGCGGAGGTTTATCGCATCTTCGGGGCGGAGATGTCGCCCTATTCGGTCAAGGTGCGATCGTATCTGCGTTACAAGGGCATTCCGCATCACTGGATATTGCGCAACGCGGAAAGCGAGTCGGAGTTTACGCGGCACGCCAAGCTGCCGATCATTCCGCTGGTGGTCGCGCCCGACGAGGTGCCGCTGCAGGACTCGACGCCGATCATCGACGCGCTGGAGCTCGATTTTCACGAGCCCTCGATCCATCCCGGCGACGTGCTGACCAGCTTCATCTCGGCCCTGATCGAGGAGTTCGGCGACGAGTGGGCCAACAAATGGATGTTCCACTATCGCTGGGCCGGCGATCTCGATCAGCGTGCGTCAGCCGGACGCATCGCCCGCATGATCGCCCCGAAGGCCGACGACGCTGACATCACCAAGCTCGTGGAGAAGATCCGCGCGCGCATGGTCGAGCGCCTCGCTTACGTCGGATCGAACGAGGTCAACGCGCCGCAGATCGAGCAGAGCTTTGCCGAGATGCTCGACCTGATGGAACGGCATCTCGCCGTCAGGCCCTATCTGTTCGGCGGCCGGCCGGCTTACGGCGATTTCGGCCTGTGGGGCCAGTTCTACGAGCTGTGGACCGACCCGACCGCGGGCGCCCTGATCGAAGGCCGCGCGCCGCATGTGCTGGCCTGGATCCAGCGCATGCTGTGGCCGCGCGCCGAGGGCGAGTTCGAGCTATGGCCGGAATTGTCGCTCACCTTGATGCCGATCCTGACGCGCCAGATCGGCGGGCTGTTCATGCCGTGGACGCTCGCCAACGAGCAGGCGCTGGCCGAGAACCGCGACATGTTCAACGTCCAGCTCGGCGACAGCCTCTGGACGCAGAAGCCGCAGAAATATCATGCGCGCTCACTGGCCATGCTCCGCAGCAAATACGCCTTCCTGCACGACCACAGCCGGATCGACGTCGTGCTGGAGGAGATCGGCTGCCTTGCCGCCATGCAGCCGCGCCCGTCCTGAGCGATGCGGCAAAAATGTGGGGATGACCGATAGGAAGTCGGCTGCCGGCGCACTAGCTTGAGGTCTGCGGACGCTTTTCCACGGACTTCGCTGCGAAGGACATGCCAATGGACATCCCTGCCTACAAGATCGCCCTGATCGTCGGTGCCGGCGAAGGGCTCTCCGCCTCGCTGACGCGGCTGTTCGCGCGCGAGAAGATCCGCGTGGCGCTGGCCGCGCGCAAGGTCGAGAAGCTGGGCGCGCTCTGCAGCGAAACCGGCGCCCGCGCCTATCCCTGCGACGCCACCAATCCGGAAGAGGTCGAACGGCTGTTTGGCCTCGTGACGCGCGAGATCGGCGAGCCCGATCTCGTCGTCTATAATGCCAGCGCGCGGGCGCGCGGGCCGCTCACCGATCTCGTGCCCGACGATGTGAAGGAGTCGATTGCCGTCAGCGCGTTCGGCGGCTTCCTGGTGGCGCAGCAGGCGGCACAGCGCATGCTGCCGAACAAGCATGGTGCGATCCTGTTCACCGGCGCCTCCGCCAGCGTCAAGGGCTATGCGCAGTCGGCGCCGTTCGCGATGGGCAAGTTCGCGCTGCGCGGGCTGGCCCAGAGCATGGCGCGCGAGCTGTCGCCGCAGGGCATCCACGTCGCGCATTTCGTCATCGATGGCGCGATCAGGAGCGTGGCCCGGCAGGAGCCGGCGGAGCGGCCGGACTCGATGCTCGATCCCGACGCCATCGCCGCCAGCTATTGGAGCGTGCTGCAGCAGCCGCGCAGCGCCTGGAGCTGGGAGACGGAGCTGCGCCCGTGGGTGGAGACGTTCTGAGCGTCGGCGTCGCGTAGGGGCGAGGGCGCACCGCAATCCCCGTCATTGCGAGCGAAGCGAAGCAATCCAGGGCCGAGCAAGGACTCTGGATTGCTTCGCTTACGCTCGCAATGACGGTGGTACTCTATCTGCTCTATAACAACTGTCATCGCCCGGTTTGACCGGGCGATCCAGTATCCGCAGCCGGCAGTGTGGTACACCGAGAGGCCCCGGCGTACTGGATGCCCCGCCTGCGCGGGGCATGACGGCCATCATGTGATGACATGTGTCGTGATGCAAGGCTAGCGACCGACCACTTGCAGGCCTGTACTTGACGGCTGCGCGACGCGTCCGGTCAGCACCTTCTCGAACCGCACCAAGGTCCAGTCATCCGCATGCGGCTGGATCGTGAAGCCGGCCTTGCGCGCCAGCGCGATCATGACGTCGTTGGTGCGCAGCGCATCGCCTGACAGGCTGACGCCGCCGAGCGCGAGCGCGCGGCCTTCCAGATGCGCGATCAGCGCCGGGCCGATGCCGTGGCCGTGCCAGCGATCATGCACCGACAGGCCGAACTCGACGCGGCCGCTGGCGCGATCGAGCGCGTAGCGCGCCTCCGCGACGACGCACGCGATGCCGCCCAGCTCCATCGTTCCGATCAGGCTGTAGCGATCGTTGCGGCCGAGCGAGACGAAATCGTCGAGCACGGCCTTGGGCAGCTCGCTCAGCGCGCCGAGGAAACGCTTGGTGCGCGAGCGCTGGCTCAGAGAACGCACATAGGCCTGCAGCGCCTCGGCATCGTCCGATGTGACGAAGTGCAGGCGCACCTCTTCACCGCGCCTTGTGTGAATGATGCTGGAGCCAGCTGCGAGGTCGGCAATCGCGGGTGTTGGCATGGCGGGCTCCGACCGGAAGAGTTGCCGGCGCCCTCCGTCGCGGAGCGGCGCCGGCATGGCGGCTTGAGTGAGGGGCTCAGGCCCGCCAGAACGGCTTGTCGATCTCGGCGGCGATATCGCTGCGGGAGAGGCCGAGATCGTGCAGGTCGCGCTCGGACCACAGCGCCAGCTCGTGGCGCGTCCGATAGCGGAAGCGCCAGGCCGCGAGCAGCTCGGTCACCGCCGACAAGACCCCGCCTGCATGATGTTTCGTCATCGACGAGGAGACGTAAAGGGACATGAAAGCCTCCTGAAATAATCCACCGGGTGCATTATCGAGGGCTTGCGCGTCATCCACAAACGACATTTATTACCGTTTCGGATGAAATAAAGTCATGAATCAGGAGGAGATCCTGGATGTCTCGGCTACCGTCGCTGAACGGATTGCGGGCGTTCGAGGCCGCGGCGCGGCATCTGAGCTTCACCCGCGCCGCCACCGAGCTCAACGTGACCCAGACCGCGATCAGCCATCAGATCAAGCGGCTGGAGGACGAGCTCGGGTTGCGGCTGTTCGTCCGGCAGAACCGCAGCCTCGCGCTGACGCCGCAGGCCCGGGATTATCTGCCGCTGGTGCGCGCCGCGTTCGACGATCTCCGGCTCGCGACCGAGCGGCTGGTGCGCAAGGACAACGCCAGGGTGCTGACCGTCTCGACCATCGCCTCGCTGGCCGCCAAATGGCTGCTGCCGCGGCTCAGCGCCTTCCAGGAGGCCAATCCCGGGATCGACGTGCGCATCGCCACCTCGAGGTCGCTGGTCGACTTCCGCAAGGAGGATGTCGACGCCGCGATCCGCTACGGCCGCGGCCACTGGCCGGGCGTGCGCGCCGAATGGCTGATGGCCGACGAGGTGTTTCCGGTGTGCAGCCCGGCGTTGCTGCAGGGCGACAAGCCGCTGCGCTGTCCGGAGGACCTCGCACATCACACGCTGCTGCACACCACCGTCGGCTATGAGGACGACTGGGCGCTGTGGTTGACTGCGGCCGGCCTGCCCGCCGGGATGCCGCGGCGGGCCGAGCTCGGCTTCGACATGATCTTCATGACCATCCAGGCCGCCATCGACGGTGCCGGCGTTGCGCTCGGGCGCACCGCCTACGTCCAGGACGACATCGCCAAGGGGCGCCTGGTGGCGCCGTTCAAGATGGTGCTGCCGAGCGATGCCGGCTTCTATTTGGTGACGCCGGAGGGGCGCAGCGATCTGCCGAAGCTCAAGGCGTTTCGGCTTTGGCTCAAGAGTGCGGCGCAACAAAAGGGCACGTCGCCGATTCCTGTTGTTCAAGCCTAGTCACAGGCCCGCAAAACGGTTGGCGGACACGATGCCGCGTGGCAGATTGCCACACCTCATCCCTCGGCCGGCGCAGAATGACTTCCGCACGAGCCACTCGACGGTAGGAGTTTTCTCGCGTGTCATCGACCCCAACCCAGCAACCGGCCAACATCAAGTCGCGCATCGGCGCGATCCTGCGTGCCACCAGCGGCAATTTCCTCGAGCAGTTCGACTTCTTCCTGTTCGGGTTCTATGCGGCCGCGATCGGCAAGGCGTTCTTCCCGGCGACCGACGAGACCGCGTCGCTGCTCAACACCTTCGGCGTGTTCTGGCTCGGCGCCCTGATGCGGCCGGTGGGGGCCATCGTGCTCGGCGCCTATATCGACAAGATCGGCCGCCGCCAGGGCCTGATCGTGACGCTCGCGATCATGGCCGCCGGCACGGTCGTCATCGCCTTCTGTCCGACCTATGAGACCATCGGCGTCGCTGCGCCGGTCATCGTGCTGCTCGGCCGCCTGCTGCAGGGTTTTTCGGCCGGCGTCGAGCTCGGCGGCGTCTCGGTGTATCTGTCGGAGATCGCCACCCCCGGGCGCCGCGGCTTCTACACCTCGTTCCAATCGTCGAGCCAGCAGGTCGCGATCTTCGTCGCCTCGATCCTCGGCTATCTGCTGAGCGAGATCATGCCGGCGGCCACCGTCACCGCCTGGGGCTGGCGCATCCCGTTCTTCGTCGGCTGCCTGATCATTCCGCTGATCTTCTTCCTGCGCCGCACGCTGGAGGAGACGCCGGCGTTCCTGGCGATGAAGAAGCATCCGACCGCGAGCGAGGTGTTCGCCTCGGCGCTCGCCAACTGGCGCATCGTGCTGCTCGGCATGATGATCGCGATCCTGACCACGACGACGTTCTACTTCGTCACGGTCTACACCCCGACCTTCGGCAAGTCCGTGCTGAAGCTGTCGAGCGCCGACGCGCTGCTGGTGACGCTGCTGGTCGCGGTGACGAATTTCATCTGGAACCCGGTCGGCGGCGCGCTGTCCGACAAGATCGGCCGCAAGCCGGTGCTGATCACGATCGCGGTGCTGGCCCTGCTCACCGCCTATCCAGCGCTGAGCTGGCTGGTGTCGGCGCCGAGCTTCGGCAAGATGCTGGCGGTCGAGATGATGCTGTCGTTCTATTTCGGCATGTATAGCGGCACCATGCTCGGCGCTCTCGTCGAAATCGTGCCGGCGCATGTCCGCACCACCTGCTTCTCGCTCGCCTTCGCGCTCGCCGCGGCGCTGTTCGGCACCTTCACGCCGTTCGCCTCGACCTGGCTGATCGACAAGACCGGCGACAAGGCCGCGCCCGGCTACTGGCTGATGTTCGCCGCGACGCTCGGCATCATTGCTGCGCTGACCGTCTATCGTGGCGGTCAGCAGGCGGTGGCGGTGCGCGAGCCGGCGGCCGCCTGAGCGGGTTACCTGCTGTCGTTGCGGGCGGCATCATCCGATGCCGCCCTTTTTTTGTCGTGGGCGGGAGCGAGGTCTGCCATGAACGAACTGATTGCCGTCGCTGAACGGGTCGCAACCCGGCTGATCGCGCGCAAGCAGACCATCGCGGTGGCGGAATCCTCCGCCGGCGGCCTGATTGCGGCGGCGCTGCTCGCCGTGCCCGGCGCGTCGGCCTACTTCCTCGGCGGCGCCGTGGTCTATACGCGCGACGCCCGCCGCGTGCTGATGGACATTCCGGACGAGGCGATGAAGGGCATCCGCTCGGCCTCGGAGCCCTATGCCGAGTTGCTGGCGCGGCAGATCAGGACGCGCTTTGCAACGGATTGGGGCTTGTCGGAGACCGGCGCGGCCGGCCCGACCGGCAACCGCTATGGCGATGCGGCGGGTCACGCCTGTTTCGCGGTGGCCGGCCCCGCGACCGCCGTGGTGACGCTCGAGAGCGGCCGCAGCGACCGCTTCGCCAACATGCAGCTCTTCGCGAAAAGCGCGCTGGAGCTGTTGCTCAAGAATCTCGACGCATAATCCGGTGTCGTCCCGGACAAGCCCGTCGACGCACAGCGTCGGCGGGCGCCGATCCGGGACCCATACGCCGCAGCAGGAGTGGGGTACGAGGAGAGACGTCACGAGCATCTCGCGCCACGACCGCGTCCTGTGGTTATGGATCCCGGCGTTCGCCGGGATGACACTGAATGTGAGGAGCCGGTTGCGAGCCTGACGACCAGCCGCGGCTCTCACTTCTCCCTAAACGCCCGCATCAGCTGGTCGTGCAGCGGCTTCATCAGATAGGAGATCACGGTGCGGTCGCCGGTCTGCACGAACGCCTCCACCGGCATGCCGGGGATCAGCTTGACGTCGCCGAGCCGGGCGATCTCCTGCGGCGGCATCGAGACGCGGATGGTGTAGTAGCTCTGGCCGGTGCGCTGGTCGGTGGTGACGTCGGGCGAGACGCGGCTGACGACGCCGTTCAATTCCGGCGTGGTGCGCTGGTTGAAGGCGGACAGCCGCAGCAGCGTCTTCTGGCCGACCTGCAGCTTGTCGATGTCCTGCGGATTGACCTTGGCCTCGACCTGCAGATCGTCGCTCTGCGGCACGATCAGCATGATGGTGTCACCCGCGGTGATGACGCCACCGACGGTGTGGACGGAGGACTGCAGCACCATGCCGTCCTGCGGCGCGCGGATGTCGACCCGGCGCAACTGGTCCTCGGCGGTGATCTTGCGCTCGACGAACTCGCCGATCTTGTCGGTGGCCTCGCGCAGATCCTTGGAGACCTCGCTGACCATGTCCTTGTCGACCTGGATGATCTGCAGCTCGGTCTCGCTGATCTTGCCCTTGGCCTGGGCACGGGCCGCGATGAATTGCGCGCGCTCGCCATTGAGGCGGGCGGCATCGCGCTCCAAGGTCGTGAGGCGCGACAGCTGCACCAGGTGCTGCTCGTAGAGCTGGCGCACGCCGTCGAGCTCCTTCTGCACCAGCGCGATCTCCTGGTCCTTGGCGGCGACCTGCGCCGAGAGCCCCTCGATCTCTTCGCTCAGCTGGGCCACGCGCTCGCGCAGCTGCGCCTTCTGGCCGACGCGGCCGTTGACGCGGACCTCGAACAGCTTGGCCTCGCTCGCGGTCAGGCTCTTGACGTCGGGATCGCTCATCCGCTCCAGCAGCTGCTGCGGGAACAGGATCTTGGCCCAGCCGCGCTGCTCGGCCTCGAGACGGGCGGCGCGGGCTTGCAGCGCGTCGAGGTTCTTGGTGACGATGGCAAGCGAGGCCTTGGTCACGGTGTCGTCGAGCCGCACGACGATGTCGCCCGACTTGACGACGTCGCCGTCGCGGGCGCGGAGCTCGCCGACCACACCGCCGGTCGGATGCTGCACCTTCTTGACGTTGGATTCGACCACGATCTGGCCGGGCGCGATCAGCGCGCCGGAGATCTGCTGCGTCGCTGCCCAGCCGCCAAGGCCGCCGGCCACCGCGACGACGACGGCCAAGCCGACGATGAGATGGCGCCGGATCGACTGCTGCGCGCCGTCAGGCTTTCGCACACCCGGCACGGGGCCGGCGATGACCTGGCTGCTCATGCGGTTCCGCTCCTCATGACTTCGCCACGCCGGCTTCAGAGACGATCTTGATCGGCGCCGGCGGGCGCGGCTGCAGCACCTGGGCCAGCACCGTCTCCTTCGGGCCGAACGCCTGCGCGCGGCCGTCCTTCATGACCAGCACCTGGTCGACCGCCTCGATGCCGATCGGCCGGTGCGCCACGACGACGACGATTGCGCCGCGCGCCCGCGCCGAGCGCACCGCGCGCGACAGCGCCTCGTCGCCTTCGGTGTCGAGGTTGGAGTTGGGCTCGTCCAGCACGATCAGGAACGGATTGCCATAGAGCGCGCGCGCCAGCGCCACGCGCTGCGCCTGCCCCGCCGACAACGCCGCGCCCTGCTCGCCGATCTGGGTGTCGTAGCCGTCGCGCATCTTGATGATGATGTCGTGCACGCCGGCCTCCTTGGCGGCGGCGATGATGCTGTCCGCGGAGGCGTTCGGATCGAACCGGCAGATGTTCTGCGCCACGGAGCCGGCGAACAGCTCGACATCCTGCGGCAGATAGCCGATGTGGCGGCCGAGCTCGTCCGTCGACCACTGGTCGAGCGCGGCGCCATCGAGCCGGACATGGCCGCGCACCGGACGCCACACGCCGACCAGCGCGCGCACCAGCGACGACTTGCCCGACGCGCTCGGGCCGATGATGCCGAGGCCGTTGCCCGCCGACAGCGCGAAGCTGACGTCCTGGACGATCGCCTTGCTGTCGCCGGGCGCGACGATCGAGATGCCCTCGACCGAGAGCTTGCTGACCGGCGGCTGCAGCTGGGTCGGCGCCGACCGTTCCGGCATGGTCTGCAGCAGCAGGCTGAGGCGGCGCCAGCTCTGGCGCGCAGCGACAAAACTCTTCCAATGCGCGATCGCGAGGTCGACGGGGGCCAGCGCCCGCGCGCTGAGGATCGAGCCGGCGATGATGATGCCGGCGGTCGCCTCCTGGTGGATCACGAGATAGGCGCCGACCGCGAGTACTGCCGACTGCAGCATCATCCGCAGCACCTTGGCGATCGCGCCGAGACCGCCGGCGACGTCGCTGGCGCGCTGGTTGCCGGCGAGATATTTCTCGTTGGTCTCGCCCCAGCGCGACAGCATCCGCCCGGTCATGCCCATCGCGACCAGCACCTCGGCGTTGCGGCGGCTGGCGGTGGCGAGATCATTGCGGCGGGCCGCCAAGCCCATCGCCTCCTTGGCCGGCGTCCGGGTGAGGAATTCGGTGATCAGCGTCAGCGTCACCAGGATGACGGCGCCGACCAGCGCGGTGACGCCGAGCATCACGTGGAAGGCGAAGCAGATCGCCAGATACAGCGGCAGCCAGGGCAGGTCGAAGAACGCGCCCGGCCCCTGGCTCGACAGGAAGCTCCTGATGTTGTCGAGGTCGCGCAGCGGCTGCAGGCCCTCGTTGCGGCCGCCGGCCGACAGCGGCAGACGGACCACGGTGTCGAACACCCGCGCATTCAGGCTTTCGTCCAGCGCGGTGCCGATCCGGCCGAGGATGCGGCTGCGGATCATGTCGAGCGCGCCCTGGGCGACGTAGAGCCCGGCGGCGATGATGATGAGGCCGATCAGGGTCGGGACCGAGCGGCTCGGCAGCACGCGGTCATAGACCTCGAGCATGAAGATCGAGCCGGTCAGATACAACAGGTTGATGATGCAGCTCATCACCCCGACGCCGATGAAGGCGCTGCGGCAACCGCGCAAGGCATCGCTCAGCTCGGATTGCCTCACCTGAGGTGCGCCCGCCATCACCACCATCTCTTCAATTGATCAAATGAGCTGCAGGACCGCCGATCAAAACGACAAGTTGGCGGCAAACAAGGCAAAATATACTGATTCCTGCGGCGAGCGTCCAACGACGCTCAGGATAGCGTGAATCAGCTGTTGTCCTTGGTCTGTCGTGCGGCGCCGCGGAAACGTTCAGCCCGCGCCAGGTCACAAGGCTAGAGCCGCCCGCCGGTGCGCACCAGCCTGACGACGAGCAGCAGGATGATGGCGCCCAGCGCGGAATAGACAATCTCGGACACCAGTCCCGTGCCGAGCCGGATGCCGAGCCGCGGGAAGATGAGGCTCGCGACCAGGGCGCCGAGCACGCCGATCACGATGTCGCCGATCAGGCCGAAGCCGGTGCCGCGCACGATCTTGCCCGCGAGCCAGCCGGCCACGAGGCCGACGAACAGGATGACCAGAATACCTTCGTTCGATACGTGCATGCATGCCCTCACACCGCGGGGACGACCGCTCCCGCGCATCGACGCACTTTAACGGCGCCGATGCGGCGCTTCGACACGCGATGTCGGTTTCAGAGCTGAGCAGAGCGGGTTTCAGGCGAACCGTTACGTCGCAGCCACACCGGCCGGCGCCTCGGCCAGGACGCAACGCGCCAGACGCTGCGGCCCGAGCTGAACGTTCGGCGGCAACGCCTCCGCGCAGCGCGGCTGGGCAAGGCTGCAACGCGGCGCGAAGGAGCAGCTCTGCGGCGCCTGGTCGAGCGAGGGCGGCGTGCCCGGGATGGTCTGCAGCCGCTCGCCGCGCTTGGCGCCGTGAACGGTGGAGGCCAGCAGGCCGCGCGCATAGGGATGAACGGGCTGGCGCACGATGTCGCGCAGCGCGCCCTGCTCGACGATCTGGCCGGCATACATCACCGCGACGCGATCGCAGATCTCGATCGCGACGCCGATGTCGTGGGTAACGAAGATGACGGACATGCCGAACTCGCGCTGCAGCTCGCGGAGCAGCAGCAGGATCTGGATCTGGACGGTGGCATCGAGCGCGGTGGTCGGCTCGTCGGCGAGCAGCACCTTGGGCCGGCAGGCCAGTGCGAGGGCGATCATCGCGCGCTGCCGCATGCCGCCGGACATCTCGTGCGGATAGGAATCGAGCCGCCGCTTCGCCGAGGGAATGCGGACGACATCGAGCATCTCGAGCGCCCGCGCGCGCCCCTCCGCCTGGCTCTTGCCGTCGTGCCGCATCACGGTCTCGGCGATCTGCTGGCCGATCGTATAGACCGGATCGAGCGCAAGCCCCGGCTCCTGGAAGATCATCGACACTGTGCGGCCGCGGAACTGCGACAGCTCGTCATCGCTCATCGCCAGCACGTCGCGGCCCATCACCTCGACGCGGCCGGAGATCTGCGTCCGCTTCTTCGGCAACAGCCGCATCAGCGCCCGCATCGTCACGCTCTTGCCGGAGCCAGACTCGCCGAGCAACCCCAGCACCTCGCCGTCCGCCAGCGACAGGCTGACATCGTTCACCGCATGCACCGTTCGCTCGCCGGTGAAGCGGATGGTGAGGTTGTTGATCTCGACGAGGTTGGTCATGGTGTTTTGGTCCTCACAAACTCGGTGTCGTCCCGGGCAAGCGCGTCGGCGCATCGCGCCGTCGTGCGCCGACCCGGGACCCATACTCCCGATAGAGGTTTGCGCTACGATCGCCACTCCGAGTCATCGCAACACAAGAGCCGGTGGCTATGGGTCCCGGCTCTGCGCCCGACGTCGCTGCGCGACATCGGGCTTGGCCGGGACGACGCCGAATGTGAGGCGACGGCTTCGGCTGCGGCGCGTTCAGGCCACGCTCTCGCAGACCTTGAGCACTATGCGGCCGGAGTTCCTCGCCAACACCACGTTTCATGACAGCGTCGGCACCCTGGCGTGGAAGTCGGTGGCCCGTTGGAACGCAGCGCCGATGGTCAGGATGGTGGCTTCGTCGAAGGAGCGGCCGATCAGCTGCATGCCGACCGGCAGGCCCGTCGACGTGAAGCCGGTCGGGATCGCCAGTGACGGCAGCCCGAGATAGTTGACCGGCCGGGTGAAGCGGGTGATGCGCTGGATCACGGCCTCCGCGCCCGGCGCGCCGCCGACGTCGCTGTCGGCGATCGACGGCGTCACCAGCGGCGACACCGGCGCGATCACCGCATCGATGCCGGAGGTTGCCGCGACATGCGCGGCCAGCGCGGCCCCGCGCCAGCGCAGCGCTTCAAGATAGGCGACGCCGGAGACGGCCAGCGCGTTCTGCAGCCGCATCAGCACCTGCGGGCCATAATCCTGCGGCCGCTCGATCATCCAGCGCTTGTGGAAGGCCGCCGCCTCGACCGCGAGCACGAGCTGGCAGGCCGCGGTGAGCTGGCGCTGGTCGGGCAGATCCACCTGCGCGACATCGGCGCCCTCCGTCTTCAAGACTGCAATCGTCGCGTCCAGGCAGCGCGCGACCTCGGGATCGAGGTCATCGACATAGAACGCCTTGGGCACGCCGATCTTCAGGCCCTTGATCGAGGCCTTGGTGGCCGCGACATAGTCCTGCACCGGCGCGGCGCTGGCGGTCGGATCCTCCGGGTCGGGACCGGCCATCAGGCCGAGCATCAGGGCGCAATCCTCCGCGGTCTGCGCCAGCGGCCCGACCGTGTCGAGCGATTGCGACAGCGGCATCGCGCCGGCGCGGCTGACGCGGCCCCAGCTCACCTTCAAGCCGGTCACGCCGCAGAAATTCGCGGGCATGCGGATCGAGCCGCCGGTGTCGGAGCCGAGCGCAGCAAACGTCAGGCGGGCACCGACCGCCGAGCCCGAGCCGGACGACGAGCCGCCGGTGACATAGCCGAGCTTCCAGGGATTGTGCACCGGGCCGTAATGCGCGTTGTGGCCGGTCGGGCCATAGGCGAACTCGGCCATCTGCAGGGTGCCGAGCCGGATCGAGCCGGCGTCCTTCAGCCGCTGCACCGCCGTCGAGGTGGTCGTCGCGACGAAGTCGCGCCGGATCAGCGAGCCGCAGGTCGAGACGTGGCCGGCCTCGTAGTACATGTCCTTGTGCGCCAGCGGCACGCCATGCAGCGGACCCTTCGGGCCATCCTTGGCCAGCGCGGCGTCGGCTTCGCTTGCAGCCTTCAGCGCCGGCTCGGACTCCAGGGCCATGAAGGCGTTGAGCTTGGGCTGCCATTGCGCGATGCGGTGAAGGCAGGAGCGCGTCACCTCGACCGAGGACAGCTTCTTGTCCGCAATCGCCTGCGCGACCTCGGTCAGCGTCATCAAAGCGGGTTCGGTTCTCATCGGCCCACCTTCAGCGTCTGCGCCACGACGTAGCTCGCAGGCTCCAGGTCGAACGGCAGGGTGCCGGCGACGGCGGCGAAATTGTCGAAGGCCGGTCCGATCGAATCGGCGATGCGGGTCGCCACCTCCTTGTCGACCGGCAGGCCGGAGGCCTCCGCGATGGCATGGACTTGCTGGGGCGTGGGTCTGGTCATCTGCGCTTCTCGCTGCTGGTGTCTGCCCTCAGGCGGCCGGCGCCCGGCTGTGTCCCGAACCCGGGATCGCCATGTGGCAGGCGGCCTGATGGCCCATTGTATCCAGCGCCGTCAACTTCGGCGCGACATTCGAACAGGGCGCCTCGACAAACGGGCAGCGGGTGTGGAAACGGCAGCCGGCCGGCGGATCGATCGGGTTGGGCGGATCGCCCGAGAGCGGCGGCACCTCGGTGCGTTTGTCCGGATCGGACGACGGCATCGCCGCGAGCAGCGCACGCGTATAGGGATGCGCCGGCTTGGCCCAGACCTGCTCGACGGGCCCGAGCTCGACGACCTCGCCGAGATACATCACCAGCACGCGGTCGGAGATGTAGTTGATGACGTTGAGGTCGTGGCTGATGAACAGATAGGTCAGGCCGAACTCGCGCTTCAGGTCCATCAGCAGGTTCAGCACCTGCGCCTCGACCGACTTGTCGAGCGCGGAGACGGCCTCATCGAGGATGACGAGCCGCGGCGACAAAGCGAGCGCGCGGGCGATGTTGACGCGCTGGCGCTGGCCGCCGGAGATCTCGTGCGGATAGCGGTTGGCGAAGGTCTCGGGCCTTAAGCCCACCTTGCCGAGCAGCTCGCGGGCGAGCGCGCGCGCCGCGGTATCCGCCATACCGTGCACCTTCGGCCCGAACGCGATCGACTCCTCGATCGTCAGACGCGGATTGAGCGAGGCATAGGAGTCCTGGAACACCATCTGCATGCCGCGCCGGAGCTCGCGCAGGGACATCTCGTGCCCGACCTGGCGGCCATCGAAGATGATCTCGCCGGCATCGCGGTCCATCAGGTGCATCAACAGCCGCGCCGTCGTCGACTTGCCGCAGCCGGACTCGCCAACGATGCCGACGGTCTCGCCCTTGCCGATGTTGAATGAAACATCATCGACGGCACGCACGGTCTTCCGCGCGCCGAACAGCCCGCCGCGGACGGGGAAGTGCTTGGTGAGCCCATCGACCCTCAGCAGCGGCTGCGCCTTGCCGCCGAGGTCTTCGATCGGCGCGAGCCCGGTGACCACCGTTGCTTCATTCATGATGATGGACCCGAGCAGGCGCGGCAGAAACAGTGCGCCCCAGATGGCGCTCCACGTATAGCGCTCTTCTGCTTCCACATCGTCATGGCCGGGCTTGTCCCGGCCATCCACGTCGTCCAGCGCCCTCGGAATGACGTGGATGCCCGGGACAAGCCCGGGCATGACGGAGTGACCAATTGGCTGGCGTCCGTGCCGCGATTGCCCCATTTCGTCCAGTGCGATCGCCCTACCGCAAGCGGGGCGAGGTGCACCGCCGATGCCGCGCAAGCGTCGCTCGAAATCAGCACAGCCATCATCAGCTCCGGATGTCCATGGCGCTGCGCAGGCCGTCGCTGAGCAGGTTGAAGCAGATCGAGACCGCGAAGATCATCGCGCCCGGCAGCGCCGCCACCCAGGGGTTGACGTAGATCGCGGTGCGCAGCGTGTTCAGCATCAGGCCCCATTCCGGCTCCGGCGGCTTGGTGCCGAGGCCGAGGAACGACAGGCCCGCGGCGAGGATCATCGACACCGAGATGAGGCCCGTGGCGTAGACGAAGATCGGCCCCAGCACATTGCCCAGCATGTGCGCGCGCATGATCGTGAAGGCGTTGGCGCCGGAGGCGCGCGCGGCCTCGACGAAGTCGCGGTTGCGCACGCCCGTGGTGACGCTCTCGGCGACGCGCGTGATCTGCGGCACGAACACGATGGTCAGCGAGACGATGGAGTTGGTGATGCCCGCGCCGAGCGCGCCGGATATGGCGATCGCCAGCAGCACCGAGGGGAAGGCATAGAACACATCGATGGTGCGCATGATCGCGGTGTTGACCCAGCCGCCGACATAGCCGGCGACGAGGCCGAGCAGGGTGCCGATGCCGAAGGCGAGGATGACCGGCGAGATGCCGATCAGCAGCGACAGCCGGCCGCCATAGATCAGCCGCGCCAGCATGTCGCGTCCCAACTCGTCGGTGCCGAGCGGATAGTTCGGCGTGCCGATGTGGCGCAGGCGGCGGATCATTGAGCCCTGATAGGGGTCGGCGAGGTGCAGATAGGGCGCCAGCAACGCGGACAGCACGATCAGCAGCAGGATCGCGACGCAGACCATGCTGACCTTGTCCCGGACGAGACGGCGGCCGACGGTGGCCCAATAGCCGCGCGCGTTGGCCGCGGGCGCGGCCTGCAGCGAGGCGTCGTCGACGGCGCTCGGGGACGTGATGCTCATCGCTAGCCCCGCTTGATGCGCGGATCGATCGCGGCCTGCGCGATGTCGACCACGAGATTGAGGATGACGAAGAACATCGCGAGCACGAGGATCGTGCCCTGAAGCAGCGGCAGATCGCGCTGGAAGATCGCGGAGTTCAGCAGCAGGCCGGAGCCGGGCCAGGAGAACACGGTCTCGATCAGGATCGAGCCGCCGAGCATGTAGCCGAGCTGAAGCCCCATGATCGCGAGCGCCGTCGGCGCGGCGTTCTTCAGGACATGACGGAACACCTGCGTTTCGCGCAGGCCTTTCGCGCGCAGCGCCTCGACGAAGTCCTGGCTCAGGATGTCGCCGGTCAGCGCGCGCACGGTGCGGGTGATGATGCCCATCGGGATCACCGACGTGGTGATCGCGGGCAGGACCAGGAAGCGGATATGCGCCCAGTCCCACGCCCAGGCGCCCGAGCCGGACGGACCGGCGCCGACCGCGGGCAGCCAGTTCAGCTCGACCGAGAAGATGATGACGAGCACCATGCCAAGCCAGTAATGCGGCACCGAGACGCCTGCGATCGCGATCGAAGTCGCGACCTTGTCGATCCAGGTGTCGCGGAAATAGCCGGCGACGAGACCGAAGAACAGGCCGAGCGAGAAGCCGATGATCGCCGCGGCGATCGCGAGCGTCACGGTGTTGGAGACGGCGCGCAGCACTTCCGCGAGCACGGGCCGCCCGGTCGCGATCGAGCTGCCGAGATCGCCATTGACGGCGCGCCAAAGCCACAGTCCGAACTGCACCGGCAGCGGCTTGTCAAAGCCATAGGCCACGCGCAGCTGCTGCGCGAGCTCCTGCGACGCATCGGCGGGCAGCACCGCGACGAGCGGATCACCCGGCGTGATGTGAACGAGCATGAAGCAGACGAGCGCGACACCGATGATGATCGGGATCGCATAGACCATCCGCCTGGCAGCATAAGAGAGCACGAAGTTACCTCATCCTTACTCTCTGCGAAGAGAGCGAAGGTTTCCACCTGTGTTGCAGCGAGCGCGCTGCCCGCCTCTCCCCGCGTGCGGGGAGAGGCCGGATTGCATCGTCAGATGCAATCCGGGTGAGGGGGGCTCTCCACAAGCACCAGACTCGCGGAGAGTCCCCCTCACCCCACCCCTCTCCCCGCAGGCGGGGCGAGGGAGCGCACCGCGCGCGCCGAGAACGGTCGGCATCCAACGAACGAAAATGAGCGCCTTCCGAATTGGAGAGGTCACCTCGTCATGAACATCACTACTCCACCGAGATCGGCGAGAAGTCGATGAACCAGCTCTTCGGCTGCACCACGCCCTTGACCTTCGGGCTCATCGCGCGCGGGCCGACGTCGTGGGCGACATAGAGGAAGGCGGCATCGTCGACCGAGGCCGCATGCAGCTCGGCCAGCGCCTTGTCGCGCTCGGTGGGATCGAAGGTCTGGCGCGCCTTCTTCACCAGCTCGTCGAACTTCGGGTTGTTGATGAAGCCCCAATTGTTCGAGACCGGCGGCGCCATCGACGACTGCAGGAAGCGCACCAGCGCGAAGAACGGATCCATCGCCGAATAGGTCACGTTGGTGGCGTTGGCGCCGTTGGCCGAGGCATCCTTGGCCCCACGGCGCCAATTGGTGAACAGCGTGTTCCACTCGATCACGTCCAGCTTGACGTCGAAATAGCACTCGGCCAGCGCCTGCTGCAGATATTCGTTCATCGGCAGCGGCAGCATCTGGCCCGAGCCCGACGCCGAGGTCTGCGTCTTGACCTCGAGCTTCTTGTTCGGGCCGTAGCCGGCCTCCTGCATCAGCTTCTGCGCGGCCGCCTTGTCGTATTTGATCTCGAAGGTGACGTTGCCACGCCAGGGATGGCCCTTCTCGAAGCTACCGGTCGCGGGCACCATCAGGCCGGCGAGCAGGCCGTCGCGCAGGCCTTCGCGATCGACGCAGAGATTGGCGGCCTTGCGGACGCGGATGTCGTTCCATGGCGAACCTTCGACACGCGAGAACTGCCACGGCCAGACATGCGGCTGCTCGTTGGCGTAGAGCTTGAAGCCGCGCTGTTTGATCTCCGGCAGCGCATCCGGCGCCGGCGCCTCGACCCAGTCGACCTGACCGGACAGCAGCGCCGCGGTGCGCGCATTGGCTTCCGGCATCGGCAGCAGGATCATCTTGTCGGACTTCGGCACCCGCGCCTTGTCCCAATAGGCCTCGTTCTTGACGAGCTCGAGCCGCTCGCGCGGCGTGAACTTGCTCATCTTCCACGGGCCGGTGCCCGAGGCGTCCTTGGCGAACGCGGTCCAGGCGGCTTGCGACTTCGCCTTGTCGTCGGCGCCGGTCGCGGCCTCATAGAGCTTCTGCCATTTCGTCGGGCTCGCCATGAACAGATTGGTGAGGTTGATCGGCAGGAAGCTGTCCGGCTCCTTCGTCGTCAGCTCGACGGTGAGATCGTCGATCTTGCGCGCCGAGGCGAGCGTTGGCATGCGCGAGGCTGTCACGCCGACCTGGCTCGGATCGAATTGCGGCGCGTCCTGCTTCAGCACCTTCTCGACGTTCCACACCACGGCGTCGGCATTGAACGGCGCGCCGTCATGGAAGGTGACGCCAGGACGCAGCTTGAACGTCCATTTGGTCTTGTCGGCCTCGTCGACCTTCCATTCGGTGGCGAGGCCGGGAATGACGACGCTCGGCTTGTCGGCCGACGACAGGTCCCACATCGTCAGCGAGTCATACATCGTCACGCCGGTAAACCGGTTGCCCTCGAACCCCTGGTCGGGCTGGCCGAGCGTGCGAGGAATGTCTGCCGCCGTCATGCCGATGCGCAGCACGGATTCCGCATTCGCCTGCGCAGGCAGGGCTGCGGCCGACGCCGT
This sequence comes from Bradyrhizobium sp. SSBR45G, assembly GCF_030159255.1. Lineage (GTDB taxonomy): Bacteria > Pseudomonadota > Alphaproteobacteria > Rhizobiales > Xanthobacteraceae > Bradyrhizobium. The sequence continues at coordinate 35,908 of NZ_BSCT01000028.1, read as the reverse complement.
CGCCATCATCGCAGCCGAAAAGGCCGCACGCATCCTCATCGATTTCGCAACGCTCGACAGCACGATCAAATCTCCGATCAGTGGCTAATTTCTGAGCAAATGTATGCAACGGCTGTGCCACCAACGGGCTGGACCGCGCCCCTGCGACGCGTGGTCACAACCGTTTGTGTTCAAATGATCCCGCGATGCCCTTGGCACCCGGATTGCAGGTTTCAGTCCGAATTTGATCCGGTTTCGCTCACGCGAAGCCGATCCCGCAACGGAGCTTCCCTGCATGCGTATCCGACTTTCCCTGCTTGCCACCGCGCTCGCGATCGGCCTGTCCGCCGCTGCAGCGCGCGCCGAAACGGTCCTGCGCTACGGCATCTCGATGGCCGACATCCCGCTGACGACGGGACAGCCCGATCGCGGCGCCGGCGCCTATCAGTTTACCGGCTATACGATCTACGATCCGCTGGTGGCGTGGGACATGAGCACCGCCGACAAGCCGGGCAAGCTGATCCCGGGCCTCGCCAGCGAATGGAAGGTCGACGAGTCCGACAAGACGAAATGGCGCTTCACCTTGCGCAAGGGCGTCAAGTTCCACGACGGCAGCGACTTCAATGCCGATGCGGTGATCTGGAATCTGGACAAGGTGCTCAACGATAAGGCACCGCAGTTCGACAAGCGGCAGAGCGCGCAGGTCAAGACGCGGCTCCCGTCGGTGGCAAGCTACGCCAAGATCGACGAGTCCACGATCGAGATCACGACCAAGACCGTCGATTCCTTCTTCCCCTATCAGATGCTGTGGTTCCTGATTTCGAGCCCGGCGCAATATGAGAAGCTCGGCAAGGATTGGGACAAGTTCGCCAGCCAGCCCTCGGGCACCGGTCCGTTCAAGCTGACCCGGCTGGTGCCGCGCGAGCTCGCCGAACTCACGAAGAATTCCGAATATTGGAACAAGGACCGGGTGCCGAAAGTCGACAAGCTGATGCTAGTGCCGATGCCGGAGGCGCTGACCCGCACCAACGCGCTGCTCGCGGGGCAGGTCGACCTGATCGAGACGCCGGCGCCGGACGCCGTGCCGCAGCTCAAGGCCGCCGGCATGAAGCTGGTCGACAACATCACGCCGCACGTCTGGAACTATCATTTGAGCGTGCTTCCGGGATCGCCCTGGACCGACATCCGCCTGCGCAAGGCGCTCAACCTCGCGATCAATCGCGACGAGGTGGTCGGCCTGATGAACGGACTTGCCAAGCCCGCCAAGGGCCAGGTGGATCCGTCGAGCCCGTGGTTCGGCAAGCCGAGCTTCGAGCTGAAATATGATCTCGCCGCCGCCAAGAAGCTGGTCGAGGAAGCCGGCTACTCGCCGGCCAAGCCGCTGAAGACGACCTTCATCATCGCCCAGGGCGGCACCGGCCAGATGCTGTCGCTGCCGATGAACGAGTTCCTGCAGCAGAGCTTCAAGGAGATCGGCATCGACATCGACTTCAAGGTGGTCGAGCTCGAGACCCTCTACACGCATTGGCGCAAGGGCGCGGCCGACGAGATGAACGCCGGCATCACCGCCAACAACATCGCCTATGTCACGTCAGATCCGCTCTACGCGATCGTGCGCTTCTTTGCCTCCGACCAGATCGCGCCTGTGGGCGTCAACTGGGGCGGCTACAAGAACCCGAAGGTCGACGCGCTGATCTCGGAGGCCAAGCAGACCTTCGATCCCGCCAAGCAGGACGAGCTGATCGCGCAGGCCCATGCATTGGTGGTGGATGATGCCGTGCTGGTCTGGGTGGTGCATGACACCAACCCGCATGCGCTGTCGCCGAAGGTGAAAAAATTCGTCCAGGCCCAGCACTGGTTCCAGGACCTGACGACGATCGGGGCGGAGTAGTCAGCATCTCCGTCGTCATTGCGAGCGCAGCGACGCAATCCAGGGCCACGCCAACGACTCTGGATTGCTTCGTCGCTTCGCTCCTCGCAATGACGATGGAGAGACCGTAGGGTGGGCAAAGGCGCGAAGCGCCGAGCCCACCATTCCATCCGCGATATTGGTAAACATGGTGGGCACGCGTCGCCTGCGGCGCCGCTTTGCCCACCCTACGAATTGCGAACAGCTACTTCGTCAGCAGCGCGTGAGCGCCGTTCCAGTCGACCGGCGGGGGGGCCTGCTGGTAGTCACGGATGCGCGCTTCGTAAAGGTCATAGAGCTTGGCCAGCTCCTTCGCCTCGTCGTTCCTGCGGCCCCGCGCGATCGCCGCCAGCGCCTCGTCCCAGTCGCGGCTACGATAGGCCGCCAGCATCTCGATGGTGAGATTGCGCAACAGTTGGAAGCGCTCGGAATACATCACATCCTCGCGGCCGGCGATCGCATAGATCACCTCCGGCTCGCTCTTGCCCTTGACCATGATGAAGTCGAGCTCGAGGATCGCGAGCCTGTCCTTCACCGCCATCGCGGTGGCCGAGCCGACGATGATCGGAAAGCCGTATTCCTTGGTCTGGCCTTCGAGCCGAGAGGCGAGATTGACGCTGTCGCCCAGCACCGAATAGTTCTTCTTCAGCTCCGAGCCCATGTTACCGACGACACCGATACCCGTGTTGAGACCGATACCGACGTTGAGCGGAATGTAGACATGACCGCCATGGGCGGCCTCCTGCTCGCGCTCCCGGTTGACCTCGTCGATCTTGACGAGCATGTCGAGCGCCGCCGTGCAGGCGTTGAGATGGTGCTCCCGATCATCGAGCGGCGCGTTCCAGAACGCCATGATGGCGTCGCCCATGTATTTGTCGACATACCCATTGCGCGCGATGATCGCATCGGTCAACGGCGTCAGGAAGCGATTCATCAGCGTCGTCAGGCCCTGCGGATCGTGCTTGTAGCTTTCCGAGATCGAGGTGAAGCCGCGCACATCCGAGAACATGATGGTCATCTCGCGTTCCTCGCCGCCGAGCACGAGCTTCTCCGGCGACTGCGCGAGCTGCTCGACCAGCACCGGCGACATGTATTGCGCGAACCAGCCGCGGATCTCCTTGCGCTGCTGCTGCTCGCGGATGAAGTTCGCGAAGATCAGGGTCAGATAGATCGCCGTCGTCGACATCATCGGATAGGTGAAGTCGATCAGAATCCGGTGCTGCTTGTAGAAGTACCAGGAGATCCCCAGCAGCGCGCTCGCGAAGATGGCCCCGACGAGCACCAGCGTGACGGCACCGAGCCGCGGCGCGAACACGATGACGAGCAGCCCGAGCAGCACGGCCCCGAAAAACTCGACCACGACGCTCCAATATGGCCGGGTCAGGATCGAGCCCGTAAGCACCGATTCCAGCACCTGGGCGTGCACCTCGACGCCCGGCATCGCCGCGTAGACCGGGGTGGTCTTGATGTCATTGAGGCCGATCGCGGATGGTCCGATCAGGACCAGCTTCCTCGCGATCTTCTCCGGCGGCACGCGGCCCTCGAGCACGTCGATGGCGGACACGTAGATCGACGGATCACTGTTGGCATAGTGGACCCAGATCTTGCCGTTGCCGTCGGTCGGAATCTGGAAGCCGCGGAGGACGAGACTGGTGATTCCGCCGTCTTCAGCTTTGACAATAACCGTATCCGTGCCGGTCAGGACCCGCAGCATTTCGAAGCTCAGCGCCAGCATCGTGACGTCCTGGGCCCGCATGATCATCGGCACCCGGCGGATGATGCCGTCGCGCTCGGGCGGGATGTTGAACAGGCCACGCCCGGCCGCCGCATGCTCGATCGCCGGCACGTTGCGCAACAGCCCGGGGAACGGCTCCATGAAAGGGATCGGGTCGCCGATCATGGCAAAGCCGGTCTCGGGCAGCGTGTTGTCGAGATCGGCACTCACGTTGCGGCTCGCCGTCTCGCCCAGCACGATGCGCGACCGGCGCAGGGCGTCGGCAAGCACCTGATCGTTCGAGGGCAGCGCCTTCAGCTTCTCGCGCGTCGCCTCGTCGAGATTGGGAAAGGTCTCCGCCGCGATCGCCGGGTTCAGTCGATCCGGCTCGGCGAACACGACGTCGAAGGCGATGACGACGGCACCGAGCTGCGTCAGCCTGTCGACGATCTCGGCAATCCGCGTCCGCGGCCATGGCCACTGGCCGAGCCGGGGATCAGCGACGCTCTTCTCGTCGATGTCGACGATCGTGACCGGGCGGACACTTTTCACACGCGGACTGAAGGCCTGGAAGTTGTCGAAGGTGCGCAGGCGCAGTTCCTGCATCGGAGCGGGATCGGCGGCCCGCAATGCGGCGAAGGCGACCAGCAACATGAGACAGACCCCGCGCGCATAGCCGAACTTGCGCGCGAACCATCGTGGCACTGCTCTCAATCGCTTCATGCCGCATCCAATATCACACCGGGGCCGGCGATCCGAGACACCCCATCATTCCGGGGAGGCGTGCGCGCGACGCGCCCGCCAGAACCGCGCCGTTGCAGGGCCGGCTCAGACCAGGTGAAAGCCGTCGTGATGCGCCTTGAACTGGTCGAGCGTCACGCCCTTGAGCGTCAGCGAATCATGCGCCGCATCGGTGATGACGGTGTCGTGGCCATTGTTGGCGGCCTGCGCCGCAGCGACAAGCGCGTCGATATTGGCGAACAGCGCGTGATCGATCTCGACGGTGTCCTTGGCGAGATCAAGATCGCCGATCGTGGCGCTGCCGAAATGCGAATTGAAGACGAAGGTGTCGTTGCCGCCCTTGCCGAAGATCGTGACGCCGCCGCCGACATTGACGAAATCATCGTCCTGCGCCGTGCCATTGACCGTCGACGCACCATTGCCCGCCAGCGTGACCGTCAGCGCCTTCGTCGCCGACGTCCCATGGCCGTCGCTGACCACCGCCTGATAGGTGACGGTCAGCGTGTCGCCGGGCTTCAGGAAGTCGAGGTTCACGTCGGCCGGATCATAGTGCCAATGCAGCAGGTCGGAGCGGCCGTCGGAAGTGGCGCTGTCGAAGGTGATGGCGTGGGCATCGGCCAGCGCCTGGATATGAGCAGTCTCCGGGAGGCTCGACGAGCCGTTGTATTTGATCACGCCATTGCCGAGCACCGAAGCCGTCAGCGTGTCGCCGACATCCTTGTCGAGCACGGTCAGGGTGCCGGACATGTCGCTGGCCAGCTTGACCGGCTGGTCGGCGATGACGCCCGCCGAGACATTGTCGAGCTCGAACGCGTTCTGGCTGCTGGCGAGGACGACCTTGTTGAACGGCGAAAGGCCGAGGAACTCGACATAGCCGTTCGACGCCAGCGACGTCTGCCCGCCATTGGCGAGCAGTGGAGCAATGTCGTCGCCGGTGTAGGACGCCACCAGCTTGCCGCCGTTGTAGAAGGAGACGCTGTTGTAGCTGTCGATCGAGCCCCAATACAGCCCAAAGCTGTTCTTGGCGCTGTCGAAGGTGATGGTTTCCTGCGCGTGGCCGCCGATGCTGAGATAGTTGGTCGTGTCGGCCCCGTCGCTCATGTAGGGCGCTGCCGACACCGACGACGAGCCGTGCACGATTCCCGCACTGCCGCTGGCCGTGAAGGTGGCATGCAGCGCCTCGCTGTAGAAGCCGCCATGGCCGCGCTCGTCATCGGACGTCGAGCGCGTCGATACCTGATCGAATGTCTCGGTCGGCATGTGCTCGGCATTGACCTTGGCGCCGGTCGTCAGAACGGTGGCCCGTTCGGACAGGATCACGGTCTGGACGGTCGGATTGGCTTCCGCGGTGATCACCGGCGCGTCCTCCGCGCCCTTGACCGTGATCGTGACCGGCACGTCCGCGACGCCGCCATGGCCGTCGTCGATCTCGACCGTATAGGTCAGCGTCACGTGCTGGTCGGTGCCGAGATAGTCGAACACCTTGTCCTTGGCCGAGAACGTCCAGGCCTGCGATTCTCCCCCGGTGACGGACGTGGTGAGCGCACCGAGCGACAGCCAGCTCTTCAGCACGGACGTATCCGACGGGAGACCATCATCATTGCCGGAGGTCGCAACGGCGGTCACCTTCAGGACATGCGTGTCGGTGACGTCGGCATCCGTGAAGGTGATCGCACCGCTCGCCGTATCGGCCAGATCCGAGCCGGACTTGCCGGCGCGTTCTGCGATTTCGCTCCCCTGCACCTGGCTCGTGACGACGGGCCGATCGTTGGTGCCAGTGAGCGTGACGACGATCGTCGAGGTCGCCGTGCCGCCCTGGTGATCGTCGAGCGTCACCGTGGACGTGACCTTGACCGTCTCACCGGCCCCGAGGAAGTCGAGCGAACCGTCGGCAATCGCATAGGTCCAGCCGACCGCACCGTTGTTGGTGTTGCCGCTCTGACTGAGCTGCAGCCCCTGCTCCAGCGCAGCGATCTGGCCGGTCGTGAGCTGGGTGGACAAATCGGTGTGATGATCGGCCGCGATCCAGCTCACGCTCTGTGCGTTGTTGAGAATGGCAGCCCTCGGACGATCGGTCAGATCGACATCGGTGAAGTGAATCGTGCCGTCGACGCTGTGCAGGTCGGACGCGCCTGTCGCGCCCGCGGTTTCGACGATCGCACCGGATTGGCTGGCGTCGGAGATGACAGGCGCCGCATCCTCGGCAACCAGCGTGATGAGCGTTCCGCCGTGGCCGTCGTCGCCGCCGACGAAATGCGCGTTCGAGTAGTCGGCACCGCTCAAGGTCAGGCTGATGCTGTGGCCATCGCCGTCGACGACCGTGAGCACGCCGCTGTTCGAATCATAGGAGGCGGTTGTGGTGGCCGGATCCCATTTGATTGTCGATAGGTCGATCTTGTCGGAGATGCCGAGGCCGGTGACCTTGGCGGCGAAATTCGCGTCGTCGACGACGAGCGTGCTGCTGCCGTCGCCGCTGAAGTCGATCGACTGCGTATTGCCGCCGGCGACGTGAAGAATGGCGCCGGGATCGATGGCGATCGTTCCCGAGCCCGAGATCGAGCCGTCGATTTCGAAGACACCGCCGATGATCTCGATGGTGCCGTCGTTGACCAGCGAACCGTTGATCTCGAACGTGCCTCCGACGATCTCGATCGTGCCGTCATTGATGATCGAGCCGTCGATGCTGGTGAACCCACTCGCCGTGAGGGTGCCGTAGACGTGCAGCGTGCCGTCGCCGCTCACCGTGGTGCCGGCCAGGCTGAGCAGCGCATCGACATCCACAGTGAAGACGCCGGCATTATCGACATTCATGTCCGACAGGGACACGCCGTAGCCGGAGATTTCCAGCGTCCCGGCGACCCCGACGCTCAGGGTGCCGCCGGTCAGCGAGGCGTTTCCATCCAGCACGAGAGTGGACGACACCGGCGCATCGCCCTCGTCGTCGATGATGATCTGACCGCCGGAATTGTCGATGGTGACGCCGTCGAACGTCGTCGCCGCCTGGGTCTCGACATGCACGATGCCGCGGTTGACGAACTCGCCGCCCGTGATGGTGCTGTCCTCGATCTGCAGCAGCGCGTCCTGGTCGACCTTGATTGTCCCGGAATTGCTGACCGAGATCTCGCTCATGGTCGCGCCGGCCGCGGAGGCGACCTCCAGCACGGACCCCGGGTCGATGCCGACGGTTGCATCGGCGATAGTGGCGCCGCCCTGAACGGTCAGGGTCACGGGCGTCCAGGGCGTCTCGGGCGGACCGTCCTCCGTCGAGACGAGCCGGATGTTGCCGGGAGCGGTCTCGCCATCCCCGATCAGGAGCGTGCCGCCATCGACCGCGCTGCCGTCGATGCTGCTGTCGCCGATCACCGCGATCGTGCCATCATTGCCGATCGTGCCACCGGCGATGCTGGTGCCTGCAAGCGAGAGCACGCCGCCAAGCGCGATTGCGATCGCCGCCGCGTTGGCATTGCTGATCGTCTCGTCCTCGAACGCATTGCCGCTGCCGGAGACGTTGAGGGTGCCGAAATTGTCGAGCGTCCCGCCGATCAGCGCGGCCTGTCCCGTGAGGGCGATGGTTCCGCCGGCGTCGTTGGTCACGGTGCCGCCAGTGATGCTCGCCTCGGAGAGCGTCAGCTTGGCCGCGGCCTCGACGGTGATCACCCCGCCGGCATTGTCGATGCTGGTGTCGAGATCAAGCTTCAGCCCGCCTTGCGCCTTGACGATGATCTGCCCGGCATTGGTGACGGCGTCGTCCGACAGGACGTTGCCGATGCCCGACACCTCGATCGTACCGGTATTGTCCAGCTCGGCGTCGCTGATGGCGGCGCCGCCCTTCAACACCAGCAGGCCATCGGCGAGCTGCGGCGCGTTATCGCCGCTTTCCAGCGTGCCGAACTCTTGAACGCGCAGCGCGCCCTGGATCACGATGGTGCCACCGTCGATGCTGCCGCCGTCGAGAGTCAAGGTAGCTCCCTGATCGACCTGGATCAGGCCGGAGCTGTCCTCGCCAGCGTTCGTGACGTCGCCGTGCACGATCAAGGTCCCACCGGACAGCTCGAACGTTCCGCTGTTGCTGATGCTTGCAGCGCTCCCGAACTCGCCGCCGCCCGCCAGCAGCATCGTGCCGGCATTGCTCAGCTCGCTCTGGTCGAGAATCTGAATCGCGCCGCCCACGCTGATCTTTGCGCCGGCGAAATTGGAGACGCGCGCATCGACCTTGGCAGTCAGCGCGCCGCTGATCGTCAGCGTGTCGTGATTGTCGAGGCTCGGGACGGCCCCCCCGCCGAAATCGTTCAGGGTGACCGACTTGGCGAAGGCTTCGGAATCGATTGTCACCGGAAAGGCCGGCGTCAGTCCATGCAGCTGATCGGTGATGATGATGACGTCGTCAGCCACCGTCGGCGCGAGGCCGGTCGCCCAGTTCGCACCATCGCTCCACAGCAGAACCTGCGCGCCGCTGGTTTCCCCGGATTGCCCCTGCGTCGTGGCGATCCAGACCACCGCGGGATCGTCCGTGCCGGTGATGGTGACCGTGATCGTCTGCGTCGACGTCGCACCCTGCGAGTCGGTCAGGGTGACCGTGTAGGTGAGCGTCAGGGTCTGTCCAGCCGGAATGAAATCCGCGACATAGACCGGCAGGTTGCCGAGGCTCCAGTTGATCTTGCCCGTGCCGCTGCCGGTGCTGTCGGAGGCGATCGACGCCGTCAACGCCTGTTCGAACAAAGCGAGCGGAGCCGGCGGAACGCTGCCGTTCGGGAGCACCGCGCTGGTCAGCTTGGCCGAGACGACATGGGTGTCGGTGAGGTCGACATCCGTGAATGTCAGCGTGCCCGAGGTCGGATCATCCGATGTCAGCGGCCCCCCGGGCACGCTGGTGCCGCCCTCGAACGCGATCGTTCCGACGCTCGTCGCAATGGCAGGCTTGTCGTTGGTGCCGGTCAAGGTGATCGTGACCGGCACCTCCGTATACTCGTTGGCCAGCACGTAGTTGGTATCGACGCGCACGAGATAGGTCAGCGTCAGCGTCTCGCCGGCCGCCAGAAAGTCCAGAGCCTTGTCCGGAACGCTGTAGGTCAGCGTCGCGGAGCCATAGTTCTTGTTGTTAGGATCCGGCGTGACCGTGATCTTCACCGCCGTCGCCATCACATCCTGCAGCTGCAGGGCGTTCAACGATGCCGTGACATCGCCCTGCTGCGCGCTCTTGTAGGCATAGGCCTTGAATTTCACCGACACGGTCGGCAGGTCGCCGGGATTGATGTCGCCGAAATTGACCCGGCTGAGAACCGTGTCGAGATCGGTGCTGATCCCGGTCTGGCCGGCCCGCTCGCTCAGCCCGAAGCTGGACGACAGGCTACCATTGGCGTCCAGCACCCGGACCTCGGGAGGGCCGGCATAGTGCTCCAGGCCCGTGGTCGTGTTGCCGCCGGTGGATGTCGGCGCCGCCGTGTCGGTGACCAGGATCTTCGCCGTCGCCGTGGTGCCATTCTGCAACGTCACCGACTGCAGCGTCTGCGGCACGCCAAGATCGGTGAAGTGGGTCGTCGTCTTCGGGTTGGTGTTGGAATTGTCGGTGAATTTCAGCGTGAAGACGTCGTTGATGAGCTTCTGGACGTCGGGCGTGAGCGGCACCGTCGTCTGGTTCACCACGCCGTTGCTGATCTGGATCTGCTGCCCGGCCTGATTGACCACGGCTATCGGCTGCAGCGTCGTCTTGTCGAACAAGACGTAGGAACCGGTGCGGCCATCGGGCTCGACCAGCACCTGAAACTTGGCGTCGGGCAGACCACCCTGCCCCGGCACGGTGAAGTCGATCTCGACCAGGACCGCGGTGCCGCGAATGCCCATGGTCGCGACCGGCGTATCGACCTTCATGTCGCCGTGCTTGGCGGTCTCGCCCGCCACGAACGAGATCGTGCCGGCGACGAGGCTGATCAGCGAGGAGTTGTTCGACCCGTTGGGGTCGTAGACCATCTCATTCAGTACCATCCGCGCATTGGAGGACAGGCCGAACACGGTGCCGTCGATAAAGGTGATGCCGAGCGTCGAGTTCGAGCCGGACTGGACGACGTCGCCCTTCTCGACGTTGTCGCCGTTATGAAGCAGGATCGAGACGCCGTTGCGGATGACCGTCGCCGTGCCCTGCAGCTTGGTGACATGGCCGATCACCTTGCCGGCGCTGGCCGCACCACCGGCCTGGCTGACCTGGACCGCGCCGGAGAGCGCACTGACGACATCACCGGTCAGATGCGCGCCGTCGGGCGAGGCCAGGGCCGAGCGCTTCTCGCCCTTGAAGTAATCCGGCACGACCAGGTCGCGGCCATCCGAGGACAGCACCAAGTCGAGACCAGACCGCTTGAAATCGGCATGGAACAGGAAATGCGCGTCGGGAACGATGATCGCGTCCGCCGGCGCATGCGCGGGCGGCGCATCCAACGTCACGAGCTTCGAAGCGGACGTTCCCAGGCCGTCGGAGAAAAGCGCGGCGTCAGACTTGCCAGCGTAATTCACGGGGCCACCGACTATGGTTAATAATTACATAACAATTGATGTTCGAAGTCTGCATATCACTGGCGAGTGTCAGGAGGAACCATCTTCAGCTTGTGCTCCAAGGGGTGGGAAACGGCACATCCCACGAGTTTGCTTTCAGGACGCCAAGTTTCGGCCTTCTTTTTCGCAAGGAAAACCAAGACGAGCGAAGTATTCGAATGACAAAAATGACCTAACTACAGTCATTTTAAGAATACATTTTTCACTTATTACATGGCCGGACCGCGACATCCACACCCACGTACTCCCGTGGAGACGTTTCGCGCCGACGACCGAGAGCGGGCCAATAAAAATCTACATATTGCATCGATTTAGCCGAAACAGACACGACAACCTTTGCGGGAATCACCTGTGCCGCTCGCGACCTTCACTCGGCTTTCGCTAGGATTTGTCGCATCGAAGCAACACAACGTTCAGCCTGAGGGCTACGATTTTCTCGCGGGCAGCCCGGCTTTAAGCTGCGTCAAAGCCCCGACGCGGATGCTCGGCTCAACAAGCATCCGGTTCCGCTGGCGCCTTCGCGCAGTCGAGTTCCGGCAACGGGGCGTCAGATGATTGGACTCGCGCGGATGGGCGCATCGTTTGCGGCAGCGGCCGCCAGTGCGCTGCTTTGGATCAGCCCGGTCGGCGCCGGTCCGATCGGGCAGCCGCTGGGACTCGCAGCAGCGATGGGCGACCTCGAGCCGTTCGGCCTGCAACGGACGGAGCTCTGGGCCAGCCCGCTGCTGAACAAATGGCTCACGCTTTCGCGCAGGCTCGACGACGAGCGCGTGCAGCTTGCGCTGTGCGACGGCGATCGCGACCATTGTGTCTCGCCAGCCGCGTTGCGCCTGCTGGCCATCGTCGATCAGGGGCGCGCCAAAGAGGGCCGCGCCCGGCTTGGCGAAATCAACCGTGCGATCAATCTGGCCATCCGTCCCGCCAGCGACCTCACCCAATATGGCGAAATCGACGTCTGGGCGTCTCCGCTCGTCACCTTCACCCATCTGGCGGGCGACTGCGAAGACTATGCGATCGCGAAGTTCATGGCGCTGCGGCTGGCCGGGATCGCGGCGAACGACCTGCGCATCATCATCCTGCACAACACGACGCGCGATGAAGACCATGCCGTCGTCGCGGCGCGGCTCGACGGGCGCTGGCTGCTGCTCGACAATGAGCGGATGGCCATGATCCAGGACAGCGACGCACGGCAAGTGCGGCCGCGTTTCGTGATCGACGAGACCGGCATCTCGATCCTTCAAGACCAGCCCTTGATGGCCGAGGTGAGCAGCCCGCCGCGTGAGCGGCAGGGGCCCGGCTGGGCATCGTCCCGCAACTGACGACCGTCAGCGGCGCGGTGACGCCGCTTCAGCCCGCGGTGACGTGCACCGCTGGGGTGGCACCGCCGTTCCACTCGCCGCCGATGGCGCGCTCGATCTGCGCCGCGAGCTGCAGCAGCAGGCCGTCATCGGCCTGCTTGCCGATTGCCTGAATGCCGAGCGGCAGGCCGTGCTCGTTGCTGGCGAGCGGCAGCGAGATCGCTGGGATGCCGCAGAGATTGGCGAGCGGCGTGAACGCGAAGTTGCGCCAGAGATTCTCGAACCAGTCGAGCACGTCGGGATTGTCGCTGATCGTCAGATATTCCGTGGTGCCGATCTTTGGCGTCGGCAGCGCCGTGATCGGCGTCAGGATGATGTCCCAGTCCTCGAAGAACGCGCCGAAGGCGCGCGACGTCGTGTTGAACACCGCCTGCATCGCCGCACGCTCGGCGAAGCTGGTGCCGCGGCCGGCCTCCCAGATGCGGATGTTGACCGGCTCGATCAGGTCGGCCGGCGGCCGCTCGAGCTTGCGCGACGCGAGCAGATTGTTGATGACGATCGCGAAGTTCGAGATGTAGCAGGTGGTCTGCGCGGCGAAGGCTGTGCGATAGTCGACCTCCGGCAAGGCGTAGCCGACGTGATGGCCGAGGCCTTCGAGAAACTTGCCGACGCGCTCGAGCTCGGCCGCGATGTGCGGCGTCGCACGATAGTCGCCCCATTGGTGGGACAGCGCGATTTTCAGCCTGCCCGGATCGCGCTTGATCAGCTCGACATACGGCTCCGGCGTGGTCCAATACGGCATGAACTCGCCGGGCGCGCCGCCACGGCAATGGTCGACGAACGCCGCGGTGTCGCGCACGCTGCGCGACTGGCAGCCCTGGATCGAGACGAGGCCGGAGAGATCCGACAGGTGCGGCGCGATCGAGAACACGCCGCGCGAGACCTTCAAGCCGATATTGCCGTTGACGCCGGCGGGAATGCGGATCGAGCCGCCGCCATCGGTCGCATGCGCGATCGGCACCACGCCGGCGGCGACCATCGCCGCACTTCCGGCCGACGAGCCGCAGGTCGTGTAGTCGGTATTCCACGGATTGCGCGTGACGTAGACGGCCGGATTTTCCGCCGAGCTGCAGACGCCGAACTCCGGCGTCGTGGTCCGTCCCATCAGATTGAGACCGGCCTTGCGCATCTTCGAGGTCAGGTGCGTATCGGCGGCGGGACGGTTGCCGCGCATATAGAGCGAGCCCTGCTCCTGCAGCCGCCCGGCCATGGTCGGCCCGAGATCCTTCATCAGGAACGGCAGGCCGGCGAACGGACCAGCAGGATTGGCGCCGGCCTTGACCGGGTCCTCGACGGCATCGGCGAACACCTCGACCACGCCGGACAGTGTGGGATCAACCTTCGCGATTGCTTCCGCCGCCTGCCTTGCGAGCTCTGCCGGGGTCAGCTCGCCGCTCTTCACGCGCGCCGCCAACGCCACGCCATCATGCCGGGCCCACTCGTCCCAGCTCATCGCCAAAGTCATCCCGTCTTCCGATCCTTGCGCGCCGATCATCGATGCACGGCGTCAGAGCCGCGCGATGATCATGCGCCGTTCAACATCCGGCGGCGCGAACCTTAGTTGGCAGCAGGCCCAAGTCAATCAACCGCCCCGCATGCTGCCATACGGTGCGCTCATGCAGCCACGGCTTACCTCTGTCCTCATCAGCACGGACGAATGGCCGAGGTGCAGAGCGTTCCGGAAAACGGGACTCATGATCGCCGCTGCCAAGGCCGCATAATCGATTGCCCGGTCGGAAGCCACGTGCAGGCAAGGTGATCATCAATGCTCAGCCACGGCCCGCGCCGGACATTGACCGACGTCAAGGCTGGCACATGATGCGCGTGCTTGATGCGGCCATGGATATCCTGACCTTCGTCGCAGCCGCCGTGGCGTTGCTCGCCACGCCCGGCCCGACCAACACGCTGCTTGCCACCGCGGGCGCCAGCGGCGGCGTGCGCGTCTCTCTTCATCTGCTGCTGGCCGAGCTTGCGGGCTATCTGCTTGCGATCCTGATCCTGCGCATCGTGCTCGGACCGGCGCTCGCCGCCGCCCCGCTCGTGGGACACGTCCTGCGCATCGTCGTCGTGCTCTATCTGCTGCACCTTGCTGCCGCGCTGTGGCGTCACGGCAGCGGCTCCGCCGGCGATGCGCAGCCGGTGACGCTGCGCCGCGTGTTCATCACCACGCTGTTCAATCCGAAGGCGATCATCTTCGCCTTCACGCTGCTGCCGCCGGAGGCCGATGCCGCGCGCCTGCTGCCCTTCACTATCGCGCTCGGATTGTCGACCGTGACCATCGGAGGCGGCTGGATCGTGCTCGGCGCGACCCTGCGCCGTGGCCTCGGACGCGCCGTCCCGGCGACGTTCGGCTATCGCTGCAGCGCTGCGGCCCTGGCGCTGCTCGCCTGCGTGATCCTCGCTCCTGCGCTTGCACTGCCGTGACGCGGTTCCCCTTGTTACATTGTTGCTGATCGACAACACCGCCGCCCCCGTGCTATCCGCGGGGCGACAGGGGGCGCGGTGCGCATCAATGATCGACGATTCCTCACGAGCCGTCCCGGCCTGCTGCGCCGGGTCGCGGTGTTGTGCGTGATGATCGCCTATCTGTTCGCCGGAGCGCTGCACGGCGCCTGCGACCTCGACGTCGCGCATCCCTCCACCGGCAAGACGGAAATCGCATCACTGCTGGACAAGGCCGATCACTCCGATCAGCGCAGCTTGGTGGATCATCATTGCCATGGCTGCTTCTCGGTCGCCGTGCCGCAGCTGCAGCTCGCCGCCGTTCCGGCTGACAGGGTTGCTGCAATCGGCTGGCCCATTCCCGTGCTTCGGGCCGGGGTTCTGCCCGAATCGGACTCCCCACCACCAAGACACCTGATCTGACGTCACGTGCCCGACGGCAAGCGCCGTCCCTCATTGCTCGTCAAGACAGGTTGATTTCATGCCATTCCCCGCGATGGCTGCACGCGCGATCTGCGCGGCAGCCCTGCTCGCGCTGCCCGTGCACACGGCGGCGGCGCAGACCCTGACCTTGCGCGAGGCGCTGTCGCGCGCGATCGCCAGCAATCCGCGGCTGTCGGCTGCCGATCGCGATATCGGCATCGCCTCCGGCCAGCGGCTGCAGGCTGGCGCGCGGCTCAATCCGGAGCTCAGCTACGAGCAGGACAACTCGCTCGGCTCGGGGCCGTATCGCGGCACAAGATCGGCCGAGACCACCTTGCAGATCAGCCAGACCTTCGAATGGTTCGGCAAGCGCGATGCGCGCATCGCTGCAGGCCAGGCCGGCGTCCAGGTCGCCGAGATCCAGCGCCAGGCGGTCCGGCTCGAGGTGCTGTCGGAGACAGCGGTCGCCTTCGTGACCGTGCTCGCGACCCAGCGCCGCATCCAGATCCTCGACGATCAGGTCGCGGCCCTCGATCGCCTGACGCCGCTGCTGCGGCGGCGCGTCGAGGCCGGCGCCTCGTCGCCAGCGGAGACCGGTCGCGCCGAGGTCGCCTCGGCGCTGGTGCGGGCCGATCGCGAGCGCGTCAAGGCGGTGCTGGCGAGTGCCCGCCGTGAGCTCGCGGTGCTGACCGGCGATGCCCTGGCGAAATTGCCCACCGTCACCGGGCGCTTCGACGCGACCGGCCAGCCGCCCTCGTTCCAGACCGTGATCGCCGCGATCGACGCCAATCCACAGCTGACGCGCTGGACCGCGGTGTATGCGCAACGCAATGCCGAGCTGCTGCTGGCGCGGCTCAAGCCGTATCCCGACGTGCGCGTCGGCGCCGGGTGGCGGCATTTCAACGACACGCAGGACGACGCCGTCAGGCTCAGCGTCTCCGTGCCGATCCCCGTCTTCGACCAGAATCAGGGCAACATTCTCTCCGCGCAGGAAAGCCTCGCCAAGACCGAGGCCGAGCGCAAGGCGAACCGCAACGCGCTGCTGGTGATCGCCGGCCGCGCCTACGATTCACTGCAGGGCTCGCTGCGCGAATTGTCGGTGCTGCGCGAGATCGCGATTCCCCGGGCGCAGGAGGCCGCCGACGAAATCGCGCAGGGCTACAGCGCCGGCCGCTTCACGCTGCTGGAGGTGCTCGACGCGCAGGCCAGCGTCGCGCAGGCGCGGCTGCGCGAGCAGGAGGCGCTGCAGAACATCCATGTCGCCGTCGCGACGATCGAAGGCCTGATCGGCCGCCCCTTCACTCTGGCACGGGAGGCCACGCGATGAAGACATCCACCGTCATTCTGATCGCGATCCTCGCGGCCGCGGGCGGCGCCGCCGCGTCGCGTGTCCTGGTCGACGCGGTGCCGCATACGGAGGCGACCATCGGCCATGCCGAGACGGATCATGCCGAAAAGCCGGCGCCGAAGGATCACGTCGAGCAGGACGAGCATGGTGCCGACCGCATCCGCGTCAGCGACGTGAAGCTCGCAGCGGCCGGCGTGACGCTCGCCGAAGCCGGACCCGCGACCTTGTCGGACACGCTGGCGTTCAACGGCGTGCTCCGCGCCAATCAGGAAGCGCTGGTGCAGGTGACGCCGCGCTTTCCCGGCATCGTCCGCGCGATCAGAAAGCGCATCGGCGACACCGTCGCCAAGGACGAACAGCTCGCGTCCATCGAGAGCAACCAGAGCCTGACCGCCTACGACCTCAAGGCGCCGCTCGGCGGCACCATCATCGACCGCCAGATCTCGCTCGGCGAATACGCCTCCGAGCAGAAGCCGGCCTTCGTTGTCGCCGACCTCTCGACCATCTGGGTCGATCTGTCGATCTACCGTCAGGATCTCAGGCGGGTCCGGCTCGACGACGAGGTGTTGATCGATCCCGACGACGGCCGCGGCGCGATCAAGGGCAACGTGTCCTACATCGCCCCCGTCGGCGCCAGCGAGACGCAGACGGCGCTCGCGCGCGTCGTGCTGGCCAATGCCGACGGCCGCTTGCGAACCGGCCTGTTCGTCACCGCGCGGCTGGTGCTCGCCAAGCGCAGCGTCGCCGTCGCGGTGCGCGCCAGCGCGATCCAGACGCTGGAGAACAGGACCGTCGTGTTCGTGCGCGAGGAGGGCGACAAGATCGAGGCGCGCCCCGTGGCAACGGGCGAATCCGATCCGACCTATGTCGAGATCCGCGACGGCCTCTCTCCCGGCGAGCACTATGTCGCCGAGAACAGCTTTGTCGTGAAAGCGGAGATGGGCAAGGGGGAGGCCGAGCATGATTGATGCGATCCTCGCTTTTGCCGTCCGCCAGCGCTGGCTGGTGCTGCTGCTCGCGCTCGCCGCCACAGCCTTCGGCGCCTGGAACTTCACCCGGCTGCCGATCGACGCCGTGCCCGATATCACCAACGTCCAGGTGCAGATCAACACCAAGGCGCCGGGCTATTCGCCGCTCGAGACCGAGCAGCGCATCACCTTCCCGGTCGAAACCGCGATGGGCGGACTGCCCCGGCTCGACACCACGCGCTCGCTGTCGCGCTACGGCCTGAGCCAGGTCACTGTCGTGTTCCAGGACGGCACCGACATCTACTTCGCGCGCCAGCAGGTCAATGAGCGTATCCAGCAGATCAAGGATCAGCTGCCGCCGGGCGTCGAGGTCGCGATGGGACCGCTTTCGACCGGGCTCGGCGAGATCTTCATGTATGCGGTCGAGGCCAAGCCCGGCGCAAAGACGCCTGATGGCGCCGACTATTCGCTGACCGATCTGCGCACCGTCCAGGACTGGATCATCCGGCCGCAACTGCGCGGCGTCCCCGGCGTGATCGAGGTCAACACCATCGGCGGCTTCGAGCGCCAGTTCCACGTGCTGCCGGATCCCGGCCGCCTGATGGCCTACAAGATCAGTTTTCGCGACGTCATCGCCGCGCTCGCCTCGAACAACGCCAATGTCGGCGCCGGCTATATCGAGCGCAATGGCGAGCAATATCTGGTGCGCGCGCCGGGCCAGGTCGGCAGCGCCGCCGAGCTGAAGGACATCGTGATCGGCGCCCGCGGCGGCACGCCGGTGCGCATCGGCGACGTCGCCGAGGTCGCCGAGGGACGCGACCTGCGCACCGGCGCCGCGACGCTCAATGGCGAGGAGACGATCCTGGGCACCGCGATGCTGCTGATCGGCGAGAACAGCCGCAGCGTCGCGCGGCGCGTGTCCGCCCGGCTCGACGAGATCGCAAGGTCGCTGCCCGAGGGCGTGGTCACGCGGACGCTCTACGACCGCACCCATCTGGTCGAAGCGACCATCCGCACCGTCGAGACCAACCTGCTCGAAGGCGCCGCGCTGGTCGTCGTCGTTCTGTTCCTTCTGCTGGGCAACATCCGCGCCGCGCTGGTGACCGCCTGCATCATCCCGCTGTCGATGGCGATGACCATCACCGGGATGGTCGAGAGCAAGGTCAGCGCCAACCTGATGAGCCTGGGCGCGATCGATTTCGGCATCATCGTCGACGGCGCCGTCATCATCGTCGAGAACTGCCTGCGGCTGCTGAGCCACGCGCAGCACCGCAAGGGCGGGCTGCTGACGACATCCGAGCGGCTGCAGACCATCGTCAGCGGCGCGCGCGAGGTGATCGGGCCGAGCCTGTTCGGTACGCTTATCATCGCCGTCGTCTACCTGCCGGTGCTGACCTTGACGGGAGTCGAGGGCAAGATGTTCACGCCGATGGCGCTGACGGTGCTGATGGCGCTCGGCGCGGCCGTGCTGTTCTCGATCACCTTCGTGCCGGCCGCCGTCGCCATCTTCGTCACCGGCAGGGTCTCGGAGCAGGAGAACATCGTCATGCGCGGCGCGCGGCGGATCTACGCGCCGCTGCTGCGGACCGCGATCGCCTATCGCATGACGGTCGCGGCCGTGGCGGTCGTGATCGTCGCCGTGAGTGGCGTGGCGGCCACGCGCATGGGCGGCGAGTTCATTCCGAGCCTCGACGAAGGCGACGTCGCACTGGCGGCGCTGCGGATTCCCGGCACGAGCCTCACGCTGTCGGTCGATCTGCAGAAGGCGCTGGAGGCGCGGCTGCGCCGGATACCCGAGGTGAAGGACGTCTTCACCCGCATCGGCACCGCCGAGGTCGCCACCGATCCGATGGCGCCGTCGCAGGGCGACGGCTACATCATGCTGAAGCCGCGCGCGGAGTGGCCTGATCCAGCGAAGCCGAAGGCGCAGCTCGTCGCCGAGATCGAGCAGGCAGCCGGCGAGATCCCGGGCAGCAACTACGAAATCTCGCAGCCGATCCAGCTGCGCTTCAACGAGCTGATCTCCGGCGTGCGCAGCGATGTCGGCGTCAAGATCTTCGGCGACGATCTCGACATCCTGCAGGGCGCGGCGCGCCAGGTCGAGGCCGCGATACGTGGCATCGCCGGCGCCACCGACGTCAAGACCGAGCAGGTCGCCGGCCTGCCGATCCTGACCGTGAAGATCGACCGCCAGGCGCTGTCGCGCTACGGCCTCAGCGTCGCCGAGGTGCAGAACGTGGTCGAGATCGCGATCGGCGGCAAGGCCGTCGGCAAGCTGTTCGATGGCGATCGCCGCTTCGACATCGTCGTGCGCCTGCCCGAACGCCTGCGCGGCAATCTCGACGCCATCCGCGCCATCCCGATCCCGCTGCCCGCCGGCGATGAGCAGACGACAGCGCCGCTCCGCACCGCCTTCAATGCCGCCGCCCAGCCACGCTACGTGCCGCTGTCGTCGGTCGCGGCCGTCGCCTCGGCGCCGGGGCCGAACCAGGTCAGCCGCGAGAACGGCAAGCGCCGCATCGTCGTCTCGGCCAACGTTCGGGCCCGCGATCTCGGCTCGTTCGTCACCGAGGCGCAGGCCGCGGTCGCCGAGAAGGTGAAGCTGCCGCCGGGCTACTGGATCGGCTGGGGCGGCCAGTTCGAGCAGCTGGTCTCGGCCACCAAGCGGCTCACCATCGTGGTGCCGATCGCGCTTGCACTGGTGTTCCTGCTGCTGTTCATGAGCATGGGCTCGCTCGCCGATGCGGCGCTGGTGTTCTCTGGCGTGCCGCTGGCGCTGACCGGCGGCATCGCCGCGCTGCTGCTGCGCGACCTGCCGCTATCGATCTCGGCCGGCGTGGGCTTCATAGCGCTCTCAGGCGTCGCCGTGCTCAACGGCCTCGTCATCATCGCCTTCATCGAGCGGCTGCGGCAGGAGGGACGCTCGGTGATCGCAGCGGTGGAGGAAGGCGCGCTGGCGCGGCTGCGGCCGGTGCTGATGACGGCGCTCGTCGCCTCGCTCGGCTTCGTGCCGATGGCGCTCGCGACCGGCGCCGGCGCCGAAGTCCAGCGCCCGCTCGCCACCGTCGTGAT
Organism: Bradyrhizobium sp. SSBR45G; assembly: GCF_030159255.1. GTDB lineage: Bacteria > Pseudomonadota > Alphaproteobacteria > Rhizobiales > Xanthobacteraceae > Bradyrhizobium. The sequence continues at coordinate 15,411 of NZ_BSCT01000028.1, read as the reverse complement.
CGGCGGCATCATCTCCTCGACGATGCTGACCTTGCTGGTGCTGCCGGCACTCTACGTGCTGTTCCGGCGGGAGGCGCACGCACAGGTGCAAACCGCTCAATCGAGCCCGACGACTGAGACCGCCCCGGGCTCCGCCAGCGGGTCGGGCCCATAAGCGTTTTCTCCGACCTTACCAGGGAGGAAGCCGAGTTCGACGATCGCCCAGACGATGAGGGCAGCGGACGCAAATTCGAAGGCGATCGCGCCGGCTTCCAACCAGCCTGCCGCAAGATGCAGCAGGATCGGCGCGACGTAGTAGAGCAGCAGCCACCCTCCGCTCTTGCCACGATCATGAAGACGCTTGACGGCTACCGCGAGGCCTGCATTGAAGATGAGAATCCAGGCGATGATCGTAACACCGATGGCGATGTAGCCGGACAATAGCCAACCGAGCAGACCGAAAAGCATCAGCGCGAGCAGGTTCATCACGCCAATAATCGGAAACGACAGCCAGTATTGCGTACGGGCGATCCGGCCATCGAAGCCGAACAGCAGATTGAACAGCCGGTCGCGACCGTCGGTCGTGAATGGCAACAATTGTGAAATCATCGTTGTGCCCCCCTGCTCCGTCGATAGCACGACGCCTCGTCAGGGCACATCGACTGAACGTTGTCTTGGGTCACAATCGGCGATTGCAGACACACTCGCTTCCGCGCGCGTACCGCAAAGGCGATCGCTGAGCCCGACCTGGTCCTCCTGAGTCACATCTCCCCTGTCACTCCGGGGCAAGGGACACAGCGGGCCGGCGGCCGCCTCACGATTGATGCCGCCTGGTGATCGCCACCCGCGTCGCCTGGCCGTAGAGGCCTGACATCTGGTCGAGCTGCTCGGTCGTCGCCGCGCAGCTGTCGATCCAGCCCGGCAGGCCATCGAACATCGGAGGCAGGGTGGCGGCGCGCAAGGCGGCGTAGTCCTCGGTGACGGCGCGGCCGCGCGCCGTGGCTCGGTAACGCGTCTCCTTGCGCGAGGAGCGGCCCTCGGTCTCGATCAGCCCGGCGCGCACCAGCTTGCGCGTCGCATATTGCAGATTGGGCACGTCGACGCGGTTGAGCAATTGCCCGACCTCGGTGAGCCGCTTCGGCTCGTCGCCCATGCGCACGACGTTGAGGACGGCGACGTCGTCGCCGGTCAGCGGCACCTCGCAGACGGCAGCGAGGCAGGACGCCTTCCAGCGATAATAGGACTGCGCCAGCCGCTCCAGCGCGAACTCGAAGTCGGACAGCCGCCGCTCCGCGTCGCTGCGGGCGAGATGCCAGGCTCCCTTGCCGTCGCCGCTCTCGGAGCTATCGCGGGCCTTCTCGGCCTGTGATCCCGCCTTGCCGCCCGCGGCCTTCGCTTTCGCCGCCACGGGCTTGCGCTTCGCCGCGGCACTCTCGGTCCTCTTCAATATCCCGTCTCCCGATGCCGCTCCGCACAATGGATGTGCAGCGCATGCTCAATCTCTGCTGTTTACATCCGACATTTTTACATTAAAAATTCAATGAAGAAAACACATCAGGTGCGGCGTCACTGTGGACGCCCGCCGGCAGAACCGGGGAGCATCACGATGGCTGGCAAGAGCGCTGGACAGTGGATCGACATCGCCGCCGCCGATGGCGGCACGTTCAAGGGCTATCTGGCGGTGCCCGCGTCAGGCTCAGGTCCCGGCATCGTGCTCCTGCAGGAGATCTTCGGCGTCAACGCCTCGATGCGTGACGTCGCCGACTACTATGCCGAGGAAGGCTATGTCGTGCTGGCGCCGGACCTGTTCTGGCGCTTCGAGCCTGGCATCGAGCTCGGCTATGGCGAGGCCGATTTCGGCAAGGCCTTCGGCTACTACCAGCGCTTCGACGTCAATCTCGCGATCAAGGACACCGCCGATGCGCTGAAGGTGCTGCGCGCCCGGCCCGAATGCAAGGGCAAGGTCGGCGCGCTCGGCTTCTGCCTCGGCGGCAAGCTCGCCTACCTCACGGCTGCGCGCACCGACGTCGACTGCGCCGTCTCTTATTATGGCGTCGGCATCGAGGCCGACATCGGCGAGGCCAAGAACATCAAGGGCCCGATCGTCTTGCATTTCGCCGAGCTCGACAAGTTCGCCCCCGCCGAGGCGCGCGAGGCGGTCAAGGCCGGCTTCGCCGGCCGCGACGACGCCGAGTTCTATCTCTATCCCGGCTGCGACCATGCCTTCGCCGCTCCCGAGCGCGCCAGCTTCGACAAGCCGGCGACCCTGATGGCGCATTCGCGCTCGATCGCGCTGTTCCGCAAGGTCCTCGGCCCGCATTACGACCTGTCGTCGCTGTGGGACCGTCACACCGAGCTCGAATTCGCCACCCGCTCGGCCGAGGCGACGATGGGCACGATGGTCGCCGAGCCCTATGTCAACCATATCCCGACCATGACCGGCGGCGTCGGCTACAAGGACCTGCTGCGCTTCTACGCCAACCACTTCATCCCGAAGACGCCGGCCGATACCAAGCTGGTGCCGATCTCGCGCACCATCGGCGCCGACCGCGTCGTCGACGAGATGCTGTTCTGCTTCACCCACGACATCGAGATCGACTGGATGCTGCCGGGCATTCCGCCTACGGGCAAGTATGTCGAGATCCCGCTGGTCGCGATCGTCCGCTTCCGCGGCGACAAGCTCTACAACGAGCACATCTATTGGGACCAGGCCTCGGTGCTGGTGCAGATCGGCCTGCTCGATCCGGCCAAGCTGCCGGTCGCGGGCATCGAGACCGCCAAGAAGCTGGTCGATGAATCCCTGCCCTCGAACACGCTGATGAAGCGCTGGGCCGAGAGCGCGCCGCACTGATCGCAGATCGTCTTGCAAATCGTCATGGCGCCTGCAGGGGGCGCCATCCCCCATCAGCTCATCCGGAGTTGCATCACCATGCGTGACCATCAGATCTCTCGTCGTACGATGTTGCAGCTCGCGGGCGCGGCTGCTCTCCCGCTAGCCACCGGCCTGCCGATTCAGTCGGCACGCGCCGCCGCTGGCACGCTGACGATCGCCTATAACGTCAACCTGCCGTCGTTCGATCCGACCGTCGGCGTCTCGGCGGTCAATCCGACGATCCAGTCGATCTACCAGGCGATCTTCGACCCCTATATCGGCCAGGCCGCCGATCTCTCGTTCACGCCGGGCCTGCTGACCAAATGGGGCTGGAACGAGGACCGCACCAAGATCACGATGGAGCTGCGCTCCGACGCGACCTGGCACGACGGCTCGAAAGTGACGCCGGAGGACGTGGTGTGGTCGCTGACCCGCGCCGCCGATCCGAAGGGCGGCAACCCGATTCAGTTCGTGTGGTCGAAGATCAACAACTTCAAGATCGACGGCCAGACCATCACCGCCGATGTCGTCGAGTTCGAGCCGGTGCTGTTCAAATGGATGGCGTTCCTGACCGGCTACGTGCTGCCGAAGGCCTACTACGAGAAAGTCGGCGCGGAGGGCTTCGAGAAGGCGCCGATCGGCTCGGGGCCGTACAAGGTCGATGCGTTCGAGCGCAACGCCTTCCTGCGGCTGAAGGCGCATCCCGGCTATTGGGGGCCGAAGCCGGCATTCGAGACCGTCGTCTTCAAGTTCGTCACCGACCCGACCAGCCGCGTCGCCGAGATCGAATCCGGCGGATCCGACATCACCTTCGAGATTCCCTATGAGGAATTCGATCGCCTCAAGGGCAAGCCTGCTCTCGCCGGCCTGACCCAGCCGATCTCCGACATCGGCATGATCTTCCTGACCGACATCGAGCCGATGCTCGACCGCAATGTGCGGCTCGCCGCCAACCACGCCATCGACAAGAAGGCGATCGTCGAGAAGCTCTTGCGCGGCTATGGCGTGCCGATCGACACCTTGGAGGCGCCGGGCTACGCCGCCTTCGATCCCTCGATCAAGACCGCCTATGATCCGGAGCTGGCCAAGAGCCTGCTCGCCAAGAGCGGCTACTCGACGACGAAGCCGGTCAAGTTCACGATCCAGACCACGCGCGGCTTCAAGCCGAAGGACTACGAGATGGTGCAGGCCATCGCCGGGATGTGGCGCAAGGTCGGCATCGAGGCCAATATCGAGGTCTACGAGATCGCCCAGCATTTCGAGCTGCGCGCCCGCCATGCGCTGGCGCCGGCCGCGTTCTACAATTGGGGCAATGCGATCGGCGATCCCACGACGTCGACCGGCTTCGCGATGTTCGGCCCGTCGCCGCACTCGGCCTGGAAGGGCAAGGATCTGATCGAGCGCATCGGACCTCTCTGGGGCGAGAAGGACGAGGCCAAGCGCATCGCCGGCTGGAAGGCCGTCGACAAATACATCGCCGAAGAGGGCGAGGTGATTCCGCTGCTGCAATATGTCCAGCCGATCATCCACAAGAAGGGGCTGAAGGTGGTGGCGCAGGCCAACGGCATGATCCTGCCGCAGCTCGTCACGCAAGGCTGAGACGGAGCGAGCGATGCGCTGGAGCGCCATTCTCAAGCGCCTCGCTCTGATCCCGCCGACCCTGCTCGGCGTCGGCGCGATCGTGTTCGTGCTGCTGCGCGTGGTGCCCGGCGATCCCATCGCGATGATGATCCCGCCCGGCGCCTCTCCGGCGGACATCACGCGCCTGCGCGCGCTCTACGGCCTCGACCAGCCGCTGCTGTCGCAGTTCATCACCTGGCTCGGCCAGGTCGCTGTCGGAGATTTCGGCCGCTCGATCAGCCTGCGCCAGCAGGTGTTCGAGCTGGTCGGCGCGCGGCTGCCGGCGACCCTGGAGCTCGCCGCGCTCTCCGTCAGCATGGCGCTGCTGATGGGTGTGGCCGTCGCGCTGGTCGGCAGCCTGCTGCGCGGCACCCGCGCCGAATGGCTGCTGGACACCGCGAACGGCGTCTTCCTCGCCATTCCCGACTTCCTGTGGGCGCTGATCCTGCTGCTCGGCTTCGGCGTGCTGCTGCCGCTGTTGCCGATCTCCGGACGGCTCGACCCACAGCTCGCCGTCGCCTTCCGCACCCATTTCTATCTGATCGAAAGCCTGCTCACCTTGCGCCTCGACGTCGCCGCTGATCTCCTGCGCCACATGCTGCTGCCGTCGCTGGCGCTGGCTCTGCCCTTCGCCGCGCTGGTCGCGCGGCTGCTCAAGGCGCAGCTCGCCGAGGCCGAGGATCAGGACTACGCGCAGATCGCCCGCACCCGCGGCTTCTCGCGCACCACGATCCTGCAGCGCGAGGTGTTTCCCAATGCGCTGATCCCAACCGTGGCGCTCTCCGGCGTGCAGGTCACCTTGCTGCTCGGCGGCACCGTGCTGGTCGAGCGCATCTTCTCCTATGAGGGCATCGGCAACATGGCGATCGATGCCGTCATCAACCGCGACTTTCCGCTGATCCAGGGGCTGATCCTGACCTTCGCCGTACTGTTCATCGCCCTCAACCTCGCCGTCGACCTGCTGGTGGCATTGCTCGATCCGAGGCTGCGTCATGGCTGATCTCGTCCTGTCTGGCCCGATCACGGCGCCGCCGTCGCGCTGGCGCAGCGCGCTCGCGCGTGGCGGCGCGCGGCTGTGGATCGGCGGCGGCCTCGTCGCGCTGCTGCTCTTGATCGCACTGTTTGCGCCACTCATCGCCCCGCATGATCCGGCCGAGCAGAACCTGATGTCGGCGCAACTGCCGCCGGCGTTCATGCAGGGCGGCGAGGCGGCGTTCCCGCTGGGCAGCGACAGCCTCGGCCGCTGCGTGCTGTCCAGGCTGATGTACTCCGCGCGCACCGCCGTGATGGTCGCGCTGATTGCATCATTGCTCGCGGCCATCATCGGTATCGCGCTCGGCCTGATCGCCGGCGCGTTCGGCGGCTGGATCGACCAGCTGGTGTCGCGGCTGATCGATGTCTGGATGGCGTTCCCGCCGGTGCTCCTGTCGATCGTGCTCGCCGCCGTCATCGGCGCCGGCCTCACTTCGGTGATCGCGGCGATCGTGGTGGTCGACTGGACCCGCTTTGCCCGCATCACCAGAGCCGAGACGCAGGCGCAGCTCGCGCGCGACTATGCGGCCGCCGCGCGCGTGCTCGGCCTGACGCGGGCGCAGGCGCTGCGGCTGGAGATCCTGCCCAACCTCGTGCCGCTGATCGTCACCCTGCTCGCGGTCGAGATGGGCGTCGCGATCCTGGTCGAAGTCATTCTGTCCTTCGTCGGCATCTCGGTCACCGGCGACACCGCGAGCTGGGGCGGCATGATCACCGAGGGGCGGCAGATCGTCTATCAGTCGCCCTGGATCATGGCACTGCCCATTCTCGCGGTCATCGTCAGCGTCATCGGCTTCAACATGCTCGGCGACGGTCTGCGCGCCGCGCTCGATCCGGTGCAGCGCCGATGACCGCCATCCTCGAGATCGACAATCTCCACGTCGCGATCGGCGCCGCCACTGTGCTGCGCGGTGTCAGCCTGCGCGTCGAGGCCGGCGAGGTGCGCGGCCTCGTCGGCGAATCCGGCGCCGGCAAGTCGATGGTCGGCCGCACCATCTTCGGGCTGCTGCCGGCCAAGGCGAGGATCACGGCGGGCCGCGTGAGCTTCGAGGGCCGCGATCTGCTGGCGATGCCGGACAAAGCGCGCCGTGACCTGCTGGGACGGCGCATCGCGCTGATCCCGCAGGACCCGATGACCTCACTCAATCCCGTCAGGCGCATCGGTACGCAGATGGCGGCGGTGCTGCAGCTGCATCTGAAGCTGTCGAAGAGCGCCGCCCACGACCGCGCCGCTGAGCTGCTCGCCGAGGTCGCGATCCGCGACCCCGTCCGCGTTCTCAACCTCTATCCCCACGAACTCTCCGGCGGCATGCGCCAGCGCGTGCTGATCGCGATGGCCTTCGCCTGCGATCCGTCGCTCGTGATCGCCGACGAGCCGACCACCGCGCTCGACGTCACCGTGCAACGCCAGGTGCTGCAGCTCGTCGAGCGGATGCGCCAGCGCCATGGCGCCGCGATCCTGTTCGTCACCCATGACCTCGGCGTCGTCGCCAAGATCTGCCGTAGCATGACCGTGCTGCATGCCGGCCGCGTCCTCGAGGACGGCCTGACTGCTGATGTGCTGGTGAAGCCGCATCATGCCTATACCCGCGCGCTGCTGGCGGCGACGCCGCGCGCCGATCGCCCGGCCGACGCACTGAAGCCGGTGCCGCCGGCGCTGATCGAGAGCCTCTGGGCCGAAGCGCGCCGGCTCGATCAGCTCGCTGCCGGGAGGCCGGCATGAGCGAGATTCTGTTGCGCACCGGCCAGCTCGGCTTCGCCTATCCGGCGCGCGCGACGTCGCTGTTCGGCAAGCCAGTGATGCGCGACGTCATCAAATCGGTCGACCTCGCCGTGCCGCGCGGCGCCGTGCTCGGCCTCGTCGGCGAGTCTGGCTCGGGCAAGACCACGCTCGGCCGCCTGCTGGTGCGGCTCTTGGAGCCGACCTCCGGCGGCATCCAGTTCGACGGCATCGAGATCAGCCACCTCTCGGAAGCCGCGCTGCGCCCCCTGCGCGCGCGGATCCAGATGATCTTCCAGGATCCACAGTCCTCGCTCAATCCGCGCCTGCCGCTCGCTGTGACACTGACGCGGCAACTCCAGGTCTATGGACTCTTGAAGGGCTGGCGCGACCGCCGCGATCGCGCCGCCGCGCTGCTCGATCTCGTCGGCCTGCCGACATCCTTCGTCGACCGCTATCCGCACGAGCTCTCCGGTGGCCAGCGCCAGCGCGCCGGCATCGCGCGGGCCTTGGCGCTGCAGCCTGATTTCATCGTCGCCGACGAGATCGTCTCCGGCCTAGACGTCTCGACCCAGGCGCATATCCTGATGCTGCTGAAGGAGCTGCGCGCGAAGCTCGGCCTCACCGTGGTCTTCATCAGCCACGATCTCTCGGTGATCCGCGTGCTCTGCGACGATGTCGCGATCCTCAAGGGCGGCGAAGTGGTCGAGCACGGCCCGGTCGGCCGCATCTTCTCCCATCCGCAAGCCCCCTATACGCGCCAGCTCCTGGCCGCCATTCCACTGCCCGATGTCGAGCCGGGCTGGCTCGACGACACCCCGTCCCGTCAGCAACCGCAGCAGCAGGGATCCGCCGCATGAGCGCATCGATCAAGGACTCCGTCGTCGTCATCACCGGCGCCACCGGCGCCATCGCCAAGGCACTCATCGCCGAGCTGCTCGCCCGCGGCGCGGCCAAGATCTACGCCGCCGCGCGCGACATCTCGGGCATTGCGGCGTCCGACAAGGTCGTGCCGCTGAAGCTGGATGTCACCAGCGAGGCCGATGCAGCGGCGGCCGCCGCGCTGGCGTCGGACGCGACCCTGCTGATCAACAACGCCGGCGTCAACCACAACACCGCGCTGCTGGCGGCGCCGGATCTCGCGATTGCCAAGGAGGAGATCGAGATCAACTACATCGCACCGCTGCGACTGACGCGCGCCTTTGCCCCCGTGCTGATCAAGAACCAGGGCGCGGTGCTCAACATCCTCACCATCCTGGCGCGTGTGAACCTGCCGATCATGGGCTCCTATTGCGCCTCGAAGGCCGCCGCGCTCAGCCTCACGCAGGGCCTGCGCGGCGAGCTCGCGCCAAAGGGCGTGCGTATCGTCGGCGCGCTGCCCGGCGCGGTGGATACGCGCATGACGGCGGGTCTGCCGATCCCGAAAATGACGCCAGCTGACGCAGCCAAGGACATCCTCGACGGCTACGAGGCCAGCGAAGAGGACATCTATGTCGGCGACATGGCCAAGGGCCTCGCCGCCGGCCTCGCGCACGATCACAAAGCCGTGGAGAAGCAGTTGGCGTCTGGGTGAAGCGCAAGAATGGCAGCGCACGCGTGCGCCGTCCTTCGAGACGCTCGCCTGCAACGATCAATTTCGACCCTCATGGTGAGGAGGCGCATAGCGCCGTCTCGAACCATGAGGCCCGAGCAGCGGCCTCGCCCTTCGAGACGCCCGCCTGCGGCGGGCTCTCAGGGTGAGGGGCGAGAGCCGTTCGAGGGGCGCGATATGCGCCTATCGGCGCAAGGCTCCGGGCTCATCCCAACGAGCTCGCGACCGATCGCCGATGTCCGGCGCCGCCTGGCAACGCGTCTCGAACCGCGAGGCCTCAATCATTCGATATCAGCCCTTAGTCGGAGTCCTTCAATGAAGTTTGCCAAGTTCGTCAGCTCGACCCTCGCCGCCCTCGCCCTCTCCACCACCGTCGCCTCGGCCGACTCCATCCCCGGCCTGCGCGGCCATGACCACACCGGCATCACGGTGCCGGACGTCAAGGCCGCGATCGCATTCTTCACCGACGTGATCGGCTGCAAGCAGGCGATGTCGTTCGGGCCGTTCTCCGACGACAAGGGCACGTTCATGCAGGACGTCGTCAACGTCCATCCGCGCGCGGTCATCGACGAGATCAGCATGGTCCGCTGCGGCTATGGCTCCAACATCGAGCTGTTCCAGTACGAGGCGCCGGACCAGGCCAGGACGCAGCCGAAGAACAGCGATTTCGGCGGCCACCACATCGCGCTCTATGTCGACGACATCGACAAGGCTGCGGCCTATCTGAAGTCCAAGGGCGTGCGCACGATGCAGGGCCCGATCCCGATCAACGACGGCCCGGCCGGCGGCCAGTCGATCCTGTATTTCCTGACGCCGTGGGACCTGCAGATGGAGCTGATCAGCTATCCCAAGGGCATGGCATATGAAAAGAACGCGACGACCTTGCTGTGGTCGACGACGGAGCCACAGAAGTAGGCTCTCGTCCGGCGCGCGATTGGCCAAGATGTCCGGCCAGCCGGGCTTCGCGCGGCGCACGCCTCTCCCTGGCTTGGATCACGCGCGGGGAGAGGTGAGCGGCAGGCAGCGGCGCGTCCTCACAACCATCCGCGCCGACGGAACTGCCAGTACAGCACGCTGCAGACCACTCCGATGAAGCCGAGCACCGCGTAGTAGCCGTATTGCCATTTCAGCTCCGGCATGTGCTCGAAGTTCATGCCGTAGATGCCGGCGACCGCGGTCGGCACCGCGAGGATGGCGGCCCAGGCCGTGAGTCGGCGGGCGATATCGGTCTGCTGCGCCTGGCCGGCCATCATGCTGGCCTCGAACACGAACGCGAGGATCTCGCGCAGGGAATCCGCATCCTCCTCGGCGCGCTTGGCGTGATCGAGCACGTCGCGGAACAAGGGCGCCATCTCGGCATCGATCGCGACGTTGTCGACATGCTCGAGCCGCTTGCAGACGTCGACCACGGGGCCGACGGCGCGGCGCAGCCGCAGCAGGTCGCGCCGCAGGCGATACAGCCGGTCGACCTCGCTGCGCGCCAGCGGACGCTGCAGCACGACCTCCTCCAGCGTCTCGACCTCGGCCATGATGCTCTCGGTCACCGGGCGGTAGTTGTCGACGATGAAGTCGAGGATCGCATAGAGGATGTAGTCCTCGCCCTTGGCGAGCGAGCCCGGGCAGCTCTCACAGCGCGCACGCACCGCGCCGTAGGACGTCGAGGCGCCGTGGCGCACCGAGACGACGAAGCCGGGGCCGACGAAGATGTGGGTCTCGCCGAACACGATGTGCTCATTGACCAGCTGCGCCGTGCGGGCGACGATGAACAGCGCATCGCCGTAACGCTCGACCTTCGGCTGCTGATGCGCCTTCGACGCGTCTTCGATCGCGAGCTCATGCAGGCCGAACTGCTCGGCCACGCGCTGCAGCTGCGCCGCGTCCGGCTCGTGCAGCCCGATCCACACCACGTGGCCTGGCCGCTTGCGCCAGGCCCCGGCGTCCTCGATCGCGATGTCGGCAACGCGATGGCCATGGGCGTAGACGCCGGCCGCGACCACGCCGGGCTCGCGCGGCTCGCTGCGAACCGGAGCTGCCGGCACACCGGCCGGCGTCTGCATCGTCACGTGGCGCATCATCGCTCTCCGCTCTCGGCGCCGACTTTCGGCGCGCGGACTCGCCGGGTCAAGCGTCGCCTCAGGTCACCCCGGTCGGGCCGTCGAGCAGCTGCCGGACGCGTCGGACCAGGTCGGTGCGCCGGTACGGCTTGTTGATGATCTCGAAGTCGCCGGTGTTGGCATCGGCGCGCTCGGCCGCCGCGTCGGAATAGCCGGTCGTGAGCAGCACCCTCAGCTTCGGCTGGCGCTTGCGGGCCTCGCGCGCCAGCACTGTGCCGTTCATGCCGCCGGGCATCACGAGATCGGTGAACAGCAGATCGAAGCGCAGCTCCGAATCCAATAGCTCCAGCGCGTCATGCGCATTGGCTGCACTTTCGGTGCGGTAGCCGAAATCCTCCAGGATGGAGCGCGCGAGCTCGGCGACCTCGGCGCGATCCTCCACGATGAGAATGCGTTCGCTGCCACGGCGGTCCGCGGCTGTCGGCGCGCGCACGGACGGCTTGGCGATCGCCTGCTCGGTGGCGGGAAACAGCAGCTGCACGGTGGTACCATACCCGACCTCGCTGGTGATGTAAGTGCTGCCACCGGACTGGCGTGTGAAGCCATAGACCATCGCCAGTCCAAGTCCGGTGCCCTTGCCCTCCTCCTTGGTGGTGAAGAACGGCTCGGCGACGCGGGCAAGAATAGGCTGCGGAATGCCGATGCCGTCGTCCGACACTTTCAGCGCGACGTAGCGGCCGCCTCTGGGAACGCCGAACTGCACGGCGTCCTCCTCCGGGATCTCCTGGTTTTCGGTGCGAATGGTGAGCGTGCCGCCATGCGGCATGGCATCGCGCGCATTGACGAACAGATTGAGCAGCGCGACCTCGGCCTGGGTCTGGTCGACGCGGCTGTTCCACAGGCCCGGCTGCGCCTTCACGACGATGCGCACGCTGTCGCCGAGCGTGTGCCGCGCCATCTGCACCAGGGTCTCGATCATGTTGTTGAGGTTGATCGGCCGGCTGTCGAGCCGCTGCTTGCGCGCGAACGACAGCAGCTGCTGCGTCAAGGTCGCGGCGCGGTTGGCCGCCGCGCGGATGTTCTCGACGGCGCGGCGGTGGCGCGGGGCGAGCTCGCTGACGGCGCCCAACAGGATCTCGGTGTAACCAATGATGACCTGCAGGATGTTGTTGAAGTCGTGCGCGATGCCGCCGGTGAGCTGGCCGATCGCCTCCATCTTCTGCGCCTGGATCAGCGCACTCTCCGCGTCGCGCCGGCGCGACACGTCGAGCTGCGAGCCGAAAAAATACACGAGATCGCCGTCGCGATTGTAGACCGGGCTGATGAACAGCGCATTCCAGAACGCCGCGCCATTCTTGCGATAATTGAGGATCTCGACGGCAATGTCCTGGCGATTGGCGATCGCGTTGCGCACGGCATCGATCGTGTCGCGGTCGGTGTCCGGCCCCTGCAGGAAGCGGCAATTGGCGCCGACGATCTCGGAGAGTGCGTAGCCAGTCATCTCCAGGAACGCGCGGTTGGCGAACAGGATCGGATTGTCGGCCTGGCGCGGATCGGTGACGGTCATCGGCATCCGCGTGGTCTCGACGGCGGCGAAGAAGATGTCGTGGTGCTCCGACGACAGGTCGGACGCATCGCCGCTGTCGACGACCGCCCGATCGCGCTGCGGCTTGTGGTCTGACATCTTTGACTGCTCCGCCCTTTCCGGATGATAAGACGCATCGACGCGCAGCATGCCGGCTCGTGCCGGTGCCGCCCCTCAATATGCCGCTCGGTGGGATCGGGTTCCCGCAAGGCGGCAATGCGTGCAGACCCAAGGTTACGGCCCGCAACCGCTCACGAAAAAGCGATCCCCCCGTGCGGGAACACAGCCATGGACACTTCGAATGCCGGGCGCTCGACGCTATCGGTCGAAATGCGCTACATCGCTGCCGGCATCATCCAAGGCAGGAGTCATCGTCATGGCCACACAACGTGTCGCACTGGTCACCGCGGGCGGCAGCGGCATGGGCGCAGCCGCCGCGCGCCGCCTTGCCGCCGATGGATTCCAGGTTGCGATCCTGTCGTCGTCGGGCAAGGGCGAGGCGCTGGCGGCCGAGCTTGGCGGCCTCGGCGTCACCGGCTCCAACAAGTCGAACGACGATCTGAAGCGTCTGGCCGATGGCGCGATGGACCGCTGGGGCCGGATCGACGTGCTCGTCAACAGCGCCGGCCACGGCCCGCGGGCGCCGATCCTGGAGCTGACCGACGAGCAGTGGCACACCGGCCTCGACACCTATCTGCTCAACGTCATCCGCCCGGCGCGCCTCGTGACGCCAATCATGCAGGCGCAGAAGGGCGGCGCGATCATCAACATCTCGACCGCCTGGACCTTCGAGCCGTCGGCGATGTTCCCGACCTCGGCCGTGTTCCGCGCCGGCCTCGCCTCCTTCACCAAGATCTTCACCGACACCTACGCCGCCGACAACATCCGCATGAACAACGTGCTGCCGGGCTGGATCGACAGCCTGCCGGCCACCGAAGCGCGCCGCAGCACGGTGCCGATGGGTCGCTACGGCAAGTCCGAGGAGATCGCCGCCACCATCGCCTTCCTTGCTTCCGACGGCGCGGCCTACATCACCGGCCAGAACATCCGCGTTGACGGCGGCCTGACGCGCAGCGTGTGAGGGGCGCTATTTTCTGACCAGTGTTCCCCAGTCGGGAATCGCTACCCATGCTTCACGCCCAAGCACGTCGACATAGCGAACATCGAGTGTTGCGACGACTTCGAAATCATCCTCGTCCTGAAACAGGATGATCCGGTCTCCCCTTCCCAATTTGAGACCATCGATCTGCTGCGCGAGATCATTCTCTCTGTATTTGAGAAGCCAACAGAGATCATCATGGGTAGTTGCGTTGAAGTCGGTGAATACCTTGAGCATGACTCGGGTTCTTTGGCCGGCGCTTTCACCAAAATCACCGCGTCGGTCCACCTTTAGAACATCTCGAAATATTCGCGCTGCTCCCAGTCGGACACCTCCGCCTGGAAGCGCTCGATCTCGGCGGTCTTGATGACGGTGTAGTAGTCGATGAAGGTGTCACCGAACGCTTCGCGGAAGAACGCGTCGCGCTTCAGCGCATCGACCGCTTCGCCGAGGGATCTCGGCAGCAGATCCGCCTTGGTCTCATAGGGCACGTCGGCCGACGGGCCGGGATCCAGCGCGCGATCGACACCGTCGAGGCCGGCTGCGATCTGCGAGGCCATGTAGAGATAGGGATTGGCGGCGGGCTCGCCGATGCGGTTCTCCAGCCGCGTCGCGCGGTCACCGGGGCCGCCGAGCACCCGGATCATGACGCCGCGGTTGTCGCGGCCCCAGATCGCGCGGTCCGGTGCCAGCGAATAGGCGCGGTAGCGGCGATAGCCGTTGATGGTCGGCGTCGAGAACACCGCGGCGGCGCGCGCATGCGTCAGCAGGCCAGCCATGTAGGCGCGCCCAAGCGCCGAAAGACCGTCGGCATCATCAGTCATGAAGGCGTTGCTGCCGTCGCGCGCGACCAGCGACTGGTGCAGATGCCAGCCCGACGACATCACGTTGGGGATGCGGGGCCGGCACATGAAGGTGGCGTGATAGCCATGGCGCTGCGCGATCTGCTTCACGGCGCTGCGAAACAGCACCATCGTATCGGCCGGCTCCATCCCGATGCCGGGCTGCAGCACGAACTCGCACTGGCTCGGGCCGTATTCGAGCTCGATCGAGCGCAAGGGCAGGCCGAGCGCGGTGAGATTGGCCCGGATGATTTCGAGCGCCGGCTCCATCTGATCGAAACGCTGCTCGGTGAGGTACTGATAGCCCTGCGTCAGCAGGCTGACCGTCGGCGGCACGCCGGGCTGCCCGGGCGAGCCGGCGTCACCAGGCGCAAGCCTGGGATCCTCGACCTTGAAGATGTGACACTCGACCTCGAGGCCGGCCTTGAACTGATAGCCACGCGCATCGAGCGTCGCCAGCGCCGACCGCAGGAGATTGCGGGTGGCGAAGGGAACGGGCGCGCCGTTCGCAAAATAGAGATCACACAGCACCCAGCCGGCGCCGGGCGCCCAGGGCAGCACGCGGAACGTGGTGGGATCGGCGACCATCAGCGCATCGCTGCCGCCCTGCATCTCCGTCATGCCGAAGCCGCCGCCCGCGGTGAACACCGGAAACACGGTGCGATGCGAGGTGTCCTTGGCCAGCAGGGTGGTGGTGATCGAGCAGCCGTCCTGCAGCGAGGACAGCGCGGCATCGACGGTCAGCGTCTTGCCGCGCAGGATGCCGTGCTGATCGGGGAACGAGAAGCGGATCGTCGTGAGGCCCTGCTCCTCCGCGATCCGGCGCATGCGCACCGCGGCTTCGGTTTGTTCGGCGGTCCACAGCTGATGCTTGCTGACGAAACTCAACGATGGCTCCTGAGTCGAATGGCTGAACGCACGATCGAGCCCGCGGCCGAGCGGCAGGCTCGATCCCAGCCTCTCCCCGCTTGCGGGGAGAGGTCGGATTGCATCGAAGATGCAATCCGGGTGAGGGGG